>CALUTY010000001.1 GCA_944323825.1 uncultured Bacteroidales bacterium
CTGTAACCTTTCAGGCAGGCGTAATGCAGCGGTGTATTGCCTTCCGCATCCCGCTTGTTCACGTCGATGCCGCCTTTCTTCAGGAATATCTGTACAATGCCTTTCTGTCCGTTCCGGCAGGCATTCAGGAATGTCATATTGTTGTCCATATCTTTCTCAGCTGTATTTCAATAAGAATTTTACAAGGGTTTCGTCATTCTTTTCCGTTGCGATGTCCAAGGCTGTC
The DNA here is from genome assembly GCA_944323825.1 of uncultured Bacteroidales bacterium. Lineage (GTDB taxonomy): Bacteria > Bacteroidota > Bacteroidia > Bacteroidales > UBA932 > Cryptobacteroides. Next base: position 227 of record CALUTY010000001.1, read on the forward strand.
AGGCCTTCATTGTTCACGGCGTTCACGTCCGGTGAGCCGAAGTCCATCACAAGGGAGGCTGCTTCCTTCGAGCCGTTCGTCGAGCTGGCTGCGATATAATGCAACAGGGTATTGCCCCATTTGTCCCTGGCGTTGATGTCTGCTCCGGCTTCAAGCAGGGTTTCAAGTGTCCCGGCATCCTGTTCCGTGCAGGAACGTCCGTCGTATGGATATGACCTTGGCAGGGCAGCAAAACGCGGGATATTGCCGTTCCAGAACCGTCCTCCGTAGAGATTCATTGCCGGAGTCTGCCCCTGCATGTTGGCGGCATTCACATCTGCCCCGATCTCCACGAGGTAGCGTACAGCCCAGGCCCCCGTGTCATATCCGGCCCCACGGCAGGCGACGGACAAGGCCGTGTTTCCCTCCTTGTCGGCAGGGCTTTCCGGGTTCCATCCGCATTCCGTCAGGCACTGGAGAAAATGCAGGCATTCTTCCTTGTCCTCGTGCTCATGTCCTCTGTTGCCCATCCATACGGCAAAGGCCGTCCGTTCTTCCGAGTCCCTGAAATCCGGGTCGGCACCGCCTCTGAGCAGCATTTCTGCGGCGGTGAAGTTCTCCCATGTCAGGGCGCATCCTAAAGGCGACTTGCCTCGGAAGTCATGGAATTTTTCATCTTCGCAAATGGCTTGCGGATCTACTCCGGAACGCAACAGGGCATCCAGGGCTGTCATGTCATTGTGCCATAATGCCTGGAAGATGTCCAGCCCCCCGGCAAGCGCAGCCAGTTCGTCCGTTTCGGGATCCTGTCCCGACAGCAATGCCCCGATTTTACGTGCACCGCTTTCCACGGCTATTTCAAAAGCCGTCTTCCCGATGCTGTCCTTTTCTTCCGGGTCTATCTGTCCGCTTTCCAGAATGAGCTTTGCGGTGTGGCAGCATTGTCTGTCCGATTCCCGCAGGTTTTCCAGTTCGGCATACGTTTCCTGCTTGGATTTGTCCGAATACCACCGCTGGGAAAAATCTGCTATCCGTCCTTCCGTGCGCCTGATATCGTCCGCAATAAGTCCGGCAGACAAGCAGATGACGTGCAGCACGTTTCTGCCGCTCCTGTCTGTAGAATCAATGCGGTTCCCCGTCGTCAGAAGGGCATCGGCCATCTGGAAATTGCGGTTGCGCACGGCTTCGATGAGGGCGGTCGTGTCTTTGCCGGAACGGGGCACTCTCGCCCCTTTGGACAGGAGCAGGCCGGCAATGCCGGCATCGTCCGGTCGGGGACCGCGTCGTGCCATGACGCACAGCGGTGTGTCGCCTTCGTCGTTTTTCACATTGGGGTCCGCACCCCTGTCCAGCAGTATGCCTACGGCAGTCATGTCTGCAAAATGGCAGGCCGTATGCAGCGGGGTATCGTTTTTTCGGCTTTCGTCCAGGCTGTCAAGCGGGACATCCCGGTAGGCTTCGTATAATTCGGAGGGTTCCGAATCATGGGAAGTGTGCAGCCCGTAGATTTCTTTATTGGTCATCATTGTTACATGAAGTATTGATTAACGTTTCAATATGTTTGTATTTCCCGCCCAGCCGGAAGGAAATGGCCTTGACTTCTCCGTACAGATGCTGTTTGTAAGCGGCTTCCGCCTTCAGGCGCAAGATCAGTGTGTATGCCAGCGGCTCGGGAGTGCCTTGCGGCATGGGGCAGAACGGTGACTCCTCGTCATGGAGGTAACGGAGAAACGCTTCAGGAAGTCTTTCCGTGCCGTGGCCGGCATTCATAAGTACAAGGCGTTCGGCTTCACTAAGTAGCCTGTGGCACTCATCGTACCATCCCACCATGAAACAGCAGAGGGCTTTGTTGTACAGTAACTTGAAATCCTTGGTCGGAAGACGGTCAAAGCACATATAGGCGGAAGAAAAAGCCTTGTTGCTTAGGAATGAAACTCCGGCAGCGAACAGCTTGTCCGCCTCTTCCTCAGGCAGGGCGTTGGGGGTATTTGCAAACAGTGTCACGTCCTTTGTGGTATTTGTTGTCTATCTGCTGAAAGTAAATTCATATAGGCAAATATACGCAAAGGAACGCAAAAACAAACCAACTGGTCTGTTTTGTTGTAAAAAAACTCCTTATATGGATAATATGCAGGTACGTGGTTGTGCCGGAAACCAGGCTTCAGGCTTTCAGCAACGAGTAAATGAAATGGAGTCTTTGCGACAGCTGCTTGATATTCAATCCGTTAAAGAAAGATTGCTCAAAGGAGATACCGAAAAAGACTTGCCAGAACATCGAGGCAGTTTCTTCCACGTCCAGATCCTGACGTATTTCTCCGTTTTCTTTTGCACTTTGGAGGGCGGACTTCCACAGCTGGAGATTCTGATCGAATATGGCGGCCAACTTTTTCTCCACATTCGGATAATACAACCGTACTTGCATCAGCAGATGGTAGTAGTAGAAATTGAAGCTGCAGCCGTTGGGATTGTTGCCGTCATCGAGCATTTGCACAAGGCGGTTCATGGTATTTTCCACCCCGTTTACATATTGGTCGATAAACTCCGAAAATGAACCTGCCGTGAACTGAAATTTGTTCTCCAACTGCTGGGTGCGAAATACATATTTGTCCACCACCGCCACGAACAGGTCCTGCTTGAGAGGGAAATAATAAATCAGCCCGGCCTTTGACAGTCCGCAGGCTTTTGCTATTTCCATTTGGGTGGCTTTTTCATAGTTCATTTTGGCGAATACCCGTAATGCCTTTTCCAATACTTCTTCCCTGTTGGTAAACATATTTTTTCTGTTATTTTCTTTGATGGACGAAGATACGGAATTTTCTATTTTAAGACATTTACATGCCTGCGATTTTTCTGCAGGGTGCCAACCAACATCTTGCTACCACAAATCTTTTATCTACCACATTAGCCAATAAAAGCCCATAATTTCGTCCTACTAAATTAGAAGCTGATTATTATATACTATCTTTGCGCCCATCATCTACATTTCAGTTATGGGAATTATAAAAAGAATGTCCGTTCTCCTGATAGCTTTTCCCTTAGGTTATACTTCTGTCTATTCACAAACACAGGCAGATGTAAAAATGGGTGAAATCCTGAACAACGGTGATTTATTTCAGATCAGGGAGCAATATCCGATATTAAAGGATTCTGTCAGCATAGAAATGTTGAATCTTGTGTCTGAAGCGCAACTTGGCATAGGTTTCAATCAACTGGAAAGAGCAGGCGTTGCATTGGATGGTCTGTTGCAGTTTCATCAGGCAGAGCTTGGTGCAGAGACATCAATAGGAATGGCAGCCTTGCAAGGCATGAATTTCTTGAATTTGGGAAAGTATGAGCAAGCTGGAAAAGTTGGAGAAGGTTTGGTTAATGCGCTTAAAAATTCTGTACCGTTTGAAGCTCTTTATAGTTTTGTGTTTATAGAGAAAGTCGGCAAAGCACTTGCCAATGTGCCTAAGCCTTATCTTGAACGCCCTGACCGCGACATTGCTGTACCCTCAATCGTGAAAACAGTGGGAAGAGGCAAACATATTTATATTCCTGTAGAAGTAAACGGCATAACGAAAAACTATATTTTCGATACAGGCTGTTCATTTGGCAATTTCGTTTCAGAAAAGTATGCGGAAGAAGTAGGCTTGAAGGTTTTGGCAGATTCAATTCCTGTATCTGGTATGGAAATAGGCTTTGTAAAGCTTGCTATGGCGGATTCGTTGAAAGTTGGAGAAATGGTATATAATAATCCTGTTTTTATGGTTGCACCTCCCGACCGTGAAGTGGATTCTTTATTTACCTTTGACGGAGTGCTTGGTTATCATTTTATCAGAGATGCAAGGGAAATAATCATAGACAATGAAGCTGGCAGATTCATATTTCCTCAAGAAATATCTGATGGGGAACCGAATATGTATCTGTCATCAAATACGCCTCAAGTGAGGATTAGTTACAACGGATATCCATTGGATTTGATTTTTGATACAGGAAATGTAAAATCTGATTTGGGGAATAGATTTGCGGAAACATTTCCAGAGGCCATCGAGGGACTAGCAGAGCAGACGACCTCCCGTGGAGGCTTTGGTGGTATATCACAAACAAAAGCAGTCGTATTACCTGAATTCCGTTTTGAGGCGGCAGGCTCCACGGTTACATTATATAATACGGAGGTCATTAAAAATACGGAATCCGGCAGTCAGTTATTTTCCGGCTCATTAGGAGCGGATTTCGTGTTATCATTCAAACGGTTGGTTATTAACTATCAGAACATGTTTATACGTGGAGAAAAATAGCAATAGCCGCAATAATGAGATTAAGGGGCAAACTTCAAAGTAAGTTTTGCCCTTTCTTTTTGCTTCTTAATGAAAAACACCCGACTTTACATTCTTGGGTGTAAAATCGGGTGTCTATTTCACAAAACATTGATTTTCAATGTTTATTGCGGTGCGGACGGGACTCGAACCCGCGACCCCGGGCGTGACAGGCCCGTATTCTAACCAGCTGAACTACCGCACCAGTATTTTCAAGAAACTTGAAACTTGTGGGAGCTGAGGGAGTCGAACCCCCGACCCTCTGCTTGTAAGGCAGACGCTCTGAACCAACTGAGCTAAGCTCCCTTTTTTGCTTAAAAAGAATCTATTTTAAAGACCTTTGCAACCCCTCTCTTTTCGTTTGGGATTGCAAAGGTAGGAAAGATTTTTTATTCTGCAAACTTTTTTACAAAAAATTTCATTTTTTTCATTTTCGGGGTCAATTGACATTCATTTTCCCGTCATAAACACCGTTGGCGCGGTAGTGAGGGGCATACAGGCACTCTATTTCCGGGACAGGAGCGGTGAAGGAGCCGCCTCGGGTGACAATGAATTTTTCCTCGATATGGGTGGTTTCTTCCGGATAGACATCGAAGAAATAATTTGTCAGGCCGGATTTCACCTCCCGGTACCCCTGCGGCATGACAGAAATCCTTGAAGACAGGCCGGTCTCTCCATAAGCTCCGGAACGCAGCAGGCCGAACACAGGACCTGACAGCTGGTTTTCCGGCATGAGGGCAGCATTACGCGGCAGGGACATCTTCACGAAGCTGCGGTTTTCCTCATTCCATATTTCGTAGACGGCAGTCACCTTGTCTCCAACGGAAAGGACATCACCTTCCTTCAGGGCGACAAGGGAAACTTTCCCGGCAGCATCGGACGGGAGCACCCTCTCCACATAATACCTGCGTTCTATCCTGAATCCGTTTCCGGCAGCCTTGATTTCGTCAAAAGGCTTTTCAAAACGCTGCCTCAATATCACGACAGAAACATCCCCCACCGAAGCGGCCCCATCCATGACGGATGCGACGGCATCAAGGACAGCCGGATCAGAAGACCAGTCCTGAGTTTCTTTCTGCACCATTATCCATATACGGATGCCGTCGGCAATGCGCTTGGCTTCCGCAGCCATACCGGCAGAAACAGCATTTCGTGCATCAGAAGCTTTAGAAGCAGCCTCCGTGCCGGGCATAACAGCCTCCGAAGCATAGCTGGAAAGCAGGTCACAAAGCAGCGAGTGGGCATACAGTTCGCTCTCAAGCAGGCCTCTGAACGGCATCACTGCATTCGGGAAGTACATTCCTCCGGACGGATGCTCCACGGCATACTCCGTCAAGGAAACCATATCCCTCTCCACATTTCTCAACAGACGCCTGAGTGCCGAAGGCTTCAGCCCGAGTTCTCCCGCCAGCACTCCGTCGGAGGCTGCAAGATTCATTATCACTGACATACGCCTTGCCTTGCCGAGGATCTGCCCCTCAAGTACATCATCGCCTTTGACATCAAGACATTCCTTCACCTGCCTGCGGAAATCCGCCAATTCTTTCCTGTCATCAGGGAAATTCACCGGGACATCCGCAAACATGGATCTGACATGCAGATACTGCGGCAGTGATATGCCGCCGGCCCACGAAGGGACGCTCTTTTCGGAAAACATCGAGGCGTCAAGATACCTGACAGCAGCAGCCACAACCCCTTCCGGAAGCATGGAAATATCCAAAAGCCCCCTGCTGCGCAATGAGGCAAGACGTTCCATCACCACCGCCGTGACCACAGGTGAGGATTTCATGCCGGCAAACCATGCCAGACCGCCGTCGGCATTGGTGTATTCCGGCAGACGGGAAAGAAGTTCCGCAACTCCGCCGTCCACAATGCCGTTTTCATCATAAACAGACACATTCCCTGCAGACGGGGACACACCAGCCTCCATCGCGACAGAACCGGAACGCAGCCCGGATGCCAGACATGCCGAACAAATGGCATCCGCAAGGGAAAGCACATCCTTTCCCCTCACAAGCACACTGTCCGGCAAGGCCTCCATCAGCAACTCCTTCAAGGAAACATCCGATGCCTCAGCCCCATATCCGGAAACATTCACGAAACGCTCCCGCAGAGCGGCATACAACGAATCCGCAGACATCCCCGGCAAAAGGACAGCCGAATGGGACTCCAAGACGGACTGGACTGCAGGACGCACAGGAACAGACACAAAGACACCGTCAGAAAATGCGGCATCCGGAATGCCTGAGCCATCAGCATCTGTAACATGACCGTTGAAGACCACCTTGAAACCGAGGACATCTACGCCCTCAGGCACAACTGTCTCAAACTCCTCCATTGCCGTACTGCCCTTCGGCACGACCACCGGCCTGCTCATGACAAGCACAGGAGCATCATCTTCATAATCCTCACTCTCATACAGATACAATGTGACCATGCCTTCCGCATCCTCATCCGAGGCATTGCTTACGGAAGCCCGCATCACATACCTGTCTCCCTCATAAAGGAACTGCGGCTCCATCACGGAAAGCATCACCTCACGGGACACAAGCATCTCCCTGCGCAGGACATTGTTCCTCATGGACCTGTCATGGGCGAACAATGACACATAATATGTAGAAATCTTGTCCGAGGCATCGAAAGAAAAGCGCACCGTGCTGTCAGAGGATGTCCTCAGGAAAGGAAGGAAAGCCAAGGTATTTGAAAAATCACTCCTGATTTCCACACCGGAGCCTGCAGCATCAGCCATATTCCTTGCAGCAACAGACTGCGTGGCATTCTCTTCCACCAGCTGGAACGGAATGGCCTCATCGGATGAGGCAGCCAATGCCTCCGGCACACTCGGAGCAGCACTTTTCATAAAAACGGAACCGCGGCCGAAACTCATGACACGACCGGCTCCATACATATTCCCGCACAACGAGCTTATGGACACGGACGGCGTCCTGTCGTATTTTAACCCCCAAGCCTCTTTCCACACATTCGGCATAATGTTTTCCGTGCTCTTGTCAAATACTGCAGCAAGGACCTCCGTACCCGGCAGCGCCTTCACCTCATACACACATTCCTCTCCAGGAGCCGACTTGTCAGTAAATGAAACGAACTCAAGAGGCATCACTTCTTCAGGTTCAGGACGCCTATATACATGGCTGAAACTCCAGTCTTCCCCATTCCTGAAATAAAAGACCTTGAGAAGCACCTTGTCAGGATATTCATCCTTGAATGCATATTCCAGCTTCTTCATCGAACCGGACTCCCCTCTCATGCCGTCAAGATGCACAAGACCGGCATGAAGAAGACCATGGTCCAGTCCCCAAAGCTCCACGACAGCCCACACGGGACCGCGCGAAGCCCCCATCAGCAGGGAGATATCTTTGCCGTCCAAGACCTTGAACACGCTTTCGACATCCGCATCAAGGGCCTCATCATCTTCATTCATCTTTATCAGAGTATGACTGCTTCTGGCCACAATCACCGAATCACGCCCGTCTGCCACAGAAAACCGCACGGGACACTCGGCCTCCAGACGATATTCCCCGGACGGCATGCCCGACAGGTCCACGGTCACCTTCTCCCCCGCAAAAGTCTTCCCTGAGGCAATCTTTTCATTTCCACGCATCACCGAATACAGGATTTCACGGTCGTTTACCGGCCTGCTCCATGTATTCTTCAATTCAAATGAATATTCCGCCGTTTCGCCGTCAGGCACCGCCGCGTTGCTTCTGCCATATCTTCCGGTAATGTTCACCCGGCTGCCCTCGGCCTCATTCTGCAGCACTGCAGAAAGGCTCAGGTCGTATGACACAGATATTCCATCTGAAAATCCGTATGTTTCTCCGGTGGCATCGGTGACAAGAACTTCCACATTATAATAACAATAACTGTTACTTCTTTTTCCTGCCTTGAACTGGAAAGAAAAACGGCCGTCACCGGAAACATTGAGAGCCCCGCCGGCAATCACATCGGAATATGAAGTCACCTTATACGAAACCGATGCTCCCGAAAGGTTATGTCCGGTATAACTTTCAATCCTGCCGGACACACGCACGCTGTCGCCAGGAAAAACGATTCCCACGATGTCATCGAATGAGAGGGTAAAGGTCGGCAGTACAAAATCGTCAACTCTGAACGTCGAAGAATAACTGGTCTGGATACTGCGTCCGGACACCTCCGGAACCAGCCTGTATGTACCGTTCTTCACCTTCTCCGGCAGGGCGAAACTGCCTGCCACCGAACCGAAATCATTTGTCGTCAGCAGGATTTCATCCAAGACTTCCGAGTCCGGGCCATAAAGTTTCACCGTCACTCCGACACCCTCACCGAGTGTCTTCACGGAATCCCCTTCAAAGCAGTAGAGCACTCCTTTGAAGTTTATGGTATCTCCAGGATTGAAAGCCGCCCTGTCCTTATATATCATGCAGTTGACCATGCAGTCGGACGGCGTTGAAACAGTCTGTACACTCCCGCTGAATGTCATCTCCTTCGACATCCTCATATGCCCTCCGGCATCCCTGTATGAGCACCTGAGCCGCAGCCGGGACAGGCTGTCACCATACTCTGCCCGGAAATCCCTTCCGAGAGGCTCGAATCCTCCGAAAGTCACATTTTCCTTTGAAAATACCCGCGTGCCCTTGTCAAACACTTCTATGAGGGCATTCTTCAGAGGCTCCCCGGTCCTGGAGTCCGCAGCGAAAATCCTGCAGTCATTTCCATCAGGATTCTGCGCCACCGACACCGACCTCCATTCATAAGAGGACGAGCATTCCACTTTTCCGGAAACTGTGACAATGTCATAATCCCCGTCATCCACATCAGGCAGCACAACTGCCAATGTATCCGGCACATAGCACAGTCCTCCCTTCCCGACAATTTCAGTTTCAAATACCGTCTTCCCCTCCTTGCCGGAATGTTTCAGGACGAGGTCTGCCCTGTCCAGATTCCTGAGTATGACATTCAGGGTATCATCTTTCCATTCATGAGAAATTTCCTTTGAATAAAGGGGTTCAATCAGACCTTTCACTTCGGTGCACCCGTCGGCCACAGCCTTTTCTATCCCCTTGAAAGATGCCCTTGCCTTTTCAAATGCTGCACAATCATCCCTCAATGCACGGAATGCAGCAGAAAGAGAATCCGCAGAAACGGTCCTGCTGCCTGGGGCATAGCCGTAAAGCTCTGACTGCAAGTCATTGAACCTTCGGAGCAGCAAGGCCTGTTCAGCATAAAGGGCGATCGCTCTGCCGGCATATTTTTCAGCAAATTTTTCCAATGCCTTTCCGACTGTCTCCTGACTTTCCCCTGCCGTCAGGCTGATGCGCCAGAACCCCAGATATGCCCCTGAAGGGTAACTGTCACCAAGATATCCGGCAAGGTCGGAACAAGCCTGCTTCCAGGCACCGGAACGGTAATCCAACCTGCCCAAAAGAGTCCACATGGCATACTCATAGTCATTCGAAATGCCCTGACGGACAAATTCCGGCAACGCAGAATAGGCCCAGAACGGCATGTCCTCCAATGCCGCCCCGGAATAGAATGCCCTGTGGCATGCAGCCTTCATTTCAGACACATTGGCGGCAACGAACCGGTATGCGGAATCGGCCGTCCGGTAATATCTGTAGCAATATTTCAGATAGTATTCAACAACCGGCTCCCCGAATTTCTCCGCCGCCTGCCGCATCTCCTTGTCAAGGCTCTCCTGAAGCTTCCAGTTCCGCATTACAGAAGTCCCGTAATACTGTTTCCACGCATCACAGAAATCCCATGCAAGACCCTTCCGCCCCGCCTCATCAATGATTTTTTCCAATGCCGAAATCATGGCCTGAGGCCTGTCCGCCTCATCTGCCCTGTCCACTTCCTTCCATAGCGACACCAGTTCATGTCCCCTGCCGTCAGTCTTGGACTTCTCCGACCTGCCCTTCATGGACGCATCCAATGACACGGCCAGAAATGCAATGGCGGCAGCCGCCAGTATCATACACGCCAGACGCTTCATATCTTTTCAAATTATCCGGAAAAATTCCGGAGATTATAAATTAATGCCAGTTCGACAAATTCATTATGCTCAGCACCAGGGGAATTAGTCTGCCGTCGTTAAGGATTTCTCCGGTCACCATCATCACCCTGAAATGACACCAGCCCGGACTTTTCCAATGCAGCCACGGCTTCCGACACGACATAAGTGCTTCCGCCAATATATACCAACGGGGCAGCCCCTCCAACAGCGGAATCAGCATCATTCTTCCCATCTTCCCCGGTCCGGCATAAGTCCAGTGCCATCAGTACCGCTTCCTCCACGCTTCCTGCCACATGCACTTCCGGACAAGGTCTTCCCTCCCTCCGGCAGAAATCCTCAAACCCGGAGCAAAGCACATCAGCCCCGCAAGCCCTTTTATTTGATGCATTTGTGAAAATATATGTTGCATCCGCCGGCATCAGCGGGAAGACGGATTCATAATCCTTGTCGGCGACAGAACCATAGACAATTATGAGCCCGGAATATTTTCCGGACACCAGCATCCCATTGAGCTGATGGAAATTATATTTCAGACCGTGGGCATTGTGCCCTATGTCGCAGATGATGTGCGGATTCTCCGACAAGGTCTCCCACCTGCCATGAAAGCCGGTCCTTGCAGCCGCATGCTCCACGGCATCCTCAACAATCCCCATGTCAAGCCCGGACACAGAAAAAGCCGCAGTCCGCCTCAGGACATCCACAGCCGCCAGTACTGTCCTCAGATTCCTTGCCTGATATTCCCCTTTCAGATCCATCTTCTCCAGAATCTCCCCGCGCCTGTCCCATCCGGACGGCTCAACCTTGTCGGCAAAAGTCAGGAGCGACATGATTCTGCCCCTATTTCCCATGTATTTTTCGGATGAAAGATTGGAATACAGAACCTTCCGCTCAAATACAGGATCTGTTTCGGGATCGCTCTCCCCAACCACGACAGGAGTCTCCGGCTTTATTATCCCGGCCTTTTCAAAAGCGATTTCCGGCAATGTGTTCCCGAGCATGTCACAATGGTCCAGTCCTATGTTGGTTATCACGCTCAACACAGGTGAAATGATGTTCGTGCTGTCCAGCCTTCCCCCGAGACCGGTCTCCACCACCGCCACATCCACATTCTGTCCGGCAAACCAGTCAAATGCCATCGAAGTCGTGATTTCAAAGAAAGAAAGGTCCAGATGATCGAAGGTCTCCTCCCATTTCCGGACGAAATCCCACACATCCTTCTTTTCTATATACCGGCAACGGAAACCCATTCCGGCAGCATCTGTGCGACACTGCCCTTCCATGGCGGCATCCGGCACTTTTTCTTCTCCGGCTCCGGCGCCTTCCACTATCTTCATCCGCTCCCTGAAATCCAGTATATGCGGCGATGTATAGACTCCGGTCTTCAGTCCGGCCGAAGCCAATACGGAGGCCAGCATGCTGCACACCGAGCCTTTTCCGTTGGTCCCGGCCACATGCACAGTCACATATTTCCTGTGCGGATGCCCGTTCAGCTGGTCAAAGAATTCCATATTGGCTATCCCGGGCTTATAGGCCGACTTTCCGTCTTTCTGGAATGAAGGGAACCTCACAAAAAGCCTCCTTATCATCCCGTCATATTCCTCTTCAGAAAAATTGCCGCTGCCGGTCAAAGGCAGTTGTCCGCTCACTGCCTCCATTTTCCGGGGCCTTGCATCATCCATTCCTGCGTCAGAGCCATTTCCGGCATTGCTGCCAGTCATATTGTTCATTTTCTGTATTTTATTGAAATCCATAATTTATCCGCGACAGCCCCTGGAAGCATGGGAAAATATCCCATTCAACCAGAATGGCACAATGTTCCGGCGTACACACAAAAATGTCGGATTTGAAGCCGAAACATTGGAACTGACGCCAAATTTAACTAAATTTACCGGGTATAATGGAATTTTATGAAGGAGAATTCGTCTGCTTTATATTCTGAATACATCATTGACGGCGTTAGGATGGACGAAAGTCCCGCCCAGATGCTCAGAGAATGCATGCCTCCTGACATTGCAGGAAAAGTCAGCATCCGGAAGGGCGAGTTTGCGCCCGTGATAGACGAGTCCAGGGACCCGTCCCCCGGAATAAGCCGGTACGACAGGACGGAAATGGCTGAATACATGCGCCGTTCTCTCGAATTTCTTGAAAAGCCGCGTCCGTTCGAGCTTTCGTTCCCGGCATTTTTCACAAAAATGAAAATCGCCTCGGCAATCATTGACGGTCTGTGGAAAGAAGGCCATTTCAGGCTTGAAGACATTCGGCTCGATGCCAAATGGGACTGGGATTCCATGCCCGTAGGCAACATGGCGGCCTTCCATGCCTCAGCAGAAGCCGCCGGAGAATACATATATGACCTGGGAGCCAGTCTGGAACACTTCTCCTTCAGGGAAGACGGAGGTCCATGCCGGGTTGATTTCCATGTCTGCGGCACATCGGTATCCAATACTGAACCAATTCCGGAAGAGGATGCCGCCTTCGGGCAGGACAAGGAAGAAATCTGGATATCTGACCGCAGGAAATGTCCTGACACCGCATCCGATGATCCGAAAAGCTGGCTGATATACATCCCGTTCGACACCTGCGCCCACAGGCTCGGAGGGTCGGTGCTCGAAAGGATTGCCGGATGCCCGGGGGACACGGCACCTGAAATCCGTGACCCGGACTATTTCATGGACTGCCACGAGGTGGTGAGGGAACTCGTCGAAGACGGAATCATAATGTCTGCAGTCACAGTGTCGGACGGAGGTCTGATGACAGCCGCAGGAAGGCTGTGTGCCGGAACCGGTGCGGACATTGATGTCAGCGGCATAGCATCTTCCTATATGGAAAATGACATGATGAAAATCCTTTTCGCCGAGATTCCCGGCGTGCTGATACAGATCAGCGACAGCGACTATGACTATACTGATGCCCAGCTGATCCTGCAGGACATAGCATATTACCCCGTGGGGCATCCTGGCGGCTCAAACGGCAAAGTGACCGCCGGACACGGCAACAGGTCGGATGTGGCAGGCATCCTTGCCTCGCTCATCTACGGGCAGGACTCCTCCGAGGGGGAAGACTGACCGCAATCGGACAACACACTGAACAATAACCGAATATGGCAATGGAAAGAAATACGGGACATTCATCGAAAGGACAAAAGGGCAGGCTGCCGAAGATATTCGTCCTCGACACCAACATAATCCTGCACGACTACAAGGCCATAAGGCATTTCCAGGAAAATGACATAGTGATACCGATAGCCGTGCTGGAAGAGCTGGACAAGTTCAAAAAAGGGCATGAAGCCCTGAATTTCAATGCCAGGGGCTTCATGCGCGACATAGACAGGCTTTCGGAGAAACGGATGTTCGGCAAGGACGGCATCCCTCTCGGCAAGCATCTGGGTAACCTGAAGATAGAACTGAACCACCCGTTTCCGGACGGTCTGAAAGACTGCTTCCAGGATGACATCCCGGACCATCGCATCCTTTCCACAGCCATGTGGGTCAAAGCCAGCCATCCGGACAGGTTCGTCGCCCTCGTGACAAAGGATGTGAACCTGAGGATGAAGGCCAAGGCAGTCGGAATGGAAGCCCAGGACTACCTCACCGACAGAGTGGAAGAATCAAGGGTGGAATACACCAAGAACGAAGTCATAATAAAGGAAGATGCCCCTCATGACAGGATTCAGAGCCTCGCCTATGGACAGGGGGGCATTCCGTACAGCGAACTGTTCAGCGAAGAGCCTTCCCCGAACCAGCTATATATATTCAAATGGGGTGAAAATGACAATCAGTCTTCTGTCTGTGCCAGATACGACAGCAGAAGCAAAAAAATAATCCTCGTCAAGAAAAAATATGCATACGGCATAGCCCCGCGCAATGACGAACAGAAATTCGCTCTCGACGCCTGCCTAAACCCTGAGATAAAATTGGTGTCCCTGACAGGAGGGGCCGGGACGGGAAAGACGCTCCTGGCCCTTGCTGCGGCACTTGAACAGGAAAGGGACTTCGACCAGATCATCCTTTCCAGGCCCGCAGTCACCCTCGGCAACCAGGACATCGGCTTCCTCCCCGGTGACCAGAAAAGCAAGATGGGACCGTTCGTCCAGCCGCTGCTGGACAATCTGAACGTAATCCGCAACTGCTTCAAGCCGGGGAGCAGGCAGGCGATGAAGATAGATGCCATGCTGAAGGACGAAAAGCTGCTTATATCCCCCCTCGCATACATCAGGGGCAGAAGCCTCGGCAAGGTGTTCTTCATCATCGACGAAGCCCAGAATCTGACTCCGCATGAAATCAAGACCATAATCACCCGTGCCGGAGAAGGGACGAAGATGGTATTTACCGGTGACATCTTCCAGATCGACCAGCCATATCTGGACATCTACTCCAACGGTCTCACCCACCTCGGGGAAAAGATGTCCGGACAACCCCTGTTCGAGCACATAAACCTCAGAAAAGGAGAACGCAGCGAGCTTTCCGACATAGCGAGCCGTCTGCTATGACATGCCATTGCACGGCAGGACAGTCGTGGTCCTATGCGGAAAGATTCCGGACACAATGAAAATTAACACATTAATTTTCAACATATAATTATTTTTATTAATTTAGCGCGGATATTCTTACGTATTGTCACGAATATCCGTTTTAGAGAAAGACAAATAAAACAATTCTACAAATAATACTTGATTTTTACATTATGACAGACAAGAAGAAAAGGGTTTACCGCTTCGGCGGTAAGAATGCCGAAGGAGACGGCTCGATGAGGGAGCTTCTCGGAGGCAAGGGAGCAAATCTGGCCGAAATGTGCAAACTCGGAATTCCTGTGCCCGCAGGATTCACCATCACCACGGAATGCTGCGCCGAATACTATGCTCTGTGCGGAGGCTATCCGGAAGAGCTGAAGCAGGATGTCGCAGAAGCCATGAAAGCCACAGAAGCCATTATGGGCAAGAAGTTCGGAGACAAGAACGACCCGCTCCTCGTGAGCTGCCGCTCCGGTGCAAGAAGTTCAATGCCGGGAATGATGGATACCATTCTCAACATCGGACTCTGCTCCGAGACCATCCCGGGAATGATAGAAAAGACCGGCAATCCGCGTTTTGTCTATGATGCATACAGGCGTCTGATCATGATGTACTCCGATGTCGTGATGGAAAAGGCTGAAGGCATTGAACCGGCAGACGGCCAGGGCATCCGACAGCAGCTCGACAGAATGATGGACGAGCTGAAGAAGGCAAAGGGATACGCCTCTGACACCGACATCACTGCTGAAGAGCTCAAGGACCTCTGCGAGAAGTTCAAGGTGAGAGTGAAGGAAGTCCTCGGAGTCGAATTCCCGGACTCCGCCGAAGCCCAGCTCTGGGGCAGCATCGGCGGCGTGTTCAAGTCCTGGAACGGAAAGAGGGCCATCGCCTACAGAAAGATAGAAGGCATTCCTGACGACTGGGGCACAGCCGTGAATGTGCAGTCCATGGTATTCGGAAACATGGGCAACACCTCGGCAACAGGAGTGGCATTCTCACGCAACCCAGCCACAGGAGACAACAAGTTCTACGGAGAATGGCTCATCAACGCCCAGGGCGAGGATGTCGTAGCCGGAATCCGCACCCCTAACCCTCTGAACGAGGCCACAAAGAACCCTCACAATGCCGAGCTCGAATCCCTCGAGAAGGCAATGCCGGAAGTCTACAAGGAGCTTGACGGCATCAGGGTGCTCCTCGAGGACCACTTCAAGGACATGCAGGACATCGAGTTCACAATCCAGGACGGCAAGCTCTGGATGCTCCAGTGCCGCATCGGAAAGAGAACAGGTGTTGCAGCCCTGAACATGGCGATGGACATGGTGGAAGAAGGCATGATTGACGAGAAGACGGCAGTCATGAGAGTGTCTCCGTCACAGCTCGATGAAATCCTCCACCCTATCCTCGACCCTGCATCCGAGAAGAAGGCCAAGGTGATAGCCCGCGGTCTGCCGGCAAGTCCGGGCGGCGCAGTGGGAAAGATCGTCTTCACTTCAGAGGAGGCGATGGAGCTCAACAAGAACGGCGAGAAGGCCATCCTCGTCAGGGAGGAGACTTCGCCTGAGGACGTGGAGGGAATGAGAGCCGCAGCAGGCATCCTCACCGCCCGTGGCGGAATGACGTCACACGCAGCCCTCGTGGCCCGCGGCTGGGGGAAATGCTGCATCGTAGGCTGCGAGTCGATGCACATAGACCTCGAAAACAAAGTCCTCAAATTCAAGGGAGCAGAATATCATGAAGGTGATGTGCTGAGCCTCAATGGCTCAAAGGGTCTCGTCTACGGCACGGCAATCGACACGATGGATGCGTCTGAGAACCCGCGCTTCATCAAGTTCATGCAGATCGTGG
This sequence comes from uncultured Bacteroidales bacterium, assembly GCA_944323825.1. GTDB lineage: Bacteria > Bacteroidota > Bacteroidia > Bacteroidales > UBA932 > Cryptobacteroides. The sequence continues at coordinate 16,869 of CALUTY010000001.1, forward strand.
ACAAATTCCGCACCCTCGGAGTCCGCACCAACGCCGACACTCCTGAGGACGCCGAAAGGGCTCTCAGCTTCGGAGCTGAAGGCATCGGACTTTTCCGTATCGAGCACATGTTCTACGGCAAGAATTCGGAAATTCCTCTTGCCAAGCTGCGCAAGATGATCCTTTCCAAGACCGACGACGAGAGACGCGCAGCCCTTGCCGAGCTCGAGCCGTTCATCAAGGCTTCCGTCAAGAGCACGATGAAAGTCATGGACGGCAAGCCTGTGACCTTCCGTCTCCTCGACCCGCCTCTCCACGAGTTCGTGCCTCAGGCTCCTGAAAAGAGGAAAGAGCTCGCTCAGGAGCTCGGCATCTCTGAAGTCGACATCGAGAAGAGAGGAGAATCCCTCCACGAGGTCAACCCTATGATGGGACACCGCGGAGTCCGTCTCCACATCACATATCCGATGATCTCCGAAACTCAGTTCCGCGCCATCTTCACGGCTGCGGCAGAGCTGAAGCAGGAAGGCTACCACCCTATGCCTGAAATCATGATTCCGGTGACCATCTCCGACCGCGAGCTCATTTTCCAGAAGGCCATCTGCGACAGGGTCAAGGCTGAAGTGGAAGGAAGCACCATCAGGGAACCTATCGACTACAAGTACGGAACGATGATCGAGATTCCTCGCGCCGCCCTCATAGCCGACAGGATGGCCCGCACGGCTCAGTTCTTCTCATTCGGAACCAACGACCTCACCCAGATGACGTTCGGCTTCTCTCGCGACGACGTGGGCACCTTCATGGGCGACTACCTCGGCAACAAGATCCTTGATGCCGACCCGTTCCAGACCATCGACAAGCGTGCCGTCGGCAAGCTCATCGAGATCGGCGTCAAAGGCGGCCGCAGCACCCGTCCTGACCTCAAGGTCGGCATCTGCGGCGAGCACGGCGGCGACCCTGCCTCCGTCGAGTTCTGCTACAAGATCGGCCTCAACTATGTCTCCTGCTCACCGTTCCGCGTTCCTATTGCCCGCCTCGCCGCCGCGCAGGCTGCGATAAAGGCCGGAGCTGAGAAATAGTCCGACTCTGAACAAAAGATTCACAAGTCAAGATTCCATTGTGAATCAATACGATAAAAGGGATTTGCCCGCAGGGGTGAATCCCTTTTTCTTTGCCTGCATGAACGATTCTGATGCCAAAAATACATCTGATGCTTACTGGACCTGGTGCTTACTGGGCAATGGAAAGAATAAGATTGGACTAAATACCATATTTTCATTATTACTTATTTGTCGTTATATTTGTGATACATACATCGTTTCAACCAATATTAACAGTTAATGAAAATGAAAAAAATGCCATTTCTGGCCACATGTGCATTATATGCAGCATTGGCATTGCCGTCATGCTCGGACGGCAAAAGCGGGACAACTCCTGAAACAGGGGGGGGAGATTCCGAAGACAATGAAGAAGTGACAATCACACCGACAAAAGGCGTCACAACAGAAGCCTATTACAAGGGAGACCTTTACGGCACAGGCTCCGGAAACCTCTGGATCAATTTCATCTCTGACATGGAACTTGATGGCTTCACCGGAGACTACAAGGGACCGGGATATGTCCTCTGCCTTGATTTCAACACAACATTGGCAGAAAATGCCGATTTCGCATCGCTCGCAGAAGGCACATATACATGCGACTACACATCTGACTCACACGAGGCCTTTACGCTCAACATTGCTGACGGTGACAGTTTTCTCAGCAACTATGATGAAGACGGGCTGTCTTCAAGCCTTGAAATAGCAGGAGGGACAGTTGAGGTATCCGTCAAGAGTGGATATTATTGTTTGGAGGCTGATCTCCAGCTGGAAGACGGCTCCGCATACCGGTATTCATTTGTCGGGGAGATCTCATTCATCAACAGGTCCGAAGAAGGGTATATGAGCAATCTTACCGAGGACAAGGAACTGGAAGGCATGAGCCAAGCACTCATGGCATATCAAGGATATGTATTTACTGAAACCTCAGACCTCTACTCTGTCATAATAGCCGGTCCGGACTACGACCTTGACTCCAATTTCGGGCAGTCAGACGCGCTGATGATCTCAATAAATGTCAGTCCGGGAAGTTCTGACGGCATACCGTCCGGTACATACACTGTCATCAACGCCTTGGAGGCAGATGACTATGAAGTCAACACGATTCTGAGTGGAGTATATGAACCTGCATACGGAGGCTACTTCGGGACCTGGTATTTTTCAACATCAGACAAGATTGAAGCCTCATTGCGCAACGGTACAGTACAGATATCGAATAATGGGAATGACAATTATACATTCACAATTGACATGCAGGACGGATATGGACACAAAATATCTGGGACATATACAGGCAAATGCCGTATAGAAGACTGGTCATAACCGGACAGGGAACAATTCATGGGACAGCCGGAAGTTGGGCCCCCGGCTGTCCCAATTTATTCTTTATGAAACACGGGTCAGCCACGGTGGAAGGCCCAGAGGATGATGCCGACGGAAACGGAGACGTTGAGAGAGTGTTTGGTGCCGTATTGGGGAATTTCGATGGAAAGGTCGGAGGCGTCGACGACTTCCTGGGAGATGCCGGAGACTTCGTTGCCGAAAATGAGGGCATATTTCACAGCTGGGTCTGGAACAAAACGGTCAAGGCGGACGGAGGCGACAGTCTGCTCCACGCTGACAATGACATAGCCTTCCGAGCGGAGCTTCCTGACGGCATCCATGGTATCATCAAAATGTTCCCAGGCAACACTTGACTCCGCCCCGAGGGCGGACTTGTGAATTTCTGCGGACGGCGGCACGGCACAGATACCGCACAGACAGACCTTGTCCACCTTGAATGAATCGCTGCTGCGGAAGGCTGAACCGACATTATGTGCACTCCGGACATTATCTAGGACAACTGCAAGGCCCGATTCCGGAAGATTTCGGTATTCCTCAGGACTGACACGGCCCAATTCTATATTCAACAATTTCCTGTTCATTGCCTGCTCCCAAAATTTTCTGCAAAGAAAGCAGAAATTTCCGCTACAAGAAAGAAATCCGGACGGTGAAATTCAGAAATCCATTTAAAAAAGAGCAAAAGTTATCAACACGAAAGCAGAAGGAAGGATTTTTTGAGTATTTTTGTGTGTTAAACCTATCTAAGATGAAACAGGATCTGCAGATTTTCAATCTGATCAAAAAAGAAGAGGAAAGGCAGACTATGGGCATCGAGCTCATCGCCTCAGAGAACTATGTCAGTGACCAGGTACTGGAAGCACTCGGGTCTATATGCACGAACAAGTATGCTGAAGGCTATCCGGGGGCAAGGTACTATGGCGGATGTGAAGTGATAGACCAGATAGAGCAGCTGGCCATCGACAGGGTGTGCGAACTCTTCGAGGCGGAATACGCCAATGTGCAGCCGCATTCCGGTGCACAGGCCAACATGGCAGTAATGATGGCCTGCCTCAAGCCCGGCGACACATTCATGGGACTCGACCTTTCACACGGGGGACATCTTACCCACGGGTCCCCGGTCAATATGTCCGGAATCCTGTATAAGGCCATATCATACGGACTTGATGAAGTCACAGGCCTTGTGGACTACAACCAGATGGAAAAGCTCGCCATGAAACACAAGCCGAAACTCATCATAGGAGGAGCATCGGCATATTCAAGGGAATGGGACTGGGCCAGAATGAGGGAGATAGCAGACAAGGTCGGTGCCATCCTGATGGTCGACATGGCCCATACGGCAGGACTTATCGCGGCAGGACTTCTCAGCAATCCTGTCAAATATGCCCATATCGTGACTTCCACCACCCACAAGACATTGAGAGGACCGAGAGGAGGCATCATCCTCATGGGCAAGGACTTCGACAACCCGTGGGGACTCGTCACTCCTAAGGGTGTCATCAAAAAGATGTCGCAGATATTGAATTCGAGCGTATTCCCCGGTGTACAGGGAGGACCGCTTGAGCATTGCATTGCAGCAAAGGCTGTTTCCTTCTATGAGGCGCTGCAGCCGGAATTCAAGGAATACCAGAAGCAGGTTGTGGCAAACGCGGCGGCAATGGCTGAAGCATTCAACCAGAGAGGCTACAAGATAGTTTCAGGAGGGACAGACAACCACCTGATGCTCATAGACCTGCGGACAAAGTTCCCTGACCTTTCCGGAAAGGTGGCAGAAAAGGAGCTCGGCAAGGCGGACATCACCATCAACAAGAATATGGTGCCGTTTGACTCCCGTTCAGCCTTCCAGACATCAGGCATCAGAATAGGAACTCCGGCCATTACATCCAGAGGTTTTGTGGAAAAGGACATGGAATTCATTGTCAACCTCATAGACACGGTACTGACAAATGCCGCCTCCCATCTTGACCTCATTGCCGGCAAGACGGAAGAAGGCAAGACAGAATATGAAGAGGTTCTGGCTTCAGTCCGCCGCCAGGTGAGGATGAAAGTGACAGGAATGCCATTGAACAGGTATTGACAAATCATCCTGAAACCGGAATGGAATTGATATCCGGAAATCAGGCAACATAAAAATTGAGGCATCTTTTTAAAGGTGCCTCAATTTTTATTTTATCCGGAAGAATGTGTCAGAAATTGAATCTTGTCATCAGCTGGACACGGTGGTTGGCGACCCAATGTCTTTCTGACCACGAGCCGTCAGGCAATACGGTTCCGTCTTTCACCACTGAGCCGTCTGCGTTCAGATTGCTTCCGTACTGGGCGGCAGTCATTTCATATTCAAGGCCCACAGTAAATTTTCCTATGTTCCATACGACAGTAGGGACAATGCGGAAGGCCTGCGCCATATTCCTGAAATTATAGCCATCCTTGGTGAAGAACCAATATCCGTCCATGAAATCCTTGCCTGCACCGAGATTGTTGATATATCCTGCCATCAGCATTCCCTGCACCTTCTTTCCGTATGATATGGACATCCATGAGGAACTGGTGTGTGTGGCGGCATAGTCATAATGATATGAAGCAGGGTCAAAGGCAGTCACGCCATAGCCGCTGACCTGGTTGAGATGGTCCGCAGCTCCTCCATATACAGTCTTGGCCTTGACAGTAAGAAGCTTATGCTTGTACTGCAGGTAAAGGAACGGAGACAGGGATGTCATGCGGCCTGAAACCTTGTGCAGCTCCGTCCCGTCCCCCGCTGCGTCATATAGCTGGTATGGCTTGATGCTCAGAAGACTGACCCCGGCTTTCGCAAGGAATCCCCCGGTCCTGTATGTGAGTCCAGCATAGACTTCCGGCAGAATGCCGTATTTCATGTAGTTCGCCGTACTGCCAGAAGGGCCTGTTGAGGTGTACTGCATCTGATAAATGAATGACCCCGTAATGGTGAAATGCTTTCCGAGATTGGCGTCCATGGTCACCTGCGGGCTGCGGTTGAACGGATTGAACGGGGCACCGACGGCAAGGCTTATCACATCCGGCTGGTCTGCTGCCATAGGATGCCAGGCCTGTCCCATAAGGAGGGACACGGAAGCGGTATTCTCTCCGCACATCGGAAGGTCCTTCCATCCAAGCTTCATATATGCCTGGCGGAGGCGCAGCGTCGCCGTACCGGTGGAACCGCTGAGTCCGGCATAGAAGTCCGTTTCGACCTTGGCAGAGATGTCCGTCTTGCCTATGCGGTAGCCGGTCACGTCCAGTCCGACACGGGAAGTTATTGCCAGAAAGCGGAAAGAAGCCTGGGCATTGATATCCTTCCCGTCAGAATCATATTGACGGTCGAACGGCAGGTAATAAAACAGATTTCCTGTTCCGGATGCACTCTCCCGCGAGTCAAAGGTAAAATAGTTCCTGATGAAGCCGTAGAGGCTGAAATGATTCTTCAGTTCTTCCTTGACTGCGCTTTTTCCCCGGCCATCCTTTTCTGCGGTTCCAGGAGCCGTAACCTCATGACTGACCTCTTCGGACAGGATTTCGTCAGGAGCAGCAGAAAATGCAGGGATTGACACCAGAAGCGGCATTGCTGCTGCCAGCAGATGAATTTTCATATTCATTACATATCATTTTTACAAATATCCGACATAGAAAATGCATGGCATTCAGCCAAACGCCGACAAAGGTAACATTTTTTTAATAAATACGGATTCCGGGGCAGCCACGGAATGACCACAAGGGAAGGATAACCGTTATAAATCACAAAAAACACCTTCGCCGCAGACTGCGGCGAAGGCTTTTCAGTCATGTAATCTTCCTGTGAGGGTCAGAAGCCTATAAAGAAAAGGAGCAGATAACCGAGCACATAGCCAATCACGCCTATGAGAAGACCGACTTTTGTCATGTCCTTTGTGGTAACAAGTCCGGTGGAATGCGCGAGGGCATTCGGAGGGGTACTTATAGGGAAAAGCATGGCAAGGGATGTGCAGAGGACTGCGCCTATGACAAGAGTCTTGGCTCCGCCGACAGGATCAAGGATTTCACCCATTCCGACTGAAACTGCACAGAGGATAGGGACTATCAGGCTGGCAGCGGCAGTGTTGGAGATGAAGTTGGAGATGAAATAGCCGATGAATCCGGAAACGAGGATCACGACCACAGGCAACCATTCGCCGAACGGTATCGAAGTCACAAGATGCTCGGCAAGACCTGTGTTCGTGAGGGCGAGACCGAGTGCAAAGCCGCCGGCCACCATCCAGAGGACACTCCAGTTGATTTCCTTGAGATCATCCTTTGTGATTATTCCGGTGGTACAGAAAACTCCAACAGGAATCATGGCCACGACATTGGAATTGAGGCCAGTAATGCCTTCGGTAATCCAGAGCAGTATGGTCACGGCAAAAGTTATCCACACGACATAAGTCTGCCATGTCCTTTCATGACCTCCTTCTATCTTCAGTTCTATGGTCTTCTGCTTGAAAGGATAAAGCTTCAGAAGCAGGAACCATGCAATGAAAAGCATCACATAGACATAAGGCACCATACGGAGCATCCAGTCACCGAATCCCACATCCAGATGAAGGGAATCGTTGAGATACTGGAAGGCAATACCGTTCGGCGGAGTGCCTATAGGAGTGCCTATACCGCCTATGTTTGCGGCTATCGGGATGGCAAGCGCAAGGGCTATCCTGCCTTTCCCGTCAGGAGGCAGAGTCTTCAATATCGGAGCCAGAAACGTGAGCATCATCGCGGCCGTGGCCGTATTGCTCATGAACATGGAGAATGTACCTATGACTATGAGGAAGCCGAGCAGGACAAATTCGGACCTTTTGCCGAACGGCTTCATCATGACCCGCGCGAGCTGCACATCCAGCCCCACCTTGGTGGAGGCTATGGCAAGGATGAACCCGCCGAGGAAAAGCATTATCACAGGGTCGGCAAATGTCGCGAGAATGGATTTGTAACTCACAAAAGTCCCCATTTCCGACGGAATTCCGGACCCTTTCATGAATGAGAAACTGCTGTCGGAGATTGTCAGCAGCATAATGACGATGATAAGGACAGATGTTGTCCAGGTAGGGATCACCTCGAACATCCACATCAGGGCAGCAAAAACAAAAATTGCGATTGTACGCTGCTCCACGACGGTCAGACCGTCAATTCCAAAGAACGAAGCGGGCACGAGCCACAGGAACAATGTGATTGCGAGGATAATGGGAAGCATCACTGTCAACTTCTTGGAGATTTTTTTCTCCTTTGAAACTGATTGTGTCATATTAATTCCAGTATTATTTATGTGTTTTTAAATTTTGGAGGCTAAATTTAGTTAATATTTGACAAAAACAACCAGCATTCCGATAATAATTGACATGTCCTGAAATACAATTTTCTGACATCTCCGGAGGACATTCCGCAACTTCCGGATACACAGTCCGCACCGTCAATGCGGATTACGGTCCCAATCGAGGGACAGGTCTTCCAAAGACAAAAAGCCCGGTACAATCCCGACAGGAATGTACCGGACAAAACCAACAATATGTTCATGAATGCAGGGATTCAGAACACCAGCCAAGGCCTTACCTTGTATTCATTGGATTTGCGCTGATAATTAATGCTTCCACCCACATAGGCAGGATCAAGGCGCACATAATAGGACCAATACATGCTCCCGTTCTGATTCCAATATTCGGAACTTGACCAATAGGTACAGCCGGAACCATATACCGGGACAGCCTCTCCGCCCAGCTTCTCAATTGCGGCATTGATAACATCATGCTGGACCATCAGATAATTAAGCTGCTGCGCCGAAGGCAGGAACCATCCTGATGATGTTTCAGGAGCAGGAACCTCATCTTCATAAAGCACAACGGCGGCATATGTAGCAGGGTAGTTGTCTTCGGCATCAAGACTGAGCCCTCCTGACTTCTCCTCCGCCTTGGCCTTGATCCTGGAAGTATTGTAATATCCCATGAAATCGCTGCTGACATGGGAAGTACCGGCCCCGTCATCGCCATCGACGCCCCAGGATCCCCATGCATACATGGTTCCGCCGGCAACTTCCGTCAGTGAAACCACATATCCGTTGATATTGTCGATTCTGGAATGCCCATCCTTTGTATAATATGTACCTGTATCTGAACCATAGGTAGAGCTTCTGCCGGCATGGACAACTATTCCTATGCATTCCTTGCCGCTGACAGGGTCTTCAGAACCGCTGCTCCATGTTCCGTCACTGTAATACCAGTCTCCCATGACAGCAGGCTCAGCATCCAATGTCACGACATCGGCATGTGCCACTTCTGAATATGTCCCGTCAGAACTTCTGGCAACTGCGGCAAGAATATATTCCGTTTCAGGAAGGAGTCCGGACACTGAATATTGGAGCTTTTCGGAGATATCGGCACGAAAACCGTCGGAAGCCACAGTTTCTGCATCAGGCACACCTGAAGTTTTCGGGACACAGATGTAGAATGCCTCTTCAGTCTTGCTGTCCGGCACAAGAATAAAAGTCACAGAACTGGAGGAAGGGGTTACATCACTGAGAGAGATGGACGGCACAACAGCATCTGTTTCCATGGTCGTAAACGCAGCCTCAGCCACAGCGGAAAGTGAACCGCCGGACAATTGGGCAGCCGCCACAATCCTGTATCCTGTATTGGGATAAAGGTCCCCTATAGTATAGACCTGCTGGGATGCCGGATCGGCCTGAATGCCTGTTCTGAGCAGGGTCTCGGCATCCGGCAGGGCATCATATTCAGAGACAAGCCTGTATGTGAGCAGTTCCGCATCAGAAGCGGATACAGTGAAGGAAACCGACACATCTGTCACCTCCTTTATGTCCAACGAAACAGCCTGTGTACCGTCACCGCCATTTTCCTCACATGAAACGGAAATGAGGCATGCAACTGACAGAGCCATACAGGCCAGTGGAGATAAAATTCTTTGTATCATAGTCTATTCAATAACATTTTATATCCTATTTTATTTTCCATTTTCCGGATCTTGCTGGTCAGGGACAGCCTTTCTCCGGAATCATGCTCCGGGACAGAAAGGCCTGCCGCAGCGGACTGCAATCCGAAAGGCACGAAAGCCCCGGATTCATCGAATTCCGACACAGGTCTGGCCCCTTCTTCGGTAACATCCACAAGAAGCCTGTATACAGGGCCATACACTCCGCTGGCATCAAGAGCGAATCCGAGGACAGAAAGCTGTCCGTACCGCACACTGAACGCCAATGTCTCTCTGTTTACGACACCGCCGCTCATCACCGCATCATATATGGTTTCGTCCGGATAAGATGCGGCATCGGTATAATCACCCGGCAAGAGCCCGATATACCACTGATAAGCGGTCTGAGAATGCACTACATCGGCCAGGAAACGGGCGCCGCCTCTCAGACCTTCATACTGCGGATCCATATCAGCGAGGTCGTTTCCGTCAAACCAGCGGACATTTTCTATGCTCACCGTCGCATCCGAAGTATATGCCTCCACAGTGAACTGTTCCTTGAACACCTTTCCGGCATTTTTCCCGTCAGAAGACAATGCGTATGCATAGGCATAATATTCTCCCTCTTCAAGGTCATACAGGTCCGTATATTCACCCGTCATCGACACAAAAGACACAAGTTCAGACATGGACATGCCATTGTCCGATGCGACACTGAGCAACGACTCATATACGCTTTCAACGATGGCTTCATCCGATACATATTCGGACACCGGCAGGACCCAATTGAAATAACCCACACCGTCATCGCTCGGGGTCACCGTTATCTCCATACCGTCCATACTGTTGACGAAGCTGAATTCAAATGTACATTCAGCCGGGTCACCCGGAGCAGCGGTCCTGAAAGACACAGCTTTCGGAGTCCCGTAACAAGTTCCATCCGCATTCAGTCCCACCGCATACGCATACATTTCAGTATCCGCAGGAAGGTTGGGGATCTTGTCCTCATCCTGTCCGGTGATCTGAAAGGCCGGAACAATGACATCCACCGGAACACCTTGTTCAGAGGCCAACCCTTCCAAAGCGGCAGACAGATATGCTCCCACATCACCTTTGTATTCATCGTATGCCTCCTTGGTCATGACATCCCAATAATAAGGCAGCCCGTTGTCCGAAGGGATGACGGACACGCTGACCGAACCTGCAGTCACGGACAACACGGAAATCTCGAACTCAAGCATCTGCGACGGATCAGAAGCCCCGGTGGTGATGAATTCCTCCACAAAAGCGTCTGTAGTATACAGACCGGCCTCATCAATGCCTACGGCATAGCACACATAGGCCGTTTCCGGATCAAGGCCGGACAGATCTTCCGTATGGTTCCCTTTCACACTCGACCTTGCGGCAGCCTCCGCCCGCGTCAGTCCCTCTGCCGACATCATGTCCGCAATGATTCCGTCCACATAATGTTTCACATCTGAAGACAATCCGTCCAATACATCTTTAGAAACATGGCCGGCAATATATGACTGATCGGCCGATGAGGGAATATACGACACAGATGCGGATACGGATGTGACATCGGAGACCTCAATGTCCACGGTCAGTTGTCCGGCAGGGCCCTCTGCCTCCTCTTTCTTACATGAAGACACTGCCACTGCCACCAAAGCCATGGCAAAAAGAAATTTTCTCATCAATCGTTATTTTTTATTATGATTTTCACTTATCAGAATGCAAGGACAGGACGCACATAGCGCAACCGGTTCAAATTTGTTTCCTGGACGATTTCAAGTTCAGAATCCCGGAAGAGTGTGCAATAAACCGATTCACCAGATGTTGCTTCAACTACAGTGCTTGACCAATACATATCATCACTGACAAGTGCGGACAAATCTTTTCCTCCGACAATATCCAATGATGAATAAACAGTATCCTTAACATCATATAATGCTTTAAGCTGTCCCAAAGAAGGAAGATACCATCCTGTTGATGACTCAGGCGATGCATATTCATCATCAAAAAATACCATTGAGTAATATATGGCTGGACAATTGTCCGAAGTCAACGAACCAAAAGCATTTTCTGCCGCTGATTTTAAAGCCAGCGAGTTATAATATCCGCTGAAATCATCCTGATCAGAAGATGTACAATCAAATGCCTGTGAGGAAAATCCAAAGGAATTGACATTTTGAGTGTACCACCCATGATCAATCACTGTACTGACATTTTCAAGAGCAACAGCAAAACCATTGACATTATCAAGCCCTGCCTGCGAATAGTCCGACCGATCAGACTCGGCAGCTCCGGTCTTGAACACCACGCCGATGACAGTCTTGCCGGAAACAGGGCTTTCATTGCCGGAGCTCCAGGTACCGTCACTATAATAGAAGTCCCCTACTGCAGGAGGATCTACAGGGGCAGCATCGGTTTCAAATGGCTTTGACGCTACAGAAGAATAACCGTCGGCATTCTTTGCCACGGCATAAAGGACATATGATGTCGAATAGGAAAGGCCTTCTATGACTACAGTTTCAAAAGTTTCCGTTGAAAGGGCAGTGCCTCCGGAAGACAGATCTTCCGCGGAAGGTTCATCCTCAGTAGAAGGCAGATAAAGATAATATGCCGATTCGGCAGAACTCAAAGTATAGGTGAATGAGGCCGTAGTGCCATCAATCTTGACATCGGAAAGTGTGATTTCAGGATAGACAGGCACATGTGCGGCGGTAGTCATCTCCGCCTCTGCCACCAGTGATGTCAGCCCTTCCGAATTGCGCGCCGCAGCATATATCACATAATCCGTGGCAGCGACAAGACCTTCTTCCGTATAGTCTTTTGATTCTGTCGGATCAGCCTCTTTGCCATCTGACATGACGGCTGTCGCACCCGGAGCCTGTTCCGAAGCAGGCTGCACAAGATATTTCACTTCTGCGGCATTGACAGGAGCAAGATTGAAAGTAAGAGAGGTTTCTCCTGCCTGTCCGGCAGTTACAGTTACAGAGGGAATCAGCCTATCTTCCCCCCCCGTCTGATTCTCCGGGGCCTTTTCACACGAAGCCAAGAGCCCCGCTACGGCAAACGGCACAAATATGCCCGCTGCCAATCTGAATGACATAGTCTTTTTCATAATATTGATTGATTATATGAATATGATGATATACAATAAAGCAGATTTGTATATTGCCGGATGTCATATTCCCTAAGGCATCATCAAAAATAAGGCATTTGCAGATAAAAAGCAACGGTTTTAAAAATTTATTGACATCATTCTGCGGCATGACATTTTTATTTTATTAAATGCCACCGACATACAACTACAGACCGGAAACATGGAGCTATACCGGCTCTTTTTGGGAGCATATCACACTTACATATTACAACCGGACACCAGGAAAGAATTACATTTCAAAACATGATACGGCACAAATGGCTGCAGACAAAAAGTCTGCACATGGTGCAAAACGGTAATTACCGTACCATATGCAGACTTTAAACGCTTACGCGATACCGTAAACATGTCCGGAATATCCGGCATCAGATCACGCCCTGCTCCAGCATGGCTGTTGCGACTTTCATGAAGCCGGCGACATTGGCGCCTTTGACATAATTGATGTAGCCGTCAGGCTGGCGGCCGTGCTCTACGCAGGCATGGTGGATGTTGGCCATGATCTCATGAAGCTTCTTGTCCACTTCTTCGGCGCTCCAGCTGATATGCATGGCATTCTGGGTCATTTCAAGGCCGGAAGTGGCCACTCCGCCGGCATTAACAGCCTTTCCCGGGGCAAACATGATGCCTGCATTCTGGAAGGTGGCGATGGCCTCAGGGGTACATCCCATGTTGGAAACCTCGGCGCAGCACCATGTGCCGTTCTTTATCAATTCTTCTGCATCTGCTCCGGTAAGCTCATTCTGGAAGGCGCAAGGCATGGCGATGTCGCACTTGATGCTCCAGGCCTTCTTGCCGGGGTAGAAGGTGGCAGAAGGGAACTTTTCTGCAAACGGTGCAACCACATCATTGTTGGAGGCACGTAGCTCCAGCATATAGGCTATCTTTTCATCGTTCATTCCCTCAGGGTCGTAGATGGCACCGTCAGGTCCTGAAATGGCGATTACCTTGGCTCCGAGCTGAGTAGCCTTCGTGGCCGCTCCCCATGCGACATTGCCGAAGCCGGAAATGGCCACGGTCTTGCCGGCGATGTCCTTGTTCTGGAGATGGAGCATGTGCTGCACGAAATATACTGCTCCGAAACCGGTAGCCTCAGGACGGATGAGAGAGCCACCGTATGTGAGTCCCTTTCCGGTAAGGACACCTGTGTGCTCGCGGGCAAGCTTCTTATACATGCCGAAGAGATATCCTATCTCACGGCCGCCCACTCCTATGTCACCTGCAGGAACATCAGTGTCAGGGCCGATGTTGCGCCAGAGTTCGAGCATGAAGGCCTGGCAGAAACGCATGATCTCCGCATCTGACTTGCCCTTAGGGTTGAAATCAGAACCGCCTTTTCCGCCGCCCATAGGCAGGGTCGTGAGGGCATTCTTGAAAGTCTGCTCGAAGCCGAGGAACTTCAGGATGGAAAGGTTCACAGAAGGATGGAAACGCAGTCCTCCCTTGTACGGGCCGATGGCAGAGTTGAACTGTACCCTGTATCCGGTGTTCACCTGGATGTCTCCGTTGTCATCCACCCATGTCACCTTGAATGTGAATATCCTGTCCGGCTCGACGATCCTTTCCACGATCTTTGCCGCCTCAAATTCCGGATGCCTGTTGTAGACATCCTCAATGGTTTCAAGGACTTCACGCACAGCCTGGAGATACTCTTTCTCATTGCCGTACTTGGCCTGCAGCCTCGACATTATTTCATTTGTGTTCATGATTTTGATTTGATTATTTGAAGTTTGGATAAACTGATATACATATCATTTGACTTCCCACACGGAGCCGCTGTGCAGCAGATCGTCCACGCAATGGATCTTCGACTTGGCGGCAACCTGTTCCACCTGCATCCTGACAGCGGCATCATAGGTGACATCATTCACATCCCTGATGACACCGAGAGCCACAGGATACTCCGGCCATTTCATGTCGGCAAGCATCATGTGTATGCCTATGTTGTCGCTGTGGGAGTCGTGGGTGAGTATGTCATCCTCAGTGATGCCCTTCTCCCCTATCGTGACCACCTTCAACCTCAGCCCGTCGAGGACGAGCCCCTTGTCCCGGTTCTTTCCGAAGATCATCTTTTCGCCGTGGCGCAGCACTATGGTCCTGTCCGCACGGTATTCCTTGTCCGAAATCTCCGCATGGGCCCCGTTGTTGAAGATTACGCAGTTGGTGAGCATCTCCATGACTGATGTGCCGTTGTGGACGGCTGCAGCCACCATGATCTCCTCGTTCAGCTTCAGTTCCGAGTCAAGCCCGCGTGCGAAGAATGTACCCTTGGCGCCAAGCACAAGGCTTCCCGGATTGAAAGGGTGCTCCACGGTCCCGTAGGGGGATGTCTTGGTTATCGCCCCGAACTTGGATGTAGGAGAATACTGCCCTTTCGTAAGGCCGTAGATGCGGTTGTTGAACAATATTATATTGATGTCTATGTTTCTTCTTACGGCATGGATGAAATGGTTTCCGCCTATGGCAAGCGCATCGCCGTCACCGCAGGCCTGCCACACGGTGAGCTCCGGATTGGCCACCTTGATGCCGGTGGCTATGGCCGTGGCCCGTCCATGTATGCTGTGGAAGCCGTATGTATCCATATAATAAGGAAGCCTTGAGGAACATCCTATGCCGGAAACCACGACATATCTTTCCTTGTCATAGCCGAGAATCTCGCTCACCCTCGGCATGGCCCTCTGGAGTGCGGCCAGCACGGCATGGTCACCGCAGCCCGGACACCATCTCACCTCCTGGTCGCTCTTGAAATCCTTGAATGTATATTTTTCCATAAAACTGTATTCTTTGAAGGATATGAACCTTTTACACCTTTGTCCCCTGCCCGGGCTCCATCACAGCACGGCATCCATGGCCGCAACAAGTTCCTGCACGAGGAACGGCTGCCCCTGTACCTTGTTGCACTGAAGATATGTGAACTGCGGATACTGTGCCCTCAGCCAGTTTGCGAAATGCCCGCTGTTCAGCTCGCATACGAGTATCTTTTCGTATCGTCCGAAGACTTCGGCAGTATTGCGCGGAAGAGGGTTGATGTAGTCGAAATGCGCATAGCTCACATCCTTTCCGGCTTCCCTCTCCTGCATCACTGCCGAGTAAAGATGGCCGTAGGTGCCGCCCCAGCCCACCACAAGCAGTTTTCCGGACTCAGAGCCGGTCACTTCAAGAGGAGGGATGACATCAGCGAGCCGTGCCACCTTCTCTGCACGCTCACGCACCATCATCTCATGGTTCAGAGGCTCGGAAGAAAGCACTCCGTCGTGGTTCTTTTCAAGCCCTCCGACCCTGTGCTCAAATCCTTTCTGTCCTGGAAGACCCCATTTGCGGACCATGGTCTGAGGATCACGGGCAAAAGGACGGAACGGGATGTCCCCTTCTCCCGCAAAAGGAGGATGTATCTCAGGATAATCCTTCATGGAAGGGATTCTCCACGGCTCCGAACCGTTGCCGAGGAAGCCTTCGGAGAGCATTATCAAAGGCATCATGTGCTCCAGAGCCAGTTTGGAAGCCTGGAATGCCATGTCGAAACAATGGGCCGGAGAATGTGCGGCAACCACTGCAAGCGGGCATTCCCCGTTCCTGCCGTAAAGGACCTGATTCAGATCGGACTGCTCCGTCTTGGTAGGGATACCGGTGGAAGGGCCTGCACGCTGCACATCCACCACCACAAGAGGAAGTTCGGTCATCACTGCAAGACCGAGCGCCTCGGACTTAAGCGAAAGGCCCGGTCCGGAAGTGGTCGTGACGGCCAGGTCTCCGGCGTAGGCCGCACCTATGGCAGTACATATTCCCGCTATCTCGTCCTCGGCCTGGAGCGTCTTGGCCCCGAGGCTCTTGTATATGGCAAGTTCCTCAAGGATGGCAGTGGCCGGGGTGATGGGATACGAACCGCAGAACAGCGGACGGCCGGACTTTTCGGAAGCCGCAAGGAAGCCCCATGCCGTGGCCTGGTTGCCGGTTATGTTCCGGTAAAGCCCCTTAGGCATGTGCGCCGGCTCTATGGTGTAGGTGTTCGGAATGGCCTGGATATTCGAGGCATAGTTGTAGCCGTCATTCAGGACCTTCTTGTTCGGGGCCACCATTTCAGGATGCTTTTTCCCGAACTTCTTTTCCAGATACTGGTATATGTACTCCACCGGACGGCTGTAAATGAAGCAGGCCATTCCGAGAGTGAACATGTTCTTGCATTTGTGCACCGCCTTTATGTCCATTCCGCTGTCCTTCAGGCTCTCTTCAGTGAGGGAGGTGATGGGAGCGACGATGATGGTGCGGTCCTCGATGCCGAGTTCCGTGACGGGATTCCCCTTGAAGCCGGCCTTCTGAAGGCCCTGTTCGTCGAAGGCGTCCTCATCAATCAGCACCATTGCAGTGCGTTTCAGCCATTTGGCATTTGTCTTCAATGCAGCGGGATTCATTGCGACAAGCAGGTCGCAGAAATCCCCGGGAGTTGTGATGTGCCCGCTTCCGATGTGCACCTGAAAACCGGATACACCGGAAAGAGTCCCGTGAGGAGCCCTTATTTCAGCGGGGAAATCAGGGAAAGTGGAGAGTTCGTTGCCGTAGATTGCCGACATGTCAGCAAAAAGAGATCCGGTGAGCTGCATTCCGTCTCCCGAATCTCCGGCAAACCTTATCACAACATCTTTAGTATCTATTACTTTGTGTTGCATAAAGTGGTTAGGATTTATAATCTATTTGTTTTAAAATGCACACAAATGTATATAAAATATATCAAATTGCTATGAAAATCGTAAGATTTTTTATTATTCCGCAACAAAAGCTCCGACATCCGCACCGGGCCATGCCGGAAAAGATTTCCGGCTATTCGCAAAAGCACGCGGAAACGCCCGTTTATGCTTTCGTCATCGAAAAATATTGAAATCCGGAAGATTCTTATTATCTTGTGAAGATTTTGTGCGAGTGAAAAGAAACCTGTAACCTGCCTTGAAAACTTTCAGAAAGTTTTTTGCCATTATTCATAATAATCCATAACATAAAGACATGATAACCAAAAGAATCAGTTTCGCCCTCATGTCCGCCTGTCTGGCTGCAAACCTGTCAGCGGAACAGACGGAATGGCAGGACCCGCTGGTCAATGCCGTAAACAGGGCACCTATGCACACAGGCTATTTTGCCTATGCCGATGCCGAAGAAGCCGCAAAAGGATGCAAGAGCGCATCTTCCAACTACATGTCCATCAACGGCACATGGAAATTCTTCTGGGTCAAGGACGCTGACATGCGCCCTACGGACTTCTGGCAGACGGGATTCAATGACAAGGGCTGGGACGACATCCAGGTGCCCGGCATCTGGGAACTAAACGGATACGGCGACCCGCTCTACAACAACATCGGATACGCATGGCAGTACCAGTACCGAAACAACCCTCCTGTCGTGCCTGTAGAAGGCAACCATGTAGGCTCATACAGGCGTGAAGTCACAATTCCCGCCGAATGGTCCGGCAAACAGATACTGGCACATTTCGGCAGCGTCTCATCCAACATGTACCTCTGGGTCAACGGGAAATATGTGGGCTACAGCGAGGACACCAAGCTTGAGGCCGAATTCGACATCACGAAATATGTGAAGCCGGGCAAGAACCTCATCGCATTCCAGGTGTTCCGCTGGTGCGACGGATCATATTTCGAAGACCAGGACTTCATGAGATATTCTGGCGTGGCCCGCGACTGCTGGCTCTATGCCCGGGAAAAGGTCAGGATCCAGGACATCAGGGTAACTCCGGATCTCGATGCCGGCTATGAGGACGGCTCACTTGACATCGTTCTCGACCTCACCGGGAACTGCAATGTTTCCCTCGTCCTGACCGACATGTCAGGAAATGCCGTCGCAGAGCGGCAGCTCACCGGCCGTAAAGGACGGCATACCGTCAGGATGGAAGTGCAGGCACCGGAGAAATGGACTGCAGAAACCCCGTATCTCTACACCCTCACCGCCACAAGCTCGGCAAAGGGAGCGGAGGAAGTGATACCGGTGAAGGTCGGATTCAGGAAAATAGAGCTGAAGGACGCGCAGGTGCTTGTCAACGGGCAGCCTGTCCTCTTCAAGGGGGCCAACAGGCATGAGATGGACCCGGACGGAGGATATATGGTGTCAAAAGAAAGGATGCTCCAGGACATCCTACGCATGAAGCAGCTGAACATCAACGCAGTGCGCACTTGCCACTACCCTGACGATACATACTGGTACGAACTGTGCGACCGCTACGGGCTCTATGTGGTGGCTGAGGCCAATATCGAATCGCACGGAATGGGCTACGGGGAAAAAAGCCTTGCCAAGTTCCCTCTGTACGAGAAGGCACACCTTGAAAGGAACGAAAGGAATGTGCAGAGGAATTTCAACCACCCTTCCATAATCTTCTGGTCCCTCGGCAACGAGGCCGGGTTCGGGGTGAATTTCGAAAAATGCTACAACTGGGTCAAGAATGAGGACCCTTCCCGTCCCGTACAGTATGAACGGGCAGGGAAGAATGATTTCACGGACATATACTGCCCGATGTACCTCGGCTATGAAGACTGCGTGAAATATTGTGAAAACAATCCGTCCAAGCCGCTAATCCAATGTGAATACGCACATGCGATGGGCAACTCGGAAGGCGGATTCAAGGAATACTGGGACCTTGTACGCAAATATCCGGCATACCAGGGCGGCTTCATCTGGGACTTCGTGGACCAGTCGCCGAGATGGTTTGACGAAGACGGAAAGATGTTCTACGGCTATGCCGGGGACTTCAACAGATACGATGTGGACAAGGACCAGAACTTCTGCAACAACGGACTCATCAGCCCGGACAGGAGGCCGAACCCGCACGCATACGAGGTACGCCACATCTACCAGCCTGTATGGGCCTCTCCGGCAGACCTTTCAAAAGCGACCATATCAGTCTTCAATGAGCATTTCTTCCGCGACCTTTCCGCCTACCGGCTTGTATGGGAACTTCTCGCAGACGGGAAGGTCATGCAGCAGGGAATAGTGGAAAATCTTGATATGGCACCTCAGAAGACGGCCGAGATAGCCCTCGGATACGACCCGTCTGAGCTCTGCGCAGGCAAGGAATGGATGCTGAATGTCTATTTCAGGCTCAAGAAGGCTGAAACTCTCCTGCCTGCCGGACATACGGTGGCATACAACCAGATTCCTCTCACGGAATATGCCTACGACATCACTTTTGAAAATGCGGTACGTTCCAATGAAGAAATCCCCGTTCCTGTCTTTGCTGAAAATGACCGGAGATACCTCATCCTGACCGGAGAGAATTTCAGGCTGGAATTCAACAAGGCAGACGGATTCATCTCCCTTTATGAAAGCTGCGGCCGCAGCCTCCTCGAAGAAGGAACGATGCTAAGGCCGAACTTCTGGAGAGCCGGCACAGACAATGACTACGGAGCCAACCTCCAGAACAAGTACAGGATATGGAAAAACCCGTCATTCAAACTTGAGTCCCTCAAGCATGAAATCAAGGAAGGCATGGCATATGTCACTGCAGAATACACTGTTCCGGAAGTCGGAGCCTCCCTTGTGATGGAATATGCAGTCAACAATATGGGCGCGGTGAAAGTCACGCAGAGGATGAAGGCAGATGAAGGAAAAGATATCCCTGACATGTTCCGCTTCGGCCTCAGGATGGAAATGCCGGAAAGCTACAACATGGTGGAATACTACGGCAAAGGTCCTTTCGAGAACTATTCCGACAGGCAGCATGCCGCCCTCACCGGCCATTACAGGCAGACCGTGGAAGAACAGTTCTACCCTTACATCCGTCCTCAGGAAACCGGCACCAGGGCCGGACTCAGATGGTGGGAAGTGCTTGATGCGGCTGGGAACGGGCTCCGTTTCCACAGCGACGCGCCTTTCTCCGCCTCCGCCCTCGAATACAGCATCGAAATGCTTGACGACGGTCCGGCAAAGGACAACAGGCATCCTTCTGACCTCGTCAAGTCCGGCAGCACCAACATCTGCATCGACAAGGTGCAGTCAGGACTGGGCTGCATCGACAGCTGGGGAGCACTCCCGATTGATGAGTACAGGCTTCATTACGGCGACTATGAATTCACCTTCATAATGCAGCCGGTGTCACACAGATACGACATGTTCTGATTATAAACATACTGACTTATTGCAATAAAGGAACCCTGCCAAATTCCGTTCAACGGAATGGCAGGGTTCTTTGTATCATGATGGAGCTATGCTACTCTGTTTCCGAGCCTACGGGGCGGCTGAGAATGGTCACCTGAAACTGTTTCACCTCTTCGCTGCTCCCGAGATAGTTGGCATTCCTGCCCACGAAGACAGCCTGGTATGTACCCGGCTCATCGTATGTGTAGGAATAGGAATCCAGATAGTTCTGCATATTCTTCACCACGGTGCCCTGATCCGGAGTGGTGGAATTGAATCCCATCGGGGTGGAGAAAAGCCATCCCTCGCAATAATGGCCGATTTCAGAATAGCGGCCGCCGGCAAAAGTGATATCCTGATTGGTATCAAGCCTTATGCTGCCGTTTCCCTGACTGATATGATATGCATCAATGCTCTCGTCCATCATCACCGCAGTGCCGAACAAGGTCTCAAGATCATACTGCATGACATCCATACCCTCAATCTCCACAGTAAGAGTGCCGTTGACCCAATATGTGTCTATCCTGTCCTGCTCCTCGTCGGACATGCTCGGATGCCAGTAGAAAGCTATACAGAGATTGGAAATACAGTCCTCAATGTCCGTCGTGACAGGCAGGAACACATCCTGCTGCACTCCCGGGTCGTTGTATGCAATCTTTGTCCACCCCTGCATCCCTCCGTCATACATCTGCTGCACCAGCTGTCTGTCAGCGGCCCCGTCGTTACCGTTCAGCCCGGCAAAATCATTCGTATAATAGATGTCCAGAGCCTGGGTATCACTGCCGGAACGATGCTGAATCTGCAGGTCGAGGGTCATGGCGATAACATCCTCCTCAGGGATTTCATAACGGTTGCGGTTGGCATATTCATACCCTTCCTCCCCGCTGTAGAACACGAGATTGTCCGGGTTGCCCGATATGTTGAAACGGACAGGATCCCCGGCGAGGTAGGTATTAGACGCGTCCAGCGTCACATTATAGTCAATATCCGAATATATGTTGGTCTGCTCACAGGCTGCAGCGGCAAGGCATGCTGCCAGAAAGAGCCCCGTATATTTCAATAGACGTCTGTTCATATCGATAAGCGTTTGCAAGTTCAATTCTACCACAAAGGATTCTGTACAAGTGCCTCGTTGACACCGAGCTCTATGGTCGGGATCGGCAGCACAATATGACGCTGCTGTACCGATGATGCCATGCTGCGCACCACATCGGAAGTGTTGCCGGTCCAGTCCGTGCTTTGCGAATCCGTAATATATCCTTTCATGCTCTCAACGAAGATGCCCCATCTTATGAGATCATATTTGCGCAGCGACTCGAAACAAAGCTCCCTGCCCCGTTCATTACGGACAAAGTCCCGGAATGACGCGTAGTCTGAATATTCCGAAAAATCCCTTGTAGATATGCCTGCCCTGTCACGCACCTCCTTGACATAGTCATAGGCCTGTTGCGAAGGGGCGCCATTATATTCGTTGTATGCTTCTGCATACATCAGCAGCACATCGGAATACCTGAGGATAGGATAATTGACCGGAGTATATGTTCCCCTGTCGCCCTTCACTCCCTCATAAATCGTCTCTCTCCTGTATTTGCCGCAATTGCGTACTGCCTTGCAAATGGACGGATAATCGAATGTGGTCCTTGATGACTCCCTGTACGGGGTCTTGTCGACTCCGGCAGTCCACTCTTCTATCACCTGATTTCCCTGGCTCAATGTACCGCCCTGATAATTGTACGGGCACATGTTCCAGGCCTGGCGGGCATCCCAATGCGGATCTTCATCATCCTCAAGCTGAGCCTCATTGTCAGTTCTGTCCACATTCCAATACAAGTTCCACAACTTGAGGGAGCCGTTGTACTGCGCATATGAGAAGTTGCAGTTCACCTGGTCATAATTGCCGGTCGGCTGGCTCATCAGACCTATCAGGTCGCCGATACGGCCGTTGCTCCAGTTGTCGGAACTTGACCTGTTGCCGTAGAAGTCCGCCTCCCACATCGACTCATGGTATTCGGTGTCATATTCATCACTTATCATGTTGATGAACACCTGCGAATAGCTAGGATTGAGTCTGTGCAGCCCGCTCTGTATCACGGAATCGGCATATTCCATGGCCTTTCCGTAATAATCATGCCTGTTTGCGCTGTTGCCGGACACGGTCTCCCCTGCCATAAACAGATAGACTCTCGCCAATATTCCCCACATTGTCGTCTTGGTCACCCTTGAAGGGGATTCAGTAAGGTCTGTATCCGCAAGATCCAGAGAAGCTTCCATCTCAGTCACAACCCAACGGAGCACATCATACTGAGGGGTAGCCGGGCATGCCACATTGGATGGAGAGGTGGTGGCTTCCGTCCTCAGAGGCACATCTCCCCATGCCTGCGCAAGTATGAAATAATAATAAGCCCTCAGGAAGCGTGCCTCGTTCCAATATTTGTGATCCGAATCATACTCGGAATCCGCAATGGCTTCCATGAACGAATTCGCATTGCCTATACCCTTGTATATTTCAGTCCACGCATCATAGATTTCTGGAGAGCTGGCATCATGCTGATACCATACCGAATAATTGTTGGCCGTATTCCTGTTGTAATAGCACAGGTCGTCCGTGTTTGAAAGCATAAGGGAATAATAGTTCCCGTAAAAAGCCTCATTGTTGATGGCACCATACACTCCTGCAAGCCCATAGAGAACCTCTTCCTCTGAATTATAATATGTATCGTCCGTAATCACCTCCGGATCAACATCAAGGAAACTGCAGGACACCGCTCCGAGCATCAGAAGCAGTGAGGCTGATATATTTTTCAATTTCTTCATGACAAATTCTCCTTAAACATCAGAATGTGAATGACAGACCTGCAGTAAGACCAAAGGCCCTCGGATATGCCGACCAGTCGAATCCTGGAGTCAGCACTGAATTCCTCGTGGAAACCTCCGGGTCAGGTCCCGAATACTTCGTCCATGTCCAGATGTTGTCCGCCGATACATACACCCTCAATGTGTCGAAATGCATTTTCCTGAGCACCTTTCTCGGAAGAGTGTAGCCTAAGGAAATGTTTTTCAAACGCAGATAGGAGCCATCTTCAACAACTCTTGACGAATATACGAACATCCCGTTGGCATTTATGGCAGGAATGTCGCTGTCCGGATTCTTGACGGAATCATACCTGTTCACATAGGTAGCAAACTGGTTGAGATTCGATATGTTGCCGTTCTCGAATATGAGGCGGTTCGCATTGAGGATGTCGTTGCCGTAGCTCCAAGTGAAGAAGATGTTGAGATCAAACCCGTAGAAATAGAAGGAGTTGCCAAAGCCGCCCGTGTGAAGCGGCTGACCGCAGCCTATGATGGTCCTGTCGTTGTCATCAATGATGCCGTCACCGTTGATGTCACTGTATTTCGGGTCTCCGGGCTTCACCGAATCCTTGCCTACGCTGGACATGTACGGTATGCCGTCCTTAAGATAGTTCCCGGTGAATTCGTCGGCCTTGTATGTGCCCTCGTAGACATAACCGTACATCATTCCTGACGGCTTCCCTACCTGGGTTATGTAAGGGTACTGGCTGTTGAACCTCTGTTCCCAATATACTGAAGTCAAAAGGGACTGCTGGCCGCTGGTCAGGGCAGTCACCTTGTTGCGGTTGAAGGCAATGTTGAAGGATGTGGTCCACTGGAAATTCTTGTGGTTGATATTAACTGTCTCCAGAGAAAGTTCCACACCGCTGTTGCGCATCGATCCTATATTCATCATCGCCGATTCATAGCCGGTGGAGGACGGCATCGTGGCCTGCAGCAGGAGGTCGTATGTATTCTTCATGTACCAGTCAGCCGTCAGTTTGATCCTGTCACCTTCAAAGAATGAAAGGTCAAGACCCACATTCCACTGTTCTGTGGTCTCCCATCTCAGGTCATCGTTGGCCATATTGGCAGGATAATAGCCAGACACGATCTCACCTCCGAACACATAGTCATATGAGTCACTGCTTCCCGGAGTGGTGGCTATCTGCGCATAGAAGTCATACGGAGTGGTGGTACGGTTGTTTCCAGTAAGTCCCCATGAGAGGCGCAGCTTTCCGTTCTTGAGCCAGCTGCTGTCCTTCAGCAGATCTTCCCTGTTGAAGTTCCATGCGAATGACCCTGACGGAAAATAGCCCCATTGGTTCCCAGGAGGGAACTTGGACGAGCCGTCGGCACGGAATGACGCCGTAAGATAATATTTGTATTTGTAGTTGTACTGCAGACGGAACAGTCCTGACATCATCCTCCAGTTGTATTCCCACGGGGTGACGGTCTGGTAGTTTCCGGTGTGCATCCCGTTCAGACCGAGGGCTTCGGTAGTCATGTTCGTGGATCTCGTACCCTTGTAGTCATTTGTCTGGCCCTGGAAAGTGATACCGGCAAGCAGGTTGAGATGATGCTTTCTCTTGATGTGCTTTGTCCATGTGAGAGTGTTCTCGTTCAGCC
This sequence comes from uncultured Bacteroidales bacterium, assembly GCA_944323825.1. Taxonomy (GTDB): domain Bacteria; phylum Bacteroidota; class Bacteroidia; order Bacteroidales; family UBA932; genus Cryptobacteroides. The sequence continues at coordinate 41,976 of CALUTY010000001.1, forward strand.
ATGTCACCCAGTTGGTCCAGTAGATTGCCCCGTTGATGCCATTTCCTGACGGGGAACGCTCATTCCCGGTGTAGGTCATGGAATTGTTGAACTCCTCCCTCCGACGGTTCTGGTAAGTGTAGGTGCCGGTGGTCTTGAACACAAGATCAGGAATGATGGTCCATGTAAGCCCCAGCTGCCCGTTGAGATAGTCCTGGACAGTCCTTCTGTATTCATTGCGGACGGACAAGGCAGGGTTGAAGCGGTAGTCGCTGGCATCGGCAATCTGCTCGTCGAACGGAGAGTTAAGGAACTCGTCATCGGAGCCCTCATCCCATATAGGCTTTACCGGACGGTAGCCCCATACGGAATACATCAGCCATCCTGATGCGGATGACGACTGCTGTGCCGACGTCGGATTGGTCCCCTTAGTGATAGTGCGGGAATAGTTGACATTAAGGTCGGCCTTAACCTTCTTGCCTATGTTCTGCGAGAAGTTGATCTTTCCCTGATATCTCTGGAAATTGGAATTGACAATGATTCCGTCCTGGTCAAGGACAGAAAAACTGGCATTGTAACGGTTGCCTGCCTCCTTGCTTCCTCCGGAAAGCGAAATGTTGTAGTTCTGCACGAATGCAGGCCTGTATATCCTGTCCTGCCAGTCGTATGTCCTCACGTTCCTGTAGTCTTCAAGGGAATAAGTCTGCCCGTCATGTTCAAGGTAGATGTTCGTGCCTCCGGAAATGGCATACTTGTCCGTCTGGAAATCAACAAACTCGTATGCATCCATCAGATCCACCTTATTGGAGATCTCGTTGTAGGTCCACGAAGAGCTGAAATTGACTTTCGGCTTGCCTTCGATACCTTGTTTCGTGGTGATGACAATGACGCCGTTCGCTCCCCTCGCCCCATAAATGGCAGTTGCCGAGGCGTCCTTCAGGATGTCTATGGACTCGATGTCTGCTGAGTTCAGCGACAGAGCCATGGAACTCTCGGACGGGAACCCGTCAATGACATAAAGAGGTGCACTGCTCTGGGTCAGAGAGTTGTTGCCCCTGATGACGATGTTGGCCTCCGCACCGAGGGAACCGTCAGAAGTGGACACCACTACACCTGCCACCCGCCCGGTGAGCGCCTGGTCAAAATTAGTTACAGGGGTCTTCATGACATCACCCATGTCCACCTTGCTAACCGAACCGGTAAGGTCACGCCTTGCCACCGACCCGTAGCCGATGCTCACCACCTCTGCGGCATCAAGCGAAAGCTGTTCTTCATTCAAGGTGACATTGATGACACTTCTCTTTCCCACAGGCTCCTGAACCTCTTCGAACCCGAGGCAGGAAAAGACCAGGCTTGCGGACTGCGGTACGGAAATGGAATAGTTGCCGTCCATGTCGGAAACTGCACCGTTGGATGTGTTTCCTGACTCATAGACCGTTACAGCGACAAGGGGCACACCGTTAGCATCCGTGATGCGGCCCGTGACCTGTATATTCTGTGCTGCAGCCCTTCCGGCCACCAGGAAGGAAAGGAGCAGCAGGACAAATGATACTGTTAACCTATGCATCTGTAATGTAGTTAGTTGGATATATCAATAGACCGGAACATGTCCGGCCGGGGACTATTGTCATTTCTTCATCAGGCGGAACTCCACAGGCTGCCCGTCAAGACATGTAGCCGTAATCTCAGTCCTTCCCCCTTCGGATGACAGTTCAACATTCATGTAATTCCCGTCGAGGGAGTAAACACCGTCAAGAACCACTTTCTTCAAAATCGGCTGGCTCGGCTGCGCCGTCGTATAACCCTTCTGTGTGATGCCGAGATCAGGGGTGCATATGCTCATGACAGCTCCTCCCCCGTCAAGGGCATGTTCCATCACTATGGTCTCTGCATCTATGGACAGCACCGGAAGATACGGTCTGGAGTCCTTCCCTGAAGGCAGGGCGGCAAAAGATTCCGCCGATGCCGCACCGTCATATGCAGAATAGCATACATAGGCGGTGATCCCCGTGACATGGTCATTGACCACATGCGCTCCGCTGTCATTCCTTATCACGGTATAAGGCAGGTTCCTGGAGTATCTGTTGACATCCTTCCCCGCCGGCCGGACAAGCATCATATATTCATAAGACGCATCCGAAGGAGACACGCCGTGGTCTATATAGGCAGTGACGAAATCGCCTGTCCCGGTCTTCTTCTTGGTATCGGAAGGGGAAGTCTGGTTCTGCTTGAGCACCGTCAGCCCGGATGCATCCCTTATTATATAGGTATTCCCCTTCGTGTCCGTCAGCACGGCCTGGCCTCTGCCCTGGAAATGATAAGTCACAGGGAAGGCATCGAGCCATTCCTCATTCACATCCACCTCGGCATTCCTGTCGTCAAGGCGCAGCTGGTACAGAGTCGTTTCGGTAGGATATTGCGAATCATTGGATATGCCGCTGCCGATGAACACTATTCTGTTGTCAAAGCAGAACACGCTTTTTGTAGCCGTGGCACCCGGGCAGAAATTCTGCCTGTCCCTTTCGACATAAGTGAATGCAAGCACACCGTTCTTTCCATCAAGAGAAGAGACTCCCGGAAAACGGCTGTCGTTTCTTTCCATCAAAGTCCCCTTCAGCGGATTTTCAAGCATGTCAAAAGGCAGATGTATAGTGGTGGCGCCAGGCACCCTGTTCCAGTCCCAGCCCTCCTGGGAAAATCCGCTGGCCTCGGCGGATACGGGATTCCCCGAACCTATCAGCTGGGCCGAGCCATAGCTCTGGTAACGGCCGTATCTGTTGTCTGCAGCATATATTTCCGAACTCCACACATCGGAGTTGTATGCCTTCAGGACAAGCATCCAGTTGTCCCTCCTGTGGATGCCCATAGCCCCGTAATTCAGCACGAAAAATCCCTGCGGAGCTCCTGAAGCGGTGATTCCGGCCTTCCTTATTTCAGCAGCAAGCTCTTCGTCCGGCGCCCCGAGATAAAGGTATGCCCCTCCCAACTCAGGATCGGCCGCCATGCCGGAACCGGTGAGATCGCCGAGAAGCGCGAGGCTGGCAAAGGCATTGATGTCAGCCTTCGGTATGAAGCCGTTGAACGGGTGCCTTCCGCAGACGCCGAGCCCCCAGTCCGTGAGATTGCAATAGTCACGCATTGTCAGCAGGGCATGTTTGAAACATTTCCGTGCATCCTCGTCTATCGTAAAATCCGTCCCTGCCGTGCAGCGGCAATAGTCGCCGAGAGCAGCGAAGGCGCCCACCGAATAAGCCGGGTAAAGCCCTCCGTGATGGAACGAAGTGCCGTCCGGCTTGATCCCGCCCAATGTGCCAGGAGAATAGCCAAGAGAGCCGGAAAGCCATACTCCGAGAGCCTTCATCTTGGCATAGCGGACATCGTCCGAAGGATTCATCATGGCAGCCACCAGCTTACATTCCAGAAGAGTATGCCAGCTGTCCAGCATCTCGTCCCTTCCTTTCTGGAAAGGCAGCCTCGTCTCGGCAAGGCCGCTCCAATACTCCAGCACCCTCACATATTCGTCAGTCTTGCCTGCAGCAGCTATTTCCTTGCGCAGCAGCCACATCCCCTTGTAGAGTTCCCTGACCTGATAACCGTAATGGTGGTTGGTCCCCTGTCCGCTTCCGAACGCGAAGCCCTGGTCTATGGCATGGTCCATCGCCGTGAACACCTTGTCAAGATTGGCCCTGTTGCCGGTATAGAACCAGTCCTGGGCATAATAATAGACCAGCTGTCCGATGTACCTTATCCTCATTTCCCCGAGGGAATTGTTGAATTCGTCGTCACTCAGGAGCGGCGCCCCCGTAACCGAACCGTCTGGCAACCGCTTCAAACCATATTTCACATACGAATCATCAGCCCTTTTCAGCAGCGTGTTCTTCACATAGGCGGCGCTTGAAAGCCCTCCGGCCATCATCTTGTCAATCCTTTCCTCCACTGCCGAAAGCATTGCCTTCTGCTCTTCCCCGACAGGTTCAGCCTGAAGTTCCGGATACTGCTCCCATTCCCACAGGCGGCACCAGTGCCACATGTTCCGGGCAAGGTGATTGTTGTTGTCCGGAATCTGCATGTCCGGAGTAATCTGGTCATGCAGCTTTACCGTACGGAACGAAAGCCTGTCGACATATATGGTGCCTGCCGGGACGGAAGGCGGGGTCGACACAGTCATCTTCGACACGTTCACGGGACGGTCAGCCACCTTCAGGTCACCGTAGTACCTCCCGTCCGGAAGATGCATGTCGATATACTTTATCCATGCGGTGCGCCATCCCCTGAAATTCATGTTGAAGTCAAAATGGCAGATCTCGCCGTCATTCCAGTCCTTGAATGTGAAGCGCAGCGGGGCATCCATAGGGACAGTATTGTATATCCAGACCATGATTCCAGCCCCGTTCACTTTCATGGAAGCCTCGATTGCAAGGAAATCATTGAAGACCAGTTCCGACTGGCCCGTCCAGGAAAATTTCAAGGAATTTGCCCCGTCCTTGAACCGTTCTCCAGAAGACGTCACCTCCCCGTTTCCGTTAACAGTCACGAAAGCAGGCACGCCGTCCTCAAAGCCATATTGGGCGTTGACAGCCGCATTTGACCTCATTGACAGCATGATAAGCGGAAGCATAAGAAATATTGCAATTTTCCTCATCCGTGTTTCATTTTTATTCAAAATGACAAATTTATCAAGTTTTTCATCATTCACAAACAGACTTACAATAAATTATGGATAATTTTGATTTTCATTAAACATTATTTATATTTGTTTTTTGTCGTGAACGGTAACAAATGTATAAATGAACATATTACAGACATAACAAACGGAAATGAAACCTTCAGAAACAACAAACTTCCGGCTCTTGCCGGCCCTGGCAATCGCCGCTGCGGCACTTTTCTCCTGCAAGGCAGGCCCCGACATCATACGGGACAATGTTGAAAATGCAGAAATCCAGATCGGCGCCCTCATGAACGCATCAGAGGAAGGCGACACCATCCGCATCCCTTCATCATTCCAGGACGGAAAAATCGTCTATGTCCCGACCGACGACTGGGTAAGCGGCTTCTTTGCCGGAACCCTCTGGTACATGTATGAGCTCACGGGAGACGAAAACTGGGCGGACCATGCAAGGAAGCATACGGAAGTGCTCGACACGATCCAGTACCTGACATGGCATCACGATGTCGGGTTCATGATATACGACAGCTACGGCAACGGACTGAGGCTTAAGAATATCGAAGGATACAAAGATGTCTGCGTAAACACGGCCAAGTCCCTCTCGACAAGGTTCAGGCCCAAAGCGGGCGTACTCCAGTCATGGAATACGGACAGGGGCTGGCAGGCAGAAAGGGGCTGGGAATGCCCGGTCATCATCGACAACATGATGAATCTGGAGCTGCTGTTCAAGGCCACGGAATTCAGCGGAGATTCCACTTATGCGAAGATTGCAATAAGCCATGCCGACAAGACTCTCGAAAATCATTTCAGGCCTGACTGGAGCTGCTACCATGTGGTTGACTACGACCTCAATACAGGGGAAGTGCGAAGGAAATGCACTGCGCAGGGATATGCCGACGAATCCGCATGGGCAAGAGGCCAGGCATGGGCACTGTACGGATATGCAGTGGCCTACCGCTTCACTCATGACAAGAAATATCTCGACCTCTCCGAACATGTTGCGGATTTTCTCTTCAACAGCCCGACCATGCCCGAGGACCTCGTGCCATACTGGGACTTCAACGCCCCCGGAATACCTGACGAGCCGAGGGACGCATCTTCAGCCGCTGTCATAGCTTCCGGACTCTACGAGATGTCATACCACACCGGCAACAATGAATACAAGGAAAAGGCGGACAAAATAATAGAATCTCTCTCCACCCCTGCATACAGGGCGGCACAGGGAACCAACGGCGGCTTCATCCTCATGCACTCCGTGGGAAGCATACCTCACGGCAGCAGCATAGACGTGCCTCTCAACTATGCGGACTACTATTTCCTTGAGGCCCTCATACGCAAGCAGAACATTGAAAAGGGGCTTCCCCCTGTAAAATAATCCGCCGGGACATCCTGACAGAAGAACCCTGACACTCTGATGATGCTGAAGAAAAAGATAATCGCCCTGCTCCCTGTGCTGCTTATTTCCACATATGCGGCACAGGCTTCAGGCCGTGCAGACTCCCGTGCAGAGGAAAAGGAAATACTGGAATATGTTGATTTCAGGGACACCCCTGAAATACTCTCCTTTGAAGACGGGACGGCCCCGGCCAGGGCCCTGAAAAAGTCTTCACTGAAAATTTCAGGACTTCATTCAAAGCTCGGAGAAAATTCCCTCCTCTGGAAATGGAGCAGGGCCGGAGCCTCCATCGAGATTCCGGTACCGGTACCGTATCTCCATGAAAATCCCAACCCGAAGGAAACCTCCGTGTCCACCTTCGTCTTCTGGGTGTATTCCGCAGTGCCGCTGTCCGGCAGCCTCAGATTCTCCTTCATGAAAGGTGACAGGGAATGCTGCGGTTTCGACTACAAGCTCGGCTTCACAGGATGGAGAGGGGCATGGGTGGCCTTTGACCGGGACATGGAAGGAAAGCCTGAGGAAGGCATGGACAGGATCGTGATCACCGCCCCGCAGGACATGAAGAAGGGAGAACTTTTCTTCGACGGCATCATAGCCTCCGCATTCGAGGATGTGCGGCACCACACCGCCGACTGGCAGGCTCCGTTCATCAACAGCGAAACCACATCCCACTGGCTCGTGCTCAACAGAAGCTGGAACCTGTCGCTCGACATCCCGGTCGGGAAAAGCATCTCTGACAAGGAACTGGCCGACATGAAGACCGTCCGTGACCGCTTCATTGCCCTCGTAAGCGAAGGAAAGAAGGCCAAGAGTCCAGAAGCCCTGCGCAGGTCATTCAATTCATACGGCATCCGCACGAATGACGACGGGACGGTCACCGGAAAGCCGGTATTCTTCACAAGATACGGCGAGACCTACATCAATCTCGGCATCAAGGACGCATCAGCTCAATTCTCGGACAACGGCCAGCTGCTCAGGCCGGCAAATGACTTTCTCCTGGACCTTGCCATAGCATACATGAACGCAGAAGACCCAGGATGGAAAAACGAGGTCGCAGAAATGTATGTGGAAATGACCAGGCATCTTCTCGACCAGGGGTTTGCAGCCGGAAGCGCCCTCGGCACCCTGCATCATCTCGGCTACAGCATGAGGAACTTCTACACCGCACCGGTCATAATGAAGGAAGTCCTTGAAGAGGCAGGGCTTGCAAGGAGGGTACAGCAGGCCATGGAATGGTTTTCCGGAGTGGGAGAAGTGAAAAAGGCTCCTGAGGCCCCGGGAATGGACATAGACGCATTCAACACCTCCCTCATGGGCCGTGCCGCCTCCATCATCATGCTGGAGGACGGGCCTTACAAGGAGGCATATTTCAAGGCATTTTCAAGATGGATTGACAACGGGTTCCGGTACACCGACGGGCTGCAGCCATGCTTCAAGCGCGACGGAAGCGTCCAGCACCACAGGAAGGCCTATCCGGCATATGCCACAGGAGGATTCGACGGTGCGGTAAACGCAGTCTGGATGCTTCACGGAACAGGATTCGCCATCTCTGAAGAAAGCCACTCCATCCTCAAACGGGCATTGCTGGAAATGCGTTTCTACTGCAATCTCAAGTCATTCCCGCTCGCCATGTCGGGAAGGCATCCGGACGGGAAAGGGGCACTGATACCTTCACAATATGCCCTGCTTGCCGATGCAGGCACCCCGGACGGACTGGAAGAGATTGACAGGGACCTCGCTTCCGCCTATCTCAGGCTGAACGGTTCATCCGGAAAATGGGGAGAGAAATTCACATCGGCGGGCATCAGTCCGGAAACATCACCGGTGGGCTGCCATGTCTATCCGTTCAACTGCTCCCTCTCTTACAGGCAGGACGACTGGCTCGTGACCATAGCCGGACACAGCAGATATCTCTGGTCTTCGGAAATATACAACGGGGCCAACCATTACGGACGCTATCTCACCCACGGCAGCATGGAGATCATAGCCGACGGGGACCCGGTCAGCAGCATCGGCAGCGGATATCAGGTGAACGGCTACGACTGGTGTCACATTCCGGGGACGACGGCGGCTGCCATCCCTCTGGAAGCCACGAAAGCCGATGTACGGAATGTCGACGAATTTTCAGGCTACGAGGAAATGCTTCTTTCAGACGAGTGGTTTGCCGGAGGGGTTTCCCACAAGGGCACGACAGGGGCATATGCCATGATTCTGCACGAGCATGACAAATACAACGGCTCCCTCAGGGCGCACAAGTCATTCTTCGCCTTCGGCAACAGGATAGTGGCGCTCGGCTCGGACCTGCAGAACATGCTGCCGGGCTCGGACCTGCACACCACTCTGTTCCAGAATTCCCTTCCAGCCCCGGACCCTTCAGCCTCGGTCGCAATTGAAGACATCCTGTCAGCAACTACCACAGTCAACGGAGGAAAGATTTCAGTGACCAACTTCGATGAGACCTATGACGGGGAGATGACAGTGCTGCAGGACCGCTTCGGCAATGCCTGGTTCGTCAAGGATGCCAGGGTGGAAGTCTCACGCGGGCTCCAGCACTCCTTCCACGAAGAGACCGACGCACCCACCGAAGGATATTTTGAAAAGGCCTGGATCTGCCATGGGGATATTGTCGGCAAAGGCGTCATTGCCGGAGACAAATACATGAAGGACAGCTATGAATACATGACTGTAATCCATGCCTCCGACGAAGAAATCGGGAAATATTCCAGCGAATTGCCATACACTGTGTTACGGTGCGACAGCAAGGCACATATAATACATGACAATGAAACAGGTATCACCGCCTGCGCCGTATTCGAGGAACTGAAGAGACAGGACACGGCAGAAGACAGCAGAAACGGACAGGCTTCCGGCCTTATAGAGGCATCGCCATGCATGCTCATGTACAGCTTTTCGGGAGGCATCCTGACTCTGAGCGCGAGCAATCCTGACCTGGGCCTGTACAAGGGAGAGTCCGACGAAGTGTTTGACGAAAACGGCAAGCGGAAAGAAAGAAGCGTCTACGGAAGAAAGTGGATTGACAATCCATGTGCCCCAGTCACCATCAGGGTGGTGATAGCGGGCCTGTGGACCCTCTCCGGAAGCGCACCAGGCAATGTCACCGTTTCGCATGAAGGCGGCAACACCGTACTCACTTTCAAGACGGCGGAAGCCCGTACCGAAGAAATCACCCTTAAAGGAAACGGCATGAAAGGGTGATGCCGCGAATAACCTGACAGGGGGGACAGGATTTGACAGAAAGAAACCGTTTTGTATTTTACGGAATAAAAACATTTCCGGGCGGTTCATGCCGGGAAGACAGGCAAAAGAATTTTTTGAAAACCGATACAGGATTCAAATACTGCTAATAAATGAAATTGAGAAAAATAATACTCCCCGTCAGCGGCTTGGCAGCCGTGGCCTGCAGCACGGCAGAAAATGCCATGCCCAATATCATCTATGTGTTCCCGGACCAGTTCCGGGCCTCGTCCCTTGCATTCTGGGATGAGCCGGAATATTCCGGGCACGTGGGATGGAAGGCAGACCCGGTCATCACCCCGAATCTGGACAGGTTCGCCGACGAGTCCATTGTGCTTTCGGATGCGGTCAGCACATGTCCGCTCAGCAGCCCGTACAGAGGCATATTCCTCACCGGGATGTATCCGGAACGCAGCGGAGTCACCCTCAACTGCATGGCACTGCGTCCCGAAAGCACCCTGAGGACTGACGCAGTCTGCATCTCCGATGTGCTGAAAGCCGCCGGGTACAGCTGCGGCTACATCGGCAAGCTCCATGCGGAGACCCCGATGAAGAACGACCCGGCCAATCCGGGACACTATGTGAGCGACAGGAATCCCGAATGGGATGCCTACACTCCGCCGGAAAGGCGGCACGGCTTCGACTACTGGTACTCCTACGGCACCTACGATGTTCACAAGGACCCGCATTACTGGGACACTGAAGGCAACCGCCACGACCCGCACGAATATTCCGTAAAACATGAGACAGACAAGGCCATAGAATACCTCCGGAATGAGGACGGGCAGAGGGAGGCCGGAAAGCCGTTCTTCCTCGTCCTTGCCTACAATCCTCCGCACAGTCCGTATGAAAGCCTTGACGACTGCATGGAAGAGGACTACAGGCTCTATGAAAAAATGAGCATGGAAGACCTGTATGTCCGGGACAATGCCGACACCACCCTCACCAAGGCCCCGGCCGCAAGATATTATTTCGCCAATGTCACCGGTGTGGACCGGGAATTCGGACGCCTGCTCTCCGAACTGAAGAAGCTCGGTCTCGACAGGAACACCATAGTCGTATTCACCTCGGACCACGGTGAAACGATGTGCAGCCATGGCACATACGACCCGAAAAACTCCATATGGACGGAGTCCTACAATGTCCCGTTCATCATACGCTATCCGGGAAAGATAAGGCACAGGGTGGACGGCACCATGCTCAGCACCCCGGACATCATGCCCACCCTTCTCGGCCTCGCCGGGCTGGAATCGCGCATACCTGACACTGCCGAAGGGCATGACCTCTCTCCGATATTCCTGGAAGACGGAAGGGAATGCACTCCCCCGACAGCCACCCTCTACATGAGGAATCTTGACGGAAAGAAAGCCCCGGACGGCACCGTCAGCGGATTCTTCCCCGAAGCCCGAGGCGTCAGGACAGACCGCTACACGATGGAAATATCCGTCAACCGCGACATGACCCTGAAGCGCGTGCTCATCTTCGACAACCTGAATGACCCGTACCAGCTGGAAAACATTCCGTACAAAGACAACCCGGAGCTGTTCCGCAGCCTTTGCGGCGCACTGAGAGAGAAGCTCGCCGAGAGCGACGACATATGGCACAGGGAAAAAGTGATGGAAAGACTTTTCGAAGACAAGCTTTGACTGCAAGACAGACGGCTGTCCCGCACATGGGAGGCCGGCAATTTAAAGAGAAAGAAATGAAAAGACTCATGAAACTAATGACGGTGCCGCTTGCGGCGGGAATCCTCGCCGCATCCTGCGACACCTCGAGTCTCGAGTCCGACCTCGCGGCACTTGAAGACAGGACGACAGCGCTCGAAAACGCGGCAGCTCAGATAAACGGCAATATAATCGCCGCCAGAGCCATTCTCGACGGCGGACTGAGCATTCTCGGATGTACGGAACGGGAAGACGGCACGGGCTATGACCTTGAGCTCAGCGACGGCTCCACCGTGAGCATTAATGTGGGCAATGACGGAAACGGCGTAACACCCGTGATAGGGATAGACGAGGAAGGCAACTGGACCGTCCGCATCGGAAATGGCGAACCGCAGCCGATTGAAGGTTCGTCAAACGCATTCGGGGAAGACTCCCCCGCCCCAATGGTGCAGGTCAACGCCGACGGCATCTGGCAGATCAGCACCGACGGCGGACAGAGCTGGAAAGACATAACTGACAGTGAAGGCAATCCTGCGTATGCCTCAGCATCCGAACTGACGGACTCATTCTTCACTTCGGTGGAATACGACGCGGCGTCAGGATCGCTTAAAATCACTCTCGCGGACGGAAGGGAACTGGATCTTGCCGTCCTTGACATCCTCACCATGACTGCGGAAGGATACGACGAAGGAGAAGAGACGATCCGCCTCAACGAATCACTGCACTACCCGGTGATCTTCTCAGAGGATGTCGCCGAGGCGATATGCACTTGCCCTGACGGATGGAGAGTGCAGCTGACAGATACGGATGACGGACAGGAACTGATAGTGACCGGGCCATCCTCGGGAGCTTCCGGAGAATACGTGGTCAGGATATGGCTGCAGTCGGAAGGCGGAATGCTCAGGGTGCGCACCTTCACCTTCACCCTCATCCCCGTCAGCATAGACGAGTCGGACTCGGAACTCTATAACAGATTCATCTCAGATGCAGACGACAATCTGCTTCTGGACTATTCCTATGCAGGATATGCGCACGGAGAAGCCGCTCCCCCAGATGTTTCGGCTCTCGGATACACGGTCTACGATGTGACAGAATACGGAGCCGTTCCGGACGACGGGCAGTCCGACAGAGAGGCATTCCTCAAGGCACTGCGTGACGCAGTCGGAGAAGTCACTCAGGCTCCCGCAAACAGAAACGTGATCCAGACTCCGGACAGGCCTTCTGCAAATGCGATAATATACTTCCCTGAAGGAGAATTCATACTGCACACATCCGAAGACGACATTGAAAACGGGACACAGAGCCAGTCGATAGTCATCAGAGCGGGGAACTTCGTGCTCAAGGGGGCAGGGAGAGACCGCACGAGAATAATCATGGATGACCCGAACAGAGCGACAGACGAGAGCGTTCTCTACTCGTCCCCGGAAATGATACAGCTCAAGCACAACACGGGAGTCCGGTATCCTTCGGGCTCAGTGAGCGCCCTTGCCAATGTCACAGGGGACTCTGAGAAAGGCTCCTTCTCGGTGACAGTGGATGGGACTTCAAGACTGAAGCCCGGAGACTGGGTATGCCTCTACCTCCCGCCGAACAGGGATGTAGTGGCAGATGAGCTGTACCCGCACACGGCAACCGGCTCATGGGTCATCGCCACGGAAGGAGTGACAGCAGAGGACCTGCATCAGGTGGCGGAAGTCAGTTCGGGCACGGTGACTTTCCGCGAGCCGCTGATGCACGAGATAAGGGCAGACTGGGGATGGCAGATCCTCGAATACAGACATTATGAAAATGTCGGCGTCGAGGACTTGACGTTCGTGGGGCACGCCAAGGAGAATTTCGTTCACCACGGGAGCTGGGAAGACGACGGCGCCTACAAACCGATAAGCATGAACAGGCTCGTCAACTCCTGGATCAGAAGAGTTGACTTTGAGAGCGTGAGCGAGGCATGTTCAGTGATATCGAGCGCTAACGTGTCCGTCTACGACTGTCATGTCGGAGGCAACAGGGGACACGCTTCGATACGCTCGCAAGGCTCGTCGAGAGTATTCATAGGCAAGATTCTCGATGACACGGACGGCGATGCCGCAGGCCTCCTCGGACACGGAGGAGGGGCATGGATGGAGAACGCCGGGCAATACCACGCCACAGGTGTGTCGAAGCTGAGCATCGGAGCCGTGCTCTGGAGAAACGTCTGGGGAGACGACGCGTGCTTCGAGGCGCACGCATCGCAGCCGAGAGCAACTCTCATTGACGCCTGCAAGGGAGGATGGATGCAGTACAGACAGGGAGGCGACCCGTCCCAGCTGCCGAATCACCTTGCAGACCTGACGATATGGAACTTCAACGCCACCGTCGTCCAATACCCGGGAAGCGGATCGGACTGGATATGGTGGGACACCGGATCAATCTACTGGAAATTCCTGCCGCCTGTCATCGTCGGCTTCCACGGGACCTCAGTCACTTTCGACCAAGACCCGTCACAGATCAAATACATTGAAGGAAACGGCACGGGACCGGTGACGCCGGAATCCCTCTATGAGGCCCAGCTGCGCCACAGGCTCGGATATGTGCCCGCATGGCTCAACGCGCTCAAATGACAGACCAGCTTGAATGACAGCAATATTTTAACATCGTAAACAATACTTTAAATATCGTGATATGAAATTAAGATTCTATGGTTTCATCAAGGCGGCGGCCCTGTTCACGGCCGGGCTCGCAGTCTTTGCCTGCAACGATGTCAAGGATCTCGAAGAGAGGCTTGACTCCCTTGAAAGCAGGATACAGGCTCTGGAGACCCAGCTGCCTGCGCTTAATGACAATGTGGCCGCCATATCGGCTCTCGTCGAAGACGGAGTGCTGATCAGCAGCGTCAAAGAGACGGAAAACGGCTATGTGATCACGACTTCCGACGGAAGCGAATACACTCTCACCAACGGAGCCGTGGGCAACACCCCGCAGATCTCCGTAAATGAAGACGGCAACTGGATTGTCAGCTACGACGGTGGCAGCACATGGGAAGAAATCACAGTAGACGGCTCGGCCGTGAGTGCGTCTGGCACAACTCCTCAGTTCGGGGTTGACGCTGAAGGATATTGGCAGGTCAGCTACGATGAGGGGGCTACATGGACAAATGTCCTGAATCCGGACGGAGAGAAAGTTCCGGCAACCGGAGAGGGATCAGACTTCTTCAGGGACATACAATATGACGGCGAAACCTTCACTGTCACTCTCGCAGACGGAACCGAACTGGAGATAGCTGTAGTTCCGGACTTTCTCTGTGCCATCAGCGGTGTAGACTATTCTACCCCTGTCGTTTTCGAATACGGGGAAACCAAGACCTACAGTGTCAGCATAACCGGAGTCGCCGAAGCGATAGTATCCGCTCCTGCAGGATGGACTGCCGTACTCGAAGGGGCTGAGCCGACCGCCACTCTCACCGTGACGGCACCGGCTTCTGCATCTGCAGGTACTGAAATTCAGACGAGAATAAGTGCCGACACGAGAACAGACATCAGCATACTCGCAGTCAGCTCTAAGGGACTCTCTGCCATAACCAAGATGAAAGTGGAACTCTCTGCAGAGCCTGTTCCGGCCAATCCTGTGGCTACCGTGACTGCCAACAACGATGCAGCCACAAGCTCGTCACTCTCGTTCACCGTCACTCCGAACAGCGACGTGACCTCATGGAAATACCTGCTTCTCGCTGCGACCGAGAGCGCCCCTGAACAGTCTGCATTCGAATCAGCCCCTGAGCAGACCGGCACACAGACCCTTGTCCTTGACCAGACCTCAGACGGAAGTCCGCTCGCAGCCAGCACCGAATATGTCCTCTATGTGCTTCCTTACAACAGCGACGATGCCGTATACGGCGCAATCGCAAACGCGAGGTCCACGACCGCAACACCTTCATACGACACCTACTACGAAATGTACGAGGCCGGGCTCGACATCACCGTTGCAGGAAAGACATATAATAAAAACACATACGGAGAGGCCACCCTTGTAAGCGAGGACGCATCCATAACCTCAACTTCCGGGATTACAAAAGTATTTTTCGTGGATAATGATGCAACCCTCACATACAACACCACTGATGCCCCAGGTACTGAAAAAGCAGTCTACCAGCTGATCATTATCGGCAATACCCCAGGACAGAGAAGCAGCATGCTGCTCAATTCCCAGGTAGCACTTAATCAGGGAGCAGGGAACACTGACGGCACATTCGTGGCATACAATCTTGATATAGACGCCACAAATGCCGGCAACTATCTGTTCGCCCAGAATCGTGACGGAGCATACGGATATGTGGGCTTCATCAACTGCCACTTTACAATGCCGAGCGGAAAACCGTTCACCTATGTAAGTTCATCTGCCCGAAGCTATGCCGAATTTACAGTCGAGGACAGCGAAATTGAAATACCGGGTACAAATCAGTTACTCCTGTTCAGCTTCGGCTCCAGTACGGCATCGCACGGGACAATTTCATTAAAGAACAATGTGCTCTATAGTGAAAATGGCGTCAGTGACTTCAGACTCATAAGCGGAAACAGCTGCAGCTTCTCAAACTTTGTTTTTGAGAACAACACAGTGGTCAACCTGTGGTCCACGACGTCCGGATGTGTCCTGTATTCATCACTCAACACGGTCAGCGTGACAAAGAACCTGTTCTGGACAGACAGGACTACCGCCAATATGGCATTCTTCCGTCCGGCAGACACAAGTGCCGAAACGGGAACGCCATACGCCGGAAATCCTACCGGCACTCTTGTCGATGACAGTATCGTATACAAGAACGGAGAAGACACCAACTGGCAATGGTTCTACGGAGGCATGAACCGAGTGAACAGAGAAGGTTTCGAATCATGCAATGAAATTGTTGTATCAGACACCGACCCATTGGCCACAGCGGACTTTGAAAACGGCATCTTCACTCCGAACAGCACTTACAGCCAGTACGGTGCGCAGCGAGACTGAGCATACAGCAATACGGTGTTCAATAAAAAGTCCGGTCCGAGAATTCGGGCCGGATTATTTTTTTTGCTAAAGCAGAAAAAGAGGTGACGGGGTTCGGCGGGGGAGGCAGCGGAGGGCGACGGAGCCTTTTTCAACACCGGCCTGTTCAAGGGCGGCAGCGGCGGAACGGAAAGCGAGGTCCGGGGTATTGTTGTTTTCGCTCAGGTGACAGAGGAAGATGTTTTTCAGGCCAGGATGCCAGAAACGCCTTATGGCGGTGGCACATTCATCATTGCTCAGATGGCCGTTGCCCTGGACAATGCGCATCTTCAGCTCGTAGGTATACGGGCCGCCCATGAGCATGTCGATGTCATAATTGGACTCCACAACCACAGTGTCGGCTGCGGAGGCCAGTTCCACCGCCTCATCGGTCATCCTGCCGAGGTCCGTCATTATCACGAAGGTGTGTCCGTCCATCTTTATGGCATATCCGACTGTCTGCGTAGCGTCATGCGGAACGATAAAATATTTTACGGAAGCCTCGTCAAGTTCATTCCATACGCCCTCTTCCAGCACCTTTGAGCAGGCCCCGAATGAGCCGGCCGTGAATGTATGGCGCAGCAGGGCCATACGCAGGACGGAAGTCGTATAGACAGGCTTGTAAAGCTTGCGGCAAAATTGACCGAGATGCCTTATATGGTCCAGATGGTCATGCGTCACGAGGATGCCGCCGAAAGAATCAAAAGACAGGGAATTGTCCTCCAGAACCTTCTTCAGGCGCTTGAAGTTCACGCCGGCATCTATGAGCAGTCCCTTGTCACCGGTGCCGAGATAATAGCAGTTGCCGCAGCTCCCGCTTGAAAGACTCATAAACCGCATCATTCCCCCAACTCCTTCAATCTTGCTTCAACGGCAGCCTTAAGATCAGTCCCAGGCTTATACAGCATCGTGTTGAGCCCGGCCTTCACTGCTGCATTCACATTGGACTCCGAGTCGTCGATGAAAAGCATTTTCCCGGCAGGAAGTCCTATGGATGCGACCGCTGCCTCATATATTCTGAGCGAAGGTTTGAGCATCTTCATCCGGTACGAAAGGAACAGGTCTTTGAAAATCTCCTCCATAGGCAGGCCGGACTCCGAGAAGATTTCCCGGCATCTGCGCATGGATATGGAATTGTTGTTGCTCAGCAGATACAGGTCATACCGGCCTGCCAGCATCTTCAGCAGCTCCACCTTATACGGGGCCATGCCGGTCAGCAGGGTCCACATTGCCCGGTCCACATCTTCAGGACCGGCATCAGGGCGTGCCTGGGCAAGTATCCGGCTGCGGAATTCGTCTTCTGTGATCACTCCTTCTTCAAGGTCGGAATAGAATCCCTTCTGATGGCACGCATCAAGTATTTCATCTATGTCACTGTAGCCAAGATCTTCCCTGAATGCCCTCTTGCATCTTTCAATGTCAAGGTCTATGAGCACTCCTCCGAGATCAAAAACTATTGCGTTTATCATATTTTTCCTCCATGTCAATTACTGCATTATCACACAAGCGCAGCAGGGCTCCACTACTGCTGCTGTTCCTCCTCACAATATTTCTTGATGACGCCGTACGCATCCGCCACTCCAAGCTCACCGGCACGGGACAAGTCAATGCACCCCTTCTCCCTGTCCTTCAGATATATCAGAACAAGGCCCCGGTTGAAATACGCATCCCCCATATAAGGATACAGTTCAATGGCTTTAGTATAGCTGTCGATGGACGGCACATGTTCGGAGGCAAGGCAATAAAGATTGCCGAGATTGAAGTATATATAAGGTATGTCCGGAACGGTCTCCGCCGCATGCTTCATGTCCTCTATCGCTTCTGAATAGTCATACTGGCGGCTCACCTGGTCCCTGACCCTTGCCCTCGTGGTGCCGGCGTCATCCATTGTGAGCACCTGCACATTGCTCTCAATAGAAGATATGAAGTCTATCATCTCCGCCCGCAGGACTCCCCTGTTCATGTAATAGAACGCCTTGTAATATTCCTCCATGCCTGCTTCCTGCCCTGAGGCGGAGTTTTCCTCCACCTTCCTTATGGCACCGTCATAATAGCTCAGGGCAGAATTGTACTGCCTGGCCTCATATTCATATAGAGCCCTCAGGAACGAATTTTCAGAGGACCCGTCATCCGGAGCCCCATAGATCCGCTCCTCAACACGCCGCTGGGCTGAAATGTTCCACAGGGTGTCTGCATTGGCTATGGCAATCTCCACAGGGGACTCGGACACGAACTTGTCTATCAGAAGGTTCTCATACCTGCGCTGGAGGGCGTATTCCGTCCCGTCCCTGCCCGGGGCAAGCACGAATTTGTACAGAGGACGCAGCTTTATGTCTATGTCCCTGTGCTGCAGCAGCTCATCATTGAAGTCCTTCTGAGCGAATTCGGCATCGAGAGCAAGCAGCGAACTGTATTTTTTCGTGGTGTCGGCAAAAGATGTGGCATCTGACTCTGTCGCCGCACGGTATTCCTGCACCTTCTTCTGTGCCGTATCATAGTCATTTTTCGAACCCTTGAAATCGCCGAGCATATTTTTCACATAGGCACGGTTCATATAGGCCTTCGCAAAGTCAGGATAGAGTTCTATGGCCTTGTCATAGTCATCCAGGGCATCCTGCCAGCGTTCCATCTCTATGAAGATCGAAGCCCTGTTGAAATATGCGAGCACATTCTCCGGATTGATGTTCAGGACCCTGTCCATGTCCGAGAGCGCCTCCTCATACGCACCGACCTGGGCCCTTATGAGGCCTCTGTTATAGAGAGTAAGGGCATTTCCCGGCTCATCGCGGAGAACACGGTTCAGGTCGTCCATCGCACCTATGTAGTCATGCTTTTCATAAAGCATTATGGCCCTGTTGAAATATGCTAAGGTGTTGGTGGTGTCGAGCTCTATTGCCTTGTCCATGTCGGCTATGGCCTTGTCATAGTCATCCGAAGAGGCATACAGGCGTCCACGCCTGATGTATCCCTCCGGGTCGAACCTGTCCAGCCTGATGGCCGTATTGTAGTCATTCATGGCTTTCAGCGTGTCCCCGAGGAAAAGCCAGCTCGCCCCCCGGTTCAGATAGGCAGAAGGGTCTTTCGGCTCCTTCCTGATGTAACGGTTGAAGTCGCCCACCGCCTTGTCGAACTGCCTTGAAAGGAAATATGTAACCCCCCTGCTGAAATACAGGCCGATGAATCCGGGCCTGAGGTCGATGGCCCGCTGCAGGTCGGCAAGGGCCTCGTCGTACTTGCCGAACCGGCTGAGCGTGATGGCCCTGTAATGGTAGCCCGAAGTGAAGACAGGATTGAGTCTCACAGAATTGTCAAAGTCCTGCTGCGCCCCTCGGAGGTCCCCGAGATTGTATTTGGCTATCCCTCTGAAAAAGAATGTCCAGTAGTCCGTCGTGTCAAGCCGCGCAAGTATGTTGAAATTCTCTATGGCAAGGGAATATTTGCCGTCAGCAAGAGCCTGCCTGCCCCTGAAAGAGAAGACATCCTTGTCATATTGCGCAAAGGCCACGAATTCCCATGCGGAAAACATGACCATCGCCAATGCCAGAAATTTCACGACATTTCGCATCCGACTCCTCAACAAAAATTTCCGTTTACTGCCTAAATTTTCTATTTTTGGGCCTTTCAAAACCGACCGAACCGCAAATATAATCATTTATCATGCCCGAAAAGATAAAATCGTGCAAAAATTCTTTCTTGACTGCCTTTTTTACGGCAGCCGTATGCTTGCTTGCAGCCTGCCTGCCAGCCCGCGGACAGAGTTCATGGACGACAAACGACAATGCCGCCCATAATGTGGTATGGGAAGACAAACTGTACAGGCAGATAGAATTCCTTGCCGACTCCCTGTGCGACGGAAGGGCCACAGGCACCGCCGGAGGCAATGAAGCCGCATTCTGGCTCATCCGCACCTTCAGCAGGGCCGGGCTGCTCAGTTTCGGGGACAGCTATGCGAAGCATGTTTTCGCCGGAGGCGGCATAGTCGGGCACAATATCGTGGGCATGATCCCGGGTTCAAAAAAGTCCCCGTGCGGATCCTACATCGTGGTTGGGGCACATTACGACCATCTCGGCAGGCTTGACGGGCGGCTGTATCCGGGGGCGGACAGCAATGCTTCAGGTACTGTGGCCATGACAAGCATCGCCGAAATGTTTTCCGCCATGAAACTCATCGGCAAGGCATACGGAAAGAGCATCATCTTCGTTGCCTTCGACGCCAACGGGATGAACCTGGCCGGCTCCGAAGCCTTCTGGAGGATGATAGAGTCCGGCGAGCTGAAGGACCCGCTTTCGGGAGAGCCGGTCACCCCGGACAAGATCAGCCTGATGGTCAACCTCGACCAGGTCGGCAGCACCCTGTCCCCTCTCAAGTCCGGCCGCGAGGACTATCTGATCATACTCGGCAACGAAAGCCTCCCCTCCAGGGACCAGGGCATCATCACCCTGTGCAACCTGTTCTACAACACCGGACTCGAACTCTCCCACACCTACTATGGCAGCCCCGACTTCACCCGCATCTTCTACAACCTTTCCGACCAGCGTGTCTTCATCAGCCACGGCATCCCCTCCGTCCTCTTCACCTCCGGCATCACCATGAAGAACAACAAGCCCTCCGACACCCCGGAAACCCTCAACATGCCCGTTCTGCGCAAACGCATCATACTGATCTTCCACTGGTTGGAGAAGATGATGTAGGCAGGAATTATCCATTATTTCTGCGCCAAATTACTGAATTTGAAAAGCAAGTGCAAATCCGCACGCTTTTCATCCAACGGCGGCAAGTGTCCGTGCCGCAAATTGGGCAGCCCCCATTATCCCGCCTGACTTCCTGCACGACACGCAGGGTGGCAGGCGAGACGCACAGGATATATTGCAGAACTTTTTGTATTTTTGTCATCGGGAAATATCACGCTCATGGACAGACTATATCCGGTAGGAATACAGAATTTCGAGAAACTCCGCAGGGACGGATACTATTATGTAGACAAGACGGCGCAGATGTACCGTCTCGTCACCACGGGAAGCTATTATTTTCTGAGCAGACCGAGACGGTTCGGCAAAAGCGTGCTCATCAGCACTTTGGAGGCATATTTCCAGGAAAAGAGCGAGCTCTTCGACGGGCTGGAGATCGCCAGTCTCGAAAAAGAATGGAAAAAATATCCGGTACTGCACCTGGATCTGAACATCAGCAAATATGACAATGAGGACAGTCTTGACGAAATGCTGAACCGGAGCCTGACGGATTGGGAGAGGGAATACGGCAGCGACACATCTGAAACATCCCTTGCGCTCAGATTTTCCGGAGTAATCCGCAGGGCACATGAGAAGACCGGCGAGAGGGCCGTCATCCTCGTGGACGAATACGACAAGCCGATGCTGCAGGCAATCTCCGACGAGGCTCTCCAGACCACTTTCATAAACACCCTCAAGCCGTTCTACGGAGTCCTCAAATCCGAAGACGCACACATCCGCTTCGCCCTCCTCACAGGGGTCACAAAGTTCGGTAAGGTCAGCGTCTTCAGTGACCTCAACAACCTTGATGACATCTCGTGGGACCCGGCTTACGCCACCATCTGCGGCATCAGCGGGAAGGAGCTCATTGAAAACTTCCGCCAGGACATCGCCGATCTCGCAGTGGCCAACGGCCTCTCATTCGACGAGGCCTGCGGAAAGCTCAAGGACGAATATGACGGCTACCGCTTCTGTCCGGAAAGCCCCGGTATATACAACCCCTTCAGCATCCTATGCACCTTCAGAAAAAAACGGTTCGGAAACTACTGGTTCCAGACCGGCACCCCGACTTACCTTGTCGAACTCCTCAAGAAAAGCAACTATGACCTTGAGGAGATGGCGCATGTGGAGACCGGCGCGGACTCGCTCGACGGGATATTCTCTGACGACAACCCGATCCCAGTCATGTACCAGAGCGGGTACCTCACCATCAAACGGTATGACAGCGAATTCGGAATATACACCCTCGGATTCCCGAACCGCGAGGTCGAGGAGGGATTCATGAGGTTCCTAATGCCATATTTCAGCTCATCAACAAGAAACATCGACAAATGGATGGTGAAATGACGGGAATTCTATAATGAACTGACAATAAAGACAAATTGCCTTCAACAATAGGACATTATTACAAGCAAATGGAACCGATTATAAGCATAATTACAATTAATTTCAATAATATCAATGGTTTAAAAAAGACATTGAGAAGCGTTGAAACACAGATGGGAGATATACATTATGAACATATAATCATTGACGGAGGGAGTACGGACGGAAGTGCTGAACTCATAAATGAGTACAAAGAAAAAAACTATCAATGCAGCTACGCCATATCAGAAAAAGACAATGGGATATATAATGCCATGAATAAGGGTATAGACCATGCACAAGGGAAATATCTGCTGTTTCTTAACTCCGGAGACTATCTCTATAATAATAGCATCTTGGCACAAGTAATCCCTTACTTTACAGGAGAAGATCTGATTTATGGAAATCTTTTGCTGTCAGATGGGAATGAAATACATTATCCTGAACCGCCTTTCACCGCATCTTATATAACAAGCGATGAATTCTACCTTCCACATCCCGGGACTTTCATCAATGCCAGACTATTTTCAGAAAAACGATATGATGAGAATCTAAAAATTGCATCAGATTGGAAATTTTGGATACAGTGTATAATTTTTGACAATTGCTCGCTCAAACATCTTCCTTTAGTGATTTCGGTATTTGACATTAATGGTATATCAAACAAAAAAGCCGGAACTGGGGCAGCAGAACGGAAGCAGATCCTCCACGAACTGTTTGGAGAAAAGACTATAGAAGACCTGAAACTTTTGAACAACCTTAAAATGGCACCGCTATACCATATTTTCAATGAGACTGCCGATGACAAGAAATTCCAGAAAGCAGCAAAAATTTTTCTTATGATTCCATATAAATTGAGACAACTATGGAAAAACAGGCATAATGATAAATGACATAAAACTATGAAGCACGATTCTCCGGCAATAACAATACCTGCATATAAGCTTGAATTTCTGGAAGAAACAATCAAAATCGGTGTGGACTTCAGTTCCTCTACAAGAAACATCAACGTGTGAACAGTCAGATAAGCGGCATGAGACAGGCAAGGGCAATATATTTTGACGGCACTCAAATGAAATTTCCAAATACAGGACTCTACCATTTCTGCCTGAATCTCGGAAATGCATTGTTGAATGCCTGTGACGACAATGGCATCCGGCTTGTATTCTGTCTGCCGGAAGAGGCCGAAGGGATATTTGGGCAAGGCGCAGAACAGATTGTGTTCAGGAAAGCGGACAGGAAAAGATTTCCTTATTGGAAATTCCGAGGAGGTATATGGCATGCCCCATTCCAGTTCCCGGAAGTGTATCCGCGGTTCAAGACCGTAGTACAGACAATCCATGACCTCAACTTCCTATATGAGGAGCCGGAAGACCGCCAGAAACTATTTCTGAAAGACATGCAGAAACTGGTTGACAAGGCAGCAAGAATTGTCACAATATCCGAATATTCCAGACAAGACATATTAAGACATCTGGACACGAAAAGAAAGAAAGTGGATGTCATATACAACGGATGCAACATTTATGACGGACCGATTGAAATACCGGAATATGTGCCAGACAGACCTTTCCTGTATTCAGTGGGGACACTGATGGAAAAGAAGAATTTCCATGTCCTTCCGTGTCTTCTGAAAGACAACCACTATGAAATGGTAATTTCAGGATTGAGATTCCCATACGAAAAGCAGATAATGGAAAACGCAGATGCATACGGAGTCACAGACAGGATACATTTGACCGGCCCTGTACCGGAATCACACAAATGGTGGTACATGCGTCACTGCCTTGCCTTCATGTTCCCATCAATCGCCGAAGGATTCGGACTTCCGGCCATAGAGGCAATGAGTTGCGGAAAACCGGTATTCCTGTCCAGACATACGAGCCTTCCGGAAATAGGGGGAGACAAGGCCTTCTATTTCAATTATGGATTCGAGCCAGAACTCATGCGCAAAGAATTCAAGGAAGGGATGGATAAATATGAGTCAGGGGCAGTCACTTCCGAAGAAATAATGCGGCATGCCTTGTCTTTCTCGTGGGAAAATGCCGCCATGCAATATGTAAGCATTTACAGAAGCCTGCAATAACAAACAATCAGCAAAACATACGAAATGACAAAAGGCAGCCTTGCAGTGATAATCCCTGCATACAAAAGCGAATTCCTGGACAAGACGCTTGATTCCCTTGACAGACAGACTGACAAGAATTTCACGGTATATATAGGGGATGACGCCAGTCCATACCCGATATGGAATACCGTCAGCAGATGGACCGGAAGGTTGAAAATAATCTACAGAAGGTTTGAAGACAACCTCGGCGGCACCAGTCTTACGGCACATTGGAACAGATGCCTGGATATGACAGCAGACGAAGAGTTCTTCTGTATGTTTTCAGATGACGACATAATGGAAGAGAACTGCGTGGCGGCATTTCGCAAGGCCCTGAAAAAGTATCCGAACCATGATGTCTATCATTTCGACATATCAATAATCCGCTCAGACGGTTCTCTTGACCGTGAATGCAACTCATTTCCGGCCGAGATCGCAGCAGATGAATTCTTTGCAAGGCTATACATGAAAGAAATAGATGCAAGGATGCCAGAATTCATCTTCCGTACTGATAATTTCAGAAAATGCGGAGGATTTGTAGAGTTCAAAAAGGCTTTCCGAAGCGACAATGCAACCGTAATGACATGTGCAGCAGAACGAAGTATCAGGACGACAAGCGAGGAAAAGGCCAGAATCCTCTGGAGAGAAAGTGGCATCAATGTTTCCTGCATAAAGACTGCAGGACACCTCATGGAACTCAGTGACGCCAACATTGCATTCTTCTCCTGGACCCACAGACATTTCAGATCACTCGGGAAAAAATATCCGCTGCCAATAAAGGTTGAGACTATCAGCATACTCTATCTGTTCGATGAACTCAAGGCATACTTTGACCGTCGCACCTTGTTCCAGGAAATCATGCAATACAAGCCCGGCATGAAAGACATGAAATACAGGCTGCATGTTCTTGGCAAATTCATCTTCAAATACATGATCCGGAAATGAGCTGGAACAGTTTTCCTTTATTCATGAGTCATTTTACAAATAGCCACATCACCGCCTCCTGTGCAACATATAATACACCGGCCAAAAATACCGCATCTTGAATATGGTTTTCAAAGTCCTCTTGTCCCAAATATATTTGTGACATCTCAAAGAGACTCCAACAAATTGTTTTCTAATCTTATCAAGTCTCTTCTTTTCCTTTTCCGAAACGATACAGGGTATGGAATTCTTTATCCTATCAATGACAGAATTTGCCTGCAGACAAACAATAGAATCCCTCATATCCATGTCATAACAATTCATAAACTTGGATATATACATAAGACGTTCAGTATCCACTTGTGCAAAATCCATATTCTTATTGCAGTCAAGCGTATGGCAAATACTCTTTTCCCTCTGATAATAGACATAAAACGAATGTCTGACATGTATGCATATATTTGACAATGCGGCCAACTTGTATAATATGGCCCTGTCTTCAAAGAAAATTCCAGTCGGGAACTTGACCTCATCAAATAATGACTTGCTGAAAAGACCTGTACAAGAAGAGTTTGGAACACGTTCCGAAAAAATCAAAGCCTGCATCTGGTATGGAGTACATACCACAATATCATCATCGTCGTTAAACAGATAAACATCTTTCTCCGGATATCTCATCAGAAAATTACTTATGACAAAATCAGAATGATAAGTCTCTGAAGCCATGTACAATCTCTCAATCATGTCATCCTCAATCATGTCATCACTATCAACAAAACTGACATAAGGAGCTTCCGCCACCTCTATCGCTTTATTGCGGGCATATCCCAAACCAGCCACAGGAAGATGAAGCACCTTGATTCTGCTGTCAATCGATGCCATTTTATCGCAAAGTTCAGCAGAACCATCAGTAGAAAGATTTTCAGAAAGAATAATCTCAATATCCTCCATTGTCTGCCTACGGACTGAATCAACACATTTCTCTATATATGGTGCCGTATTGTGAACAGGTATTATTACGCTTACCTCAGCCATAAAAATAATGAATTTTAAAGGAGGGACAAAATTAGCAAATAATGTTCTTTAAACATAAAGAAAATATAACTTTGCAATCCAATTCCTATCTTTATGCAAGATATGTGAAAATCAAAATTTGAATTGCGTAAATCAATCAATGCAATTGAACAAGCAATAAAGAACTTAATATGCAGTTATGGTGATATGATGACAAAAGAAGAAGTGCAAAATTTATTGAAAAGTTACTGACTCGCTGCTGAAGATTGTAGTTGAGGCCATGCGCGGATTAAAGTATGTTAACATGTTTAATCGTGGAACTCAGCGTGTCAAGAATCTATATGAAGGAAGATACTTAGTGATGACAAGCCCGGACAAGCCCAACAGCAAGAGTCAAAAAATATAAACAGTCATTAACTTAGTCACATTACTTGATCACTTTTATGAAATTATGAATATTGCATTTGTTCACAACGCCTTCCCCGCCGGAGGGGCTGAAAGAATAACAATAGATTTGATAGAATACTTTTCAAAATCCGAAGGCAAATACAATATCTATGTCCTTGCACACAAGATTCAATCTGAACTTATAGAAAAAAACTGGCCATACCATGTGAATATCATACTTTTGCCCAATTTCGCACAATCAGAAGACTTGAAACAGGCCATCCATGAAATTGTCAAGACAGAACACATTGATATCATAGTATTTGCCAGTCTTCACATTGCAGGAATATCTGAAATTAAAAGGCAATCAAATTGCAAGATAATTTATGCTAACCATGGAATGCCGCTATGGGAAAAAGAACATATTTTCAATAGCAAGGCAGAACAGAGCAGAAGGAAGACAAGATACCGGATCATGTGGAATATTTTCAGAAAATATAAGTACGGGATATTCGGAAAAGCCAAGAGGCTGGCAGTGAAAATCAACCGGGAAAACTATGATGAATCGGATGCCTTTACGGTGCTGTGTAAGGAGTATAAATCCGACATGATCAAATATCTTGGGCTTGATCCTCACAACAACAGGATAAGGGTCATAGAAAATCCTGAATATCCGGTACCGAACATCAACTTTCACAAGAAAAAACAGATACTTTATGTCGGAAGGCTGTCATATTTCGACAAACGCGTAGACAGACTGTTAGATATATGGAAAATGGCAGAGGACAGGCTGCCTGACTGGGAGATGCTGATTGTCGGAGATGGCGAAGAACGGAACAATCTTGAACGGATGGCATCAAGGCTGAATCTGAAAAGAATAAGATTTGAAGGTCAAAAGACAGATGTACGGGAATATTACAGGAAGGCCTCCATATTATGCCTTGTATCAGAAACTGAAGGCTGGCCATTATGCCTGACGGAAGCGCAGGCAAATGGAGTGATCCCTGTAGCATTCAGCTGCTCCGGAGGAGTAAGGCAGATACTGTCACCGTCAGGTCAGAACGGATTCCTTGTAAAGCCTTTCAACAAAAGACAATTTGCGGAAACATTAATAAAAATAGCCAAAGATATCCCTGAAGAAAAAATAATGGAAATACGGAAAAACGCAGTTTCCAAAAGCTCTGAATACTCGATTGACATCATAGGCAGTAAATGGGAAGAATTGTTTGATTCGTTACTTTGAAACCAATGAAAATAGCATTTTATCATCCCGGTTTCCCTGGAGGGGGGGCCGAAAGAGTCACTCTCGACATAACAAAATATCTAAAAAAGACAGAGGGAGAATATGAAATTCATGTATTGACACAAGAACTCAATGCAAATATCGTCACTGATGAAATAAAATCTCTTGTAAAAATCATAAAATTGCCGGATCATGGCTCCCCTCTTTGCGTCATATCCGATGCTGTTGCTTCCATAGTGGACAAGGAGCGGTACAATATATTCGTTGAGGTGGGCAATCATCTGCCCGACATCCGGAAAATAATGGACAAATACAGGTGCAGGCTCATATTTGCCCATCACAGTGAACCTTTCTGGGAAAAAAGACTCTGGATTGAAGAGCAGAATAGGAGGGCGGAAAGGAATCTGATAAAGAAAATGCATTGGCTTTTTATAAGGAAAATCCAGTACACAATATTCGGTAAGGCAGTCAAACTTGCGGCTGAACATTGCCTGAAACAATACAATGACGCTGATGCATATACTGTTCTTTGCGAGGAATACAGGCAGGAATTCATAAGAAAGATGCATCTGGACCCGGAAAAAAACAAGATATTGGCAATGATGAATCCCGAATATGAAGTGCATGATATCAAATATGACAAAAAGAAACAGATAATATTTGTCGGAAGGCTGACTCATGCAGACAAAAGACCGGACCGTTTGCTGGATATATGGAAAATGGTTCAGAAAAAATTGCCGGACTGGGAATTGCTGATAATCGGAGACGGGCCTGAACGTGACAATCTCAAAAATCAGGCAGAAAGACTACATCTGGAAAGACTGAAGTTTGAAGGATATCGCACTGATGTACATGAATTTTACAGAAACGCATCCATATTATGCCTTGTATCTGCCTCAGAAGGATGGGGACTTTGCCTTACTGAAGCCCAAGCAAATGGAGTAATACCTATCGCATTAAGTTGTTCTGGAGGTGTAAGACAGATATTGGCGCCGTCCGGCACAAACGGTTTTCTTGTGAAGACCGGTCCGGGATACAAAAAAAGATTTGCCAAGACACTGTTAAAAGTTGCAAGAATGCCGGAAGATGAAAAGATGAAGATCAGACAAAATGCCGTCAAGAAAAGCTCCGGCCATTCCGTCGATGCCGTCGGAAAAAAATGGAAAGAACTTTTCGACCGTCTGTCGGCAGAAACAATACCATGAACAGCATTATTTCATGATGCATTGCGATTCTCTGTCTGTCAGGCATTTTTCTCTCCGCAAAGCATTTTATAAAAAAACGACTATCTTTGTGAAAGGATTCTCCAAAGATTTTGAATTGCAGATTCTGGTATGAAAAGAAAAGCTAAAATAGCATTTGTATCCGTAAGATATGGTCTGGAGATAAATGGCGGGGCGGAACTTCATTGCAGGATGCTGGCCGAAAGGCTTGCCGGCAGATATGAAGTGGAAGTCCTCACCACATGTGTAAAAGACTATACGAAGGGAACGAATGAATTTCCCGCCGGGAATGCAATCATCAACAATGTGCTTGTAAGGAGATTCCTAGCAGATGAACATATACCATGCAATGAAGAATATTGGCTGAAAAAGTCCAAAGCGGCAAGAAGACTGCGCATGTTCCTGTTCAAGGCAGGAATTCTACAGATAATCTCACATTTCATCAAAGTATGGAAATGGAAACTCAATGATGACATTGAGGCGCAAAGAAATACCGTTTTCTATTCAACAACGCTATTGGACTACATAACCGGACACAAAGATGACTACTCTGTATTCATCGCATTCAGTTCAAATTTTCCTTTGTTTTATTTTACGGCCATGGCAGCAGGGGAAAAGATGTTGGCAATACCATTGCTTCACTATATGAAACCGTCATTCCGGGTTTCCCTGACACAGGCATTCAGCCGTATCAGATATACAGGTTTCAACACTTCTGCGGAACAGCGGCTTGCCAAAGGCATTTTCGGCTCTGCCATACAAGAATCCGGGATAATAAGTGCCAGCATTGAACTTCATGAGCCCGCTCCATGGGAAAAAGTCAAGGCAAAATATTCCCTTCCGGAAAAATACATTCTGTTCATCGGCCGGATAGACAGGGACAAGACAGGGAAAATGGTCGACTATTACAAAGCCTACAGAAAGAAGTACAATTCAGAAGCATTGCCGCTTGTCGTCATGGGAAACATATATGAGCACGAGTCATACACAGACGGAATGTCATACACAGGATTCGTTTCGGACGAAGAAAAAAGGGCAATACTGCAGCATGCATGTCTGCTGTTGAACCCGTCAAGATATGAAAGCCTGTCACTTGTGCTGCTTGAGGCCTTATACGACAGAATTCCAGCCCTTGTCAACGGGCATTGCAATGTATTCAGGGAGCATAGAAAAAAAAGCGGCGGAGCAGTGCAATGCTATACCGGCAAAAGGGATTTCGTAAATAAACTGCATGCCGCCACAACAGATACGGATCTGCGGACATTCATGCAAGAAAAAGGAAAACAATATATGGAAGAAAACTATAATTGGGACATCATAATGGACAGGATAGACAAGGCATTGATCAAAGTCTCCGGCACGGCAGATGCGGATGACACGGCAGATGCCCTCATCAACTGAGCTCCTGCTGAACAAGATGGGGCCACATTTCAGACCAATAAGTATAAAACTTTTAAAATTAGCATAATGAAAAAGATTCTGATCATCACGCCATATATTCCGTATCCCATTGATTCCGGAGGCAATCAGGCCGTTTTCACGATGATCGACAACCTGAGGAAGCACTATTCCGTTTCTTTGCTTCTGGCTGCAAAGAAAAGCAACGGCAATGTCACTGCATTAAAAAAGATATGGACTGATATCAATTTTTATATTTATGACAAAATGGATGCAGAGTCAGGCAGCATCCCACTGAAACTTAAGATGCTGACTTATTTTGCCGACTCATTCTGCAGGAAATACAACAGGTATTTCTATAAGGCCTTGCCCAAAAGATACGGCACAGATTCATTGCTCAGGCGCAGGACATTGCTCAACATGAAGCATGTCAATCTGGATCAAGACTATTGCCGTTATGTAAACCGGATAGCCAATCTCGGATTTGACATCATCCAGACGGAATTCTATGACCTGCTTGAACTATGTTATTTTCTTCCTCAAAATGTGACAAAAGTATTTGTCCATCATGAAATAGGGTTTGTCAGAAGAAAAAATGAACTGGATCTGCTTCAAGCCCCAACTTGTGCCGATTTCGCGGCATATCATCAGCATAAGGATATGGAAATTGCAATGTTGAAGAGGTTTGACCATATCATTACCCTTACCGAAAATGACAAGAAAATATTATCCGGATATATTGCTGAAGACAGAATCCATGTTTCCCCGGCAATTGTCAACAGCTCCGATGCCATGGATTTTACAGAATGCGGACATGAATTCGTATTCATCGGAAGCCAGTCACATTTTCCGAATAATGATGCTGTCAACTGGCTTTGCGAAAAAATTCTTCCGGAATTAAGATTCAAGATGGAATATTTCAAAATATATATCGTCGGGAATTGGGGGAAGAAGATCAAAAGACGGATTTTGAAACAAAATAGAGAGGTGATATTCACGGATTACATCAAAAATCTGGGGCAATT
Source organism: uncultured Bacteroidales bacterium (assembly GCA_944323825.1). Lineage (GTDB taxonomy): Bacteria > Bacteroidota > Bacteroidia > Bacteroidales > UBA932 > Cryptobacteroides. The sequence continues at coordinate 73,342 of CALUTY010000001.1, forward strand.
TCTCAACGGGAAAATATCAATCATCCCGATAAGGATAGGCAGCGGCATGAGAATGAAGATTCTTGATGCCATCTGGGCCTGTTCACCATTCATCACTACAAGCAAAGGCGTAGAAGGCCAGAATTTTGTAAACGGGGTTGACTGTATTACAGCCGACACACCTGAATCTTTTTCTGAAGCTATGACTATGCTTTCTGAAGATATTGACCTTCAGAAAAAAATCGCAATGAATGCAATGAAAGACATAAAAGATGCGTATGCTCCGGAAAAAATGACAAAACAACGGGAAGACATATACGAAAAAATATTAAACAAACAGATTTCTGGATTGGATGCACAAAAAACAAACGGACTGATGTCTGATTTTTCTTGAATTTGACATAAGTAAAAGATGAAACGCCACGCATACCTTATACTCGCACACAACAATTTCGCTCAATTGAGAAAATTGATTGAGTTGCTGGACGACCCGCGCAACGACATTTTTATACACATCGACAAAAAAGCAAAATTCAATCCCCAGAAAGGTTGGAACACGGTGTGCAAATATTCAAAACTGACCTTTCTCCAGAAAAGACTCAAAGTGAATTGGGGAGGAGCCAGCATCATGCATAGCGAAATCGCCCTGCTCAAAGCGGCCACTTCTGCGGGAAACTATGACTATTATCACCTGCTTTCCGGAATGGATCTTCCAATCAAGGACCAGGACACAATACATGCTTTTTTCAGCAAAAATGCAGGGAAAGAGTTCATAGATTATTGGGAAGTCAACGATGATATGATGAACCGGGTCATCTGGTATACCCCATTCAATGAGAGAGAACGGAATTTCATATTTCATGCCATAAACAAGACATGCAGGATTCTTCAGAAGATTGCAGGACACAGCATAAATCAAAATATAGACTTCAAATATGCCTCGCAATGGTTCAGCATTACTGACGGCCTTGCAAAATATATCATATCAAAAGAAGAATGGCTGACTGAAGTCTTTGATCACACAATTATATGTGATGAAATATTTCTGCCTACAGTCACATGGATGTCTCCTTTCAAAGACAACATTTTTGGAATGAATGACGGGCATCAGAACGGGAACGGTAACATGAGATTCATCGATTGGTCCAGAGGTGGTGACATCCGCCATCCCTGGACTTTCCGGAATGATGACTGGGAACGCCTGATGAATGTCCCCTATCTATGGGCTCGAAAATTCAATGAAAAAGTGGACAATGAAATAATAGACAGGATATACAGGAAACTCAAAAAGGACGGAGACTGACGATGGACACGAAAAAAAACTGTGTTTCCGGCAATACCGGAACTGAGTCCAATGATAAAAGACATGCATACCTCATACTGGCACACCACCACTTCGGACAGTTGCGCAAACTGATCATGCTGCTGGATGATCCGAGAAATGATATTTTCGTACATGTGGACAAGAAGGCGGCATTCAATCCAGAAGAATGGACCGGCTTATGCCGCCATTCAAGGCTGTCATTCCTCAAGGAAAGGATATGCGTGAGCTGGGGAGGAGTGAGCATCATGAGAAGCGAACTTGCCTTGCTGAAGGAAGCGACTTCTTCCGGTGAGTATGACTATTATCACCTCCTTTCCGGAATGGACCTGCCAATCAAGGACCAGGACACGATACATGCCTTCTTTGACGCTCATAGCGGGACAGAATTCATCAATTTCTGGAACTTCAAGAAAACAACGGCATCAAGGTTCCACTATTATACACTTTTTCCTGAAGGTGCCGGGCATTTTGCGACCAACCTCATCAACAACATCTTCAAGGGGCTGCAGATGGCGGTCGGATATAAAATGAACAAGGATGTCGACTTCAGGTTTGCGTCACAATGGTTCAGCATAACGGACAGCCTCGCACACCATGTCATTTCACAGGAAGACTGGCTTGAGAAGGTGTTCCGGCATACCAACACCTGCGACGAGATTTTCCTTGCCACACTTGTATGGAACTCCCCTTTCAGGGAGAAGCTGTATGTCAAGGAGCCTGTCGATGAACATGTGGTGAACGAGAGCAACATGAGGTTCATTGACTGGACACGGGGAGAAAGCATAAGGCATCCATGGACATTCCGCATATCGGATTGGGACCTTCTCATGAACGTGCCACATTTCTGGGCTCGCAAGTTCGATGAAAATGTCGACAATGAAATCATCGAAAAGATCTATACAGCGCTGAAACCGCGTTCATGAAGTCAACTTGTCGGCCATGTACCGCAAATACCGCAACAATACCGCATATCTGCTGTCCGTAAGGAAATTTCTGACATAGTCACGCCCCCATACTCTCTCGGCGTCAGACAGGATTGCCTTGCGGACATCTCCGTCAATATGATCCAGGACATACTTCACCTGCGTCCCCAAAGCACCACGATGTCTTGTGAAAGCCGACTTCTTGATGAACGGCAGCCCCTTTTCATAAAGGGATCTGACATTGTTATAGATACGCTTGCCTTTCACTTCATACAATGCGGACATACGGCATCCGTGAAGCCTGAGCAGGGAAGACAGTCCCGTCTCATAAAGATTGCATACCATTTCCTTGCTTTCCTGACGCGATATTCCTTCCAAAAAATCCCGGAACCATCCGCTCAGGAACACATTCTTTCTCAAGCCGATGAACCAGGACTGCAGATGCGGTGAAGAGCGGTGCGGATTCATCACGAACGAAAAGGCATCTGACATGCCCCCACCGGATTCCATCCGGGTGAAATATTTCCCCAAATCCCGGAAAGGACCGAAGACCGAATCATTCACAAGATAGCATACATCATAATCTACCAGCCGGCTACCGTACTCAGCCCACATGAAAGCCCTTTTATAGGAGCCGAAATCATACTCCCCATGTCTGCAGGCCTCGGCATGAAGCACCAGGCCAGACAGCTTCCGAATTTCCTCCGGAGCGCAGTCATTGTCCATCACAACTATCACATCCCCATATTCAGACAAGGAAGACACATAATGCAGCATGGACTTCCCTATCATGCCCTGAGGGTCATATCCGGCAAAAAGGAAAAGCCGTTTCATAAACTCACAGGTACATTTTCATCATGGCATCGGCAAAGCTTCCAGGAATAGGATTCTTTGCAGATGCTGATTTGTATTCAGTCTTCTGAAATATGGCAGAACAGGTAATGTCATTGAAAAGCGTCCTGTCAAACGGACTGTCCCTATATCCCCACCATAATTCATGCGTCGGATCCTGTATCAGATGAGGCATTTTGTCAAAATATCGTCCTGCCACTGAATTGTTCTCCATAGCCTTCTTCAACATCATCTGATGCATAAAATATGTAATCACACCATTTTCCCGCCTCCAATATTCAAAAATTGCCTCCATCCACACTTTAGCTATATAATTATGTTTCTTTGCCCTGAAAAAACAGTTCTGGACAAAAGCATAACATCCGTTCAGTGTATCCCCGCTCATATAAATGAAAAACTCCTCATCAAGCAGCCATTGCGGCATCGGTGATGTCACGAACGCTGTTGCATCCATCCATATCCCGCCATATTTATAGAGCAAGGCCACACGACAGATATCTGTGAAATGTGCAGGTTTTATCCTGCCCTTTTCCCATTTTTTTATAATATATCCAGGAAGTTCAACCCACTTTTTCAAGGACTCATTGTCCAATACGACAAGCTCCTGGGTACAATTATGCCTGATGCTCCTGAAACATGCCTTGACTATCTCCGGGGCATTTGCCTCCCCTTGAAGCCAAATGCTGAAGATCCGTTCAGGCCCGACGTCTTCCGGCACCGGGTCTTCCTTTACAGAACACATGAGAGGCACATAGGAATCAAAGTATCTGTCCACCGCCTCCGACACCACATCCGCCCGTCTTCTATTTCTGCGGGAACGCTTCCGGAAAAACGGATTCAATACATGCCCGAAAACAATTATGGACAAGTCCGCCCTTAACTTTCTCCAGCTCATGTCAACCTGAATTTAAATCCTAAAACACGCAGCACCTTGACACCTTCCGTCCCCTCCCGGTTTATGGAAAAGATATTTCTGAGCATAGGAGAGAGACATCTGTTCAAGGAAAGATATGCAGAAATGAGTACTCTTGAAGCCAGACCTTTCTGTCCATATCCGCACGCATTGGCTGCCAGAGACAGGATGCGTTCATAGACATGTGCCATTGTCCCTTTTGAATGAGACTCCATGACAGAAGGGAAAACCGTCTCATTGATGAGGTCTGAGCGAAAGGCACGGAATATCTGCGCCCTTGCAATGAAAATGGTACCCACACAGAAATGACGGTCTGTTACCGTCATGCCTATTCTGCCAAGTTCCTTGTCAAGAAGCCTGCTGTCCTCTGCTGTCCATTCGGAAGTATCCATCCAGAGCATGCTGCTGCAGACTATGCCTACCTCTGATTCGCTGTTGAATATGTCCAACACCCGGCTGAACTGTCTTCTGTTCCTGAGAAGAGAATCCACAAGTTCGTCACGCCATCTGAATCCGTCCAGTCTGAGCCCATGGGCCTTCAGGAAGGAGGTACTTTTGGTATGAAGCTTCAGAACCAGATCATAGTCATCAAGGTTGACTGACTTGATCACCTTGATGAACGGCCAGACATCATATCCGACATTTTCCATCTCAATGAAATGGGCGTCAGGCTTCAGAGCCGTCAACTTGTCCACAGTCTCCCGCACAAGGCCGTTCATGGTCACATACAAATCCCATTCACAACCATTTATGTTGGACATTTTCTCAATGAAATAATCCACCTGGTCATGATAATAGACATGAAAATGAACAAGAAGCCTCATAATGTCATAAAAATATTCTGCAAATCTAATATTTTTGTCCCGCGATTGAAAATAAATTAACTTTGTCGGGATTTCATGACATTACTGAAGATGACAGGAACAGAATTCAAGGCAAAAATATACAGGTCAATCATATCATTCTTCGGCAAACTGCCGCTGAATGCCCTGTACAAAGTCGGGGACTTTGCAGCATGGGTTATGAGGTCTGTGGTATCATACAGAAAGAATGTAATCTATACAAATCTCGCAAGATCATTCCCGGAAAAGAAATATGAAGAGATAGAAGCAATCGCAAGGGACTATTACAAAAGGCTCGGAAACATTGCGGCAGAGACGATCTGGTTCGGGGGATGCAACGGCAACGGGGACAAGCTGCACAGGCAGAGGATCTACGATTACACCAACCCCGAAGTGCTTCTCAATGCCAACAAGGAAAGGGGTGTGATGTGCATGACATCCCACTGCGGCAACTGGGAGCTCCTGGGCGGAATCTACGAATACTCCTATACAATCGACCTGACAAAACACATTGACAAGAACAATTTCTATGTGGCATATAGGGCCATGTACAACAAGGTGTCCGACAAGGTGTTCTATGAGAACAGGCGGGCGCCGCTGCCTGACTACACCGGGCAGGTGGAGGATGTGAAGATGCTCAGACATGCAGTTGCACGCAAGGACGACAAGCCGATATATGTACTGATTGCCGACCAGTTCCCTTACAAGGCATGCCATCCGGTCGGGACATTCCTCAACCAGCCTACTGTGGGGATGCTCGGAGGCTTCGCGCTTGCCGTGAAACTAGGCTTCGCCGTCCTGTACATGAGGCAGGAGCGTGCCGGCAGAGGACACTACAGGCTCACATACGAGGTCATTACGGAAAATGCCGTCGGGCAGGATCCGGAAGAGCTGATGAGAAAATATTTCTCCATGTTGGAGGCAGACATCAGAAAGGATCCCGCCAACTGGCTGTGGAGCCACAAGAGATGGCACTGAGATGCTTCACTGCCGGATTTTCCGGTGCTGTTCGAAAATGTCGGCAAAATAGACTATATTTGCACTCTTGATTTACATCCATCAGGAAATGAAAGAATTTTGGCAATTGATGAAGCGCTTTGTGGCGCCTTACAAAAGATATCTCGTCGGAGCAATATTCATGAATGTGTTTTCGGCGATCTTCAACATATTCTCGTTCACATTGATCATCCCCATCCTGCAGATACTGTTCAAAATCAATGACAAGGTATATGAGTTCATCCCTTGGGACGCGGACATGGACATCAAGGAAAAGGCGACCAACAATCTCTATTTCTATGTCACACAACTGATTGAACAATACGGAGGCTCGGTTACGCTGCTCGTGCTGGGGCTCTTCCTCGGAGTGATGACGGCACTGAAGACTTCGTGCTATTTCGGCTCCTCGGCGGTGATGATACCATTGAGGACAGGAGTGGTGAGGGACATAAGGATAATGGTCTACAGGAAGATGATGGGGCTGCCCCTCGGATTCTTCTCGCAGGAGAGGAAAGGCGACATCATAGCAAGGATGAGCGGAGATGTGGGAGAAGTGGAATACTCCATCACAAGTTCCCTGGACATGCTCATCAAGAACCCCATACTGATATTGTTCTATTTCGGGACGCTCATAGTCACCAGCTGGCAGCTCACGCTTTTTACTGTCCTTGTGGTGCCTGCGATGGCCTGGGGAATGAGCGCGATAGGAAAGAAGCTGAAAAGGCAGTCGCTTGAGGCCCAGAGCAAATGGAGCGACACGATGTCGATGCTTGAGGAGACGCTCGGAGGGCTGCGGATAATAAAGGCATTCATTGCAGAGGACAGGATGATAAGCAGGTTCACGCAGGTGAGCAATGAACTGCGCACTGCATCAAGCAAGGTGGCGATGAGGCAGTCCCTTGCCCATCCGGTAAGCGAATTCCTCGGGACGGTGATGATAATGATAGTGCTCTGGTTCGGAGGCTCGCTCATCCTGAGTGACAATGCCCCTATAGATGCTCCTACATTCATCTTCTACATGGTGATCCTCTACAGCGTGCTGAATCCGCTGAAGGAGTTTGCAAGGGCGGGATACAACATCCCTAAGGGGCTGGCTTCGATGGAGCGTGTGGACAAGATACTGAAGGCAGAGAACAACATCAAGGAAAGGCCGGACCCGGTGGAGCTGGACGGATTCAACGATAAGATCGAATTCAGGGATGTGTGCTTCAGGTATGAGGACGGGAAAGAGGTGCTGAAGCACATCAACATGACGGTGCCGAAAGGGAAGACGGTGGCGCTGGTGGGACAGTCCGGATCCGGAAAGTCCACAATGGTTGACCTCATTCCGAGATATCACGACGTGACATCGGGAGAGATACTGGTGGACGGGAAGAACATCAAGGATGTGCGCATCAAGGACCTGCGCAGCCTGATAGGGAATGTCAACCAGGAGGCCATACTTTTCAATGACACCATATTCAACAACATAGCCTTCGGAGTGGAAGGGGCGACGATGGAGCAGGTGGTGGCTGCCGCGAAGATCGCAAACGCACATGACTTCATCATGGAAAAGGAAAAAGGATACGACACCAACATAGGTGACCGCGGAGGAAAACTGTCCGGAGGCCAACGGCAGAGGATAAGCATCGCCAGGGCGATATTGAAGAACCCGCCTATCCTGATACTTGACGAGGCCACTTCGGCGCTGGACACCGAGTCCGAAAGGATTGTCCAGGAGGCGCTGGACAGGCTCACGACATCGCGCACGACGATTGCGATTGCGCACAGGCTTTCCACCATAAAGAACGCAGACGAAATCTGCGTGATGCATGAGGGAGAGATCGTGGAAAGGGGTCGGCATGAAGAGCTGATCGCGCTGAACGGCTACTACAAGAAACTCAACGACATGCAGGCATTGTAGCCGGGAAGAAGAGATGGGAATGAAAGTGTCATATCTGTCAAGGATACTGCTGCTGCTTTATGTGGCGGCAGTATGCCTGCTGTGCTTTCTGCATATAGGAAACGGTATCAGCATGAATGATACATGGCTCGGGTTCCCGAGGGACAAGGTGCTCCATTTCCTGATGTTCCTCCCGTTCCCGGTACTGATGTACATGGCATTCCACAAACCGGCAGGGAAGCCGTGGAGACTTATATTTTTCCTGCTGGTGACAATTGTCATCGGAGCCATTGCCGGAGGAGCCATTGAACTCATACAGAAAGCCACAGGCTACAGAAGCTGCGACATCCTTGACTTCAGGGCTGACTGCATCGGACTTCTGGCCGGCTGCATCATCATGCTCATTTATGGTGCCATATCGAAAAAATGGTAACGGGATGAGGCGGGCCAATACATTCATATTGACGGCAATACTTATGGTCTGCGGAGCATCCGCCCTGGTCTCCGCCGGCACCATCCCCGGCTCCGGAACAAAAGAAAGTCCCATAGTCAGACAGTTTGAGCCGGTCTGCGACACGCTTGATTCCCTCATCAGGGAAAGGACCTCCGTGGACGGGGAACTGGAACTTAAGGCAGTGATGAAACGGGGCGGCTCCCTGGACTTCTATTTCACCCGCAGCCTCGGCGACCTGCCATGGACGGCGGCAGATGCAAAATGGTTCAAACAAGAACTGAAACGGCGTTTTCCTGAAGAATATGCAGGGCGGACCCTTGGAAGCATATACAGCAACAGGGTCAGACTTGAAAGGCTCGTCACCCCTGAACTAGGATTCAGCGGAAGCCCGTCTTCATCAGCATACAGAGTGAAGACCCGCCGCACCACAGCATCCCCTCTAGTGGAAAACATGCAGAAGCCGGAGTTTGCAAAAGGACTTGACAACATGCACATCGCCCTGTGGCAAAGCCACGGACGGTATTACGAGCAGGGAGCGGAAAGATGGGAATGGCAGAGGCCGTGTCTTTTCCAGACATCGGAGGACCTCTTCACCCAAAGCTTCGTTGTGCCTTTCCTCGTGCCGATGCTTGAAAATGCCGGAGCCTGCGTACTGCTCCCGAGAGAACGGGACATGCAGACAAATGAGGTCATTGTGGACAATGACCCGTCATTCGTAAGGGTTCCCGGACAGACACCCGTCAGGCATACAGGGAAATACTCGGAATCAGGAAAATGGACTGATGCGGGCGCAGGCTTCGCTGACTCGCTCCTGACATACGGAGGACTTGACAATCCTTTTGAAATGGGTACGGCCAGAATGACGGAATGCATCCAGGCAGGCAAGAAAGGCGCTCAGGCTGCAGAGGCAAGATGGACCCCGGAGATTCCGGAAAGAGGCGAATATGCCGTATATGTGTCATACAAGAGCCTCCCGAACAGCACTTCATCCGCAAGATACACCGTAAGACATCTCGGAGGGGAAAGCACATACATAGTGAACCAGAAAATGGGAGGAGGCACGTGGATATACCTAGGGACACATGAGTTTGCAAAAGGGACGGAAGGCTGCGTGCTCCTTGACAACATGACACCTTCCGGGCACAGGTTCACACCAGGAAGCGTGGTAAGCGCAGATGCGGTAAAGATCGGCGGAGGCATGGGCAACATCGCAAGGAAAGCCGCAGCGGACTCATGCGGGACGGCGGAAGTGTCAGGGCTGCCGAGATTTGTCGAAGGGTCAAGATACTGGCTGCAGTGGGCCGGAGCGGATTCGTCCATATTCAGCCAGAATGAACAGAAGAACGACTACATGGACGATTTCATGTCAAGAGGAGCATGGGTGAGCTGGCTCAGCGCAGGATCGGAAGTCAATCCGGACTACTCGTATCCGCCGGCAGTAATGCGGGACAGGAAAGCCTTGCACATCGGCAAGGGCATCCCTGTCGACCTGTCATTCGGGTTCCATTCGGACGCAGGGACCACACCGGACGATTCCACAGTGGGCACGCTTGCCATCTATACCCTGAAATGCGAAAACAGCCAGAGGCTCCCGGCAGGGGAAGACAGGATGACATCCAGAGAATATGCATATCTTGTCCAGAGCCAGATCGTGCATGACATAAGGGCTGAATTCGACCCGGACTGGAACCGCCGCTGGATATGGGACAGGTCCTACAGCGAATGCAGGACTCCTTCCACTCCGGCAATGCTTCTCGAACTGCTTTCACACCAGAATTTCGCAGACATGAGGTACGGGCTCGACCCTGCCTTCAGATTCACTGTCAGCAGGGCCGTATACAAGGGCATCCTGAAATACCTGAGCAACCGGTACGGCATGGAATACGCAGTCCAGCCGCTTCCTGTCAGGTCATTCGCGGCGACATTCACCGGAGGAGGACAGCCGGGCACAACAGGACACTCCAAAATAAGGCTCAGCTGGACGGAACCGGTGGACAGTCTCGAACCGACTGCCGTTCCGGAAGGCTATATCCTGTATACAAGAATTGACACGGGCGCATTCGACAACGGCAGAATCCTGAAGAATTTCAGAAAGGAGAACGGACGCATCCACTATGACACCGGGATAGAGCCTGGACACATATACAGCTACAGGATAACCGCATACAACTCAGGAGGGGAAAGTTTCCCGTCAGAAACATTGAGCGCCGGAATACCGGCGAATGCTGTCCCGGAAGGGAAAAATGTCCTTGTGGTGAACAATTTCGACAGGGTGTCCGCCCCGGTTTCATTTGACACTCCTCAATATGCCGGCTTCGACAACAGGACCGACAGCGGAGTACCGTACATGAAAGACATTTCATTCTCAGGAGAAATGTACCAGTTCAGGCGCGGGATGCAATGGACGGACGATGACAATCCCGGCTTCGGGGCATCAGACAGCGACTTTGCGGGTAAAGTCATGGCAGGAAACACATTCGACTACCCCTATGTACACGGAAAAGCCATATTGAAGGCAGGCTATCCGTTCTGCTCCGCCAGCGCAGCTGCCTTTGCCGCTGACAGCACTCTTCAGGAAGGATTCTGGAGCATGGACCTTATCTGCGGCAAACAGGTGACGGTCAAGACAGGAAGCGGTCTGATGCCTGACAGGTACAGGGTCTTCCCTGCTCCGCTTCAGGCGGCACTCAGGACTTTCACTTCCAAAGGAGGCAATGTCCTCATATCCGGAGCCAACATAGGCACTGACATCTGGGACAGGGTCTATGAGGTGGAATGCGACAGCACTTTCAGGGCGGAAACCATGGAATTTGCCGAAAAAGTCCTCGGATACAGATGGATAACAGGATTCGGCAGCAAAAGCGCAGAAGTGAAGCCGTATGGCAAAAACATTCTGGCAGACGGGGTCAGAAATGCAAAGACGGCAAGATTCTCATACAACAACGATTATGACAGCCGGCTGTACCGAGTGGAGGCCCCGGACGGGCTTGCTCCGGTCCCTGCAGAAAATGGCAAGGACGGAAATCCTGAAGCCGATGCATCATCCGGCACATTCCTCAGATATGCAGACACGGACATATCCGCCGGAATATACAATGACATGGGACGATACAGGACTGTGGCCATAGGTTTCCCGATAGAAACCGTAAAAGACGGAAAAGCCATAGACAGCATAATGGAAGTGACACTGAAATTCTTTGAAAAATGACCGCCCGTGAAACTGAAATAATCAGGCTGATAAAAAAGGAGGTCAAGCCTGCCCTCGGATGTACGGAACCGATTGCCGTGGCCCTCTCGGCCGCAAAGGCAGTGGAAATAATGGAAGAAAGATGCGGGGGATGCCGCGACGGATGGAGACTCGCGGCTGACTTCAGCATCAATGTGGAAGTCAGCGGAAACATCCTTAAGAACGGCATGGGAGTGGGCATACCCGGCACGGGGATGATAGGACTGTATATAGCAGCCGCCCTCGGCGCCGTCTGCGGGAAGTCGGAATATGGGCTTGAAGTCCTCCATGACCTCGACGCTCCGGCCATTGACAGGGCCAAGGAACTTGTGGCACAGAAAAAGGTGCAGGTGACGATAGCGGAGACCTCTCATAAGCTCTATGTAAAGGCAGACATATCAATAGGCAACGAGCACAAGGCATCCGCCGTCATCGAAGATGACCATGACAACATTGTGGAGACATGGTTCGACGGGAATATCCTCCAGTCTGCCCACAGGGAAGAATGCAATGAGCAGGACAACGACGGCATTTCAGGAAAAGACATCACTGTCCGTGAAATATATGATTTAGCCACTTCCGCTGCCTTCGAAGACATCAGCTTCATCCTTGAATCGAGGACGCTCAATCTCACCCTCGCACAGGAGGGGCTGAAAGGTGACTACGGGCTGAAAGTAGGCAAGACAATCCATGCGGCAGACAACCGCGAAGTGTTCGGAAATGATTTCATGAGTTATGCCATGGCGCTGACCGCGGCGGCATCAGACGCAAGGATGGCAGGATGCACCCTTCCTGCACTGAGCAATTCCGGCAGCGGGAACCAGGGCATAACGGTAACAATGCCCGTAATTGCCTATGCCATGAAATACGGCACCGATGACGAGACTCTTGCCAGGGCACTGGTGCTGAGCCATCTGGTGGCCATCCACATAAAAGGCTACCTCGGCAAGCTGTCAGCCCTCTGCGGATGTGTGATAGCCTCCACAGGCTCTGCCTGCGGCATAGTATATCTACGCGGAGGCGGCTATCTGCAAGTCTGCTCCGCCATCAAGAACATGATAGGAAACATCACCGGCATGGTCTGTGACGGGGCAAAGGTGGGATGCGCAATGAAAGTGGCCTCGGGAGTGTCAAGTGCCATCCAGTCCGCAGTACTTGCAATGGAAGGTACCTGCATATCTGAGCATGACGGCATCATCGAGAAGGATATAGAAAAAACCATCCTCAACCTCGGCCGCATAGGCTCGGTGGGAATGCAGAACACAGACAGCATGATACTTGACATCATGGTCTGCAAATAGGCGATGCTAAAGATAATCCTTCAGGGCTTTCCGAAGAATGGCTAGAGCCCGTTGCATTTCCGCCGTAACTTTTCTTACCTTTATGCCGTACATGACGGCAATCTCCTGATATGTCCGTCCGTACTCCCTGCTTGCAAGGAATATGTCACGGGTAAGTCGCGGCATTCTTGCCAGCTCGCGCCGGTAGATGGCATGAACCTCATTGCTGAATATCCTGCCCGACACATTATCATCATCCAAGACTGCAATCGCGCTTTCAATCCGCCAGTTTCTTCTCCTGTCTGTCTCATCATCATCCCTATGAGCAGCCTGATATGAACGCAGCCATGATATGCATCTTGCACGCACGGCCATATAGATATACCCCTTGATGTTGTCATCCCAGGCAAGTTCATTACGATGTTCCCATACATACATGAAACTGTCCGTGACTATGTCCGAGGCCACATCCCTGTCCAGGACATAGGATTGCGCAATGGACACAAAACCTGCCCTGTACTGTGAAAACACATATTCAAAAGTATCGGGGATATGCTGCCTACTGTCTTTCACGGCCATGATTTATCAACAAAAGGCGGTCCGGGGCTCCGGGCCGCCTTCAGACATAAAGACTGGCTACAGCCACTTTGCATCAAGATATGTTACCTGATCGTACTGTTTCTCCCCGTATGCATCAAATCCATTGCCGGAAAGATCTCTTACGACATTTTGTGCCCTGGTCCTGAAATCGCTTCCGGTCAAGGTCGGATAAGTCGTAAAGTCCGCCTCCGGAACAGACTCACACTCGTTCATCCTCCAATATGCAATAAGGCCTGTCGCCTTATCCGGATTGAGATAATACATGTTGTTCTTCAGCTCAGCGGCTGAGAGAGCCCTGCTCCATACTCTGGTTTCGGCTATATATCCGTCGAGAGGCCTTCCGTTCTGGTCATTATATGAGCCTCCCATCTGGAATCCTCGCGTTGAGACTGAAGTGAGATTGATTGTCTCTCCGGACATGGCCATGCCGCCGGCCTCAGCTCCGTCCACATATATGGACAGCTTGGCCCCGTCATAAACGGCGGCAACATGGTACCATTTGCCTTTTTCCAAAGGAGTCGCAGCAGCAGGCTGATAGTCGCCATGGCAGACCTGAAGCTGATTCGGCTTGATCTTCACATCCCCGAACCTTAATCCGAACTCGCCTTCAATGCCCATGATGGAACTGATGGTATTGCCATCCTCCCTGAAATTATTGACATAGATCATCGTCTCCATGGTAACCTGGGACATCGCCGCATATTCGCTGGCAAATTCAAGGCCCGGCACAATATACTGGTTGCTGGCCGTAAGATACATGGCCTTGCTGACCACCGGAGTCCGGAGGACTACATATATGGTTCTCGAAGGCTCAAGCACTGTCATGGAAGATGTGCTCTCAATGCTGACAGGGACACAATATGTAACACCTGCCTCAAAGCCGGAGCCGTCCTTTACGGTAAGCACTATATCATCGGACATGCTCTTTCCGGCCTTGACCGTAGCGGTAAGTGAAGAAAGGTCGAATGAACCGTCAGGAGCATAGCTGTACTCAGTGCCGTTCTTCGAATTATAGCTGTCGAGCAGCTCCGGACTGAACTTCAGATTCACCTGTACATCCGACTCGGCCTTGACTGAAGTTGAAACGGTAAACACCGTCGTTGCCGGCTCATCTGCGAGAAGATCCGGATCGACAGACAATGTCAGTTCGACCGTACTCTGTGCCTCGGTAATGAAAACGGCATCATATGTCTCCGCCGCCTCGGTGCATGCAGACAAAACGGCTGCAGCCGCCAAAAGTCCGGTCATGTTCTTTATGTTCATTTTCATATCATCAAATTTAATCGTTCAGACAATATTAAGATCAGTTCGCCGGGGCATAGATGTCGATTTCATCCATGCTCACCATCACCCCTGAAGGGAGCGGGCCATACATCACCCTGATATACTGGGCATTGACAACAGTCTTGAACTGGAATACCTTCCAGCCTACAGAATCTGTCACCTTCACTTCGACCCCTCCGGTAAGACTTGTCCAATCCTTGCCGTCCACGCTATACAACACATCTGTAACAGTAGCTTCACCGCCCTGTGCAAAGACATGATAATACTGGAATCCGGAAATGTCATATGCCTTGTCAAGAGTAACGATGAAATTTCCGCCTACAGTGCCCCAATCATTGTACTGCGAGGCCTGGGTATACCAATAACCTCTGTTGTCAGACCATCTGCTGCCATCGAACATTGCATTCTTCTGCTCATCACTGTCAAGGTTCCATACGCCATTCGCGCCTGAATCATTTGTTCCGTTGTAGCAGTTGATCGTCCATCCTGGTATTACCGGGGTGATCTCAGTACCGCTCAGAGTCGAGCCATTTCCGGCTGCGTCATGGTATTCTATGTAATTTTCGCTGAAAGAGACCGCGACATAATAAACAAGCTGTTCCCGGGATGAGTATATGCCGTCAGCAGGCAGATTCACGACCGCAGGAATCAGATAGCTGCCACCTGAAAAACCGGTCGCATCAAGCTCTATCCTGGCCGGAGATGAAGCATATGCTCCCGCAGCCGTGGTCACTGGAGCAAGCTTGACCTTTTCAGGATCTATACTCTGATATGCTGTCCCGTTCATGGCATTATACGACTCGACAAGAGAATTGTCAAGGACGACTTCAAAGGATATATCCGAAGGCACAGGCTTGGAGAAGTTCAATGAAAGCGATGCATTGAGTTCCCCGTCAAGTGTACCGTCAGGATTCACAAGGATATAATTGTTGCTGAGAGATGTGGACGCCAATGACACGACAATGTTGCCTCCGGCAGGATTGACATCCTGGATTGCCCTGCGCATGTACTTGTAAGGCATGTCATGGTGGGCATATTCATACTCCATGTGATAGGCGCCGAAACCTGCACAGAATCCCTGGGTAGGATTGAAGCGTGCCATTCCGAGGAGGGAATTCACTGTCTCCCCTTCCCTTGTGGTGTGATTCACCCCTCCGTTCTGCCAATAGGACTCGAAATTCTCAGCAAAAATGTACTGCTCCGGTTTCCATCCTGCGTTATAAGCATTATTGAAACGGGTCTGGAGATCCGTATATCCGCCCGAAGCGTATGCCTGGACTATACCATAGTCAAAATATTCGGCCATTTCCCCGCGGACCGCATACGGAACACCGTCGATCATGAGCAGCTTGCCAGTGCCGGACTTCGGACCGAGATATTTCCCGAGCTCACGGATAAGGACATTGAAAAGCTCCGGACAAGGATTGCCGACAAGCGGACCGCTTGCACCATATCCAGGTTCATAGTCTATATCCATTCCGTCATAGTTGTATTTTGCAATGGAGTCACGACCCCATGCGGCTGCAAATGTCGCAATCTCCTCCTCAGTAGGAACTTCACCGGCACGGAATTCTGCAGGAATATTGTCAAGGAATGTGGTGAAAGTGACCTTTGTCCCCTTCACTTTCTGCACATATTCCTTATCTGCAATCTGCTCAGGAGTGAGCGAATGCCACTGGCTCCAGATGGATATTATATCCATGGAGTCAGGAGCACTCACAAGGCGAGACTGGTAGGATGCCCCGGTAGCTGTCCATGAGCCGTACCAGCCGAATGCTATCTTATGGTCACCCCTCTGCTTGTATTCACGGAGAGCCTGCCAATAGGCATCATCCCTCAGTATCGGCGACTGCTCGTCAGGATGCTGGACCACCTTGCGTTCCGGTGTCAGCCAATCGGCGCAGCCGGAAAGGGCGAAAGCCGCCAAAAGGAGCGAAACTGAATATGTAATGTATTTCTTCATACGATCAATCTGTTATAATGTCATTATTGTTTGTTCTCCACATCCCACCAGAGGCGCACTCCGCCATTGTCCGCACCGATGAGTGCGGCAGCGGCATCCACGGCAGCCTTGTTGTTGGAATATTCGGAACGCGGGAAAGTCATTCTGCGTACCTGGATATCGGTATCAATGGTACCGTTGCTCTTGTTGTTCCCGTCAGGAATAGGAATGACCTTCGGGAATCCGGTCCTACGGAATTCTGACCATGCCTCCTGTCCGTTCGGGAACATGGCTATCCATTTCTGCGTGATGATTCTTTCAAGTTCATTGCCGTCAGAAGCCCAGGCTATCCCTACATCCGACGGTGCGGCATAATTGCCTCCGCGGTTGCCGAACACATCGGTAAACTGCGCTGGCACACCGTCAGAAGCCGCATAAGTCTGTGCCTCACCCGCAGAGAGCCCGTTTTCCTCGAAAGAAAGTTCAATGCCTTTCTTATAGAAGGTCTCCGCACTGTTGTCTCCACCCATATTCCAGTTCAGAAGAGCTCCTTCGGCACGCAAAAATGCCACTTCAGAGGCACGGAACCACACCACTTCCGAACTTGCACTCACATTCGGACAAGAAAGGTCTACGGTAGGGTCGCCTTCGACCTCCATATCCACAAGACCGCTTCTTACACCATGATATCCGCCGCCATCTATATTGGCCACAGAGAAATACTTCGGAAGACGAGGATCTTCGAATCCGTTCATGTAGGCATCCATTGTAGCCCCCATGCGCGTATCGTCATACATGCTCCATACGACTTCAAGAGGATTCTGCACTGCAATGGATCCCGTGGTCTTCAATGTGGCCCCGTCATCCTTTGTCTCCATGACACCTGCAGCCACGGCCTCTTCCGCATATTTCTGCGCAAGGTCGGGTTCGACATAACGGATGCGCATAGCCATGCGGAGCTTCTGCGAATTGGCAAGCTTGTACCACTTCCTGTAGTCTCCGGAATATACGGCATCCACCTTTGCCAGCGGATACGAATCATATTCCATCTGAGAATATTCTCCAAGCACGGTGATTGCCTCATTGAGATCATTGAAAAGATTCTCGTAGACCACATCCTGTGCCTCATAAGGATTGCTGTCCGTACCGAATCCGGACACAGGAATAGGACCGTAGATGTCAGTGGTCCGCTGGAGACACATCACCTTGAGAACTTCCGCCACGGCAAACACATCTTCCTCTATCTGCCCGTTTTCAAATGCATATTTGAGATTCAGCCATGCCGGCATCACCTTGGTGAATGCCACCGAGAACGGCACATTGTTGTAATCCGTGTCATTCAGGGCATAGGTGCAGGTATATGAGCCTGCATTGAACTGCTGTGAAGGCGACATGTAACCGGCAAACGCATCCCCCATGAGGCTGCATGCACGCTGGAATTCATTGGCCCCCACATCACTGCACGGGATGACAGCATCCATCTCCATTGTCGTGATATATGATTTGCTGTCTATTTCCTGAGCAGCGTCCGGATTGGTGTTGTATGCCTCGAAATTCTTTGTGCAAGAAGCGAGGGCGACAGATGAGGCCGCCACCAGGATTCCTGTCCTTATTATATTCTTTTTCATCATTTCATGTAATTTTTAGAATTGGAGCCTTACACTGAATCCGATGTTTCTCGTACTCGGCTGCATGAAGTAGTCTATTCCCTGGTAATATGTGCCTGTGGAGGCAGTCAGTTCAGGGTCGAACGGAGCCTTGCAGTAGATCATCCAGAGATTGCGTCCGACAAGTGAAACCGTCATTCCGAGCTTGTCCTTGAACCATGAACGTGGAAGATCATAGCCTATGGTGAGCTCACGGAGCCTTATGTTCGTCATGTCATAGACATAATAGGCAAGATTCGCCATACCGTTACCGTTGTTTCCGTAGAAAGTCTTCACATCCGGAATGAACTGGTCACCGGTAATCCAGACTCCGCCTGCATCACGGGCATCAGCAGATGCCTTTGAAACACCGAAACGGTCCATTACGGCCTGTGTAGCGGATACGCCTTCACCACCGATGCGGGCATCGAACAGGAAGCTGAGACTGATGCCTTTCCATGAGAACCGGTTGCTCCAGCCGACTCTGGACCTGGCCTCAGTATTTCCGCCATAAATCCATGTATCAGGATCAGTGGAAACCGTATTGGAGTTAGGATCGACATATATCTGTCCGAACTCGTCCGTCTTCAGTCCTGTCACATAGAAATCCCCGATGGAGCCGCCTTTCTTTATCTTCATGCGATAGCCGCCATAATCCATATTCACCTCATCAACCGTAACCGGATTCCCCGACACGTCCACCGCACCGTCCGGAACAAGTTCCTTTATGGTATTCCTGTTCATCGAGAAAGTGAATGAGGTGGACCAGTGGAAATCTCTCCATGTATTCTGAAATCCGAGGGCAGCTTCAATACCCCAGTTGTTCACCCTTCCTGCATTGATGAAAGCCTTTCTGTAACCTGTGCTCGGCGGAGCATCATATTCGAAAAGCTGATTGTATGTGTTGGTATTGTAATATGTCGCATCCAGCCATACCATGTCATCAAGGAACTTGATGTTAAGACCGGCCTCGACGGATTTTGTCCTTTCAGGAGTAAGATTCACCGCAGGAGCATATGTATCGGAAGAAATGATGCCGCCGGTGGAAATAGGCGTATTAACTCCGGTAATGAACCTCCTCGGAGCATTTCCCACCTCTGCATATGAGGCACGCACCTTAAGGAAAGATATGCCTGCCTTCGAAAGGTCCGCCATTGATGAAATCACGGCAGAAAGACCAACTGACGGATAAGGTATGTTCACATGGTCAGTAAAGGCAAGGGCTGAAGACCATTCATTGCGGAATGTCGCATCAAGATAAAGCATGCCTTTGTAGCCGAGCTGCAGAGTGGCGTATATGGCCTGTGTCTGGTCATGCCATCTTTCGGCATAAGGCCTTGTCTCTGCATGCCGCATGTCAATGTTGTTGAGCGAGAACTTGTTCGGAAGATTGGCAAGATTTCCTTCAAATCCGCTTCCATTGTTCTGGTCGTCCACTATACTGGCTCCAAGGTTGAACATCAGAGAAAGGTCGTCGTTGAAGAAACGCTTGTCGACAGTCAGAAGGACATCAGCATAAACATTGCTGTGGTTTACCTTGTTGTCCTGATAGTTTCCGTATTCCGAAGCAAAGAGAGTATTCGATGACGCATATATCTTGCGCGTATAGTTCATGGACATGTTGTCAAGCCTTGCACGTCCGGTAAGGCTCAGCCAGCTGGTGATGTCATATTTGAGGGTGGCATTGAAAGTGTACCTCTGTGCGGTATTTTCAAACAGTTCCCTGTTCACTTCCCAATATGGATTCTCAGTCCCGTCAAGGAAGGAAAGATCCCAGAACTGCTTCATGTAACCTGCAGACTGGTCGTAACGCTCGTATACCTGGTACTTGCTGAAATCTCCCCCGCGAGGAAAAAGATAGATAGACACCAGAGGGTTATGGAACTGTCCCTGAATGGTGGGATTTCGCTTGTACTGCCTCATGTAGCTTGCGCTCACATCCAATGTCAGCTTGTCCTTCACAAGTTCCGCAGTATTGCGTATTGTGAAATTGTAACGGTTATAGACATTGTTGGGGATGATGCCCCTCGCATTGTTGGCAGCCAGAGAGACATAGGTCTGGTTGCGGTCTGTACCTCCTGACACTGAGAGGGCCGTAGTTGTGTTGTAACCGGTCTGGAAGAAGTCTGAAGGATGGTAGGAAGAAGGCGTGTCAAGCTTCGCTCCCCAACTCATCGACAGATTGGAAATGTCAGTACCGTAAGTGTTCTGGAACTGGGGCATCACAAAAGGATCAGAGAAAGTCGTATTGTTGGAAAAATTGACTCTCACCCGTCCCTCTTCTCCTTTCTTCGTGGTGATCAGAATCACTCCGTTTGCTCCCTGGGATCCGTAAAGGGCAGATGCAGTTGCTCCGGAAAGCACTGACATGGACTCGATATCCTCCGGGTTGAGATTGGAAATGCCTTCAAAGTCTCCGCCGTCAGGGGTCTCGGTGATACCCTCCACCTGAGAAGACCGCAAATCCGGCATAGGAATACCGTCAATGACATAGAGCGCATTGTTGTTTCCGCTGATGGATTTCACGCCTCGCATGATGACACGGGTGGAGCCGCCTGCTCCGGACGCGCTCTGGTTGATCTGCAGTCCGGCAACCTTTCCGGAAAGGGAATTCACGAAATTGGCATCCTTTACTGCATTGATGACATCGTTGTCAACCTTCTGAACATTGTAGCTCAATGCCTTTTCTTCCCTTTTTATACCGAGGGCGGTCACGACAACCCCTTCAAGGACAGTGTTCTCTTCTTCCATTACGATGTCTATCGTATTCCGTCCGTTCACGGGGAATTCCTGGGCAGCATATCCAAGAATGCTCACCTGAAGCATTGTGTCATGTGAAGGGGAATCAATGACGATGGAATATTTTCCATCTATATCGGAAACCACTCCGGTATTTGTACCGGCAATCATTATTGCCGCTCCCGGTACAGGCTGTCCGGCCCTGTCCGTAACTGTTCCTGACACTGTGAAAGGCCCCGCCGCAGCCGGCTGCTGTGTACGGCCGGCAAGGATAATATAGGCCCCGTCCATGCTCCAGGTCACATCTGTACCTTCAAACACCTGTGAAAGAACCTCTTCAACAGGCCTGGACTCAACATCGACGGATACAGTCATATCCGTGTCCACACCTTTGTTGATGAACAGGTAGCGGGACTGGTTTTCAATCTCTTTCATTACCTGTCCGACCGGAACATTGTCCAGGTCCAATGTTATGCTGACAGCAGAAGACTGGGCATTGGCTATACCCCCCCCTGCAAAAATCAGCATCATTCCGGCGATAATCCGGAATCGCTTGATGATTTTATTTACCATATTCAATTCGGTTATTGTTTAACTGTTACTTTTCTGCCCGGATACTGACCGGCCATGGCCCGTAGTCCGGATAATGTACATCATGTGGTTATCATGTCATAGGCAACATATTTTAATCAGAGTATTCAATATACCAATACAGTGTTTGTCTCCCTGTTCATCTCAAACCTGAAATCAGCCGTATGCTGCAATATTCTGAGCGCATTCTCCACCCCGTCACTCATCCTTATCTTTCCTTTGACATGGCTTATGTCGGGGAGCTGTTTCCTTGAAATTATGATATTCACATCAAACGCCTGTTCAAATGTCTTCATCAATTCATCGAATGTGACATCGTCAATCCCGATCAATCCTCTTGTCCAGCACAGTTCATCGTCAGGACTGCTGATCTTTTCGACAAGCAGCCGTCCGTCCTTCATGGAAAGCTTGTCATTAGGACACATCACAACATCTCCCTGTTCCGGATAGATCAGGTTCGAGACCTTGACTTTCCCCTCCAGGAGCACTGTTTCGAAATACTCGGCTTCGCTGTCTGCAATCACGTCAAACTCTGTCCCGAGCACTTCGATGGATGATGCGAAAGTATTGACAACAAAAGGCCTCTCGCTGTCATGAGTGACTTTGAACATCGCCTCACCGTCCAGCCTGACCTGCCGGCGGTCCTTCCTGAAGATTACCGGGTATGTGAGCCTTGAACCGGAATTGAGGAAAACAGATGTGCTGTCCGGAAGAATTATTTTGAGACGTTCCCCTTTAGGCGCCTCTACAGATACCATACGGGAAGAGATGGAATCATAGGTCATGCGGTGCGAAACGAAGGCACCGCCCAAGGCCACAATTACGGCAGCCGCTGCTGCAGCCATGCCCATGAAAACTTTCGTCAGTACTGAATGTCTCCTTGGTCCTGCAGAAGCCGGCTTCATTTCCACTCCTGAAAGTTCAGAAAGGTCCATAAGGGCATGGCACTCCCTGATGACGCGCCCGCATTCCTCCGGATACTTTTCCCACCATCCGGCCACCAGACGTTCCTCATCCTCTGAAGCCATGCCTCTCAATGCCTTATATATTATTTCTACGTCTATCTTGTCCATAAGAAAATTTCACAACATATATAAAACGCACAAAGCCGCATGTCTTACATAATTTTTTTCAATATTTAGGATTTGCGATAAAAATCGTATCTTCGGCCCCGATATGACAACAATCCGACATCCTGGACTGTCCTTTGAATGACATTCCGGACACGTGACAGTTGTTTTTAAATTTATGCACTGAAATGAAAAATCCTACAATAAAGATCAATGCAGACTTTGACCTCGAAGAGAGGGTACAGATGGCAAGGGACAATTTCAAGGTACACGGCTACAACTGCTGCCAGTCGGTATTGCTGGCATACGCAGATGTCATAGGGCTTGACCCTGAGACTGCTGCCGTACTCACATCCGGATTCGGCGGCGGTATGGGCAGATTGCGCGAAGTCTGCGGCTCAGTAAGCGCAATGTTCATGGCGGCCGGATTCATTTCACCTGCCGCAGACCCGTCCGTCAAGACCGACAGGACAGCCAACTACGCCCTGATTCAGGAACTCGCCGGAAAATTCAGGGAACAGAACGGCTCCATCGTATGCAAGGAACTGCTGGGTCTTGCCCCCAGGACCACAATTGAATCCCCCGAGCCTTCCGACAGGACCCCCGAATATTACCGGAAACGCCCCTGCGAAGACCTTATAGCATGTTCCGCCCGCATCCTCGGCGAAAAGCTGAAATCAGCCGCCAGTCACTGAGCCGCCAAATCATGAGGCGGAGCGGGCCTTTTCGCGCTGGCGGACGGTGAGGGCACGCTGGAATTCGCGGGCATTCTTGAGGTGCTCGCTGTAGGTGACGGCAAAACGGTGCGTACCGTTGAAGTCGGGGCTAGCACAGAAATAGATGTAGCCGTGGGTATCCGGGTTGAGGACGGCATCTATGCATGCCTTGGGAGGCACATTGATGGGAGCCGGAGGCAGGCCGGCATACTTATAGGTGTTGTATGGGGAATCCACCTTCAGATGCTTCTTCAATATCCGGTCAAGGGTATAGTCATAGCAGAAGGCGATAGTGGGATCAGCCTGGAGCTTCATGCCCTTATGGAGACGGTTGAGATACACTCCTGCTATCACAGGATATTCAAAGGACTTCAATGTCTCGCCGTTCACTATGGAGGCGAGGGCTGAAACCTCCAGCCTCGAAAGGTCCTGCTTCTCTGCAGCCGCCAACCTTTCAGGGGTCCAGAAACGGTCGTATTCCTTTTTGAAACGGTCGAAGATGTCCTTCACCGATGCTGTCCAGTACATCTCGTATGTGTCGGGAAGAAAGAGGGCGAATACATTTTCAGGAGTGAATCCATATTGCTCCAGGAATGCAGTGTCATTCAGGGCATCCGCCACTTCTGCGGAATCTGCCATCATCTGCCGCCCTATCATGGAGGCAAGCTTGCCCTTGCTGCGGATGGTTCCTGAAAGGGTCAGGTCCTGCGGAGTCTGCCAGCCGTTGCATATCATCCTGATGACATAGACACTTGTGAAAGAAGGCTCGATCACATATCTTCCAGGCTTGGCCCGGGACGACAGGGATTCCCTTTCGGCACAGCGCTTTACGCTGCCGGGCCTCACGGCCTCCGCACCGGCGGTCACGGAATCAATTATGGCGTCTGTACTCATGTCAGGGTAGACATAGAGGACATATTCCTTTGAAAAATTGTCCAGCTTGTTGTCAGCCACATATCTTCCCACAAAAAAAACGGCAGCCGCGACAACAGCAACTATAAGAATTTCAACAATATATGATTTTTTCTTCCCCATTTTTCAGATATTTTAAGACATTTACCGTTTGCGTAAAGAAACCCCGGCCTATTTCCGGAGCTTCACCACATCTCCTTCATGAAGGACAGTGCCGCCGGAAAAGCCGTTCATCTTCATTATGCTCTTAAGCTTGACTCCGTACCTCTGCGAGATTTCCCACAGGCTGTCCCCCTCTTCGGCCACATGCATTTCTATATGGTCAGCCGCATGATTCTTCTTTCTCTGGAGATAGACAACGGTACCGGGAAGGAGAGTCTTGTCCTTGTCGATATCATTGAATTTCAATATTTCCTTTTTGAACAGTCCGTTCCCCTTGGCAATGGAAGAGTAGGTTTCCCCTTCGGAAGAATAGACAAACGGCACGCCGTTCTGTGAATACAACTGCCGTGAAAGGGAGAAGTCAAAGGCCCTGCCTTCCCTCTGGCTCAAAGGCTGTACCTGCTCCAGAACCGATGGCGACTGCGGAATTGATGCTGCAGCCGCATCGCGGACCCTCTTCTTTCTTGATTTTTTCTTCTTGCTCCCGGCATCGTCCCCCGACAGGGCATAAGACTCCGGCATCCTGTCAAAACGTTCAAGGTCATAATCCTCTATGAGCTTGATCAGCTTTCTCGGATATGCAGGGTCAGTGGCATATCCGGCACGCTTCAGACCGTATGCCCAGCCCTTGTAGTCAGTTGTTTCGAGGTCGAACAGGAACTTGTACCTGTCCCTGTATCTCAGGAAATCCGAATGATCCCTGAATGATTCTTCGGCTGTGGAATATTTCCTGAAGCATTCCCCTCTCCTGTCGTCATCATAGAACATGCGCGGTCCTTTCCATTCATGGCATTTTATGCCGAAATGGTTGTTGCCCTTCACGGCGAGCTCAGACTGCCCGTTGGATGACTCCAGCATGCCCTGCGCAAGCGTTATGCTGGCCGGGACTCCGGAACGGTACATTTCGGAAACCGCCGTCCTGGAATATTTCTCAATATACGCATGCTGTGGAGATCTTTCCGCCAGCAGGGGCTGTGCCATGCACAGCATCAGCAGCATTGCCGGCAAAAAGCCGCAAATCCGAAGAATCGATTTCATCAATTACATATTAAACAGATGCAAATATAATCAATGTTTTTCAAGCGGGACTTCAATTTCATCTCCTTCGCGAGCCAGCATAGTGTCAGGAAACACTGCTGAGGCTTCCTTGAGGAAAATCCCGAGGTCGGACACCCTGGTGGAATAATGTCCTATAAGAAGGCGGCCGGCTCCGGCCTTCAATGCACATTCCGCCGCCTGACGGGCCGTGGAATGATGTGTCCGTTCAGCCACATCGGCATAACATTCAGGGAAAGTGGCCTCATGGTAAAGCAGGGTCGTGCCCTTCACCCAGTCCGCAAGTTCCGGAAACGGGGCCGTGTCGCTGCAGTAGGCATAGCTTCTCGGCGTGTACGGGATATATGCGGCCTCCTCCCTGCTGATTACAAGCGGTTCCGGACCTCCGGAAAAGCGTCTGAACCCGTTTTCGAAAGAAGGCCCTGAGTCATCACCGGCAGGACGCACCACATCCTCTCCCCTCTTCAGGGCGGCAATTTCAGCCAATGTCAGACCGTATTTCTGTATCGCCTCCTTGCGGACATTGAACATGGGCATCTTCTCCCTTATGATGAAGCCGAACGCCTCTATCCTGTGGTTCAGCGGAAAGGCAAGCATTTCCGTGGACCTGGACTCCCATACCACCTCCGGAGATTTGGAGGAAAGCACATGATGCTCGATCTCAAAGCACGTCCCTTCGCCGAAATAGGACATGTAGAATTTGAGGACAGGACCGAAGGCTCTCGGCGCAAATATGTTCAGATGTGCCGTCCTGCCCAGCATGGACATGGTCGAAAGCAGACCGAATATGCCGAAAAGGTGGTCTCCATGTATATGCGAAATGCAGATGTTCTCTATCTTCAGATAGGAAATCCCCATCCTGCGCATCTGCATCTGCGCACCTTCCCCGCAGTCAATCAAAAACAAGCGCCCCCGTACATCAAGTACCTGGGCGCTTGGATATCTGTTGACAGTGGGCAGGGCCGAAGCCGTGCCCAGTATTTTCAGAGTGAAGTTCATCTGCAGAAGGAATTACTCCCCTTTCTCGAGCTTGCTCTTGAGTGCTGCAAGTTCCGAGATGTCACCGAGAGTTGTCTTCTCGATGTTGGAGTTGATCTTCTTCACAGCCTTCTTGGTGTTGTCAGCCTCACTTGCAGGCTTGTCGGAAGACCTCTTGTCCTCAGCGTAAGTCCTTACATGAGAAAGGGTAACCCTCTTGGTGCTGCGCTTGAGCTCGATGACCTTGAACGGAAGCACATCGCCTGCTGCAGGCATGGTGCCGTCTTCCTTGACAAGCTCCTTGTTGCTGCAGAATGCCTCTACATCGTCGGCGAGGGTAACTGTTGCACCCTTGTCAGAGATTGAGACGATCTTGCCGTCATGAACGGTGCCCACAGAGAACTTGCTTTCAACCTCATCCCATGGGTTAGGGAGAAGCTGCTTGTGTCCGAGGCTGAGCTTGTGGTTGTCCTCGTCGAAGTCAAGGATGACAACATCAATCTTGTCGCCAGTCTGTACGAACTCTGAAGGATGCTTGATCTTGGTCCATGAAATGTCGCTGATATGTACAAGACCCTCAATGCCTTCCTCAAGCTCTGCGAACACACCGAAGTTGGTGATGTTGCGCACGATGGCAGTATGCTTGGAACCTACAGGATATTTCTCGCGGATGTTCTCCCATGGATTAGGCACAAGCTGCTTGAGACCGAGGGACATCTTCTTCTCGTCCCTGTCGAGGGTGAGGATCTGTGCCTCCACCTCGTCGCCTACCTTGAGGAAATCCTGGGCGATGCGGAGCCTTGGAGACCATGACATTTCTGAAACATGGATAAGTCCTTCCACACCCGGCTCGATTTCTACGAATGCGCCGTAGTCAGCGATGAGGACAACCTTGCCCTTCACCTTGTCGCCGACCTTGAGGTTCGGATCAAGGGCATCCCACGGATGAACCGTAAGCTGCTTGAGGCCGAGGGCGATTCTCTTCTTGGACTCGTCGAAGTCGAGGATCACGACACGGATCTTCTGGTCGAGCTGTACGACCTCCTCCGGATGGTTGATCCTGCCCCATGAAAGGTCTGTGATGTGGATGAGTCCGTCAACACCGCCAAGATCCACGAATACACCGTAGCTGGTGATGTTCTTGACAGTACCCTCAAGAACCTGGCCTTTCTCGAGCTTGCTGATGATCTCGCTCTTCTGCTGCTCGAGCTCTGCCTCGATGAGAGCCTTGTGGGAAACGACCACATTCCTGAATTCCTGATTGATCTTGACGATCTTGAAGTCCATTGTAGTGTCAACGAACTGATCGTAGTCCCTGATAGGCTTGATGTCGATCTGTGAGCCCGGAAGGAAGGCCTCGATGCCGAAGATGTCGACAATCATACCGCCCTTCGTGCGGGTCTTGACATAACCCTTGACGATCTCGTTGTTGTTGTATGCCTCGTTGACCATATCCCAGGAGCGGAGTGCGCGTGCCTTCTTGTGGGAAAGGATGAGCTGGCCTTTCTTGTCCTCGGCAGTCTCGACGAACACTTCCACCTTGTCGCCTACCTTGAGGTCCGGATTGTAGCGGAACTCCGGAGCCATGATGACACCTTCGCTCTTGTAGCCGATGTTCACGATCACCTCTCTCTTGCTGATGGCAGTAACCACGCCTTCAACGACTTCGTTCTCAACCACCTTTGAAAGGGTCTTGTCATACTCCTCGGCGACCTTGTTCTTGTCCTCGCCATAGACTTCATCGTTCTCGAATGCGTCCCAGTCGAACTTGTCCGGATCAACTGATGCATTCAGAACCGGCTTCCTGGTTTCTTCTGCTGCAGGGGCAGCCTCCTGGACAGGAGCCTCGGCAGCTGCTGCCGTCTCCTCAACCTTTGGAGTCTCCTCCACAGTCACTGTCTTGTTTTCTTCCATAACTGATGTAATTAAAACAAATTAGCGGGTTTGACTTTATTTCCTGTGCCTGCCGGCAATGCCCGATACGGCGCATCCCGGTCAAAAGGCGCGCAAATATATGCATAAATTCCGTATTATCAAATAATTTATTGACTTTCCGGCCGGAATCAGAGCATTTTCATCCTTTTGAAGATGTAGAGGATGATGATGAAAGAGAGGGCCATGGAGGCAAGGATGATGACCCAGTCCCAGGAGGTGCCTGTCATCGGCAGCACGACATTCATTCCATAGAAACTGGCAATGAGGGTCGGAGGCATAAGGAGAAGGGAAACGAGGGTGAAGACCTTCATTATCTTGTTCTGGTCCAGGTTGATGAGACCGATTACGGTGTTCTGGAGATATTCGAGCCTCTCGAAGCCGAAATTGGTATGGTTGATCAGGGAGGATATGTCCTTCAGCATGACATTCAGCTTGGACTGGAGCTCATGAGGATACTTGCTGCTCTTCAGAAGGCTCGATATGACACGCTGCTTGTCGACTATGTTCTCCCTCACAAGCATGGTGTTCTCCTGCAGCTGGTTGATGTCCAGGAGGAATTCCTCATTGATGTCCTCACCGAGGCTGACCTTGCGGTTATACTGCTCTATTTCCTTGGACATCAGCTCAATCATATCCGCATCAAGGTCAATCCTCTGCTCCAGGATGCTCACGAACACTAGGAATCCGGTGGAATACATCTTCGGAAAGGCCAGCATCCTGCGCTGCAGATCCGTGAAACTCCTCAGCTGACATTCCCTGAGAGTGGTCAGGACATTGCCTGTGATGATGAATGAAACGGCCTCCATGGAATATTCCTCAGGCCCCGGAATAAGGAAGTTGGTATTGGCGAAGATGGCATTTTCTGTCTCGGAGAAGCGGGATGAACTTTCAATCTCCTCGGCAGTCGCACGGCTCTGGATGGTGGTGCCGACAAATGCCTCGGCAGCCCTCTTTTCATCCCCTGTCGGAGCGAAAAGGTCAATCCACACGACATCCTCAACATCCAGGCTCTCCAACACCGCTTCCGACTGGGACATCTGCATCTGACCGTTTGATTTGTAGAAGACTTCTATCATACTTCATCCAGTTTAGTTCCGGCACGGCAGTCGGAAGATTTGACTTTGGGAATGCCATCTCCTCAGAGAATTCCGCAAAAGTATACAATTCCGCCGATATTTCAAAGTAAATGCGGTCACACGAATTTCACAAAAGAAGCCTTATGCCTATCCCTATCAAAACCAGGCCGCCTATGATCTTGGCCGGAGTCCCGAACCTGCAGCCGATGAAGCTTCCGGATGAAACGCCGAAGACGGCAGCAAGTACGGTCATGCCGAAGACGGACACGGTGAGGGACAGGGCCGGATTCAGCTCCATCCCGCCCATCGCAAGCGACACGCCGACGGCAAATGCATCTATGCTTGTGGCAAATGCGGCAAGCAGAAGATGCTTCATGCCGTTCAGGTTGACCTTGTCCTCACTTTTCTTCAATGCGGACCATATCATGGAACCTCCTATGTAAAGGAGTATGACAAAGCCGATGACATGTGCAGCCTGATGGACAAAGGAAGCCACTGATGCACCGAGCAGCCATCCGAGAAATATGAGGGCCGCCTGCATGATGCCGAATGCAAGGGACACCTTCAGCACCTTTGCCGGGCTTGTCTTTCCGATGGACACGCTGCCACCCAGTGAAACCACGAGAGTATCCACGCTCAATGAAAGCGAAAGGAGAATTATCTCAACAAAATTCATATTTCAAAATCCTTTTAATTGGCCATGCTCCTGCCGGACCGGCAGACAAGGCCCGGCATCCACGCCATTGCGGCAAGTCTGTCCCGGGACTATGGACGGAAAGCCTGGCGGTTGACTATCGACCTGCCCAACGTAAGCTCATCCGCATATTCAAGGTCATCCCCGAAACCGAGCCCGCGGGCAAGAGACGACACCCTGACCCCATAGCCCGAAATCTGCCGGTATATATAAAATGAAGTTGTCTCCCCCTCCACATCACCGCTCAGGGCAAGGATCACCTCTACCCCGGCAGTCCCGTTCCCTGCACTTTCTCCGGCACCGCCGTCAGAAGCTCCTCCTGCCGCAGACACTTTGCCGTCCTGTACTGAAGTTCCGCACAATTCAGCCACCCTCTCCACAAGCTCCCTTATGGTAAGGTCAGACGGACCTACGCCGTTTATCGGCGAAATGATGCCTCCCAAGACATGATACAGGCCGTGATACTGCCCTGTGTTCTCTATGCTCATCACATCCCTGACGCTCTCCACGACACAGATCGTGTTCCTGTCCCGTGAATGGTCCGAACAGATGGAACAGATGTCATTGTCTGAAATCATCCTGCACACTCTGCAGTATTTCACATCATCCCTCAGACTGTTTATGGCTGCCGTGAAATGGTGCACATTCTCCTGTGGCTGCCTCAGAAGATGCAGGGCAAGGCGCAGGGCACTCCTGCGTCCCACGCCGGGGAGCATGTTTATGGCATCCACGGCTTCTTCAAGCAATTTCGAAGGGTAATTTTCCTTATACATAATTAACGTCAGTCCGACGGATTTATTTTGCTCAGCCCCGGGGAATCCGTCGAACCGTCGTTAAGGATTTCTTCGAAATCCGTCTGTCTTAATCCCCAGTCGCTCCGCGACAGCCCCTTACTAAGGGGCGTCACCCTCCTTTCTCCTCCCTACATAGGGAGGACTGTCGCAGGATTCATCCTGCTCCTGTTTTATATACCGTCAGTCCGACGGATTGTTTTTTGATGATGCATGGTATTTTTCCAGGCCGGACATCGGGGCCGGGACGAAGGCCTGGAACTCCAGTCCGTATTCATGCCCGAGGCTCTCCAGCACATCTCTGCAGACATTCCCGAAAGAGCCTGTCACATATATGCCGGCATCAACCGCCCCATAACGCATAAGGCATCTTTCGAAGAAATCCCTGAAATTGCGGACAATCATATCATTTATCCATTCATTTCCAGCCCATCTCATGACATACGGAGCCAATGAAGCCAGATTCCTTGCCGGAGCATCGCTTCCATACACAAATTTCACGGAAGCAGCATAGTCAAGACCGTATTCCCTACGGAAATCCTCCGAGACCTCCTCCGGCAGCAGTTCCTTTATATAATCGGCAAGGAAAAGCCTTCCCAAGGCAGCAGCACTACCCTCATCACCCAGGATGAATCCTCCCGGGCGGATATTCCTCACTATCCCTTTCCCGTCATACAGGCAGCTGTTGGAGCCTGTGCCGAGTATGGCCACAATCCCTGTCCTGTCCCCGCAAAGCCCTCTTGCCGCAGCAAGAAGATCCGAATGGTATTTCCTCCCGGAGCCCGGGAAAGCCTCCGCCAGGACACTATCTAAAGTTTCTGGAACACAAGCTCCGGAAATACGGTCATTCCCCGAAACGGAATCCGGATTCTCCCCTGTCTGGAAATGCTTCTGTCCGTCCGCCTGGCCCTCAAGCACACCGGCTCCGTAAAAGAATATCTCCTTTATGGCACCTTCCGGGAGTTCCCCTGAAAACGCAGACCGCAGACAAGAAACGGCATCCCTTGCCACACGGGATACCGCCTCAAAATCCATAGTAGCCACATTAATTCCGGGAATCCTGAATCTGGAGCGCACCTTTCCACCGCTGTCCAGAAGACAGCAGTCCGTCTTTGTCGCCCCGCTTTCCATTATCAGCTTCATGTCCCGTACATCTTAAAGGAGCGCAAAATTAATCAAAGCAGCCGACATTTACAAAAGGAGGCTCATTTCAGATACGGAAGCACTGTACTTTCCATGATCTCATAGCATTCCGCATTGGGATGTACACCGTCTCCGGAAAATTTCTCCGGCATGCCTCCGTTCCCGTCCTTCAGGACAGAGTGATAGTCGACATACGGAATTCTTGCGGAATCTGCGTAGGACTTTATCATCCTGTTGAGCGAGATTATCTTTTCTGCAACATTATCCACCTCCTTTCTCCAGCCGAATGCCGCTGCCGGAGTGACGGAACAGAGTATCGGCCTTATATGGGCGGCTCGGGCAAGTTCACACATGGAAATGATGTTGTCCAGGACATTCTCCGGGGAAACATTGTAATTGTTGAGGGCCAGGTCGTTGGTTCCGGCAAGAATCACCACATACTTCGGATGGAGATTCAGCACATCCTGCCGGAAACGCACAAGCATCTGTGACGAGCACTGGCCGGAAATGCCTCTGCACACAAAATCATTTCCTGAGAAAAATTCAGGGTCCTTGCCATCCCATCCGTCAGTGATGGAATCACCGATGAACACGGCTTTCGGAGCCTTGTGCCCAGTATCACCTGCCAGTACGGCATTGTCAGAAGCATATCTTCCGAACTGCACCCAGTCTCCCTGCTGGGCTGACGCAGCATCTGAAAACAATAAAAAAAGAGAAAAAGACGCAAAAAAGAGAAAAATTCTTTTCATATGATACAACTTTCTGAAACCTTCAAATACCTGATGACATCAATGGCCACAGACTCAAGGGAACAAAGATACAATTTTAAAGGATATGATGCGGACAATGGACAGAATTTCAAATACGGTCCTGAAATTTCAGATACGGACTCCAAGAACCCGTCTTGAAATTTTCAGATCTGACTTTTAAGAAGTATTTTTGAAAAAGAATTTCAGCAAATACGGAAATGAAAGATTTCGACATTGAGAACGCCGTCGGAGAAGACGGAAAATGGGAAACGGTCAGCAGCGAATACATTTTCAGAAGACCGTGGCTTACCGTAAGGCATGACAAGGTGAAGCTCCCCGACGGGAGGATCAACCCTGAATTCTATGTTCTTGAATACCCGGACTGGGTAAATGTGATAGCCATCACTGAAGACGGGCATATCGTGATGGAACGCCAATACAGGCAAGGCCTCGGAAAGACTTGCTACGAGATACCGGCCGGCGTGATGGAAAAAGGAGAGAACGCCGAAGAAGCCGCCCGGCGCGAACTGGAGGAAGAGACAGGCTACGGCGGAGGGGAATGGAAGGAGATCATGCTCATTTCAGGAAACTGCAGCACCACAAGCAATCTGACGCACTGCTTTCTGGCCACGGGGGTCAGAAAGATTTCAGCACAGCACCTTGACAGCACGGAAGACCTGAGTGTATGCCTGCTCACCCTTGACCAGGTGCGGATGCTCCTGACGGAAGACAGGATACGGCAGTCCCTGATGGCCGCCCCTCTATGGAAATATTTTGCGGAGAATCATCTGCTGTAAAAATGCACCTCCGCAGTCACAATATCAGCTTTTCAAAGGCCAGACGTGGACTTTCATAACGGACCGTGCCGCAAAAGGAGAAGCCGAGCTTGTCCAGGATATGCAGCATCTGCACATTGTCATGGTTGGTGTCCACCTTGAAACTGTGTATCCCCATTGAAACTGCAAGCTTTGCGGTTTCTTGAAGGAAGTGCTGCGCAAGCCCCTTACCGGCAAATCCGCCAGCCACCGCAAGCCTGTGTACCGCCACATACGGCTGCTCCGAAAGCCACTTTCCTTCGAGTGCATCATATGCAGGCTCCCCGTCAAAGACCACTGCACCGTAGGCAGCCACCCGTTCTTGGACAGAAACCGAGAGGCAGCTCATGACGGAAGAATGGCTGAAAGCCATTTGCCCGGACGGCAAAGACTCAAGCACATAACCGTATCCCTTGCGGATGTCGTCCTCAACACTGTCAGGTGACGGATAAGTCCCCTGCCATTGTGTGCGCCCTTCAAGCCTCATGCGTTCCTTGGCGGCCTTCAATATGGACCAGGCGGCCCCGGAATCCTCCGGAACCGCCTTTCTGAATCTCAATTCAATATCCGGCATCATGCTTTACATCGACAGAGAGAACACATTCCTGCCCGGGTACGGAAGCGCATGCCATAAGGCCAGCCTCATCCGGTCCCGGGCAGGCCTTAAATCACAGCACTTCCAGAAGTTCCACCGTGAAGACGAGGGCGCTGTATGGAGGAATGGAACCCGGTGCGCCGTGCTCGCCATAGCCAAGACTGTACGGGATATAAAGCTCCCATTTGGAGCCTTCCGGCATCAGCTGCAGGGCCTCTGTCCATCCTGCAATCACCTGGTTTACCCCGAAGACTGCAGGTTCTCCCCTATCATACGAACTGTCAAATTTGGTCCCGTCCGGGAATGTGCCGCAATAGTGGCATTTCACCCTGTCCCGAGGTCCCGGCTTCTTGCCCTGCCCCTCGACAAGCACCTTATACTGCAGCCCGCTCGGAAGCACCTTGACACCTTCCTTCCCTGCATTTGCAGCCAGGAACTCTTCCCCTTCCTTGCGCATGGCCGCCCCCATTGCAGCAGCCTCGGCCTTCTGCTTTTCTTCGATTTCAGTGAAATATTTGTCCAGAAGCCTTGCCGCCTCGTCGAACGGCACCTCCGGCTGTGCCCCTGTCAGCACGGCCTTAAGTCCTGAAACAAAGTCATCGAAAGCCACCTCCTTCACTCCGGAGGAAATCATGTTGTGGGCAATGCTCATGCCCAATGCATAACTGTTCTTGTCCATTGATTGAAATAACTGTTTCTGATTTCACTGCGAAGATATAAAAATTATGCAATATTGACAGTTTTGCACGCCTGAGCGCACATTGATACCTGAAATATCCATTGCATGAATGATTTTCAATAAATTAAAATTCATCAAACCCACATTGTTCCAATTTTTCAGGAGTCAATTCCTGAAAAATTAAAATATTTATGGAATCAACTCCCGAAAAATCACGAAAATCATGGATTTTGTTCTATGGAAGCAGCGGCTGGAGACGGGAGATGAGTTCGTCACCGAGGGCGCGTTTGGTGTCGATATGACGGAGGACGGCGGTGACGAAAGGATTGGTGTCGAAGTCGCCGCGGACCTGGCCGAAGTCCTGGAGCTGTTCCTTGCGTGTGCCGTCGGCGCCGAAGGCGGTCATGAAGGAAAGGGAAAACTCTTTCTTGGCATCTTCATAGACCATGCGGTCGAGGGAAATCACTGCATCCTGCCAGCCGCGGACGATGCGGCAGATGTCGGAGGCGGTGATCTTCTCGGGAGAAATGCCGTAGAATTCCTCTATCCGGTCGTATGCCCAGCGCCATTCCCAGGTGTAATAGTTGGCGGCCATTGAGGCAAAGGCATCACTGACAGCACGGATGCCGGTGATCTCATTGTTCTCGATCATCGACATGAGGCGGTCCACTTCGCTTTTCGGGACGATGAGTCCTGAAAGGTCCACCCATTGGCCGCTGCCGACCCCGGTATCAGGCACAAGACGCTCCCTTATCTGGGCATCGTTTTCAAAGGTCAGGCCCTCAAGACGCTTGATGATGGAATTGCCCATGAACTTGCTGATGCCTATGTTATAGTATTTCAAGCCCTTGACAAGGGAGGAATTCCTTATCTTGGTGCTCTGGTATGAATATTCATCTGAAGAAGGGCCGCCCACACGCTGAAGTTCCTCCAGGATATGCTTGCCGTTGAACATCTTCTGGATGGTGAACGGGCTGAGAAGATTGAAATTTATGTGGTCAAGTCTGTCCGGATCCGTCCTTTTGTCCCTCTTGGGCCATTTCTGGGCATCTCTTATGGTACCTACACTCTTGAGGTTGACTCCCGGCATGAGATAGGTGGTGTTCCTGTTCTCAATGAGATAGGAGAACGGAAGGTCCGAGGTGTCCGCATGGGACACATGCCGGCCCATCACAAGGGAGAACGGGCCCACATGGGCAGGGAACAGGATATATGAGTCGGACGATGTCTTGGAGCCCCTGTCAAGGATGCCGTGATGGATGGGACCGAGCTTGTACATGTGGTTGCTCTGGTTGGAGCCTGACCCGGCATTCATGAAAGAGAACATCCCGGCTATGAGCAGGGTGGACTTGTGATGGGTAACGGTGTACGGCCCGGCAAATATGGCACAGGCCTCGCCGTTCTCGCCGTGGCAGTTGCTGAAGAAAAGAGAGTCAGTGGCAGAATAGCCGCGGCCCAGATGGCAGGACTGCCCCACGAAGCAGCGAAGGAGATTGGCCCCGTCATCCACGGTCGAGCCGGAGGATATGATGAAGTCCCTGCAGCTGACGCTGTTGCCGATATGAACAGGTGCTGCCGCATTGCTGACCACGGTGCCGTTTTCAAGCACATCGCAGCCTTCGACCCATGCGTAATCCCCTATCCTGACATTTTTGACGGTATTGACATTCAGCATCATGACATCAGAGCCGATGCTTCCGGCGGAAGAGGTGCGGCTCCGCTTCCAGTCCTCTGCAATGGACTTCATGGCGGATATGAGCTGAGGCCTGTGGCGGTACAGGGTCATGATGTAGGCCTCATGGGCTGAAAGCCGCTCATGTATAGGCACTTCCCTGCCTCCGGTCTCATTCAGCACGCTCACCTCCACGCCGTTGCCGAAAGATGACGGACCGTCCATATATATCAGACTGACATTCTTGATGTAGGTATGGCGGCCGATCTCATAGTTGGCTATATAATTGTGGATGTTCTCAATGCAGGAATCATCCCCCACAGTGACATTGTGAAGGGTGGCATATCTCACGCCCGCCTTCTTCACTATGCCGCCCGGAAGAGTGAAGGTGCCTTCGAAATTGCCGAGCCTGACAATTCCGGAAAATCGGCACTGGAACACCCTCTTCGGGTTGAATCCGTCTTTCACCCACACACGGCTCCAGTCATCGGCTATGCATGAATTTGCCCTGAGAAAATCTATCTCAGCATCAGTCAGGAAGCGGAATGGGGCTTCCGGGGAAGGGGTGCCGGCATTCAGGCCGGCATGTTCTAAATCGCGTTTCATATACAAAATTTCTTTATAGGTCGTCTGTTTTCAGATTTGACAAATTATTTGACAATGGATCTGCCAAGTGCCGCAAAGAGAAAGGCAGCCTGTATTTTCTACACCACTTCAATAATTTCACCATCAGCCACATACCACAATACGGCAGAAACATTTACATGCCCCGTCCTGCGCCAGATGTCCGCATATCGGGCGACCTGCCGTCTGTATTTTCTTTCAGCCGCAGGTTCCCTGTGCCCGAACTTGTAGTCTATCACAAGGATGCTGCCGTCGCCGTATTCAATCACACGGTCAGGCCGGACTATGCTGCCGTCAGTGTCAATCAGTGACACTTCCCTCCTGATCCGGACCGGGAGCGGTGCGGCATCAGCAACCGCACTCATGAACCAGCCTCTGCCTTCAACGGATGCTATCCTTTCCGAAAGCAACGCAAATGCCTCCCTCCCTCCAGCCTCATCAAGCTCTCCCGACATGACAGAAAGCCTGACTGCATCACTCAGGTCATCCGGAGATTCCACCCTGGAAAGTATATCATGCAATACAATGCCTTTCAGCCTTCCGGAGGCCTCCGTCCCTGCAAGACCTTCTTCTGAAAAGAAGTCTGCGGAATCAGTGCTGAATTTCAGACGCCCCCTTTCACCGGCCACGGTCTCTCCTCCCTCGTCAGGAAGCGGATTCAACGGCCATGACGGATATCCGGCCCCTACTTTCATCACAACATTCCTCTCATTGGACGGCTTGTCCATGCCGCATGAGATACTTCCAGCATAATATACAGAAGTCCCGTCCTCTTCTTTCCCGTATTCAAACCGGGGCAGGTCAGGCATCATATCCGTGTCCGGGCTTTTCTGCCCGTCAGCATCAAATGCAGGCGGAATCTCTCCGCTGCGGCCTGACACCGATTCGGCAAACTTGTAAAGTATCTGGGAAAAATCGGAGAAAACCACATCACCGCCCGCATCCAGGCTGCCGATGAATTTGTCGGAAGGAGCTTCCGCTATCAGGTACATCCCTTTCACAGCCCTCGTAAATGCGACATATACGGTATTTATATTGTCCACATACTGCATCTTCAGCTCTTTCCTGTAGTCCCCTGAAAAGAGGGTCATGTCACTCTTTGAAGACAGTTTCACATCATAGAGCCCGTCTGCAGCATCATCGAGTGAAGTCCCGGAAAGGTCCGGGCGGCACCAGCGGCTGTCCGGCTTGAAAAGTGTGACTGTCTCGACATATGGGAAGATCACATACCTGAAGGCAAGTCCTTTTGACTTGTGTATAGTCATGATTCTCAATGAATCGCCGGAAGACGGAGAGCTTATCGCAGGGTCTGACTCCGCCCAATGCAACAGGAACTCATGAAGGCTGTTTCCGTTAACCGCCACATAATCCTGCACAGCATCCATGAACGACTGGATATACAGCACCTCGCCGTCAAAGACTTCCTGATCAGCTTCCCTCAACCCGCGCAGAAGGGCCTCGCACAGGTCCGGAAGGGAATGGCAGTTTCCTGGAACGGAGATGTCAAGGCTGCGTGCAAGGAAGCCGTTTACAGCATCTGCAGGGTTGTCAGCATAGGACAGCAGGGACACAAGTCTTCTTACAGTCGCAGATGACTTCACCTTCAGGGAATCATCGGTAAGCACAGGCACATCATTGTCTATCAGGTATGCGGCTATTTCTGCTCCGGAAACATTGTTCCTGACCAGTACGGCCATTTCCCCATATTCCACACCCCTCTCCCTGAGCATGTTCACAGTAGAAAGCACCTTTTCCGCCTCCAGTTCCCTGTCGCAGAACATCATCCGGATCTCGCCCTCACCTTTCGGCTTCAGAGGCATCTTCTGCCGGACATCTGAATATATGTCGGAAATGCTTCTTCCGGACTGTTCACCGTACTGGCGGTCAAGTATTGAGGCCGCCACGGGAAAGAAGGCATTGTTGAAGGCTATTATGTTCCTGCAGCTGCGGTAATTGGTGTCAAGCGTCTTCTCCGCCGCCTCGATGAACTCAGTCCTGACCTCGGTGTCGAGAAGATTCCAGTCCGACCCTCTCCAGCGGTAGATGCTCTGCTTGACATCGCCGACGATGAGATTGTCAAATCCCTGTGACTCGCTGTTCTGCAGCAGAGGCCTGAAATTTTCCCATTGTATCCTTGAAGTGTCCTGAAATTCATCCAGAAGGAAATTGTCATATCTCACTCCTGTCTTCTCATACACAAACGGGGCATCTGACCCGTCTATTATATCTTTGAGAATGGTGTTGGAATCATCTATGCTGAGCACATTCTTTTCCTTCATCAGGGCATTGAACTCCCTGTACAGGTCGGCGGACACACCGAGCCCGTAGAGCTGGCCCTTCAGGATGAGAGCCGTCCTGTATATGCTGTAATCCTTGCCGAAAAGATTGCAGAAATCCTCCAGAGGGGATTCTATCAGTGGCCAGACTGCAGACTTGAATGTCTTTTCTTTCGACTTGGCAAACCACTGTCCGTGGTCACGGGCCTTTGTCATGAAACTTGCGGAAGGCGGCTCTATCACATCCCCGTGTCCCGGCTCCGCATAATACAGGAGGGCCTTCATGAATCCCCTGTTGAAGTCGGATGGAGAAACGCCCGCGCTGTCAAGCATGTCAAGCAGGGCCTTGGCGGAATCTTTTACCGAATCCTCGAAATCCCTTATGGTCCTGCCGCATGCTGCCCTTATACTTGAGAGGTTTTCGCGGGAGTAGACCTTTCCTTCGTCAATGCCGAACTTCTCCACCAGGGACCTGTGCTCATCCGACTTCAGACGTCTGGCTATGGTGACAAGACTGCGCTCAAGATTGTATCTCCCGCCTTGTTCTATCTGTTCCATTACGCTGTCTGTCAGCCATCCAAGCAGAATGGAATCTTCCTCTGTGAGGGCATCCAGCACCCTGTCCACGCTTTCTGCCACAAGGGAGTCCTTGTCAAGCTCCACCTGATATGAAGAGAACTGGCCTATCTCCCGTGAAAATGCCCGCAGGGTCTGCTGGAAGAAACGGTCGATGGTGCTGACTGCAAATGCGCTGTAATCGTGGAGCATGTTGCATAGCATGTCCATCGCACTGTCTGCCAATGATTCAAGGGTTATCTTCCGGCCCGGCTTTCCGGGGAGTTCCCGGATGATGTCCTTAGGGTCCACATCCTCACTGCCGGAGCCGTAGCCTGGAATGAAATATCCTATATAGTCCGAATGTCCCGGATCAGTGGCAAGCACAAAAAGCTCCTTCATGATACGGGTCTTCATCTCGTCGGTGGCCTTGTTGGTGAAGGTCACGGCAAGGATGTGACGGTATGCGTACCTGTCCTGTCTGCTGAACAGGAGGGTAAGATATTTTCCGGCAAGGCTGAAAGTTTTTCCGGAGCCGGCGGATGCCTTTACGATGTTCATAAATGAGGTCCTTAATATTAAATTTAATTCAACGGAAGGACCTCATTTATGAACGGGTCCAACCCCTGTAGTCCCCAGACTCACCTGCCGCAGATGGATTTGAAGTCGCACCAGGTGCAGAGGTCACGGTCTTCGGTGCGGCGGAACGGGACGGAAGTGTCGGCTATCTCGGCAAGCATTTCATGAAGCTTCTCCTCCATCGCCGTGCAGAAACTTCTGCCGACTTCAACCTCGGCAGGAGGCTCGCTGAAAAGCTTTGCAGTTGAATATACAGAATTGACGACTCTCTTTCCGGACGCCAACCCGTTCCGTTCGAGAAGCAGGTCGTAGATGAACAGCTGGAAGGCAATCTTCGGCTTCTTCCCGTATGGCATGTCCCCAAAGATGGCTTCCACAGTCTTGGCATGATTGCCCTCCGCAATTTCCATGTCCTCCGGAAGCACCTTTCCCGTCTTGTAGTCCACCACCCTTATGCTGTCAGGGGCAAAGCTGTCTATCCTGTCCACGAATCCCTTGATGCTGAAGCCGTTCACATTGCATCCGAGCCTCTCTTCAAGTCCGAGAATCTCAAATGAGTCCTTCCGTGCCTCCTTTATCAGTTCCATGTCGCGTTCAAGCGTCTTCATCACATATCTCACAATCACATCAGTTATCACAAGATTGCGCCCAGTTATTTCTGGAGAATTCATTTCCTCCATCATCAGTTCCCTGACCTTCGCCCTTATTTCCTTCTCCCTTCCGAGCCAGGATTCAAGATACCCGTAAGTGACAGGGACAGTCAATCTTCCGAGTATGGACGATAAAGGCGTTCCTCCCGCCTTCATTGCCTCTTCCCCGCTGTAGAGGGACTGCATCACATGATGATAGACATTTCCTATCATCGAGGCATCCATGGACTCCGCCACTTCCTCTTCGGGACGCAGCTGCTTCACAATCTGATAATAGAATCTGGCAGGGCAGGCGATATAATTCTGGAGGGACGAAGCTGACAGGTCCCTGCTGCGGACTGCCGCCACGTCCTCCTCCGTCTTCGGTATCTCGCTTTCCACTGCAGCCGCATGCACCGGAGCATCTGCCACATATCTTTCAAGCGGCAGACGGAAATGATATTCAAGCTGCCTTATGTAGCGGCTTTCCTCCCCGGACTTCATTCCTTCAGTCCTTGAGTCATACAGAAGCCACACATCCGAAGCCCTGGTGATCATCCTGTAAAAATAATAGGCCCACACCGCATCCTGATATTCGTATGTCGGCAGTCCGAATCCCCGCCTCAGCTCAGGCGGGATGAACGAAGAGCTCACGCTCCTGCGCGGGAATATGCCTTCGTTGGAGGAAAGTATCACAAGATTGCTGAAGTCGAGAGCCCTTGTCTCCAGCGGCCCCATTATCTGCAGCCCTTTGAGCGGCTCTCCCTTGAAAGGGACGGAAACACCTGCAAGCAGCTGCTCCAATATCCTTATGTATGTCGTCGGCATCACCTCAGGAGCAATGGCCCGCAGACGGCTGATGCAGCGGTAATATTCCATGGCGAAGTCCAGTTCCAGAGCCATTTCCCTGTCATCCCGCAGCTTCGGGGCCACATGGCTGATGACATCGAGCTGATATGAGGAAAATGCATCAAGCTGCCGGCGGTCTGCCGCTTTCCTGTCTTCAATCACCGGACGGAAAATGAGGTTGCACAGCCATGTGCCCTGCAGGTCCTCCAATGGGATATACAGCTTGGCGGCCGCCTTTATTTCCCTGACCTTCCGGATGTCATCCTCAGTCATCACCTTTCTGAATATGCTGTTGGAAAACAGCGACCACACCGGCCTGTAATAAAAGCTCCATGCCCCGTCTTTCACCCTGGCACGCAGCTGTAGCGACGAGATTTCCGACATGAAGCCGTAGAACTCGCTTCCTGACATCGGATAGCCCATGGTCACATTTATGTCCGTTATCTCAGGAGGAATGGTATTGAGCAGCGGCATCAGAAGAGTTTCGTCAGGAAGGACGATTGCGCAGTCCGTTCCGGCTCCATGCCCTGAGGATGTCCCCGCCCCGTAAATGGTATCCCCGGCAAGCCTGCCCACCTTGGAGAGGTCCCCTCCCGCATGGGCATCAGCAATGGACTTCAATATCGACGGAATCTGCTTCACCTGCCCGGTAGAGGACGGCACGCTTATCACCCTTATCCTCGGCACGGACCCCCCTTCCGGGTCCCACTCATGGCTCTGCGGGAATTCCCGGACATTCTCCTCCATGAAAAAGGAAGACCTGTTGCGGCTGTCCCTTATCATATCCCCGGAATAGTCCCAGCAGAACTCGGCAAGCCCCCTGTCCTTCATCCTGCGCATCACAGTCTTTTCGCACTCATTCAAGGCATTGAGCCCCGTGAACACAAATTTCTCCACGCCTCCGAATGTCTTCTTCAGCACATCAGGCAGCCCCTGCCCCGAGACCGGCTCTCCGGTACCATGTCCGCACAGGCTCTCGGCAATGGACCTGTAGACCATCCCTTCGTATGCCATATTCTTGTCCTGCAATGTACTGCGGTAAGAT
The DNA here is from genome assembly GCA_944323825.1 of uncultured Bacteroidales bacterium. Lineage (GTDB taxonomy): Bacteria > Bacteroidota > Bacteroidia > Bacteroidales > UBA932 > Cryptobacteroides. The sequence continues at coordinate 116,415 of CALUTY010000001.1, forward strand.
TCATACAGAGGGTAAAGGATATTCCATATCATCAGGAACCTTTCCTTGACATTCGGAGAATCCGACTTCAGGTCCACGGTAAGCTTTCCGCTGCGGTCATTGAAATGACTCACAAAGCCCTCAATGGCCTTCCGCTGCCTCTCGGTAAGGTATGAGAAAGTGTCCTGCATTGACTTGAAGTCCGAAACATTGGTGAACAGCTGCTCCGGGTCGACAAGATATTTGTCCACATCATTGAAGTCCCCGAGGATGATGTCACCCCAGAAAATGAACTCGTCAAGCGGCTCAGCCTTGGGGTTAAGGGTCTTGTAACAGTCATAAAGTTCAAGCAGCAGGGATACCCTGTCAGACGGCTGCACATTATAGACCCTGTAGAAAAAGTCATTCACTGTCAGCATCTCCGGTGCGACCAGCGGCCTGACCGCATCTCCGTCGGAAGCCTCACGGAAAGCCTCCGACAGCACATCCGCCAGATATTTCCTGAAAAACACCAGTGAACGCCTGTTCGGAAAAATGAAACACCTGCTCTCAATATTTCCTTCGGCATAATATTTTTCAGCGACCTGTTTCAGAAAAGGTACCATCCACTATAATTTTTACTTCGTCAAATGCCAACAATAAAAAACACACTGGGCCTGAGCCGTCCATTTAATGGCCTGATCGTCCGGAAGAATGCCATAAATGTTCAAAACCATACCGTAAGTACATCAGAAAGGGAACAGCAGCGGCAACACGATTATCATCACAATGCCCATGATGATCTGGAGCGGGAGCCCCACCTTTATATAGTCCATGAAAGTGTACTGCCCGGCACGCATCACCAGCGCATTGGGCGGAGTGGAGAACGGTGATGCGAAGCACATGCTTGCCGCCACCGTCACCGCAAAAAGGAACGGTACCGGACTCACCCCTATCTGCACAGCGCTCTGCAAGGCGATAGGAGCCATGAGAACGGCAGTCACCGTATTGCTTATGAACATCGTCATCAGCGATGTGGTGAAATATATCCCCGCCATCAGCAGCATCGGCCCATGTGAACCCAGACCGCCGGCCAAAGCCTCCGCAATATAATTCGACACTCCCGTCTTCTCAAGAGCGAGCGACATCGGCAGCATGGCAGCAAACAAAACTATGGTTTCCCAGTTTATCGTCTTGTAGGCCGCCTCCACATTCCTGAAACAGCCAGTCAGCACCATGAGCATGGCCGCTATCATCACGGCGGTCACCGGGGCCACGGGAATGAAGTCGAACACCATCATCGCCACCATCAGCAGCATTATCACAGCCGCCACCGGAGCCTTGTAGTCCAGCGTCACCTTCTGCGCCTGGGCAAGCGGCTCGCCCAGCACGACCCATTCAGTGTCATCCTTGCCGAGCCTCGCGATGTCCTGCCATGCACCCTGCACCAGCAGCACATCTCCGTCATGCATCACCGCATCCCCCAAGTCATGAAGGATATATTCCTTCCTGCGGCGTATGCCCAGCACATTCACATTGAACTTGTCCCTGAATCCGGCCTCCTTCACCGTCTGATTCACAATTTTTGACGAAGGGGTGAGCAGGATTTCCGCTATGCCTATATCATAGAATGCAAGCGACTTGCGCGGATCCGAGGACGCCACTTCGGCTGCATGCTCATCCAGCATCTCAAATCCGAAATCCTCCGCCAGACGGTTCACCGCAGAGATGTCCCCGGTTACATAGAGCACATCCCCCTGACTTATCACCGTGTCAGCCGATGCCAGCTTCTGTGTGACGGTCTTGAGAAAACGGTGCTGCGCAGCCTCAACACGCCTCACCTCCAGCACATTGAGTCCATACACCCTGCGCACATCCAGGTCAAGGATGGTCTTGCCGACAGCCTTGGACGAGGCCACCGCCCTGAGCCTGAACAGGTTGCTCGAAAGCCCGTACTCCTTTGCAAGCTGGTTCAGGGACTTTCCTGACTGCGCATTCGGATCGGTCTTTTCCTTCTTTGAAAGAAACCATTTCGTCAGCGGCAGCAGCACTATGATGCCTGTCGCAATGCAGATCAGCCCCACAGGGGTAAAGGAAAAAAATGACAAGGCCCCGTAACCTGCATCCTCAAGGGTGTCGCTTATGATAAGGTTCGGCGGAGTACCGATCAGGGTCATCATCCCGCCCATGCTGCTGGCAAACGCAAGCGGCATAAGCAGCCGCCCCGAACTTATCCCCGCATTGTTGGCAAGGCTCACGACTATCGGAAGCATCAGTGCCACCGTCCCGGTATTGCTTACGAATGCCCCTATAGCCGATGTCACAAGCATCACCAGAAGGAAAAGCCTCAGTTCACTCGTCCCCGCAAGCTTGAGTATCCGTGAACTTATCATCTTCGCCAGCCCCGTCTGGAAAATGGCCCCTCCGACCACAAACAGACCTATCATCATGATCACCACATTATTGGAAAATCCTGACAGAGCCTCCTCCGGAGTCAGGATACCTGTAATCATGAGTGCGATAAGCGAACACAGCGCCACTATGTCAGACCGGACCTTGCCGGACACGAAAAAAGCCGATGCCAATACAAGAATTACAAGAGTGATGACCATCAGATATAATTTTATCATGAAAAACGGAATCTCACGGCAGGGAGCCCCGGGCACTGCATCCCTGCCCATGCGTACAATGCGCATCCTTACAAAGATACGAAACAGTCCTGACTTTTTCAAAATGATTTTTCCACAACGGCAAAATTTAAAAATCCGTTTGCACATTTGCAGGAAATATCTATCTTTGCATCGGAATTAAATTTGAACAATTCAAATTTAGACCATTTGTCCATGAAAATGGAAACATTGCACAACAACAATTGATAAAGGAGATAGAAATGAAAAAGAAATTCAGATGCCTCGTTTGCGGTTATGTCCACGAGGGTGACAGCGCACCTGCAGAGTGCCCGGTATGCCACGCAAAGGCTGACAAGTTCGTTGAAGTAGTTGAAACCGAAGGCTCTCTCAGCTGGGCTGACGAGCACAGGCTCGGAGTTGCAAAGGGCGTTGACCCTGAGATTCTCCAGGGGCTCAAGGACCATTTCAACGGAGAATGCACCGAGGTCGGAATGTATATAGCGATGAGCCGTCAGGCTGACAGGGAAGGCTATCCTGAAATCGCAGAGGCATTCAGGAGATATGCCTACGAAGAGGCCGACCATGCAGCAAGGTTTGCAGAGCTCCTCGGAGAGGTGGTATGGGACACCGAAACCAATGTGAGGAAGAGAATGGAAGCAGAGGCAGGCGCCTGCGAAGACAAGCTCCGCATCGCCAAGCTCGCCAAGGCACAGAACCTCGATGCCATCCACGACACTGTTCATGAGATGTGCAAGGATGAAGCCCGCCACGGCGCAGGTTTCCAGGGACTCTACAACCGTTACTTCAAGAAATAGCAAATCGCACGGCACGATGCCGTAATGACATCAGGAGGGGCAGGTCCAGACAGGGCCGGTCCCTCTTTTCATACTGTGGTGCCTCGGAAAGACAAGTGGATTTGCCCTGCTCCCGGTTTGTCGCCAGTTCTGGATCCTTTTAGGAAACAGTATTTGGAAAAAACAGATTAAGACCTCGGTCTTAATGACCTTTATGGGTACTTTTGCGGATAGTCATATATTTTGCGTATTTTTGCCGTATTGTTGAATATAGTCCGCCATATTGTGGACATAAGAAGATGATTCAATACTTGAACCCGACTCAAATGGAACAGAACAAGAAGCTCTATCCGATAACATTCAACAGGGAAAAGGAAATGCACTCCTGGGGAACGGAAAAATTTGCCATTGCCGACCTCGGCATAGTGGACCCGACAGTAAAAGACGGATGGCTGGCAGGGAACACATTCAGCGACATAATGGAAACATACATCGAACGCGTCTCCGGCGAGGAAATCTACGGGTACTACGGCAGACAGTTCCCGGTGGCAGTTTCATTCCTTGAAATCGACGGACAGATGCCCGTAATGTGCCATCCCGACGACGAGGCTGCAGGACAGCGGTACGATGCCCTCGGCAGAAGGACATTGTGGTATATCACAGAAGCCTCGGAGAATGCCAGGATATATCTCGGATTCAATGGAGAAATGACAGCCTCCGGCCTGTATGAAAAATGCCTCGACGGGACAGTCCGCGACTCGCTGAATGTCATCATCCCGCAAAAGGGGGACGCCCTGCATATCAGCCCAGGCACTCCATACTCTGCTGAAGGCCATCTGCGCATAGTTGCCATTTCCGAAGCCTCCGCCATCACATTCACGCTATACGACCCCGAAGGCAACCCTGAAGACAGCCATGTGGCGGATGCAATCGACCTGATTGACTACGGCAGGACCGACATATCTTCATGCCTGAAGCGCAGCGGCAGCCAGGCCGCGGCACCTTCCTCCGGAAGCAGAACCGTGACGGCAGACAGTCAGCTTCTTTCAAGCAGGGAGTTTTCCGTCAAAGAAATGAAGGTGTCTGACCCTGTAAAGGTGACTGCCGGAAATTCGTTCACCATATATGTCTGCCTTGAAGGCAGCATATCCATCCAGGTGCCTTCAAAAAATGAGTCCAAGGAAAGCCACATGGAAAACAGCCTGTTCAAAAAGGGAGATGCCGTCCTGATGCCGGCTGACATCGAGGAGTTCTTCCTTGTCCCGACAGACCGTGACACCGTGCTTCTGGAAGTCCTGATTGAAAGCCGTGACGAAATCGACGACTACATCAACCCGGATACAGAACCTTATCTTGAAGGCGAGGACTACGAAGGGCTGGAAAACGAAGCGGACGAAAATGATGACGCAGATGCCGGCAGCACAGATGCAGCCCCTGAGCCGGGAAACGCAAAGACCGCAGGCGGCATAAGAAGATTTCTGAAAAACTGACATGATTTCCGAAGAAATGGCAGAAGAGACAAGAATAGACAAATACCTGTGGGCCATCAGGGTGTTCAAGACCAGAAGCGAAGCAACCGATGCCTGCAAAGGGGGAAAGATAAAGCTCAACGGCGCCGACGCCAAGCCGTCAAAAGCCGTCAGACCGGGCGACACTGTAAGCGCCAGGAAAGGGGCAGTCACCTATACCTACAGGGTGATTGAGCCCATTGAAAAGCGGCAGGGTGCCAAGCTCGTATCCCAATACGCCGAAAACATCACTCCCCAGTCCGAGCTTGACAAGCTCAAGGCCCCCGTCGAAACATTCTTCCTCAAACGCGACAGGGGTACCGGCCGTCCCACAAAGAAGGACCGCCGCCAGATGGATTCCCTATGGGACTCCCTGAGCTTCGATGTCCCGGATGACATAGCAGACCGGTTCGCCTCCGAATACGGCTTCGATGACAGCGACGATGATTTCGGGGAAGATGAATGAAAGCCCTGAACTCCGGGTCAGCCCGATGCAAGCCCGGAAGGGACTGATGAAAACAGAATAAAATAAAAGGCGGCTCCGGATGGAACCGCCTTTTTGAGTGCGCAGGATCAGAGTCGAACTGACACGCCATTTCTGGCACTACCTCCTGAGAGTAGCGCGTCTACCAATTTCGCCACCTGCGCCTCAGTAAAGTGGGTGCAAAGATATAACTTTTTTCTGCAATCACGAACTTTTTCTGCATTTTTTTGCATTTTTCAATAGACATTCCCCCTGACTCATATCACCACTTCAAACCTGAATTCCTTTACCCAGTCATCCACGATGAAAATGACGTCTGTCTTGGAATAATCTATCATCACATCCACATCTTCAAGGTCAGGGGCAGACCAGTCATATCCGCTTTCGATTATGAATTCACCCAAAGCAAACTCTCTGAGCACACTTCCGTCTTCAACAATCTCCAGCTTGAGGGAACTGTCGGTCTGGCGCGGAATCCTGACCGAACAGGTTCCTTCATCCGTGAGTTCCGGACTGAACACAAACATGCCCGGCACAGGCTTTCCAGAAAGATCATATCCGCACACATTCCCTTTTATGCGCATCGAAAACGGAATGAATGCCACGCCCTCATGGGCAAGGCTTATGGTGACATTGCAGAAATTCTTATGAAGGACAGGTGCACACACGCAAAACTCACAATCCGTATTCACCCGCTCACTATGGAAGAAGACCGGCGGACACTCCATCCCCTCGCTGATTACAACCCCTTTATCCTGGAAAAAGAATCCGTCTGCCCCATCATAAACATTGGCATACACCCATCCTTTAGGAACTTCAATGCCGTATTCTCCGGACAGTTCTCCAATATCAACAGTATCATGGAAAAGAATGCCGTCCGCAGATGTGACATCCAGATTTACCAAAGGATGCACATCTTCATCCACCGCACTGAAATCAAACACCATACGGCACGGGCAACCACTCCTGTCCTCCTTCACGGAACACCCCGCGACAATGACAGCGATGAAAACCGTCAACAGAAACACAACGGACGACAATCTTCTTTTCATATCGGCATCATTTAATGGTCAGACATATCATATTTCAAATGATCCTGAATATCCTTCATCCCAGTCCGCGACTTCAATCACGAATGACACATCTTCCTTCACGACAGGTATGTCAGGCGATGACGATCCGGGCTTTGTAATCTTCAGTTCAGTCACCGTATAAAGATGGTTGGACTCTATCACTGGCATTGTCATAGGATAATAACAGGTGACCCCGTCAAGTTCGGCTTCGACCACAAGTCTCGTCTTTCTGGGAGACCATGTTGTTTCAGAAATATCCTCTCCGGTCGGGTTCGGATAACAGTAGAAATGGTGTGAAACCTCATACGGGGCCTGTCCGGTCACAGGGACAGAGAGCTTGCCGCTGCTGAGCAGGGCAGGCAGTTCTCCTGCATTCTCCATCCTGTTATACCATACTCCAGGCTGCCCTGTCCCGAAATACGGTGCGTCCCCAGCCACATTCACCAGATATATTCCGGTGATCTTGAATTCGGCATTCTTGTATTGTTCCAAGTCAAAATCAGTGACAATCCTTTCAATGGAGACCCTCGCAGCCTTTCTTGACACAGGTACAGTCACACTTGAAGATGAAGAAAGGGTAACAGAAACTGTCCCGGACATCACAAGGCTTCCCGCGCCATTGTCTGACAACAGGGAAACTTTTGACCGCAGAGCAGAAAAAGTTGTGATATCCTTTATTTCCGGACTGTTGACCAGCACAGCTATATCCCTTTCTCCGGCAGTACACTGAAGAGACAGTGTGTTACCTGACGATGAGGCCCATGCATCCAGAGATCCGTCCTTTCTGAACACGAATGCCTGTATCCCCGTCAATGCGCTCTCATCCCCCACTTCAGTGATTCTGGTCATTTCACTGACCGGCACACACACGTCAAGCGTAATTTCTTCCGACGGGGCTACCACATCCGCAATCTCTTTCTCCTGGCAGCCGCATACGGCCATTGCAAGCATTCCTGCAGCATAAACAAAAAATTTTTTCATAGCACTTGATTTTATGTTTAACAATAAGTGTTTCTTCATTCATCCATGATATGTGCATCAGGTCTTACCAGTGCGGCAATTTCAGGATCAAGGTTGGCTCTGTGAACCATTGACGGCTCCATCTCCGCACTCCTTCTGTAGAATTCCACCGCCTCCTGTCTCCTCCCGAGCCTGGCAAGCGTGACAGCCATAAGATAGCTTGACCTGTATGTCCTGTCTCTTATGCCGGAAAGAACGGCAAGGGCAGATTCATCATATCCGGAAGAAAGATAAGCCAATGCGCTGTTATAGTCCTGATATGGCCGGAGAAGATCGACCGCAGTCTTATAGTCCATGTTCCGGATAGCTTCCACACCTTTCATATAGACTGTGTCCAGTTCCGAGGTATGCACCGTATCTTTTTCCATGTCCCTCCTGTGCAGCCAGAAATCAAACTTCACGCTTCTGAGCTTCGGGTATATCTTCTCCCGCATATATCTGTATTCCGGCAGTGTCCGGAAAGACATCTCCACAGAATCCTTGTCATTCTTTTCCATCAGAGCCAGTATCCGTTTCCTGCTTGCCTCACTCAATACGGTATCTGATTTAACAAGGAGTCCGAACTGGGTCCAGTTTTCCGGCACCGAAGCCGACCGCAGCCTTCCGGAAAGGCTGTCAGGAAAGTCTTTCCTTATGTATTCCAATATGGACTCCGCCCTTCTGCCTGCAAGAGAGGCATTATAGGAATAAAGCCCTTCCGGGGAACAGGATGCCGTAACGGACATCGAATCGAGCACATATTCGGACCTGGACGTGATCTCGGCAATGCATTTTCTGACGCGGGCCAGTTCTGACGAGTTGCCCTCAAGCAGAGTGTCTATGTCCGCACTGTCCTTGCGGAAGTCTATGAATGCCCGCGTATTGTCGTAAACCACACGCTGCAGGACTTTTGTACGGTACCTCGGAGTGTCATCCACCAGGGAAGAAAGGGAGCTCACATAGAAGACCAGATCTTCCGGCCGTGCAAGCGGATGCACCATTTCTCCGTCACGATAGACTTCTCCCCTGAGGGAGACGATGATCTTCCTCAGGCCGGGGAAACTTCTCACCGGCTGGACATATCGGTAACAGATGTCTCCGTCAGCTGACACAAGCACCGTGTCAAGCCTTATCCCTTCCGTAATGACAGGATCTTTTACATATCTCCTGAACATCTTTTCCCTGTTTCTCTTCCTGCGCTCATTCCTTGACACCAGGACATGTCTGGTATAATGCTCCAGAGCCTGTTTCTGGCTCACGCCGAAAAGGTTCTCTGCCTGGGGATCGGAAACAAATGATGAATCTGTCTTCATGGCGTATGTGTCAGGGAAATGCCTCATGAGGAACTTTTCCAGCTGCCCCACATGCACCAATTCGGAGCTGTCGGTGATTATGGACGCAAGAAAAGCCATGTACCGCTCATATCCCCTCAACTGGGCCTCCCTGTATCCCTTGCCGGTTATGTATATAGGTTCAAGAGATGACACCTTCCCTGCCATGTCCATCTCCGGGATGAATTTCAGCCTCCACTGCGAATCAGTCATTCCGGCAGGAACAGATATGTCAAATTCTACCAGCACATTTCCGTTCCGCTCCGCCACATTCCTGAACCGTGCCACTACCCTTGATGCAGATATCACATCGGTGGCCACCATTTCACCGGTTTCGGAATCCTTTATCGCATTCATTATCAGAGGGCCGTCCCGGCTGCCGGCCTCCTGCAGGGCATTCTCCGGCGCCCAGGCTTCAGGCACAGAATATTCCGGAATATCATCATCCTCCGCGATGTCACCAGGAATGGAAATCTCCACTCCCGCACCGCCCTGTGAAATCTCCGAAAGCCTGCGTTCCATGGCACACGAAAGCACCGCGAGCGCTGCAAGACAAAGCGGAATGACCCTTATGGAATCAGAAAACATACGAAAGTGATATTATGATGTCGTTTGGCAATATGAACCCTTTTCTCCCGGATCCGGATGTGATTCCGCACAGGGGACATGTGTATTCAGTGTACCATTTCATCCCCGCCCAAAAACCGATACCGAACTCTATGTTGAATCTCGGATGCAGCATATAGGTATATCCCGCAGTCACTCCTGCTCCCGCCCTGTCTCCTTCCTCTGTCCTGCGGGATATTATGCCTCCTGCATTATATTCCTGATATTGCACTTTCCCGGCTATCCACCATCCTGAGTATGAATGCCAAGGCCAGAATCTCACTCCGGCATGCCATGTCTGCTGCCTGGACTGGAACTGTCCGGACGGGCCGGCCTTCTCCCTGAATGTCCATGGATTGTACTTTGCCCCTGCATTGACCGTCCATCTGCGGCCAAAGGCATACGAAGCCTCCAGATTGAGCGTGCCGAGATTGGCGTAGCCGAGGACATTCGTTGAAACCGAAAACCTTCTTGCGTCAGACAGCCACGGCAGGCACAGAAGAACGGCGACGGCAAGCAGCCTGATATGTTTCAGAATCTTCATGGCTCAGGAATCAATTATATCTGTTGAACGCCTGCTCTATGACGGTGGCCTTGTCGGGACGGATGGAAAGCAGCCTGGCCTTCAATACATTCCTGTCAGTGACATCAGAATCGAGGGCCCGGAATATTTCCGATCTGGAGAATCCTCTGTCGTCAAGATACCTGAATATCTGCGGCCGGAACCAGAATGACGTCCCGAATGAAGGCATCTGCCCTCCGTACCTCTCCTTATACATCTTGCTCTCCATGTAGTAGGCCCACATCTCACCGACCTCGCAATACCCCGCATTGTTCTCCGTCCCGGTGCCGTATGTGGTGCCGCCCGATGTCACATATGACCACAATATGTAGTATATGTACTTGTCCCAGTAGTCCTTGCCGACCTTTGCGAAATGGCTTGCATGGGAAAGTTCATGGCAGACAGTGCTGTAAATGTCCCTGTAGCCCGAAGCGTTCTTGGTCCCGATGGTGATGTCAGGGGCGAAAAAGGCTATTATGGTGGAGAACACACCCAGAAACTCCGAAAGAAGGTCGCTCTTGACAAATGCCCCGTGATGTATCATGACGGCGCTGCTGGCGGAAAGTCCTGAGAAGAGCCATATCCTAAGGTCACCAGGAGGAGGCGTAATGTTCATGTCATCGGCCGCACATCTGGTTATATAATCGTATGCAGCATTGTTCACCACGCTCCGGTTGAACAATTTCCTGTCGGAAGCGCTTGTGACGGTTACCGACAGCCCGTCCGGGGAAGTCCTGCCGAGGGCGGATGTAGAGGCGGGGACTATGACCTTGTTGAAGCCGATGGCAAACCCTTTCTCGTTCTTGAACACAAGCCTGTATCTGACCTTCGCCGAAAATTTCTTCGGAATCTGATAATATCCGTCCCGGTCTGTATATGCCCGCGAAAACTTCACAAAAGTATTGCAGCGTACACGCACACCGGCCACTCCGAAAGGCTTGCCTCCGTTGGCATGTTCATCAACGATGGTGATGCGTCCTGAAGGATGCACCTTGTTGGCTCTTGTGGCAGGCACCAGCATATCCCCGTTACCTGTCAGCCGGTATGCCTCCGACTCCAATGCATTCCAGTCGATGTTTTCACCGGAACGTGTCGTGATGTCGCTGTCAGCTATGAAGCATTCATCGATTATCTCATACTTGACATCCGGAAACTCAAAATCCCTCGGAACCACGGCATACTGCCATGTGATCTCATCCTCTGAAATCTCAGGATCGTGGTAATAGTCCCCGTCAGTGATGATGGAATAATCCACAGGATGGTCCACCAGATCAATGCCGAGGTCATACAGAAGATCATATTCGTCGGAATCAGCAGGAAGAAACCTGACATAAAGATCTGTGGTCTCAATGTCATTTCTGGATCTGGTAGGATAAAGGGAGGTATAGGCCCTCCTCACATTTTCTGTCTTGTATGGATTTTCCAGCCTTTCACCGAGCACTATCATCTCATGTGAAAGCACATAGTCAGAATCAGACGGTATGACGTCCGGACCGGATCCTTTTGACCCCTCTTTGCTGCATGACAACACCGTCATCAAGAGCAGCATCAATTCCAAAAATCTTTTCATGGCATCCGCAATTAATTGGTACGGATGCAAAGGTATCGTCAGTTATCCGTGTTCAGTAAAAACAAACGTTTAATTGCACAAGATGCCTCCGGAGGGCCTGCAAGGGCAGAAATGCCCCTTATTCATACATAAAAAAACAAAAAGGCAATATGCTGTACAGGAGAGGATGATGTCAACGAAGATTGAAAGTATACCTGAAACCGGCGGAAACGCTCTGGGGGATGAAGCGCACACCGGAGAGAAAACGGATCTTGGGCGACCATTCGAGAAGGAAGACGACTGGCGAGCCCGGAAGCTTGTACTCCATTCCGAGCGGGATGTCAGCCGACATGAAGAAACTCCTTCTGTTTCCTTCCCTCGACCTGTCCCTGTCCCCGAACTGCACTCCGGTTGACAGTCCCGCCCCTATATAGGGCAGAAGCCCGGAAGTGCGTTTCGTAAGCTGCAGGTTGTATGCCCCGGAAAGCAGCATGAACTGATAGGCAGGAGCAAAAGGATTGACAAGGCCGAACGAAATGTCCACTGCACTTGACCTCGTGACAAAGAACTTGCCTTCGGCCGCAAAATAATTGCCGAGCCTCACACCGAGCGAATAGTCGTATGGCCTCGCCTGCACCCTGCCGGAAAATGCAAGGGACAAGGCGAGGAGAATACCGGTGCATAATGCTGCAAACCTATGGTTCATAAGAATTCATTCAGGCAGGAATCATCAGAAATAGGTCACGGTCTTCTGCTCCAGGGCAGAAAGTATGCTGTTGGCAAGACGGCTCACACCGAGACGGAAAAGGTTTTTGTTGAGCCATTCCCTGCCCAGGACAGCAGACACTATGGCATGATAGCTGACTGCGTCCATTGCCGTGGAAATGCCTCCGGCAGGCTTGAAGCCCACCCTTTTCCCGGTGGCCTTATGATAGGCGGCAATGCATTCACACATCACATATGCTGCCGCAGGTGTTGCATTCACGCTCACCTTTCCTGTGGATGTCTTTATGAAGTCCGCTCCGGCTTCCATTGCAAGGAAAGAGGCCTCGGCTATTGTGTCGAGGTTCATGAGCAGGCCCGTTTCAAGAATCACCTTGAGAATCACCTTCCTGCCCTGCCTTGCTGCAGCATTGTCAATGCACTCGCGGATACGGAGGATCTCCTCCGATGCGGCAGACTCATCCCCGTCAAGGAAAGAAGACAATGCCAGCACAATGTCCACCTCATCTGCCCCGTTCTCCACGGCAAGTTCACATTCGCGAAGCTTCACCTCCAGAAAACTCTGTGAAGAAGGGAAGCATGCGGCAACCACAGTGGCATGAAGTCCATCAGATGCCCTTTCATCACGGACTACAGAGGCGAAATCAGGATAGACGCACACCGAAGCAGGAAGAGGGACATCCGGATAGGAGCGGTTCAGGTCATTGACCTTGCGCACAAGCTTGGCTATCGAAGTCTTTGTGTCCTCTGTCTTCAGCGAAGTGAGATCCATCATCGAAAAGCAGTCCTTGAGCACCTGTTCGGAAACCAGATTGTCCAGTCCGGAGGCTATCATTTCAAGACTCCTGTTGATTTTCTCATTGTCAGGAAAATATCCGTATTTTTTCAGCAAAGAATCCATAATATATCAGCTATGTTTAAAATTCTCTCATCTTTGAATCAATCACGATTGTCACCGGACCGTCATTGAGCAGGGACACCTTCATGTCCGCCCCGAAAATTCCTCTGGCAACAGGCTTTCCAGCCGCTTCCCCGAGCATCCTGCAGAATTCCTCATAGAGAGGTATTGCCGTTTCCGGCCTTGCTGCCCTTATGTATGACGGCCTGTTGCCCCTTGCCACCGAAGCATACAGGGTAAACTGGCTGACAACCATGATTTCGCCTTCCGTATCGGTCACGGAGCGGTTCATCACCCCGTTTTCATCATCGAATATCCTGAGTGCCGCCACCTTCCGCGTCATCCACTCCAGATCATCCGGCCCGTCTCCGTCCGTAAACGCCGCAAGCACAAGCATACCTCTGCCGATTGCCGCCTCATATCCTTCAGCCGGCACGGCCACGGAAGCATTGCTCACTCTCTGTATTACTGCTCTCATATATAGCTTCAGTCCAACGAATTTTCTATAATAATCTGCATATGGCTTCCGCCGGGAAATACTCGTTTTTCATCTTTCAGCCTCTGACCTGAACCATGAATCCCTCTTCAACCAGAGGGCGCACCATCTCCTCCATCTGCGCGGCACTGAACTTCTGAATGTCCTTCTGCGGGGTTTCCCTGTCTATAGTGTATACCATTATCTCCCTCGGTTTCAGACTCCTGACAATGTCCATCCACTGCCGGAGGGATTCCTCTGCTGAAGAATCGTATTCCGGAGATTTCAGGAACATGGTCTGAAGCACGAAATCCCCGTTGAAGCGTTCAAGGCTGCGGACGGTATCCTCGACGGAATAATGTCCCGAAGGCCTGTTCACTGTCCTCACCCCGGCATCGGAAGGGGCATCCAGTTTCAATATCGGATTGTCCACTTTCCTCAATGCACCGAACACTTCCGGCTTCCAGGACATAGTGGCATTCGAGAGGACAGACACCTTGGCCTGCGGATAATACCGGTCCCTCAACTCAAGCGTCACATCCACTATCTCAGGGAAATCCGGGTTAAGCGTAGGCTCTCCGTTGCCTGAAAAGGTGATGGAGTCTATCGGTGTACCCGCATCGGCACAGGACTTCAGCTTTGCAGACAATGCCCTGCGCACATCTTCCGTCCTCGGGAAGACCTTGTCCCCGACACCGTCTTTGTTCCATCCGCATTCACAATATATGCAGTCAAAATTGCACAGTTTGCCCTTCGAGGGCAATATGTTCACCCCAAGGGATGAACCAAGACGCCTGCTGAAAATCGGGCCGAATGCTATGTCGTCAAAATGCAGCATGGCACCTATACAATCCTGACAGATGAACTTCCGGCACTGAGCCTGCCGTCCCCGTCCAGTCCGTCAACGAACACAAGTCCAGGGCGTTTTCCGGGAGCAATCGTGCCGAGCATGCCTTCCTTTCCGAGGAATTCCGCCCCGTTCCTGCATGCCCAGACAAGCATTTCACCAAGCGGGACCTCCGGAAATGCTGTCTGCAGGCTATGGAGTTCCTTCACCATGTCCAAAGTGTCATTGCTGGACAGGGAATCCGTACCCACAGTGATCTTCAGCCCGTTTTTTCTCATCAGCTCCACAGGAGGAAGGGCATCATGGATGAATATGTTCGAAAGCGGGCAGATGGCCCAATATGCATTCTTCATGACTGCAAGAGCTGCATCAACGGCCTCCTGTGTAAGACAGACATTGTGCACAAGGAGAATATGCTCTGCGAAAGGGGCTGCATGCGCCTTTTCCAGCCTGTCTATGAAATACATCAGGGAAGGCTTCCCGGTCACAGGAGGTGTGCTCATGCCGGCGCGTCTGCGGTTGTTCCACAATGCCCCGGCCCCATGCATGATCATCTCTTCCTCCTCATGGCTTTCCTGAGAATGGTAGGAAAGGAAGCCGGATTTCAGACCTTCCGCTGTGGCGGCTGTGAGGAGTTCCGGACTCATGGTATAGCACGAATGAGGCGTAGGGGCTGCATCCAGACCATATTCCGCGGCCTTTTCTGCAAGTTTCCTGACAGATGCAATCACTGAATCACAATCCTCCGGCTCAGTTCCGAAGACTTCCAGGAATGTCCTTGTATAAAGAGGGGATGAAGCCTTCACCCCGAAGCTGTCATCACAGTTGCTTATGTCCGCCATGGCGGAAACACCCTGCTTCCATAGCCTTTCCAACCACATCCTGACAGCCTCAATCCTGTCCTCCCTGCCGGAAGAGTCACGCATCTCGTTGATCTGGTCGATGAATCCGGCCATGCCGGTGCCCTTTCTGAACTTCCCCTGAAGATGGGAAAGCTCAATATGGCAATGGGCATTCACGAATCCCGGCACCACCGCACCGTCATAGAACCGCTCCTCCGAGGCAATATCCTCGCAGCGTCCGGTCCTGAGGACCGTCCCGTCGTCATCATATTCCACAAAGCCATTCCTTAAAGGCTCTGCAGACTCCAAAGTGTAAAGATATGATGCAGCTATCCTGTTCATATAAGATCAATTCTCTTTCTTGTTCAATTCATTATGCTGCAAAGATACAGCAGGGACGACACTCTTTGAGACCTCAAGGGGCTTTGCATCAACCGACATCGGTTTCTCTTCCTTACGGCTCTTTCCTTGAACCGGATCATGCTTTACTTTGACGGCAGACGAGTCTGCAGGCGTGGATATTGCCGAAGTGTCCGCCACATGAAGGGAATCATCGGCCATCAGCAGCACCGGCCCGGCGAATACGGTGTCATATCCCACCTGCGGATCAAAATCAAATCTGCCTCCGGTCGAGTCCACAAAGAAGCACAGGCTGTCCATGACCGAAAGATCCGGATTCTTCAGACCGGTCAGATAGTATATTCTCTTCGGGCTGTACCTGTTCTCTCCTCTGCGAAGCCTTGTGATCTCGTCCAGCATCTCCTTTTCCTTGCGCAGTTCCCGGAGCCTGTCCTCTATTATCACCGATGACTCACGGAGAATCCTGGCATATTTGTCAGGGTCGGACAGATAATAGTCCATGCTCCTGCGGTAGTCGTCTGCTGTATATCCGTATTTTTCAAATATAGGATCATACACCAGGGAAGTGTCCGCCGTCCTGCGCGACTCCGGATGGGCATTTATCCACTGGTCCGTGACGAACATCTCGGCATAGATCGCGGACAGCTTGTCACGGGGTATGACCTTGCTTTCCTCATTTCCGCATGAAAAGAGGGACAGAAGGCAGGCTGCGGCGAGGCAGATTTCAATGATACGCTTCATCTCCGGAACATGGCTATCTCAACACCGCCCCGTATTCATTCGTGAATGTTGAGAGCAGCTTGGACATGACTTTCTCCACATCAGTGTCCGTCAGCGTCTTGTCCACATCCTGAAGGACGAAGTTCATGGCATACTGTTTTTTCCCCTCCGGGATCTTGTCCCCTCTGTAGACATCGAAGAGGGTGACATTCTTGAGAAGTTTCTTGCCTGCCCTGAATGCGCTCTTGCGCAAGTCAGCATATGACACGCTCTCGTCAAGGAGCAATGCAAGGTCACGGCGTACCTCCGGAAATTTCGGAAGTTCCTTGTATTTTATCTTGTCCCGTTTCACCAGTTCAAAGAATGCCGGCCAGCTTATTTCGGCTGCAAACACCGGCTGGCGGATGCCGAACTGCTTCAGGCGTGCAGGGGCGACAGTACCCATCACCGCAAGCTGCGTCCTCGTCCCCGGCAGCCTGTAGACAAGTCCTTCGGAGAACAGGTCTGCAGGGGCAGGTTCATATTCCATAGAATATATGTCTGCACCGAAACGCCTCAGCAGCAGCTCCAGATAACCCTTGAGCTGAAAATAGCTTCCTTTGCGAGGCTCGGAGCACCATGACTTCTCGCCAGGTCCCGTTATGAAAAGGGCATATGCAGTCTTCTCATCATACGAAGCGAGGGTGCTTCCGTCCGTGTCCGGCTTCCGTGAATATACTGACCCGTATTCAAAGAGGCGCATTGAAGCCGTCTGCCTGTTGATGTTGTATGCTATCACCTCCAGACCGTTGAGAAGAAGGGTCTGCCTCATCACATTCAGGTCAGAACTGAGCGGATTCAATATGCGCACGCAGTTCTCCTCAGGGAAGGTCTTCAGATGTGAATAATATTCAGACTTTGTGAGGGAGTTGTTCATCGTCTCCACAAATCCGTTGGCGGCGAGGAAATCCGAAACGGCATTCCTCACCTTCTCCGGTTCAGGCTGCTCCACGGCATTGGCACAGCCGCGCACGGAAGAAGGGAACTCTATGTTGTTGTAGCCGTAGACCCTCAATATCTCCTCCACCACATCGCATTCGCGGTAAACGTCCACCATGTATGAAGGCACTGCCACCAGAGCGCCTGACGGCCGTCCGTCGGCTCCGGCTCTTCTTTCTATGAAATCATACGAAAGCCATGTAAGGATATTTTCTATCGTATCATGACCTATCTTCTTGCCGATGAAATTCTCGATTCTGTCATAATCGAGCTCTACGGTCTTCTTTTCGATTTTCTCCGGGCAGAACTTCTGGAGCTTTCCGACAACATGGCCGCCGGCAAGCTCCATGATGAGCAGGGCCGCCCTTTTTCCTGCATATTCGACGGCAAGCGGATCCGCCCCTCTCTCATATCTGAACGAGGCGTCAGTCTTCAGCCCGTGCCTCTTTGAACTTTTCCTTATGGAAACAGGATTGAACCACGCGCTTTCGAGGAACACATCCTCAGTGGCTTCAGTAACTCCGGACTCCTCGCCGCCGAAGACTCCTGCAAGGCACATGGCCTTTTCCTCATTGGCAATCATCAGGTCCTCAGAAGAAAGAGTCCTTTCGACCCCGTCCAGAGTGGTGAATTTCTCGCCCTCGGCTGCCCTTCTCACAATGACCCTGTTGCCGGTGATTTTGGCGGCATCGAAGGCATGCAGCGGCTGGCCGATCTCCATCAGGACGAAATTCGTCACATCCACCACATTGTTGATGGGCCTGAGTCCCACGGAAAGCAGCTTTTTCTGCAGCCACTCAGGAGAAGGCCCGACCTTCACATCCTTTATTGTAATGCCTGTATACTCAGGAGCTCCGTCCTTCGCAAGGACCTCCACCGGTATCGCCCCGTCAATCCCGGCTCCTGAAGTGCACATCCCCTCCTGCCCCTCGGCAAAGGCCGACACGTCAGGAATATTCAGGCGGCAAGGTATGCCGTTGAGCATGAGCCAGGCATACAGGTCACGGGCGACGCCGATATGCGAAGCGGCATCCACCCTGTTGGCCGTAAGACCGATTTCGATGGTCCAGTCAGTTTCCAGATGAAGATATTCCTTGGCAGGGGTCCCTGGAACGGCATCAGGGTCAAGCACCATTATACCGTCATGGGAAGCGCCTATTCCGAGCTCGTCCTCTGCGCAGATCATGCCGAAAGACTCCACCCCGCGTATCTTCGACTTCTTTATCTTGAAGTCCTCACCGAGCACCGTGCCGACAGTGGCAAGAAGCACCTTCTGTCCTGCAGCCACATTCGGAGCCCCGCACACCACCTGGAGCAGCTCCCCGCCGTCACCGGTGTTCAGTCTGGTTATGTGCAGATGGTCTGAGTCCGGATGGTCATAGCATTCCACCACCTCGGCCACAATCACTCCGGCCAGTCCTCCCGGAACAGACTCCACCTGTTCAAGGGAATCCACTTCAAGTCCGATCGAGGTCAGTGCCCCGGCAATCTCTTCCGCCGAAAGGCCGCATTCAATATAGTCCTTCAGCCAATTGTATGAAATCTTCATATAATGTTACTTTTTCATTATTTTCCGAGGTCCTCACGCGAGAACAGGGAATTGACAAACTCTTTCCTGTCAAAGACCTTCAGGTCGTCTATGCCTTCTCCGATGCCGATGAACTTGACCGGAATCCGGAACTGGTCCACAATCCCGATCACGACACCGCCCTTGGCTGTACCGTCAAGCTTCGTGACTGCCAGTGCGGTCACATCAGTAGCCTTTGAAAACTCCTTTGCCTGCTGGAAGGCATTCTGCCCGGTGGAGCCGTCAAGGACGAGCAGCACCTCATGAGGGGCGTCAGGCACGACCTTGCGCATCACATTCCGTATCTTGGTAAGCTCGTTCATGAGGTCTATCCTGTTGTGGAGCCTTCCTGCCGTGTCGACAAGCACAACATCTGCATTCTTTGCCACTGCCGACTTCACCGCATCGTATGCCACGGAAGCCGGGTCCGAACCCATCTCCTGCTTGACGATGTCCACTCCTGCCCGCTCTGCCCATATCGTGAGCTGGTCCACTGCAGCTGCACGGAAAGTGTCCGCAGCCCCCAGAACCACCTTCTTGCCCTGAGCCCTAAGACTGCTTGCCAGCTTGCCTATCGTGGTGGTCTTCCCTACCCCGTTGACTCCGACTACCATGACCACATAGGGCTTCTTTGAGAAGTCGAACGGCTCAACCACGGACTGTTCCGGGGCGGAAACCTCCAGAAGTTTGGAAATCTCATCCCTCAGCAGCTCCACAAGCTCGTCAAAGGAGACATACTTGTCCCGGCTGACTCGCTCCTCCAGGTTGTCGATGATCTTGAGCGTCGTGTCAACACCCATATCGGTGGCCACAAGTGCCTCCTCAATGGCGTCAAGAGTGTCATCATCCACCTTTGACTTGCCGACCACAGCCCTTGAAAGACGCTCAAAAAAGCCGCGCCTGGTCTTCTGGACTCCTTTGTCAAAAATACCCATATGCGATCAGATCTGTTAAAATCATACAAAGTTACAGAAAATAGCCGTAATAAACGAAAAAATCTTCAGACCGGGATACAAAGAAAGTGAGGGAAACCCGTTGAGATTTCCCTCACTTCAATTCCGTTGCAGACAAAAGACTAATTCTTTGCGAAAAAGTCCTTCACCTTGTCAGCCTCGACAAGCTCCTCTTTGAAGACATATGCGCCTGTCTTGGAAGACTTGTCCATACGGATGCACTTCACCATGCTCTTTGCGCCTGACTTGGCGCTGAAGGTTGCGACTGCTTTCTTTGCCATAAATCAATTCCTCCTTATTTGATCTCGCGATGAAGTGTGACCTTCTTCAGGAACGGGTTGTATTTCATGCGTTCCAGACGCTGAGTTGTATTCTTCTTGTTCTTGGTGGTGATGTATCTTGAGATGCCAGGTACACCGCTCTCCCTCTGTTCAGTGCACTCCAATATGACCTGAACTCTGTTGCCTTTTGCTTTCTTTGCCATAACTCACTGGATTAAACGAGGTTAATGTATCCTTTCTTCTGAGCATCCTTAACAACTGCATCCAGACCGTTCTTCTCGATGGTCCTGATGCCTTTGCAAGACACCTTCAATGTGATGAATCTCTGCTCTTCCTCCGACCAGAACTTCTTGTTCTTGAGATTCAGGGCAAAAACGCGTTTGGTGCGTCTTTTGGAATGGGAAACATTGTTTCCTACCATCCTCTTTCTACCTGTTACTTGACAAACCTTTGCCATTGTATCTACTTTTTAATTATTTCAAATGTAAATCCGTCTGTTCCAAAGGAATCAAGGGCTCACGCCCAATACGGAGGGCTGCAAATATCGTATAAATTTTTCTAAAATACAAGTATTTATACAAATTTGAAAATCCTGCCCCACCTTATGTTCTTCGGAAAACTCTTGTTTCTGTCTGATGAGAACCATATCAACGCCGGCTTCCCGACTATATGGTCTTCAGGCACGAAGCCCCAGTATCTGGAGTCAAGCGAATTGTGCCTGTTGTCTCCCATCATGAAGTAGTAATCCTGCTTGAAAGTATAGCTTTGAGCCTCTTCCCCGTTGATGAATATCTTCCCGTCCTGTGTGACCTTGAGTTCATTTCCCTCGTAGACGGAAATCAGCTTCTCATAAAGAGGAAGGTTGTCAGTGTCGAGAGCGACGGTCGCACCTTTCTGCGGGATCCATATCGGTCCGTAATTGTCCCTCGTCCATCTGAACTGCTCGGCAAAAGGGAACAGGGTCAGATAAGAGTCCGGATAATCGGGCGGATATGCATCTATGTTCTCCTCCACTGAAACCACATTCGCATACTTGCGTACCTGCTCCGCCATCGAGGCAGTCAGAGGGATGTCCGGATATCCCGGAAGCTGCGGATAGAACCTTGCCTCGGAGGCATTGATCCCGAGCTTTTCGAGATTTTTCGGATTGATCCTCTGCCCGTCAGTAATGACCGTATATGTATTCTGCACTCCAGGATAAACCTCCTGCATCTCAGAATTGACATATACCAGCCCGTCCTTTATCTGGAGCGTGTCACCGGCCACGGCGACACATCTTTTCACATAATGGTCCTTCTTGTCCATCGGGCGGACCTTCACAGGCCCTACATTCTCCTTTCCGACAAGTCTGGACATCATGTAATAGTCCTCGGACGGCGCCTTTACCATCACCGTATCGCCGTTCGGGAAACCGAAGACGACATAGTCGCCCCTTTTCACATGCCCGAATCCCTTCAGCCTGCGGTAGTCATTCTGTATAAGGGTAGAATAGGACTCCTTGCCGTTGGGCAGGACATTGTGGGTGAACGGTATCGTCAGCGGCGTCTGCGGAACCCTCGGCCCGTAGGCAAGCTTGCTCACGAACAGATGGTCACCTGTAAGGAGGGAACTCTCCATCGAGGATGAAGGAATCTTGAATGCCTGGAAAAAGAATATGTTGATGAAAGTGACGACAACCACCGCAAAAATGATGGCATCAAGCCAGTCAAGCAGCACATTGTGCTTTTCGCCCTCCTTGTAGTACTTCTTCCAGAACAGCCACTTCACCTTGCGCGTGATGTGGTGGTCGAAGATCACAACGAGTCCGAAGAGCCACCAGTAATTTCCAAGCCATATCACCCACAGTACATAGAGCAAAGCCCAGAAACTGAACCTCACCCACCTGTTATGATATAATTCCTTCAGGCTCATCCGCCGGACTTATTTTACAGAATTGATGATAGCCTCAAATGCCTGAGGATTGTTCATGGCAAGGTCTGCAAGCACCTTACGGTTCAGACCGATGTTCTGTTTTGACAGTCTGCCCATAAACTGAGAATATGTCATTCCGTACTGGCGTGCGGCGGCATTGATTCTCTGGATCCAGAGAGCGCGGAATGAGCGCTTCTTTGCTTTACGGTCACGGTAGGCGTATGTAAGACCCTTCTCGTAGGTATTCTTTGCTACCGTCCAAACATTCTTTCTTGCAAGAAAATAACCGCGGGTTCTCTTGAGGATTTTCTTGCGGCGTGCCCTTGAGGCAACAGCATTTACCGATCTTGGCATAAATTCAACTGTTTTATGGATGCAGTGTCCTCAAAAAGGAGCTTTCCGACTGCATTCCAAGTTCTACTTTAATTAATGAAATCAGATGGCCAACAAAGCTTTGACTCTCTTCTCATCTGACGGGGCAACAAGCCCGAAATGAGTCAAATTCCTTTTCTGCTTTTTGGTCTTTTTGGTGAGAATGTGGCTTTTGAAAGCGTGTTTTCTCTTCACTCTTCCCGATCCGGTAAGCGTAAAACGCTTTTTGGCACCGGAGTTGGTTTTCATCTTTGGCATAATTGAATCAATTGACTGTTAATAATATATAATCATCCAAATCACATGGATCATTTTTTCTTTATCGGGGCGATCATCATGATCATCCTCTTTCCCTCCAGCTTCGGCATCTGCTCTGCGCGACCGTACTCCTCAAGCTCCACCGCAAATCTCAGAAGGAGCTTCTCCCCCTGGTCCGAATAGATGATGGAACGCCCTTTGAAGAACACCGAGGCCTTAACCTTGGCTCCCTCCTGGAGAAACTCCATCGCATGCTTCAGCTTGAACTGGAAATCATGTTCATCTGTATTCGGGCCGAACCGTATCTCCTTGATGACGATCTTCGCCGAATTGGACTTCATCTCCTTCGCCTTCTTCTTCTGCTGATAGAGATATTTCTGATAGTCAATAATCTTGCATACAGGAGGGTCTGCCTTTGCACTTATCTCTACCAGATCAAGTCCGAGCTCGTCAGCCATTTTCATGGCCTGTGTAATAGGATAGATGCCTTGTTCTTCGATGTTCTCTCCTACAAGGCGTACTCTTGAAGCCGTAATCTCTTCATTGACTCTCAATCCGTCTTCGTCCTTACCGGGCTTTCTTCCTGCATTGCGGTCCGGACGGCCTGCTCCCTGCCCTCCCGGTCTCGGACCGTTGAAACGGGGCGCAGATGGTCTGAATGGTGCTGCGATAAATGTGTCCTCCTAAAATTTTAATTAATAACTATCATAAAGTCATGCAAGCTGCGCCTTGACCTCACCCGCAACGAGTCCGGCAAAGCTTTCAACCGACATGGAACCTTCATCTTTTCCTCCCTGTCTTCTGACAGAAACGGCTCCTTCTTCCATCTCCTTCTCGCCGACAATCACAATGAAAGGTATTCTCTTGAGCTCGCTTTCGCGTATTCTCTTGCCGATTGTCTCGTTCCTGTCATCCATTGAGGCGCGAATATCGGAATTATTCAGCAAATCACAAACTTTTTTTGCATAATCTGTAAATTTTTCACTTACAGGCAATACGACCACCTGATCAGGAGTCAGCCACAGAGGGAGCTTCCCGCCGGTGTGTTCAAGAAGAACTGCCACGAACCTTTCAAGCGAGCCGAACGGCGCCCGGTGTATCATGACAGGACGGTGCTTCTTGCCGTCACTTCCGGTGTACTCCAGCTCAAAGCGTTCAGGCAGGTTGTAGTCCACCTGGATGGTTCCGAGCTGCCACTTGCGACCGATGGCATCCTTCACCATGAAGTCGAGCTTAGGCCCGTAGAAAGCAGCCTCACCGTATTCCACCACGGTGTTCAGGCCCTTTTCGGCGGCAGCATCTATTATGGCCTGCTCAGCCTTGGCCCAGTTCTCGTCACTTCCGATATATTTCTCCCTGTTGTCAGGGTCCCTCAATGAGATCTGCGCCACATATTCATTGAAGTCCAAAGTCTTGAAGACATATAATATGATGTCGATCACCTTGCAGAACTCCTCCTTCAGCTGGTCCGGACGGCAGAAGAGATGGGCGTCATCCTGTGTGAAGCCACGGACTCTAGTAAGCCCGTGGAGCTCACCGCTCTGTTCATAACGGTACACGGTACCGAACTCGGCAAACCTCAGAGGAAGATCCTTGTATGACCTCGGCTTCGACCTGTATATCTCACAGTGGTGAGGACAGTTCATCGGCTTCAGGAGGAACTCTTCTCCTTCCTGCGGAGTATGTATCGGCTGGAATGAATCCTTGCCGTATTTTGCATAGTGGCCTGATGTCACATAGAGATCCTTGTTGCCTATGTGAGGGGTGATGACAGGCAGATATCCGTATGACTTCTGTATTTTCCGGAGGAAGTTCTCAAGCCTTTCCCTGAGTTCCGCGCCCTTCGGCAGCCACAGAGGAAGTCCCTGCCCCACTCTCGGGGAGAAGGTGAAAAGCTCCATTTCCTTGCCCAGCTTCCTGTGGTCGCGTTTCTTCGCCTCTTCGAGCATGACCAGATATTCGTCAAGCATGGACTTTTTCGGGAATGATATTCCATATATACGGGTAAGCATCTGACGCTTCTCGTCCCCGCGCCAGTATGCACCGGCAATGGAAGTCAGCTTCACTGCCTTGATCACTGAAGTGTCACGCAGATGCGGTCCGCGGCAGAGGTCGGTGAAATGTCCGTTGGTATAGAAGGTGATGGTGCCGTCCTCCAGCTCGCTGATGAGTTCGCATTTGTACTCGTCGCCCTTCTCCGTGAAAGTCTTCATGGCCTCGGCCTTTGAAACCTCGCGCCTTTCGAAGACCTCTTTCGAGCGGGCAAGTTCCATCATCTTGTCCTCGATGGCCTTGAGTTCAGACTCGGTGATCTGCTTTCCGCCGAAATCCACATCATAGTAGAAACCGTTCTCTATCGCAGGTCCGATTCCGAACTTTATGCCCGGATAAAGGCTTTCGAGAGCCTCGGCCATAAGGTGTGACGACGAATGCCAGAACACATGTTTGGCCTCGTCATCGTCCCATTTGAGGAGCCTTACGGAAGCATCCTCGTTTATCGGACGCATCAGGTCGTATGTCGTTCCCTTTCCTGTCGTGTCAGATGCCGTCGTAACATTCACGGCAAGAACTTCCGCCGCAAGTTTGGGGCTGATGCCCTGTGCAATCTCATAGCCCGTGACGCCGTCATTGTACTGCCTCACGCTGCCGTCAGGAAATGTAATGTTGATCATAAACAAATAATTTAATGTCCCTTAATCTTCAACAAGGACGCAAAGGTACAAATTTTTTTCTATCTTTGCTCCACCGGAAAGGGTCAACATCATAATTATTTTCAAATGAAGGAAACAGTCACCAGCAGGATATTGTGGAACAATGCGGGAAAGACCGGGGCAATCCTCGGCCTCGTGTCCGCCGCCTTCATGTTCATCAGCCAGGCCACGGCGGGAATAGGCTCCCCCATAGCAGTCACGGCCCTGAACATGCTTCTGTGGACAGCCAAGTTCATAGGCTGCATCTGGCTCATGAGGCATTTCATGCTGAAGCTCTGCAGCAGATATGAAGGCGTCACCAACGCAGTCACCATGAGATACGGCACGATTGTCGCGTTTCTGTCGGCATTGATATATTCGGCATTCCTCCTCGCAAACCTCCTCTTCATCACCCCGGATCTTGTGGACATGCAGTTTGACCAGGTGATGCAGATGTATTCCGGGATGCTTGATTCCAACTCTCTCACCATGATGGAGAACATGAGGGCAAGCTATCCGCAGATAGCCTTCTTCTCCCAGCTGATATATTGCTTCCTGTACGGTACCCTGCTTTCATTCATCCTGTCAAGGTACATTCCTAAGAACGACCCGTTCGCCAACTACGGCACCGGGGAGGACGGGCAGCTGCAGAAATAATGTCTGACAAGAAAAAGACTTCCGAAGCAATGGTAGAAAACAACGGAAAATCCGGCAAGGACATATCAGTGGTAATTTCCCTGTTCAATGAAAACGACTCGCTCGGGGAGCTCGTCACATGGATCAGAAATGTAATGGTAACCAACAAGTTCACCTACGAGATAATAATGGTGGACGACGGGAGCGGCGACGGCTCGTGGAAGACAATACAGGAGCTGTCGGAAGGCGGAGACATCAGGGGAATATCGTTCAGACGCAACTACGGCAAGTCCGCCGCCCTCTACTGCGGCTTCAAGGCGGCTGAAGGCAGCGTGGTCATCACCATGGACGCCGACCTGCAGGACTCACCGGACGAAATCCCGGAGATGTACCGGATGGTCACCGAAGACGGCTGGGACATAGTTTCCGGATGGAAGCAGCACCGCAAGGACAACAAGCTGACCAAGAACATCCCATCCAAGATATTCAATGCCACTGCACGCTGGATCACCGGCATAAGGCTCCATGACATGAACTGCGGCCTGAAGGCCTACCGGAATGATGTGGTGAAGAACATCGAAGTCTACGGCGAGATGCACCGCTTCATCCCGTACCTCGCCAAAAACGCCGGCTTCACCCGGATCACCGAGAAGCCAGTCCATCACCAGAAAAGGAAATACGGCAAGAGCAAGTTCGGCATCAGCCGCTTCGTCAACGGCTTCCTCGACCTGCTCTCGATATGGTTCCTCTGCACTTTCGGCAAAAACCCCATGCACTTTTTCGGGCTCACCGGCATCCTGATGTTCCTTGCCGGCGGCATCATCGCCGCATGGCTCATAATATCAAAGGTAATCCATCAGATCAACGGGCTGGATTTCCGCCCTGTCACCGACCAGCCACTCTTCTACCTGGCCCTCGTCTCCGTCCTCATGGGCGTGATGCTCTTCCTCGCCGGCTTCGTCTGCGAACTCATCTCCCGCAACAGCGCCGGCCGCAACCGCTACAACATCCGCGACTCCTTCTGACCCGTTCCGGGAATTGTAATGAAATGAACAAGCATAACCAATCCTTCCTGAAAAGACTATCAATAATAATTCTGCTTGGAGGGATTCTAATTTGGGCAATATGCGCATTTTTCACTTTTATATATGACCACTTTATATATGACCACCTTTCCCGATAGCCAAATGCTCAAAACATTCAGAACAGTAAAACGCAAAACACTAAAACCATAATGAAATGAATGCTCATGACAAAGAGATTTTGGCGAAATTCGGACTGATAGTTGGCATATTGACGGTATCAGGCTGCATATCTCGACACCGGTTCATGCACCTCATATTGCACTGAAATATTTCGTCTATGATAGAAAAAAATGGAGGGTTTTGTTAAGGTTGTAGAGTTTTCAATCAGGGATGAAGCAGGACATAAGGGATGCGTATGAGAATTTGGTTATGGAAGGCAATGACGGTATCTTCTCCGGGCTTACGGCAATTTATGACGAGTCTGCAATATGTTCTCCTTTTCATTATAGAATTTTAACTTTAGCCGTAAGAACAATTGGCTCCTCGCATAAGCACCTCCCCTCGGTAGTGGACTAAAAAAGCAGACATCCATTTAGGGATAGATGCCTGCCTCAATTGCTAAAGTAAAATAATTTCTATAATGATATTGCAAAGGTAATAATAATTTTCAGAATAACAATGGTTCATGGATAATACATCAAAATCCGGAAATATGTCAATTTAAGCCCGAGGACATTTTGTGCGACAATGAAAATAGGGTCGCTCGAACCGAAAATATGAACCCGTTTTTTTTTGCTAAAATCGCCCTTGCAGTGCGTTCTATTGAGGGTATTGACATAAAAAATAAGGACACCTCGAATGAAGTGTCCTGCCTGGTAGCGGGGGAAGGACTCGAACCTCCGGCCTCCGGGTTATGAGCCCGACGAGCTACCAACTGCTCTACCCCGCGATTTGGGACTACAAAGGTAGATATATTTTTTGTATCTGCAAACTTTTTTTTTGAAAAATTTGTTTAAGACAAAAATATCAGGCCTTGGACTTATGAAAATGCTGTATGCTACGCCTTGGGGGCAACCTTGGCGAGAAAGCATTCGATGGTGTTCTCCATGAGGCAGCAGATGGTCATAGGACCTACTCCTCCGGGAACAGGGGTGATGACGGAAGCCTTCGGCTCGATGGAGGCGAAATCCACATCACCGCAGAGTTTTCCTGTTTCAGGGTCTCGGTTGACTCCCACATCTATCACGGCTGTGCCTTCGGAAACCATGTCGGCCGTGACGAATTTCGGACGACCTATGGCAACGACGAGGATTTCCGCCTGCCTTGTGATGGAAGGAAGATCCTGTGTACGGCTGTGCGCGATTGTCACGGTGGCATTCTCGTCAAGGAGAAGCTTGGCGACCGGAAGGCCGACAATGTTGCTGCGGCCTATCACCACAGCCCTCTTGCCGGATATCTGGACACCGGCGGTCTTGAGCATCCTTATTATGCCTTTCGGAGTACAAGGAAGGACACATGGCTGCTTCTGCCAGAGGGCGGCGACATTGAGAGGATGGAATCCGTCCACATCCTTTTCCCTGGCGATGGTCTCTATGACCTTGGCTTCGCTGATATGCTTCGGAAGAGGCAGCTGGACGAGTATCCCGTCCACAGTGTCATCCTCATTGAGCTGCCTTATCAGGCCGAGAAGCTCTTCTTCCGTGATGGTGTCCGGCTTCCTTATGGTGGTATTCCTTATCCCGACGACCTCGGAGGCCTTTGCCTTGCCTGTCACATATGACACACTTGCAGGGTCATCGCCCACAAGCACTACGACAAGATGCGGCACACGGCCATATTTTTCCGGGAATGTGGCGACACGCTCCGCCATTTCTGCCTTCAGCCTGGCAGAGAGTTCTTTTCCGCTTATTATCATGATCAATATTTGTCTTTTAAGGAATAGAATCCTACAGCACCCTCCAGCCGATGTCCCTGCGCCAGAAGAGGTTGTCACACTTTATCTTGCCGACGGCCTCAAGGGCCTTGTCACGGGCCTGGAGCAATGTGTCGCCGGAACCGATCACCATGAGGACACGGCCTCCGGCTGTGTATATCCGGCCGTCATTTGAAGCGGTGCCCATGTGATATATCCTCACATCCGGATCCTTCAGGGCTTCTTCGATGCCTTCGATTTCAAAGCCTTTCTCGTATGAGCCGGGATAGCCTTTAGATGCCATCACAAAGCCCATGGAAGCCCGCTCCTTCCATCTGATCTCCGGCATGGATGTCCCGTCCGCAACGGCAGAGAATATCTCATATATGTCGGTTTCAAGCAGAGGAAGAACAACTTCAGTTTCAGGATCGCCGAAACGGCAGTTGAACTCGATGACCTTGATGCCGGAAGGAGTCTTCATCAGACCGCCGTAGAGCACGCCCTTGAAAGGGCATCCCTCAGCCACCATGCCGGCAGCCACAGGCTTCATTATCTTTTCAAGGGCATATTCCCTGTCTTCATCCGTGATGAACGGAAGCGGAGAGTATGCGCCCATTCCTCCCGTATTCGGTCCCTTGTCGCCTTCATATGCACGCTTGTGATCCTGGGAAAGAGCCATAGGCCAGACTTTTTCTCCGTCCACAAAGCACATGAAGGAAAATTCCGGACCTGTCAGGAATTCTTCGACCACGACCTTGCCCTTGCCGAACCTGTCGTCCAGAAGCATGTCCTTCAAGGTGGCTTCAGCCTCCTCGAATGTTTCAGGAATCACGACTCCCTTTCCTGCGGCAAGCCCGTCATATTTGAGCACCACAGGGAAAGATCCGCCTTTGACATATTCCAAAGCCTCGGAATACTCTTCAAAAGTCCTATAGGCGGCAGTAGGGACATTGTATTTTTCCATGAGCCTCTTGGCGAAATCCTTGCTGGACTCGATGGTGGCGGCAGCCTTTGAGGGGCCGAAGATGCGCAGCCCTGCGGCACGGAAGACATCTGTGATGCCTGCGGCGAGGGACACTTCAGGACCCACCACCGTCAGATTCACGGCATGCGCCAAAGCAAAGTCACGCAGTTCCTCCACTGCGGTGTCCTTGATCGGAACACATTCCGCCTGGGCGGCGATCCCGGCATTTCCCGGAGCACAATATATCTTGCCTACCCTCGGAGAACGGGAAAGGGCGTCCACTATGGCATGGCAGCGCCCGCCTCCGCCGACGACAAGCACAGACACATCTTTCGGCAATTCTATCTCCACTCCTTTGACCATTTTCTCAAAGACTGCAGACCGGCCTTCCGGACCGGGCTGCATTTGACTTATTATCTGCATAAGGGCTCAGTGTTTGAAGTGGCGCATTCCTGTAAAGAGCATGGCGATTCCGGCTTCGTTGGCCTTGGCGATGGAATCGTTGTCACGGATGCTTCCGCCAGGCTGGACAATGGCCTTCACCCCATATTCTGCGGCGAGGGTCACGCAGTCGTCGAACGGGAAGAATCCGTCTGAAGCGAGCACAAGACCTGCATTGCGCACATCCTCTCCCTTTGCCTTATATGCTGCCTCAGCCTCCTTGAGGGCGATTTCCGCAGAACCGATGCGGTTCATCTGGCCTGCTCCCACGCCGAGGGTCATACCGTCTTTCACGACCACTATCGCATTGGACTTCACATGCTTTACGATATGCCATGCGAAATCAAGGTCTGACATGACGGATGCATCCGGCTTTGTCTCCGTGACGCACATTTCCGGAACGACCGTCTTTGTGACGAGATCCTGGTCCTGGACGAGCATTCCGCCGTTCATGCTGACATACTGGCGATGCATTGCATTATCTTTCGACATGTCCACTTTCAGAAGACGGAGATTCTTCTTGGTGCAGAGCACTTCAAGAGCTTCAGGAGTAAATGACGGGGCCATTATGATTTCAAGGAAAATCGGCTTCATAAGCTCTGCAACCTCCTTGTTTATCTCGCAGTTGGTAGCGACGATGCCGCCGAAGATGCTGACCTTGTCTGCCTCGTAAGTCTTCTTCCAGGCGTCGACCACATCGGTGCCGATGGCAGCCCCGCACGGATTCATATGCTTCAGACCCACACAGAACGGCACATCGAACTCACGGACAATGTTGAGAGCCGCATTGGCATCCTGGATATTGTTATATGAAAGCTCCTTGCCGTTGAGCTGCTCTGCCGTGGCAAGAGAGAATGGAACCTTGTCCAAAGAAGCATAGAACTTGGCCTGCTGATGAGGATTTTCACCGTAGCGGAGGGACTGCTTGAGGTCATATTCAAGGAAAAGCTTCTCATTCAGTCCTGCCTGTCCCCTCATGTATGCGGCAATCATCATGTCATATTCGGCAGTGTGAGTATATGCCTCTGCGGAAAGCCTGAGGCGGGTTTCCGGAGTGGTATTTCCAGTGGCCCTGATCTCGTCTATCACGGTCTGGTAGTCTTCCGGACGGCATACCACTGTCACATCCTTCCAGTTCTTGGCGGCGCTGCGGAGCATTGAAGGCCCTCCGATGTCAATGTTCTCGATGGCATCCTCCATTGTCACATCAGGCCTGGCTATGGTCTGCCTGAACGGATAAAGGTTGACACACACCATGTCGATATACTCGATACCGTTGTCCTTCAACTCCTTGCGGTGACTTTCGAGGTCGCGGCGTCCGAGAAGGGCCCCGTGGACTTTCGGATGGAGGGTCTTGACACGGCCATCACAGATCTCCGGAAAGCCGGTGATCTCGCTGATGTTGATGACCTTGAGCCCTGCTTCCTGCAGAAGCTTCATTGTGCCCCCGGTGGCTATGATTTCCCAGCCGAGAGACACGAGCTGACGGGCGAATTCTACCACGCCTGTCTTATCGCTTACTGAAAATAACGCTCTCATAATATATATGTTAAATGATGTTCACTCCAGGGCAGTCCGTTACGCGGCCGATGACGGAAGCCTTCTCTCCATGTGAAGAAAGTATCGAAATGGCCTTGTCAGCTTCGGAGGCGTCAAGGGCGAGTACCATGCCTATGCCCATGTTGAAGATGTTGAACATTTCCCTGTGGGCGATATTGCCATATTTTTCAAGGAAGCGGAATATAGGAAGGATTTCCCATGTGCCTTCCTTTATCTCTATTCCCTGCCCTTCCCTGAGGATTCGCGGAATGTTCTCGTCAAATCCGCCGCCGGTGATGTGAGCCACGCCGTGTACATCGCAGTTGCGTATCACATCGAGGACCTGCTTCACATATATCTTCGTCGGTGTCAGGGCCACTTCTCCGAGCACCTTCCCGTCAAGCTCCGGATATGATGCCTTGAGGTCCAGGCTGTTGTCTGCAAATATCTTGCGGACAAGGCTGAACCCGTTGGAATGCACGCCTGATGAGGCTATGCCCACCAGCACATCCCCGGCCTTGACCTTGCTTCCGTCTATGAGCATGGATTTCTCCACCACTCCGGTGGTGAATCCCGCTATGTCATATTCGCCGTCGGAATACATGCCAGGCATTTCGGCAGTCTCTCCTCCCACAAGGGCACATCCGGCCTGACGGCAGCCTTCAGCCACTCCTGAGACTATGGCCTCGATCTTTGCCGGCTCATTGTGCCCGACTGCCACATAGTCCAGAAAGAAAAGAGGTTCGGCCCCCTGGGCAAGCACATCGTTTACGCACATTGCCACGGCATCGATGCCTATGGTGTCATGCTTGTCCATCGCAAATGCAAGTTTGAGCTTGGTCCCGACACCGTCAGTGCCGCTGACGAGCACCGGTTCCTTGATGTTCAGGGATGAAAGGTCGAACATTCCTCCGAATGAGCCGATATTGCCCATCACACCCTTGCGTGACGTAGACGCCACATGACTCTTGATCCTGCGGACCACCTCGTAACCTGCTTCAAGGTTGACACCCGCCTTTTCGTAACTGACTGCCATATTCTTTATTTCAAATATTATTAATTGCCATTCCGCACATCCTGCAAAGATATAACATTTCCTTGACATGCGCATCAATTCATCATTTCCGGATACAGCTGAGGGCCGCACCTATCGCCGTCCGGTATTCCGGATATTCAGGGATATGCATCCTGATGCCGTAAAGGGCCTCTATCCTGTCGAACAGCGGCCGGCTCTGTGGCAGCATCGGAAGATTGCCTATCAGGACGAAATCCTTGATGGATGTGCTGTATGCCACAAGATTGGCGGCGCTGCCGATGGTCTGCAGCACCATGTTGATGATGCCTGCCGCCACATCGTCCGGTTCCGCATTGGCCTCGGCCTTTCCGAAATTTGAAGCGGTCACCCCGTATGGAAGTCCAGGAATCTCCGCCCTTGATATGTCCCTGATCTGAAGGTCAACCTTTGATGCATCCCCTCTCATCGCCATATCCACCACATGCCTGAAGTCATGGGAATGGAACAATATCCGGGAAAGCCCCTGCAAT
This sequence comes from uncultured Bacteroidales bacterium, assembly GCA_944323825.1. Taxonomy (GTDB): domain Bacteria; phylum Bacteroidota; class Bacteroidia; order Bacteroidales; family UBA932; genus Cryptobacteroides. The sequence continues at coordinate 149,846 of CALUTY010000001.1, forward strand.
GTGCCTCCGCCTATGGCCATCCCGCCTATGTGCTCCATATTCTCCCCGTCAACCTTTATGAAAGAGGTTCCCGTGCCCATGCTGACCACTATCATCCTGTCCAGACCGCTGCGGAACCGTGCCCCGAGGGCATTCGCAACGAATTCATCCGTCCTTGCAGTAGGCAACCCATATAGGTTGCCGTCGACATAGGCGCTGCCGACTCCAGTAAGCATCACCTGCTCCACGGCATCAAGGTCTATGTGGTTGTCATAGATATACTTTCCGAATGCCCCGAAAAGCGATGTTATCGGATCAGCCGCCGTAATGAACTGCGGTGACCTGACCTCCCCGTTTTCTATTCCCACTATCTTCGTGGTGCTTCCGCCCACATCAATTCCTATTATCATAATTTCAGAATTTGCCGTCCTTGTTGGCCTCCTCAACCGCCTGATAAAGGTCAGTCGGATAATTGCCGTTGAAACATGCCAGGCAGAGGTCGCTGCGCCGTCCGGCCTTGTACAGGGCTCCTTCCGAGAGGAAAGCAAGGGAATCCGCACCTATGGCCCGGCAGGCCTCCTCCACCGATCTTCTGGCGCAGAGCAGTTCATCGTAAGTGGAGATGTCCACCCCGTAGAAGCATGGCATCTTGATGGGAGGACTCGCTATTCGCAGATGCACTTCACTGGCACCGGCCTCACGCAGCATCGTCACTATCCGCCTTGAAGTGGTCCCCCTGACAATGGAGTCGTCAATGAGCACCACCCTCTTGCCTTTCACTATGGTCTTGACGGCAGAAAGCTTCATCCTCACACCTTTTTCCCTCATTGACTGGGACGGCTGGATGAATGTCCTGCCGATATATTTGTTCTTTATCAGACCCATTTCATACGGGAGGCCGCTCGCCTCGCTGTAGCCCATCGCGGCACTGAGGCTCGAATCCGGCACGCCCACGACGATGTCCGCATCCGCAGGGGCCTCCTCAAAGAGCAGTCTGCCGCTTTCCTTTCTGAAACTGTGGACATTACGACCCTCTATGTCGCTGTCAGGACGGGCGAAATATACATACTCCATGGCACACATGGCGTTGCGTCTGTATTCAGAATATCTCCTGCTGCGGATGCCGTGGCTGTCAATGGTTATTATCTCACCCGGCTCCACATCCCTTACGAATTCAGCACCTATCACATCAAATGCACAGGTCTCGCTGCTGAGGACATAGCCGTCACCGAGCCTGCCTATCGAAAGGGGACGGAGCCCGTATTTGTCCCTGCAGGCATATATCCTGTTGGAAGTCATGATTATGAATGCAAATGCCCCCTCTATCATGTTCAGGGCATCCACAATGGCGAAAATCCTCGGCTTGTTCACAGAGTCCTTCTTGATGAGGTGGGCAAGTATCTCGCTGTCGGAAGTGGACTGGAAAAGGCTGCCGCGATTTTCAAGATATTTCCTCAACGGGGCGGAATTGACAAGGTTGCCGTTGTGGGCAAGAGCAAAGTCCCCGGTATTGTGCCTGAAGAGAAAAGGCTGCACATTCTCTATCCCTCCGCCTCCCGTGGTAGAGTAACGCACATGGCCTATGGCCATATTTCCACGGAGTCCGGAAAGCTTGTCCTCATTGAAGACTTCGGTGACAAGCCCCTCTCCCTTGACCCTTTTCAGGACCCCGGCATCATTGGCCGAAACTATCCCGCAGCCCTCCTGTCCACGGTGCTGGAGCGCATGAAGTCCATAATATGTCAGATTGGCCGCATCAGGCACTCCATATACTGCAAAGACGCCACATTCTTCATGCAGTCCTTTCTCAAAGAAAGGGGAAACAGCCAGAAGCCGGGAATATATTTCCCTGTAGGCATCCCCGACCTTGCCCATGTCCCTGCGGAACCTGTCCTTGTCAAGCCTCTCCCCGGTCCTTATGTCCCAAAAACGGGCATTGTCCGGAGTGATGTGGTCCGCAAGCATCAGGCTCCCGTCCGGAAGACGGCCGAACTCTACCTTGAAGTCCACCAGGTCTATGCCTATTCCCTTGAACAGGGGCAGAAGGATGGAATTGATCTTTTCCGTCATGGAATACATTTCCCGAAGCTCCGCATATGTCACCAGGCCGAGGGCAACGGCATGATGGTCATTTATCAGAGGGTCACCGAGGTCATTGCTCTTATAGCACAGGTCATAGATCGTGTTTTCCGGCCTTATGCCCTCCTCAATGCCGAGCCTTCGGGCCATTGAACCGGCAATCACATTCCTCACTATCATCTCGATGGGGATGATGTCCGTCTTTGTGCACAGCTGGGAATCGGCGGAAACCATCCTGATGAACGGAGTCCGGACCCCGCCGCGCTCAAGATGCCCGGCCAGCATGGCTGATATCTCATTGTTCATCTGTCCCTTCCCGGCTATCCTGGCCTTCTTTATCATGTTGTAGGCCGTGATGCCGTCGGTGAACCGCACGAGGATGCGTGACGGGTCCATGTCGGCATATATCTTTATCGCCACCCCGTCATAAATGACAGGACGGCTGCCTTCTTCATTCAAATGATGCTGTTCCATAATGATATAATAAAAGGCCCGGTCAGGGAGCCGAAGCATCCGGGACCGGGCAGAAATGTCAGTTGCCTCTGAAATACCTTACGGCATTGTCGAAGAGAGGCTGTTCAAGCTCTTCCTCAATGTTCCTGAACAGGTTCCGCTCATATCTTTCGGTATGCCCCATCTTTCCGAGTATCTGTCCGTCCGGGCTCACTATGCCTTCTATGGCGTAATAAGAGCCGTTAGGATTGTACGGCGACTCCATCGTCACTTCTTCGGATACCGGATCGACATACTGGAACGCCACCTGCCCGTTTGCAAAGAGCTCCCTTGCAAGATCTTCGTTCACCACGAACTTCCCTTCGCCGTGACTGACCGCGATGGTGTGCAGGTCACCTACGGAAAAGCCCGAAAGCCACGGGGAATTGGTCGTTGCGACTCTTGTCGTGACCATCTGGGAGATATGGCGGTTGATGTCATTCCTGAACAATACAGGGGAATCCTTCGTGACCATGCCGAGACGGCCATAAGGAAGGAGGCCGGACTTCACGAGGGCCTGGAATCCGTTGCAGATGCCGAGTATCAGACCGCCTCTGTCGAGAAGCTTATGTATCTCTTCTGCTATATCCTTGTTGTTCAATACATTCGCAATGAATTTCCCGCTTCCGTCAGGCTCGTCCCCGGCAGAGAATCCGCCGCAGAGGGCCAGGATATGACACTCGGAAATGTTCTTCTTCATTTCAGCAATTGACCCGAAGATGTCATCGGCAGTCAGGTTGCGGAACACGCTCATGCGCACATCAGCCCCTGCCTTGCGGAATGCCTTGGCCGTGTCATAGTCGCAGTTGGTGCCGGGGAAGACAGGCAGATAGGCCACCGGCTTCTCCACAGGCTCGCCCTTGTACCTCATCTCGGCCTTCTTTTTCTTGAGAGGCTTCACGCCTTCCATTCCGGCAGGCACCGTACCCTCATGAGAAGGGGCGCAGCTGTCAGGGTATATTCCGGAGAATCTCGCCCCGTTGGTCTCCATCATTTCAAAGATGGAAATCTGAGTGCCGTTGATGTGGAGCATTCCGTCCTCGCCTGTCGTAACCTCGCCGAGATATTCCGCAGCAGGGAAATCGAGAGGCTTTTCACATTCAACGAGGATGGAACCGTAACTGTAGTTGAAAAGGTCTTCCTCTGAAACCTTCACATCCACACCGAACGCATTGCCGAAGGACATCTTGCACAGGGCCTCGGCCACGCCTCCGAATCCTATTGCGTATGCAGCCACGATGTTTCCGTTTCCGATCTGCTCATGGACATACCTGAAATTGGCCTTGAGCTGCTCCGTGTCAGGCATCCAGTTCTTCAGCGGAGTATGTCTTATGAGATAGAGCTTGTCCCCGTCCCATTTGAGTTCAGGAGAAATCACCTTTCCGGCATTGACTGTGGTAATGCCGAAGGCCATGAGCATAGGAGGCACATTGATGTTTTCGAAAGTGCCGCTCATGGAATCCTTTCCGCCTATGGACGGCAGCCCCAGTTCCACCTGCATGCGGATGGCACCGAGGAGGGCGCTGAGAGGCTTGCCCCAGGACTTCCTGTCGTGCATCCTTTCGAAATATTCCTGATAAGAGAAGCGCATCTTCTCGTATGAGGCACCGGATGCCACCACCTTTGCACAGGCTTCCACCACTGAGTAGGCAGCCCCGTGATAAGGACTCCATGAAGATATGTAAGGGTTGTAGCCGAAAGCCATGACGCTGGCGGTGTCGGTGTAGCCGTCTGCCGGAAGCTTCTGGACGGAAACCTGGGTTTCTGTAGTCTGGAGGCAGCCTCCGAACGGCATAAGCACGGTCGAGCGGCCTATGGTGGAGTCGAACATTTCAATCAGACCCTTCTGTGAGGTCACATTCCAGTCCTGCAGGTCATTGGCAATCTTCTCTTCGAGGCTGTCCCCTTCCGGCTTTCTCTCGAACGGGTTCCTTTCCTCAACTGCAGCCACAGTGGCCTTGGCATAATGCCTTGCCCCGGCACTGTCGATGAACTCGCGGGAAAGGTCCACAACAAGCTTCCCTGCATTATACATACGCAGCCTTGAGGTGTCAGTGACATCGGCGACATGCGTCACCTCGACATTCTCGCTTGCGCAATAATTTTCAAATGCTTCCCTGTCCTTGGCCTCAACCACCACTGCCATCCTTTCCTGCGATTCGCTGATGGCAAGTTCGGTGGAGTTGAGCCCGCTGTATTTCACGGGGACACGGTCAAGATATATGTCCAGCCCGTCCGCAAGCTCTCCGATGGCCACGCTGACTCCGCCTGCGCCGAAGTCGTTGGATTTCTTTATGAGCCTTGTGACCTCCGGCCTGCGGAAAAGCCTCTGGAGTTTCCTTTCCTCAGGGGCATTTCCCTTCTGCACCTCGCTTCCGCAGGTTTCAAGGGATGCCTCTGTATGTTCCTTCGACGAGCCCGTAGCCCCTCCGATGCCGTCACGCCCGGTGCGTCCGCCCAAAAGCAGGATCACATCTCCAGGTGCAGGGCTTTCCCTGCGGACATTCTCAGCCTTGACAGCTCCGACGACAGCCCCGACCTCAAGCCTCTTGGCCACATATCCCGGATGGTATATCTCACGGACATGGGTCGTGGCAAGGCCGATCTGGTTGCCGTAGCTGGAGTAGCCGGCGGCAGCCTTGCGGCTGATGACCTTCTGAGGCAGCTTGCCCGGAATGGTATCGGACACCTTCTGGTATATGTCCCCGGCTCCCGTCACACGCATTGCCTGATATACATAGCTCCTGCCGGAAAGCGGGTCCCTGATGGCCCCTCCGAGACAGGTGGCTGCCCCTCCGAACGGCTCTATTTCAGTAGGATGGTTGTGGGTCTCATTCTTGAACTGGAGAAGCCATTTTTCAATCTTCCCGTCCACATCCACATCCACATATATGCTGCACGCATTGTTCTCTTCGCTCACTTCCATGTCGTCAAGATGCCCCTTCGACTTGAGATAGCGGGCACCTATGGTAGCCATGTCCATGAGGTTCAGTCCCTTGCTCTCACGGCCGAGTTCCTTGCGCATCTTCAGATAAAGGCTGTATGTCCCTTCAATGTCCTCCTTTATGAAAGACTCTTCGATGTCCACATCCTGGAGTTCGGTGGTGAAAGTGGTATGGCGGCAGTGGTCGCTCCAGTAGGTGTCAAGAATCCGGAGCTCGGTCTCATAAGGGTCCCTGCCCTCCCTGCTGAAATAATTGACCACTTCCCTGAGGTCATCGCTGTTCATTGCAAGCCCCATCTGCCTGCAGTATGGTCCGAATTCCTCCTCCTTCATGGAAGTGAATCCCTCCAGCACCTTCACCGGCTTCACAGGAGCCTGTTCCGTGTCGCTCAGCACCGAAAGGTCCTTCTGCCTTGACTCCACGGCATTTATATAATAGTGTTTTATCCTGTCGATGTCCCTGTCGGAAACACTCTTGTCGAATATGAGAAGTCTGGAGCTCTTGATGTGCACATCCGCCTGCGGGTCTATCAGCCGCACGCAGTCCACCGCAGAAGCCGCCCTCTGGTCGAACTGCCCCGGAAGATATTCCACCGCGATGTACCTGCAGTCCGAAAGGTCGCATTCATCAGTGACATTGTCCGTCATTATCTCTCCGAACACCCCGTAGCGGCTCTTCTCAAGCAGCTCCGGCGTGAATCCGAAAAGGTCATAGACATTCAGCAGCCGGAGGCTTTCCAATGAAAGCTGCAGATTCTCGTTCAGCTCATTCATCAGGCTCCTGGCCTCAACCTGAAATTCAGGATATTTCTCTACAAAGACACGGTAATTGCCCATATATGCTATAAATATGTATTTTCAAAAATATCAGACGAATCTGTACGCCCAGTCGGCATAATAGCTGTCCAATGTCATCGGCACGAAAGTTATATGCCCCATCTTCCTCTTCGGCCTCGACTGCGTCTTGCCGTAAAGGTGCACATACACTCCCCTGCCTGCCTCTCCGCAGAATGCATTGTCCACATCTTCAGGAGAAGACACCTCGATTCCCGGACCTGCCCCGCGCAACGATTCAGCCACTATCATCTTGGCGGCATCGAGGTCCTGTCCGAGAATGTTCTTCATCACGGTCGGTGCTATCAGTTCCGGCACCGTCAGCGGCATGTCCAGCAGGAAATGACAGAGTTCCCGGTACTGGCTGGTGGTACATCCTTCTATGGTATAGTGTCCGCTGTTGTGCGGCCGCGGAGCCATTTCATTGAAATAGAAATCATCGCCCTTGACGAAAAGTTCTATGGCCAATATGCCCTTATATCCGCATCCCTTCATGAAGGATTCGCAGGCAGATGTCATCCTGCGGCATGTCTCATTTTCCCTGCCGTTTCTCTGGAGCCCGGATGTCGGCACTATGCTCAGGTCAAGTATGCCGTCCCTGTGTATGTTCCTTGCCACAGGGAAATGGATGATGTCACTGCCGTCCGACACCATCACCACGCTCGCCTCGAAGTCGAAGTCAATCATCTCCTCCAGTATGCACGGCACGGAAAGCAGTTCGGCGGCCTTTTCTATGTCCTTGAAGCTCCTTATCACAGCCTGTCCATGGCCGTCATAGCCAAGTCTGCGTGTCTTCAGCACACATGGCTTTCCCATCCTCCCCACTGCTGCAGCCAGCTGCACTAGCCTTTCCTGCGGGGTCATGGCGGCGGCTTCATCCTCAGTCATCGGCACGACTACGGTTCCTATTTCCGGAACAGTTTCAGCGGTCTTGTTCTTTTCCGCCTTGCCTGCCCTGGATTTTTTCCCCGATGCTTCAACAGTCCCCTCATGAATTTCTTCCTCCGCAGCGGCAGAAGCGGATTCCGTTCTGACAGGGAGGGCGAAATATTCCGGTGTCATCAGCCCGTGCGCCCTGGCGTTGTCCTTCTCCCGCAGCCTGTCCTGGGAATCAAAAAGAGGAGCTATGCCCTGCTTGATATTGTATTTCCCTTCAAGATGCCTCAGGATGTCACCCGGCACATTCTCGAATTCATACGTCACGACATCAGAGCCTTCACAAAGGCGCTCCAAGGCCTTCTGGTCATCAAAGGCCCCGACCACCCTGGCATCAGCCTCCGCAAATGCGGGCGCATCTGCAGACGGGTCGAGCACCGTGACAAATGCATCAAAATGGTGAGCCTCCTGCGCTATCATCAGCCCAAGCTGCCCGCCTCCTATTATTCCTATTCTCTTTTTCATCGGATTCTTTCTCAAGATTCTGCCGGATATCCGCTGCAGCCTTATATTTCCGCTTTCAACACAGTTTCAGTCTGGTTTTTCCTGAATGCCTCCAGCCTGTGCGCAACTTCAGGATCCTGAAGCGAAAGGATGGATGCCGCGATCAGCGCCGCATTTTTCGCCCCGTTGATTGCAACCGTAGCCACAGGAACCCCGGCAGGCATCTGCACTATGGACAGCAGGGAATCAAGCCCGTTGAGAGCCCTGGACTTCACAGGAACCCCGATCACAGGCAGCGTGGTCATCGCCGCCACCATCCCCGGAAGATGAGCAGCCCCTCCTGCCCCGGCAATTATCACACTTATGCCGCGTTCCCTTGCCGTATGGGCATATTCATACATCAGATCCGGTGTCCTGTGCGCACTGACCACCTTTTTTTCATAGTCAACACCAAGCTCTTCAAGCATTTCCACGGCCCCGGACATGACCTCATAGTCACTCGTGGAGCCCATAATGATCCCAACTTTCATGATATCAAGAAAATGTCAATACAACCAGCCGACTGGCCCCGCCTGTTTCCGGCCCGCAGAACCACAGGCAAGGCGGGAGCAAAGGTAGTCAAATTTTCCGGCTTTTCGGCATCATGCCCCAAATGAACTGAATAATTTTTGCCGATGGGATTAATCTGCATACACATGTTCATACATTTTATAAAATACAAAGTATTGTATCAGTTTCACAAAATGACACAGAAAGAGGCAATAACATCTATATAAAATGTTTTTCAGAAAGAGGACAATGCATTTTTACTTTTTATAAAAATTTTATTTTCCAGATATTTGGTCTATATTTGTACATACATATTAAAATTACCGGCTCAAAAACACGACAAACCAACATCAACAGAAAAATATGGACCGATTAAAGAAACTGCTTACATTGGCGGCATGTCTTCCGCTATGCTGGACGGCATCCGCCTCGGATGACTGCATCTGGCACATAGGAAAAGCTGACGGCCGTGCAGAAGAATTTGCATTGGCACCGGCCGGATTCAGGTCATTTCTCGCAGAAGACTTCGGATACGAAGACAAGTTCTACCTCATAAACCATTCCTCGGAAAGCACTGATTTTCCGTATGTGCTGCCAGGACCCGCTGACACATGGGGCGGCACATGGCCGACTTCCGGATGGAGGACACATCAGGTCAACATACTTTTCGGGCTGGAGAACGAACCTTCCGCACAAGACTATGAGCTGACGGTTGACCTTGCGGATTTCTCAAAACGCTTTCTCCCGCTTGTAAAAATCAGCGTCAATTCCCAGGATGCAAAATTCCAGCTTACGGCTCCCGGGCACGGACTTTCAGACCAAAGGAAAGCAGGACTTTCCGAGCCGGTCACAGACACCCTGTCACTCACCGGGGACTACGGCACTGCCACTCCATACAGCATAAAAGTGCCGATACGGCCGGGCGTGCTGAAAAAGGGCGGCAATGAAATCATCATCTCCGTCCTGGAGGGGTCATGGATATTGTTTGACCACATTGCCCTGGACGGGGCCGGGATAAAGGTGACACAGCCCGGAAAAATGTTCATACGGGACATTGCCACTGCCGATTACCAGATAAGCGACGGAGCGAAAGAATCCCAGCCCCTCATTGTGGATGTGGAGCATCTTTCAGGAGAACCACTGCTGAGCGTAGAGCTGGACGGGAAAGAGATATTCTCTTCGGAAGTGGAAAAGGGACGCTACCAGTTCGAGGCACCGATGCCCGCAGTAAGAAAAAAGAAATCAAGCACATATAGAATCCTGAGCGACGGAAGGGAGATTGCTTCCGGGAAAGTGGTCCGCACACCGGAAAGGACGCAGACTCTCGCAGACTATGTGGACACGAGAATTGGCACCGCACACTCACGATGGATGATCGCCCCGGGCCCTTGGATGCCGTTCAGCATGGTGAAAATGAGCCCGGACAACCAGAATGCGGGGTGGCAGGCAGGCTACCAGCCGACCTTCGAAAATGTGGCATGCTTCAGCCATATCCATGAATGGACTCTGGGAGGACTTGGAATAATGGCAGCGAACGGAAAGCTGGAAACCAGAGCCGGTGACGAGCAGAAGCCTGACGAAGGCTACCGTTCGCGCATAGACAAAAGAAGCGAACAGGCAGGCATCGGATATTATTCGGTGAACCTGACCGACTATGACATCAAGGCGGAAATCACAGCCACCACCAGATGCGGAGTCGAAAGATTCACATTCCCGGCAGACAGAGGGGACGGCAGGATACTGATAGAACTGCGTCCGGAAACCGAATACGGGATCCGGCTGAAAGGAGTCAATGTGAGAAAGGTCAGCGACAGGCGCATTGAAGGATCTGTACACCAGTTCTCCCCTTATGTATGGAGCCATGATGCGGACCAGGACTATACGGTCAATTTCGTCATAGAGTTCAACCGCCCCATCAAGGACATGGGAAGCTGGTGCAATGACGACATAAGCTATGGCATAGAAAAACTGGAAAGCGGAGAATGTGACGCCGCAGGACTTTTCATCACATTCGATCCGGAAGAATCGCCCGTAGTGCAGATGCGCTCGGGAATATCACTCGTAAGCGTGGAAAATGCCTCGGAAAATCTGGAGAAGGAAGTGGCGCTGCCTTTCGGATGGGATTTCGAGGCAGTGGTGCAGAACCAGCTGGACACTTGGAACAGCCTCTTCGGAAGAGTCACCATAAAGACGGCGGACAGGCTTGAAAAAGTCCGTTTCTACAACAACATGTACAGGGCCATCTGCAGCCGCAACATCTGGAGTGACATCAACGGGGAATGGGTGTCCACCGACGGAAAAACACGCAGGGTGGACAATCCTGAAACGGATGTAATGCTCGGATGCGACGCCTTCTGGAACACATTCTGGAACCTCAACCAGTTCTGGAATCTGGTCACGCCGGAATGGTCCGGCAAGTGGGCGAAATCCCAGCTTGCAATGTACGATGCCAACGGATGGCTTGCAAAAGGCCCGGCAGGACTGAACTACATACCTGTAATGGTCGGAGAACATGAAATCCCGCAGATTGTGAGCGCATATCAGATGGGCATCAGGGACTTTGACGCAGAAAAGGCTCTTGAGGCCGCAGTGAAGATGCAGACAACCCCAGCCCAGAAAGTGTTCAAGGGATATGCCGGCAACAGGGACCTGAAGGCATACATGCAGCATCACTATGTGCCTTATGACAAAGGGCGCTTCTCCAACACGATGGAATACTCGTACGACGACTGGACAGTCGGGCAGCTTGCCAAGGCACTGGGGAAAGATGACATATATGAAAAATTCAACGAAAGGGGTTACTGGTGGAAAAATGTCATCAGCGACGAAGGCTGGTGCCACATGAAAGACAGCACCGGCAAATGGCTTCCGGACTTCGACCCGTTCCGCAGCGGAGCCAACGAGCACTATGTTGAAGGCAATGCATGGCAGCTGACATTCTTTGTGCCGCAGGACATTCCTGCCCTCGTGGAAAAGATAGGAAGGGAAAGGTTCACCGACAGACTTCTCTGGGGTTTCAATCAAGACGAGAGCTGGAGATACAACGCGCCGAATGACCAGTATTGGGACCACCCCATAGTACAGGGCAACCAGCAGTCAATGCATTTCGCATTTCTCTTCAACTACGCCGGCTCCCCATGGCTTACCCAGAAATGGAGCCGTTCCATTCTCGAACGCTATTACGGATGCGGCACGGCCAACGCCTATCTCGGAGATGAGGACCAGGGGCAGATGAGCGCATGGGCAATAATGGCATCCATAGGATTGTTCCAGACCGACGGCGGATGCAGCACCGAGCCGGCGTACGAAATCGCAAGTCCGCTTTTCGAAGAGGTCACAATAGACCTCGGAGGACGTTACGGCCGCGGGCAGAAATTCATCATCAAGGCAGAAAATGCCTCCAGAAACAACATCTATGTCCAGGGGGCAACACTCAACGGCAAGCCGCTTGATTCTTTCAGATTCCCTGCCTCCGAACTGCTCAAGGGAGGAGAACTGGTGCTGGAGATGGGTGCGGAACCGGACATGTCCTGGGGAAATGCCCGGTGATTTCAAAATGACATTGCAGACAAAATAAGCCGGCCCTGATGGACCGGCTATTTTATTATTATGGTGCGTATGGCTATGCCTTTTTCAGCCAGAAAGAGCAGAATGTCAGATATGCCATGCATACGGCAATGACAATAACGGAACCTGTCTGATTGCCGATGAGGTCCGTAAGCAGCCCCATGACAGGAGGGATGACTGCCCCTCCGGATACGCCCATTATCATGAGACCGGAAATTTCATTGGCCTTGTCCGGACGGCTCTTCATCGCCTGGGAATAGATTACGGAAAAGATGCTGGAACAGAAAAAGCCTATGCAGCCAATGATGACCATTATCAGGGCGGTATTCCCGGCAAAGGCCAAAGCCACGATTGCGGCCATTGCGACAAGGATATTTATCCTGAAGTATGTCACATCTCTGACCCTGGCCAGAAGGAAGGAACCTGTCAGGGCACCTGCCGTCCGGCACACGAAATAGAGGCTGGAACCGAGACCTGCCTGATCGACGGACATCCCGTCCCTCTCCATGAGGAGCTTAGGGGCAAGGGTATTCGTCCCCACATCCACACCCACGACAAAGAATATCCCGAGGAACAGGAGAAGCACTGTCCTGTCCTTCAGAAGAGAAAATACGGCACCGGACGAAGATGTACCGGAAGATACCGTTTCCCTCTTCACATCTGTGAACATGAGCCATATCATCGAAAGCAGGGTGACTGCCGCAAATATCGGGAAGAGATAACGCCACTCCCCGAATACGCTGACGGCAAAGGCCGCGATGAACGGTCCGCAGAAAGACGACACCGCCTTTATCACCTGCCCGGCCGTAAGCATGCTCGTAAGCCTGGCTCCGGACACGACATTTGTGAGAAGAGGATTCAAGGAAACCTGAAGCATGGTATTTCCCACTCCCAGCAGAACAAAGCCCGCCATGCAAGAGGCGAAACTGTAATGCACAAACGGGATGAGCATCCCGACAAAGGTGACAATATTGCTCAGCTGTACCATGGCCTTTCTTCCCACCCTGTTCATCCACATGGCGGACGGCACTGATATCAGCAGAAACCAGATGAACACCATGGAAGGGATGAACCCGGCCACGGTCTCGCTGAGTCCGAAATCCTGCTTCACATAACTCGTGGCTATCCCGACCACATCGCAGAAACCCATTACAAAGAATCCGAAAAGGACGGGAAGGACCTTTGCGAAAGATGATTTTTCAGACATGATTGCAGTCCGTTTTTCAGTCATTTGTAAATTCTATGGAATATGTGAAGCTGTCTGCCCTGTAATAGCCGACATTATACTCCACCGGTTTGCCGTCCCTGTCAAGGACAAAACGCTTGCGCACAAGCACAGGATCCCCTTCAGAAATTCCGAGCTTCTGCGCCATTCCGGCACTCGCCCCCCTCGCGTAGATCATCTCCTTTGATGTCTTCACAAAAACCCCGTACTTGCTTTCAAGAATCTCATAAAGAGGGAGAGACATGTCATCCTCGACCGACATCGGAATGTCAGGATTGAAATAGGATATGAAATAGACAAACGGAAGGCCGGGCTTGCCGCGCAGCCGTTCCAGACAAAGCAGGGAAGTCTCCGGCTTGATGCCGAAGAATTTCAATGCCTCTTCCGGAGCGGGCCTGTAGCTTATATGCAGCTCGAAATTCTGGACTTTCATCCCGAGCGACCTCATTTCCTGGGAAAAGCTTTTCCAGTTTCTGGCATTGCTCATCACATTCTGGCTTGCGACCGTCGTGCCGACCCCCTTCTTGCGGACAAGAAGTCCCTCATTGACAAGCTTGTTTATGGCCTGACGGAGAGTATTCCTGGAAATGTCCAGCTTCTGCGAAAGTTCCACTTCATTCGGAAGAAGCTTGCCCTTGCGGTATTCTTCCTGGCTGATCATATTGCGAATGAACTCCTCTGCCTGAACATGCAAAGGCACCGATGAATTGTGGTCCAGCTGATAATCCATAATGAAAATGTTTAATTACATGTACAGACAAACATACATAATATTGGCGAAAAATCCAATACCCGGACCTATTTCATGAACGCCTTCACCAGCATTATTTCCCTGCCGGAAGTATTCACAATGCTGTATGAGCCTGCCGCAGCTGAAATCACCAGAGTCTCGGCATAGCTCAAATGGAATGTCTTCCCTCCGGAAGTCACCACATCAGCCGTCTCGCCCTCCACAAGATTGAGGACATGGCATTTATCCCCTGTAAGGACCTCAACCTGCGACCCGGTTCCTATCCTGTACCTGTGCACATCGTATGAATGAGCCGGATGCGTAGGCATGTGCCACAGTTCCCAGCCTGCGCCCTTTTCCATAAGCACCGGATGACATACATGCTCCTTCCTGATCTTCTCCCCCTTGCGGTCAAAGCAGAGGTTCTGCATGGCACGGCTGATGTTGAGCGGCCTCGGCCTGCCGTCGAGATCAAGGGACAGCCAGTCATACATCTTGAAGGTGAAGATATATGGAGTGGTGCTGATCTCAAGCACAAGATTGTTCCTGCCCGAACTGTGAAGGGTGCCCGGAGGAATCAGGAACAGGTCATGCCTGTGTGCCTTTTCGGCATTGATGTACCTTTTGACATCCAGTGGGGTTCCATTGTGGAAACTGTCATTCAACGCCTTCTCGAATTCAGACGGGACTATGTCCTCCTGAAAGCCGAGATATACCACGGAATCAGGACAGGTGTCCAGGATATAATATGTCTCCTCCTGTGTAAGCACCTCTCCGAAATTCTTCTGAATGAAATCCTTATGCGGATGGCACTGGATGGAGAGGTTTCCCCCGTCAAAATTGTCGAGATAATCCATCCTTATGGGAAATTCGTCACCGTATTCCCTGTAGCACCCGGTCCCGACCACATTCCTGCCTGCCTCATACATCAGCGAATCAAAAGAAATTTCAAGCATCTTCTTCCCGCTGCTGAATATGAGCCCGTTCTCAGGCACGATCAATTCAAATGACCACGCATAGTTCGGCACGTCCTGAGCGAGTGACCTTATGTGATTCTTTATCCACTGGCCGCCCCATGCCCCAGGCTCGAACCACGGGCGCACACGGAACCCGTTTTCAGACATTTCCCGCAGCCCTCTCCGGACATCATCTCCGGATGCCCATGTGATGTCCTTCTCACGCTGGCCGTCGACGAATATGTCAATGTCCGGCATAAGCGTCTTCTTGTGACGGTTGAGCACGACCCAATCCACAAAATAGAAACGCTTGTACATCTTTTTCGGCGCTGCAGGTGCAGATGCCCCGAAATTGGTTATGCTTGCGGCCCTCGCCCGGAACTGTATCTCGTTTTTCGGTATGTCGATATAGACCAGAAGACCGTCCCAGCCTGCCAATGCCGCTCCGGGCCCGTATATGATATTCAATTGTGCATTTTCATCCGGCCTGATTGCCGCCAGCCTTCCGGCATCGAAATAGTCGCTGACATGGAAAGGCGCCCTGAAGCCGAAAATGGGGTCATCCCCTCCGAGATAAGGCTCTATCATTGCATCGATGTCGTCCTCGGCCTTCATTGCGGCACTGACATTCCACCACACCGGCTTCACGCCTATTGACGAAAACGCCTTGTCAAGCTCCCCGACAAAAATGTCGAACCTCACCCCGGCATAACCGTCTATGATGACATTCCTGTTTCCGGCCATTATTTCTGCCAATGACACATAATCGGAAAAAATCCGGTCTTCTCCGAGGTCGAATACCGGATAGATGTCATAAGCATCCCCGGCTTCCACCTTTTCCACCGGCAGGATGTATTGTGTAGTTTTTCTCAATACAGACATATTTTCTTAATTTACCTTTATCAGATGAAAAGCGATGCGGCCCCGATCATGGCAGCCCTGTCCCGGAGAAGTGAAGTCCGCACGGCAGCACGGCAGCCCCTCTCCTCAAGCCCTTTTTCCAGCTCCGGTCCGAAAAACGGCCATGCACGCGAAATGTTTCCTCCGAGGACAAGCATGTCAGCCCTGAAGCCGGCAAGAAGAGGAGCGATGAATCCGGCAAGACGCCGACCATATTCCGAGAACAGGTCTGCAGCATTCCTGTCCCCGGCAGCACACCTGGCGGCAACCTCCTTCGCTCCGGCAATCTCCATTCCTGAAATCTCCCTATAACGGCGGCAGATCCACCTGGTGGAAAAGGCCTCGTCAGCAATCCCGTCCTCAAAAGGGAGATGATACACCCAGCCGTTTTCCGGGACTTCATCACCGCTTTCGACCAGACGGTTTCCGCACACGAATCCGGAACCCACTCCTGTCCCCAAAGTGATGGCAACAACCCGATCTGCCCCTCGGCCCGCACCTCCGGCACATTCCCCCAAAGCAAAGGCCGAGGCGTCATTCAGAAACCTGAATGAATCCATACCATGGCTGCGCAGCCGCGAGGACAATGAAGTCTTCAAGTCAAGTCCATATATCCTTTCATATTTTCCCACACCGTTCACCTTGGATATGCCGTTAGGGTAGTCAAACGGGCCGGGGAAAGCCAGCCCCACCCCTTCCACGGTCCCGTCCTCCACCGGTTCAAGGGATTGCAATATATTGGAAGACAAGATGTCAAGGATTGCAGCGGCATCTGCTCCACTATCCAACGGAGTTTCAGATACGCATCCTGCAATCTCTCCCGTCGCAAGCGAAACGACGGCAGAGCAGACATGGCTTCCTCCTACATCCACCCCTATCGCAAATCTCATGTTTTTCTGCAGACTCATCAGTGACAAAATTATTATTCTACATATTTATATATGTTCATACATTTTGCTCCCACAAAAATAGAAAAGAATTTAACATATACAAAATTTGTTTTACATCGGCCATTCCACCAGCAAGGTGGACACTCCCTATGTACCATCATGAAATTCCGGTCTGAATCCTGATGCATACCATTTATGAAGTGACGGAAAAGCCGCGGTACAACGATTGTTCCACGGTTTTTGACAAAAACAATGACAACGGAATGAAATAAATGCTATTTTTGCACAGAATAATGGAAAGATGCCGGAGTGGTCGATCGGGCCGCACTCGAAATGCGGTGAACGCGCAAGTGTTCCCAGAGTTCGAATCTCTGTCTTTCCGCAGAACGCAAAGAGGATGGGTCAAAAGTCCCGAAGGGACCGCGACCGGAGGGAGCGAGATCCCCCTAATAGGGGTCGTGAGCGGTTTATGAGAATGTCCAGTGGACATTCGAAAGCGAGCAGAGGGGTTTAGACGGGTCCAGTCTTTCGAAGAAAGACGTTTGAGGGTTACCAAAAGCCTTTTTGGTCACCCTCTTTAACATAATATCGGCCGTCATTGCGGGACGGAATTGCCCGCAGGCATACAGAGAATGTCATTTCAGCATTGAAGTGAACCTTTCCGGAAGCACAGGCATTGCACCTTTCTGTGTGCAGACAAAGGCTGAAACCTCAACGGCAAGACGGTGGGCATCACGGAAAGGCAGGCCCTTCAACACGCCGGACACGAATGCAGCTGTAAATGAATCCCCTGCCCCCACGGTATCCGCCACCTCCACTTTCGGCGTTCCGACAAATGAGGCATCTCCAGGGACAAATACATGGCTGCCGGTCGCTCCGCAGGTGAGTATCAGCATCTTCAGACCATATTTTTCAAGCAGCAAGCGGCATCTTTCTTCGATGCAGGCTTCAGGCAGGTCAAAGAGGCGGCTGACAATCTCCAGTTCCTCATCATTGATTTTGAGAATATTGCATTTCCCGAGAGAGCTGCATAAAATCTCCCTGGAATAGAAATCCTGCCTGAGATTGATGTCAAAGACTTTCAGCACGCTGCCGTCATCCGGCAGGGCATCCAGAAAACGGTTGACAGTATCCCTTGAAACGGCACTGCGCTGGGCAAGCGAACCGAAACAGACAGCGCAGGTCTCCGAGGCAAGCTTTTCAAGAGCCGGAGTATATGGAATGTTGTCCCAGGCAACCCCTTCCATTATGTCATAGCAGGGAATTCCGTTACCCTCCAGTTTCACCCGGACAGTTCCTGTAGGATAAGGGACCGTTTCGACAAGACATTTCAGTCCCTTTGCACTGAAAGTGTCCAGTATCTCCCGACCGAGAGCGTCATCACCTACGGCACTGACCACACGGCTTTCAAATCCGAACTGCGACACATGATACGCGAAATTGGCCGGCGCTCCGCCGATCTTCTTCCCCTCCGGGAGCATGTCCCAAAGGGCTTCGCCCATTCCTGCTACGATATTTCTCATTTTTTAACATAAATTCCTGTCGTGACGGCAAACATATAAAAAATTTGCCTATCTGCAAAAGGCATTGAGGATTATCACGACAAAACCCGGCAGGGAGGGAAATGTTGATGTCTTTTTTGTAGATTTGCACCGTCAAAGAATCAACAGGAAAGCATGACCGGGAATACAGAAACAGCCAGCGCCAAGGAACTGACGGCAGAATCCGCTTCAAGAATGGATGACGGAATTTTCCGCCGTTCCCGGGCTTTGGCGGAAGAGATTGCCGCTTTCCTTGAAAATCACGGCACACCGTGCAAAATCACATTTCCGGAAAGATTTCCGCTCATTGTTTCAGAAAAAGGAAAAGTCATACTGCCCCTGGGAATCTGCGCCGAAAGCCAGGAAAGAGCATCAGAAATCAGGAAAATGGCTGAAAATGTCATTTCAGAACAATTCGGCAGTAAAGATGCAGAAGACGCATCCGGCAATGCACGACCCATAATCCTTGCCGAGGACAGATGGAGAGGCCGGGAGGGGGAATGCATCAGACAACGGCTGCTGGCACACTTCGGCATATTCAGACATGTCTTCGCCAGGAACTGTGAAGTGCGCAGAATCCGCAAGGATATTGCAAGGGAATTCCTGGACGCATACCACAGCTACGGGCATACGGTGTGCAAATACAGTTACGGACTTTTCCTCAAAAAGGCAGCAGGGACTCTTGTGGCTGTCGCCACATTTTCTAACGGAAGGCTCATGCCCCGGAACGGGAAAGTCTACAGGTCATACCAATGGATAAGATATGCATCCCTGCCTGATGTCAGGGTCAGCGGAGGGATGGGCAAGATGCTCAAATATTTCATTTCAGATATGGGCATGGGCAGAGAAGAACGGCATGACGGAAATGAGCCGGAAAATTTCGGAGGCTGCGACATAATGAGCTATGCCGACCTCGAATGGTCCGGAGGTGATGTCTACAGGCAGCTGGGATTCATCGCCGAAGACAGGAAAAGCCCTGTCATGTACAGCATCAGCCCGGCCGGCGGCTGGAAAAGGACTCCTGTATCAAGAATGAATCTCCAAGAAAATCCCGACGGCAATTCCGGAACAGCAGTTCAGCACCTTCCCCGGTCCGGAAATCTGTATTTCGAGAATTTTGGCAGCACCAGATACCGGCTCGTCATTCCGGAACGGAAATGTCCATGAGGTCAAGAAAGAAATATCCGGTGCGGCATTTGCGGACAGACAACTTTCCTTGATGCGGATGCAGGAAAACGGAAGTTTTTGCGTATGTTTGTCACGGTTTTCAAAAGGCCGGACGATGAAGAAACTTTTTTACATAGACTCGACAATGAGGGAAGAATCCCGGACGAGAAGGATTGCGGAACCGCTCATCAGCGAACTTGGCAAAAGGTATGAAATTGAACATGTCATCCTTGACGGGGCGGATTTCCCGGCAGTCGGAAGCAAGATTCTGACGGACAGGAACAACGGGATTGTGCCAGAAAGATATGCGGACATGGCACGGAGGCTTGCGGCAGCCGACAGGATAGTCATCGCCGCGCCGTTCTGGGACATGAGCTTTCCGGCAGCGCTGAAGGTGTTCTTTGAGAACATGTCGCTGTTCAACATAACCTTCGGGAGCAACGACAGGGAATGCTACGGGCTGTGCAGATGTGAAAAGGTGCTCTACATCACCACAAGGGGGATGAACATCCACACCGGGGACGCACTGGAACAGGCCACACCGTATATAAGGGCGATCGGGCATCTCTGGGGACTGGGTGAGCTGTACGTGGTGGCTGCCGAAAACATGGACTATGCATGCGGGGAAGAAATAGAAAGGAAGATAGAAGAGGCTGTCAGGAAAGGCCTGGAAATCTGCAAGGATTTCTGAAATCAGTAACAGATCCCTCGACTGCGCTCGGGATGACTCCTTGGGGTGGGTAATTATACGGATAAGTATATTAAAAATCATATAACAACAGACAAATATGGAAGCAATCGTCAAGACCGATTTTCATTTTCCGGGACAGACAGGGAAATACACCGGAAAAGTGCGTGATGTATATGACATCAACGGGGAATACCTTGTGATGGTGGTGACGGACAGGATCTCCGCATTCGATGTGATTCTGCCAGAGGGAATACCATGCAAGGGACAAATCCTCAACCAGATAGCAGCAAAGTTCCTTGACGCGACGGCCGACCTCGTTCCCAACTGGAAGATTGCCACCCCCGACCCTATGGTGACTGTCGGGCACAGGTGCGAACCGTTCAAGGTGGAGATGGTGATAAGGGGCTATCTTTCAGGCCATGCATGGAGAGAATACAAGGCCGGAAAGCGGACCATCTGCGGTGTGGAAATGCCGGACGGCATGGTGGAGAACCAGAAGTTCCCGGAACCTATAATCACTCCGACCTCAAAGGCTGCCGAAGGACATGACGAGGACATATCAAAGGAAGAGATCATTGCTTCCGGACTTGTAGGCAGGGAGGATTATGAGAAAATCGAAGAATACACAAGGTCCATCTACAAGAGAGGCACTGAAATGGCCGCACAAAGGGGGCTTATCCTCGTGGACACCAAATATGAATTCGGGAAAAAGGACGGACAGATATATCTGATGGATGAAATCCACACCCCGGACTCTTCACGTTACTTCTATGCGGAAGGATATGAAGAAAGGCTCGCAAAAGGAGAAAAGCAGAGGCAGCTTTCAAAGGAGTTCGTACGCGAATGGCTGATGGTCAACGGGTTCCAGGGACAGGCCGGACAGAAGGTGCCGGAAATGACTCCGGAAATCGTGAACGGCATCACGGAAAGATACATCGAACTCTACGAAAACATAACAGGAGAAAGATTCGTGAAGCCGGCAGAGTCATCCGACATTCTCAAAAGGATGGAGGACAATGTGACCGCATTCCTGAAGTCGGCACTATAACATTTACCGGATTCTGCATAGGAATGCACACATCACGACAGGGAGTATTCTGACAGAAGCCGCTCTATCACAGGGGCGGCTTCTTCGTATCCGTAGCCGCGTCCGATGGCAAAGCGGAGCATCTTCATCTTCAGTTCATAGCATCTACCCCTATCTCCGGAACCATATTCCTGCGCACCATATCCCCCGGCACGGGCATTCTTTCCGGAAGCGGACGATGACTTCACGGCTTCGGACTGCCTCGCAAGGCTCCGGAATTTCACTTCCAACACCTTTTCCATCCGGGAACCGGCTGATGCTCCGTCTATTTCTTCAAGGGCTGCATCCACAATATGCCTTTCAAGCCCCTTGGAGGCAAGTGCATTCCTGATCTTGAGCTTTCCCCAGCCTGAAATGGATGCCTTGTCCCTGGCAAATGCACTCGCATATCTGTTGTCATCCAGATATTTCTCCCTTTTCAGAGCAGAGACCATCTCAGCTGCCATCTGTCCGGCCACGGCATCTGCGGACAGGCCCATTTTCCGCATGGCTGCAGCAACGGCGCCGGAAGCTTTCGCATAAATGTCGGAAGTACAATATTCCCGTCTGGCGCAGAGGCGTCGCATCCTGTCAAGGATACGGATATATTCCTTGTCAAAATCATCCATGATACATAAGAACCCTATTTTTGCGTAACAAAATCAGAATGTCAGGTCATCACCTGGTCAGACACGGCAATCCGCCAATGCCTATTCCTCAAACTGCCCTCAGAAATTGTATCCGAGGCTTATGTAGAATCCGACCCTGTGCGTAAGGCTCGACCAGTGCACATCGGCACTCAACGGACCGAATATGGAGTCGTACGAGTATTCCAGACCGGCTCCGAAAATGCCCGGACCGGATGTATAGGTCCTGAAGCTGTCGCTGTCCCTGGCATAGTTCACTATTCCTGTCAAATAATGGTTTCTGGCCACATTGAACCTGAAATCAGCCCGGACCATGGTCAGTATGTTCCTCATTGATGTGATATTGGTGATGCCGATAAACGGCATCTGCTGAGGCATATACCTTCCCGCCATGCTGCCTCCCATACAGTTCATATATGCCAGAGGCACATCAGGGCCGAACAGGAAACGGCAGTTGAAGGAAGGGATGAAGGCGAACACATTCCCGGCCGGAACCACGAACTTGCCGTCAGCCTGCACTGCATGGAAATTGCTGAAGCTGTTCGGGAAACCAGCGAAAATCCAGTTGTACTGCACCCCAGCCGTAAATCCCTTCTTCGGGAAATACCCGTCATCGAAAGTGTCCGCCCGCCCGTCAGCGAAAAGTGACACATAGTCATCCGAAAGATGCCCCAAATCATAGTCTCCGAGAATCGGTTCAGATGCAAGCAGGGACCTGACATTGAAATATTCATTCCTTATCCCGGCCCTGATGTCAAAAAGCGACCATTTCAGATTGGAAAGCCAGGCCTCCTGCCCCACCTTGAGATAACTCATGTTGAACCTACCATAACCGAAATCAAGCAGGTTCATGTCGGTCCAGCTTATGTATGCGGCGGCATTCAATGTCGGTGACTTGGGAGCATCATACGAATAATGGAAACGGAAATACGGATTGGCACTGATCTTACCGGTGAAGTCAAATCTGGACCCCTGGAGACGGTGGGCATTCAGACCTATGTTCAGCAGGACGGAAACTATCTCCTCAGTGTCAAGCCGCACCCCGATGCCGAACTGATGGACAGGACCCGGCTGGCAGGTGATCACAAGGTCGAACGGCTGTTCCTTCCCCTGCATCTCATATGTCACATAATCAAAAGACTGGGAACCGAATATGTCAGCGACAATATTCTCAATGTCCTGTCTGCACACCCTGTCTCCAGGAAGTATGTCGATCTTCTTCATGAGGATGGCCTTCTCCTTTCCGGTGACACCCCTTATATCCACGCTCCTCACGACCACTGAATCCTCATTTATGTCAATGGCAGCAGGGACGCCGCCGGCTGGACGGCGGCTTCCTGTCCGGGCCCTTATGTTCATGAGACCGGCCTCATTGCGGTAGGCAGCCTCATACCCGCGCTGGATAATTATGGAAATGCTTTTCCGGTCGAAGCTCATCATGTTGTATTCGTCAAGCTCCGGCCTTATGGCAATATCCGGCAACACGGCATTCTTCTCGTACATCGCCCTTCCGAGCATGTCCACGCCGGCATTGATTATGTCGCCTATATTGTTGATCTCGTCATATTGCTTCCTTCCGCTTGACAGGTCCACACCGATCACGATATCTGCCCCCATCTCACGGGCAAGTCCAGTGGGGTAATTGTCCCTCATCCCCCCGTCCACCAGTACCATGCCGTCCATCTTGACAGGGGCGAAGACACCGGGAATCGACATGGTGGAACGCAGTGCGACATTGATCTTGCCGTTGTGCCATATCTTGGCCGTTCCGCTCACAAGGTCAGTGGCGACACAGGCAAACGGTACAGGCAGATCATTGAAGCACAAGGAATCCTGATAGCCTACGGAAAGGCTGCTGAATATGTTGCTCACATTCTGGCCGTAGATGTAGCCGGAAGGAAGACTGCCGAGAAGATTGTCCTTTATCAGGTCAGAAGCCCCTGTGGGAGCATCAGCCCCTATGCTGAAAGCCTCATGACGCTTGGTGTCGGCAAAACGCATCTCATCTGCCTTGCGCTCCATATAGTCCTGCCTGCGGTAGAAGAACGGGAATGAAAGCAGATATTTTTCCCTGTACTTTGTCTCTGCATATGATATGTATTCCCTCGGCACCCTGTCACTCAGGGCATACGACCAGTCCATGTTTCTTATGAGCGAATCAAGCTCCTCCACCCCATATCCCAGTGCATACAGTCCTCCGACAAGACCGCCCATGCTCGTTCCAAGGACCATGTCTATGGGCATGTCTATGGATTCAAGGTACCTCAGGACACCCACATGGGCAGCCCCTTTGGCCCCGCCTCCGCTCAGCACAAGGGCCACGGTCGGCCTCTGTTTCCTGATTTCGGCCATCCTCGCCCTTATTTCCTCCATTGCCAGGGTATCCGCCGCCGTAAGAAGGGCACTCTCAGGAGCAAGTCCGTCGGATGCCTCCGCCGTGTCTTCCCTGACATCTCCGGCCGCTCCCGCCCGGAGAACAGCTCCGGACAACAGCATGCACAGCAGCAATATGCATTTCAATCCTTTCATTTCCCGTTGTGTTTTCCTGCAAGCATTCCGCATGCAGCCAGGATGTCTTCACCCCTGGATGCCCGGATTGTGGCCGTTATGCCGGCCCTGCCCAGACGGTCTCTGAAATTCTCCATCACCGCATCAGGAGAGGACACATAAGGGAAATCCGGTATCTTGTGGAACCTTATCAGATTCACCCTGCATTCGAGTCCCGCAAGCAGCCTCGTCAGGGCATCCGCATGGCGTTTGGTGTCATTGAAGCCTGAAAACATGGTATATTCGAAGCTCACGCGCCTCTGTCCGGTGAAGTCATACTGCCGGATCAGATCCACCACATCCCTTATCGGCCACGCCTTTTCGACAGGCATCATGGACAGGCGCTCGTCACTGAAAGGATTGTGCAGGCTGACAGCCAGATGGCACCTGCTCTCATCCAGAAACCTCTTCAGCGCAGGAATGACTCCGATGGTGGAAAGGGTGATCCGTTTCGGGCTCCAGCCGAATCCCCAGTCCGAAGTCAGTATCTCTATGGCCCTCATGACATTGTCGTAATTGTCAAGCGGCTCCCCCATGCCCATGAACACGGCATTGGTCAGCACATCCGACTCGTCCACAGCCAGGAACTGCGACATTATGTCCGCCACGGAAAGATGCCCGTGGAATCCCTGCCTGCCCGTCATGCAGAAGCGGCATCCCATCCTGCAGCCGGACTGCGAGGACACGCAAAGAGTCGCACGCTCCTTGTCAGGTATCATCACTGCCTCCACTGCCCCGCTTTCCAGAGCCCTGTCCGACGGTTCATCATGTACCTGAGCCCCATTTTCACCTGCACCCGGATGCACAGCTCCAGCATCAAGCCCCTTACTGTGGGAAGCAGTCACCGGGAACAGATATTTCTTCGTCCCGTCCGAAGACACCTGGAGCCCGGAATATTCCGTCACCCCCACCTCATATCTTTCAGCGAGCCTTGCCCGTCCCTCCTTGGATATATTCGTCATTTCATCTATGCTTCTGACCTTCTTGGCATAGAGCCACTGTGCCATCTGGCCGGCGGCGAACTTAGGGAGTCCGGCCTCCTGCGCGACCGTCTTCAATTCTTCCGGATTCTTCCCGAGCAGTCTTATTTTCATCTCAACAATAATTTTGTACAAAAATAAAAAAACTGTGTCAAAAAATATTTACCCTTGCAAAGGGAAAACCGGGTTATTTTCATACCTTTGTTTCTTGGTGCGTCCGCACAAAGCGGGCGCAATTATCAACAACCAAACATAAGACTTATGGCAAAAGAGACAGAAAAAGAAGGGACAGATGTGAATGCCGCAAAACTGAAGGCATTGCAGGCTACGATCGACAAGCTTGAAAAGGACTACGGGAAAGGTATTGTCATGCCGCTCGGAGCCAAGGCGGAAGAGAATGTTTCTGTGATACCGAGCGGTTCGATCGCTCTCGACCATGCGCTCGGAATCGGAGGCTACCCTAGGGGGAGGGTGGTCGAGATCTACGGACCGGAATCCAGCGGAAAGACGACGCTGGCCATACACGCCATCGCAGAAGCCCAGAAACAGGGCGGAATCGGGGCGATAATAGATGCTGAGCACGCATTCGACAGGACATACGCCAAGAATCTCGGCGTTGACCTCGACTCGCTTCTCATTTCCCAGCCTGACAACGGGGAACAGGCCCTTGAAATCGCCGAGAATCTGATCAGATCCGGGGCCATTGACATCATCGTGATAGACTCAGTGGCAGCCCTCACCCCGAAGGCCGAGATTGAAGGCGAGATGGGCGATGCGAAGATGGGACTCCAGGCAAGGCTGATGAGCCAGGCCCTCAGGAAACTCACCGCCAGCATCAGCAAGACCAACACCTGCTGCATTTTCATCAACCAGCTGCGTGACAAGATCGGAGTGATGTTCGGCAATCCGGAGACCACCACAGGTGGAAACGCCCTGAAATTCTACGCCTCGGTGAGGGTGGATGTGCGCAGGACCACCCAGATCAAGGACGGAGAGGAGGCACTCGGAAACAGGACAAGGGTGAAAATCGTGAAGAACAAGCTCGCCCCTCCTTTCAAAAAGGCGGAATTCGACATTGTCTTCGGCGAAGGCATCTCAAAGGTAGGTGAAATCATCGACCTCGGTGTGGAATTCGACATCATCAAGAAAAGCGGCTCATGGTTCAGCTACAATGACTCCAAACTGGCCCAGGGACGCGAAGCCGTCAAACAGCTTCTCACCGACAATGTCGAACTGTGCGACGAGATCGAGGCCAAGATCCGCGAGGCCATAAAGAATGTGCAGGACTGACAGACTGTCAGGAGCGGAAAATGCAGGAGAGCGGGCCGGATCATGACCCGCCCTTCTGATTTATATGTTTCACGCTCCGGCAGGAATGTAAACGGCAGGACACAGGATGAGCGGCATTGAAGATATCCTGAAGAAACAGAGGGAATTTTTCCGCAGCGGCAGGACCCTGCCTGCCGGATACAGGAAAGAATGTCTTGAAAGACTGAAATCCGCCATACTCGAAATGGATGGCGAGATTTCCTGTGCTCTGAAGACAGACTTGGGAAAAAACGCCACCGAAGCCTACATGACTGAAACCGGGATGGTACTTTCTGAGATATCCCATACGGTCAGACATGTCAGGAAATGGAGCAGGAGGCGCAGGACGGGCACTCCACTCGCCCAGTTCCCTGCCAGAAGCTTCATTGTACCGGAACCATACGGGAATGTACTCATCATGAGCCCGTGGAACTATCCTTTCCTGCTCTGCATATCCCCGCTGGTCAGTGCTGTGGCAGCCGGCAACACAGCCGTCGTCAAGCCGAGCGCATACTCTCCCGCCACATCGGCAGTCATAAGGAAACTCCTCGGGAAAGTGTTCCCGGAAAAGCATGTGGCCGTCATCGAAGGCGGACGGGAAGTGAACGCAGACCTTCTGGAACAGAAATTCGACTATATCTTCTTCACCGGCAGCAAGAATGTCGGAAGGCTTGTCATGGAAAAGGCGGCAGCGCACCTTACTCCGGTCACCCTTGAGCTCGGAGGCAAAAGCCCTGTAATAGTGGCACCTGACACGGCCATCAATGTCGCTGCCGCAAGGACAGTGTTCGGAAAATTCCTCAACTGCGGACAGACCTGCGTGGCACCCGACTATATCCTCGTGCATGAAAGCATCGCCGAAAAATTCATCGGCACATGCATAAGCAAGACAAGGGAAATGCTCGGAGACAACCCGATTGACAATCCCGAATACGGGAAAATCGTGAACAGGAAGCATTTCGACAGGCTCTCCGGAGTGCTGCAGGAATGCGACGGACATATAGTCTACAGCACAGGATGTGATGCAGAAAGGCTGAAAATCGGACCGGCCATAATAAGGCTCGGTGACATCGGGGAATCATGGATGGACGGGCTGGAGATAATGCAGGAAGAAATCTTCGGACCGCTCATGCCGGTCATCACATGGAAAAGCCTTGATGATGTCATCAGATACATTGACAGCCGTCCGCGTCCTCTCGCCGCCTACATATTCACTGAAGACAGACGGATCAAGGAAAAGCTTCTGTCATCCCTCCATTTCGGAGGAGGATGCATCAACGACACCATCATCCATCTCGCATCCGACAAACTGCCTTTCGGAGGGGTCGGGGAAAGCGGAATGGGCCATTATCACGGCAGTTACGGCTTCGAGACCTTCTCCCACCTCAAAAGCATAGTGGACAAGCCGCTTTGGCTCGACCTGCCGATGCGCTACCGGCCATATACCGCATTGAAGGACAAGCTCATCAGGATGTTTCTGAAATAGAGGCAGGCAGCCTCCGGCAAATGCACTCCGAAGTTTATGAGGAAGGAAACATCTTATTGTTGCATACAATTACAAACTTTTTGTACTTTTGCGCCGTAATCAATCAAAACGGATCTGACAAATGGGAGGCATATTCGGCACCATCTCCAAAGAGAGATGCATCAACGACCTTTTCTACGGCACTGACTACAATTCCCACATGGGCACAAAGCGCGGCGGAATGGCCACCTGGAGCCGTGAAGACGGATTCCAGAGATCAATCCATAATCTCCAGAGCGCCTATTTCAGAAGCAAGTTCGAGGACGAGCTCGACAAGTTCAGAAACGGCACGGCAGGAATAGGCGTCATCAGCGACACCGACCCGCAGCCGATAATGATAAACTCGCACCTCGGCAAGTTCGCCATTGTGACCGTGGCGAGGGTGGTCAACATGAAGGAGATAGAAGAGGATATGCTTGCGAAGGGATGCCATTTCGCAGAACTCAGCTCAGGCGGAACAAACCAGACCGAGCTGATAGCCCTCCTCATCATCCAGGGAAAGGACTTCGTTGATGGCATAGAAAATGTCTTCAGACACATAAAAGGCTCCTGCTCAATGCTCATCCTTACAGAGGACGGAATCATTGCAGCAAGGGACAAATGGGGAAGGACTCCGATTGTGCTCGGGAAAAAGGAAGGGGCATATGCGGCCACTAGCGAGTCGTGCAGTTTCCCCAACCTGGACTATGAAATCGACAGGTACCTCGGCCCGGGAGAAATAGTCAGAATCCGCCCTGACGGAGTGGAACAGCTCCGCAAGCCTGAAGAAAAGATGCAGATATGTTCTTTCCTCTGGGTCTATTACGGATTCCCGACTTCAAGCTACGAGGGACGGAATGTGGAGGAAGTCCGCTTCATCAGCGGCTACAAGATGGGAAAGACCGACACCTCCGAAGCGGACTGCATCTGCGGCATCCCTGACTCAGGGGTCGGACAGGCCCTCGGCTATGCTGAAGGGAAAGGTATTCCATATCATAGGGCAGTGACCAAATATACCCCGACATGGCCACGCAGCTTCACACCGAGCAACCAGGAGATGCGTTCCCTTGTCGCCAAGATGAAACTCATCCCGAACCGCGCCATGCTGCAGGGAAAGCGCATAATCTTCTGTGACGACTCCATCGTCCGTGGCACACAGCTCCGTGACAATGTGCGCATCCTTTTCGACTACGGTGCAAAGGAAGTCCACATGAGAATAGGCTGCCCTCCTCTCATCTACGGCTGCCCGTTCATAGGCTTCTCGGCATCAAAGACGGATCTTGAACTGATTTCCCGCCGCATCATCAAGGAATTTGAGGGCGACCCTGACAAGAATCTTGAAAAATACGCCACGACAGGCTCCCCGGAATACAGGAAACTGGTGGACGCCATAGCCGGAAGATTCGGGCTCACTTCACTCAAGTTCAATACGATAGAAACACTGGTAGAGGCTATAGGGCTGCCGAAATGCAAGGTTTGTACACATTGCTTTGACGGCTCCAGCTGCTTCTGATACGACGCGAGATAACAGCGTTAAACTTCAGGGTGCAGCGATACGGCACCGGGAGAGCTTGGCTGCGGACCCGGAAGAGATTACTCCGGCATCTTCAAGGGCCTGGACGGTCCATGAGGATGCCGGATTGTTCTCACGGAAAAGTACAATTCCGTGGGCCACGGCGTAGGAGCCTATATAGGGATGAAGCCTCAAGGAATCCTCAGGAAGTGTCCACAAGGGATAGGGACGGACATGGGCGGAATCCACGGCAATGAGATCGGACAGGCCGTCATATTTCTCCCTGTCGAAATTCCAGATGTCCATAAGCTGCTCCTTGTATGAATATGAGCCGCCCAATTTCTTCCTGTACTCCACCATCTTTGCGGCAAAATATCCGCCTATTCCCGGAAGGGCGTCAAATCCGGCAGAGTCAGCCAGATTGAGATCCACAAGCGGGATATCAATATACGGTTCAAGCCTCTTGTACACGGAATCCGCCACGACATACGACCTGGCGAAATCGCTCCTGCGGCGGAACTTTCCTCCTTTTTTCCTGTAATTGTCAATTGACACCGCCTGCCTTTCGGAAAATCCGAGCCGCACAAGGTCGGCCACGGAAACGGTATTGGGATTGAACCGGAAAGACTCCACCGTCCTGACGGCATATTCAGACCTTATCGCCTCCACTTCGGGAGAATGCGGAGAATCTTTTCTTATTACAATCCTGACATCCCTGTCTGCATTGGAATCTTTTCCTTTTGTGAAGTGGTCCATGCCTGAAACGAATGAATACTCCCCGGCATCCGACATTGCCCCGGCCAAAACGGACCTTGCAATCTCCGGATCAATGACATAGACCGTGTCTGGATGGTCCCTGTTGCCCAAGATCTTAACGACAGCCGCCTTATGCACAAAAAGTGCTGTCTGATAGCCCGTAACAAGAAACACAAGGGCGACAGCCCCCGTCATGAACGATGCGGACATCCTTTTCCTGCCGCCCGCACTTTTCCCGTTGTCTTTCATTTTCCCTCCAATCCTGCGCCTCACCCTGTCCTTTCCATCGCCTGTCCGGCTTTATCGCCGGACCATAATATCTTAACCTGTTTCTTCTGTTATCGTTTTATAAGCCTGTTCTCAAAAGACTTCCCCGGTCAGTTGTCTTCCCGGGCGAACTCGGAGGATCCATCCATATCCTTCTGACTGTGCCTGAAATCCGGTTTCCCGCCCACAATGACCACAATCTCTCCCTTCGGCTCATGCTCCCGATACCATGCAGCCACTTCCTCCAGAGTACCACGCCGGTGCTCCTCATGCAGCTTGGATATCTCCCTCGCCACGGAACACCTCCTGTCCGGGCCAAAATATTCCGCAAACTGGTCCAGAGTCTTCACAAGGCGGTAAGGGGACTCATAGAAAATCATTGTCCTCGGTTCCTCCGCAAGTTCCTTGAGCCTGGTCTGGCGTCCTTTCTTCACCGGCAGGAACCCTTCAAAACAGAACCTGTCACACGGAAACCCCGAACTCACCAGAGCCGGGACAAAAGCCGTAGCCCCCGGGAGGGTCTGCACCTCAATCCCTTCTTCCACACATGTCCTCACCAGAAGAAATCCCGGATCTGAAATGCCCGGCGTGCCTGCATCGCTTATAAGGGCCACATTCATCCCTGAAAGGATCCTGTCCCTTACAATGGAAACTGTCTTGTGTTCATTGAACTTGTGATGTGATTCGAGCCTTCCGTGAATGTCATAATGCTTCAGCAGCACAGAACTTGTCCTCGTGTCCTCGGCAAGTATAAGATCCGCCGAACGGAGAACATTCACCGCCCTGAATGTCATGTCTTCAAGATTGCCGACAGGTGTCGGCACTATATAAAGGACTCCGGACCCTGCCGGAACACTGCATTTCCTTTCCATTTTCATCTCACCTTTCTCCTCACAGCCATCATGAAACGGTAAACAGCATCGGATTCCATATCCCACTCCGGGAAAAATTCCTTGAGATATGTCTCCACCTCAGCCAAAGTCTCCATCCCGTTTATTGCCGCCACCGAATTGCTGAAGAGCAGCGGGTCCTCCCTGAAAAGCACCCTGATGAACGAAGCCCTGTCATTCAGTGAAATGGCGCTGCGCACATCCCTTACAGGCTGCCCAGGCATATCCTTCCTCCACGCCTCCTTCTCCGACATCACATCCATCACTGACAGCGGGACACTTGCTCCGGTACCGGAAGCATTCCCGTCTTCACCGGCAAAAGGAAGCAGCATGTCATCATCAACGGCCATATCCAGAACTCCTTCTTCACTCTCAGCAGCAGATTCTTCCTCTTCGGTATCAGGAACAAAGACTTCCTCATGCTGGTCCTGCTCCGGTTCAGATTCCTGGACAGGGATTTCCTCCTTCGCCTCGTCGTTCAAAGCATCAACAGCAGGAGTCCCATTTTCTTCCCCGTACACCGCACCGTCATCCGCAAAGGCATCTTCCGGCAGGTCTTCCGGCTCCTCCGGCATCATGCCAACAGAATCAGGCAGGTCAGCCGCCTCCTGAAAGATATCAACAGGAACCTCAGCGGTCACATTTTCCGCATCTCTCTGAAGTTCAGCCAATCTGCTCTCCAGCAGAGCAAGCTGCTCCCGAATGGAAGCAGCCAGAGCCATTATTTCCGACAAAGCTGTCCGAGGTGAATTTTCCATAAAAAGCATTATCTTTGTGCCCGTCAAAAAAGTCAGGCAATATCAAAGCAAAAATAAGGAAATGTTTTCAGAAAATGCAAAAAAAGCAGGGTGTATCGAAGTGATATGCGGATCAATGTTTTCGGGCAAGACGGAAGAACTCATAAGACGGCTCAGAAGGGCCCAGTTCGCCAATCTGAAAGTAGAGATCTACAAGCCTTCGGTAGATGTCAGATATGCTGAAGACCAGGTGGTTTCACATGACCTGCACAGCATTCCGTCCACTCCCATAGACTCCCCTGCCAGCATGCTTCTGCTTTCCGGTGATGTTGACGTGGTCGGCATCGACGAGGCGCAGTTCTTCGATGACACTATCGTGGAAGTAGCCCAGACCCTTGCCGACAGAGGCGTCAGGGTCATCATTGCCGGCCTTGACACTGATTTTTCAGGCAAGCCCTTCGGCCCGATGCCGGCCCTTATGGCAGTCGCCGAGGATGTCCAGAAGGTCCATGCCATCTGCGTCAAATGCGGCAACCTTGCCAACCGCTCCCACCGTCTCTCCGCCAGCGACCAGCTCGTCGTCCTCGGCGAAAAGGACACCTACGAACCTCTCTGCCGCCACTGCTACAACAAGGCCACAGGAAAAGGCATAGAAGAATAGGTGAACGACTTCCGGCAAAATATCAGCAGACTGCTGCCTGGAACGCAACAGGACTTTCCGGGCATCAGTGCCGCACCGGACCGTCCTGCCTCTTTCTAGGATGATGCTCAAGGATGGACTGCTGCCAGGAGCGGCTTTCGATGTGGGTGTAGATTTCGGTGGTGAGGATGCTTTCGTGGCCGAGCATTTCCTGGACGGAGCGGAGGTCGGCACCATGCTCGATGAGATGGGTGGCGAAAGAATGGCGGAAGGTGTGGGGCGAAATTTCCTTGTTGATGCCGGCGGCCATTGCCTGGCGCTTGATCATCTTGAACACATAGACACGGCTCAAGCTTCTGCCGTTGCGGTTCAGAAAAAGGATGTCTTCGTATGCGCGTCCGTCAGGTTCGGGGCGGCACCGGAGATATTTCAGTAGGGCATCAGAAGCCATTTCTCCGAGAGGCACTATCCTCTCCTTGTCGCCCTTTCCTCTCACACGGACAAATGACTCGGTGAAAAAGACATCGGAGATGGCAATCCCGACGGATTCAGACACACGCAGGCCGCAGCCGTAAAGCACCTCAAGGATGGCCCGGTCCCGCAATCCCATCCATGAATCGGAAGGGACCGAGGAAATGATGCGGCTCACTTCTTCCTCCGATAGGACTTCGGGAAGATAACGGCCGAGCTTGGGGGCATCTATCCGGTCACAGGGATTCTCCCTGATCTGGCCTTCCAGGATCAGATAATTGAAAAATGACCTCATGGAACTGAGGAGCCTCGCCTGGGAACGTTTTGAAAGGACGGTACGGGACGCCACATAATCCATTATCATTTCAGTGGTCACCTGCACTGCAGGAACTTCCGTCTGCTCCAGAAAAGCGGAGATATCAGAACAATACGATGCCACCGTATTCGGTGACATCGCACGTTCTATCTGCAGATAGTCTGAATAATCCTTCAGTATCCTGCCGTTGAAATCCATCTCATTTCTCATCTGCCGGACGGCATACGCAGGGGAACAGATCAGAGTGTGGCGTATTTCCTGCCATACTCCAGCATCTGCCCGAGATAGTCGTCCGTATAAAGTATCTTGTAATCCACGACCTTTCCGCCGCGTCTGACAGGAACAATCTCAGGATTGACAAAGCCTCCGTACGGCTTCAGTCCGAGGGCGGCATATCTTTCCTTGACCTCCTTGTGCAGGGCAGGGTCGATGTTGACTGCATATTTTTCCACAAGAGCCTTCCCGGCAGCATAGTCACCTTCCGACTTGATCCTCTGCACTTCGGCAAGCAGCTCTGCGAACAGACCGCGGAGAGCCTCGAAGTCATTTACGACAAAATAAGTCTTCCCGTCACGCACCTTCTTCTCTATCACATTGTCCTTCAAGCCTTTTTCATAGCACCATTCGGCTATCAGCTTGCGGTTCTGCATGTGGGCTTCGGTATTCTTCTTTCCGAGGTCGACACGGGTGAACTGGACCATGATACCGTTGCGGATATAGTTGGAATACTGGGCCTTGTAAGCCTCCTTGTCAGGCAGGATCCCAAGTTCCACCAGTTTCGGATCGGCCATATAATAAAGTCCGAAAAGGTCCGCACGGGTCTCCTCAAGGGTGGAGCTGTATTCTCCGAGGGCATTCGGGGATGTTCCCGGGAGAAGCTGCCCGGATCCGTGTCCAAGACATTCATGAAGGTCCGTGTGTATCTCATCGGTGATTGCGGAGTATTTCTTCTCCCTTGCAATCTCCTCCTCCGACCAGGCGAATTCAGAAAGCGTATTCTTCGGAGACTCCTGTGCCGCAAGGTCGTATGCATGGGTTATGTTGGCGATGGTCACTGACTTGGAGCCATAGTCACGCCTTATCCAGTCTGCATTCGGGAGATTTATTCCGATAGGGGTGGAAGGATAGCAGTCACCTGCAAGGGCCACCGCATCTATCACCTTGGCGGAAACACCCTTCACATGAGGCTTCCTGAAGCGCGGGTCAACAGGGGAATGGTCCTCGAACCACTGTGCCTCGGCACTCAGGATCTCGGTACGCTGTGAGGCTTCGTGATCCTTTATGTTCACAAGCCCTTCCCAGGTGGCCTTGCGGCCGAGAGGGTCATTATAGTCCTCAACGAAGCCGTTCACGAAATCCACTGTGCCGAGAGTGTCCTGCACCCATTCTATATTGTATTTGTCCCAGAGGTTCAGGTCCCCGGTCCTGTAATATTCCACAAGTGTGGCTATATATTGCTTCTGGGCATCATTCTCGGCAAATTCCGCCGCCTTTTCCAGCTCCGCCACAATCTTTTCTATGGCTGCCCCGTAAAGGCCTCCGACCTTATATACTTCCTCACGGATGACGCCGTCCTCTCCCTTCACCACCTTGCTGTTCAGGCCGTATGAAACCGGAGTGTCGTCGGACGGGTCCGCCATCGCCTTGTAGAAGGCATCCACTTCGTCCCTTGTCACATTTTCATAGAAATTGACGGCCGACGCCTGCACGATGTCTTTAGTCGGGTCATTGGACTTCCTCTGCGGAAAGACTTCAGGGTCATATATCACCGGAAGCAGTTCAGCACATTTCTCCCCGTCACCCACGGCCTCCATCAGCGACCTGAAATATTCCTCGGAGCATTCAGGGAAGAACTTGTCTTCAGCATAATGGTGATGTATGCCGTTGCTGAAGAAGACACGCTTGGCATAGACCGTAAAGTCCTGAAAATCCTTGCAATCCCTGTCCCCGCCATAGTTTTCGAGGATGTTTTCGAGCACCTTCCTTACAGGGAGGTTGTACCTGCAGTTCTGCATCCAGATGATGTCCCTTCCGTATTTGGCGGCCTCGCTCAAATGATATACATATTCCTTCTGCCTGAGGGAGAGGCTGTCCCACCCGGGCACCTGGTATCTCATTATCTTAAGATCGGCAAACTCATCTATCAGATATTTGAATTCCCCGTCCGCACTGCCGTTTCCGGACGGGCTGCATGCCGCTGCAGATGCGGCCATTCCTGCAATGAAAAACATTTTTCCAGCCGTATTCATCATAAAAAATTTTCAAACAGGGACAAAAATAATAAAAACACGCCACAAATGAAACAGTCATGAAGTCTTGCGGTAGCTCCTGACGGCCCAGAAAAGGACGGTGACTCCGATTGCCAGCAGGCCGGCTGCATCATACCACAGGTCAGCCACTGAACTGCCTTTCAGGAAGATGGCTCTCATGGCATCTGCATAATAGCGGAGAGGATTGGCGTATGTGATGGCCCTGGCCCATGCAGGCATGGAGGAAACCGGGGTGAAGACTCCGCTCATCAGCATGAATATCAGCACGAAGAACATCATTATGAACATGGCCTGCTGGGCATTTTCGCTATAGCTGGAAATCAGCAGACCGAGCCCTGCCGTCACCATTATGTGCAGCACCGTGAACAGCACTACGCCCCAGAGACTGCCCCTGCACACATAGCCGAACACGAGCCAGGCAATGAGGAGGCACATTCCGAGCATGAAGAATGTTATCACCCAATATGGGATCATCTTGCAGACGATGAAGGCGGTCTTGCTCACCGGAGAAACATTCATCTGCTCTATTGTCCCCGCCTCCTTCTCGCCTACGATGTTCAGAGCGGGGAAAAAGCCGGTCACCATCGTGACGGCTATGACCATGAGTGAAGGTACCATGAACACCTTGTAGTCCATGTAGGGATTGTAATAATATTTCGGAGCGGCGTCTATCACCGGGCCGGAAGCGGTCTGCGGAGAAGAGGATCCGTCGCCCGCGAACTGCTTCATGAACAGCATTATGCAGTCTGAGAGATACTGTGAGCCGATGCTTCCCTTGGTCCCGTTCACGGTATTCACCTTTATGCCCACGGGAAAGTCCTCGCCTGTCACTATGCTCCGGCTGAAGCCCTGTCCTATGGTAAGGATGGCATCCACCGTGTTCCTGTCCATCATCTCCTGCGCCTCACGGGGATCGCTGCATACGGCCTTGAGCCGGAAATAGCCCGAGCCTGTGCACTTCTCTATCAGTTCGGCAGAAATGTCCGTCCTGTCATTGTCCACCACGACAAGATTGATGTTCTTCACTTCCATGTTGGCCGCGAAAGGGAACACCAGCATCATGAGCAGAGGGAACACGATGACTATCCTCGGGAGCATGGGATCCCGGAAAAATTGTCTGAACTCCTTTTCAATCAAATATTTCCACATACAAATTCTTTTTTTGCGGTCATGCCGGTCCTGATGTCTGAAAGATCGTGAAATCTACGGCAAACCGATCATTACCGGCATATCGGGACTGCCGTCTACAGCCTGATTCTGAACTTTCTGACACCCACCGTCAGCAGAAATGCGGTCATCCCTGCCAATATGCAGAACTCCTTTATTATATAAGGGAATCCCGCTCCCTGTATCATTATCTTCTTTACCATGATTATGAACCATTTGGCAGGAATGAGATGCGAAAGCCACTGCAACACCGCAGGCATGTTCTCACACGGGAATATGATACCTGAAAGCAATACCGTAGGCATCATCAGCCCCATCCCGGAAAGCAGCAGGGCAGTCTTCTGCGTGGATGCCACCACAGAAATGAGCAGGCCGAGGGAAAGGGAGGTAAACACGAACAGGACGGCCACTGCGGACAGGAGAAGGATACTGCCCCTGAGCGGCACACCCATCATATACCTCGACAGCAGAAGAATCGTGATGAAGTTGACGGTGGACACGAGCAGATACGGAAGGACCTTGCTAACCAATATCCACAGCGGCTTGACAGGAGAGGCAAGCAGCAGTTCCATTGTCCCGGTCTCCTTCTCCCGGACTATGGACACCGAAGTCATCATCGAACATATTATCATCAGAATCAGCCCCATGACTCCGGGGACGAAATTATATGCCGACTTCATGGCAGGATTGTACATCAGCTGCACGGAAGGGGTGAACGCCACGGAGGATTCCTGACCGGAAAGCTCTGCGGAGATTTCCGCCTGCTCACTCCGGAGGACACCCATCACATAATTCACAATCATCTGCGCTGAGTTCGGGTCAGATCCGTCCCCGATTACCTTCACATGGCCCGTGCCGGTCTTGCGGAGCCTGGTGCCGAAATCCCGCTCAAAGCACACCGCCACATCAGCCTCGTTCCTTTTGAACCTTGAGGAAATGAGCCCCGTGGAAGGAAGCACCTCCTGAATGTCGAGGTACCTGTTGTTGTCCATCCTGTCAACTATCCTCCTGACCTCCGGATCGGACATGTCGCCGACCACATCCACACGGGCATGCTCGATCTCGGTACGCACGGCATAGCCGAAAAGTATCATCTGCACCACCGGCAGGATGAGTACTATCAGCATGGTCCTCCTGTCTCTGAGGATATGGTTGAACTCTTTTCTGACAAATGCAAGAAACTCTTTCATCAGAAAACCCTCCTATTCTTTACGCACGGCCCTTCCGGCCAATATCCGGAACACTCCGTCCATGTCCGCCGCCCCGTATGTCCGCTTGAGCCCGGCAGGAGAGTCAAAGGCGGCAATCCTGCCGTCGACCATGACGGACACCCTGTCGCAATACTCGGCCTCGTCCATATAATGAGTGGTCACGAACACCGTGACTCCCCTGGAGGCGGCATCATATATCAGTTCCCAGAACCTGCGTCTGGTCTCCGGATCCACCCCGCCCGTCGGTTCGTCCAGAAAGACTATGTCCGGCTCATGGATCATCGCTATGCTGAACGACAGCTTCTGTTTCCAGCCGAGAGGAAGCGAGGACACGAACGAATTACGCACATCCTCCATGCCCAAGGCCGCCAGGATTTCCGATGTCTTCGCAGCTATCTCCTTGCCGGAAAGACCGTATATGCCTCCGAAAAGCCTGATGTTCTCCCAGACCTTCAGGTCGGAATAAAGCGAAAACTTCTGACTCATGTAGCCTATATGCCTCTTTATCTTCTCAGGCTGCCTGACAATGTCATATCCGGCTACGGTGCCGCCGCCGGATGTCGGCACGCTCAGCCCGCACAATATCCTCATGGCCGTGGTCTTCCCCGCCCCGTTGGCCCCGAGGAAACCGAATATCTCCCCCTTGCGGACAGAGAAGCTGATGTTGTCCACTGCCGTAAAATTGCCGAATTTCTTGGTCAGGCCATGTATTTCAATAACATTTTCCATTGCTTCAGACGATTTTCATCTTCACACCCATTTTCCATCTCTCAGCACTTTCATCTTCATGCACCGGCATGTCCACTCCGGACGGTCCCCCGCTCTTCACCTCCCTGGCGGTACCGTCCGGCGAGATACATGAAACAGTCCTCTATTCCGGGCCTGATCTGATGCACCTCACAGTCTTTGAAACCGGCAGAAACTATCTCGGACAATATCTTCTGCCGCGCATCCGCGACAGAAGGGTCGACAGCCAGATGGTGCACGGAACCGAACGAGAAACAGCTGAGCACCCCGTCCGTGCTGCGCAGATATTTGAGCAGAGGATACATGGGCGAGCCTTTCACGGCATACAATGCATACGGATATTCCGACTCTATCTTAGAAGGAGTGCCGGAATCTATGATGCTGCCGTGCATTATGAGAGCGACCCTGTCGCAGAGGGAGGCCTCGTCCATATAAGGAGTGGAAACAAACACCGTGACTCCGGATGCCTTTATCCTGGCAAGCATGTTCCAGAAATCCCTGCGGCTGACTGCATCCACTCCTGTGGTGGGCTCGTCCAGAAACAGGACCGACGGCTTGTGCACCAGGGCGCAGCAGAGGGCAAGCTTCTGCTTCATTCCTCCGGAAAGGGCTCCTGCCCTGCGGTCCCGGAAAGGCTCTATCTGCGAATAGATGTCCCTGATGACATCATAGTTCTCTTCCACCGTGGTTCCGAAGACAGTGGCAAAAAATTCAAGGTTCTCCCTCACGCTCAGATCCTGGTAAAGCGAAAAACGCCCCGGCATATACCCGATGATACGCCTTATTCCTGCATAGTCCTTCACCACATCAAGGCCGGCAACGGAGGCCGTGCCCCCGTCTGCAAGCAGCAGAGTGGTCAGAATCCGGAAAAGCGAGGTCTTCCCTGC
This sequence comes from uncultured Bacteroidales bacterium, assembly GCA_944323825.1. GTDB lineage: Bacteria > Bacteroidota > Bacteroidia > Bacteroidales > UBA932 > Cryptobacteroides. The sequence continues at coordinate 189,694 of CALUTY010000001.1, forward strand.
CCCGTCAGGACCTATAAGCCCGAAAATCTCGCCTTCTTTCACATTGAGGGAGACCCCGGAAAGTGCCCTGACCTTTCCATAGCTTTTGCTGACATCATGTATCTCTATGGCGTTCATTTTCTTACATAAGCATACATTCCGAGCCTCAGATTCCCGTCATTCTTCAGGGAGACCTTCACGGCATATACAAGGTCAGCCCTCTCGTCCCTGGTCTGGATGTTCTTGGGAGTGAACTCGGCTTCATCCGAAATCCATGTCACCGTACCTTCATATTCCTTCGGAGAATCCGTGCCGTCATCAGGAATCACCGTCACCTTGTCACCGACAGCAAGGGAAGCAAGCTGGGATGTGGAAAAATAGGCTCTCACATACACCCTGTCCATGTCCGCCATCCTGAAAAGAGGCTTGCCGGATGTCACGCTCTCGCCTGCTTCCGCATATTTGGCGAGCACCTTGCCGCTCACAGGGGCAGTTATGCGGCATTTTTTGAGTTGGTCATCCCGCTGCGCCATCTGCACCTCGTATGTACCTATCTCAGCCATAGTGGCATCGTTCTGCTGAGCATAAGTCTGCTTCTGGGCAGCAATCTGCCCTTCAAGCACTGCTATCTGGGACTCATTGTCGTCCAGCTGCTTGCGTGTACCGGCATCCTTTGAGAGGAGGGAAGCAAACCTTTCATGGTCCTTGCGGAGACTCTCAAGCTGGGCGATGGACGGGGCGAGCTGCCTGTCTATGTCCACGAGTCGTGCCAGAGCCCCTTCCTTCCGCTTCTGAAGCTCCTGCCTCTGAAGCCAGATCTGTGCCGAATCTATGGCCCCGAGCCTCTGGCCCTCCACCAGCCTGTCTCCTTCTTCAATGTCCAGCGACAATATCATGCCGCCGCTCTCAGCCGACACGGTCACATCCGTGGCATCAATCTGACCGCACGCGTCAAATTCAATTTCCCTGCTGCCGCAGCCTGCAATGGCAAAAAACATGGCCGCCGCCGCAACAATTCTCTTCAGATACATATTCATATCGGTTTTATTTCTGTCCTACGGTATTCTTCAGGTCATATATTGCCATGAGGAGCTGTATGTGATGGACAGATCTGGCAAGGCGTGCATCATGCTCGTCGTCTATCATGTCCATCAGGTCTGTCATCTTTATGGTTCCGCTGCGATACTGCTCCTCACCGGCACGCCTGATGGAAGCCCGCAGCTCTATGATCTCGTCATCCTTTTCAAGCATCATGCGGGCCTTGTCCACTTCGGTCTGCTGCTGGGTGGCATCAAGTCCGGTATTGAACAGGAATGTCTCCTCTTCCAGCTCTATATCCCGCTTCTGTATCTCTATCTTCCGCCTGTCGTTTTTCCTCGTGTACAGAGGAGCAAGATTCCACTGCATTCTGATACCGGCGATGAACATCGGCGCAAACTCATTTTCAAGCATGTTCAGGCCAGGACGGCCGAAACCGCCCTGGAGAGTAAGGTCAAACTGAGGTGAAATGCTTGCATTCAGCTGCTTCATCCGCACCTCATTCTGGCGCAGCCTTGCGGCATAAAGCGCCAGTTCCGGCCTTGACACCGCTCCCGCATCCACCATCACGGCATCCGACGGGACGACGAGTTCCTTCCCGCTCATGTCCTGCCCGGTCAGGAGGCTGAGCATCCGTACATAAGCGAGCCTGTCCGCACAAAGGGCATCCGTCTGCTGACTGCAGTCAAGGATGTTGACATTGACCATGTCAAGGTCCGACCTGTAGGCCATTCCGTTGTCCATCATTGCCTGGACCTCATCGGCATTTCGCCTGAGACTCTCCATGAGAAGACGGTTCTGGCTGATCTGTTCGTCCAGAAGAAGGATTCCGAGATAGACATTCTGCACACGGGATCTCACGGAATAGAGGGAAACTTCAGTCTGTCCGCGCCTGACCTCCGCATCCGCTTTCACCGCAGCCCTCTGGCTCGAACTGGCTCCGCCGTCCCATATATGCTGGGTGAGATTGGCAGTAAGCGAATATTGGTCATGCGGCATGTCGAGTTCGAAGCCGGGGATTTCAAACGGCATCTCCACCACATCAGACTGCCAGTTTGCCTTGCCGGACACCGAAAGCTGCGGAATCCATGTAGAAGAAGCTATGGAAAGGTCATATTTTTCCGAGGCCTCGATAAGCCCCAGCTGCCTGATCTGGGGATAATTTTCCCTAGCCATGTCCAGGCAGGCATCCAGAGTGACATGCACAGAGGCCGTATCTGCACCGTCCCTGTACTGTGCAGACACACCGGTGGCCGTCAGCATGACGGCACCCAAAACTGCAAAGCGTATCATCATCATTTCTTTTCCGTTTGTCTTTCTGAAAAATCATTCCCGAACAGCCTGGCAGACAATGTCCTCATTATCTCCCCGCGCCTTTCCTCAATGAATGCTGTGATCCGGTCCTCATCCATTCCGAACACATTCCGCATCACAGGAAGCGCAAGATATGTCGACAGGTTCATCGACACTATCATGAACACCAGCTGGAACGGGTCTATGGGACTGATTGTCCCGGCCTTCACTTCCCTTTCGAACCTGTCCCTGTGCCTGCGCAATTCCACGTCAAGCATTTCACGGAATCTCTCCTTGTATCTCGTGAGCATTTCCGGACAGGTGCCGGCTATCTCAAAAAGCAGCCCGGGAAGCTGGCTGTGCCCGGCCAGGAAAGTATAATTCAGATTGACCACTTCTACCAGTATCTCGCTGAAAGTCAGTTCCGGCGACATCACCGTATGCATCATGTCGAACAGTTCATTCATGTTCTTGTCAAGGACCTTCAGGAAAATCTGCTCCTTTGTGCGGAAATAATAATGCAGCATGGCATGAGTCACCCCGGCCCTCGCCGCTATGGCCGTAGTGGTGGCCAGCTTGTAGCCCTTCTCAAAGAAAAGGGATTCCGCCGCCTCCAATATGGCCTGCTCCGTATTGTTGTGTCCGTTCATTTTCAAACAGATTTGATAAACATTATTGTTTAACAGCATTGTTAAATCATTGGCAAATGTAAACAGAAAAATGTCATGTTGTACTTATGCACCCACAAAATTGTACTGCATGTTTTTTTTAAAAAAAGAAAAAACATAAAAAAAGAGAAAAACCCCGTATCCGGGTATTGACGGTATGCCATAAATTTCAGAATTTTGCATTCCTTAATCATTTGCGGAATGAAAGACAGCCTTTTCATACATGCAATCAGGGAAATGCGTCACGGCACCATGGCCATAGCCGCAACTGTCACGGCACTGGCCATGATGTCATGCGTGAAAGACGAGCTGGACCCGCCGAGATACCCGTCAGTGGGCATAAACAATGTGCTGATCATGTATGCTGCAGGCCAGAATTCCCTCGCCGGATACATAACAGAAGACATAACGGATTTTTGCAACGGCTATCTCCCAAATGGAGACGACCCGAATATTCTTCTTGTCTACCAGAAGCTGAGTTCCTCATATACGCCGGCAGCATCATATATAATAAGGTATTATTCCCACAAGGGGACAACGGTCGCAGACACGCTTCTGACACTGCCGGCAGACATGAAAGCCACTGACGGAAATACCATGAGCACCGTCCTCACATGGGTAAAGGAAAACTTCCCCGCAAGCGGAGGATACGGACTCCTGTTCTCATCGCATGCGACAGGCTGGCTTCCGAAAGGATATTACTCCAATCCGGACTATTATGATGACAATTACGGAACAGGCAAGGCATCAGTCCAAAGAAGCCAGGGTACGCAGTCCGCTCCGGAATGGGTGCCATACATTGAACCGGAACGGGATCCGGCACTGCCTCCCGTAAAGAGCATAGGACAGGACAGGATCAGTGACGGAAACGGGGCGGGATCCTACGAAATGGAACTCACTGAATTCGACAACGCCATTCCGATGCACCTTGACTACATATTCTTTGACTGCTGCCTTATGGGCGGAATCGAAGTGGCATATGAACTCCGGGACAAATGCGACAGGATACTGTTTTCCCCTACTGAAGTGATTGCGGAAGGTTTCGACTATGCAAACATGGGACAGAAGCTGCTCGGCGGCAGCACACCTGACCTTGAAGGTGTCTGTTCCGACTATTACGAATACTATAATTCCCATCCGTACGGAGGGCAATACAGGTCGGCAACAGTCACCCTTGTAGACTGCATACGGCTCGAACCGCTTGCTGATATATGCCGAAGCATCTTCAGCAGACACAGGGATGCCCTGGATGCCATAACTCCAGATGATGTGCAGGGTTATTTCACCGCCAATTACCATTGGTTCTACGATCTCTACGACATCGCAGCCCATGCCGGAGCCGACGATACGGAACTTGCGGAACTTGAGGCGGCCCTTGACGGCTGCATAGAATACAAGGCAGCCACCGACAACTTCCTGACATTCCCGATCAATGTCTATTCCGGCCTCAGCATGTACCTCCCTTGCAACGGTTCCGGCTACCTTGATGCCAATTACCGCGAACTGGACTGGAACAAAGCCACCGGACTGGTCCAGCAGGAAAGCTGACATGGATCCCGGAACATCCCGGATGCCTTTCCGGCAGGACAGGAATGCCTGCAAGAAGGCTGTCCACTTTGATGCCTAAAGCACTCCGAGCAGCTGGAGAATAGTCGGGGTGAGAAGGGCCGTCAGGATACCGTTGAGTATGAGGCCGAGACTTGCGAAAGCCCCATATTTATGACTTATTTCCGATGCGGCGGAAGTGCCTACGGCATGTGCTGCGGCACCGAGCGAAAGTCCCTGCGCCATCGGACTGTCTATATGGGCCAGATTCATGATCTTGAAGCCGAACATTCCGCCAATAAGACCTACGCATACCACTATGGCCGCTGTCAGAGACGGTATACCGCCCAGGGCTGAAGAAACCTCCATTGCAATGGGAGTGGTCACAGACTTCGGCGCCAGGGAAAATATGATGGTATCCGAAGCCCCCATAAGCCTGGCTACCGTAACCACCGACACCACTCCGACGACACATCCTGCGAACTGGGACAGAAGTATGGGAAGAAACTGTTTCCTGATGACATGGAGCTGCCGGTAAAGCGGTACGCCGAGAGCCACTACGGCAGGCTTCAGCCAGAATTCGACCAGATGTCCGGCCTCATTGTATTTCTCATAGCTTATGCCTGCAAGCTTCAGAAAGGCTATGAGCACTATGATTGTGAGCAATATCGGATTGAGAAGCAACTGCCCTGTCTTCTTCTGGAGAATTTTCGCCAATGAGAAGACGATGAAAGTAAGGGCAAGCAGGAAATATCCGTTTTCCAGAAAGTTCATTTTGTCTTACGGTTCAATTTTATCTTACGTGTCAACTGGTGAACCCACCCCGTAACCACAAAGACCAGCACAATGCTGACGGCAGTGGCAACAAGAATCGGGAGGAACTCTGCGGCAATGACGTCAAAGTAAAGCATGACGGCCACTCCCGGAGGGATAAAGAAGAATCCGAGATTCCCCACGAGAAAATCGGAAAGGGTCTGCACCCACTTTGGCCTGATCCAGCCCAATTCAAGAAAAGCTGCCAGAAAGATCATTCCTATTATGCTGGAAGGCAGCCTTATTCCCGTAAGGTACACCACAAGTTCCCCCAAAGCCAGACATCCGAATATGACGGCGAACTGACGAATCATAGCACAACCAACTAACAATCAATAATTTATTAAACAATTTACCTCATCATTCGGCAAAAACGGGCGCAAAGATAATCATTCTCCCGTACTTTACGCAGCGTAAAGTGAAAAAGTTGCTCAGGAATGGAGAAACAACAAAAAATCAGGCATTTTGCACCGTGGATAAGATTTTTTGGCTATATTTGCAGCCCCATAAAAAGCGCGAGGCTTTTTGGTGCAATGGGGTCCGTGCATAACGGACTGAGTAACACATTTTAAACAGACAAAGACAATGAAACACATCGATCTGAAAGGCACGATCCGCGAGGTCGGCAACAAGGCTGCGGTGAAGGCCATCCGCAAGGCAGGACTTGTTCCATGCAACATCTACGGGCTCGGAATGGAAAACATCCTTTTCACCATCAACGCAAAGGACCTCAAGAACATCACTCATACGCCAAATTCCTATATCATTGACCTTGAGCTCAATGACGGAAAGAAATTCTTTGCTGTCCTCCACGAGGTGCAGTGGCATCCTGTGACTGACGAGGCCCTCCATGTGGACTTCCTCGCAGTATCCGAAGAGAAACCGGTAACCATCGACGTTCCGGTAAAGATCACGGGACACTCGGAAGGCGTGAAGATGGGTGGCAAGCTGCTCGTTTCTAGCCGCAAGCTCCGCATCAGCGCACATCTCCATGAGCTTCCAGACCTCCTTGAGGTGGACACCACAAGCCTCAGGATCGGAAAGCAGATCGTGGCAGGCGACCTCCACTATGAAGGAGTGACCATCGTGTCTCCTAAGGCAACCATCATCTGCTCCGTAAGGCCTACCCGTGCGAGCAACACCCAGGCACAGAACGCCTGAGTCTGACAAAGGACAGGATATATGAACTATCTGGTAGCCGGACTTGGGAACATAGGTGCCGAATATGCCGGGACCAGACACAATATGGGATTTATGGCACTGGACGCCTGGGCGCAGGAGTCCGGTGCCATTTTTCAGTCCGGAAGATATGGCAGCACCGCTGAAGTCAGCTTCAAGGGCAGGAAATTCATCCTTCTGAAGCCCTCCACTTATATGAATCTCAGCGGAAAGGCGGTCAGGTACTGGATGAACGAACTGAAACTGCCGCTTGAAAACCTGATTGTGATTTCCGATGACCTCAACCTTCCGTTCGGGACAGTAAGACTGCGCAAGAACGGGAGTGCCGGAGGCCACAACGGGCTCACGAACATCAATGAGCTGCTCGGAACGCAGGACTATGCCAGGATAAGGATGGGCATAGGCAATGACTTCAGCAGAGGAGGACAGATTGATTTCGTGTTGGGGAAGCTCAGCGATGAGGAAATGGAGCAGATGCCTGGAATATGCGGCAGGGTGATAGAGGGAGTAAAGGCATTTGCCACCATAGGGGCCGACAGGGCTATGAATATTGTGAATACCAGACAGAAAACGGCAGAAAAGGCATGATCTCCAGCCTCTCTTCAAAAAGCATTCAAAATCTTGCATTTTTGATTTTTAATCCCTAACTTGCGCAAACTTTTGAGGCTTAAAGTTTAACGAACTATTAAAAAAACTAACAAAAATGAAAGAGCTTGTAGATCAGATCAAAGCAGAGTACGAAGTTTTCGAGAAGAATGCTGAGGCTCAGGTTGAGAAAGGAAACAAAGCAGCAGGAGCCCGTGCGCGCAAGGCAGCTTTGAACATCATGAAAATGATGAAGGATTTCAGGAAAGTCTCTGTGGAGAGTTCCAAATAATTTCTTTCTCAGGAAGAAAGACGGGAGGGTGTCCCGCAAAAAACAGGTGTCTGACTGTAATTACGGCAGACACTTGTTTTTTTTATGAAATTTTTACTTTTTCGTGCAACATTCCGCAGGCACATTGCATCTTTAGTGCAGGTTTAGGTTTTAGTACACGTTCAGGGGTCGGTTTACGCAGCAGTTTCCGGTCCCTTTTCTTTTCCCCGTCACATCTCCAGACGGATATTGTCTATCCACAAAGTGTTTCCGACTCCGCCATAAAAAGCCTTTCCGCAGCTCGAAAGAAATTTTATTATCATGAAATTCGGCTGCTCGTCAGCCGGTGCCCATCCTTCCTCCAGCACTGTCACATTCTCACCTCTGCTGTTGATGGTATGGAATGCCCGTTCAGGATCGGTCATCAGTCCCATATAGTCTTCAAAGAATGGTTCACCTGAAATGTCGCCGTAATGCACGGCAAGGCGGTGTCCGTTCTTCCATTCACTGACATTCTCCATAATACGGTCATGTCCTGAACCTACACGGAGGGCATGCACATTACCGTCCGCATCCTCCCACCTCTTCTGCAGAATTATGGCAATTTCAGGGTAATCAGGATAACCGAGATTCTTCAGCCTTGAAAAACCGGTGCCCCGTATGGCCTCATGCCCCACATCTGCCTTGAAGTCATATACAAGTGCCACAGGCCGTCCCTCGAAAGGAATTCCGTAGAGCACCTTCGCCATAGGGTCCTTTGTGTTGCGGATGGGCTCCGGCAAGGCGCCGAGGATGAAGGCCCCCTGGCATATGACATCCATGTTTACGATGCCTATGGCCTTTACCGACTCTACATGTGTCTCTATACGGGCACAGTATCCGTCACCGCGTGCTTCAGGAAAGACCGTATTGCTGGTCTTGGTCACCCCGGCCACTACGGCAAGGACATTGTTGGTGCGCCAGAGATATCCTTCCGGCGGGGTAAACGGCTCCTTGGTCTCCACCGTATCCCTGTCCCCGAAGAATTCGTTGAGGTACTTGACATTTCCCCCGATGATGCCGGACTCCTTCACGGACCTTACGCTCCATTCATCCAATGTACCATATCTGTTGAGTTGTTCAACTATATGATCCTGAGCACATAAGGTCACACAACTGCAAAGTCCGGCCAAAATGGTTAAAAAAATTGTCCATCTCATAAAAAAATCGTAACTATGCAGAAATATCCGCAAATATACGCAGAAGCCGAGTGCAATGCAAACTTGTTTGCGATTGCCGAGGCGTGAACAGTATAAATGGACGCGAAGCGGACAAATATAGCAAGAAGCCGAGTGCAATGCAAACTTGTTTGCGATTGCCGAGGCGCAACTGTATATGTGGACAGTTATGGCCAAATATAGGAAAGGACGGGCTAATAATGAAATTTATAGGGACATATAATATGGCGGCAGCCTTGTCTGCAGTTCTGGTACTGGTGCTGCTGTCTGCTTCCGTCAGGACGACGGCAAGCCCGGCCAGAAAGACTGAAGTGATGCTGACACAGCCGGACGGGACATCTTTCCCCGCCATACTGAAAGGAGACGAATTCATGAAGGTGCTCACGACCGCCGACGGCTGCGCTGTTATCCAGGAAGAGGACGGATGGTATTGCTATGCCTATTATTCATCCGACGGGGCGAAGATGAGCAGCGGATGCAGGGTAGGAGAAAAGGTGCCCGGAATGGTGACTGCGGAAAGCCGCGACATCCCGTATCATACGCTCTATGCAAATGCGGAACGGATCAGGAGTTCCGCCGCCCCGGAAGAGGCAGGCATAATGAAAAGGATGTCAGTGGCACGGGCTTCTGCCGGGACAAAGTCCACAGACACTCCGATTGAAAAACACGGGCTTGTACTGCTCGTGCAGTTCAATGATCTCACATTCACTCACGGAAGAAATGAGTTTGTCTCACTCCTTGCTGAGGGCAGGAACGGCAGCGGAGGCGCAGTACAATATTTCAATGACCAGTTCGGTGGCATGTACAGCTTTTCATTCGACGTGAGCGGACCGGTCACATTGCCGGCCAGCTACAGGTACTACGGTGCCAATTCGAGAGGAGGCAACGGGAATGACGCCCGTGCGGCAGAAATGGTCAGGGATGCATGCAGGCTTGCCGACAGCAGTGTGGACTTTTCAAGATATGATGATGACGGTGACGGCAAGGCAGACAATGTATTCATCTTCTATGCCGGGGCGGACGAAGCCGAAGGGGCAGGAGAATACCATATATGGTCTCATGCCTGGTATCTGGAAAGCGGGGCAGGAATCAGACTGACGCTTGACGGCGTAAAGATAGACAGATACGCTTGCACATCCGAACTTTCTGACGGACGGATGGCAGGCATAGGCACATTCTGCCATGAATACAGCCACACTTTCGGCCTCCCGGACATGTATGACACGGACTATTCCGGAAGCGGAGGACAGTCAGACGCGCTATGGGGACAGACCTCCATCATGGACGGCGGAAACATGAACGACGGAGGGGATACACCACCGAACTTCAATGCCATAGAAAGAGAAGTCCTGGGCATATCCCAAGGCATGACCATCGCAGAGGAAGGCACATACGAACTGGATCCGGTCAATGAAAGCGGACAGTATTACAGGGTAGACGGGGAAAACTCCGGGGAATACTATCTCATCGAATGCAGGAATGCCGAAGGGTGGGACAGCGGCATCGGCGGGAGCGGACTTCTGATATACCATGTGGACAAATCAGCCAATGACTCCGGATCCGGACTTACCGCATTCGAAAGATGGCAGACAAGTGCCAATTCCATAAACTGCAATCCTGACCACCAGTGTGCAGACCTCATAGAAGCGTCAAGACCTGCATCAAGGCCTTCTCCGGGGACATGGGCATCACTGGAACAGATTTTCTTTCCATATTCGGACAAGGATTCATTCACTCCTGACACCGACCCTGCATTCAGTTTCTGGAACGGGACAGGTTCAATATTTGAAATCACAGACATCACAAGAGACGGGAAGAAAACAAGATTCACGGTCACAAAGACAGCAACGACAAAGATGCCGACTCCGAGGATAACCGAATCCGACATTTTCCAGGATGCGGCCATAATAAGCTGGAGCGTGGATGTAGGCTTCAACGGGGAAATGCACATCAGATGGAGCAGGGACGGAGGAGAGGAAAAGACAGCCGAAGTCAAGCCGTATTCCGCAGGGAAATACGCAATAAGGGTGGAAGGACTTCTGCCGAAAACCAAATATACGGTGAGGATATATTGTGTGCAGGACGGTGTCGAAGGAAACAGTGCCGTTGGAGACTTCACGACAAAGACTGCCACGGAGAACGGGACTCCATACATGTACCTGAGATATGTGGAGAGGAATGATGACAACACATTCCCGATAGGCGTGAAGCTTCCGCTGATCCTGTTCAACGCCACAGATGCTGTCCAGACGGTATGGACAATGGACGGCAAGACGGTACAGGCCGGTGAAGACGGATATTATACACCGTCGGCATCCGGACTGCTCAAGGCTTCGGTAACATACGAAGACGGGACTGTGGACATAATCACAAAAGAAATCAAGATAAGCAGCGGAGAAATATGAATATGCACAAACCGATAATGGCAACCGTCGCGGCAATGGGCATCATATGCGGCTGCGAACAGCATGTATTCACAGTTGAACAGTTCAACGAAACCGAAAGCATCTCCCTGAGCATCAAGGGCGCCAGAATTATCGAATACAAGGCAGAGACACACCAGATGGGGTTCAACCTGGCGGAATGCGAATTCAGGGTGCATGATGATGACATGGCCAATTATTTCATCATCAGATGCAATGAAATGCCGTCAACGACAGGCCAGAAGGTGACGGCAGACATAGAATATACCACACCGGACGATGTCAAGAGCAGAAACGGGCTTGAATTTGAGGTGACGGACATTGAAGACAGCAGCGGAAAGATATGGCTCTGGAACCAGAAATACCAGATCGGAGCCGTGGTGAAGGCCCTGCAATAGACAAACCGGCAGATTCATCATGGCGAAATGACATACTGGGAAAGACATTAACAGACATACAGAATATGAAACACGCAGCAGTACCTTATATTGAAGGTTTGGAAACAATGACTCCTGAAAAGAGGGAGATTGAAATGGAGCTCCACGGGAACAGGATATATGTCGACACGGCAAACTGGCCGGAGGAGTGGCCATACCGCCCTGCAGTCACGGCATCTCTGGCAAGAAGCGCATCGCACATGTTCATAGCATACCATGTCAAGGGCCTGGACCTGAGGGCTGAAGCCATGGAAGACAACGGACCTGTCTGGGAAGACAGCTGCTGTGAATTCTTCATTTCGGACCCTTCCGACGGCACATACTACAATTTCGAGATGAACTGCATCGGGACACTGCTTGGAGCCAAAAGGAAAAGCCGTTCAGAATGCACCCATTTTGACAGCGCAAGGCTCGCCGAAGTCATAAGATACACATCACTGAAAAGGGAAAGATACGACATCTCCGGCAAGGTATTCACCTGGGATGCAGTCATGGGCATTCCTTTCAGTCTGGCAGGGCTCGACGGGAACCGGCTTCCGGAACGTGTGCGGGCCAATTTCTACAAGTGCGGGGACAAGACGGCCCATCCGCACTTTCTCAGCTGGAATCCGATAGATGTGCCGAGTCCGGACTTCCACAGACCGGATTTCTTCGGGGAGTTGATACTCAAATGAATGCCGTCAGGACAAGCCACGACAATAAAACCACATTATACGATGTACACAGAAAAAGAACTGTTTGAAATCATTTCAAAATTCGAAACCGCAACGGAGGCCGTGTCCATCAAGGCGATGGGACCGGGCTTCATCAATGACACCCTGACTGTGGCCACAAGGCCTGACGCATCGGGAAAGGTCGCAAGGTACATACTCCAGAGGAAAAACCACAATGTGTTCCCGGATGTCCCCGGCATGATGAGGAACATTGCAATGGTGACGGAACATCTGAGGAAGAAAGTCATCGCCGCAGGCGGTGATCCTGACCGCGAAGTTCTCAAAGTCATCAGGAGGAAACCGGAAAGCATGAGTGCCGAAGAAAAGGCTGCTCAAGGCGGCGATCTTTATTACAAGGATGCCAGGGGCAATTATTGGGCAGTTAGCCTGTTCATTGAAGGCTCCGTGACATACGAGAAGGCGGACAGCCCGGCCCTTGCATACAAGGGAGGGGAAGGCATAGGAAAATTCCAGTCGATGCTTGCCGACTTCACGCAGCCGCTCAACGAGACCATAAAAGGCTTCCACAACATCAGGTGGAGATTTGAACAATGGGATGAGGCGTTGAAGAAGGACGCCGCCGGCCGTGTGAAGGAGCTTGCCGAGGAAATCAGCTGGATTGAATCACGCAAGGAAGAGATGCTGGCATTCTGGAGCCTTGTCGAGGACGGCACGCTTCCGACCAGGGTCACTCACAATGACACAAAGATCAGCAACATCCTCTTTGATGAAAGGGGCAATGTGCTCTGTGTCATCGACCTGGACACCTGCATGAGCAGCACTTCGCTGAATGATTTCGGAGATGCCATCCGGTCCTACACCAACACGGGCGCAGAAGACGACCGGGACCTCGGCAAGGTGTCCATGTCAATGGAAATGTTCAGGGCCTATACTGAAGGCTATCTCTCACAAAGGAAAGGCACACTGTGCGCAAAGGAAGCCGAATATCTCGCCTTTTCGGCGAAATACATCACCTTCGAACAGGTCCTGCGCTTCCTGATGGACTATATCGACGGGGATGTCTACTACAAGACGGCATATCCTGAACACAACCTGGTCAGGACAAGGGCACAGTACAGGCTTCTGCAGAGCATGGAAGAGCAATACGGTGAGATGCAGAAGACAGTGATGGAGCTGATGAAATAAGCTCGGGATAACAGTAAAGAAAAGCATCCTGGATTTCCGTCGGAAGTCCAGGATGCTTTTCTTGTATGCAATGCTGCTGTTACCAGACGAAGTCGAAGCGGATGTCACGCGGGATGTTGTGGGCATTGACATTGGCGATGTCCGCTGCAAGAGCCTCCGGAATCACGGCATTCTTCTCTGCATATTCCTTTGCGAACTCATAATTTCCCTCAGCCTGGGTGGTGAGGATGAGCTCTGCCCATGAATCAATGACCTTCAGCGCCTGTTCATAGTCTATATGATAAAGACCGGCCTTGTTCCTCGTGAAGGCGCCGTTCTCCTTCATGTAGTTGTAGCACATCATGTTGGCCCTGCCATGTGACGAGGCTGCGCCGAAACGCACTGAACGCACCAGGCCTGCTATGAAAGTGGTGATGGCATCTTCCTTGGAAATGAGAGGAATCTCCTTCATGTCAATGAGCTTGCACACCATGAACAGACCGAGGATATCAGCCTTGGCCTCCTCCCATGTGGTCTTTTCAGTGCCGAGGGCCTCATCAACAGTACCCTTTCCGTTGACAGTTTCCTTCACTCCCAGACCATGCGCCACCTCATGGAAAGTCACATTCCAGAAGAACGCCTCATCGCGGAGATGCTTGCGCTGCTCCGGCTCTATCAGCAGACGGCCTATCGGCAGCAATATCTTGCCGAACTTGGCATTCATGCTGTTGTGCAGCTGGAGCCTGCGGGTGCCCTTGACGGCCTGCACCCTGTCATCGTTCGGAAGGTTTATGGCTATTGTCTTGCTGCCCGCATTGCAGTCTCCGGAATAATATATTGCATCGTAGACATTCAGGTCAGAGGATGTCCCCGGCACGAAAGTCTTGTATTCAGGCTTGCACGGAAGCATCGTCTGCAGTTCCGGAAGCATTGCAACATACTTTGCGAGGCTCGCGCTCCTCTCCTCGTCCTTCAGAAGGATGAAACATTCGTATGAGGCCTTGGCCTCGTTGAGCTTGTCGTCATAATTCTCAATAGGACCTATCACTATGTCTATCTTGCTGTCCTTCATGTCCATCCATGCGAGGTCGCTTTCATAGTAGTCATCGGTGCGGAAAGCCTGCACCCTCTTCAGCAGGTAGTTCTTCAGCCCCTCATTCTCGGTGATGGAGGCAGCCTCCTCAAGATACATGCAGATCTTGTCCAGCTCAGCCTTGTATTCATCCCTGTACCAGACGCATTTCAAGTCCCCGTTCTCGTCCCTTCTCAGCACGGTGTAGAGACTGTTCTTGTCAGGGTCGTCAAATGCGGCAAACTCCTCAGCCGTGATGTCGGCAGGATAATAGTTGGCTCCAAGAGGCTTCGGCCCGTAGCCCTCAATGAAAGGCTCATTGTCATCAAGCCTGTCCCAAGGTCCGTAGTTGATCTTGGCAAAATCCTTTGCCGCCTCGTCATCAAGCCCTGACAGCTGCGACTTGTCCCCGAAGGTCTGTTTCCAGAAAAGGTCATCGATCACCCTGCCGGCAGAACGGAACAGGTTGATCACCTGCATGTCCTTGTCGGAAAGGTTTTCCATCAGCGGCGAGCTCACCTCCACCACTGCATATTCATCCACCTTTTTCTGAAGATCCGTCTCACCGGTCTGCGAGCACGAGACCGCCATCGCCGCAGATGCCACTGTACAGCACAGAAGAATGTTTTTTCTTTTCATAATCATCTCTGTAAAATATCATTAAAAAAACAAGAATATCACTGGAGTGCTCAAACACAACATTTGAATTACTCACGCACCATGTAAACCAGATTAAGTGTCTCTCCCCTGAGATCGACACCTCCGGCCTTGACATCACCGATGACTTCAAGCCTGTCACGGAATTCTCCCTCAAGAATCAGATACCCGTCTGAGGCAGATGCCTGTCCCTCATACACAGTCACTTCCCCTTCGGGTATGCCGCCGGACAGTTCCAAAACATAACTGTGATCCCGGGCTATTTCAAGAACAGCACTCTGGCCGCCTGTACCTACGGAAATGCCGCCGTCCAGAACCGTCTGCCATGATCCGTTCCATGTTCCGACAAAATCATCAATTGTCCAAGTGACAGACTTTTTACAGGAAGGGATAGCCAGCAGAACTGCCGATGCCAAAAGAAGTGCAAATATATTTTTCATATAAACAGCATTATGGTTAATTGTCGCCAAAGATATGAAAATATTCCGATGGTATCTCATCGGAAGGCGAAAAGATGACTATACGCAAAAAAGCAAAGAAAAAAGGGCTTGCTCCCTGATTGTGAGCCAGCCCCTGATTCAAATGACACATCAAAACATTCAGAATGACTGCGCAATGGCGATGAAGTCATCTGCCTTGAGGGCAGCGCCGCCGATGAGTCCGCCATCGATGTCAGGACATGCGAAAAGCTCTTTGGCGTTTGAAGGCTTGCAGCTTCCGCCGTAGAGGATGGTGATCTCGTCTGCAAGTGCACCGAACTTCTCGGCAAGCACCTTGCGGATGCATGCGTGGATTTCCTGTGCCTGTTCTGCAGTGGCTGTCTTGCCTGTTCCGATGGCCCATACCGGCTCGTATGCAACGATCACCTTTGCCATCTCCTCTGCTGAAAGCGTATAGAGCACATTCTTCACCTGCTCTGAAACCACGTCAAAATGACGGCCGGCCTCACGCTCGTCAAGGTTCTCACCTACACAGAAGATAGGAGAAAGGCCCTCTGCGATGGCGAGCTTCACCTTCTCTACGAGTGTGGAATCAGTCTCTCCGTAATACTGCCTTCTTTCAGAGTGTCCGAGGATAGTGTATTCGCATCCTACAGAAGAAAGCATCTTCACTGAAACCTCTCCTGTATATGCTCCTTTCTCCTTGTCAGCGCAGTTCTGTGCCGAAAGGCCCACAACCGATCCCTTTACCACCTCAGCGACAGGGAAGAGATGAGTGAAAGGAGGAGCGATGATGAGTTTCACTGAAGCTGGCACCTCAGATGCCTTTGCAACCACTTCCTTTGCGAGTTCGATTCCCTCCGGAACTGTAGTGTTCATCTTCCAGTTTCCGGCAACGATATTCTTTCTCATATTCCAATTTTTTAAGCCGCGCAAATTTAAGAATCTTTTTACAATGAAAAAATTCCTCAGGCATTTTTGCCGTCAAAACAATCCGGCAATAGCCGGGAATCAACCGTCAATCACGGACCTTCCCCAGTCTCCATGTTTCCAGGAAAGAGACGGACCCGCCGGGCGGAAGCCTGAACATCGGTGAATTCGGCTCCATTTCAATGAAATCCGCATTGAAATATATCATCATCGGGAAGCTGCCGTGTCCTGGGTTGCAGTCATAGCGACCGTCCCTTACATATTCAAATTCCTTGACATACAGCACATCCCTGTTCCTGTAGCATGTCACGCCGTCAGTATTGAAAATGCCGTATTTCTTCGCCTGAGCCCCTCCGGGAAGAGCCACGAACTTTCCGTGACGGCACAGCACCCTGTCTTCATGTCCAGGCACAGGGACAAGCCTGTCCGGCTCAAATGCCATTTCGGAATAGCCGTGAGGATATGCCTCCGTGCTGTCAACATCACAGAAGAAGATTCCGCCCGAAGGCAGCAGCGTCCTGGTCCAGAAGCAATATTCCACCTCCTCTTCCGAAATGTTCTCCATCGTATGCGTTATCGTAAGCTCCGGCTCCACCGGGTCCAGCTCATACTTTCTTTCAAGCCTTATCCCGAGAGCTTCCGACTCCGGACTTATAAGGGACACTGAATTGTCCGGCCCGACAGCGACAGAGTATTCCCCCGCCCACAGCTCTGCATGAAGATTTTCCGTCTTCCGTTCATTCCCCACATCGAACCTCCCCGCCGAAGGGCTTCTCCCCGTCCTCAGATAGTCTTCAAGCCCCCATCCGTCAATCACATCGTCATTCCACAGGACATTGTCATCCTCCGATGCAGCCCCTTCTCCGCAGAACCCGAAAAAAGTCACCCCTCCCCCGTATTCCGGGTTCAAAATGACTGCCACGGTCCCGTTGGACATCTTCACCGAACGGTCCCATCCGTGCCATGACACAGTTTCAACCTGCGGCATGACGCTTCCCCTGCCGGCGCATGAGGCAAGCAGGAGAAGCGGCAGAAAATAAAATTTATGTTTCATTTTTCCATTGATGTTTCGTGGCAGTAAATTTAGCCGTAAAATCACATTATCGCAACCTTTATTATATTTTGATTATCTTTGCAGGTTGTGCCGTCCTATCGGATTGACCCGGGAATTTTCCCGGGCTTGACGGCATGCTGATGAGATGAAAAACAATAAAAAATAAATACGATGAAGAATTTTGTAGAGGAACTCAAATGGAGGGGCATGATACAGGAAATCATGCCCGGGACGGAAGAGAAACTTATGGAAGGTCCGACGGCAGCCTACGTGGGCATCGACCCGACGGCAGACTCGCTGCACATCGGGCATCTTGTGAGCGTGATGATTCTGAAGCATTTCCAGAACTGCGGGCACAAGCCTTTCGCACTGGTGGGCGGAGCAACGGGAATGATCGGTGACCCTTCCATGAAGTCACAGGAAAGGAACCTGCTGGACGAAGAGACGCTGGCGCACAATGTGGCCTGCATAAAGAAGCAGCTTTCGAGATTCCTTGACTTCGAGTCGGATGCGCCGAACAGGGCGGAGCTGGTGAACAACTACGACTGGATGAAGGACTACTCCTTCATCAACTTTGCCCGTGACATAGGAAAGCATATCACCGTCAACTATATGATGGCGAAGGACTCTGTAAAGAAAAGGCTTTCTTCGGAGTCCCGTGAAGGCATGTCATTCACTGAATTCACATACCAGCTGCTCCAGGGCTACGACTACCTCTGGCTCTATGAGCACAAGGGATGCACCCTGCAGATGGGAGGAAGCGACCAGTGGGGCAACATCACCACGGGAAGCGAGCTCATACGCAGGATCCTCGGCAAGGAAGCCTACGCCCTCACCTGCCCGCTCATCACGAAGGCTGACGGAGGCAAGTTCGGAAAGACTGAGAAAGGCAACATCTGGCTCGACCCGGAGAGGACATCCCCTTATCAGTTCTACCAGTTCTGGCTGAATGTGTCGGACGAGGATGCGGCGAGGTACATCAAGATCTTCACCATGCTCAGCCGTGAGGAAATCGAGGCGGCCATTGCCGAACACGCCGAGGCTCCGCACATGAGGAAGCTGCAGAAGCTGCTTGCAAAGGAAATTACGGTCATGGTGCATGGAGAAAGCGAATACAACAATGCCGTCGCAGCCTCTGAAATGCTCTTCGGGAATGCCACTTCCGATGCGCTGAAGAAGCTTGACGAGAAGACCTTCCTGCAGGTGTTCGAAGGCGTGCCTACATTTGAGGTCGCAGCTGACAGACTTCCGATGAACATTCTCGAACTTCTGGCAGTCGAAACCTCCATATTCCCTTCAAAGGGAGAGTGCCGCAAGATGGTGCAGGCCGGCGGAGTGAGCATCGACAAGGAGAAAGTGTCCGACATCAATGCCTCCATCGGCAGCGAGTCAGTCCTCAACGGCAAGTACATCCTCGCCCAGAAAGGCAAGAAGAACTATTTCATCATAAAATTGAAATAAATGTGAGGACATCAGGAAGTGTAGTCCAACGCCGTTATCACAAAAAAGAAACAAGAAAATGGAACAGGAATCAACAAGACAGCTCAAGGTCGCCAAGGAACTCCAGCGCGACATCGCCGAGATCATCCGCAGCAAGGGCATGGCCATGTTTGACGGTGCCCTGGTGTCTGTCAGCGGAGTGAAGGTCAGCCCGGACCTGTCCGTAGCCAGAATATATGTGAGCATTTTCCCGTCAGAGAAAGCGGAGAAAGTGATGGGAATACTCGAGGAAAATGCCCGTGCACTCAGGGGAGAACTCGGCAACAGAATTGCCAAGCAGCTCAGGATCGTACCTGAAATCTCCTTTTTCCTTGACAACTCCCTCGACTATGTGGAACACATAGAAGAGCTGCTTAAGAAATGAATCTGCCTCTGTTCATAGCCAGACGGTATCTTTTTGCCAGGAAATCACACAATGTGATAAACATAATCTCGGCAATAAGTGCCGTCGGCATGGCCATAGGCACAGCTGCGCTCATCATCATCCTTTCCGTCTACAACGGATTCGACTCGCTTGTGAAGTCCATGCTCGGCAATGTGGAGCCGGAGCTGCTCATCACGCCTGCAGAAGGGAAAGTCTTCATTCCTGAAGGAGAGGTCTATGACTGGATCTATGAACAGGAGTCCGTCAGAAGCATGTGCACCGTGCTTCAGGAAAATGTGTTCATCAGCTATGACGGCAGGCAGAGCGTGGCAAAGGCAAAGGGCGTGGACACGATATACGAGGAGGAATCCCCTCTGAAAGACCACATCAGGAGAGGGGAATTTTCCCTTCACCGCGGCGATGTGCCTCAGACCGTAGTCGGAGCAGGGCTTGCCTACAATCTCGGCATCAATCCGAAATTCATCGCCCCGGTGGAAATGTATTTCCCGTCAAGGACCCGCAACATATCCCTGTCCAACCCGGCTGCATCAATAGAATCTGTAAAGGTGTATCCGTCAGGGGTATTTTCCATAAACAACGAAATAGACAACGAGCTGCTGATAGTCCCCATCGAAAAGATGAGGGAGCTCCTTGAATATGATGACGAAGTCTCGGCCGTGGAACTGAGGATGACCGGTGCCTCCTCCAAGGAGATAAAAAGGGTGAAGAAAGGCATTGAGGAAAGACTCGGCCCTTCATTCAAGGTCAGCGACCGCTTCGAACAGAACACGGCCCTGTACAAAATGATGAAATATGAGAAGGCATCCATCTACCTTATCCTGATATTCGTCATCATCATCATTGCCTTCAACATCTTCGGTTCCCTTTCCATGCTTATAATCGAAAAGCGCGGGGACATAATGACATTCAGAAGCATGGGGGCCACCGACAGGCTGCTCAAAAGGATATTCGTACTGGAAGGCTGGCTGATATCCCTGCTGGGAATGGCGGCAGGCCTTGTACTCGGCATCGGTTTCGCCCTCCTTCAGCAGCACTTCGGCTTCATCAAGATGCCGGGGAACTTCATCATCCAGGCATATCCGGTCATCATCTCCTGGAAGGATGTCCTCATCACAGCCGCAGGCGTTGCTGCAATAGGCTATCTCATTGCCCTGCTGCCGGTGGCTTCCTTCTACCGCAAGGAGGAAAAACCGTCAAATCCGTAATCAAGGTTATCCTATCCGTAATGCGGTTATGCTGCATCAGTGCGGCATGGCCTATCTTTGCATCGTACCGGGGAACCCCCTGGGAGCACCATCAAATTATCATCCCGAGCGAAGCAGAGGGATTTGACGACAATAAGTAAATTCACTTCCAATGAAAAGAATTTCTGCAATATTCTTAATTGCCCAGACAATGCTGGCAATGTCCGTCTTCACCTCAGCGGCTGAACCGGGCACTGCAACAGACAAAGGAAATCAAACCGACATCAATATGAAGACTCTTGAATTGACCCGGGAGTGGGACAAGACATTCCCGCAGAGCAACAAGGTGGAACACAGCAAGGTGACTTTCACCAACAGGTACGGCATCACCCTCGCCGCCGACATGTATATGCCCAAGAATGCCGAAGGCAGGCTCCCGGCAATTGCCGTCAGCGGCCCGTTCGGTGCAGTCAAGGAGCAGGCTTCAGGCCTGTATGCCCAGACATTGGCCGAGAGAGGCTTCCTTACCATAGCCTTCGACCCGTCCTATACCGGAGAGAGTGCCGGAGAGCCGCGATATGTGGCCTCGCCCGACATCAACACCGAGGACTTCTGCGCAGCCGTGGACTTCCTTTCCACCTGCGACAAGGCCGACCCTGAGCGCATCGGCATCCTCGGCATCTGCGGCTGGGGAGGAATGGCCATAAATGCCGCCTCCATCGACACCCGCATCAAGGCCACCGTCGCCGCCACCATGTATGACATGAGCCGCGTCACCGCCAACGGCTACTTCGATGCGGCAGACACCGCCGACGCCCGTCATGACCTGCGCGTCAAGCTGAATGCCCAACGCACCGAGGACTACAGGAACGGCACATACGCCCTCGCAGGAGGTGTCGTGGATCCGCTTCCGGAAGATGCCCCACAGTTCGTAAAAGACTATCACGCCTATTACAAGACTTCCCGTGGCTACCACAGCCGTTCCCTCAACTCCAACAGCGGCTGGAATGTCACCTCTTCCCTCTCCTTCCTGAACATGCCGATAATGGCCTATGTCGGTGAAATCCGCAGCGCCGTCCTTCTCATCCACGGCGAAAAGGCCCATTCCCGCTACTTCAGCGAAGACACCTTCAAGAAGCTCACCGGCGACAACAAGGAACTCCTCATCATCCCCGGAGCCAGCCATGTGGACCTCTACGACAACTTCGACAAGATTCCGTTCGACAAGATCGTGACATTCTATATGGAACATCTGAAATAACCCGAACCATCTGCCATACAGACAAACCCTGTCAAAACCCACTTCGGAGTAATGACAGGGTTCTTGAATATCCCCCGGATTACCGGCAGAATCACCCGATGAAATCTCCGTCATCCTGAAAATCCGACATGTCTTCAGATCCATCAAACCCCGGGAAATCAAGACCTTCAGAAAAGTTTTCAGCATGAGTGCCGTAAAAATCAGAAAGGTCCACACCTAAGTCCCGGCAATAATCTTCAACCTCTCCGCCATAGTCAGAGATGTCATCCGCATCAGGCTCCGAAATGAACAGCAATTCTTCCGGAGACATGCCTTTAGCCGCCTCTGCCCTGGCAGCACGCGACTCGTTCCCTAAAATGGAATGCCATATCGGCCGTTCAGTTTTTCCCGGTGTCATGATACAAATACTCCCAAAGTTATAATTCCAAGGTACGGATTCAGTCCCGGAGATTGGCAAATGGCCTGCGACCTCCATGACTGGACTTGAAGTCTGCTATAAGAGCGGATTCCAATGCAGCAGCATCCTCGGAAGCCGATGCAGGCTTCCAGCAGAAAAGAAGATCATCTGCATCCTTCAGCTGCCAGATATAGCGTCCGCCCCAATGGCCTACCGGCTCTCCTGAACCGAAACGCACATATTGCCTGATGCGTTTCCGCAATGTCGCACTTGATGTGCCGCCACCGGCTTTCCCGATATAAACGACACATGTATCATTGACCCACGCAGCTTTCAGTTCAGATTCCGGCACATTAGGATTTTTCCCTTTAAAAAATCCTCCTGTCCCTTGCTGCACAAACTCAGGCACAGAAGCCGCCTGTCTCACCACCATATATACTCCTGGACGATCAAGACAACTGTCCGCCTCGACATCAAGCGGATGCCTGACACCTTGCGTCTTCAAACCCGACACCGGTACAAAGCCGACGAACCCGGCCTCTTCCAGATCTTTCAATGTATTGAATTTCATTATCTTATCAATTATGCTTTAATAATTAATATATAACCAATAATATCTTATCAACTGAATATGAATGGAACAAATAACAACCCGGTTTTGGAATGGCTATTCCTTTATTTGACTTTGATACGACCTGAACTTATCAGATTATCCAAATCGGAAATCTGACAATCAATAATATCCCAATCATCACGGCCATAAAACCCCAAAGACCTCATGCGGTTCCGGATTTGCTTCTGTGCAGACCTATCTGCTGCGACTCTTTTTCTGATCAGCGACTTCAATTCAAGAATTTCACTTTGAGTAAATGTGTCTTTGCCTTTCATAATATGAATATTTAAAATTCAACATATTTTACAACTATACCATATGAATATGCTGCCCTGCTTTCTGTAGACGGCTGCACAAAAAAAGTGTGGAGCCATAGCTTATCTCCGGACGGGTTCTGGTAAAACCTCAAGGAAAATAAACAATACCCCACACCGCCGGCATATATCGAATGATACATAACGAAATGCGGTGATGAGTGTCTGTATTGCCTATCTCTTCCTTGAATAAATTTACCAGATTTCTAAAGTATAGGTATTAAATGAAAACAAGAGTTAAACAAGTGCAAATAAATGAACTAATTTACAGTGTATTATATGAGGCTTGATGTTTTCTGTTATTTTCATTCTTTTCAGTTGATTGGTTCTTTTTCGGTACATTTTTGTTTCTTATTTGTTCCTTAGTTTCGGCTTTTATTTGTAGTTTTGCAGCAGATATAACGAGCAAAAGAGGAGGGAATATGCCACGAGTAAAAAAGCCTGCAAAAGTCAAAGAACCTGTCCGTCTGCGGATGAAAGAACTGGCCAATGGAAATAAGAGCTTGTATCTGGATATATACCGGAATGGCAAACGGACATACGAGTATCTGAAGATGTACCTTATTCCCGAAACAGATTATAATGCCCGTAGGCAGAATCAAGCGACAATGGCTGCCGCCAATGCCATCAAATCGAAGCGCATCATCCAACTTACCAATGGTGAGGCCGGAATCGAACACAGGGAAAAGGTTTTTCTTTTGGACTGGATGGAGACCTACAAAGAGAATCAGGCGAAGCGTGGTAAAAAGGACGGGAACCAAATCATGGTAACCATCCGCATACTGAAGGATTATGCGGGTGAACAAATAACGATGGACCAGATTGACAAGACGTTCTGCCAAGAGTATATCGACTATCTGCTGACGGAGTATCGCCCCAAAGGAAAACGGGTGTCAAACTTTACGCTTCACACTTATTACCGTATTCTGAACGGAGCTTTGAATGCCGCCGTTCGTGCGGATATTATCAAGTCCAACCCATTTACAAAGATCAACAACTCGGATAAGATACGCTTGCCGGAGAGCAAACGCTCGTATATGACCATTGAAGAGGTCCGGGCACTGATTGCTACTC
This sequence comes from uncultured Bacteroidales bacterium, assembly GCA_944323825.1. Taxonomy (GTDB): domain Bacteria; phylum Bacteroidota; class Bacteroidia; order Bacteroidales; family UBA932; genus Cryptobacteroides. The sequence goes on from CALUTY010000001.1 coordinate 213,861, forward strand.
CGATGAAGAATAAGGCCGTAAAACAGTCTTATTTGTTCTCTTGCTTCTGTGGATTGCGAATAAGCGACATTATCGGTTTGAGATGGAAAGATGTTTTTGTGGATAGAGGTCAATATCGCCTTGCTGTGTCCATGCAGAAAACCAAAGAGCCGATTTATTTGCCGCTTTCACCAGAAGCGTTAAAGTGGATGCCGGAGCGAGGAGACAAGATGGCGGAAGACCACGTCTTCGACTTACCGAGTCCAACGATGATAAATCTGCTGCTCAAACCATGGGCGAAAGCGGCCGGCATAGACAAACGTTTCTCATTTCACACCGCCCGTCACACGTTTGCGACGATGATGCTGACGCTTGGCGCCGACCTCTATACCACCTCGAAGTTGCTCGGTCATGCCGACGTGAAGATGACACAGGTATACGCCAAAATCATCAATCAGAAAAAGGATGATGCGGTCAATCTGGTAAACGGATTATTCGATTGACACGAACTAGAAGCGAACATATATATTTTAGTTTACTTTAGTATCTATATATAAGGGAGAAAAACTAAACTAAACCGTTTTCAGGAGAACAACTGAAAGAATATCAACGGTGAAAGTTGAGCCCGAAACAGACTTTTGTCACGCTATAAAAGGGACAAGTCGTCGATAGGATTGACTTACCGCCAATGAAAAATATCTCTGAATAGGCTGCGGGGATAGGTTGTTTGATTCGGATATAATTGTTTCGTTTTACATCTTCTTTCTCCCTCTTGTCGCTTGACTGCTGTGCGTGTCGCTGGAGAAATTTCGATGGCAATACTATGTCTAACCATACAACTTGTTTGCCACTTAATAATCAGTCCTGCATTGGACAACGAGATCGCCTCTGCTTGCAGATTGTGTGGCATTCCTCCCGCCGCTGAGCGGTGGGAGGGGTATTAGGCTACCCCGAAAGAAATTTCGTGGCTACAGAACAAATCAAAACGAGAACGATGTTGGATATAAACTTTATAATGAGAGTGGTGAATTATATATCAATTATACAATAAGAATTATTTATAGGAATGGAAAACTTGCTATTTAACTGTTCACAATATTATGATATAAGGCTTCTAAAGTTTCGATTTTGGTATTCGATTTTAATTGACATTGCCATATGATTAGTACACGATATCCTAACCCCTCTAATTCTCTTTTCTTCCGTTCATCACGTTCTATATTATCTGCAATCTTTTTCTCCCAATATTCAAAATTGGATGATGGTAGATGAGAGTATTTGCACCCTTTATGACCATGCCAGAAACATCCATTAACAAATACTGCAGTTTTGTATTTAGGGAAAACGATATCCGGCGTACCCGGCAATCGTTTTACGTTCTTCCGATACCTTAAACCGCGTGCGAACAAATATTTCCGGACTATTATTTCGGGTTTCGTCTCTTTTCCCGTTACATGGGACATTATCTCCGAACGTTTCTCTTTACTAACCGTATCCGCCATTATGCATTGTTAAGCAATTGGATGATTCGCGCTTTGATATTTTCATATGTTGCTGTAAGCCGTATTTTTGCCGCATTCGTTAAACGAGACGTATGCGACATAGCATCACGTATCGGTTTATATTCTATAGCATCTCTACGCAATGAGGCCTTTTTGTCTTTATCGGTTTCATCATCGGCAAGATAGGCTAAATCATCCATTGCACAATAAGACAATTCCGTTGTATTTTCTCTAATATCGAAACTGATATTAGCTTTATTCTTGTGCATTTCAGCTTTTTGCATCCAATCTTCGATTTGTTTCTGCATTCTTGCCGGAATTGGAATCTTTTTGTCTTCAATGTATTTTCGAAGCAAATTTTCCGCAACGAAACATTCTCCGTACGATGCAAAATTGAACTCGGCGTCTTGACTTAAGTCAATGATCCAATCCTCGACTTTTTTTCGACTTGGTGCATGAGTCTTAGGTGGTACGAAATCATCGGCAACGGCACTGAAGAGTTCTCTCGACTTGCGTTCTTTACGAGAGATTCGTTTATTTTCAGAATCTCCATCTTGATTCAATTCGGTACGCCATTTATCCCAGTCGTCGATGATTGTTCTCAATAATTCTTCTATTTCTTTCAAGAAAGCGACGAACTTGGGATCATCCGATACGACGCCCTCTCGGCTGCTCGTGAATCGGTCGTTTTCATCATCCAATGCGTTATAGTGAATTTGCCCGTACAAATAACTCTCAACAATTCGTGTTGTTGGAATATGTTTCAAGATATCTTTTTCGCGCAATCGGCCATTCACATATAAATCGATACTTACTTTTTCCTCCGACTCTCTGATTTTAAGCATAGACGGCCTTTCGACAGAAGCGATGAAACCAGAAATAGCATCAATCCCGGCTTGTAAATCTTTTTGTTTCTTCAAAGCTTCACTTATTTGAAGTTTCTCAGAGATATAAGGGTCGTTAGGATTATTGATTTTCCATAAGAATTGTGTTCCATTGATCAAATCTGTCAACTCGTCCAGTGTTATTTGAGAACCGTTCAAGAAAATATGAAATGATGGATCCAACAACGAAAATCGGAAATACAAAGCAACTAATTTTCGTATATATTGGATTCTGTTGCGGATCCCATCATTGATTTCTTCGAATAAAATAATTGTTCCTGAAACCATATCTTTACCGAATCGGTCTACAATAAAAGCATCAGGAATACCTAATTTATACTCATTCGTAGAAACATCGTCTTTTATCGCCTCATCCAATCCTGAATTATCAATAATGCCGCCGACTAAATCCGTATTTACAGTTTTAGTCAGAACTGTTATTCTTTTCGCACAAGACAATAATGCCAACTTTCCGATACCTTTACGCCCGATGAACGGTCTTCCGATTTCGGTTGCAGAAACATTATTCTTACGTTTTGAATAACCTATTTTCAAAAATTTATTTTGGAAGTCGTCTTCTGTCATTCCCTGTCCGTCATCTTCGATGATAAGCATACCTTTATCACGATCTATCGTAATTCGGACATTCCGAGCATCAGCATCCCATGCATTAGAAATCGCCTCGCCCAATACGGTGATGAAACTTCTATACAAATTTCTTCCGAGATGGTTCAATATGCTCAATGAAATATTGAATGTGTATTCGTTCATATGTCAATACGGTTAGAATTTACATGTGTCAATATGCTTTCTGCAATTATTTCCCCTAATCTCGGAGGCACGGCATTACCGATATATCTCGATGCTTTAGTGATCGCAACATCCTGCTCGTTAGCGAAAAATTTATACGTTTTCGGGAACGTTTGTATAAGGGCAGCCTCTCTGACCGATATCGCACGGTCTTGGGTCGGATGTCCGAATCTTCCGTTTCCCAATCCTGTACATTGGGTAGTCATTGTAGGTGCCGGTTTTTCCCAAACCATTCTGCCGTAAACGCTTCCGAACGAACTGCCGCTATCCGTTTTATGGCATCGTAGTTTCAACTCTTCCGGCCAATCTTTCCATCCTCCGCCGTATGGAGTATTTCGAATACGATCAAGATTCTTCGAAGACAATGCTTTTGCTCTGTGCAATGGATCGTTCGGATCAACCTCTCCGGCTTTCAATTCGGGCAAGTCGCCTATCGCATCTTTAACGGTTTTATATTCGTTGGGTTTATGCGTAGGCGGAATCAATTCGATTTCCCCTAATCGCGACGCCAACAATACCAATCGTTTGCGCGTTTGAGGAATTCCGTAATCCGGACAATATACAGGCTTCACCCAAACTCGATAGTCGTTTTCTCTCAATAGATTTACAAAATCGGATAATACTGGTTTATCTTTGAATACCAGAATTTGAGAGACATTCTCCATCGTGACTATATCGGGCAATGTATCTTTTACCAACCGTCCGAATTCATATAACAAATCGTATTTATTCGGATCCTTTTTTTTGTTTTTGAACGCATACGAAGAAAACGGCTGGCAAGGAGCGCATCCTGCTAAAACCCTAATAGCATCTTTACTGTACAATGCACCGATTTCATCGGCGGATACCGTTTTGATATCTTTATAAATAAACTTCGCTTCGTTATTTGTTTCATAGGCATATCGGCACGTGGCATCGAGATCGTATCCTGCGAGTATATCAAAACCCTTGCTTTTCATGCCGAAACTCAAGCCGCCGATGCCGCAAAATAAGTCTATGACTTCTATCGGTGGAAGCGATCTGTTTTCAATATCATTCTTTTTCATAATCTGATTCTAAAACAGAGTATGCTCAATTCGATAATCGATCTATTTCAGCTCTAATCTGCTCCACGACTTCTTTATTGGCGATTTCTCCATCTAAGCTGAACACTATGAATACATTCCCTCCATATTGTTCTTTGAATGATTCGAAACTTGCTTTCATCCGTTCCGTTAGAGAATAACTTCCGAAATTGGCACTTGCAGTTATCGGCTTGATTTGTATGCCTATCGCTTTATCTCCGACTTTTGCAATATAATCAATGTCGCCAGCATGATCCAATTCAGGATCGCTTTCTTCAAAGGTTATATCGGGAAATATTTTGGCTAATCCATCATTAATAACCGACTTTTCTCTTATATAACCATCGTAAGTACGATTTATGGTAAGATTATAAATATAATCTATACAATCTTGTTCTGTCAATTCCCTGAAAGCAGCTTCCCATTCGGGTATAACGACTTCTGTAATTTTAGCATATAGTCGTTCTCCTAATTCTTTCAAACTTTCGTTTGTGATTTTTGTCGGATTCTTACCTACTGTATATGCGTTCTCAAAATACCATGATTGCCATTCTTCGAAAGAAGATGGTTGGCAATTGCGGATTAAAGCCATGACAGCTCCGACTTTATTTGGACGAGATAATTGATATGTTTGACACGCATAATTCAATACTCGTTCTTTTTTGCCAAAATTAAGTGAATAACGTTTCATAGCCTTAAGGAATTATGTTGTTGGGATTTGCTTGATTCCATGCATTTTTGAGTTCATTACATCGATCATAAATCTCATCTGCTCGGTTTATTAATGAGTTTGTACAATCAATGACTTCCTGTTTTATATTAGAACGCCAATATCCATCACGAGGGGTACTTACGATAATATATCCTTGTTGGATAGCATATCGTATTAATTCTCTTGTTTCTACTTGGTTTCCTCCTGTTGGATACCCCATACCTCTTGCAATGTCTTCTGCATGCATTGCATTTGCTCTACCGACTGGAATGATTTTTAATAAACGCTGCAATTCTTGTTGATTATTTGCCATATTAGTATGAAATAAATTTTGATTTATATTTATAATTCGCGACCGTATCTACGGTTACTAATCTTTTTTTTATCAAATGGGCATTGATAAAAGTTTTGTTCTCCAAATATAAATAGCACAATAGATTATTCTGATTATCATATTTCGTTTCATCAAAACGCATATATACTTTATGTCCTTTAATCTTTTCTCGGATATAAGCTATAGCTTGTTTCTCTAAATTATCATCTACCTCTACGCCAATAAGTTTAATGGTTAATCCCGTATTAAGTTTAAGCATATTCGGGGTGATAATCTCTTTGACAGAAAAATATTCTTCTCTTTCTTTCCGGTTTTTATCTATCCGAGATCCAAATTGTAATTTTTTGATATCAATCTTGTTCTCCAATTTATGCGGATCTTGAAATAGATATGGTAAAGTTTTCATCCTTTCGTTGATATCGAAAGTTGATTCATCGTTACGGTATTGGAATTCTGCATATCCGAATAATGATGACGATGTAACCTTTTCTCTATAGAATTTTTTATATTCAGGATTTATTTCATACCCGATGGAATTACGCTGCAAGTTACGTGCAGCTAAAGCTGTCGTACCACTTCCCATAAATGGATCGAATACGGTTTCTCCTACAAACGAAAACATTTTGATTAAACGATGGGGCAATTCTTCAGGAAACACAGCTATGTGTCCGTCTTGTTTTGCTCCACCGAAATTCCAATGAGATGCGAAATAAGTATTCCACTCCTCTTTCGTTATCTCCGAGTGTTTTTTTTGTTCCGCAGTAGGTGTGGGTGCTTTACCTTGTTTTTTAAATACTAGAATAAACTCATAATCGATTTTCAAAATGCCATTTCGAGGATACGGGAAACTACCCATTACAGCTCCGCCGCCTGTAGTATTCATCGTAGTCTGTTTTTGCCATATAATTGCGCCCATATAATCCATGCCGAGAGTCTCACAAAAGCGGATGATCTCTGTTCTAATTGGTATTACTTTATAGCGGCCATAATAAACGGAACGCGCAAATTGATCTCCGATATTTATACATAAGCGGCATCCATCATGCAAAACTCGATTGCACTCCGACCATACGGTATTCAAGTTATTAATATAACTTTCATAACTATCATGAAATCCTATTTGGCTATCATTACCATAATCTTTTAATTGCCAATACGGAGGAGATGTAATTATTAAATGAATGGATTTATCCGGAATTAAAGAAAGATTCCGGCTGTCTCCATTGATGAGCGTATGAGTCGTTTTTATTTCCATATTTTTCTATTATCAACAATCATTTTCAATGCTTTATTTGCGATTTTGGGGTCTTCTTCTATA
>CALUTY010000002.1 GCA_944323825.1 uncultured Bacteroidales bacterium
GTTGACTGTTGCGATGTCAAATTTTTTTCTGACTTCCTCCGCCGTCGTTACGCCTTTAAGGATATCCAGAACTGCATCAACCCGGTCTCCTTCGTCCGGTTTGTAAACTGTGACGACCTCATTGGACCAATACTTCTCCCTGGTCACAGGGTCGGTCTTCAAGACAATGTCTCGCCTGTGTCTTTCTATCATTGACTCGTTTGATTTATGCTCTCAAATCTGTCAACTTTTTTCAGTTCAAGTCACGTCGTCAACTTCTGTGAGGGATTTGCCTTGTAGATTGAAGAGATCCTTTCTTGCAAATATTTTGTCAAGAATGTGGATGGCATTGATATAACTGTTAGCTGCGCCGGTCTTATGACCGTAAACAAAATATGTGTAATCTTCAAAACCTCGTTGATTCATAATATGTTGTCCATTATTTATATCCGCTTTGGAAATACCGAGGGACAAGAATTTGTCCCCTGTCCGTAATTTCAAGGACAAACTAGGAACAAAATTATACTAAATATGCAAATGCACAGAAAGTATTGTGCCTATAAGCTAACAGGAAGAAATATCATAACTATAGTTCACTTAGATATTTACAGTCAAATAACATATAATTTACCAATAATCAATTAAGTAAATTACTTGCCGATGCAAAAATTCCTAAAAATATTCCCCAGCACCTCATCCGTGGAGATTTCGCCGACGATGGAGCCGATGTGGTAGAGGGCTTCGCGGAGGTCCTGGGTGAGGAGGTCGGTGGGGAGGGCGTCGGAGAGGCCGGAGCGGACGCGGACGAGGGCGTCGCGGGCGTTGGAAAGGGCCTCGTAGTGGCGGGTGTTGGTGATGAGGACGGTGTCGGAATTGGAGATGAGGCCGCTTTGGGTGGAGGCGAGGGCGGATTTCAAGGTGTCAAGGCCTTCGCCGGACTTGGCGGAAATGGGGATGATGGAAATAGGCGGGATGGAAGCGGCTTTGGAAACAGGTTCGACAGGATGATATTTGCCAAAGAGTTTAATATTATGGTCTTCAATGAGTGAAACAATATGGTTTTTAATTATAACATAATTGTTAGTAGCATTGAAATCATCCATTTGACGAGAATTGCCGGAAATCTCTTTGTCCACATCGGTTTCTTTTGCGGTATGCGAGGCAACAGCAGGTATCGCATCTTCTGACTTGGCACGGGAAGCGTCCTCGGCCCCGCAAACAATCGGGCCAGCAGTTGGATCAGAAGAAACATCTTTAGCCGCAGCAATAGATTCCGCCGCATGCGAGGTAACAGCTCCCGCACCTGTATCCGAATCCAAAGTTGCCCCGGCAAAGGACTGCCCAAAAGAGGTTCCTTCGGTGAGGTCGCATTTGTTGAGGAGGAATATCAGTTTCTGGTGGCGGGTGTCGACATTCATGAGGATATCGTTGACGCTGCGGGTGAGGTCTTCCTCGGGGCGGGTGATATCAAGCATGGCAAGGACGACGGTGGCTTCGCGGATCTTTTTGAAGGTGCGCTCGATGCCGATTTTCTCGATGGTTTCGGAGGTCTCGCGGATGCCGGCTGTGTCGATGAAACGGAAGAGGATGCCGTCGATGGTCATGGTTTCCTCGATGGTGTCGCGGGTGGTGCCGTGGACATCGGAAACGATGGCGCGGTCTTCGCCGAGAAGGGCATTCAGGAGGGTGCTCTTGCCGGCGTTGGTGGCGCCGATGATGACGACGGGAACGCCGTTTTTGATGACATTGCCGAGGCGGAAGGATTCCATGAGGGTGGAAATATGCCTGATGGTGGACTTCAGGAGGGTGTCAAGTTCGTGTCTGTCGGCAAATGTGACATCTTCTTCGCTGAAGTCAAGCTCCAGTTCCATAAGGGAAACAATATGAAGCATCTGCGCACGCATCTTGGACAGTTCGCGGGAGAATCCGCCTTTGAGCTGGTTGATTGCAACGCGGTGGGCAGCGGCATTCTGGGAGGCTATGAGGTCGGCAACGGCTTCGGCCTGGGCAAGGTCCATCTTGCCGTTCAGGAAGGCTCGGCGGGTGAACTCGCCAGGCTCTGCGGTGCGGGCTCCGGCCTTGACAAGCAGTTGCATCAGGCGGTCGGCTATGTACTTGGAGGCGTGGCAGGAAATCTCCACGGAGTTCTCGCCGGTATAGGAATGAGGAGCACGGAAAATGCTCACAAGGACTTCGTCAAGGAGCTTTCCGGATTCGTCCTTGATGGTGCCGAACCTGATGGTATAGCCTTTTGAAGAGGCTATATGCCCGGAATCTGAATATGAACCCACACCTGAATCTGTACCTGAATCCTTGTCTGAATTGTCTGACGTTGCCTTGCATTCTATCACCTTGTCGGCTATTTCAAGAGCATTTTCGCCGCTGAGGCGGATGACTGTGATGGCGCCCGTACCCGGAACCGTTGCAGGAGCGCAGATGGTATCGTCGTTGCCTGTGTACATAGACTTTCTCAAAAGTTTAAAATCCCTGACGGCAAAATTACAACAAATGCCGATGATGAGAAAACAAAATGAAATGTTTGCGATAAAATTGAAAAATGGATTATACCCTCAAATATTATGTTACAGAAGGCAAAATATCGAAAAATACGGAAAATGACAGACGAGTGTCGTCCGGATTTGCGTATCTTTGTCTGTGTCAAAAATAAGCGAAGCAAGACAGTTTCACATAAGCAATAAGAAGCAATGGCGGACAGGATGACAAAGGAGCAGAGGCACAGATGCATGTCGCATATCCGCAGCAAGGACACACGGCCGGAAGTGCTGGTGAGGAAGTCGCTCTTTGCTGCAGGGTTCCGCTATCGGCTGAATGTGAAGGCTCTGCCGGGGACGCCGGACATTGTACTGAAGAAATACCATACGATAATACTGATAAACGGATGCTTCTGGCACGGGCATGAAGGATGCAGACATTTCGTGCTGCCGCAGACCAACAGGCAGTTCTGGGAAGAGAAAATCAGCAGGAACAGGCGGAGGGACACGGCGGTGCTGGCCCGGCTCGAAGCGCTCGGATGGAAGGTGATCACAGTATGGGAATGCGAACTGGAACCGGCAAGGCGGACCGGCACACTGGAAAGCCTGCCCGGGAAAATCTTGGAATGCAGCAGACAGCATGAAATGGAAGCAGCCCAGCGAAAACGCCTCAGGGCGGAGCGCCGGGAAGAACGCGAGGCGGAAAAGGTCCGGAAGTCCCTTGCAAGGGATGAAATCTACAACAGATATGAAATCCCCAAAAGGATAATGACAGAGTCGGAAAAATACGATCAGAATATATAAAATAACGGCCGAACCGGAACAGTACGGCACATATAAAGGTGGCATCCTGCCCTGCTGCAGAACCTATAACTGAGTCAGAATGAAGAAAGGTCAATGTCTGCGATGCCTCCGATGCCGTTGAATCTGATTTCCTCCGGATTGCAGGTCCCTATCACGACGGTGTATTCGCCGGAACCGGAATAGATGTGGGTGAGACCGGACGAATATTTATCGCTGCGGCCGTCACCCCATAGGACGGAACCGGCTGAAAAGCCGGAGCCTGAAATGGCTGGAACAGTGTAAGTGTCGGAGGTATGGGTGATGCGGACAAAACTGTTGCTTTCAGGACCTGAATCCAGCCGTTGTTCCTCCGGAGTACAGGAGAATGGAACAAGGCAAACGGATATCACCAGGACGGATATTTTGAATATATTTTTCATTATTCCTTTAATTTTAATGTCAACTCCTTCTCCCCTTCTTCATTTTTCAGGACAAGACGGCACCTTCCGGCAGGCAGAAGCGAGGCATCGACGGTGACTTCATCGCCACGCCTTTCGCAAATGTCACTAAGGTCCGTGCCGTCAGAAGCATACAGGGAAACGGAAACTTCGCTTTCGACAAGGACATGCAGAAGTCCGTCCGTCTTGTTGTAGGTGAGCCTCGTGGACTCCAATATCGCATTGGTGGATAACAGAGGGATTTCCCAGACACAGCCGCTCTCTTCATTGCCTCTGGCCACATTCCATACGGAATCCCCTTCGCCACGGTAAAGTGCCCGGATACGATAGCCTTCAAGAACAGGAGAAGTTACGGTCACGGACGCTGAAACGCAGAAACCGTAATTCGGTTCAATTTCATTGACAGGACCTCCGAAAAGTCTCTGGACAATATTCCCGTCGGCATCAGTGACAGCAAAAATCACATCTCCGCTGAAAGCCACGGCACCCATGTTACACAGAAGGCCTCCCGAAAGGGTGAACGGGACATTCCTTTCCGGAGTCCTGTCCGTGCTGAGTCCGCGATACACTGTGCCGTCTTCAGGATCTTCGTATGCCTCGAAACCGAGAGACACCGTCCACTCCCCTCCCTCGTCCCGTTTCAGACCGACAAGGGCATCCTGGCCGTTGTTGTAGCCGCCGGCCGAACCGCCTGCGCCCTGACCGTCAGGATTGAGGGCGGACAGTAGAAAATACCCGTTGCAATAGCCGCTCCAGCCCCAGTTGACATGGAAATACCCGTTGTCGGTATATCCGTCCAGCACAAAGGCATGGCCGCCGCTGTCGCTGCTGCCCCCGTAAAAGACAGGGTTGCCGCCGTCGAGCTCGGTCATCATCATTTCATTCCATTCCGAAGCAGCAATGTTTCAGTTCTGTTTCCTGTAGGTGACGACGGCTATGACATTGATCACTACGGCAAAGGATGCAAGCATGACAAACTGGAAGCCGAGATCGGCAAAACGGCTGCCCTTCAGGCAGACTGAACGCAGGATTTCCACGAAATATGTTGTCGGAAGCATATATGTGACATACTGGGACCATGTCGCCATCGAACTCACAGGGGTGAAGATTCCGCTCATGAGCATGAATATCAGGACAAAGAAAAACATCATGAAGACGGCCTGGAGCATGGTTTCGGAATAATTTGAGATTATCAGGCCGAAACCGGCAATGAAGGCAAGGAAGAGGATGGCGCCCACATAGATTTCAGGCAGGCCGCCATGGGACGCAAGACCGTAGACAAAATGGGCGATGAGTATGGAAAGCGTGAATGCGAAGATGCCGAGAAGACCGTAAAAGACCATCTTGGAAAGCATGAAATCGCGTTTGCGGACAGGAGATACATTTATCTGTTCGATGGAGCCGCTCTCCTTCTCGGAAACGATGCTCAATGCCGGGAAAAAGCCTCCGACAAGGATTATGGAAACTATCATAAGGGCCGGGACCATGAATAGCCTGTACTCCAGATGGGGATTGTACCTGAACTGGGGCTTTATGGAAAGGGGTGCGCCGGATGCCAGACCGCCTGAAGAGGGCAGTCCGGAAGAAAAGTCAGTTATGATGGAGGAAAGATATCCTCCTCCGATGGAGCCCTTGGTGCTGTTGACGGCATTGGCTGCAATGAAAATCTCCACCTGCTCCCCTCTCCCGACCGAGCGTTCCATCCCTTCCGGAATCTCAATGATTATGTCTGAATCACCACGGCTCAGGCCGTCCATCGCCTGGGAATAGGTGTCAGGATATGACGCAAAGACAAAATAACCTGACTGGGAAATCTTGTCGATGAGCTGCATGGACATTGTTGAACGGTCCCTGTCCACGATTGCAAGCCTGACATCCCTGACCTCCATCGTGGCGAGCAGAGGCACGAACAGCATCAGCAGCGCCGGCAGCAGGACAAGCACGGCCGGCATGAAAGGATTGCTGACAAACTGTTTCCACTCCTTGACAAATAAAAATCTGAACGGTGACATTTTCTATACAAAGATGTATTCATTATTCATTTTCCATATACATTTTATTCCAGCCTGTCGTTGAATTTCTTCACGGCAGCCGTGAATATGACGGTGGCCATCAGTACCAGTATCGTCATCTCCTTGAGGACAAAACGCACGGGGACACCCTCTATCATTATCTTCCTGATGGCCTCGATGAACCATTTGGCAGGCACCAGCTGCGCAAGCCACTGGAAAACCCGCGGCATGCTTTCTATCGGATAGAGCATGCCGCTGAGCATCATCACAGGCACCATGAACAGCATGCCGCAGATGAGGGTCGCGATGATCTGGGTCTTCACCAGGGTGGAGACAAGCATTCCTATCCCGAGGGACAGTATGATATAGATCACCGACACGAGAATCATCCAGAAAAAGCTTCCCGCCACCGGCACCTTCAGCACGAATATGGTCAGCAGCAATATGTTGACCAGCACCACGCATGAGATGACGAAATAAGGTATCATCTTCGCGAGCACAATGTTGATGGGCTTTATCGGAGAAACCAGCAGGACCTCCATGCTGCCCGTCTCCTTTTCCCGGACAATGGAAACCGAGGTCATGAGGGCACAGATGAGCAGCAGGATCAGTCCCATGATGCCGGGAACGAAATTGTAGGAACTTTTCAGCTGAGGGTTGTAGAGCATCCGGAGATTCGGGACAAGATTTCCGCCTGCGGAGGAAGCATTGAGCATAGCTGCCTCCTGCAGGTCATCGCGGAAATATTCCGTCACTATTCCTGTCAGATACATTACTTCCATCGAGGCATTGTTGGGATTCGTGGCATCGGTGATGACGGCAATCTCAGCCCCGCCGGGTTTCATCATCTTGGACATGAAATCGTCCTCGAACAGCAGAGCCGCATCCACCTCACCTCTGCGCATTGCCCGGTCAATCCCGGCTTCGGAATCATATCTTCCGACATAAGTGAAATATTCGCTCTTGTCCACTTTCTCCATCAGCCTCATGACGGCAGGATCCCCGTCCGGGGCGCAGACCCCCACATTGACATTCCTGATTTCCGTGGAAATGGCGAAGCCGAACAGCACTATCAGCGCCGTAGGCAGCCCCACAAGCACCAGAAGAGTCTTTGTGTCCCTGAAAATATGCAGAAACTCCTTCTTTACGAATGCAAAAAATTCTTTCATCTGCAACAATCATTCAAAAAATCGTGCCTCATCATCAAAATCATTCTGTCCTGCGTGCGCCTCGGGCAAGCAGGTCAAATACATCGGCAATGGAGTCCGCCCCATATTTTCTTTTCAGCGCCGCAGGACTGTCAAGTGCCTCAATCCGTCCGTCCACCATCATTGAAATCCGTCCGCAATACTCCGCCTCGTCCATATAATGTGTGGTGACAAATGCCGTGATGCCGTCATCCACCGCCTCATATATCAGTTCCCAGAACTGCCTCCTTGCCGCAGGGTCCACGCCTCCTGTAGGCTCGTCCAGGAACACTATCTCCGGCCTGTGGATGATGGCCACCGAAAAGGCGAGCTTCTGCTTCCATCCCTGCGGCAGGTCCTTCACAGGGGCATTCTTCTCGGGCATCAGGGAAAGCCGGTCCAGAAGGCTGTCGATACGGCGGCCGACTTCAGAGCGCGGCACCCCGTAGATGCCTGCAAAAAGCTCCATGTTGTCCTTGACGGTCAGATCCCCGTAAAGTGCAAAACGCTGGCTCATATATCCTATGTGCCTCTTTATCTGCTCCGACTGTGTGCGGATGTCAAATCCTGCCACATGGCCTTGTCCTGATGTAGGAAAACTCAATCCCGTCAGCATCCTCATGGCAGTGGTCTTTCCTGCACCGTTGGCTCCCAGAAATCCGAATATCTCGCCTCTGTGCACATCAAATGATATGTCATTCACTGCGATGAAATCCCCGAACTTCTTGGTGAGGTGCTCCACTTCTATCACATTGCCCGAATCCCGCACAATCCCCGCCCCAATACCTTCTTTGGAACGGAACATGTTTCTTACCTTTGCCCTTTCCGCCTTCATCATCTGTCCTCCAGGTTCATATAACAATCCTCCAAAGAAGCCTTCACAAGCCTGGCCTCAACACCCGAATGCCCGTATTCCCCCGTCAGACGGGCTGCGATTTCCCCTGCCTGCAGGGATGTGCCGTCCTTCAGCGTGACATGGTGGGTGTCCCCGAAAGTGTAGCACCGGTCTGTTTCCGGCATGCTTCTGAGGTCATGCAGCAGCCGGAACATGTCATCGGACCTCACTGCAACCAGGCTCTTGTCAAACTTTGAGATTATGTCTGAAGGCGAGTCTATGGCAAGAAACTTTCCGGACTTCATCATCGCCACCCTGTCGCATCTGTTGGCCTCGTCCATATAAGCCGTGGAAACCACAATGGTCATCCCCTTTTCCTTCAGCTCAGCCAGATTCTCCCAGAGTTCCCGCCTTGACGACGGGTCAACCCCTGTCGTCGGCTCGTCCAAGAACAGCACGGCAGGAGAATGAATCAGGGAACAGCACAGGGCCAGCTTCTGTTTCATCCCTCCCGAAAGCTTGCCTGCCTTGCGTTTCTCGAAAGGCTTCAGACGGCAGTATATGTTCTCTATCAGCCCATAGTTGCTGTCCACATCCTTGCCGAACACGGAAGCGAAGAAATCAAGGTTCTCCCTTACGCTAAGGTCTGAATAGAGGGAAAACTTCCCCGGCATATAGCCTATCATTGTCCTTATCTTCCTGTAATCCTTCACAATGTCCAGCCCTTCGACCGTCGCAGTGCCCCCGTCCGGGGAAATGAGGGTCGCAAGCATCTGGAACAGCGTGGTCTTCCCTGCCCCGTCCGGCCCTATGATGCCGAACAGCTCTCCCTTCAGGATGGAAATGTCTGCCTGCAGGTCCACTGCAGGAGGGACTCCGTCCCTGTAGCATTTCCTGAGCCCGTGTATCTGTATCGAATCCATAAATGTCATCTTTTACATAAACCGCCTGCAATCCTCTCAGGAGGACTGCCGCAGGATTCATCATGCCCGGTATCAGAATACGATTCCGCCGTACATTCCGAGCTTGATGAGCCCGTCATTCCCGACTGCCACCTTTATCGCATAGACAAGGTTGCGCCTCTCGTCGTCAGTCTGTATGTTCTTGGGAGTGAACTCACTCTGTGAAGAAATCCATGTCACGGTGCCGGGATACTCCTTGGAATATCCTTTCCCGTAGTCGGAATAGACCTTGACCTGCTGCCCTATCTTTATCTCTGACAGCTGCGCAGATGTCACATAAGCCCTCAGATAGACCCTGTCCAAGTCTGCCACCTTGAAAAGAGGTCTTCCGGCAGCCACGAACTCGCCGGCTTCCGCATATTTGGTCAGCACCGTACCGGACACAGGTGAAGATATGCGGCATTTGGCAAGCTTGTCGTCTATCTGGGCTATCTGCATCCCGATGCTGGAACTCTGAGCGTCAAGGCTTGAAACGGAGTTTTCCAACGCCGTTTCCTGCGCGTCAAGCTGCACCTCCATGACCGCTATCTGCGACTCGATGTCATCCATCTGCTTCTGCGTGGCCGCTCCGTCGGCAAGGAGCCTTGCCACCCGGTCCTTTTCCCTCTCCAGCGTCTTCAGCTGCTCCTTCATGGCCTGCACCTGCTTGGCGATGTCCGGCCTGTTCTTCAGCACTGATTCCGCACTTTTTGCCAGCTGCATCCTCGTAAGGTACAGCTGTACGGTGTCTATGCACCCGAGCAGAGTCCCCGCTTCGACATCAGCCCCTTCCTCGGCATTGAAATACAGGATTTTACCCGAAGACTCTGCCGAAACCGTCACTTCCGTGGATTCAAAATACCCTTCCGCATCATATCCGCTCCGGTTAGCATTGCAGCCCGTCAGCACCATCGCCGCAACACATATCATCGCTGTCCTTTTCATATCTTTTCTTTTTCTCCTTTATTCTTTATAAAATGTCTATCCTCAATCAAATTACCCCAAAAAAGTCATCCCCTGTGCCGCCAAGGCGCTTCAGCAGTCATCCAGGGCGCAGTCAAGGTATCTGCCCCTGACAGTGTGTCAGAACGGGTAAGATGCAAGGCACCTGCAACGCCGCAGATTGCCCGTCATCACCCACCGTCACTGGTTCAGCACCACCTTAAGGTCATATATATTCTTCAACAGCTCCAGTTCATGCCTCGACCTCTCCACCATCGCATTGTTCTCGTTTATGATGTCCCTCAGAAGGTCGTTCACCGTAATCACCCCGTTGCGGTATTTCGACTCCGAAGCCTTGCGCACTGACTCCCTGAGGCGGACAATCTCGTCATCCGAGGCCTTCAGGTCGTACATCCGGTCTATCTCCTTCTGTATCTGGGTCTGCTGTATGTCAGTATTCCATTTGAAGACATCCCGCTGGAGCTCGACGGACTTCTGGGAAAGATTTATCTTGCGCATGTCGTTCTTTCTCGTATAGAACCCGGATATGTCCCACTGCAGGGTGATTCCCGCCATCCCGTTCCACGACATCCTGTTATAAACCATGTCATCAAAGATATTGAGCCCCGGCTTCCCGTACCAGCCCTGGGCAAAAAGCGCGAACTTAGGCATCACGGCCACATTCAGCATCTTCTTCTGAGTCTCGATCTCCCGTATCTGCGCATCAAAGAGCATCAGCTCGGTCCTTAGATTCTGTTTCGGATCCACGAGCATGACCTCCGGAATCTCGAAGACTTCCGAGTCCTCGATCTTGCGGCCTATCATTATTGCAAGCATGTCCTTATAGGTGCGCACGGTGTTTTCAAGCTGCTGCCTCTGCTGGCGGAGGGTGAGCAGTTCCACCTTAATATTGTCGATGTCGCTCTGCAGGGCCGCCCCGTTCCTTACGGCAGATTCAACACTCTTCATGTTCGCAGTCATGAGGGTATCCATGTAGAGGTTGGTCCTCAAGTTGGACTCCATCACAAGAATCCCGAAATACATCTGGTTGATTCTCGTCTTCAGAGCCTCCATATCCTTGTCCAATGTCAGCTTGGATACCTCCTGCTGAGCCTTCACCGCCTCCCTCTGCGCCTTCGAATATCCTCCGTCCCAGATGGTCTGGCTGATGTTCAGCTGCACCTTGTACTGGTCCTTAGACAGGCCTTCCATGTCCACGCCCGCAATTGCAAGCAGGTCATTGAACGAGTCCGGAAAGGCTGTCACATCGCTCTGATAAGTTGCCTGTGCCGCAAGCGAGATCTGCGGCACATAGCCCATGGCGGCATTCTCGAAAGAATACCTCGACATCTTTTCCGTCAGTTCATACTGCTTGACAAGAGGATAGTTCTCCCTCACCATCCGGTAGCACTCATCAAGCGTTATGGCCGGCAGCTGCAGCGACACGGCGGCCAGTGCAGCCAAAGATATCAGCATTTTCCTGATATTCATCATTTTATTCATTTTCATACTGTACTCTATGCATTTCTCCTGTTTCTGACCGCACGGACCGTCACGAATGCCGCCAAGGCCACGAAACAGGCAAGGATGGTGAACATCTCCACCTTATGGTTCATCGGATCCACCCAGAACTCCGAAAGAAGATTATTGCGGGCGAAGACCTCGATGAAAGTCCAGAATATGATGACAGTCGACACAGCCATCCTGATGTTGGCTCCCCAGGCCCCCAATTTCAACTGATACCGGAACATGAACACAGAACCGACAAGGCAGCCCACCGCCACTATCAGAGTCACAGGATGACTGTCACCGAGGAAAACCGGGTCGTACATGAACATCAGTGCCAGATAGAGGGTCCACATCATCACATTCAGCTCCAGAAAAGTGGTTATCGAGGCGTGATGCGACATCGAGCGCGAGACGATTTCATTCCTCTTATCCCTGAAAAACACCTTCTGCAGCCAGTTGTAGGCATGACATCCCGTCCTTGTATTGAAAATATAGATGACCATGAACATCATCCAGATGCCGAATGTCGCCGGCATGATCAGATACTCCGGCCTCGAACCGGTCATGGCCTTCAGTTCAGCCACAGGGATGTCCTTGATGTCCACACCGTTGATAAGGGTCTGATGGCTTACGCCTATCCCGTTGAGATACTCCGTCGTGGTGGTGACGATTCCCGAGCCCACGAGGTCATAATGTACTCCATACCTGGCCGCATAATAGGCAAAAAGGAATTCCACCCAGCCGGTCCAGAAGAGCAGGCCGCCGAAAAGCCCCCAAAGCGTCTGTTTCGTGTCCCCTTTCACAAAGACACCGGCAATGACCATGGCCAACCCCACTGCTCCCATTGCAAATGCGGAATAATGCAGCACGGAAGCCGTCATTGTCGTTTCCATCACTTTCATCAGCGCATGCCCGAGAGGCATGGTGAACAATACGAGAAAGAAAGATGCCACTGTCTTTCCCCAATACCTTTTCTGTATCATGATACAAACTTTGTGTCAAATTCCGTTTCCCGCAAAAGGAATACCGAACATAGACAAAATTACTCAATATGCATCAAATGTCATTGCTCCGGCGCATATTTGTTTGTCGGAAATGTCTTCCCGGACAGGAAATGCAAAGTGAGCACATAAATGTATATACCATATTCACAACGGGGTCCGGCCGTGCGGTCCGGCCCCTTCTTTTGTATTTTCCTATCTTATCGTGACGACAGTGACTCCTGCATCACCCGGCTGCCATGTGCACCTGACGGCAAATACCTCATCCAGTTCCTTGCGCAGAAGACACCTCAGGATGCCGTCCCCCACACCGTGAATGAAAGTTATCCTCATGCCGCGATGCCGCAGGTTGTCCCTGACGACACGGCGGAACACATCCATCTGGAACTCAAGTTCATATCCCTTCGGAACGGAATGTCCTCCAGGCAGGGCCTCGATATGCAGGTCAACTGAAATATTGTTGGAATAACTTCCGACCTGCCTGTCATGTCCGTGGCTTCCTTTCCCTCCGCTGCATTCCTTTCCGTGCGGCAATTCCGGCTTCGGCTTTTTCGGCACTGCGCCCAACATCATCCGCTCCTCACCTGCATCGGCCATGACTATCTCATTATATGCCGCCTCCAGCACCAGCCCGTCTTCAGTCTGGATCTTCACCGTCCTTCCCAACTCCACCACCGTTCCCCTCACATCAGAATCCATCAGCACCACCCTCTGCCCTGTCCTCAGCATTCTTCCCTGCAATTCGTGACTGTCACCCACCTCTTCCTGCCGCACATTGTTCATTTTTCCGTTTCGGCCTGCAGACGGACTTCCCTTTCTCCCATGTCCGTTCTCTACCCTGTCCGCCGCTCCTTTTTTCCATCCGGATGTCTCTTCACATGAAGTACCATCACCGGATTTACCGCCGTCACCGGCCCAGGCTGAAACAGCCTTGCCCAACTCCTTCAGATCATATAATTTCTTTTCCTTCCGCATAACCCGGACAATCCAATTCAGTGAAAGCAGTCTTCATTCCAGCCGGCAAAGATACGCATAAAATTATGTTTGACTTGCGGACAATCTTATTTCTGCATTTGGATAATCTTACCCAAAAGTTCATTATCTTTGTAGAATACCAGGCATACCGGCATCTGCCGGTACCGAAACAATCATTATCGATGACCGGTGTCGGGATTTTCTGTAATCTGAGGACAGGATTATGCTGGAAGAAATCATTCTGACGGCTGCAGGGTTCGCAGCGGGGCTTCTTTCCGGGACGGTGGGGTTCGGAGGGGGCATGATACTTCTGCCTGCAATGACTTCATTCTACGGGATCGAGGTGGCGGTGCCGATGTCCACAGTATCACAGCTGCTCAGCAACATTTTCAGGTCCTGCGCAGGATTCAGGTCAATACGCTGGAGGAAGGTGGGATTTTTCCTGATACTGGCGCTGCCGCTGACTGTCCTCGGTGCATACGGCTTTGTCACTGTCCCGAAAGTCCTCATGACACGCATCCTGTGCGTCCTGCTGATTGTCTTTGCATTGCTTGAAATGACAGACAGGTTCAGGCTGCCAGGGTCGAGATGGACAATGCTCATCGGAGGCGGCATTTCCGGGGGAATAAACGGGCTTCTGAGCCTGTCAGGGCCCATAAGCAGCGCCGTATTCCTCACACTCGGGCTCTCCCCTGTCGCATACATAGCCAGCGAAGCCGCAGCAGCGACCGTAATGCACATTGTCCAGCTTGCCGCTTACGGAGGATTCAACCTCCTTTCCGCCCGCATAATGACAGAAGGCGCATACATGGGATTGGCGATGGTGGCAGGCAACTGGATAGCAATGAAATACATAAAGACCATCAAGCGGAAAATCTACCGCCGGATTGTCGCCCTTGTCATGACTGCATGTTCAATATGGCTGTTCCTTTCCGTATGATGTCAGTCATTCTTCAGCCTGAAAGTCAGCTGCAGGGACAGTAAAATCGAAGCCGAAACCTTGAAGCCTGTCTCAAACTGATAAAATCTCGGGAACAGCAGGGACGATCCGTAATGATCCAGCACATTGCTTGACACTCCCTTTGATGTTCCCATATAGAGAGGGACGCCTATCTCGCCGCTGAAACCGACCCGCCGCTTCGGGATCGGGCGGCCGAACCTCAGGCCGAAATACATGCCGAACCACGGCCGGTACAACGCATTTGAAATGGTCCCGTCCGGATCAAGATTATACCGTCCGTAATCATTTATGATCTCTATTTTCTGAAGGTCCTGAGCGGAATAGCCGAAATCGGCAAAAACATCAGTATCATACGCCTCGGAATAGCTGAAAAGCCCCCTGTTCTGAAAAAAGATGCCGCCGGTAAGCCAGAACATCCCTGCCCCTTTCTTTATCGGATCCCAGTCCACAAGAAGCCGGAGCATATGCGTATCGAATTTGGCAGTTATGTCTGACGGTGATATCTCAAAAGACCTGTTGCCAGGAAGGCATGCCACATTCATCTCAACAGAAACTTCAGGACGGAGAACGATGAAGCTATAGTCCGCCCTCAGCATAACGGACCGGTGTATCGGTGTGGCAGCCGACAGACCGATGCCCATTGTGGAAACACTCACACCTGCAGACCAGTTGCTGAACGGAGTCCTGACCGGGAAGGGCTCCGGCTCCCGCTTTCTCGCATCAGCAGCCGATGACACCATAAGCAACGACATGAGCAGGAGTATCTGGACAACAGCCCGCCTGCGGAACAATAAACATGTATTTTTCATAAGTCACTCCACCTTTACAAAAGAAATATGTTGAAATAGCCGTTCCGTGCATGACACTCATATTCAGTCACATCACCTGTATTCTCATCCGGAAGCAAGAGCCGGAAGTCACATGAAAATATTCCGGTGACATAACGGCTGCTTATGAGCGACACCTTCAGGGAGGCATTTTCTGCCGTCGCAGTAAGCACTTCCCCGGATTCACCGGCGACATATTCAAGGACAATGTCCAATGATGTCCCTTCCTGTGACGCCGCATAAACCTTCCCGGCCGCCAATCCTGACTCGGAACTCACAGTGACGGACAGGGACTTGAAATCGGGAATCTGAAGACATTCATCCGAAAGAAGCGGGGCTTCACAGTCCAACCTTTTCCCGTCAAACTCCACAGAAGACATGTTTGATGAATACAAGAACAGCCCTTCCGGAAATGCTGGAAGCCCCGAAAGTGTGAAGTCGAGGTCATTTCCTTCATCAAGGGCACGCTCACTTTCACACCGGGACATTGAACAGAAGACGAGACATACGGCAAGACAGCAGACGGCATGTTTCAAGGCAGAATAAAATCTATGTGATTTCATTTTCATGTAAATTACAGATTGGCTTTCCAAAGATAACCTTTTTTCCTATCCGAAGTAACAATGTCCTGAAATAAAATGTATTTTTGCGGACTGCCGGAGGAAAATGCCGGGACATGTCCGGAAAACGCCTGACGGCAACATTGAAACACATGAAGATATGGAAAACAAGACAATACCGGTCCTGCTTCTGACCGGCTACCTCGGAAGCGGAAAGACGACACTCGTCAACAATATCCTCTCAAACAGGAAGGGAATCAGGTTTGCAGTGATTGTCAATGACATAGGCGAAGTGAACATCGATGCGGACCTGATACAGAAAGGAGGAGTCGTAGGCAGCAAGGATGACAGCCTCGTGGCCCTTCAGAACGGCTGCATCTGCTGCACTCTAAAGGCTGACCTGGTGGAACAGGTGTACGAACTGATGAAGATGCAGCGCTTCGACTACATCGTCATCGAGGCAAGCGGCATCTGCGAGCCGGAACCGATAGCCCAGACCATCTGCACCATCCCTACTCTCGGAGAAGCATACCGTAAATACGGCATCTGCCGTCTGGACTGCATCGTGACTGTCGTGGACGCCCTGAGGATGGAAAGCGAATTTGCCTGCGGTGACGACCTCACAAACAAGAACATCGGAGAGGAGGACATTGAAAACCTCATAATCCAGCAGATAGAGTTCTGCAACATCATCCTGCTCAACAAGGCGTCCGAAGTGAAGCCGGAAGAACTCGCACGCATCAGGCAGATCATCCGTACCCTGCAGCCGAAGGCAGAAATCATCGAATGTGATTATACAAATGTTGACCTCGACAAGCTCATCAACACCGGGCTCTTCGACTTTGACAGCGTAGCCACATCAGCCGGCTGGATCCAGGGCATCGAACACCAGGCCACGGCCGAGGAAGAAATCGAAGCCAGGAACTACGGGATGCACTATCAATACAACCACGGGGACGAAGATGAAGAAGGACATGAGTCACATGGACATCACCACCATCATCACCATCACGAGGGCGGAGAAGTGGAGGAATACGGCATAGGCACATTCGTCTATTACAGGCGTCCGGCATTCGACCTGAACAAATTCGACCATTTCGTGGCAAGGAAATGGCCGAAGAGCGTCATACGTGCAAAGGGCATCTGCTATTTCAGCGACAACACCGACATGTCATATCTTTTCGAGCAGGCAGGAAAACAGAAGCTCCTGCGCGAAGCCGGACAATGGTATGCCACCGCGCCTGAAGAAGACCGTCTCGAACTGATGCGCCAGGACCCTAACTTCTTCAAGGACTGGGACGAAAAATACGGTGACCGCATGCAGAAGATAGTCTTCATCGGCCAGAACATGGACAAGGAGCAGATCATCAGCGACCTCGACCGGTGCCTTGACTAAAAGACACAAGTGGACATTTTGACATCAAAATGGACAATCTGGCACTGAATCATGACAAATTTTCCTCCTTTTGACCATTTGGAAGGCTTTTTCCCGGACGGCATGGCGATTGATATTATCCTGTCGTCCGACGGACGGAAACAGAGGGCTCCGGGAAGATGACCGGGGGCTGAAGGGACGGACGGAGGACAGGAAAAATGTAAATGAACTAAAAAATGGAGGATAAGATTATGGTACCTGCAAGAAGAAGAAACCAGACTTGGTTGCCTGATATTTTCAATGATTTCTTTGATACTGACTGGATGGACAGGATGAACGCAACGGCCCCGGCCATCAATGTACTGGAAGATGAGAACGCATATGACCTTGAGGTTGCTGCCCCTGGAATGACGAAGGAGGATTTCAAGGTGCATATCAACGAGGACGGCAATCTTGTGATCGAAATGGAAAAGAAGACTGACGAGAAGAGCGAGAAAAGACACGGGCATTATCTGCGCCGCGAGTTCTCCTACTCACAGTTCCAGCAGACGATGGTGCTGCCGGAAGATGCCGACAAGGAGCAGATCAGCGCACAGGTCGAGCACGGCGTCCTGAAAGTCAACATTCCGAAAATCAAGAAGAATGAAAAGGAACAGGCCAGGAAAGTCATTGAAGTGAAATGACAGCCTGCAACTTCAGAAAATACTGACAAAAAGCCATGCAATGATGCATGGCAACATGTCTGAACAAGCTCTGACATGGGAGGGCAGACCGGGATGCCGGCCTGCCCTCTTTTGTTTCTGCCATAATTGGCATATATTTGCCATTTAATAGAAAACCATACGGAACAATGACAAAGAAACAGGCAATACAGCTGTTCAATGACCGCAAGATAAAGGAAGAATCAGTAATCAGAAGGAGAGAAAATATAATATCAGGGAAAGGGCCGGAGGAACAGAAAGAATTCGATAAAGGCAGGCCGGAGGAGCCGAAGGGATTCTATGAAGGCAGGATGGCGGAGCTGAAAGAGGAAGAAGGGAGAACGGGAAAGAAAAGCAACATATTGGTGTTCTGCAAACTGGCGTTGTTCTGCGTGACGGCGGCATTCATCTGGATTTCAGTGAAGAACGGCTGGGAGGCATGGAGCATTGCGGCGGCAGGACTCTCTGCGGCGGCGTATCTTGCCGCTTTGAAAAAAGACGAGGGATACAGGAAAAGGCTTGACAGGCTAAGGGCAATGGTCAGGACTTGCGAAAACGAACTTGCATATCTTTCAGGGGATTTCTCGGCATTCAACGACGGGGCGGAATATGCGGACATGGGCCACAGATATTCATTTGACATGGACATCTTCGGACCGGACTCCCTGTTCAACCGGATAGACAGGACCGTCACGAAAAAAGGGCGGGACAGGCTGGCTGAAAGGCTCACGAGCCCGGATCTGGACAAGGAAGCGATAGAATCGGCCCGGGAAGCGGTGTCCGAGCTTGCCTCTGTCCCGGAATGGAGGCTCCGTTTCCTGTCAAGGCCGAAGCTCGACAACGGGCTGGACAGGCTGGCGGAAGCATACGGCACGGAACGGGAAATGCTGAAGGGAGGCCCGCTCCCATATATCATCATCTCGGCCACAATGGTCTTCCTTGTATGCGGCATCACAGGACTGCTGCCGTGGATATTCTTTGCAGTTATGTTCTTGATACAGCTGGCAATATCCATCATGTCCGGAAGCAAGGCCGACAAGACTGCCAGGCGCATTGACAGCATGCACAAGGAATGCAGCGGATACCTCAGGCTGCTGAAAGAAATTGAAACGGCAGAATTCTCATCCGACATTCTCAAAAAGCTGAAGGAACGGCTTTTCAACGAAGAAAGCGGCAGCATCACGGCATTCAGGGAACTGTCAAGGCTGCTGAGCTGTTCAGAAATGAGGGGAAACTTCATTGCATTCTTCCTGCTGAACGGACTGGTGATGTCCGATGTCCTGCTGTCAAGAAGGTTTTTCGCATGGTGCAGGAAATATATATCGCACATCGGCGAATGGACAGGATGCCTGGCGGAATTGGATGCACTGGCAAGCCTCGGCACATACGCGTTCAACAACCCCGGCAACACATACGCCAAGGTGCTTGACATGGACTCATGCAACATAATGGAAGCAACGGACATCTCCCATCCGTTCCTCTCCCATGAAAATGCCGTCCCTAACAGTCTGACGCTGAAAAGGAACAGCATAGCCATCATCACCGGGGCCAACATGGCGGGGAAAAGCACCTTCCTGAGGACAATCGGGGTGTCATACATCCTTGCCATCAACGGGACTCCAGTGAGGGCGGCCGCATTCTCATTCGTCCCCGTGACATTGTTTTCAAGCATGCGCACGACGGACAACCTGTCCAAGGATGTTTCTTATTTCAAGGCCGAGCTTCTGAGGCTGCAGCAGATGCTGGAACACATCAGGACACACGGGTACACCCTTATCATCCTCGATGAAATCCTGAAAGGCACCAATTCCGCCGACAAGCTGAACGGCTCAATGCTCGTGCTGAAGGAACTGATGAAACACAATGTGTCGGGTCTGGTGGCCACCCACGACCTGGAGCTTGCCAGGCTCGGAGAAACGGACAGCGGACATTTTTCCAACCACTGCTTTGAAATAGAACTTTCTGACGAAATCAGATATTCGTACAAAATGAAAGACGGCATAGCCCAAAACATGAACGCATCCTACCTTATCAGGAAAATGCTTTCGCCGCAGAAGTAGTCCAGAAGTGCTCTGACACACAAAAATACGATTAGGCTTAAAAAGTGCTCCTGCTCGGCAGTAGCCGTGTTCTGCTGGAAAAAGGGCTTTCTGAGTCATTGGGAGGGCGCTTTTGAGGAAATACGCATGACGCACTGGAGTTATCCGGAAAAAATCAAGCATTCCAAAATTTCAGGTCTACAACAATGCGCTGAAGACAATATACAGCCCTTATACATTTGCTGAGGCAATACTTGACCGCAAGGCATGGGGACATATTTTCGAGTCGGGCATAGGAGCTTATATCATAAGCCAGGCATTTGTACACAGGATTGAAGTATTCTATTGGAGGGAACGCAACGATGAGGTGGATTTTGTGCTTCGCAAGAAAGGCTCAACCGTTGCCGTGGAAGTCAAGAGCAATGCGTCAAAAATATCCGAAAATTATTCTGACCTGTACAGATGCCCCATTCAGTGCCGATATTTACAGCCCTCTAAAACCTGAGTCCGCCCCAGCCTTCGGTACAACAGTTTTTCTTTTTCAGCCAACAACAGGCAAATGTATATTTTGACGAAGACAAGAGATTTTGTGACTTGCCTCTTTCATCTCTTCCAATTTGTGATGTTCCTTGAACCAAATATACACAATACTGAAAATAAGTATGATTTACCGGGCACAAATGCTCCCGCCCGGAATGGGAGTTCCTTTCTTTATTGGGGTTATACCTCGGTTAATGTTCGTTGCGGGCGGGACCGGAATCCCGCCCGACGGTTTACAGTTTCTTCAAGGTAGGCAGTCTGTTGCCGTCTTTGAGTTCGTAATGCCAGCTTATCCTCAGCCCGTCTAATTTAGGGTTCATTGCATCAACGGCATTCTGCCAGGTAACGGTCGTGCCGTCCACCTGGGTGGCTTCGAGGACGGTACCTCCCTCATTCGTGCCGATGCCTTTTTCCTGACCGTTGTTTTCCCAGTAGCAGACATTCAATATGCCGCCGCCAAACTTGCTGTCCCAGATGTTTTGTCCCAGTACGCCGCCAGTGGTTCCGTTCGGGCCGCTGACCTTCCCTTGGGCATGGTAGCAGGCGTTCAGGGTGCCACAAAGGCTGGTTCCCAGTACGCCGCCTACATAGATGGTACCGCTTCCGGAACCGGTCACGCTGCCCGTGGCATAGCAGCCAGAGATGAATGAATCGTAGCAGTATCCCACCACGCCGCCGATATAGGTATTGTCTGTGGCCTTACTTTCAAGGGTCACGCTGCCCGTGGCATAGCAACTGGCTACGTTGTCAAGAATCAGTTCACCTACCACGCCGCCGACCCGGTTATGCCCCTTCACGGTAGCCGAGGAGCCGCATCCGATCGCGCCGTAGTACAATGTTCCGGCGCTAGCTATCCGGCCCACCACACCACCTACGTAGCTGTCACTCCATTGTCCGAGGGCGTTGCCGATGACGCTGCCCGATACGAAGCAGTTTTCAATGGTGCTGCTATCGATTTCTCCCGCCACGCCGCCGACATAGCTCCAACCAGTCCCGCTGAAATCGTTTGTTATTTGTACGTTCTCCAGCGTCAAGTTCTCCACCGTAGCAGATTTAAGATATTGGAAAAAGCCCAGTTTCTTGGAGTCTCCCTTAATGACCAGCCCCGAGATGGTATGTCCGCCGCCGTCGAAGGTCCCTTCATAGGTTTTTATCGGATCCCAGTTGCTTCCGCCGTCGGCCGGCGGTGTCAGCGTGATGTCGGCCGTAAGAATGATCTTCCGCGAGGGGGCGTTCCATAATGAACCGGCCCATGCCCTCAACCCCTCTTCGCTGTATACGATGTAGGTGCCGTTCTCGTCTATGGTGTAGCCCTTGTCCTTGTTCAGCGTGATGTTGTAGTAGCTGCCCGCCTCAGGGGTGATGGCAGCAGAGAGGTTGCGTTCCTCGGTGCCGTTTGCCCTCAGTTTCTTGATTTCGTAGCCGGGCACCACGTTCGCCTCCCAACAGGTGAAGGAGACGCCGTTCTCGGTATATTCGCACCGCTTCATCTCTATCCAGCCCTCTTGCGAGCCTTGCACTACCGTGCCCTTTTCATAAGTACACTGTGTGTAGGTATAGAGCTGGAGGCTCTGCACTTCGCCGAGCGCATCGCCGGTGGGCGTGACGCGCACCTTGGCCAGACGGTGGGCAAAGGTCAGCGTGACGGGTGTCTGGTAGTCTCCCGTGCCCGAGCCGCCCAGCAGGTAGGCAAGACTTTGGCTTTGGTCGCTGAGGTCGAGGGTGCCGCCCGTGGCGGGGTACCAGGCGGTGACGGTGTGGGCCTCGTCCCTGTCGCTCCAATACAGGGGTGTTTCGGCTTCGACGGAGCCATCGTTCTGCACGGTGTAGGTGCCGACCTTTCCCTTGTCGTCTATCTGTACGGCGAACTTGTCGTCCGCGTCAAACTTGCTGCTGTTGCCGTCCTCTTTCTCGCTGACGCGCGTCGCCGGTGCGCCCCACGGCTGCGCCTCGCCGCCCTCCACGCCGAGGGTGACGGCGGCTATCTGCAAGGGGTATTGTCCTTCGGGCAACCGTGCGTCATCCGCCAGTTCGTCCTTCGTACAGGCAGCAAGGAGAAGGAGCAGGGCGACAAAGCCTATATGATATGAATATCTTATACTCATGTATTTCAGGTTTAATGGATAATTCACTTAAAGGTCTGCGCTCACGTTGCCACCGGTTACCGGATTCCAATCGGTAATCTTGGCAGATTCGATGCTCAGGTCCTTGTTGCGGACGGTGACTGTCCAGGTGTAGTTGTTGCCGGCTTTCAGTGCGCCGTCGGGAATGGTGAGCGTGGCGGTGTAGGGCTGGCTGTTGTAGTACACGCTCAGTTCGATACTTGTCGTTGACTGCGGGAAGAGGATGACCGACGAGGTGAGTACGCCGTCCAGTTCCATTGTAAGGTCGGCTGTCTGTGCGTTCGCATCCGTTTCTGCCGTGCCGGTGGTGGTGTCGAAGCTGCCCTCCAGCACCAGTCCGGAGAGTGTGTAGCCGGTGGGTTTGACGGTATTGAAGTCCACGCCGCTTCCTGCCTTGAAGGTGAGCGTAATCTGGCTCATGCAGTGGTGGAAGGAACAGTCCGTGCCTCCCGCAGCCGTGTCGTCGGTAAAGTTCACTTCAGGATTGTGCGTACTGGCAGTGGCACCGGTGGCATAGAGGAAGTCGATGGCGGGCTGGTTCTGCTGCGCCGTGGCATCGGTGGTGGCGGTCAGTGTCCCGCCGTCCGCATCGTAAGGATAGTAGGCGGAGAAGGTGGTCGGGTCGTCATCTTGGAAGAAGATAATGGTTCCTGTCGGTGTGAACTTCCCGCTTTCCCACCGGTAGGGCACGTTGGTGTAGCCGAAGCGGCTTTCGGAGATGCCTATCTTGTCACGTTCCGCCCAGGTGGTTCCGCTGGCGCGGGTAGCTACGGCGTCGGAAATTTCGGCATTAATCACTGCGGCCACGGGGCCGTCGTTCAGGTTCTCGTTGTCGTTGGTGCAGGCGACCGCACAGAGGGCGAGCACTGCGATTGGAAGTAATCTGGTATTCATCGTATCTTTCATTTATTGTTTCTTTCCCGTATTTCTTTTTCCATTGTTATTCTTTAGATTTCGGCATCCACTCCGCCGCTGTCCACTGTTTCCCATCCGGTGATTTCACCGGTGAAGCCCGCCTCGTCTGGGGTCTCGGCCAAGGTGCCGCCGAAGGTCAGGGGTGTGGTCTTGTCGTCGTTGAAGCCATCGAGGGCCGCCGTAAGGTCGCTATTGAGAGATGTAGGCTGCGGGTTGCCGTCCGTGTAGGTCAGTGTGGCGGTGAGCCGCTGCGAGTTGCCCGCAATGCCGAGCAGCCGGACGGTTGCCATCCACTTGCCCACATCGTCGCCCTCAGTTATCTTCGTGAAGTGCAGCTTCACCTCCGAGGGCGTGCCGTGAGTGCCCGTGGCGAAGTCAAGTGTCCCTGCCGCTCCGCTCAGCGTGCCCTCGATGCTCTCGATACGCTCTGCCGCATCGCCCGTCGGCTCGATGACGAGGGTCAGCTCACGCACCTGCTGATGCATGACGGCGGTCAGCGAGTAGTCGGTGTCGGCTTCTATCTCTACCTCCTGCACGGAAGTGAAGAGCCAGCCGGGAGTATTCACGATGCAGCCTCCGTCCGCTGCGGCCACAGCAGCCGTCATGCCGCTTGCCGTAATACCTTCGGGTATGTTGTAGGCCGCAAGGGTATAACTGCCCGGACTGAAAAGGTGGTCCGACGAATGGGTCGCAACGGTCTCCGTGCCGGTATAGTCACCCATGACAATGTGCCACGAGGCGGGGATGTCCACTCCTTCGCCCCGGTCAGCCCAGTCGGCGGTGACGGTGATCTTACCTGTGTCGGGATGCGGTGTGTCATGCAGTTCGTCCTTGACGCAGCCGCCCGGCGTGAGCAGCAGCGCAAGGGAAAGAATCGTTGTCGTATATCCTGTCGTTGTCTTCATATTTTCCTCCTTTCACTAAAACAGCTTCCACACCAAGGTGACACCCGCATTGACCGGACCCCACCAGTTCTTCGTCTCCTTGCCGGCACGCACCCGCACACCGTCAATGACCTCATATTTCTCATAGTCCGCGTGCAGGCAGCCCACGGCTACATTAAAATCCAGCGACAGGGCATCGCTGAGCTGCAGCTGGTAACCGCCCGTGATGCCGCCGCCCATCAGGTCGCCCTGACGGCCCGTTGCGGAGAGCTTGTAGTTGAACTGCCCGGCCTTGAACATTGCGCCCAGATAGCCGCGCTTCTCCTTGCCCATATACCAGCGCACTTCCGGTGCTACCTCCCACAGGGCATAGCGGCGGCCATTGTCCTGCCATGTCCACGAGGTCCACGAGCCGTTCACGGCTATGCCCACGCTCGGGGTGATGCGCCATTCAAGTCCTAAATCGGGTGTCAGGGTTGCCCAGCGCAGAAGGTTGGCACGCAGAGAGAGGGTGTAGCTGTCAGCGAGGGATGCCGCAGTTTTCTGCGGAGACGCCGGTTGCCGTCCGGATTCTTCGGCAGAAATATTTTCCTGCATCTTTCCAGACACATGACCGGACGGCCAATCATAACCGTAATACTTGGCCAGCCATTCCGGATCAAATGCAGCCATTCCGAGAAAGACAGAGTCCTGCACGGCCACATCGGATGCCGGCGGTCTTTTCTCTGCCCGTTCATCGGCAGATAAAGACGCCATCGGCAGACACAGAAGCATAGTAACGAAGAAAATTCTTTTATCCATATCCAATCACTCTTTTATGTTCCGGTTATTGCTCGGAAGCGGCATGACACGCGCTCCACGCATAGATTTCAGAATATAAATTAAGTGAAAAGAATCCGCTTTCCGTGCATAGGAAAAGTCATAATTGCCAGAATGACACATCTTTGTCATACAGGCAATTCCATTTTGTCGTATAGACTATTTTTTGTTGTTCAGAACATTTATCCCGAGCACAGTCGAGAGGTCTTGTCAATCAGATTTTCATCTCCATTTTCCGCCATCTGGCGGGAGAAAAGCCAGTATTTTCCTTGAACAGCCTTATGAAATGGCTCGGGGTCTGGAATCCAGACCTCTCCGACACGTCTGCAATCGTCAGCTCCGGATTTTCGACAAGAATGCGTTTCGCATAGCTGATGCGGAGCCCTGTGATCCATTCACGGAATGACACCCCATAAGCCGTCCTTATGTATCCGGACAGATATGTACGGTTGGTGTGCAGGATGTCGGCAAGCTCCTTTATGGTGAGTCCAGGACGGACATATCCTTCCGAATCAATCCAGCTTTTGATTTTCCCTTCCAGCTCCGAATGCCAATACGGAACCGCAAGAGGCTGAAGCGCTACCCGTTCCACATCGCCCGGAACGTCCTCCCCGGAGGATATTTCGCTTTCCATGGCAATCTCCACCTGCTCATAAAAAAGCATATAATTCATGTAGCAGCAGAAAAGGTAAATGTAGAACGGGATGGATGAAAGAATCCACACAAAGACCCACTTGTCCGGCAGGAAAGTCAGCAGTCCGCAGCCTACACCGAATACGACTGCCCACCAGGTAAAGACAGACATCCATCTGATGTATGACCCGATGTCGTCAGAATGTGTGTCATTGAAAATCCGGACTGCCTTGTAATAGGCCTGCAGAAGCCTGCGAACAAGGAAAAGCCCGTAGCCGACCAGCCATGCAGCCATTGCAGCCAGCCCTACCTTCTGCATCGTCCCTTCCGGCAACAGAAGCAATATGGCTCCGGAGAGAAGGGAAAACAGCAGCCAGAGACCGAGGTGGGTCCACAGCCGTCTCCTTGTGATATAGAAACGGTCAAGCAGCGTGGTGAGTGCTGAACTGAAAAGCCAGTAGCACAGGAAATATGTGGAAAGATTCATCAGTATGGCCGCATTTACATTCATGAACCTGGGCTCGATGAAAAAATGTACCGAGTAATTGGCGGACAGTATCAGCAAAGCCCCTCCCATGATGCGGCGGGAACGGACATAGTTGTCGAAGATGGGCTTGTCCGGAGTCTTCGCCGCAAGGAAATAGGCCGCGAAGAAAAGCATCAGCACCAGGGCAGCGCCAAGCGACAGTTCATATAGAGTATAATTCATTGTTCAGGCATCTGTTATACATTCTGCCACAAATTTACAAGGTTTCCGCATTTTCCGGAGCAACGGAACCGATATTTTGATACGGACACCTATCCGATGACCGACCGGCGGTATTCCACGGGAGAAATGCCGGTGAGGCGGCGGAAAAAGGTGCTCATGTAGGTCTGGTCGGAAAAATTCAGGTCGGCGGCGATTTCTGTAATGGAGAGGGACGGATCGCAAAGGCGGACCTTTATTTCAGCGACGAGCTGGTCATCAATGATTTTCTTGGGGCTCAGACCGTCCACATACATTGAGGTGATACGGTTAAGATACCTCGGGGAAATGCAGAGCTTTCCTGCATAGAAATTCACTCCATGTTCAGTGGCTGCATATTCATGCACAAGGCCGAGGAAGCGGTGACAGAGCGAGCGCATCCTGCCTTTTTCATCTTCCCGGGCAGCAGCATCCACATTCAGCGAACGGCGCATCCACAGGAAAAGCCCCTGCAGGAAATCATGCTCCTCCTGCACAACAAGGTCAGAGGCAGAGTCCGTCACACGGGGATTGCTCCCGAACAGCATCTCCGCCATGTCCAGCCACAGGCAGACGCCTTTCCATGCCCTGCTGTCTGTACCATTGCGGGTATCGTCCGCATCAGCATCCGGATACACATAGAGAGGGTTGGAGTGCATGAAATTGAATAGGGCCGTGTCGAGCGGCATTACCGCATTCAAGAAACGCTCCTTCGGGAAAAGGAGCATCCTGACCCTGAAATCATCTGAACAGCGGACAAGACACACAATAGTACCGGTCACAAAAAGCAGCCCCGCCCGGCATTTCATTTCAAATGAAGTGACCCCGGTGGAAATGACGCACTCCCCTCCTGTGCAGACCATGAAGACCCCGCACCTGAATCTGACAAATCTTTCCCGCGCCGCCTGAAGGCTGCCGTCCTGACAGACAATCCGCGTCACATCGACGGCCTGTTCCATATTTCTTCCTTTCATATTCTGTTTTTCACATTAAAATAAACTGCAAGCCGAGAGCAGAGACAGAATTCATTCTGGCTATGCCGAGGCGCAGCGTGATTGTATACGAAGTATAAAATAAATACTATATGTCAACAAAAGCTAGAAAAAAGACTTCTTATCCACAAACAGACAAGCACATATCCGTATAAAAGGTATAAAGACACAGGAACGCATATACCGAAAATCACATTTGTTGTTCGGTTATTGTCATACTTCCGGAAAAATTGTGGATTACCTTTGCAGCCGGAAAATCATAAGGCCGGCACCGCAGCCGGTCATCAAAAAATTCAGCGGTATGGAAAGAAAAAACAACAGGACATTCATCCTCATATTTTTGGGAATGCTTACGGCATTCGGTTCGTTCGTGACGGACATGTATCTCCCTACACTGCCTTCAATGGCAGATTATTTCAGCACTTCGGCATCAATGGTGCAGCTCGGACTGACGGCAAGCATGATCGGACTTGCCATCGGGCAGCTTGTATTCGGGCCTCTCAGCGACCGTTACGGGAGGAAAAAGCCTCTCGTGACCGCCATGGTGCTGTTTCTTGTCGCCACCATCGGCTGCATCCGGTGCACGGACATCAGCCAGTTCATCATCCTGAGGCTCGTGCAGGGAATGGCAGGGGCAGGCGGCATCGTGATAGCCCGTTCTGTCGCTTCCGACATGTACACGGGACGCGAACTGGCCATGATGCTTGCCGTCATTGGCGCGATAAACGGCGTGGCTCCAGTGACTGCACCTGTAATCGGACCCCTCTCATGTTCAGCATCTGTTTCGGGCTCAATGCCCTTGCCATAGCCATAACCGCAGCATTGTCAGTCCACTTCAAGACAATGCAGGGGGGCGCTGATGACCGGGAGCTGCGGCATGGCCGTCATTTCCATCATACTGTGCACGGCGATGTGCCTCGGATGCGGTTTCTGGATATATGAAAGCCTCATATTCTGCCTCCTGCTGATGCTCGGGCTGACTTTCACATCGTCCAACACCCTTGCTATGGATGCCGGAAGGAGCAATGCAGGGGCGGCGTCAGCCCTTCTCGGGGCATCAGGGTTCGCATTGGGCGGGATAGTGTCACCGCTTGCCGGAATCGGCAATATCATGGTCTCCACAGGACTGCTCTTTGCCGTCTGCTCTATCCTGTCCCTTGTCTGCACCGTGCTGGCTGACAAAAGACGACCGGAACAGCTTCTGGCCGCCCCGGTCGCTTATACGGATTTGAAAAGTCTGACATATTCTGACCGTCACAACGAAAATTCTGTCATGCAGGCAGAAGGAATGTGAACAGAATTATGCAAGGAAACCGTCAGAATGAAAACCCGACCTTGAAATTAAGTTCGACAAGAGGACTTAACATCACTTCCAATCCTGTAGTCATACGGAATTTCCCGACATTGTAACTCACTCCCAATGACGGGGAAATCATCGGGCCATAATAGCCATAATAGCTTACCGGAACATTATACCCCATGTCAAGAGCCAAATACGGACTGACACTTCTATCCAAGAAGTCACTCCTCAAATGAAGATAAAGCGGCATAAAAAGACCTCCGTCAAAAGCACAATACTTCAACCCGACACCGACACCGACAGCAAACTGAGGCACGACCCGATAACCGTTTACCATTGTAAAACCGAAGTCACTGCCAAGAATCACAGTCGGCACAGTAACCTCGACAAGTCCAAAATAACCTTTGGGCTTATTGAAGCCGGCTGAAGGAAACCTTTTTCCGTCTGCCAATTCTTTGGCCATCTTCTCCACATCATCCATTTCGCAGACTATCAGACTCCCGTCACGGGTCTGGATTTTCAGAGACTCATTCGGAATCTGTTCCACGATCATCCCTTTGATCACAGAACCGTTCTTAAGATAAACGACATCATCATATTGTTGTGCATTGGCTGTCACTACGGACATAAACAATGCACAAAATAACAAAAGCAGATATTTCATTGCCGTCACATTCCTTTAGGATTGACACCCCACTGATTGTTTCCTGGCATACTGTCCTGACAGGCCAGAACGATGAACCAGATAGTACCGATGAGCGGAATCAGACTTATTAGCACCCACCAGCCGCTTTTTCCGATGTCATGCATCCTGCGGACTCCGACTGCAATGCCGGGAACCAGAACGGCGAGCGAATAGATGTACGCGACTGCAGTAATGCCGATCAATCCGCATACAAATCCCAAAACAGCTCCGATGACAACATTGATGAGATAAAACATCCAGTACTCTGTTCTCCTTGCCCTGCCGCTGAAATCAGCATACTGCTTCAGGCATTTGATGTACCAATTCATAATGAAAACGTTTAAAGGTTATTCTTCAAAGTTACTTATAAAATTCCAGAATAGCCAGATGCATGCAAAATAATTTTTGATGTACCAGATGTACCGGATTGTCAACAGGCATTTAGAATGTCGTCATCGTTGCATAGACAAAGCATCGGCTGCCCATCGGAGATATGTGGAGGCCTTGTCATCCGCCCGCACAGCATATCTCAATCTGGTATTGCAGTAATCAATGCAATCACGGCTACCTTGCCGTGGACTTCTTCTTCGCACTTTCGGGGTTCGTGATAGGATATGCCTACGATGACAGATGGAACAGGATGACTATCGGCGGATTCTTCAAAAGAAGGCTTGCAAGGCTTCACCCTATGGTCATCATGGGAACCGTCACCGGAGCCTGCCTCTACTTCTTCGGACAGGGGGAAACATTTCCGCTGATAGGGAATGTGCCGGGATGGAAAGTGGCCCTCGCCTTCGTTATGGGATGTCTGATGATACCTTGCGGAATGAAGATGGACAACATCAGGGGATGGGATGAAACCACTCCGATTCCCGCACTGCCCAGATGTACACCCCGATCGGAGGTTGGAGCCTCACGCCGGAACAGATATACATAGGCCTGACCCGCCTGTTCTATCCGTTCCTCTGCGGACTTCTCATCTCCAGACTCGGCAGGTTCATCAGTGTGAAAGGCGGATTCTGGTGGTGCTCCCTCATCCTCCGGAGCAAGAAGATATGCAACTTTCTCGGAGAACTCTCCTTCCCTCTCTACATCACCCACTTCCCTCTGATATACATGCTGTTCAACTGGAAATACTCCAACCCTGACGCCCCTCTGTACGCCCATGTCATGATATCCGCCGGCGTCTTTGTCCTGGCCATCCTCATAGCCTGTGCGGCCCTGAAACTCTACGACATCCCCGTCCGCACATGGCTGAAGGAACACTGGCTGAAACGCAGGCAAAACTAAAATTTGCATACTTCGGAACTTTGGCCCACCTTTGCAGCCGCTTTGGAAAAGGAGTTTTGTAATCCTACATCTGTGGCACCACATTCCCATTATCATCAAGAATGACACCCTGAGGATGACACAGATATCTGTCCTTTGCGACAGCTTCAATGGATTCATAATCCGGAGGCGTGAGACACTTTCCCTGCCTGTCCATCAAGCCGCAATATTCGGCATGATCATCTTCACACACTATATATCGCAGGCAATCCGCTACCGCATACACCGGTTCATATACAATCTCACCACTTTCATAATCCTCATGCTCACGCAGCTCATCGGTCTGATAAAAAATATTTTCAGCCCTGTCAACGACAAAATTGCAGATTACATTGCCGTCAAAATCGTATAGTCTGGATGTATGGTCTGCATAGCCGACCTCTATCATATCCACATTAACGGTGACATATGGATGCGTGACTGTAAACATGGTATCAAGACAGGCCGTGAAAAGACCTTCATTACCGCCTTTTCTGACTTTCCAGAATCCCTTCGCATTGCATATTTCGTCATATTCCGGGGACAAAGCCCAATTGCCGTTCCTGTCTATAAGTCCCACCCGGCCGAAGACAGGCTCTCTCAACACGCAATACCCGTTCCGGAATGCATATTTCGGATTGTCAAAATGAACACGGAATCCTTTGTCAATGACTGTTTTCCCTGAATGGTCAATAAAAATGAGCCTCCTGTCTTTTTCAACTGCCGCCAGGCCTTCTGAAAACACCCATGCCCGAGTATAATCATCCGCCGGTATGACGACTTCACCGGTGAAACGGTTCAGGTAACCGCGCCTGCCATTTTTCGCAAACACCGCCAGACTGTCCTTGTCAGACGAGACCGCCACCCAGTCAAGATTCCTCATCAGGACCTTTCCCGTAGCCTCATTGTAAAGGCGCTTTGCACCATTGCGCCCATACTGCCACTGGAAGACGATGTCATTGCTGATATGCCTGTCTTCCCAATACAAGCCGCTCACTTTAGGCCCAATCCACCGGTTGACCACCACATTCCGGCAGAATGCGTAAATCAGGCATACTGCAAAAAGAAATATTATTGCCGTCACACTTCCGGCAAATATTCCCCATACCACCTTACCGAATGTACATCCGGACTTTCGTCCGAACAGCCCGGCAATA
Organism: uncultured Bacteroidales bacterium; assembly: GCA_944323825.1. Taxonomy (GTDB): domain Bacteria; phylum Bacteroidota; class Bacteroidia; order Bacteroidales; family UBA932; genus Cryptobacteroides. The sequence goes on from CALUTY010000002.1 coordinate 31,658, forward strand.
TATCCGGGCACCTGGCAGATTCCTCTCCATACCACAGTGCAGAAGAGTCTGAAAGAAATTCTTTTCTTCATGATTCCAATTTGATTTTATTATAACAGAGGCTCGGAATACAGAAATCTATCAGTAACGGACACATCAAAATCCAGGGCGGCACATATTGCACATGCCGATTCTTATTCATGCCAGCTGTCCGGATAGTTTATGGGATCAAGATCATTTGCAAGAGTCCGCACGGTATCACTTATGCCTTTATACTCCCCCGGAATGGGCATATAACCCATAGGTACGGGATTGCCACTGTTGTCCAACCCGACAGGCTGTTTCATCCGTTCCAGAAGTTCTTCTTCAGTCGTATCTGCGAATACATCCATCTGCAGTTTTTCATCAAGGCTCCTGCGGACAATTTCCACAAGATTAGTCTCGGTCATGCCTTGTATAAAGTTGAACGAGTGCTCTGACTTAAAGACCGGAACTGCCATATAAGGAATATGAAGGAGAAAAATCTGTGTAACCCCATTTTTCTCATATATATCCATAACCTTGAAATATGAATTGAAATGTAATGTGCAAAGTCTCCAGCGCACAAAATCAGCATCCGGTAGGGCCTCATAGAGTTTTGCACAATGTGCCGACCTGATGATGAAACGGAATCTTGTTTTCGGGCGCTGAGCCTTGACCGTGACATCGACGAAAAACCCGGCACGAATGACATGTCAGATCGGATATGTCTTCTGGACATCTATATCCGCATCCGTATCCCGATAGAACAATTGGCATCCGGGGAATATCCAGTTCATTGATTTCTCCAAAAAGCGGACTGATTCTTGAGGCATTTCTTCAGATTTTCTTTTACATCTGAAAACATTCAGCATTTTCAAAACAAAGCCTTTCATAAAATATAAATTTCAAAGCCTATAGTTCTGAGCCGGTGCCGCAGTTTCACCGTCATCGCTGAGCCAGTTTCCGTATCCGGGACAGAACTTAAAATCAGCGGGATGCTCTCCGCCACACTGTGGACATTTCATTATAAGAATTAATTCAAACAATATAAACCATTCAAAATACGAAGCCTATAGGAAAACAACATTCATTTGTCAAATTTTCCTCAATGCCTCGGCGGCCCAGCGGAGATACATGGCGGCCTTCTCATCCGCATTCTCGGCATAGCGCAGCTGCGTCGCATAATCGTCCATCGCGTTCTCCGCATATCTGGAATAGGACTTTGCGCGGTCCAAATCTCCCTTGCGTGTATAGTACGCCGCCTCACGCTGGTAGTTTTCCGCTTTCTTCAGATAATACTCCGCCTCGCGGCGATAACCCTCCGCCTTCCTCTGATAATACTCTGCCTCACGGCGATAACCCTCCGCCTTCTTCTGATAATACTCTGCCTCACGCTGATAGCCCTGCGCCTTTCTCAGATAAAAGTCATCCTGAGCAGACATCACCGACGGCAGCGCAGACAGCGTCAACAACAATATCAACAAATATTTCATCACTCTTGAATTTTCTATAATAGAGATATCTTGCACACCTTATCTATCAACTGCATCCATGGATTCGACAAAAACCTTATATGCCGTAGCTCTGAAAACATACTTGTAGTCCATCTCTATGCGGTAATGTCCGCCTTGGACCGTATCAAACTCGAATGGCACCGCCAAAATCCCGCCAAAGGCATAGGCCGAAAGCACACGCCGGCCCGGAGATGTCCTCAGTCTCAGGGTATAGCCTTTGATAAAATTGCCCATACCCACTTTCCGGCCGTCCAGCAGAACCGCATACTTGCCCTCCGCATAAGGCAGTCTGTGCCTGCGGCGGCCAAGATGCACCTCCACCAGCACAGACCTGGCCGTCTCGCGCATTTTCTTATATGTGTCAATCCCCTCCTGCAGCCACGCGGCGAACTCATCGTCAGGACAAAGCCCGAAATCCTCCTCACATGGCAACGGCATGTCGTCCAAAATGCGGAATACGGCTGTCCGGACAGTATCACCGCCAGTGTCCGAGACAGACACAGACCGGATATGCTGCGCCTCAACTCCAAGCCTGCCCAACCTCCTGCGCACATCCGGAGTTATTCCGACATCCCCAGGCAACTGAGAAAGAGCCTGATAAAGCCCGCGCCAACTTACAGTGAGACCGCATTTCCGGAGACAGGCAAGTCCCCATTGCGCAAAATCATAATTGTACCGCACAGCCGAGGCATGAGACAAAGCCCTGCGCAGCACTTCCGTCCCGACATACCTTATCGCCACATCATCCGCAGCATATTCCATCTGCTGCGACAAGGCTGAATAGGCACTGTCTATCCGCTCGCATATCCACAACGAGAAATAGCTGAACAGCATGAGCTGGGAACGGGTCTGCATCTTCCACATACTCACCTTCTCCTCCGAACTGCGTATTGCTAAAAAAGACTGGGACAACTGCCCGACGATATAGACATAAGATGTATCGATAATCTCATCTTGGGCATAATGCCCGAACTCATGATACAGCACCGCCCTGAGCTCATCATCATCCAACTGGGTCAGAAACGCCAGTCCGATGACCAGATTGCGCTGCTGCGGTCTGCGGAACAAATTGGCCAAAGCAGGCTGGACAAACACAGCCGCCTCAGCCCCATTGCTCAGATACACCCGGCTTACAGGAGAAAGAGACAGTCTGCCGCACACCTCATCCAGAAGAGCAAAGAGTTCCGGAAACTCATGCCTGTACACCGGAGTGAAATCCTCAGGCAGTCCGGCCTTGAACCGCAGAGCCTTATACATCTCGCACAACAGCAACACTCCCCCGACCGAAAATATAATCCACACTGTCGGCAGATCAAAATGCACCTTGTCCAACACCATCACACCCAACACCACGGACATAAGGGCAACTGCTGCGAAAATCACGCTTCCCGCAATATACAGCCTTACATTGCACCGGACTTTCTTTCTATAATCCATCATCTGCGTCCGGATCTCCCAAAAAGCCGGCCATCGCCAACGGCCTGTGTACAACACGGAACACATCAGCCCCGTCTGCATCCTTCCACGACGGAAGCTGTCCCTGCCTCAACGCACGCCGTGACACACCGAGAACCTCCAAGGTGTCCACATCCATAGCCGCCATGACTTCCTCACGGCCTTTTTCCGGCAACCTTCCCTCCAGAAAAGCCGCCAGCTGCTCATCTGTAATATTTCTCATCGCCACCGTGCATTTCATAAAACGACATTGCAATATTCCATCACCTTATCCTCCATAACCGGCCTTCTCCAAACTTTTACGCAGACTCTTCCGCGCCCGGTTGTAACGCGTATACACATAACCCGCCAGAGCCTTCATGTCCGCCGCATCAGTCCTGACAGTGCCGTCCATACGGATAATATCAGCCGCCTCCTCCACAACATCTCCAGGCTTGTTCCCTTCTATAAGAATCCTCTGGAGCAGAAATCTATCAAACGGATGCATATTTTTAACGGCTTTCTGCAACGCGTCCATGAAAAACACATCCCGGCCGCAGTCCGGTACATTGACAGCCCCCGCCATATTCTCCTCAAGAGAAAGCAGTCCCCTGTCCCGTTTATGCTGAAAATACCGCGACGCGATAATCGTCACATACGAGTTGAGCGAGCAGGAATACTTGAATATGCGGAGCTTGTGCCAGTCGTCCGCCGACAGGAACTCATAGAACTCCCCTATCAGATCCTCCGGACTCTCCACATACTGACAGAAATACCGCCCTATGTATGTAAGGGCAGGCCTGCACCTCACGCAGAAAAAGTCATGAATGACCCTTCTGTCACCGGCAAGCAGACTCTCAACAGTCTCTCGGTCAGTCATATATATCACTCTGCCCAGTCTTGAATTCATGACCTTTTCGTATTGCCGCCAGTTTCATACTTCATCAGTTATTTACTTTTTCCTTTAAAGCATTCATAAAATTGATTTGGCACAGTATCAACAATATATTTCCCATACCCGATATGATCCTCAAAAAGATTTTTAAAGATATTTCCGGTATTTTTTATCCAACGAATCTTTTAATGTAACTCATAACTCTGCCGGAATCTCTTTTTTCGATATTATATGTCTCCTCATACTTGTTTTTCAAATATCACTCAAACCCTCAGGGATATTTACAATATTCCGCTAATATTCCTTTGGATTGTCGCCCCATTGGTTACTTCCGGATTGACCATCTGTACACAACAAAACCAGCAGCCATATGGCACCAATGACAGGAATCAATATTATAAGATACATCCAGCCACTCTTTCCCACATCATGCAATCTCCTGATTGAAACAGACAGCCCCGGAATAAATGTTATCAACGGATATATGATGGACAATAACGTCAATCCGAATATCCCGTCCAGAAATCCGGCAATAGCCGCGAATAAAACATTGAACAGATAAAACATCCAATACTCCTTGCGGCGAGCCCGCCCTGAGAAATCAGCATACTGCCGCCAGCACTTGAAATACCAATTCATAACAATAATCTTATATAACAGGTTAATAAATCCAAAATAATATTTCAGGGCCAACGATGAAAACTATTGGCAGATAATCTTTCTTTCTTGAAACTCGTTCTGATGTCGGGAACAATTTTTCCATTTGCTTAGAAAAGAGCAAATACATGATCCACGCAGCAAACCATATCATGCCTATAATGCAGCATAGGAACATATCGGTATTATGTATAATTCCCAATAATTCCTCATACAGTATAATTCCCAATAATTCACAATTAGTATAAAGAAACAGAGCAAAAAAATAAACCATGGCCAATTGGACAACAAAAGCTCTTCTTTTTACAAACGCACGAATCAGCAATATGGCATATACTGCTATGAAAATTATTGATATCATTCTATACCAAAGCTCGTAAGAATAACGCAGTGATGCGAAATCGGAAATAAAGGACATTACGAATATAATTGCACATAATCCCAACTGAAACAAGAAAAACATGTTCCATCCTCGTATGTCAACGCATGTAGATTTACTGTCTTTCCCCATGATACATCATTATTTCATAGACATTTAATCGTCATTCAAAATCCTTTTTATTTCGTTTATCTGAACATTGTAAGGCCTATATACATTGATATTGGAAATCTCAACGACATCTTTATCTTTGCTATATGAATCGTCTTTACTGTATTCGAATCGCACTGTAACATCTCCACTATTGTCGAAAATATGAGTATTGGTTCCTGAGGCTATTCCTGACTCTGTCAGCAATCTCAAAGTATCAGAATTAGCATACAGATAAACATTTAACTCATCATATCCTAATTCTGTCGACACATCGTAATCAAATGACAATTTATCGCCCCGTTGGATCGTAAAACTATAATCTTTGTTGGATTTGGTATTATTTTGTTTATTGGTTGATGTCCATGGATCAAAAGAGTATACAGGCGCGTTATCGATTTGCGCGATTGACTTGATTTTATCCATTTTGGTTTCCAAAGAATCCAATGACTTATGCGTATCTCTGGAATCGATTTGAGCTCTATGACAGCACATTGCAATTATTCCCACATCCATCAGCAGAACAATCACCAATGATATGATGAACCCATAACCCTTCTTATTCCTGACCACCTGCTTGTCCTGAACTTTAATTTCGGGATCTTGCTTTATAATATCCGGTCTATAAATAAAAGGAAGAATCAGATCGTCATCAGAGTCGTCATTACTATCCTCGATCTTTTTCTTTGTATTGACAATCAAGATATTCAATGTATATGAAGACAGGCCCAATTTCAGCGCCTCTTCCAGAAAGTCACCATACAACTTGTCTAAAGTCCTTTCTTTAATGGCAGTTTCTATCAACGAAACCAACATCTGAAGTGAATTCATCGTACAATTTTTATTATCGGCTTCTCTACTAATGTCCACATATCGCCCTCACCTTTGTCTTTGCGTAATTTGCCGGCCTTAATAGTTTCGACAGATTTAAAGGACTCATGTGATTCAAAATCCACAAAATCTTTTTCATCTGAATCGCAGCATTCTTCTATTGAACCAGCCAGATATTGCCTCTGATGCACTTCGTGCGGGAAATTAAACTCCGGATTTACTGATATTTTGGCCGTCTTGGACCTGATGCCTTTGCGCTCAATCACGAAGATAGCCTCCTTCTTTGGATCTGACTCCTGTTCAGACAAAGAAAATGCAACTGGATCATGCCTCTTTGGTGTCCATATATATTGAACTATCACCCCGCCATCAGTACCGCTCTCTGCATTTTTCTCTTCCTGCTCTTCTTTGGTAAAATGTTTTTGCGAGTCGAAGATTTCATGTATTACAGACGGATGATAATAGTCGATTGACTGCAACTTATTCAATCTCAAGGCAGATTGCTTGTCCGGATAGATTTTCCCTTGACGATAGACTATAAAATCCACATCATATGAAACATTCCATACTTTATTTATTGATACAATCTCATCAAGGTATCTTAATCCCGGCACATCGGAAGCCACGACAAAGAATCTGGCGTTGCCTGAACTTATGATTTCAATGGAAACCGGACCGAAGTTATCCTGATTAAAATTCAGTTTCAGATGACTGCCCCTTTTAATATTCGACAGCTCAGTGTTTGCGTATGAACGATGTACCGAAGGAGACATTTGAATATCAGATGATACGAGAGTGATAAGCTCTCTCGTATCATCTGCATTCAGCCCATACTTGGCACCTTCGGCAATAATATTGTCTATCAGATCGTCAGATATTGCTATCCGGTTAATTGTAAATTTATCACTGCCGACATCGTATTCAACATCCGAGACAATGCTTCTGATGATGAACTTCACCAGCTGGTCATTTGCCATATTTAATGCCATTGTAATCCAGAAGTTCTCTAATCAGCATTGCATCAACCGCATATGCAATTCCTTCCGCTTTCTGCAAAGAGCCGGACATTGCCGTCAAAGATTCATTAAACTCTATAGATTGATTAATGCCCACTACCTCACCATAAAAGTTGGCGATAGGACCACCGCTGTCTCCGTGATTTGACGCTATGGAATGAGTGAAGAAATGCCCTTCGTTGTAATTGCTCAAATTGCCTGTCTGAAAATTGCATACTGTGCCGGCAGGACAACCTATCTTGGCGATTCTTTCTCCGTCACGTGCTCGCTTGTCACATAATTTCAGATACGGCACTTTTTCTCCGGGCTCAAGCTGTACCTGAAAAATTGTGAAATCAATCTTGCCTTCGCTATATGTATATATGATTCTGCTGATTCCCCTATAATTATTTGTATCAAGGGTGCCGTCCTCCCCGAAAAACATTACGACTGCCTGAGTATTCTCATCATTAAGAACATGATTGTTTGTCAGTGCCAATCCATTGTCATTGATGAAGAACCCAGTACCAGAGCCTTTGTCAGTCCCTATGATAAAAGTGGCAGGCTTCATCTTCATCTGCAGCTCAACATCTGACAGCAGAACATGTTTGCCCCCGCCGGTCCAATAGGAATTATATGCTTTCGCTGAATCTCTGAGATGGTTATTGTTGACGCCATTTGCCCACCTTTCAAGAAGCAGTTTCCCATTAAGAGAACCAGCTTCACCGGCAACTTTCACATAAGCACGCACTGTGGTGGATGCAGTCTTATATGTCTGCCTCACATCCTGCTTATCCGCAATCAGAGTGATGTTCTTGCCTATGACGCACTCTTCCATATACTTCTTGCCAAGATCAGACGGCTTTACACCTATCAGCTCTACGGTAAGCCCGTTCTGCATTTTGAGCGTGTTGCCATTAACAACAGAGACGACTTTTCCCTGTGTTCCTGTAATCTTACGCTCCTTCTTGAACATATTACAGCCTGCAATTGTCATTATGGTCAAAATAATGGTACAGACCAAAAGAGTTTTTCTTTTCATATGAATCTGATTTTTGTTCTTTTCACTATTTGCCAAACCCCGGAATGCAATCCCAACTGGCCGTCAGCCACATGGATGATTTTATTGATTGCAGGAGGTATCACATCATACTCACATCCGGAAGTTATAATCGGATTGAACATTCCAATGATTTCACTCTGGACATCCGAATCTGTTATCAGATGATAAGTTGCCTGATTTTCAGAATGCATGATTATCTGATAGCATGCACTTTGACTTGTGTCCGACAGCGAAGCCATTTGAAATCCCAGAGGAGACAAACTGTCTACCATCCGTGCATACTTGATTATCGGATATTGTTTAGGAGTGACATCCGCAGACTCAGGGATCTGCTCCTTATCCTGCATGCGGTCAAAAGAAACGGATAATCGCTCCAACAACTGCCGATTGCCCCTAATTTCATTAATAATGTCATTCTGACTTATATTTGCAGGCTGAGGGATTGAACGGATGATTTGTTTTCCCATCCGTTCAACTTCCTCACGTACAATGCTTCGTATGGCATCTTCTTGTGACGTCCTGTATTCCTCCTGTTGCTGAACAACATGTCGTTTCTCTTCCCCAGCAGTATCTTTCACTTTTTTGAACAGGTCCTGCAATTGAGACGGGTCTTTGACAAAAGTCCATATTACCCATCCAAGCAAAGCGACAAGGCCTAAAACAAGTACTCCAATTACAATGTCAAACATGTCTTATTTCAATGAAAGTTGTAAAACACAGCCAGAATCTATATTGTATACATCCCCATTTTTTATCAGTTTTCCGTCTCTAATGACTTCAACATCCGATATCGTCGGTGAATCCTGCCTGATTTCTATACATTGACGGTAAGAAGGAAGGATTCCCAGCATTTCTTTCCTTAGCACGGGGTCATTGACAATTGTGTAATAATACTCTCCGTTCTCTGAATACAACTCAAAGATCTCATTCTGAGAGTTTTCAGAGATTATGAAAGAATTACTGTCCGGATAGTATTGAACTTTTGTGGTTCTAAATTCCGGTTGCTTAATCTCAGAAATCTGAGAAGGCTTTTCAACCGCAGGCTGCTCTGAGACTGATTGCCGATTTTGGAGATAGTTTTCAATTTGTCCGGCTATGATTGTCTGAATCTCAGACTTGACTTGCGCCAATATGTCGTCTTTGATTTCGACCACAGGATGCTCAGATACAGGTTTTCCGCTCTTGATATAGTCTTCTACGCTCTTCGCGACAATCTCTTGAATATATCTCTGGACATCAGATCCAGTTATGACTTTGTAAATATCTTCACTTGAAATTCCTGTCTCTTGTCCATTTGCCCTAACATCAGCACTCAATCTGTTAATTTTCTTGCTTAGCTTGTTTATGCAAACAAAAGTCAAAACGAATAGACATATTACTGCAACGGCAACCGCCAAAACGGCAATACATCCCAATAACTCCGGCAAAGTAATGTCAGAATCTCCAAATATCTGCTCAAATGCAGCTTTTTGGTCACCGGCCGGAGGCTGTTTGGTCTTTATAACATTTAGAACATAAATCGTGTCTTTGGCTGGACACCATCCTTGTGAACTATAAGTCCCATTTTCTTTCCTAACTAAAGGGCCATGGTATACGCCATATAATGAGATTGCTAAAACAGTATCAGGTAATTCTTGATATTTTAATTTCAGACGAAGACCATTCTGTTCATCTCTTTGAATGTAGTTTTGCCAGTTGAGATTATTATTAATCTTGTTCATATGCTCCACAAAATACTTAGCATCAGAAGCATGCTCATCTCCGCCATACATTGTATATGTAAAGGTCCGTTTTTGCCCTGATCCATCTTTTGCTTCACAATCTATTGTACGGTCTGTATTATTTACAATTTTGTCTCCATACAATTTGCAATCAGAAAAACACTCACGAATGACAATTGTTGTATCTTTATCTATCAGGACTTCAGCTGATATTTTTTTGTTTTCTGAACCTTCCGCAAAACCTCTCAATTGGCAGCAAAGCAAGCCGACCAATAATATCAAAACATATTTTTTCATCTCTGAATTGGTTATGGAGGGGTATCAGGCTACCCCTCCAGATTCATTATTGGCCTATAATTTCGACAAGGCGAACTTAAGCGGCCAGAAGAAAAGGGTTTCTTTCACATCCAAGCCATAGTGCTGCGGAGAGACACCCGCACTTACATCAGTATAGCTTGAGCCCGCAAGAGTTTTCAATTTCCCCAAAAGACCTGTAGGCATTGACAGCCCGAATCTTGAATACAATAAATTCGTGAAATCTCTATCATTCAAAGAGTCGACAAACTTCTCATATTCCTCTATAACCGACTGTTTGACCTCGTCTTTTTTCACTGCATCATCGTATACAAGATTGGATGCGGTATCGAAACCATAATCTACAATTTCCTGCAGTTTTCCGGCAGGAATCTGAAAATTTGGCTTCAGCATATTCCCGAGCAGGGCTCCTTTCGCTGTTATCTCCTTCGACTCTGAAGTCATGTGCACATTGAAAGAAACCGGAATTTTCAACCCGGTATATTTCTCCAGAAGCATTTTTGACAGTTCCTTTATATCATCTGGTTGTTTAGATATCAGATTAATGTATCGGCTGCCCATTCCTGTAAACGAGAGATGATCAGGTATAGATATGCCAAGCTTCTTAATCAGTCTTGCCACATGATACATCAAGGCTGCATAATGTATGAATATGATGCTATACAGCTTAGGTTCACCTGCAATCAGAGCACTTGTACCGAACACGGAATCATACTTGAACAGGTAACCCATGGCATCTGCGGAAGAATGTGTCAATGACACAAGCCCTTCCAAACTTAGCAGGACACCCGATGGATATGATCCGCGGTTCTTGTCTATCTGCTGTTTAATATGCATATAGAAACCATTTTGGGCCTCTTTCTGCACACCCACATTCAGCCCGTCACCCCATAAATCGTCTGCAGCGAACAAGGTTGAAGAATAATATGCACCGTCGATTACACCAGTCTGATTTCTATTGACAAAAAGCAGATCGGAAGTGCCTCCGCCTATATCGATATTGAGCAGACTCTGAGTGCCAATTTCAGGCGCCAAGATATTATATGGGGCTATAGATTCACTGACATCAGTACCAGACCGGAATGTACAATTCAGATGAAGCTGGCCTTGAGCCCAATTCCAGCAATCAAGGAACAAATTGCGAGTCGGGGCCTTCATTGTTTCAGGGAATGTCAAGACCACCTCAAAGCCGTCAGAGCCACCGTTCAACAGCGACTTGTTTTTCAGCAGCCAAAGGATTTCCATACAGTAGCACTGAACTCTACCTAACGACTGCTTATTTCCAGGCTCTTTCTCCAAAGACCATTTCAAATCAGTATTATATACATATTGCTCGACTCCCGAAGCCACAAACTCATTCAGGATGTTATAGCCAATAGAAATATTGCCGAAAAGATTTGCCTGACTGGTTCCAAAATTTCGCGTCTCACAGGTTGCGGTTCTTGCCGGATATGAGACCTGAGCATTTCGATTTATCTGTGTCGGGACAAACTCTCGTTCGAAATAATTATGCATTGTCTGCCAATATTGATTTGAAGAATCCATTGTCCCCAAAAGTACTGCCTGAACATCATCTTTGGCTATCTCAAAAGTGGCAGGAATTTGCGCATAATCGGTCTTGTATGCTATATAAGTGTTTGATGTTCCCAAATCAACGGCAAATGAATAATTCGCAGAAGCTTTTGCCGTATCGACCTCCTGCATCCGTGGGATTATCAGACCACATACATTGCCGCATTTCACTTCCACGAGGTCAAACGCAGAGTCTACTCTATAATACTTTGTTTGCTGCAATTGTACCAAGCGTGCTCCTTTGGCAGTTCTCACCATTGAACTGCTTTTGATTACCGATGATACAGACGCCTGATTGTAGAAGTCCAGCTGAATATCACCAAAAGCCATTACGCTATACATATTCAGCTTCGGATTATTCACAACCTTGTAGAACGGGAAAAATGCCAACATGAAATCCGTTCCGGATACAATGTCATCTCCTCTGTATTCTTTCTTAAGTTCAATAGTGGAGTTCTGGTGTGCAATCGGGATATTGAGAACCACCTCGACAGTATCTCGTCCGACCTTGACTTCGACAAGTTTCTTCTGCACTCCGCCAATGGTACTGACGACATTGTCAATATCACTGATATTGAAGAAATTGAAAAATTCTTTTTTTAGCGGCAAGATGTATTGTGAAGTTCCATCATGTGCAGTCACGAATCTGCTCTGGTCCAAAGCATAAGAAACTTTAAAAATCTTGTCCTCCAAAAAATCGGACCAGATCAGATATGGATAATTTACACCCATACCCCCGGGCAACACTCTGTTATGCAAGGCTGTCCCGCGTGTTGCGGCTTCATTTATCACGCAAGTCGACGGATTCCAGACCGATTGTCCCACATATGTCGCGCCAGGTATTCCATTTGCATTCAACACCAACGGCACATCAAGATGAACAGTTGTGCCATCCGCCTGATATGTCGCATACCTGTCCGTTGTGGCGCGAATTTCATAACCGCTTGCTTTGGGAGCGATTTTTTCGTAGCTTATCGGAAGACCGCATGCCACGACCTGCGCACCATTTTCATCTTTTACATTAGGATACTTCGCTTGGAAGGCAGCACGGTTGTCACCCATCGCCAAAATTTGCGGAGACTGTACTTCCGCCATCCAGCTTGTGTACAGATATTGTGCGAAAGATTGACTTTGTTTTGCAAAATCAGGTTGAAATGCCATATACATGGAATAAATCATATCTTTGAACTTGGCATCCCGCTGGACCAACGGCCGGATATCGGTGTCACTAAACAAGTCCGATCCATCCATACGCCTGAAAGACAATCCCTTCTCCGTCATCTTTCTCCTCCAGTTTGAAGATGTGAAGACCAGAGTAAAAGGCGATGTTCCGCCAATCAGCACTTCTTCCGGAGTCAGTGTCTGCGCATTGACGCTTTTCCAATAGAACAGATATATATTCTGGAAATAAGGAGCAACCTTTAACTCATCTTTGATGACTTGAGCCAATTTTGCATGCTGTGGGTCACCATCGGCAGACAATGCCGTGACCTGATTGACAGCGTCCCAACATCGGATGACCAAATGCTTGTCTTCTCCATGCTGATAAAGAAATTCCAGCAAATCAAAACAGTCAGATATCAATGAAGTATTGATGTTTCTCTTCTTCAAGTCGGTCAAAGACTTTCCGGCCAAAGACTGGAAAACGCCCTCAAAGAGGTATAATCTGGCGAATAGTGAAGGTATAGATGTACCCATCTTATCACCCGCAGCACCTAAACTTATATTATCTAACAATTTACCTGCTATATGTGCAGTATTTGCCCAATCGTATACATTGGCCGCAGGTGTAGGCGCGGTGTTCCCTGTGTGCTTTGCTTCATGAATTCGGAAAACGTAGGCCATAATTCTCTTACTTTACTTTATTATAAATCTCTCGTGCGACATCCCTAAGGACCTTGAAAAAGGTCTTGTCATCGTATGATGACAACTTGCGGCTCTTCTCATTCATATTGCTTGTGATATTATCATCGCTTGTCGCCGGAGATGACAACAGTCCTCCCTTAATGACCTTATAAGTCAATATATCGTTTAATTTCGATGCTTTGTCGACATTGTAAAGATACAGTTTATGGTCATGATTGAGCATTTCATCCAACCACGGATAAAAGCCCCAATGGCCTTTGTTTCCATCTTTATAACCAGCATCGATAAATTCATCAAACAACTTGAAGACTCCCCTGTCCAGTTTTCCATTTAATGCAAACGCATTCTGGCTATAAAATGCAGCTGAAGTCTTTATTTTATTTCGGTCGCCGCAGATTATGTCGCGATAATATTTTACAGCCATTGCAAATGCCGACAGATTGTCCAGAAAGGCCGTCTTACTTCCAACATAAAAATCATCCAGCTTGATTGCTTCCCCTTTCCGCTCATTCTTGATTCCATATTCTAAGGCACGATGATCAGTAAGGCTTACATTGCTTTTCAAGAAATCAATGACCGAGGTTGCTGCTACAAACTCAACAACATGAGCTCTGTTTTCCTGTCTTGTGCTGCCTTCACCGTAATCATATACATCAATATTCTCGTCGCCCACATAATACAGTGAGTTTATCATATTATTGAGGCCATTATGATAATAGGTCAAAGCCGCGACGGATTTTGATGCAAAGCTCCCGGCATCAATAGCCCCAGTATCACCTGCCTCCAGATCTGGTATTCCCAGTCCAAAATATGGCAAGACTACAACTGCACCGATAATCGCATTATGCACATTAGGGTTTTGATGTGTTCTGATGGCATTGACTATTTCCGGAAATCCGGATGACCCTGTCCCGCCAAAAATAGAACTTACTATAAAGACTCTGTCACCATTTTGCTCATTATAAGTTGCAAAGAACTTCTGCATCTCCGGTGTGGAACGCAATTCATGAAATACTACACTTCCAATACTCGGTTTACCTTTGAAGCCCAAAGTGAGGTCCAGATTAAGTTCCGCATTGCTGTCATTCTGGTCAGCGTCATCATATAATGCATTCAACAGATCCAGAGTCAGCTTTTCATTGGGTTTAGTCTGCATACTGCTGAGTCCCAGATAGTCCGAAAATTTCATAGCCGTACCTGCCGGCCCGAAGAAGAGCTCGTATTCTGCCTGCAGATTTTGACCTCCAGCTATACCGACATTCCTCAATGGGGTCAACTTCGTCATGAAGAAGTTGTCGCTATAGTTTACCCCCTGTGCATTTGCATCCGGATAAAGAGAATGATGGATCTGCGAATATTTTTCCAATGCACTGACAGCTCTTGTCTTGTCGGCATTGGAAAGGTCATAGTCAATTATGATGGGGATAATCTCTGTTGAACTGTCCAGCCCATCAATGCCGGATGCCAACATCATTGTCAAGGAACGGACAACTCTTGCACCCGTACCTCCTATTGCGAATAAAAACAGTCTCATATAGTATTACTTAAAGCCATTAAACAGGAATCGCTTTCCCGTGTGTAGTGTGGTTCTTAAACAGCAGCGAAAAAATGAAATAGAACAGAATGGAATAAAACGCATTCATTACAGACAGTTCCAGCGGCAAAGATTCCTCACCGATACGCAAAGATTCTCTGTAATTGTCAGCAGTATTAATGACATCTATTATAGTTTCCTCATTACCAGACGCATAATCAACCAATCTTTCTTGAGTGGCATAACTGCTGCCAAATATGCCGGTACATTCTTCCGGATCTCCGCTGTCAGTACCCACTATTATCCTATAGCTAATAAGCGATGAGGTCAAAAAAGTCACAAAAACAGTTATGACCCAGACATATCGCTTTGCCAAGGCATACGACTTGTTGCAAATTATAAAGTAGTAAATGGACGCTATAACCAATGCGGAAACGAACCCCACGATGAAAACATTTGTACAGACAGATGTCCCCACGAAATAATCCGTAAAGTAATTGGCATAATCGCCGTCCAACTTCTCACCAAGAGAAGTACACCATGAATAGAGCTTGTGCATGTCGATAAATTATTTAAATCTTAGTGTATCGATTTTGGTTACATATTCATCTTTGTCAATCCGGGCTAAACCGCCCACAAAATATTTAAAGTTAAATGTCGTCGGAACGGGCGACTGCTTAATGTTTGTGTCATCATCACTTGAACTCATTTCCACCCAGCGCGGCATCTCATTCTTCAACTTGAAATACATTGCATTGCGTCGGAGAAATTTGGACTGAACACCTAAATTCAGATTCTCTCCGTCAATCTCATAGGAAATGTACTGGGCATCCAGTTTTGCGAATTTGCCTTTCTGCGAATATTGTATATATACCTCACCGTTATTTTCAAAATATTCAGGTGTGCGCATATACGATGGAAGACTACTCAAATTGCCATTAAAAAACATATAATCATCAGGACGGATACTTGTTCCCATAATGATCTGGTTATCCTTGGACAAAGAGAGGCCTTCTTTGATTCTAGGCCTGAGCGAAAGGTCATACGGACGCTCATCTCCAAGCAGCAGCATTCCATGATTATCTCTCAAAAGTTCATCTTTTTCAGTTCTTTCCGCCAAATCCTTTATCAACTTCCTATTTCCTATAGCGATAACATAAAATGGTCTTTGAACTTCATTAAAATCCACTTGATCGATATTTGTATAACAATAATATTTACCGGTAAAATTAGATGTATACTTTATCAACAAGATTGCAATATCTTTATTGCAACTGGATACGGCATCGGCAATTCTTGCTGTTAATGTTCCTCTACTAGTAATATTGAATGAACGGTCAACCGACTCTCTTACTTCTTGATTTGAACCGCTCATTATACCATCTGTAATGAGATATGAAATTCCAGTACTACCATCATTCACCTTCCTGACCATAGACGCTATCATTTGTGTCAAATCAGATTCATCTGACCATGAAATTTTACGAGTATTGATAAGATCAATAAAGTCATCACGGGGAACTTCCGGGTGTTCTCTGGTATCAAACAGATATGCTTTTGTCGGTACCCAATATAAAAGCGAAGAGATGACATTTTTGAATTTGGCGTCTCTTGCCGTATTTATATAGCCTTTCATACTATGCGAGCAATCAAGGTATAAAACTGCATTGTTATTATAAATAGGAACAGTTCTAATACTATCTGCTATTGGCAAAGTACTCTCGGATATTTTATCCGTTATAATAGAATTTTCCTTCGTCTCTTTTCCCTTTGAAGATGATGAACCGCATCCAGATAATAGTAGACATGCAACCCAAACCAATAAAGTAAAATAACGCATAGGCCTATTTTTTAGTAAATTAAAAACATATCTCCCGTGAAGAGAGGATAAAAATGCATTCCATTTGTCTGTGGTGGCGTTTTTGATTGCGAAGCGGTGAGCCTGTAGAGACTTTTTAAAAATTTTGTAGAAAAAAATTATAGATATAATCAAATTATTTCGAGAATTTTATGTACTTTCGCAAAGATTTGTGGTTCTCTTCACGGGAGATTGACATTCTCTCATTTTCTTTCCTGCACATCCGGTACTGACAGCGGCCTGTCCATTGTACATTGATTTCCCGTTTTACAGCAATTCCAGTATCATCCTGTTGGCATTGTCTATCTCAGTATTGTCAATTGAGGCCAGGTAAATGCGGGTAGTCTTGTCGGAATCATGGCCGAGACCTTCGCTGATGACAGGTATCGGCACATGGCTGTCGCGGGCAATGGTGGCCCAGGAGTGGCGGGCGACATACATGGTCAGCGGATGGGACAGTCCGGCAAGGCGGCCGATTGCCTTGAGTTTCCTGTTTACCTTGAATAGAGCATTCTTATACTGTTTTCTATCATCGCACAATGGATTTTTTATGATCGGAAGCAGATAATCCGATGATTCCAAGGCATATCTGTCAACAATTTCCTGCATGCACGGCTCCCATCTGATCCGGAGATGCTGGCCTGTCTTCCTCCGCCGGTATGAAAGGATGCCGTCACGCAAGTCATCTTTGCGGAGATAGGCCATATCAATGAAAGACATGCCCCTCGTGTAGAAACTGAACATGAACATATCTCTGGAAAAGGACAGATGGTGTTTTTCAGGCAGTTGAAGTTCCCGGACCAATTTTACTGAGTCCAATGTAATGGCTCTCTTTACAGTCCTGGCAATGCCCGTATACACTGATCTGAAAGGAAAGTTCTGAGCCGTCAGGCCCCTGGTGACAGCTCTGTTATAGATGGCCCGAAGAATCCTGAAATAAAATGATATCGTATTCATAGACAGACCTCTGCACTTGAGATGAAATTCAAAATCTTCCATCAGGGCGGAATCAATTTCGGGAAAAGGGATATCCCTTCCCTTTCTGAAACGCATAAAACTGTTGAGAGTTGAAGCATAGGTCTCTGAAAGGCGGACATTCCCGTTTTCCCTGAATTTTTCAATAAGTCCAACGGTGAAAAAACAGAATGAACTGCCGTCTCCGCCGGACTTGAAGATTGAAACGATTTCTGAAACTGTATAAGGTATGCCGGATGATTCCAGTCTGGCCACAATGGCTGACAATTTAAGAATGTCATCTTTGACATGTGACATTATATTTTCTACGGTTTCTGCCCTTTCTCTTGAAATACAATGCATAAGAGACACAGATCCGCCGTCCCATTCCCATGAATGGATTTTCAGACCGCTGACAATATGTTTCACAACGCCATTATGGATAACCTGATAGTAAAGGGAGCCCCTGCAGTCCTGCACCGAAGAAGGACGGAATTTAAGTTTGATGGATGTCATGATATTTGAATTTATAAAAATAAGAAACATAATGGCGGTGTCTTCAAGACAGGAACCGCCATTTTCGCCGGAATATTACGGAAAAAATGAAAAGAGACAGATGTCAGAACAGGTATTCATCGGAATATCCGGACAGGAAGGATGTCTGGAAGTGCCGCCAGAGAAAGAGCAAAACAAAAATTTGCATACTTCGGAACTTTGACCCACCTTTGCAGCCGCTTGAGAAAAGGAGTTTTGTAATCCTCATCGGAGGGCAGAGAAAGACGCAAGGGAAAGGCGTAGGAATGCCGGATAAGATGACTGGGTAAAACCATTCATTTTGTCCGGCATTTTCTGAATGCCTACGGGAAAGATTTTATGTAAAAATTGAAGATATGAAGGAATTGGATCTTACAAAGGGCAGTGTGCCAAAGGTACTGATGCAGTTTGCCGTTCCATATCTGATAGCAAATGTGCTGCAGGCGCTGTACGGAGGGGCGGACCTTTTCGTGGTGGCCTCGGGGCACCGATTGCACTGCAGGATGCCCTGATAAACATATCTTTCCTCATCATAACCGTCATAGTGAACCAGATGGGGGTGATAGCCTCCGCTTCCGTCGGTGTCGTGGAAAAGATAATAGTCTTCGCCATGCTCCCTCCGACTGCCATTGCATCGGCTGTGGCGGCGATGACCGCACAGAACTACGGGGCGGGCCTTATCAGCAGGATGAACGGCTGCCTGAAGGCCGGCATTGGAATGGCCCTGATATTCGGCGTCAGCATCTGCGTCTACTGCCAGTTCCTGCCTGAAACCCTAGCCGGGATATTCACCAAGGATGCGGATGTCATAGCCATGGCTGCGGAATATCTGCGCGGATACAGCATCGACTGCATCATCGTCAGCTTCGTCTTCTGCATAAACTCATGGTTCAGCGGCCAGGGCAATTCACTGTTCCCGATGATACACAGCATGATAGCCACATTCTTCTTCCGCATCCCGCTGTCCTGGCTGTGCAGCCACCTCGACCCGAATGGCCGGGGCGGCAGGACAATAAGAAGCGATGTCTGTGAACGCAACCAAGCTACTGTACCGGAGGCGTGACGGCCACCTTGATGACCCCGTCGAGCCTGTTTTCAAAGATATCATAGGCTTCCTCTATGCGGTTCAGCGGGAACCTGTGCGTAATCAGAGGCGTGGTGTCCAGCTTGCCTTCTGAAATCAGCCTCAGAATCTCAGCGCAGTCGCAGCCGTCCACACCGCCGGTCTTGAAGGTCAGATTCTTCCCGTACATGTCAGGCAGGGGCAATACCTGCGGGCTGTCATACAGGGCCACTATGGTGACTATGGCATTGGGACGGGCACATTCCCATGCCATCCTGAATGTCCTGTCAGCCCCCGCTGCCTCTATGACGACATCCGCTCCTCCGTGCCGGCTGTTCCTGCGTACAAAGTCAAGGCAGTCTTCCGGACCGGTGACGAGAACCGACGGATAGTGCCGCCTCACGAAATCCGCCCGCTGAGGATCCTGCTCGCAGACGATGATGCGGGCAGGCTGCCTCAGCATCACGCTCAGCAGGGTACATATCCCGGTCGGACCTGCACCGATTATCAGCACAGTGTCGTCCCCGGTAATTTCAGATATGCGGGCTGCCCAATACCCTGTGGCAAGGATGTCCCCGACAAAGAGAGCCTGTTCATCGCTCACATTGTCCGGAATCCTGTTCAGCCCCGTGTCTGCATGCGGCACCCGCACATATTCCGCCTGTCCCCCGTCTATGCGGCAGCCCAAAGCCCAGCCGCCGTCCGGATCCGTGCAGTTGTTCACATAGCCATGCCTGCAGAAGAAACATTCCCCGCAGAAGGTCTCCACATTGACCGTGACACGGTCTCCGGGCTTCACATTCTTCACCCCTGATCCGGTCTTCTCCACCACTCCCACCATTTCATGCCCCACTGTTATCCCCGGCACCGCCCTCGGCACGCTCCCGTGCTTTATATGCAGGTCACTTGTGCAGATGCTCCCGAGAGTCACCCGCACTATCGCATCCTTAGGGTCCTTCAGCTGCGGCTCAGGCTTCTCCGTCAGCCCGAACCGTCCCTTTTCAATATAAGTGTAAGCAAGCATGGTATGTCATTTTTTATGTGAAAGGGTAAACAATGTGATTTCAGGGCGCGTGCCGACGCGGGCAGGGATTGCCGTCTCGCCGAGGCCGATATTGACATAGAGGAGGGGCAGGTCCTTATCAGACAGGGACTCAGGCACCCTGCCGTGGCGGAAATGGAGGACGGAATCACCGTCTTTGCCGTAAAGGCCGCGGTATTCATCGAACATGAGGCTGCCCGGGCTCCAGCCGAAGACGGAAAACTGCATGGCATGAGTATGGCCGGAAAGGGTGAGATCAATGTCAGGATAATCCTCCAGGGCCTTGTGCCAATGGGTCGGGTCGTGGGTGAGAAGGATGCAGAAGCTGTCGGACACGCCGGACATCGCCTTGTCAAGGTCACCGTATGACGGGAAATAGGAAGTCGAAGAAATGTTTTCAACACCGGCCAAAGAAATCGTGTCAACTGCAGACCTCCCGATATTTACATTTTCATTCATCAGGACCTTCCAACCGAGAGCCGTCTCGCGTGCGACAAGCTCCCTGACCGCAGCAGCCCTCAGGGAATCCGACTCCCAGCGGTTGTATATGCAATAGTCATGGTTGCCGAGTACGGAATACACGCCGTCACTGGCCTTCAGGGATGAAAGCAGGGGTTCAAAGCCGTCAAGCTCGTCCGGCAGATATGTCACAAGGTCCCCAGTGAACAGTATCAGGTCAGGGTCAAGGCCGTTTATCATCTCCACGGCCCGTGCCAGGGAGCGGTGACGGTTCTTGAACGAGGCAAGGTGCATGTCGGAAATCTGCACTATCCTGTAGCCGTCAAAACTCTCGGGAACATTGCCGCCGGCAATCTCCACCTCATTGATTTCGTATGCATTGCGTTCAATCAGCATCCCGTACAAAAGCAGAAGAGGAGGCATTAGCAGGACCCAAAGCCCCTTCATAAAGACCTTTCTGAACGAGACACCGAAAACGGCGGACATGCCGGCCACTAACAGCACAATCAGCAGGACGGCGACAATGGCCGCAAATATTGCAGTAAAAGTGACAAACATAAAAATATCATTAAACGGGGCTCCGGTACAAATGAAAGAATGATACTGACATCTGTTGCCGAAATGCCAATACGGAAATGGGTGCAAACTTAAAAATTTTTCTCTTCAGATGAAAACTCCGGGACGCAGTACTTACAAACTTCAGATATAATTGATATTTTTGTAAGATTTCCGCAACAGGCGGGAACATGCGGACAGGACAGAAAGACTGAAAAATTGGCAGTGCCAACCCTTTGGGAGACAAAAAGTACCCGTTTGTCGATATGCATCGCCTATGGCATGGCTGTTGAATGCTTTCGCCCGGATTTTTCCGGAAGACATATCAGTTTCGCAACAAAAATGAAAGAAATAATGAAGACTCTTCTGATTCTATCGGCCTGCCTGTGCCTCTGTGCCCTGCCGTGCCCGGCACAGTTCAGGACACCCGGAAACGCAGACGGGGCCACAGCACAGGCTCCGCAGACGGACACGACCGGAGGCATGACAGCCACAGCACAGGACACGACGCACCTTAAAGAAAAGGTGTGGACTCTGAAAGACTGCATCGACTATGCGATGAAAGAAAACATTTCCCTGCAGCAGAGCAGGCTCTCAGGGCAGAGCGCCGAAATCGATCTCAAGACATCGAAATCCGCCCTTTTCCCGAGCCTTTCGTTCAGCACCAGCCACAGCATCATCAACAGGCCTTACCAGGAATCCAGCAGCACCGTGAGCGGGACAGAAATCCTGTATACGGACAACAGCACCAGTTACACGGGGAACTACGGGCTGAATGCATACTGGGATCTGTACACAGGAGGCCGCAACCGCAAGAGCATCAGGCAGGACGAACTGGGGATAAAAATAGCGGAACTCGATCTGGAATCCACGGCCAACACCATCCAGGAGAACATAGCCCAGACTTATGTGCAGATACTGTATGCTGCAGAGGCCGTGAAAGTCAACGAGAACACACTTGAAGTCAGCAGGGCGCAATGCGCCAGGGGGAAGGAGCTGTTCGAGGCCGGAAGCATATCGGCGGCCGACTACGCCCAGCTCCAGTCACAGGTGAGCAGCGACAATTACCAGCTTGTGTCCGCAAAAGCCACTCTCCAGGACTACAAGCTCCAGCTGAAACAGCTTCTCGAACTGGAAGGGAGGGAAGAAATGGTCCTCCACATGCCTGAAATAGACGAATCGATAATCCTTTCCCCTCTGCCGGACAGGGAAGCAGTGTTCCAGACGGCTTTGGGCATCCGCCCGGAAATAGAATCCGGCAAGCTCAGCGTATCTTCATCCGAACTGGATGTGAAAATAGCCAAGTCATCCTACATACCGTCCCTGAGCCTCAGCGCAGGCATCGGGACCAACCACACGAGCGGAACTGACTTCACCTTCGCCGAACAGATAAAGAACGGATGGAACAACTCCGTCGGGCTCACCCTGAGCGTCCCCATCTTCAGCAACAGGCAGACAAAGAGCGCAGTACAGAAAGCCGAAATCCAGCTTGAATCCACAAAGCTCGACCTCAAGAACACAAGGAAAGAGCTCTACAAGACAATAGAAAACCTCTGGCTCAATGCCTACAGCGCACAGCAGCAGTATGCCGCAGCCGTCGAGCAGGTGAAAAGCGCCAGCACAAGCTTCGAACTCGTGAGCGAACAGTTCAACCTCGGCATGAAGAACACTGTCGAGCTTCTTACGGAAAAGAACAATCTTCTGAGCGCCGAACAGCAGCTTCTCCAGGCAAAATACATGGCCATACTCAATGCACAGCTGCTCAGATTCTATCAGGGAATGGAAATAATGTTATAACAGGAAAATATCATGAAAAGCAAGAAAAGGCTGATCGTATGGATCATTGTGATTGCTGCCGCGGCCGCAGCCGTGGCAATGCTTGTGACGAAGCCGGGGAAGAAGCAGAGTCTTTCCTATGAAATGGCCACAGTGTCCAGAACCGACATTTCAAACTTCATAACTGCAACCGGCACCATTGAACCGGTGACAGAAGTGGAAGTGGGCACGCAGGTCTCCGGAATCATCGACCAGATATTCGTGGACTACAATTCGGAAGTCAGAGAAGGACAGGTCATAGCCCTCATGGACAAGGTGACACTTGAAAGCGAAGTGGCTTCGGCGCAGGCGACATACGACGGCAACAAGGCAGAATACATATATCAGGAAAAGACATTCAACAGGAACAAGGCCCTGTATGAAAAGAAACTGATAAGCGACTCGGAATACGAGCAGTCGGAATACAACTATGCGATGGCAAAAAGCGCGTTCCACAGCAGCGAGGCCGCTCTTGCCAAGGCTCAGAGAAACCTATCGTATGCCACCATCACATCCCCTATCAACGGGATAGTCATCGACAGGTCCGTCGAGGAAGGCCAGACCGTGGCGGCAGGATTTGAGACCCCTACCCTCTTCACCCTTGCGGCAGACCTGACCAAGATGCAGGTGGTGGCCGATGTGGATGAAGCCGACATAGGAGGAGTGCAGGAAGGCCAGAGGGCCAGCTTCACCGTGGATGCATATCCCGACGACACTTTTGAAGGCACCGTAACCCAGATCCGCCTGGGCAGCACAAGCTCTTCCAGCTCATCTGTCACATCCTCAACATCTGAAAGCGTTGTCACATACGAGGTCGTAATCACCGCAGACAACCCTGAACTGAAGCTCAAGCCGAGGCTCACGGCCAACATATCCATCTACACGGTGGACAAGAAGGATGTGCTCAGCGTCCCGTCGTCAGCCCTCAAATTCTATCCGGAATTCCCGCTCATCACAAAGGATGACATAGTGAACGACTGCGAAGGGGACATGAAGATATGGACAAAAAACGGAAACACTTTCACCGCCATCCCTGTGAATGCAGGCATAAGCGACGGCGTCAACACCGAAATCACCGGTGGGGCTGAAGAAGGCACCGTAATCGTGGCTGGTGCCAACCTCATGAAGTTCTCAAAGAAATCCTCCGGAGGTCGCAGCCCGTTCATGCCGGGCCCGCCGGACAGAAAAGATAATAAAAAGGAAGAAAAATGAGCAAGACAGTCATAGAACTGCAGGGCATAAAGCGTGAGTTCATAGTCGGAGAAGAGACGGTCCATGCGCTCAGAGGAGTGTCATTCAGCATAAAGGAAGGCGAGTTCGTGACGATAATGGGTTCGTCAGGCTCCGGGAAATCCACCCTGCTGAACATCCTCGGCTGCCTCGACACCCCGACCGCAGGAGAGTATCTGCTCGACGGGATTCCGGTGAGGAAGATGACCAAGAACAAGAGGGCCGTGCTCAGGAACAGGAAAATCGGCTTCGTCTTCCAGAACTACAACCTTCTCCCCAAGACGACAGCCATAGAGAATGTCGAACTTCCGCTGATGTACAACAGCGATGTGAGCGCTGCCGAAAGAAGGGAAAGGGCCATAGCATCCCTGAAGGCCGTCGGGCTGGGCGACAGGCTTGAGCACAAGTCCAACCAGATGTCCGGAGGACAGATGCAGAGGGTGGCGATTGCCAGGGCACTCGTCAACAACCCTGCCGTAATCCTTGCCGACGAGGCAACCGGCAATCTGGACACAAGGACATCCTTTGAAATCCTGGTGCTCTTCCAGAAGCTGCATGCAGAAGGAAGGACGATAATATTCGTCACCCACAACCCTGACATAGCCTCATACAGCAGCCGCAACATAAGGCTCATGGACGGTCATGTCGTGGAGGACACAGAGAACAGGAACATCCTTTCTGCAGAAAAGACTCTCGCCGGACTCCCTTTAAACGAGGACGAATAAAATACGGACTGAGAAAATGAACGGGACAAATCTTTTCAAGATAGCATTGAGGGCACTGGCCAACAACAAGATGAGGGCCTTTCTCACCATGCTCGGAATCATAATAGGCGTAGCCTCCGTCATCACGATGATAGCCATCGGACAAGGCGCCAAGAAAAGCATCCAGGACGAGATTTCCGGGATGGGATCCAACATGATCATGATCCACCCTGGCGGGGAACGCCGCGGAGGAGTCAGGCTTGACGCATCGGAAATGCAGACTCTCAAGGTGGCCGACTATGAGGCGCTCAGGGAAGAATGCATATTCCTCACCGGAATAAGCCCAAATGTGACAGCCTCTGGACAACTCATTTGCGGCAACAACAACTACCCTTCGTCAGTGAGCGGAGTCGGCACCGACTACATCGACATCCGCCAGCTTAACATCGGCAAAGGCGAGATGTTCAGCGAAACCGACATCAGGAAGTCCGCAAAGGTCTGCGTCATAGGCCAGACCATCGTGGACAACCTCTTCCCCGACGGGACCAATCCCATAGGAAAGATCATCAGGCTGAACCAGGTTCCGCTCAAGGTGGTGGGGGTACTTGAGGCAAAAGGCTACAACTCGATGGGCATGGACCAGGACGACATCGTGATAGCCCCGTACACCACAGTGATGAAAAGGCTTCTTGCCATAACATATCTCGAAGGGATATTCGCCTCTGCCGTATCCGAAGACATGACTGAGTATGCCATCGACGAAATCACAGAAGTGCTGAGGAAACAGCACAAGCTCAAGGATGGTGAAGACAATGACTTTGAAATCAGGAGCCAGCAGGAACTGAGCAACATGCTCAACACCACCACTGACCTCCTGACCACCCTCCTTGCCTGCATCGCAGGCATATCGCTCCTTGTCGGAGGCATCGGCATCATGAACATCATGTATGTATCGGTGACTGAACGCACCCGTGAGATAGGACTGAGGATGTCCGTCGGGGCAAGGAGCGTGGACATCCTTGCACAGTTCCTCATCGAGGCCGTCCTGATAAGCATCACGGGCGGGGTGATAGGTGTACTGGGCGGCTGCGGGGCAAGCCTGGCGGTCAAATGGCTGGCACACTGGCCCGTCTACATACAGCCGTGGAGCGTGGTGCTTTCATTCGCCGTCTGCACGGTCACCGGGGTATTCTTCGGATGGTATCCCGCCAAGAAGGCGGCCGACCTCGACCCGATAGATGCACTGCGTTATGAATGATATGACTGCGGACCAAAAGAAAACAGGCAGGTCAATGATGACCGAGAATGACAGGAAAAGCCGGTCGTTCATGATACTGATCCATCTGATCTGCTGGGTGCTCATCATGAGCTTTCCATTCCTTTTCATATTCGACCAGGATGATTCCTCCATGGACTGGCAGGAATATTTCAGGCGGAGCGGTCCTGTCATAAGCTATTGCATACTGTTCTACCTGAACTATTTCATGCTGATTCCCAAGCTGCTCTTCCGGGAAAGGCAGAAAAGGTTCCTGGCAGTGAATGCCCTGGCAGTCATTGTATTCTGCCTCGGCATTCAGGTCTGGCTCAGATATATTGTCCCGGCACATGTTCCGCCTCCCGAACACATGCCAAAGGTCAATCCGTCCATAATCTTTTTCCTCCGTGATGCGTTCATAATGATCCTCACAATAGGACTTGCGGCAGCCATCAGGCTCAACAGCAAATTGGCCAATGCCGAAAACGCAAGAAGAGATGCAGAGAAGAGCCGGACCGAGGCAGAACTCAAGAACCTCAGGAACCAGCTCAACCCGCATTTCCTGCTGAACACACTTAACAACATCTACGCCCTCATAGCCTTCGATGCCGATAAGGCGCAGGGAGTGGTGCAGGAACTGAGCCGCCTTCTCCGGTATGTCCTCTATGACAACCAGAACGGGACTGTCCCCCTTGCCAGGGAAATGGATTTCATCCGTGACTACATATCCCTCATGAAGATAAGGCTTTCCCCGAAAGTAAGGCTGACCACCTCGTTCGACATACGGGAAGACAGCAGGAGACAGATAGCCCCGCTGATATTCATATCCCTGATAGAAAACGCCTTCAAGCATGGAGTGTCATCATCGGAGGAAAGTTTCATTGACATTTCTTTCTCGGAACAGCCGGACAGCATCACCTGCACCATAACCAACAGCTGCCATCCCAAGAACCGCTCGGACAAGAGCGGGTCAGGAATAGGGCTGGAACAGGTGCGGCGCAGGCTCGAACTCATTTATCCCGGAAAATACGAATGGAAATACGGGACGGACAACGGGACGAAGACTTATTTTTCCAATCTGACGATATGGACTGCCAGAAACAAACCGTACGGAAGCACTGCCTGACTGAAGGCAATGCAACTTTTATCCGACTATCCACAACAATAACACCTGCCGCCGGACGGCAGAAGAAGAATGTCCGGAACGGGCAGTCATAATTTTATAAAGAAACGGAACCATGATACTAAGATGTGCCATAATAGATGACGAGCCGCTTGCTCTTGACCTGATGGAAAGCTATGTGAAAAAAACGCCTTTTCTCAGCCTATGCGGCAGATATTCAAGCGCAGTGGAAGCAATGGACAGTCTCAGGCAGTCTCCAGTGGACCTGCTTTTCCTCGACATCCAGATGCCGGAGCTTGACGGGCTGGAATTTTCAAGGATGACCGGCAAGGACTGCAGGATAATATTCACCACAGCCTTCAGCCGTTATGCACTGGAGGGATACAAGGTGGATGCCTTGGACTATCTGCTGAAACCGGTATCCTACCAGGAATTCCTCAAGGCAGCCGACAAGGCCCTGGAATGGTTCAGCATGAAGAACAGGCATGAAGGGAAAAGCCGGATATTCGTCAAGAGCGAATACAAGCTCATAGGAATAGAAACGGATAAGATACTTTATGTGGAGGCACTCAAGGACTATGTGAAGATTTGCACTGATGACGGGGCGGATCCGATACTGACTCTGATGAGCATGAAATCCATCGAAGAGCTTCTTCCGGAAAGCAGGTTCATGAGGGTACACCGTTCATTCATCGTCAACAAGGACAAGATAAGCATCATCGACAGAGGCAGGATTGTATTCGGCAGGACATATATCCCGATAGGAGACAACTACAAGGCGGCCTTCAATGCCTTCATCGAAGGTCAGGCATAAACCGCATCCAAAGGTTTGCAACCCGGTTGTAAAAGGGTCAGGATACCTTTGCCTTGTCTGAAAAAGGTTTTGCAATGGAACACCATCATCATCATGAGCACAGGATAACATCCCTCAACGGCATCTATATCACCGCCATTGTCCTCAACCTGTCATATGTCATCATCGAAGCAGGCATAGGCTTCTGGTCCAATTCTCTCGGGCTTCTCTCAGATGCCGGCCATAACCTCAGCGACGTGTTCAGCCTCCTTCTGGCCATGATAGCCTTCAAGCTGAGCAGCACCCGCAGCACCAGGAGATTCACATACGGCTACAGGAAAAGCTCCGTGCTCATCTCCCTGCTCAATGCCATCATCCTGCTCATTGCCATCGGTGCCATCATCATCGAGAGCATCCACAAGTTCCGCTATCCGGCAGAAGTCAACGGTTCGGCCATATCCTGGACAGCCGGGATAGGCATTCTTGTCAACGGCTTCACCGCCTGGCTCCTGATGCGGCAGCAGAAGCACGACATCAACACCCGCGGGGCCTTTCTGCACATGGCAGCCGACACTCTTGTCTCCGCCGGTGTCGTGGTCTCCGGCATTGTCATCAGCCTGACCGGCTTCTCCATAATAGACCCTGTAGTCAGCCTCATCATAGCCGCCATCATCCTCGTGTCCACATGGAAACTTCTGGCGGAAAGCCTGCGCATGTCCATAGACGCAGTGCCGGAGCAGATCGACATAGATGCAGTGCAGAAGATGATGTCTTCCGTGCCGGGCGTCACAGATGTCCATCATCTCCATATCTGGCCCATAAGCACCACGGAAATAGCCCTGACCGCCCATGTCGTCATCGATGACCTGCCGAAGATGGAAGAAGTGAAAGGTACCCTAAAGCACCGCCTCCACGACGCAGGCATATCCCATTCCACCCTTGAAATGGAAACCGACGGCTCCCGCTGCCATGAACACACCTGCTGACAGGTTCAGCCCGACCGCACCGGATTAAACTTCCTGAACAATCGGTTGCAGCCAAAGAAAGAATCGGTTGCTGCAAATAAAGAAAAGGCCCCCGTCATATCCTTTCAGGAATAATGACAGGGGCTCTATTTTATTGATGCAAGATTCCGGGGATCAATATACCCACTCGAAATCGTCTACCCACAACTGGTTGGTAGAACATCCGGTGAGATAATCTCCCCTGATGCTTGTCGCGCATGATATTACCAATGAGATCTTGTCAGAGGCAGGTGCAGATGCAGAAGTATCATACCAGTTGATCTTGAGTTCCGCATCGGTCCAGGCAGCGACATTCCCCGTAAGGACAAGTTCTCCATAGCCGAGGATATTGCCTTCTTCTACACTTGTCCTGTCTGCCGGATCCCACATTCCTGACGGGGCACCCATACCGGATGTCACCCCATGCTGCTTGCTCCAGTCCACAACTGCTACAAATACGCGGCTCGTGTCCTGCTTGCCGCTCCATGCCTCACCGCCATCATGATTTGATCCAATCTTGTCTATTGTACCGACTTTGGCCTTATAACGTAGTGAAAGCGCACGCGGCCTTGCAGTCCACTTATAGGATTTACCGAAATTGGCGGTCCCCATCATTCCACTCATTGTGAAATCTCCGGCATACATGTTCCCAGGAGCAAATACAGATCCCAATACCATATTCGCAGACAGGGCAGCCACTCCTTCCTCCGACTCATCCTCTTGGCACAAAATAGTAGTAATAAGACCGTAAGCGACATTATTGCCGCTGTCCCAGAAACTCTTACCTTCAGCATTCGGATATGGAAGATTACCGTCTTTAGTTGTCCAGTCTGACATGTCACCATTCGGAATTGCATCCCCCCCCTGGGTGGTATACTCGATTGAAGATACTTCAGTCTCACCGTTCATGAGACGGATTTCGTATGTGTTCTGGGCATAGATGCCGGAGCCGTCCTTCACGACAGAAACGGAAAGATCGGCAGCATTGGTCGATGTATTGTATTCAGGGGCAAGAGTGAAGCCGGTTGTGGCATCTCCGGATGCAGTGTACCAGGTCTCTGTGCCTTTTTCCCTGTACTGTACAGAATATGTGGCATCAGCTGCAGGATTTGCCACTGTCACCTTTGCCGTATTTGCCCAAAGGTCCACTGAATTGGCGTCAACTGAAACGGATGCTGAAGCCGATGTCCCGGTATAATGGAAAGTGACTTTCTGTGAAAGTGGCCTGTCTGCGTTGTCCGTAAGACTAAGGGTAAAAATATGGTCACTGTCCGGATTCAATGTGCCTTGCTGATTTCCCATATCTATGATAAGAGGAACCAGGTTGGAAAGATCAAGGGTAAGATTTGTCTGACCCGTCAAATTTTCTCCTGTAGGAAGCCCGATGGATTCTGAACTCAAAAAAGCAAGAAGTGTTTCAGGTCCATTTATCAGATCCATGTCGGTTGATCCGCTGTTGACTACCGAAATAATAGGATCCAAGACATCTGAATCAACACCTACAATAAAAGACTTGATACCTGCCTCCGCCGTAATCTGAATTTTGACATCCATTTCGGATTCAAGTTCCGCCGTGAAGTCATCGTGCCCTTCCCATTTGATGGATGGGGCTGCATACTCGGTACCGGAGCCGTTGCCACCGTTGCCGGTGTTGTCGGTACTTTCTCCGCCTTCCTTTTCGCATGAGGCGAATGCCATGACGGCACATGCGGCCGCCATGAGGCTGAAAATCTTTTTCATCTCTTTAAAAATTAAATGGTTAAATATTTATTATAACAGAGGCGGAGGTGTGCGGCATCCGCCTTTGTCTTCGTCACGGATACGGCAGCGTGTGTGCGGCACTCGCCGTATCTTCGATTCAGCATTTCATAGCGGTATGGCAAAATTCCCATTTTGACACACCATATCATTTCTCAGGCCTTGTCGGCATCCAACTTGGACTTGGCATAATCCACGGTCAGCCGGAATGTCTTCCTGTTCGATGACGGGGCCTCGTACATGGCGTCGGTCATGATCTGCTCGCAGATGGAGCGGAGTCCCCTTGCACCGAGCTTGTTCTCGATGGCGGTGTCCACAATGAGCTCAAGGACACCCGGGTCAATGACGAGCTTGAGCCCGTCAAGCTCAAACATCTTCTCATACTGGCGGATGATGGCGTTCTTCGGCTCCGTGAGTATCCTCAGAAGTGCGGCCCTGTCAAGCTGGTCAAGATAAGTGATGACAGGAAGCCTTCCGATGATCTCCGGTATGAGCCCGTAGGCCCGCAGGTCCTGGGCGGAAACATATTTCAGCAGGTTGTTCTTGTCCACCTGCTTCCTTCCCGATGTGCCGAAGCCTATCACCTGGGTGTTGAGCCGCTGTGCAATGCGTTTCTCTATGCCCTCAAAGGCACCTCCGCAGATGAAAAGGATGTTCTGGGTGTTGACCTGGATGAACTCCTGCTCAGGATGTTTCCTGCCTCCCTTGGGCGGGACATTCACCACATTCCCTTCAAGGAGCTTAAGCATGGCCTGCTGCACTCCCTCTCCGGAAACATCCCTCGTAATGGAAGGGTTGTCGCTCTTGCGGGCGATCTTGTCTATCTCGTCTATGAAGACAATCCCCCTTTCGGCCAAAGCGACATCATAGTCAGCCTCCTGCAGAAGCCTTGTCAGGATGCTCTCGACATCCTCTCCGACATACCCCGCCTCAGTGAGGACGGTGGCGTCCACAATTGTGAAGGGCACATCCAGGAGCTTGGCTATGGTCTTGGCCATGAGGGTCTTTCCTGTACCTGTCGGACCGACCATCAGGATGTTCGACTTCTCGATGTCAAGGTCATCCTTGCTGTCGGAGGCAAGATTGTGGTTGATGCGCTTGTAGTGGTTGTAGACAGCCACGGAAAGCAGCTTCTTTGCCCTCTCCTGTCCTATCACATACTGGTCGAGATAGGCATGTATCTCCTTAGGTTTCAAGAGCTTTTCTATCTTCCCGTGCTTCGGTGCGGAAGACTGTTCCAGATTATGGATATAGTCGTAGCAGAGCTTCACGCAGTCGCTGCAGATGGAAGAGTCGAGCCCCTGAAGCATCAGAGGCACTTCATGCTCGCTCCTGCCGCAGAATACGCAATACCTTTCCCCGTCTGTTTCTCTCTTCTTGGCCATCTATTTCTTCCTCTTTGAAAGGATTTCATCGATCATCCCGTATTCAAGCGCCTCGGCC
Organism: uncultured Bacteroidales bacterium; assembly: GCA_944323825.1. GTDB lineage: Bacteria > Bacteroidota > Bacteroidia > Bacteroidales > UBA932 > Cryptobacteroides. The sequence goes on from CALUTY010000002.1 coordinate 64,174, forward strand.
GAGGTCATCCAGTAATCCCTGTCGCCGTCGGCAACAATCTTTTCATACGGCTTGCCCGTATGCTCCGAAATGATCGTATAAAGTTCCTTCTTCGTCTTCAATATCTCCCTTGCGGCTATCTCTATGTCCGAAGCCTGGCCACGCGCCCCTCCGAGAGGCTGGTGTATCATCACCCTCGAATGAGGAAGGGCAGCCCTCTTCCCCTGCGTCCCTGCACAGAGCAGGACGGCACCCATGGAGGCGGCCATGCCTGTGCAGACAGTGGCGACATCAGGGGACACGATCTGCATCGTGTCATATATGGCAAGCCCAGCAGACACCGACCCTCCAGGAGTATTGAGGTAGACGGTGATGTCCCCGCCCTCGTCCGACGAGGCAAGGAACAGGAGCTGTGCCTGGATTATGTTGGCCACATCGTCATCTATCGGCACGCCGAGGAAGATGATCCTGTCCATCATCAGGCGGCTGAACACATCCATCGAAGCCACATTCAGCTTCCTTTCCTCAATGATGGTGGGATTGATGTATGCATCATACGCCGAACGGTAGCGGTGCATGGTCATGGAACCCACACCATGCTCCGACCTGGCATATTTTTCAAATTCATTCTGCATGGGAAACTATTTCAATTCACGGAATTTCTCAACGGAAACGGCAGTGTTCTTCAATGTGATCACATTGCGCACCGCAGCCACCGTCTTCTGGTCCTCCACCTGCTCGAGGACACGCCTGCTTTCCTTTTCCTGAGAAAGGATGGTCTGGGCGTATGACTCCAGCTGCTCTTCAGGCACATTGTTGATGCCGTACATTGCGAACTGGTAGGCGGCAAAGGCCTTTGCACTTGCAAGAAGGTCCGCCTGCTCCACCTTCACCCCATATTTTTCCATGAGGTTGCCCCTGACCATCTGCCAGCGGTAGTCTGCAAGGAAGAGGTCGAATTCCTTCTCGATATCCTCCATCGAGAACTTGCCCTCATTCACCACATAAATCCACCTCTTGAGGAATTTCTCCGGAAGGGCGATATTTGCCTTGTTCACGAGATAGTCCTTCAGGTCCTTCGAGAAGCGGAACTCGCTCTCCTGGACATACTCTGCCTTGAGCCTCTCGTCTATCTTGGCATCAAATCCTGCCTCATCCTTCACTGCCCCCTCACCGAAGATCTTGTCGAAGGTCTCCTGTGTAAGCGGTGCAGGCACGAAAGTCTTCACATTGCGGACAGTCATCTTGAACATAGGGTCAAGACCTGCAAGCTCCTCTTTCTTCACTTTGAGCATTGCAGCCCTGTCAGTCTCGTCGGTGAAGGCTTCGTTGACATTCACGTCGATGGAATCATCCTTCTTAAGGCCGACAAATGAAGGCCTCACGGCATCAGAAACGCTTCTGAGCGCCACATATGTGCCCTCAACCCTGGTTTCACCCTGCTCGAAGTCGGCGATGATGAAATCCTCCTCTCCGGCAGCCTCGCCGTCCTCAAGTGAACCGTACTGCTTGAGAAGGTTGTCCTTCATCTCCTTCCTGGCCTGGTCAGTCACCTCTATCTCATAATAAGGTACCTCGTCTTCCTTTGACAGTTCAAGGTTCACCTCAGGGGCAGTGGCCACATCGAACTTGAATGTGAAGTCATTGCCGTTCTCCCACTCTGTCTTCGGCTGGTCCTCTGCCGGAAGCGGCTCCCCGATCACCTTAAGATTGTTTTCCTTTATGAAATTGTTCAATGATTCGGAAATCACGTCATTGACCGAATCCACAAGGGCCGACTGGCCGTAAATCCTTTCAATCAGGCCCATAGGCACCATGCCCTTTCTGAAGCCCTTGATCTCCGCTGTCCTTTTCTGGGCGTTGAGCCTCTTTTTCCTGCGGTCTGAATAATCGTCCTTTGTGATTTCGAGAGTCAACTCAAGATTGAGCTCATCGATCCTGTTCTGAGTTATGTTCATGTCTATAAAATATTGTTTTCATTAAAATGCGGCACGGACACGGTGCCCGTGCCAAAAGTCCGCAAATTTACATATTATGGGACAAAAATCAAAATCAAGGTCGGGACTGCACAGGGACATGCTTCCTCTTCGGATAGACCACCCTCGCATGATAGACCTGCTGAAGATACTCCTTCAGTACATTCTTGACGGTGTCAAGTTCCTTGAGGGATATGTCGGCATCATCAAACTGGCCGTCATCCATCTTGGATTTTACAAGCCTTTCCACCAGATCTGAAATGCTCTGGGCCGAATAGTCCTTCAAGGTGCGCGATGCTGCTTCAAGGGTGTCGCAGAGCATCAGGATTATCTGCTCCTTGGTGCTCGGTTTCCGTCCTTTGTAGTAGAATACATCGGCCTTGGCCGGATCTCCGCCGGCATTTATGTACTTGTTGTAGAAATAGCCGGTGCATGTCGTCCCGTGGTGGGTGACGATGAAATCCTTGACTATGCCAGGAAGCCCGGCCTTGTCCGCCATCGCAAGCCCGTCCGGCACATGGCGGGTGATGTCCCTCGCGCTTTCCTCGGGACTCAGCCCCTCGTGATACTTGACTCCCGGGCTCTCGTTCTCAATGAAGCATTGGGGATTGGCCATCTTGCCTATGTCATGGTAAAGGGCTCCGGCCCTTACGAGTGACACGTTTGCCCCTATCGACCTTGCCGCGGCATCAGCCAGATTCATCACCTGCAGACAGTGCTGGAATGTCCCCGGAGCCTTGTGTGCAAGCTCGCGGAGAAGCTTGTTGTTGGTGTCGCACAGCTCGATGAGGCGAGAGTTGGATACCAGCATGAAAATCCTCTCGAACAGATATATGAAAGGATAGCCTGCCACAGACAGCATCGCCCCGAGGAAGAGGAAGAGCAAAGTTTCATAGTCCCTGAATCCCCTGATCTCACCGTCCACAAGCTTGAACGCAAAATATGTCACCGTCATGGCGAGGAACACGAAAAATGCCATGATGAACTGCTGCCAGCCCTTGTTGAAATAGGTGAATGAGAATATTGCCACCACTCCCGCCACAAGGAACATGACGAAAAGCTCGATGCCGTTGTGGGAGAATATGAGCAGGGGCAGAAGCGATATGACATACACCGGATAGACCACCTTGTTCTTGAAGAATGCAGTCAGGAAAAGGGCAAACAGGGTATAAGGCACCATGTAGAGCAGCTTCGGGTCGGCCTTGGCCACCGCAAATGTGGTGACGGCGGCAAGCGAAATGATGACAAGGATGTAGACATACTTGTTGAACTGGCTGAAGATGCTTATGTTCGAATAATAGATGGTAAAGAACACGAGCGCCACAATCACCAGGGCAAGGAGCACATTTCCTGCCCACAGAAGGAAGCGCGGCCCGTTGTAGCCTATGCTCGCCTCATACTCGGCCTTGTAGGAATCAAGCAGCTGCTCTATCTCCGATGTGACCGTTTCCCCCTTCGACACTATGAGCTGTCCGGAAGTCACCACGCCTGATGTAGGGGAAATATAGTTGACAGACTCCTCATGCACGAGGTCCGTGGTCTGCTGATCGAATATCAGGTTCGGGACTATCAGGTCATATATCCCGGCGGTCATGCACAGAGAATCGGCATTGCAGCCCCCCGGCACGTCCCTGAGGGCATTGAGGAGCCTCGCCCTTGCATCCGCTATGGTGTAGATCTCATCAGGAGGCACCATGGCCGCACGCCTGTCCTTCTGCACATATATCACCTGCTCGTCTTCGGGCCTGCCGTCAGGAAAGTCAGGACGCTCGGCGATCACACCCTTGCTGTATATGGTGTCCATCACCGTGACTATCTCCGGCTTGAGATGGTTGAACCTCCCCAAGTCGGCCTGCTCCACGGCATCAGCCCGTTCGCTGGCAATGTTTTCTGAATACTTGTAATAAGGAATGACGGAAGATGCGGCAGCCTCCCTCTCCTTCTGGAGCTGGTCGGGAGTCTTCAGGACAGGAAAGTCAAATTCCGCCACCAGTGTCTCATACATCCATGGCGACCCTTTCTTATAGTCGTAGTTGAACTTCCCGCTCTTCGGCATGAGAAGGACAAGGAAGACAAAGAGGAACACAAGCGGGACATAGACCTTGGGCCCGTGCTGCATTTTTCCTTTTTCCATGACAACAAGGATTTATGGTAATTCATATTTCATCGGCATCATGTCGAACTCGTCCGACACATATGCGCAGATATCATTCTCATTCATGAGTTCAGCCACCCTGCGGCAGAAACTGCCGTCAGCGCCGTTCTTCTCGGCAAAGGTAAGCACCGCCTCATTCCTGAAGACCACCATCGACACGGCGAAATCCTGCCGCACCGGAGTGAAGATGGGATAGAACTCCGTGACATATCTCTGCATGCTTTCAGGCATCCCCACATTACCTGCTCCACGGATCATATATGTGGAGCGGGCCGCCTCAATGGAAGCCATTTCCTCCGCCATGCGCTCCTTGGCTGCAAGTCCTGCGGCTGAAGAAAGCCTTTCCATGTCGTCCAGCCTGCGGCCTGCATTGTAGGCAAGGGCATCAGGCTTCAGCTGAGCCTCCAGAAGCTTCTTCTGTGACATCAGTATGGTGTTGAACGGATATTCCCCGAGCCTCCTGTTGTAGGCGAGGGTGACAGCTGTGCTGAACGGCCTGAACGACAGGGTCGGGAAATACTGCCTGAGATTGACCGAAATGGATGCCACGACATATTCCCCTGCCCCCATTTCCTGTCTGTATTTCTCATAGACGGCATGCGACACAAGCGGGGCGATGAAAGTCACCGGCAGGCTGCCGTGGTCCTTGGCATGGGACCTGAGCCTTGAGAGCGGCACACGGATCTGCGTGATGCGGTCCGGTCCCTCCGGCCTGTCATGCCGGAGAAGGAAGGCTTTCGCATCCATATACCAAGCCGGCCTTGAAGCCGGTATGTCGGCAATATGCTCCATCGGATCCTCCTCGGAAACATGAATCTCGCCGTCAGTGAGGGTGCGCACGTTCCCGTCGTTGGACACAGGATAGCCCGCAAGCTGTATATACCTGAACACCACGGACTTCGCAAATGCGGCCATTCCCCTTTCGTCCAGCAGGGCGACATGAATGTCAAAGAATATGGTCTTACCCTCGCAGGACACACGGAAAAGCCTTCCGTCCATGTCCCCGGAGACATCTGTCATCCCGTCCCTGGAAATCTCCTTGCGGAATACCTTCACACGGCCCGTGTCCTTGCGGAGCACATAGCCTCCTTCTGTCCTGACGGGGCAGGCACAAAGATGCGGAAAGAGGGGCAGCACATCATTCACCGCCTGTTCCAGAATACCGGAGCGGACATGCATGGTCAACGAAACCACGAAACGCGGGACAGCCCCGCATGCGGCATCTCCCGCATACAATGAAAGTCCCCCGGGAACTTCCTGCCCGGACCGGCTGCCATTAATGCTCATCTCCATGTTCATTTGTGGAAAGGACTGTCCGGTTCCTTGGCCATGTAGCTGAATTCCAGCCTGTCCGTCAGACGCGGGAAAATATTGTGAAGAAGGACGGTCGCTTTCCCCACCGGAGTCAATATCATCTCGGACTTGCGCTTGCGGAGCCCCTTTGCAAGGTATTCGGCGCAGCGTTCGGCAGTCATCATCTTGCCTTCGTCCCTCGGTGTCTTGCCCTGGCGGCTCCCGTCCGCAGTGAGGGCGGCATTGCGCACATTTGAAGCGGTGAAGCCCGGGGCGAATATCATCACATGCAGACCGTCATACAGGTGTTCGATGCGCAGGGTGTCAAGGAATCCCCGGATGGCATATTTGGACGATGAATAGCCCGTCCTGCCCGGAAGCCCAGCATATCCGGCGATGGAAATCACGCCCACGACGGAACCCTTTGCCTCAAGCAGATAAGGAAGGGCATATTTGGTACAATACACCGTCCCCCAGAAATTCACGTCCATGAGCGACTTTATCACCGAAAGGTCAAGGTCCCGGAACATGGCACGCATTGATATTCCCGCATTGTTGACGAGGATGTCAATGCCTCCGAATTTCGCCACGGTCTTTTCTATAAGGTTTCTGCAGTCTTCCTCCACGGAAACATCCGTCTTCACGCAGAGCACCCTTGACTCTGGATCCGGAGAAATTTCCCTTGCCAGGGATTCAAGCCTGTCAATCGACCTTGCCGCCAGCGAAAGCCTTGCCCCGAGGGATGCAAATAATTTGGCAGAAGCCAACCCGATTCCCGAGCTGGCTCCCGTTATGATGATTACTTTGTCCTTAAAGTAACTGCTGTTCATCTTATAGCACTTTATCCGTCATGATAATCAGTCATGAATGGCCATGTCAGGAATCTCATCCCCGTCATAATAGCCGTTCTTCAGCTTCTCGATGACTTCTGCAAATGTCTTGAGCGTGTAGTCGACATCCTCCATGGAGTGCGCAGCCGTAGGGATGATGCGGAAGATGATCATTCCCTTAGGAATCACAGGGTACACCACTATGGAGCAGAATATGCCGTAGTTCTCGCGCAGGTCTCTGGCGATGTTGGTGGCATGCACCACTCCGCCCTTGATGGCCACCGGAGTCACACAGGCCTCTGCCGGCCCGATCTCCAGCCCCATGTCGCGGAAGCCTTTCTGCAGGGCACGGGTCACGGTGAAGAGCTTCTTGCGGAGCTCGTCGCCCTCTGCGCTCCTGATGATTTCCAGCCTCTTGAGGCCGCCTTCCACGAAGGCCATAGGGAGAGACTTGGCATAAATCTGAGAACGGAGATTGTAGCGGAGATAGTCGATGATTACCTTGGGACCTGCCACGAAGCCTCCGATGGAAGCCATTGACTTGGCGTATGCGCCGATGTAGAGGTCCACCTCGTCCATCACTCCGAAATGCTCCGATGTGCCGCGTCCGTGAGGGCCCATCACTCCGAAGCCGTGTGCGTCATCGATAAGGATACGGAAATTGTATTTCTTCTTCAGGGCAACTATCTGGTCGAGGATGCCGAGTGCTCCGGTCATTCCATAGACACCTTCAGTGATGAGAAGGATGCCGCCGCCTGTTTCTTCACAGAGCTTGGTAGCCCTCTTGAGGGTGGCCTCGCAGCTTTCGATGTCATTGTGACGGTAGGTCATCCTCTTGCCCATGTGCAGGCGTGCACCGTCAATAAGGCAGGCATGTGCCTCGGAATCGTATACTATGATGTCATGACGGTCCATCAGCGCATCGATCGTGGAAACTATTCCCTGGTATCCGAAATTGAACAGGAAGGCATCTTCCTTCTTCTCGAAGTCAGCCAGTTCTCTCTCAAACTTCTCGTGCAGGGATGTATGCCCGGACATCATGCGGCTTCCCATAGGATAGGCAAGTCCCCATCGTGCGGCTGCCTCCGCATCTGTCTTCCTTACCTCCGGATGGTTCGCAAGTCCGAGGTAATTGTTCAGGCTCCAGCAGAGCACATCCTTGCCGTTGAACCTCATGTGCGGGCCGAGCTCACCCTCAAGCTTCGGATACATATAGTAGCCGAATGCACGCTGCCTGTACTGTCCGAGAGGACCTCCCGAATCCTTCGCTATTCTGTCAAAAATATCCATATTTATTAAATTTTAGTACAAATTCAAATCAAAAAATGATTTTTTAATGAGAGTCCTGAATCACCATTAAAAAACATTTCAGGCGTCGATGTTGGCGTAATGGGCGTTAGCCTCAATGAACTCCCTCCTAGGCGGCACGTCATCGCCCATAAGCATCGAGAATGTACGCTCCGCCTCGGCGGCATTTTCTATCGTTATCTGTCTGAGCAGCCTCTTGGACGGGTCCATGGTGGTGTCCCAGAGCTGCACGTCGCTCATTTCTCCAAGACCTTTGTACCTCTGCACGGTGACGCCCTTTTCCGAGCCCTTGCCGAGTCTTTCGGTAGCTTCCCGGCGCTGTTCGTCCGTCCAGCAGTAGACTTCCTCCTTGCCCTTCTTCACGAGATAGAGAGGAGGGGTGGCCAGATATACATAGCCGTTGCTGATGAGGTCGAACATGTAGCGGAAGAAGAATGTAAGGATAAGGGTGGCGATGTGGCTTCCGTCCACATCGGCATCGGTCATGATGATCACCTTGTGGTAACGCAGCTTGGAGAGGTTGAGCGCCTTGCTGTCCTCCTCCGTGCCGACGGTCACGCCGAGTGCAGTGTAGATGTTCCTGATTTCCTCGCTTTCGAACACCCTGTGGTCCATCGCCTTCTCCACATTGAGGATCTTACCCCTGAGCGGAAGGATGGCCTGAGTCATGCGGTCACGGCCCTGCTTTGCCGTACCGCCTGCGGAGTCTCCCTCGACAAGGAAAAGCTCGCATTTCTCAGGGTCACGCTCCGAGCAGTCAGCCAGTTTTCCCGGCATTCCCGCCCCTGACATGACAGTCTTGCGCTGCACCATCTCACGCGCCTTGCGGGCGGCATGACGGGCGGTCGCTGCGAGAATGACCTTGTCCACAATGGCCTTGGCCTCACGCGGATTCTCCTCCAGATAGGCTTCCAGGGCACCTGCAGTGGCCTGTGACACGGCGGACACCACTTCCTGGTTGCCGAGCTTGGTCTTTGTCTGCCCTTCGAACTGAGGCTCCGACACCTTCACGGAAACCACGGCTGTCAGACCCTCACGGAAATCGTCGGCAGCCAGGTCAAACTTCAGCTTGGCTAGCATCCCGTTCTTTTCCGCATAGTTCTTGAGGGTCCTCGTAAGCCCCATCTTGAAGCCCTGGAGGTGGGTACCTCCCTCTATGGTGTTGATGTTGTTGACGTATGAATATATCTTCTCGGTGAATCCGGTATTATACTGGAGAGCTATTTCTATGGGAATCACCTTGTCGGTCTCGAGATAGATCGGCGACTCTATGAGCTTCTCCGCCCCGGCATCCAGATATCCGACGAATTCCTTCAAGCCTTCCTTTGAATAGAAGACATCGCTTCTGTACCTTTCGGTCTCCACTCCGTTTTCATCAGTTTCCTTTATGAGCTCACGCCTGTCGGTGAGGGAAAGACTGATGCCCTTGTTCAGATATGCAAGTTCCCGGAGACGCGCGGCGAGAGTGTCGTATTTGTAGACTGTCGTGACCGTGAATATCTCCGCATCAGGATGGAAGGTGATGATGGTGCCGGTGTCGGATGCCTCCCCTGTGACAGTCACCTCCGTGGTAGGCTTTCCCTTGGAATATTCCTGGACGAACACCTTGCCTTCCCTGTGGATTTCAGCCCTGAGATAGTCCGAAAGGGCGTTGACGCAGGACACGCCGACTCCGTGCAGACCTCCGGACACCTTGTAGCTGTCCTTGCTGAACTTTCCGCCTGCATGGAGCACCGTGAGCACCACCTCAAGGGCGGAACGGTGTTCCTTCTCATGCATTCCGGTCGGGATACCGCGGCCGTTGTCCTTCACGGTTATGGAATTGTCTTCATTGATGCTGACTTCGATGTGAGTGCAATATCCCGCAAGGGCCTCGTCTATACTGTTGTCAACCACCTCATATACAAGATGGTGCAGACCTCTCTCCCCTATGTCGCCGATATACATTGATGGTCTTTTCCTGACCGCCTCAAGCCCTTCAAGCACCTGGATACTGTTCGCGGAATACTGCTCCGCATTGGTGTTCACTTCGTTTTCGTTCATTTTCAGTAATATAATAACAAACGGACAAATTTAGCAATTTTATTACAAATTCAAGCAAATTCCTGCGGTAAAATTGACTCCTGACTCGGCATACAGAGGGGTCTGCATGACTGCCATGTCAAGCAGGTTGCCACCGTGGACCCATAGGGAAAACTTACGGCTGAACTTGTATTCGAGCGACACCCCGAGATCGGCATATCCCGGCATCACCGCAGGCAGTAAGGAATCCCCGACATAGCTGATGACAGCCATCTCCCCCTTGCGGGCAGAGGCAAAACGGCAGTCCACTCCTGCATATATGCGGCGGTTCCAGTTGTAGATGAAATTGACATGACCTGACACCGCAGGAGGGGCGAACAGGCCGCCGGTCCTGTCAAGGACATCAGTATGCCTCCAGGTGAAGGAACCGTCCGCAGAGAATGCCTTTGACTCCCAGCCGAGGTCAAGGGTGGCATGGAACATCTGGTACGCCGCATAGTCCGGGGTATAGACAAGCCCGAAGGCGGGGTCGGAAGTCACTCCGTCAAGGAAGGCATTGGCATAGTGGACATATCCGGCCCTCAGGTCATAGGCGAGCCTTGACGCAATGTTTCCGGCTATTCCTATTTCTGCCCGGACGCGCTCCACTGTATTGCCGAGGAAATCCGTACCGTATGTGTACGGGTTGAAGAAACGGTTCCGGGACAGGAAGTCCGACCATGAGGTGATGCGGTTGCCTCCTTCAAGGTTCAGATATATGTCCAGGCGATCACGGACTGCCTCAAATCCTATTCTGACGTCAGGGTACACATACTGCCCCCGGACAATGGAATAAAGCAGAAGCGTGCCGTTGCCGTGCATTGTGACGGCGAATTTCACCCCAAGGTCAAGATCCCATCTGCCAATGCCCGACACATACCGTGGAGTTACCGAAAAATCGCCGGCATACGCGCCATGCGACGCGGAATAGTCGGCAAAATTGAAGTCCATATCGACAAGAGCCCTTGAAGAGGCTGAAAACACCGGGCCCAATGATGCCCTGAGGCCGAAAAGATGCTCTGCAAGATATCCGCGGCCGCCTGCCGTCCCCGCAAGGTCTGCCTTGTCCTCACCGAAGCGGTACCTTATTCCTGCATCATAAAAGAAATGCCTGCCCGCTGCATCATCCGAGCGTACCCTCATCTTCACGTCAAGGGCGTCATAGCCCCTGGCCAGCACCGTATCCCCGGCAGCAATCCCGTAATACCCCGCATCGAAGGAGAACTCTCCACCGCCCCATGCCACGCTGCCGTTCACTCCTGCCGCCGTCACCATGTCATATCCGGACCATGCCGTGCTGCCGTCCGCCCCTGAACGGCTGCCGTAGCCAGTCCTGTACGGATCCTCCAGACGCACCTGCGAGCCGTCATAGACATCCCTGATGCCTCTGTACCTGCCTATGTATGACCTGTGGGAGCCGTAGACGCTCATCCTGAAGCGCCCCTTCAGCCCCGGAGTCCAGACGAAATCCAGCACAGGCTGCAGGGCATATCCCGCCCCTGCCTTCAGCCATAATGACTTGCCGGAATACGGAGCAGGAGCAGGCCGGGTGTTCAGCAGATAAGGGTTGAAGTCGTATGTACCCTTGTACGGGGAATCATATACGGAATAGTCGAACTCCAGGTCGAAATGCTGGAGACTGTCTGCAACAGGCATCTTGAACAGGGGCTTGTGCACCTCCATCAGCTTGCCCTCATAATCCCTTGTCACCTCCACCGTAGGGTCGATGGCCTGTCCTGCCATTCTGGCAGGAAAAAAGGAGGAAGCCAGCACGGCAATGCCCAGCGCAGCTGCATATATTCTTCTTTCCATTGTCATCACTCATTTTGGGCAGCGGCCTGCTGCATTATTTCTTTCAGTTTGTCAAGGCGCATGGTCACATTGTCATGCACGTCATCCCCTGCGGCAGAAGCCTGATAGCCGTCAAGAATGCTGCGGAATGTGGCTTCGGCCTGCTCGTATTCCCCTCTTTCCACGAACGAGTCGCCCAGGACTATGAACGCCTTGGCAAGCCAGTATGTCTGCCCTGTGGAAGAATCCGAGAATGAATATACCTTTGTTTCGACCTCTTCGAAGTCACCACGGTCATAGCTGTCGAGTATCATCAGATATGCTGCTTCAGCTCCCTCCGGAGTGCCAGGCCATGATGCAAGGCGGGCGAAGATCGCATACGCCTCATCCCTGCGGCTTGTGGCGAGGAAGGACTTCGCCTTCACATATTCCGCCTCACGCCTGATGTCGGCATCCGAACGGGAATCTGCAAGCACCTTGTCCGCAGATGACAGGGACTCTTCATAAAGCCGTGCCCGGAACGAGGACCTCATCATGCCGAGCATTGCTGCATACCGGTTGTTCTCCAGCGATGCCATCTCGCCGAGGGACACATATGCCCTCCACGCATCCTCATATCTCTGCAGGCCGTATGCAAGATTGGCGAAATTCAGGCAGGCCAGCTCGGAATATGAGCCGTCGCCGGACTCCATCACCTTCACATAGTAGTCACAGGCCTGGTCGGCCTTGCCGAGGCTCTTGTAGCATTCCGCCATATAGAACCATGCCTGCGGCACCTTTGCCCCCTGCGGGTATGAGTCAAGATAGGACTGCAGCGACACAAGGGCCTTCTGATAATTCTCCGAAAGGTATATCTGCTCCGCGGCATTGAAGATCATCATCTCCTTCTCGTCCTCGGTCTTCAGCGATGACTTGCCTATGCTGTCTATATAATCAAGGTATTTCCTCGGCTCGTTCATCGACTGGTAAATGGACTCTATCGCAAGCAGGGCATCGTCCGCATAGCCCGACAGGGGCATCTTCTCCACCACCGTCTTGTAGCGTGAAAGGGAAAGTTCGTATTCCCCCTTGTTGCGGGCTATCATTCCGAGCTCTATCAGGGAACGGGCCACAAAGGTGCTGTCCTTCACTTCCCTTATCAGGCGGTCGTAGCATCCGGAAGCCTTCTCCACATCGCCGGACCTCACATAGGAGCGGCCGAGCTCGAACATCGCCTCCGGATAGAAATACGCCCCGGCATCGGCATTCTCCACATTTTTCAGCAGCTCTATCTTCCTCGCATCATCCCCGGCAAGCCCAGAAGCCATCGCAGCCTGATAATAAGGATATATGTCATTCACATCAAAATACGACTTCAGCACCGTGCCGTACGCATCGGCTGCCTCCCCGTATTGCCTCTGCATGAAAAGGCAGTCCGCATATCTCAGCTGCGCATCCTTCTTCCATGTCACCCTGTCTCCGGAAAGATACTCCGAGAACCATTTTTCGGCAGATGGATAATTTTCCGTCTTGAAATGGCAATATGCCATATTATACGGAATAAGGTAGGATTCCTCATGCCCGTAGAGTGCGGAAATGTTGTAGAGTTCGGTGAACATGGACAGTGCCATGCTGAAATTGTCATCCCTGTAATACGACTCCGCAAGCCAGTATCTGGACATCTGGTTGAACATCCCCCTACGGTCCGAATAATATGCCGCAGCCTTCAGGCAAGGGACGGCACTCCTGTATGAGCCCTTGGCAATCAGTTCCGACGCCCTCAGGTAATTGGCCTTCATGTAATTGTCCTTCATGCCCTCGTCCAGGACATCTATATTGTCGTAGGCCTCTATAGCCCCTGCATAGTCATGGTTCTGCAGGGCAGCCACTGCGATATAGCTGTATATCATCTCCTTCTTGCCGCTTTCGGGATATCTTTCAAGATAGGACCTGAAGACAGACGCATCGCTGTTCAGGTCGAACGAAAGCTTCGCATGATTATAGGACGCATCTTCGGCTATCGCCGGATCAAAAGCCACGGAAGCCGCCGCCTTGAATGCATCAAGGGCAGCCACCTTGTTCCTTGTGCGTATAAAGCTGTAGCCCATCTTGTAGTTGGCGGCCTGTCCGATGGAGTCGGTCCTGTCCGTCATCATGGAAAAATTGTCTATCGCCCCCTGATAATCCTCCACGGCATAGAGAAGAGAACCGGCATAGAAATAGTCAGCCCTTGTCTTCGGGGAAGCCTGCCTTGAAGCGGAAGAGCTCTCATTCCTGTCGTAATAATATCTCGCCTCCTTCGTGTCGCCCTGCACAAGAAAGGCCTCAGAAATCATCCTCATGAGCTTCGGACGGCATTCTTCCGGAACGGAATCAAGCATGCCCGGACCTTCTGCGGTCAGATAGGCATAGTCCTTCAGCATGAAACGGCATTCCGCCATATAATATTTTGACATTGAGGCAAAACGGATGTCGGACGCCGACTTGGAGAACCACTCCGCAGCCTCGGCGAAATTCTTCTGCTCGTAATGGATGTAGCCGAGCATGTACCTTGCAGGAGCGCTATAGTCCGACTCCGGATGCTTCTCCAGCTCGTTGAAACGGAGGGCAGCCCTTTCATAATTGCCTGTCTCGAAATCACAGTATGCCTTCTTGAAAAGATATTCCGGCATCTGCGAGCGCCAGACCGAATATCTCGAAAGCGACTCGAACTCCACAGAGGCATTCACATAGTCCTGGCTGTCGAAAAGATTGAGGGCGTGCGCAAACCTTATCTGCGAAACCGCCGAAGCATACGGATATTTTCCGATGAAGGCTTCCGCATAAGGCCCATATCCCGGGACCTTCATCTTCACCGAGCACAATACGGCATAACCCTCGGCCTCAAAACTGCCTGATTCTGATGCCACATCGCTGAAAATCTCCCGCGCCCGTCCGTACATGCCCCTTTCATAGAGAGCCATCGCCCTGCGGAACCGTCCGTTCTGTCCCGTCCTGTCCTGAACCACGACTCCCGCATCATCATGATACGCCACGGGCTGCGCATGGGACATATCTGAAAGCAGCAATGCCGCCCCGATGGCAGCTGCCGCCGAAAACAGTTTCGTCATATAAATGAAATTTTCACAAAGTTAGTCATTATTTTTCTATATTTGGACAAATGTCCACATATACTGTAGCGCCTCGGCAGAACAAATAAAATTTGTTCTGCTCTCGGCTTCTGCGTATATTTGTCCGTTTAACAATGATTGAATATGGAAGAAAAGGAACCTGTCATCTCTTTTGAAGGGGCGGACATCGCCGGAGGGGACAACATCGTCATCTACGGGCTGGACATGAAGGTCTGTCCGGGAGATTTCATATACATCGTGGGAAAGGTCGGAACCGGGAAGACATCCATCATCAGGACCATCATTGCCGAAAACAGGCTTGCCAAAGGAAAGGGCACGGTCTGCGGCTATGACCTCGGCAGCATCAGGGAAAAGGAGATACCGTATCTCAGGCGCAAGCTCGGCGTGGTGTTCCAGGACTTCCAGCTGCTGATGGACAGGAGCGTGGAGGACAATCTCTCCTTCGTGCTGAAGGCCACCGGATGGAATGACGGAAAGGAAATATACGGAAGAATAGAGGAAGTGCTCAATGCCGTGGGCATGAAGAACAAGGCACACAAGATGCCGCACCAGCTCTCCGGCGGGGAGCAGCAGAGGGTGGCGATAGCAAGGGCCCTGCTCAACAGGCCGCAGGTGATAATCGCCGACGAGCCTACGGGCAACCTCGACCCGGAAACGGCAGACGGCATCATGAGGCTCCTGACAAGAATAAACAGGGAGAAGGGCACGGCCATAGTCATGGTCACCCATAACATTTCCCTCGTACACAGGTATCCCGGCAGGATAATGGTATGCGGCAATGAGGAATGCATAGAGAAGAAACTCGCCCCGGCACCTTCCGCAAAAACTCAGGACACTGCACCGCAGCCTGATGAAAATGCCCTGACGGAAAATACGGTACCGGTACTGGAAAATACGGCAGGCGGCGGAGAAGAAAGAATACCGGACAGTACTGCCAAGCCTGAAAATAAAGAAATCCAATATGGAGAAAACGGCGAAGACGCAGAGGCGAAAAATGGAGAAGGAGGAGGGCAGGAGAATGGACAGTAGGGAAAGATATGCCGGCATCACGGAATGGTTCAGCCGTAACATGCCGGCGGCAAAGAGCGAACTGCAGTACGACTCTCCTTTCCATCTGCTGATAGCTGTCATCCTGTCAGCCCAGTGCACCGACAAGAGGGTCAACATGCACACACCCGCCATCTTCAAACGTTTTCCTGACCCGAAGTCGCTTGCAGAGGCCTCATTTGAAGAAGTCTATGAACTGATAAAATCAATATCGTTCCCCAACAACAAGGCAAGGCATCTAATAGGGATGGCACAGACTTTGACAAGGGACTTCGCCGGTGCAGTGCCGTCAGAGCCTGACGAGCTTGTGAAGCTGCCCGGAGTCGGGAGGAAGACAGCCAATGTGATAGCGTCTGTCGTATATGACAAGCCCGTCATAGCCGTGGACACCCATGTCTTCCGAGTGTCCAGACGCATCGGGCTTTCGGACGGGAAGACTGTCGAGGCTGTGGAAAAGGACCTTACGGAGAATTTCGCCCCGGAACTGAGGCCGACTGCCCATCACTGGCTGATTCTCCACGGAAGATATGTATGCACCGCACGCAAACCGCATTGCACCGAATGCGGAATCCGTGAATGGTGCAGGGAGTACGAACAAGATTTTTAACCGTAGATAAAAATGACATTCACATCTGAAAACATACTGCTGATAATGTCGATACTGATTTTCTGCAGTATCCTTATCAGCAAGGTAGGTTTCCGTTTCGGCCTGCCTTCCCTCCTCCTTTTTCTGGTGGCCGGAATGATTTTCGGCACCGATGGACTGGGACTGCAATTCGACAATGTCGGCCAGGCCCAGTTCATAGGAATGGTGGCACTGTGCATCATCCTGTTTACCGGAGGTCTTGAAACGAAATTCAAGGAAATCAAGCCGATATTGGGTCCGGGTCTCGCACTGTCCACAATCGGCGTATTGCTGACAACGGCATTTACCGGCATCTTCATCTACATGCTCTCGGAATGGAAGCCGTTCCCGCTGTCGCTCTCGATGATTACCTGCTTCCTCCTTGCAGCCACAATGTCCTCAACGGACTCAGCCTCCGTGTTCAACATCCTCGGGCAGAAGAAACAGGGACTGAAGAACAATCTGAAGCCGCTCCTGGAACTTGAAAGCGGAAGCAATGACCCGATGGCCTACATCCTCACCATCCTGCTCATCCAGGTGGCCGGAAGTCTCAGCGCTGAAGGGGATATAAATACGGGAACCATTGTCCTGCAGGCATTGAAGACGCTTGTCCTGCAGTTCGGTATAGGTGCCATTGCAGGTGTGGTGATGGGCTACGCCTCCATCTGGGTGCTGAACAGGGTAAACCTGAAGAACACCCCTCTTTATGCCATAATGCTGATGAGCACAGTGTTCTTCACATTCACGACTACCACGCTGCTCCAGGGCAACGGATATCTCGCCGTATACCTCGCCGGCATCATCATCGGGAACCACAAGATTGTCAACAGGAAAGACATATTTGCATTCTTTGACGGCATGACATGGCTGGTGCAGGTGCTGATGTTCATCACCCTCGGCCTCCTCGTCAACCCGCACGAAATGATGAAGACCGCACCGGCCGCCCTGCTCATAGGAGTGTTCATGATACTTGTTGCCAGACCGCTGAGCGTGTTCATTACCCTACTGCCTTTCCGGAAGATAAACTTCGCCTCCAAGACCTTCATATCATGGGTGGGACTCAGGGGGGCGGTCCCGATAATCTTCGCAACATATCCTGTCGTTGATGGGATCGAAGGCTCGGACATCATCTTCAACATTGTATTCTTCATCACCATCGTATCCCTCGTGGTGCAGGGGAGCTCGATCACATGGGTAGCCAAGCTCCTGAAGCTGGACCTACCTGAAGAGGAAAAGGAGACCGAACTCGGCTTTGAAGTGCCGGAAGAGGCCGGAAAGCTGGTTGAACTCACCCTCACAGCAGAATCCCTGAGCAACGGGAACACCCTCAAGGAACTTAAGATGCCGGAAGGGATGCTCGTGATGATGATAAAGCGTGACGGAAAATTCATCGTGCCCAACGGGAGCCGTATCCTGAAGGAGGGGGACAAGCTCCTCATAATCTATGACAATGACATGCCTGACTGACGGGATTCCGCCGGAGACAGGACTTTGACATGACTGATGGAAGAAAAGCCGATTGACACCGGGACAGGGCTGCTCCATGCCATAAGCTGCAGTCCGGAAGAATTGCCTGAAAGGTTCCAGAACCCTTTCAGATATGCCCCATGCCCGGCAGTTGTGAAGGCGGCAGAGGAAGTGATGAGACATCTAGGCTCTGACCGGGAGCTTGACAGGATGTTCAGGGAAGGGAAAATGCTGGGAGTCCTCATAGTCAAAATGCCGGCAGCTGACACCGCCACGCTGCCTCCACGCTACGCCTTCCTCGCCGCCTTTTCCGGCAATGTGTGCGGACACAATTCCCTGCCCTATTTCGTGCCGCCCGTATTCGACCTGCTTGCTCCTGAAGGGCATTTCAAAAAGGAGGAAGCGCGGATATCGGAGCTGAACAGGGAAATTCTCCGGCTGCAGCAAAGTCCGGAATACATTTCCGCTTCGGAAAATCTGCAGAAAATCCTGGCGGAAAAAGAGGCGGCAGTTTCTGCCTGGAAAGAAAGGATGGCGGAGTCAAAACGCCGCAGGGAGAGGATCAGGCAAAGCCTTTCGGCGTCAGTTCCGGCGGCTGAAGAAGACATTAAGCATTACATATCCGCAAGCAGCGGCGAAAAGGTTGTCCAAGGAATCAGCCAAGAGGCAACAACAGCCCAGATTATCCCGGAGGGCATCGGAGCCATGCTGACAAGGGAAAGCCAGTTTGAAAAGGCGGAACTGCGGAGAATCACAGAAAGATACCGGACAAAGGCAGAGGAAGCTGCCTCATCCCTTTCCGCAGCAGAAAGCAGGATAAGACAAATGAAGGAAATGCGCAAGGAAATGTCTGACCGCCTCCAGAAATGGATCTTCGACAGCTTCACAGTGATGAACGCCCTCGGAGAAAGCAGGAGCATATCTGCCATATTCAGAGAAAAGGACCTTGTCCCTCCCGGAGGCACAGGGGAATGCGCAGCCCCGAAACTCCTTCAATACGCCTTCAGTCTCGGACTCCAGCCTGTGGCAATGGGCGAATTCTGGTACGGGGCAAATCCTGCTGATGAAATCCGCAGCCACGGCAGGTTCTACCCTTCCTGCAGCAGCAAATGCGGTCCTCTTCTCGACTTCATGCTGCAGGGGATGGACATAATGCAGCAAGGAAATTCCCTGCTCCGGACATCATCTGCCCCAAATGATTCCTTCCATATAATATATGAGGACAGCCATCTAGCCGTCATCGACAAGCCCCCAGGCATACCCTCCGTCCCTGGCAAGACAGGCACGAAATCCGTTCTGGAGATGCTTCAGGATGCGGGGAAAAATGTCCTGGAAGTGCACAGGCTTGACATGGATACCTCCGGCATGATGGTCTTTGCCAAGGACCGGGCAACACAGAGAGAACTCCGCCGCCAGTTTGAATGCAGGGAAACGGAAAAAGAATATGCGGCCGACCTGGACCTGTCCTTAAACCACCGTCAAAACGACAGAAGCAAGCCATATGAGCCCCTTCCCTGCCGAAAGCGTGCACACATTGACAACTGTCCGCACCCCCTCCGTCCCGGAGAAAAAGGCACCATCTCCCTGCCCCTTTCCCCCGA
Organism: uncultured Bacteroidales bacterium; assembly: GCA_944323825.1. Classification (GTDB taxonomy): domain Bacteria; phylum Bacteroidota; class Bacteroidia; order Bacteroidales; family UBA932; genus Cryptobacteroides. Next base: position 83,417 of record CALUTY010000002.1, read on the forward strand.
CCTAAATGACAGGCCGAGGCAGACCGTGGACAGGTCCTCCAGAAAGGAAGCCGTCACGGAATACGAGATAACAGATATAAAAGGGAACCTGGCATCCGTAAGATTCCGTCCGCTCACAGGACGCACACACCAGCTCAGGGTACATTCCGCCCATCCTGACGGACTCGGCGCCCCGATAGCGGGCGACCCGCTCTATGGCAGCCCCTCATCCGCTCCCCGCCTCTGCCTCCATGCCACCTCACTGGCATTCACACATCCGGCAACAGGCAAGAGGATGCAGTTCAGCTCGCCCCCGGCATTCAGCAACTGCGGCCTTCCACCAGAGAAGGCCTGATGAGAATCTGCGGCGGACAATCCCCATATACCTCCGGATCAGCCATCATCTTCAAGAGAATATCCGTCGCCTGATGACCGATTTCCGACATCGGCTGAGCTATCCTTGTCACAGGAGGGTCGAGATAGTCCAGGAATTCATTGTCATCGAAAGAAATTATGGCCACATCATCAGGAATCCTCAGCCCGAGTTCCTTTATTGCCCTGATCGAGCCGAGCATTATGGTGGTGCTGAAAGCAAAGATGGCATCAGGACGGAAACCGGACCTGAAAGCCTGCATTGTCTTGTCGTAGCCGTTCTTTTCGGAAAAATCATCTCCGGTGACAAGCTCCGACATCCCAGATGAGGAGACTGCGGAGATGGCGGCATGAAACCCCCTGATCCTTTCCCGGTTAGGCATCGAGGATTGCACGCCCTGGATGGCAAGCAGTCTTCTGTACCCCCTGGATATCAGATGTGAAGTGGCAACATATCCTCCTGAATAATTGTCAGTGCAGACATATGGCAGCCTCGTGTCAGGATAATACCTGTCTATCAGCACGACAGGAGTATGCCGGCTCACCGATTCCAGCAGCTGCGGAGAAGTGCCCACGGGAACGACAATCATCCCGTCCACCTTCCGTGCAAGAAACGAGTCTATCGCCTCGGTCTGAAGTTCCTCTGTCTCCATCGAATCTATGAGGATGATGTTATACCCTGCCTTCCTCAGTCCGGAACTGATGATGCTGGAAAAGCTGGCGAAGAAAGGGTTGGCGATGCTCGGCACAAGAAGCCCCACGACATCGGTCTTGTTCATTCTCAACCCCTTGGCTATGAGATTGGGAGTATAGTTGCCATCAGCGGCGCATTTCTTTATTATGGCAATGGCCTTGTCGCTTATCCTGTATTCCCGCCCCTTCCCGGCAAGGACCCTCGAGACCGTGGATATCGAATAGCCGGTCTGACGGGATATGGTCAATAATGTGTTTTTTTCCATATTAATCCGATCCGGATACAAAAATAGCAGAAAATTCAGTATTTTAGCACCGGATTTTTCAAAGACTGACAATGCACATAGGAATAGCTGGAAACATAGGAAGCGGAAAGACGACACTTACCCGCATGCTTGCCGGACACTACGGCTGGACTCCGAAATACGAGGCCGTCACTTACAACCCATACATCGAAGACTACTACAAGGACATCCACAGATGGTCATTCAACCTTGAAATTTATTTCCTGACAAAGAGATTCAAGGATGTGCTTGAGATTTCCCGCTCTGAGGAAACCGTCATCCAGGACAGGACCATACTCGAAGGCGTGCACATATTCGCAGCCAACAACAGGGACATGGGGAACATTTCCGAAAGGGATTTCTCCACCTATATGGAGCTGTTCGAACTGATGATGTCGCTCGTCAAGCTGCCGGACCTGCTGATATACCTCAAGTCTTCAATTCCCCATCTTGTAGGACAGATACAGAAAAGGGGGCGTGAATATGAAAAAGGCATCAGCATAGAATACCTGACAGGACTCAACGAAAAATATGAACAATGGATATCCGGCTACGAGGGGGAAATTCTCACCATTGATGCCGACAACCTTGACTTTGAAAACCGTCCGGAAGACTTTTCACTGATAACGGACATGATAGATGCCCGCCTGTACGGACTTTTCTGAACACATAATTCACCGCAACAAGACTGAAAATAAGACCGGAATGAAAAAGAAATTATTGAACATCGCTATTGCGGCATCAGCAGTGCTTTTTGCATCAGGATGCTCTGAAAATGCCACCGAAGACTTCACTGACAGGCTCCATGACCTGATTGACAGGACTGAAGAAAAAATCAACAGCCTCGGCGACAGGAGTTCGGAAAGCTGGAAGGACACCGAAAAGGAATTCAACCGGCTTGTGGACGAATACGAGAAGAACATTGACAAATTCACCAGAAAGCAGAAAAGAAAAATAGAAAAGTCCATAAAGGAGTTTGAAAAAATGAAGGAGAAGGCCATGGACGAAGCAGCCGAAAAGGTGGAAGATGCCGCTGAAAGGATGGAACAGGAACTCGACAAGGCAGCTGACAAGATTGAAAAGTCAGCAGACCAGGCCCGCAGGAAAAACCGCCGGGATGACATGGGAGAAAAGTCAGCAGCCGAGAAGGACCTGAAAAAAATCTGATACTCCATCTGCCAACGACGGACTCCGCCCGGTAATCTTCAAGCTTGAAGCCACCGACGAGGAAGCCGGAATTGACTATGTGTCTGTCCGATGAGATGCCCGTATGGCATGAGAGCAACAGATAAAAAACAAAAAACAATCGACAAAACCAAAAATTTCATCGCCAAATCAAGCACGGTTCCTCCTGACAGAATGATTCTTTGGGGAGCTTTTGTGTACAGACAAAAAGGGGTTGTGTCAAAATAATCGTTTGATACAACCCCTTTAAGATGTGTAAGGATCAGTAAAATGCAAGGGATGAGTACGACCCTTGCTTGTCATAGCGCTGCCCGGGCAATGTCAGCTCCCAGAACAGACTTTCTTATTTCTCATCCGGAGCATACAGATACTGTTCCAGCGGAGAAGGATAGCTGCAATAATCTTCAGGAGAGAAGAACCTGTCCAGTTCGATCCGTGCATTCTCCACGGAATCAGAAGTGTGGACTATGTTCTCCTGTGCACTGAGGGCATAGTCGCCGCGGATGGTGCCCGGGGCGGCATTTCTGGCGTTGGTCGAGCCGGCCATAGCCCTGACGACCTTCACCGCCTCGAAACCTTCCCAGCAGCACAGGATCACAGGAGCTGCCATCATCCCGCTGCAAAGCCACGGGAAAAACGGCTTGTCCTTCAGATGGGCATAATGCTCATCAAGAACGGACTGGTCAAGCTGCTTCATCTTCATGGCGACGAGCTTCAATCCCCTCTTTTCAAAACGGGATATGACCTCTCCCACAAGGCCACGCTGCAAAGCACCCGGTTTCAATATCACAAGTGTCCTTTCCATATTTCCTATCTTACAAATTGTGCACGGAGCTTTTCGATCTTTGCATCAGCCGCCTCTCCCCGGGCTCCGAAATAGAACTTGATCTTCGGCTCGGTGCCTGAAGGGCGGACTGAAACGACATCCCCCTCGGAAGTGAAGAACTGGAGCACATTTGATTTCGGAAGTCCGGTCTCCTCCGGCTTGTTGTAGTCGATTACCTTGGTGACAGGCACTCCGGCAAGCTCCTTAGGAGGATTGTTCCTCATGTCAGTCATGATGGCGGCAATCTCGGCGACGCCTTCCTTGCCCTTGCGGACGAGTGATACAAGACCCTCCTTGTAATATCCGAACTCTGCATAGATGTCCTGGAGAAGCTGATAGAGTGTCTTTCCCTGGTCCGCAGCCCACGCGGCACATTCAGCCACCATCGCACAGGATATAGGGGCATCCTTGTCACGCACGAACTGGCCCACATTGAAGCCGTAGCTCTCCTCGCCTCCACAGATGAACTCGCCCTTGCCTTCGTTGCGGCGCACCACATCGGCTATATACTTGAAGCCGGTAAGCACATTATATACCTTGACCCCGTATTTTTCTGCAATGGCGCGTATAAGTTCCGTGGTGACGATGGTCTTGACCACATATTTGGTGTCATCAATCTTACCGAGCTCTGACCAGCGTCTGAGGATATAATATGTCAGCATGGAAGCCGTCTGGTTGCCGTTGAAAAGCACCATCTTGCCCTCGTTGTCACGCACTGCTATGCCGAGGCGGTCCGCATCCGGGTCCGTGGCCATCACTATGTCGGCTCCCTCCCTGTCGGCAACAGCCACAGCCATTTCAAGGGCAGAATGTTCCTCAGGATTAGGAGACTGCACAGTAGGGAAATTGCCGTCGCTGACATCCTGCTCCGGCACATGGCAGATGTTCTCGAAGCCGAGCCTCTTCAGGATTTCAGGCACGATGCGCACTCCGGAGCCGTGCAGCGGAGTGTAGACAATCTTCAGGTCCTTGTGCCTTACCCTTGATTCAGGTGAAAGCATGAGGGTCAGCACATCGTCCATATAGGCATTGTTCATCTCATCGCCCATGACCTCTATGCCGCCTTCCTTTCCGTCTGCCTTGTATTTCACCATTGAAGGATCCGAAATTGCATTCACCTCGGCTACAATCTCCTTGTCAACCGGCGCAATGATCTGTGCACCGTCGCTCCAGAACACCTTGTAGCCATTGTATTCTTTCGGGTTGTGGGAAGCCGTGATCATCACCCCGGCAGTGGCATGCTTCTTCCTCACCGCATAGCTCAGAAGCGGAACCGGATGCAGGCAGTCATATATGAAGACATGGATTCCGTTGGCGGAAAGCACCTCTGCCGTGATCTTGGCGAAAGCCTCGCTGTTGTTGCGGCTGTCGAAGGAAACGCATACGCTGTGGCTGTCACCGGGCACATTCTTGAGGATGTAGTTTGCCAGCCCCTGTGTGGCCATGGCCACCACATATTTGTTCATACGGTTGGTACCCACACCCATCACGCCGCGCAGGCCGCCGGTACCGAATTCAAGATTGCGGTAAAAGGCATCTTCAAGACCGGCAGGATCCGTATCCATCAGCCTTTTCACCTCATCTTTTGTTTCCTGGTCATAGTTCCCGTCGAGCCAGCTTTGGGCTACTTCTCTGAAATTTTTTTCCATAATATTAAGATCGTTGATTATGATTTCCTTATTGTATTTTATTAAAATGATTACAATTTCATTGTCATATCGTACAAATATAAGAAATTTATCTCAAAAAACTTATTTTTGCACCATCAATCATAAAGGGAAATGACAAACTTCAAGGAGTTCATACTCGAACATGAAAATGACGACACCGCAAGGCTGCTTCTGTCCAAGGACAAATGGCCGGACATAGACATGTCCCTTGCGGCAAACACGATAGAATCCCGGCGCAGGCTCAGGACCAAGGTCCCTTCCTGGTACTCATGTCCGGACCTTGTGTATCCCAACAGGATTTCAGCGGAGCAATGCAGTTCTAGCGAAACGGCGGAGCTGAAGGCGGAAATAGCCTTGAGGCTGGTGGGCGGCAATGCCGAAAAGACAATGCGCATCGCTGACCTCACCGGAGGCCTGGGTGTGGACACCGAGGCATTCCGCAAAGCCGGATTCGAAGTGCTGTACAATGAGATGGACAGCGCCCTTTACAGAGCTGCCATACACAATCTCACTGCCCTCGGACACGACGGGATCACATTCTGCAACCATGAGCTTGTTCCTGAAAGGGACATCGACAAGGCAGGTCACGACGGGAAGGAGCCGTCTGGAGGAAGGTCTGCAGGACATGACCGGGCAGGCGCCGGGCAGTCCGGGACTCCGGTCACAGCCGGCATGATGCTGAGGGATTTCTGTCCTGACATCATATTCCTGGACCCTGCAAGAAGGGCTGCCGACGGGAAAAAGGTGTTTCTTCTCGAAGACTGCCGCCCCGACATACTGGACCTGAAAGACGAACTGCTCTCCTGCGCAAGGTTTCTGATGGTCAAACTTTCTCCAATGGCGGACATAGGCATAGTCTGCTCCAGGCTCGGCTGCAGCTGCCTTGAAATGCACATAATAGCCACCAAAGGCGAATGCAGGGAACTGCTTGCCGTCCTGGACAGGGACCGGAACGGCGAAACGACATTCTGCGCATGGGAGTCCGGCTCCCCGTTCATCTTCACCGGCAGACAGAAGGATGAGGCAGTCCCGTCATATATGCACGACATGAGCGAAATACACGAAGCCGGATACCTTTTCGAGCCAGGAAAGGCCTTGATGAAGTCAGGAGCCTTTGACCTGATATGTTCCAGATTCGGCCTTGTCAAGCTCGCAAAGTCTACCCACATCTACATTACTCCGGAAGAAAAAGCCGCCCTCCTTTCCCGATATGGAAAAGTCTTCCGGATAAAGGAAATCCTGCCTCTGAACAATGCAGGAATCCGACAGGCAGGAAACACCTGGCCTCATGCTGATGTCACTGCGAGGAATATCCCTATGACCAGCGAGGCTCTGAAGTCAAGGCTACAGAAAGCCGGAGGCCCCAAAAGACGGAAATCCGCAAAGTCCGGCCATGACCAGCCACTCTCCCCTTCCCCATCATCCGCCCAGGCACTTTCCTCGACCAATGCCTTTTCTTCCCCCGCCGATGCCCGTCAGGACATCCACATCTTCGGCCTCAGATGCGAATCTGCCCCTTCCTCCGAAAACCTCCTCATCATCACCTCAAGACTGCAGTTCATTCAGACTTGAGATAGCGGAGCCAGAATTCGCGGTTGGCGGAGATGAAATGCTCCTGCTGGGCGCCGCGGTAGCCGTGCATTCCGTCAGGGTATATCATGAAGTCGAACTTCTTGCCGGACTTCTGGAGGGCATCGATGAACTGGAGGGTGTTCTGGAAATGCACATTGTCATCGCCGGTACCATGGGTGAGCTTCAGCATGACAGGCTCTGTACAGGGATTGCATGACCCGGCGGCTGCAGACCGCACGTCTTCCTGCTTTCCTGAATATTCCGCAGGATATCCATCGACATAATTCAATGCGCATGCCGCCTTGTAGCCCTCAGGATTGTTCTGAGGCGTGTCCATATACCTTTCCGTATAATGCGAATCATACAGGGACCAGTCGTAGACACCGCCGCCTGCAACCCCATAATGGAAATGCTCCGGAGCCTGCATGAGGAGCATCGATGTCATGGTGCCGCCGAATGAGAAGCCCTCCACGCCGATCTTGTCAGGCCGCACATACGGAAGGGACTGGAAATATTCAGCCCACTCCACGAAATCCTGCACTTCATGAACCGTAAGCTGCCTGTAGATCATGTCAAGTCCTTCACGGCCGTTATGCCCTGAAGCACGGCAGTCGGCAGTCACCTCAATGATGCCGTTTTCTGACCACCACCGGCTGTTTGAGTTCGGGGTTATCCAGCGGTCCCTGACCACAGGAGTATCCGGTCCCCCGTAAATGTCGAAATGGACGGGATATTTTTCCTCTGGATTGAAATCCTCAGGCCAGGTGACCGATGCCGGAATGACAAGGCCGTCTGATGTAGTGAGATAGATTATATGCGGCAGGGCATGGTATTCAGGACTGAAGCCCTCGTATGCCATGTCGGCCACCACATGCTCCCTGCAGTGGCGTCCGGAGCGAACAAGTCCCTGCAGGGCGGTGTCGGATGTCCTTGCAGCGGCCACATCTCCCGCCGCCGGCCCCGTGGCGGCAATTCCCTCCATGTCAGGACGGGTAAGACATTCAACAGGAATGGAAGGAACCGTCCTGTATGTCTCAAACACCGACACCCGCACCGGAGTCACGGAATTGGAACAGGAAGCTGTGAAATATTTCCCGTCAGGGGAAAAGACCACATTGCGCACATCATATACCGGATCTGTCAGAGCCGTGACAACACCCTTGGAATCGACCTTGTAGAGAGCCTGTCGGACTGTCGCATCCCTCCTGGCGGTGAAATATACATCACCTTTCCGCTCGTCCACACGCAGGATGCTGATGTCCCAGTTCCTGCCGTCAGTAAGCCTGCGGAAGGTCTTCCCGTCGTATGAAAGGAAATATATCTGTTCCCATCCGGTCTCGAAACGGCGGGCCATGTAAAGACCATTGTCCTTGAACACGATGCCGTCTATCCAGTCCAGCCAGGTCTTGTATTCCTCATGATAGACATGGGTTTTGGAGCCGTCAAGGGCATCCACGCGATAGAGGTCAAGGGTATTCTGGAGCCTCGGCATCCTTGAAATGAAGAAGCCCTTGCTGTCGGCACCCCAGAAAGGGATTCCGAAATACTGTTCTTCCTCCGGATTATTGAAGTCCGCCCAGACTATGTCCGGCTGCGCAGAAGCAAAAGCCGCTGCCACATCAGCAATCCCTATCTTCACCTCAGGATTCCTCTCCCCTGCCTTCGGATAACGGGTATTTCTCAAGGAGCCGTCCTGCCCGAACGGGGAATATATCGGGAAAAGAGGGACCTGTGTGTTGTCAAACCTGTAGAACCCTATCTTAGTGCCGTCAGGCGACCACCAGAATGCCCTGTATTTGCTTGGCCTGCCAAATATCTCCTCATAATACACCCAAGAGGCATAGCCGTTGAGTATCAGTTCGCTCCCGTCAGTTGTCAGGCGCACTTCCCTGCCGCTCGCGATGTCGGTCACATAAAGGTCATTGTCTCTCGTATAGGCTATCTCCGTGGAGTCCGGGGAATATGTCATGTTCACCGCACCTTCCGGATGCACAGGGAAGTCACTGAATTTCTCCGGAGCTGACACCCCGTGCTCAGTCCGTCCTGTCCTGGCATTGAAGACAAAGGCAGTGCTGTCAGTGTATGTCCCGTCGTATGTGAAAATGACTTCCTGCGGCGAAATCCATTTCCATTTGGACGGCACCCTGTTGAAAGCATTCTCTGCAGCATCGGCAACCGGTGCAGCCACAGACTGGTTCAGGCTTCCGCCAAAGAGGCACAGCACTGTTCCCAAAATGATTGATTCCTTTATTATTTTCATGACCCTCTGAATTTTCAATATCTGGAATTTTCCTCTTGTCATCCGAAGACCTCATCCTTGAAATTGACAAAATAAACTTTCTCGACAGCCCTTGTAATGGCCGTATAAAGCCATTTGAGGTCATCCGATGTCACTTCATCCTGCCAGAACGGATTGTCTATGAAGACGCATTTCCATTGTCCGCCCTGCGACTTGTGGCAGGTGACCGCATTGGCATATTTCAGCTGGAGGGCATTGTAATATTTGTCCTCCCTCACCGCCTCATAGCGTTTCTTCTTGTTTCCTATATGGGCATAATCCTCATTCACCCCATTATACAGCATGTTCTGCTGCTCGTATGTCAGGGCTGCACTTTCCGCCTCAAGGGTGTCAAGTATCACCTTGGCCTCCAGCTCGAGATCATCATAGTCCGGAAACACCAGCCTCGCCTGGGCGAAATGCAGACCATACCTTTCTTCGTATCCGGAAATCTTCAGCAGTCTGGCCATATCCCCGTTGGCGATATAGTCAAGGCCTTTCACATCAGGCGGTATCTGATAGCAGTTCTTGACTATCATCAGCCTGTCATCCCTGACCAGCCTGTCTTCCTTGAACTGCACCATGGAACGGATTCCGGCATTGTATTTTATCGCCCTCCTGTTGGAGCGGCACAATATCATTGTCTCCTCCTCTCCCCATCTTCCGAAGGCATCCGACACCGCCTCGATCAGGTCTCCGCCTCCTATCCGCTCCACATCGCTGAATCCGTCAGTCCGCAGCCGGAGATCTGAAACGGGCAATGAATCCTGGAAATACATCCGGGCGGAGCCGCCTTCCCCGTCACCGGAATCACCGGAAATGAGCCGCCTTATCTCCGTGGCATTGGCAAGGATGCCGGACTCCGCCTTCTGGCGGACCACAGTGACCATGTCGCACCACTCCACATCTCCGAGCATCCCCATATAGTCCCGGGAGAGAGCCGGACTGCAGTCAAGCCCGACAGGCGGCAGCTGGGCTGCATCCCCTATCAGTATCAACCTGTTGTCCAGTCCGCTCCGCACATACGACACAAGGTCTTCCAGAAGATTTCCGGAGCCGAAGAAGCCTGTCGACTGTGACTGCACAGTGTCAATACCGATGAGCGACACCTCGTCCACTATATATATGGTATCCCTTTCCTTGTTCGGGGCAAGGGAAAACTGTCCGAATCCGTCCCCGCCGACGGACTTCTGCCTGTATATATGCTTATGTATCGTGAACGCAGGCTGCCCGGCATATCCGGATAGCACCTTCGCCGCCCGCCCTGTCGGGGCAAGAAGCACGCATGGCACCTCCAGCCTGCGCATAGTGCCGATCACTGCAGCAATTGCCGTGGTCTTGCCGGTACCGGCATAGCCGTTGACCACCATGATGTCTGCACCGTCCCCTGATATGAAATCAGCAGCCAGACGGAGCATCCTCTCCTGGCACGATGTCGGTCCGAATCCCAATGCCGACACAAACTCTGAATATAAGAAATCGCTTTTCCCCATGATACGGAACCGGCTTCGTCATTGCATTTTGCAAAAATAGGAAATCCGCCACAAAATCCGGCATTTTGTTTTGTATTCTTTTAGTGCTATATTTGGCCTGATGGCCACCGTATATTTGTCCGCTTCGCGTCCACATATACTGTTCACGCCTCGGCAATGCAAGCCTGACGGCTTGTATGCCTGGCCCATCCCGCAACATCCATAAGACATGAAGTCTTCTGTCTGTCGCGGAATGAACAGTCAAAATGCTTTCGCATTTGCATTGCTCTCGGCTTCTGCGTATATTTGCCGCGTTTTAGGACACCGAAAACGACTTACAGAACATATTCATCCATGAAAGGAAACATTGAAGAAACTGAATACGCCGTTGTCACCGGAGCTAGCTGCGGATTGGGGAAATCATTCGCCATTGACCTTGCATCCAGAAAGATAAACACGATACTCATTTCACTTCCGGGGGAAAACATAGCTGAAGTATGCGATGAATGCCGCAAAAAAGGTACAGAAAGCCATTTTTACGAAGCAGACCTGACGGACAGGTCGGAACTCCTCAGGGTGACTGAGGAAATCAACGGAAAATACAAGGTGAAGATCCTGATCAACAATGCCGGGACGGGCGGCAGCACCGTCTTCGAACAGGCATCGCTGAAATATCTGGAAAACATCATCGAACTGAATACGGGCGTCACGACATTTCTGACACACGAGCTCATTCCGAACCTCAAGAAGAATGCGCCATCCTACATACTGAACATATCTTCGCTTGCATCCATGACCCCGACAGGCTACAAGACGGTCTACCCGGCGTCAAAAAATTTTGTCAGATACCTTTCAATCGGTCTCAGGGAAGAACTGAAAGACTCCTCCGTGTCAGTCAGCGTCGCCCTTCTCGGCCCGATGCCGACGAAGCCGGAAATCGTGGAAAGGATAAAGAGCCAGGGATGGGTGGGCAAATTCCTCACAGTCACCACCAAGCTGGCGGCAAGGAAATGCATAGACAAGATGTTCAAGGGCAAGTCGACAATAGTGGTCGGAATTTCAAACAAATTCAGCTACTGGCTTCTGAAATGCATACCGGAAGGACTCCGCGCATCGATAATGACGAAGTCAATGAAAAATGAACTCAGGTGCCAGGGCATAACGAAATGACAGAAGGAATGGAAAAAGTGATGGTAACGGGAGCAAACGGAATGCTCGCCTCAAACATAATTGCAGAACTCCTTGAACAGGGATATGAAGTCATAGGCACCGTAAGGAGCATCGGAAAATATCATGGTCCTCAAGGCGCAGGGCTCCGTCTGGAGGAATGCGACTTCAAGGACACTGCCGCAATGGAAAGGCTCATGGAAGGCTGCTCAGCCATAGTCCATGTGGCAGCCATGACCTCCCAGGGGGAAAATGACTACGAGAAATTCCGGAAAGTGAATGTCACCGCTACGGAAAACCTCGTGAAGACCGCCATAAGGAAAGGTCTGAAAAGATTCCTCTATGTCAGCACCGCAAATGCAATAGGATATGGTGAGGGCGAAGGAAAACCGATGATGTACCCGTTCACCGCTTCCCACTATGCCGTGAGCAAGGCAGAGGCAGAAAAGGTCATCCTCCCGTACAAAGACAGAATAGACATAGTCATAACCAACCCGACCTTCATGTCCGGACGCTACGGGACTGCCCAGGGCTCGAACAGGCTGTTCAACATGGTCCGCAAGTCCCCTGTCGTGTTCTGCCCGAAAGGCGGCAAGAATGTCCTTGATGTGCGTGAGGCCGCAAGAGGCATGGTCCTCGCCCTCCAGAAAGGGCGCAACGGGGAAAACTACCTCATCACTGGACGGAACTACAGCTACCGTGAGCTTTTCTCCGAAGCCGCAAATGCCATCGGCAGGCATCCTCTGCTCATCACCGTCCCGAATTTCCTGCTCAAGGCCGCAGGCGCCCTCGGCGACCTCCTCCACAAGATGGGCATCTCATCCGACCTCTCCACCGCCAATGTCACCATGCTCATGATCAACAACCACTACAACGCCACCAAAGCCGAAAATGAACTCGGCTTCAAGGCCGCCCCCGCCGACTTCCGCGAAATCCTGTCATATTGAAAAGCAGACTGTACCAGCTCAGATATTCCATCTTCCGGCTGCCTGCAGGCATATTCTCCAGTGGCGGTCAAAACCAAGCGGACTGCCCTTGTCCCGGTAATGTAATATTAGTATATTTGGCCATAAATGTCCACTTATACTTTTGCACCTCGGCAGAGCAAATAAATTTGCTCTGCGTTCGGCTTCTGCGTATATTTGCGGGATATATGCCATATCCATTGCTGAAACGGAAGGCATCCCACTGCGAAATTTGAAACAAGTAACAATAAAAAAATCTGGAAATGAAAAAAATAATGCTGACGGCGGCTGCCGTGATTGCCATTTCTGCCGTACAGGCCTTTGCCCAGGACAACAAGGACACAAAGGAGCCTGAGTACGAATTCACTACAATCAAGGAAAACCCGATTTCATCCATCAAGGACCAGCACCGTTCAGGCACATGCTGGTGCTTCTCAGCACTTTCATTCCTGGAGTCCGAGATAATGAGGACAAAGGGATATGACAATGTGGACCTGTCCGAAATGTTCGTTGTCGGGAAATCCTACCATGACAGGGCGATAAAGTTCGTTAGGCTTGACGGACATCTGAACTTCGCCGCAGGAAGCTCTTTCGGAGATGTGCTGAATGTCATCAGGGACTACGGAATCGTTCCGCAGGATGTGATGCCGGGACTCAATTACGGGACAGAGAAGCCGGAACATTTTGAAATGGACGCAGCCCTCAAGGGATATGTGGACGCCATCGTGAAGAATCCGAACAGGACGCTGTCCACCGCATGGGTGAACGGACTTGACGGCATTCTGAAGGCATATCTCGGTGAGGCACCTGCAGAGTTCGAGGTGGACGGGACGACATACACCCCTGAATCATACAGAGACTGGCTCGGAATCAATCCTGACGACTATGTTTCAATCACTTCGTTCACGCACCATCCGTTCTACACCCAGTTCCCTATCGAGGTCTGCGACAACTGGAGATGGGATCTTTCATACAATGTGCCGCTTGACGAACTGATGGAAATCATGTATAATGCCATTGACGAAGGCTACACCATCGCTTGGGCATCCGATGTCAGCGAAAAAGGATTCACCAGGGATGGCATAGGTGTCATTCCTGAAGATGATGCTGCCCAGACAAGCGGCTCCGACCAGGAAAAGTGGATAGGAAAGGAGACTGAAAAGCCTGAAGAAAAGACTGTGGCCAAGGAGAAGACCATCACACAGGAAATGAGGCAGGACGGCTACGACAGGAAGACCACCACCGACGACCACGGAATGCAGATCTACGGCACGGCAAAGGACCAGAACGGCACCATGTACTTCCTCGTGAAGAACTCATGGGGCGAAGCCGGCAAATACAAGGGCATCTGGTATGTATCCGACTCATTCGTGAGATACAAGACAATGAACATTGTCGTGCATAAGGACGCAGTGCCTAAGGACATAAAGAAGAAACTAGGAATCAAATAATTGCGGCATTTCATCAGTTTCAAGGAAATGAATATCGCAAGGCATATTCCCAATACGGTCACATCCATGAATCTCCTGTGCGGGGTTCTGGGTGTGATCAGTGTTTTCAACGGCAGGCAGGACATCGCATTCTGCCTGATGCTCGCGGCAGCCGCATTTGATTTTCTGGACGGGTTCGCCGCACGTGCGCTCGGGGCATATTCAGCCATAGGAAAGGAGCTTGATTCCCTGGCAGACATGGTCAGTTTCGGGCTTCTGCCGTCGGTCATGCTTCACTGCCTCATGCAGGAAATGTCTTCCGGTGCTGACATCTGGAGCTATGTCCCGCTTCTGATAGTGATATTTTCAGCCCTCAGGCTGGCCAAGTTCAATGTGGATGAAAGGCAGAGCGAGAATTTCATTGGGCTTGCCACACCTGCATGCGCAATGCTGTGCGGATCACTGGCATATTATATCAGCCGCGACCCTGACAGCTTCCTGACAAGGTGGGCGGAAGGCTTCGTGTTCATCCCGGTGCTTTCCGTTGTGCTGTCGGTCCTGCTGGTGAGCGAGATTCCCATGTTCTCCATGAAATTCAAGAAAAATGTGCAGAAAGGAACTCCCATCTACAAGATGCGCGTCTTTCTGATGGGATGGACTGCCGTTTCGATTCTCCTGGTCTGGATTCTCGGACTGAACTGGTCAATGATTGTCATCCTCGTGTTCACCCTCTACATCATCATGAATCTGGTGAATGCTGCGGTTACGGCGGGAAGCAAATAACTCCGCCCGGGATGGACAGTTAAGCGCTTCGGCTACGGTATGGATGATTCTTTGAGGCGGAGGACACCAATATAAAAATGGACTGGTTCTGACGAAGACCAGTCCATTTTTTATTTCCTGCATCAACGGCATTTGCCGCAGGCATCATTTTCAGAAATTGGTTGCGTGGATCTTGAAGTAGCTCTTCGGATGCTTGCATACAGGGCAGATCTCAGGAGCCTTCTTTCCGATGACGATGTGGCCGCAGTTGCCGCACTCCCATATCATGTCTTCATCCCTTGAGAACACGATGCCGTCCTTTACATTTGCAAGAAGCTTGCGGTAACGCTCCTCGTGCATTTTCTCGATGGCAGCCACCTTCTCGAAGAGAACGGCTATCTCAGTGAATCCTTCCTCGCGGGCGTCCTTTGCAAAGCCGGCATACATGTCAGTCCACTCATAGTTCTCTCCCTCGGCTGCATCCAGAAGATTTTCTTCTGTAGTAGGAATATCACCGCCGTGGAGGAGCTTGAACCAGATCTTTGCATGTTCCTTCTCGTTGTTGGCAGTCTCCTCGAACAGGTCGGCTATCTGTACATATCCGTCCTTCTTGGCCTTGGAGGCATAATAGGTGTATTTGTTGCGGGCCTGTGACTCACCTGCAAAAGCTGCCTGAAGATTAGCCTCAGTCTTAGTTCCTTTCAATTCTTTCATGACTTTCTAATTTAGATTTTTTAAAAATTAGCAAAACGCTTCACAAAGATATGAAAATTAAATCTAAATCCAAAATTCCTGCAGGCAATTTACACAGATCTCTCGACAGCGCTCGAGAAGACTCTTTGGGGACACTCAATTTTTTTCGCGGCCGCGATAGATGCGGTAGCCGATGAGGGCGACGGCAATGGACATGAGCGGGGAGATGATGTTGAAAATACAATATGGAAGATAGTCGACAGTCGGCACCTTCAGTACGGTGGACTGGGTCATGCCGCAGGAATTCCACGGGATGAGCACGGAAGTGACCGTAGCAGAGTCCTCCACAGAACGGCTGAGAAGGCGTTTTTCATACCCTTTCTGTTCATAGAGGCGCTTGTAGAGGCTGCTTGTGAGAATGATTGAAAGATACTGGTCGCCTGTGGTCATGTTGCAGAAAAGGCCTGTGCCGACAGTGGATGTCACAATCCCTGTCCTGTCTGAAATGCTTCTTGTCAGCATGTCGGTAAGGCTCTGGAGCATGCCGCTGCCGGTGAGGAGCCCTCCGAAAGTGACCGAACAGATGATCAGGAAAATGGTGTTGAGCATCCCGGTCATTCCTCTGGTGGAAATCAGGGAATCAAGCTCCGGGCTGCCGGTGGATATGCCTGTCGGACCGTAAACGGACATCATCAGCCCCTTGAAGGCATCCCGGAAAGAAAGTGTGCCGGAAAAGGCATCCTGCGCACCGGAAGCGACCTCGTGGATTATGTGCGGCTGTGCAAACAGGGAAGTCACCCCTGCGACAAGGGCCGCTATGAAAAGAGTCAATATAGCCGGCACTTTCCTGACAATGAGGAAGCCAGTGAACAGAGGCACGAGCAGAAGCCATGGAGATATGTTGAATGTCTCCTTGAGCGTGCCGGAGAATTCCGCCACCTGCGACACTTCCGGAGAATGATGGATGAGGCTTGCAACAAGGAACACCAGGAATGTGATTGTCATGGAAGGCACTGTGGTAATCAGCATGTATCTGATATGGGTGAAGAGAGGGGTACCGGAGGCAGACGATGCAAGGACAGTGGTATCCGAAAGCGGGGAAATCTTGTCACCGAAATATGCCCCCGAAATGATGGCTCCTGCAGACCACCCCGGATCGAATCCCTGGGCCGTGCCTATGCCTATAAGTGCCACACCGACAGTGGCTATCGTGGTCCAGGAACTTCCTGTCATCACCGACACAAGGGCGCTTATGACGCACGAAGCCGCCAGGAACATGCCCGGAGTGATCACCTTCATTCCATAGTATATCAGTGTCGGCACCACTCCGCTCACCATCCATGTGCCTGCAATGGCACCGATCAGAAGCAGAATCAGGACAGCCGACCCCACGGATCTTATGTTGTCGAGAACAGAATCCTCAAGGGTCTGCCATGACACCTTGTAGCCGGCCATTGCTATTGCCACTATCACTGCCGATGCCAGCAGCAGCGCCACCTGGCTTCCTCCCGCAAGCGAATCCGCCCCGAATATCCGTATCACCGCCACCAGTACAGCTATCAGCACGATGAACGGCACCAGTGACACCATCCATGAAGGCCGTCTTCCCGCAGCACCGCTCTCCCCTTTCCCGTCCGGACCTGCACCGTGCCCCTCGGGCAGGCTCTCCTTCTGCTGTCTTTCTATATTTGAAGAAATGCGGACCCGCGCCTCCGAAGCCCCCACATCCTCCATCTTCCTCTTTCTGAAAGAAAATCTCTTCATTTCCATGAATATTCCCGGTTCAACATCATCTGCCCATATGGCAAAAACGGCGCAAATATAGGAAAAAAACAGGACCGCCTTGCGGCAGTCCTGCGGATATCATATGAATGGATATTCAAATTATTTGCTGATGACACGTGCCATCTCGCAAACCTTGTTTGAATAACCCCACTCGTTGTCATACCAGGAAACGACCTTCACGAATGTAGGGTCGAGCTGGATGCCGGCCTTCTCATCGAAGATGGAAGTGTGGGAGTCACCGCGGAAATCAGTTGAAACCACTGACTCGTTGGTGTATCCGAGAATTCCTTTGAGCTCGCCCTCAGAAGCCTTCTTCATGGCAGCGCAGATCTCCTCGTAAGTTGCAGGTTTCTCAAGCTCTACAGTGAGGTCAACCACTGAAACGTCAGAGGTAGGGACACGCATTGACATGCCGGTGAGCTTGCCGTTGAGCTCAGGAAGAACCTTGCCTACAGCCTTTGCAGCACCTGTTGATGAAGGGATGATGTTCTCGAGGATACCGCGGCCGCCTCTCCAGTCTTTCTTGGAAGGACCGTCAACAGTCTTCTGGGTAGCTGTTGCAGCGTGAACGGTGGTCATGAGACCTCTCTTGATGCCGAATGTCTCGTGGAGAACCTTGGAAATAGGTGCAAGACAGTTGGTGGTGCAGGAAGCGTTGGAGATGATGTCCTGACCTGCATAAGTCTTGTCGTTCACACCATATACGAACATTGGAGTGCTGTCCTTTGAAGGAGCTGACATGATGACTTTCTTGGCACCTGCCTCGATGTGCTTGCGGGCTTTCTCGTCAGTGAGGAAAAGACCGGTAGACTCAACTACTACATCGGCGCCCACTTCGTTCCATTTGAGGTTGGCAGGATCCATCTCTGCAGTCAGGCGGATCTTGTTGCCGTTCACTACGAGATATCCGTCCTCAACTGCCACTTCATGGTTGAAACGGCCATGAACCGAGTCATATTTCAGCATGTATGCAAGATACTCAGGATCGAGGAGGTCGTTGATTCCCACTACCTGGATGTCATTTGCAAAATTCTCTACAGCTGCACGGAATACCATACGGCCGATACGGCCAAATCCGTTAATACCAAGTTTGATCATTGCTTTAATATTTTAAAAGTAAACAAATTTCCAATGTCTGCAGGAAACTTTTTCCGTTTCCGGCGTGCCCTTCCTGCAAAAACGGTGCAAAAATAGAAAAAATAATGAACAATCTGACAAATTTGACAGAAAATACTTTCAGTCCTGCATTCCGGATCAACAGGAACCGCACCTGACAAAAATCCGGCACGGCTCCAGACAGCATGACACGGGATACATGCCAATATGTCAGTCATGTCATCTCATGTATGCAGGCGTGAAGGTGTCATAATTGGTACCTTCAAACCGCACCTCAGGAGATCCTGAATAGCCAAGTCCTCTCATGAATCTCGGAAAGTCATTGAGATAGAGATTCGCATTGGACACTCCGTCCCACTCGTCAGGGACATACTGCAGATTGAAACACATGACCAGCTCATATTCGCGCTGACGCTGATTGTTGAGAGTAGCTTCTATCGTTTCGTTGCGTCCAGGCGTACCACTCTGATAGTCAGACAGTCCCCAGTACTGCTGCTGATGCTGTATGTCTCCCCTGTCCCCGACTTCAAGGCTCATCTCAAAGACGGCCATGCCATACTTCTCCTTGGCAAGGTCATCAGTCAGCCCGGCAATATATGTATATCCGGTGCCTATGCCTGTCGCCTGATTGTGAGCGTCGCCTCTGGCATAATTGGCGTTCCAGATGAAGTCAAACAGTTCTCCGGCCTTAATCCCGGATATCTCTTCCAGAACCTGGGCATTGGCCTCGTCGGCAACCCACTTCTTCAATGCGCGCGCATCAGCAGTGAGATTGGATTCGCTCCACATCGTCGTCGACCCGTTCCAGAGCTCCGAGGTTATGACTTCAAAATTGTTGCTGAAGAGCCCCCACCCGCCGCCACCTGTACGGGCATTGGAGTTCGGACCGATGTTGTACATGGTGATGAGATTGTGCCGGTCCTTCCAGGCCTGCCCGTCAACTGCAGGCATCAGGTCGCGCAGGGCCTTCAGGAAGAAATGGAAGCTGCCCATCTGCACCATCGGACGGCCAGGCTGCTCGCTTTCAGGGGAGGTCGGATAGTCGGCATATTCGTCATCGAACATCACACCGTCAAGACCGTATTCCTGCAATGCGTCATACACCTCCTGCGCAAAGTCCTTTATCATGGTCCTGTCGCCGCTGATGTCCATGTTGGAGAAGCCTATCGCCTGATGGTTAGGCATGATGGACAGAAGCACCTTTATGCCCTTGTCCTGAAGCGGTCTGATGAATACTTCCTTGTTGTCAAGCACCTTGCGGATATTGTCATTGAAGTAGAGTTCCGGACAGCCGCGGTACTCGTTGAAATTGATGTTCGCGGAAAAGAGCACGACCATGTCGAACAGAGGTCTCGCCGTTTCCGGGCTGCCGATGCCGTCAGGATAGAGGATATAGTTGCCGGCATTGCGCATGTCATTTTCCGCAGCCTCGATGATGGCCACGAATCTCGGCTCGGTCACGGACGGTGTCCTGTCAAGCCATGACATGTCAATTTCAGCATTCGGGTGGTTTACCACCTCGACATACTGCACACCCAGCTCGTCCTCCCCGCTCATCAGCACAAGCGGAAGCACGAATGTGCCCGGCTCCACATCCGACTTAATGCTTACGGTCACGGATACCTTTTCCTGACCCGCCGGCAGCGTAACCGTCGACGGAACCGAATATTTGTCCTGCGGAAGCAGGGTATAGAGGCTCATTCCCTTCAGGTCCGCATATTTTTCAGTCATTTCCTGAAGTATCCCGGCATCCTGCACGAATGCAGCGGAGACCGCACCTTCCATGCCCTTGCCCCGGCGCAGTTCGAATGTCATGTCCTCGCCCTGCCATCTGTGGCTGATCTCCGTCTCCTCGCCCGGATAGACGAATGAAGGCCCGGCGGTCAGAGGAGACCCGCCCTCCTGCGGAAGCTCCGCCGTAAGAGGCTCCGCCTCGCACCCTGCAAAAAACATAAGTGCTGCGGCCGGCAGAAGCAGAAGAGTCTTTCCTATCGTATGTATCATGTCGTATTTCATGTCAATGTTATCTGAGATTGATGTCTATATCGGTATTAATGATGACCTTCGGAACAATGCTTCCGTCCGACGCGCCCTGGCGGGCCACCGTGATGTCGTTGCCGTTTCCGCTCACATCCTCTATCTTGGTGCCGTCGGACCCGGCCATGGCCTCATTCATTCTCCAGTAGGCAAGAAGGAGGTCGCGCGAGGAGTTCAAGTCGGCAAGAGAGACAGCATTGTCCCTGAGCTCCCTTGAAGTGCGGGCAACGCTCCAGATGCGGACTTCCGACATCATGCCGTTGAATCCCCTCCACTGGTTGAATGACTGGCCGAGATTGAAATATCCGGATGTCGACAGGTTCAGCTTGCCGGAATGCTGCATGGTGAATCTTGAACGGCCGTTTACATAGAAATTCAGCTCAGTACCGTTGAAAGTCAGGGCTATGTGATACCACTGCTTTTCCCTGAAGGTATAGTCGATGATGTATTTCTCGTCTCCCAGGCAGAGCTGCAGCCTGTCCGGAGAAATCGAGGCATCGCCGAAACGCAGGAGGAAATCACTGTCAGAGCCCGCTTCATATCCCCATACGGATGATATTCCGGCCAGCGTGCCGTCGCCCCGTTCGCTCGCATCCTTGAATGAGTCCACATAGACTAGCCCCTCTATGGTACATGCGTCGAGATTCTCGAGGTTATCCGCATCCCTCAGCTCATAATACAGGTTGTTGCGGTTGATGCCGAGATCCACGCCGTCGGCGTCAAGCGCGTTGTCGCCCGGCATAGGGCGGAAGTCTGCCGCTCCGACCGGCTCCCCGGAGCCTCCCCTGCGCTTCACATGCACATACAGCAGACTGTTTGACTCCTCTATGATGAACCCGGCCTCAGGCATGAGCTCAAGTATCAGAAGATAGTCTCTGTCCTGCACAAGGCTGCTGCTGTTCACGAGCCTGAGTATGCTCTGACTGACGGCCGTCTGGCCTCCCGCCTCCATGCTGATTATGTCGGTGAGCAGAAGAAAAGACTCCTGAGGAAGCTGGGTCACGTCGTAGCCGTTTGCTTCAGCATACGCCTGAAGCAGAGTCTCGTCATCCCTAATCTCGACAGAAAAATTGCAGTCGAGACGGCTTCTTCCGCTCTCCATTCTTGCGGACATCGTCATGTCGCGAGTCTGGCCTATCGGCTGGTCTCCGGCGAAGATGACATCCACCGGCATCTGCGTTACCGGAGCTCCCGCTTCAGAGCCGGTCATGTCAAGAAAAACGAGAGTCTGGTCTCCGGTATCTTCCGGAGCCACGGTACTGTCCGGACCGTAAAGCTTCTTTCCGAACCCGTCCTCGCATCCGGCAAGCATGGCCACGGCCGCAGCCGATGCCAATATTGTCCTTATGATATGTTTCATGGTCGCTCTGTTTTATTTCAGTTGGAGATACTGTATTGTCTTCCTGAGGATGCCGTAGCCGTCAGAGGCATCAGAAGCTGTGCCCCTCAGGGCAAGGCCGCCGGCAGGATCCCCGCCCGATGGATTCCACAGGGCAAGGGTCTTGTATTTCGGATCAGTCAGCGGCCGGGAAGATATGACATCAGGGTACGGTGTCGCATAGTCACTGTCCTCCAGCGAAATATACACAAGATACTTGGCCGGGTCGAAATTGTCATTGCGGCTCAGGCGGTCATATTCCTCCTGGTAGGCAGACAACCTGTCCTGGGCAGAAACCGTACTTATCAGATAGTCGAACCTGTCCAGAGAAGAAAGGAAATATTCGATATTCCCTTCCAGAAGGAGAAGTCCGGCCGCTACGGAGAACTTTTCGACGGCAGAGGAGACTCCGCTTCTGAAAAATTCGTCAGGCAATTCATCGGCTTTCAGCAATATGCCGTCATACCCGTATCTTCCGGCTGCCGCGACGGCATTGTCAGTTGCCGAGGCGAACCTCGCGGCATACTCAGTCTCGACCTTCTTCATCTCTTCAGCCACAGCCGCCTCTATCTCTTCGTCAGTGGGTTCGCCGTCCGGATCATCTTTGGAAGCGGCCTCAAAAGCCTTGTCTTCCCCGTCCATCTCAGCCTGCAGCACCGCTTCGTCATACTCGGATGCCATGGTTGCAAAATCAACGGAAATGATCACTTTCGTGCCCTTGGTGCCGCGTACCGATCCGAGGTCGGTCTCCTGCGCATGGGAAAGTTCCGAATATCCGGACTCCACGATGACCATGTCAAGGCTGTCAGGCAAGGCACTGAGATATGTGTCCATGGCGCCGTCCGCACGCCATGACGAAAGCCATGTCACGGAAAGCGGATGTGCCGTGGCCTTGAACGCCCTCACGGCATCGTAGTCCTTCACCGCACCGTCCACCTGCATCTCCAGCGGCTGCATCTCCGTGCAGGAGACTGCGGACGACAAGAATGCCGCGATTCCGGCCAAGGCTGCAAAATATTTTACTGTTCTGTTCATTACTTGTCTCATTATGATATTTTTCTTAGATATCCTTCAGTAAGGGGAGATGTTCCGCCCGACGGGCTCATCTCTTCCTTGCCCACCAGACTTCGGTGTTGGGATTGTCCGCCCCTCCGAGGTCTTCCGCAACGATGGTATTGGTGTAGGTCCCGTTCACGTCATATTCCACAGGCGGCATCGGATAGCGCCGGTAGCCGTGGATGTCAGCCCCTGAGGCGTCCCGGCTGATGTTGGTCACGTCGCGGTTCCAAGTGAGGGCAGGAAGAAGATTCGGATAGCCGGTCCTGCGCCACTCGGCCCATGCCTCTGCACTGCCGTAAGGATACATGGCGATATACTTCTGCGTTATGACCTGTCCGAGATGGTCTTCAGGGCTGTCGCTCCATCTGACCGTAATGCGGGATGAGAATGACGCATCATTGAACTGAGGATACTTGCTGTCGGAAAATGCCCCTCTTGTCTGCGTGCACGACAGGTAGTCACCTGCCGATACGCCATGCATGCCCATGGAAAGCATTATCCCTTCCTCATATAAAGTGCGTGCCTCACCTCCCATATTCCAGCCATTCAGCGCACCTTCCGCCTTCAGGAACGCCACTTCCGCAGCCGTCATCCACACGACAGGGTCCGTCTCCGTCACCTTAGGCACTGAATACAGGCCGCTGGCGGTGAGGGTCTCCTTGTTCGGCAGGCTCACTCCCGAGCGGAGTCCTGCCCACTGTTCAGCCCCGCCTCTTGTCGTAGGCTCGAAATAAGCTTCACGGCGAGGATCCCCGTATGCATTCATATAGGCTATGATGTCGGCTCCGCACCGTGTATCGCCCCAGTTGCGGCTCATTTTGTAGAACGGATTGTCATTGGTAGGCTTCAGGGCGTTTTCAGCATTGGTCTCAATCACCCCGGCCGACACGGCTTCTTCGGCCCATGCACGGGCTTCTTCCGGAAGCATGGCGGATGCACGGACAGCAAGTCTGAGCTTCAGAGAATTGGCATACTTGACCCACTTGGAGAGATCGCCCGAATAGACGTCATCCTGAGTCACCCACGCATTTCTCTCTGCATTTGTGAGAGACGCGGAGGCAAGTGTAGCCGAAGCCCATGTCAGATCCTCTATCATGCTCCGGTATGCCTGCTCCTGAGTCTGATACGGCTTCTGGGCCTCTGTTCCGGAAAACTCGTATGGTACAGGACCGTACATGTCGGATATCCTGTGCATGACGGCCACCTTCAATATCGTGCCCCAGGCATAAAACACATTCTCTCTGTCGGCATTGGTGTCAAGCGCCAGCGAATTGTACTGGTTGATGACCTTCGGAAGAGACTCGGCGTCAGTGAAGGGATATTCAATGAAGGCGATGTTGTAGTTGTAGCATCCGAAATCCTCGAACTGCGTCTGTCCCATATATCCGGAAAGGCTTTCGCAGCCGAGACTTATGGCATACTGGAAAAGGTTTTCCTGAAGAGGTATCACGATTCCGGCGAGAACGCTGCAGTCATTCGCAAGCTTCTCTTCCACTCCGCCGGACGCGAGCACCTCGTCGGTCACACCGTACGGGTTGCTGTTGTATTCAAGGAAATTGACCGTACAGCCTCCGGACAGCAGGAGCAACGCCGTTGCCGCTGCCGATATCATCATTCTTTTCATTTCATTCATCATTAGTGTCATTTGGTCCGGTCAGAATTTCAGTTTGATGTTGAAGCCCACGCTTCTTGTGGAAGGGAGCATGAAATAGTCTATTCCCTGGCCGTAATTGCCCGTGGAGGCGATGGTTTCGGGATCGAACGGAGCCTTGCACCATATCATCAGCAGGTTCTTTCCTACGATGGAGACGTCTATGTCCAGCACGTTCCCGAGCCATTTCCTTGGAATCCGGTAGGAAATGTAGGCCTCGCGGAGCCTGAGATTGGATGCGCTGTAGGTATAGTACTGCGACAGATAATTCTGCGGATCCGCCTGAAGCTGATAATAGTCCTTGGCCGGCACAAGGATGCCTTCTCCGGTCATCACGCCTCCCGCATCCCTGGCGTCGGCAGTCACCTTGGACACTCCGGAATAGTCCATCGCAGCCTGTGTGCCAGATATGACTATGCCTCCGAGCCTTGCCGACAGGGTGAAGCCGAATCCGAGATTGCCGGCACGGAAATCGTTTCTCCAGCCGATGTTGGCGTCAGGAAGAAGGCTTCCGAGCTTCTGGTACTCGCCGAGGGTCTGCGCGTCTCGCGAAATGTCGATGTTGCCATAGGCATCCCTCACAAAATCCGTCCTCGCATAGACGTCGCCGAGAGTTCCGCCGGGGCGGAGGATGATCTGGGCATTGCCGTAGGTGTCCTTCAGAAGCTCATCCCTCTGGAACAGAGGCTCTGACGGATTCTGAGGATTCTTCACGTTCTCTACAAGCTCGATAATCTCGTTCCTGTTCCAGCTGTATGTCAGGAATGTGTCCCATGTAAATTTCTTGCCTTCTCCGACAGTGGCGCCGAGAGAGAGTTCCACTCCTTCGTTCAGCACATTTCCTGTCTGCACATAGGTATAATTGTAGCCCGATGAGGCTGACATCGCCGCCCGGATGGTCTGATTGTAGGTGTTTGTACGGTAATAGGTGGCGTCAAACGTGATCCTGCTCAGGAACCATTTGGTGGAAATGCCGACTTCGTATGAATTGGTCCTCTCCGGCTTCAGGTCGTACAGAGGATAGAAGCCTTCCTTCACCCACTTCTTGTCATCCTGGTTGAAGGTGTTCATCTGCACAGTCAGGCCTCTCTGGAACGGGGATGCCACCTGTGCGAACGCCAGGCGCACCTTGGCGAATGAAAGCACGTCATATATCCTCTCCTTCGTCGCGGACGGCAGCATGTCGGTGATGATGCCCGAAAGTCCGACCGAAGGATAGAAGAACGACTTGTGGGCGGAGCCTGCGAGCTGTGAGGCCCAGTCGTTCCTTCCGGTGACGGTCAGATAGACCAGCCTTTTCCAGTTGAGTTCCACGCTTCCGAATATGGACTGGGTTTCCTCGGTCCAGCCGGTCTGATAGAACTGGGCCTTCTGTGCCCCCTGCTCTATGTTCTGCACATTGAACACATTCGGAAGGCCGTCGTTCCTGAGCGGTCCCTGATTGACGGTACCGTCGTTCTTCATGTTGTTGAGCGATGCTCCGACATTGGCTGCCAGGCCGAAATTGTCTCCGAGGTTCTTGTTGAAATTGACGAGCAGGTCAAGATAGTTCTGCATGTCATAATATGTGTTCTGACCATAATAGCCGTTCTTCGTGCCTCCGTCCATGATGGTGGCCACCGTGCCGACATACCTCTTGTCCTGATACTCGTTGTCCGTGCGGTCGATACGGTAACGCAGGCCGATGTCAAGCTTTTCAGATGGCGACCATTCCTTTATGGTGTAGTTGAGACCGAGGGAAATCATGAAGCGCTTGCGCTTTGATGTCCTGAGGTTGCGGTATGCCACCCAGTAAGGGTTCTGCATGGTGTATTCACCCTGAGGGAAGAAGCTCGAAGTCAGGATGCCGCGGTCCTCGTCCCACTGCTCGAAATACCTGGCCTGACTCCAGTCCATGCCGCGAGGGAAGAGGTACGCGCCGACAATAGGGTTCATGTACTCACCCTGGTTCACCATATTCTGGTCCCTCTGGATTATATACTGCGCACCTATGTCCATCTTCAGACGGCCGTCAAGGGCGGAAGTGGTGTTCCTGAGCGTCAGGTTGTAACGGTCATAGACATTGTTCGGAACAAGGCCGTTTGCATTGGTTGCCGCGATTGAGGCGTATGTCTGGCTCTTCTCGTTTCCGATGGAGAACGAGAGCGAATTGGTGTAGGTGGCGGCAGTCTCGAAGAACTGGGACGGGTTGTAGCCGGATGAAGGCTGCGCCGCACCCCAGCTGACGGCCTCTCCAGGGTCGCTTCCGTAGGTGTTCTGGAACTCAGGCATCATGAAAGGCTTTCCGAACTCCATCGATGTGGTGAAGGTGGCCTCCAGCTTGCCTTCCTTTCCCTTCTTGGTGGTGATGAGGATGGCGCCGTTGGCGGCGGACGAGCCGTAGAGGGCCGCGGCGGACGCTCCTGTCAGGACAGTCATGGACTCGATGTCGTCAGGGTTGAGGTCGGCGATGCCCTCCGTGGTACCACGGGAACTGTAACGCCCGGAGCCCTGGTTGTCGGCCACACTGTTGTACATCGGCACACCGTCTATCACATAGAGGGCATTGTTGTTTCCCTCGATGGACTTGGTTCCGCGCATGACCACCTTGGAGGCACCTCCTATGCCGGAGGAGCTGCCCTGGATGTTCACGCCGGCCACCTTGCCGACAAGGCTGTTCATGAGATTGGCGTCCTTGACCCTTGTGAGCTCATCGGAATCCACCGTCTGCGTATTGTATGACAGAGCCTTCTCCTGCCTCTTGATGCCGAGGGCGGTCACGACCACAGCGTCTATCTCCTGCATTTCCTGCTGCATCTGCACATCTATCCTTGCAATGCCGGCCGTCACCGTCCTTGTCACGGTCACATAGCCGATTGAGGAGAATTCAAGCACAGCCCCTTCTGGAACTGAGATGGAATAGTTGCCGTCGATGTCGGCCATCGTGCCGTTCATCGTGCCCTGCTCCATAATGCTGGCAAGGACCGGAGCCCCGTCCTGCAGGTCGGTCACCGTTCCCGTAATGGTGACGTTCTGCGCCCGCCCTATGGTGCAGAAGCACAGGAGGGCGAGAAATGTTATGGCTATTTTATTCATAAATGTGGTTTCAGTTGATTTCTCCTATTTCGTCCAGTGTAACCTCATAGGTATTGCCCGTGATTTCAGAGCCGCTGATACGTTTAACCAGCGGAGCAAATTCCTCCATAAATCCTTTCATGCAATATATGAATACAGTAACCTCCTTGGCCGTATTTATGTCGACGGATAAAGTGACGGACAGCGGGACCGGAGTATAAGTCAAATCGTCCGATTTGGCAAACGGCACATCAGGAGGATTGTAGCCGGAAACGGCATAATTATATACAGCCATCAAATTCTCCGGATCAGGGACAATGAATGCAGCGCCCATTGCTCTCCATCCTGCCGGATAAGCATCAACCTTCACAGTGAAGTCCACCGTCTTCGTAATGCCCACGTCACCGCCGCTTCCAGGAGGCGTGAACAGCGCCTTTATGTCGACTGCATAGTCTTGAGTCAAGGCATCCACCGTCACTTCGCGGAACTCATAGCTGTCATAATAGTCCGTATTCCACTTCGGCACATAGACGACATATTCCTGCGAACCTTCGGTACAGAACACGCCGAAGGAAGCGGAGCCGTTCATCAGAGTCGCACGCTGAACGAAAGTCCCCGGCTCAGGATTGCCCTTGTCATCATCGACATGATCCCTCACCTCCTGCCATCTGTCGGCGGCGATGAGATAGACCTCCTTGTTGTGAAGAGGAGTTTCGGTATATGGCTCTTCCGTGCCCTCAAGATATGTGGCCGTGACATTTATGACCTTCGGCTGCTCCTTCTCAAATGTAAATGAGGCGGTCTCCGTCTCATAACCTATCTCGGCCTCGCGAACGAGATAGGCTATGCCCTCCTCAGGCGCAGCAAGATACGCATAGTATTTCCCGGCAGATGCAGGTGAATTGATCGTGAAGGAAAGCGGCTCTTCACCGGCCTCCGCATTCCAGATATACAGGTCGGAAGACACCTCTTCTCCGGCGGCGACCCTTTCCTTCAGCAGGCTGCTCCGCTCTTCATCCGTGACATACACGGCCTTACCTGCATATTCAGAAGCAACGGTGACGGTGACAGCCGTCTTGCGGACTGCGTCAGGAACGGCTGCGGAAAGATCTATGGACTTCTCTATGTCCCCTGCCACGACCTGGTAGCGGAGCTCGTTCCCGTGATGCGTCAGAAGGTCAAGTCCGTCTTCCGTCGTGGAGAACACATTGAAATATAGAGTCGTGCCATAATAGTCCATCAGATCGTCAAAACGGACGGTCCCTCCGGAGAAGACACCGCTCAAGAGAAAGTCGGCCTCAGCCACAGTACTGGCATTTCCCGACTCGTCAAAAAGAGACTCCTGCAATGCCCCTAGAACGAGATTTTCACGGTTCTGCCCATCAATGAGCATTACAGTCAGTGATGATGTTTTTTCAGAAGGAGGTGTCTTTGTCCTGTCATAGACATCCTCAGCGATGTCATCGGAACAGGAAGACAGGCATAGACCGAGAAGCAGCAGCTTCCCCCCCCCATTGTACAAATCCAGTCTTCATCAGTATAGTGTTAAAATGTGATCAGCAAATCCATAAAATGAACGGCAGGAGCCGTTTCACAAAGAACAACGATGAAAAGGCAAGAAAAAGGAGGCAAAAAGATTAAAGAAACAAATAAAAATCATCAAAATATTTTTTGGTTCAAATGATACGGGCAAATATATAACAATATTTTAATAAAATCATAATATTTCATTAATATTTCAAATTTTTCATACAAGAAACCATATATCCTGTTTACTGATCAGGAAAAACGGATATTTGAAGTATATTTGCACACTGAAAATTCATGGCAAAGCGATGGAAATACTTTTGACAAACGATGACGGATACAAGGCCAAGGGCATAAAGGTTCTGGCAGAAATCATGAAGAAGTTCGGAAATGTCACCGTAATAGCACCGAAAAGACACCAGTCAGGCATGTCCATGGCGGCATCGCTTGGGCTCAAGCAGATAGCATACAGGGAGCTTTCCGGGGAAGAGGCGGAACTGGACACATACAGACTGGAGGACGGTCCCCTTACGAAGGAAGGAAATACGGAAGGGACAGTGAAATGGGCATATCTGGACGCCACTCCCGCAAGCTGTGTGAAATTCGGGCTGAATACCTGCTTTCTGGGGAAATTCCCGGATGTGGTGGTCTCCGGCATCAACCACGGATCCAACGCATCGAGCGCATCGTGCTATTCAGGCACCCTCGGTGCCGCTGCAGAAGCAGCCCTCAACGGGATTCCGGCCATAGGCGTCTCGCTTGACACGATAAATCCCGAAGCCGACTTCTCCGCCGTGGAGAGATATTTTCCGGACATCTTCCTGAAAATCATGTCTGACCTCCCGGAAAAGAACGGCATATATTATAATGTCAATTTTCCGGATATGCCTGCAGATGAAATCAGGGGCATCAGGGCCGGTCACCAGGGCATGGGGCGCTGGGTAAGGGAATTTCTTCCGTGGGACCCGTCAAAGTACGGCAGATACGGACTTACCCCGGAAATGCTCGGACAAAGCAGCATACCTTCTGCAGAAGAGGGGGAAGAGCTCTACATGATGGTCGGCGAATACCTTGACGGACCTGACAACGACAGCCGCTCCGATCACTGGATCATGCGTGAAGGCCGCATATCCATAGTCGCCCACAACATCGACACCACCGACCGCGACGAATTTTCAAGAATGCAGATGCTCGGCTTCGACAGGGATTTCTGAAACACTGGAAAATCATGAGATATTACATAATAGCAGGCGAGGCATCAGGAGATCTGCACGGGTCCAACCTTATGAAGGGGCTTTACACTGAAGATCCTCAGGCGGAAATACGGTTCTGGGGTGGTGACCTGATGAACATGGTCTATATGCAGAACAGCGGAAGAGCGGATGGCAGCAACCGGAATGACGGACGACGGACAGAGGGGAAAACGGACAGGGACAGCTCCGGGACAGATGGACTGCGGGCCGGCGGAGGCCTTGTCAGACACTACAAGGAAGGGGCCATAATGGGGTTCTGGGAAGTGTTCACGCATGCCTCAAAACTCCTCGGCAATGTCCGCTTCTGCAAGCATGACATCCTCGCATGGAAACCGGATGCGGTCATTCTGATAGACTACCCCGGATTCAATTTCAAGATAGCGGAATTCGCCCACAGGCACGGGCTGAAGGTATTCTATTACATCGCCCCGAAAGTATGGGCATCCCGTGAAGGACGCATCCGCAAGCTGAAGAAATATGTGGACATGCTGTTCATAGTCTTCCCGTTCGAGATTCCTTACTTCAAAAGCAAGGGGGTGAATTTCATATATAAAGGAAATCCGCTCGTGGATGCAGTCGACAGCTCCGGTGCCGC
This sequence comes from uncultured Bacteroidales bacterium, assembly GCA_944323825.1. Lineage (GTDB taxonomy): Bacteria > Bacteroidota > Bacteroidia > Bacteroidales > UBA932 > Cryptobacteroides. The sequence goes on from CALUTY010000002.1 coordinate 114,220, forward strand.
CAACGAAAGCCGTGAAGACTTCCTGAAGAGGAACGGGCTGCCGGACAAGCCGATAATAGCCATGCTTGCAGGCTCGCGCAAGGGGGAAATCAGCACGATGATGCCGGTGCTGACGGAATTTGCGGAAAAGATGGCAGCACTGCCGGAATACATGGACTGGCAGTTCCTGGTAGCCGGAGCCCCGGCAAGAAGCATGGAAGACTATGCCCCATACCTTACAAAATATACCGGCCCGGACATAAGGGTTCTCTTCGGCCAGACACAGGAAATCATCAGAAATGCCGAAGCCGCCGTGGTCAACTCCGGCACTGCATCGCTTGAAACGGTCCTGCTCAACACTCCGCAGGTGGTCGGATACAGGATGAACGGACTCACATACCTGATCGGGAAGCATATAATAAAAATCGGCTACATCAGCCTCGGCAACCTCATTGCCGACCGCCTCGTATTCAAGGAGTTCATCCAGGACGAATGCAATGCGGACAATCTCGTCAAAGAAGTCCGCCTGCTCATAGAGGACAGAGAATACAGACAGAAGATGCTTAACGGCTATGCTTCAATACGCAGGGATCTCGGCGGCAGCGGAGCATCCTCAGCTGTCGCAAAGGAGATGATCCGCCTGCTGAAAGCAGACGTTGAATAAACAGTCACTGCCTGGAGCCCGAAGAACCTGAGGTATGCTTGAGGACCTTGGCGTCAATGAAGAAGACTATCTCTTCGGCGATGTTGGTGAGATGGTCCCCGGTGCGCTCAAGCTTGCGGAAGACACCGCCCAATCCCATGCAGATGGCTATGGAGTCCGGATTGCTTCTGGCGTAATCTACAAGGATGCCCTCGGAAGCGGCCTTGATCCTGTCCAACTGGTCGTCCTTTGACATGACAGATGTGGCCTTTGCGGGATCCTCTTCCATAAGTGCCTGCTGCAGATCCTTCATCATCTCAAGGACTACGGCAAACATGGTGTCGAGCTGGAGCTTTTCGACAAGGGCAGGATCCAGGTTCCCTGCCTCTGCATCCCGTACAAAGCGGGCTATCCCGTCAGCATAGTCCCCTATACGCTCAAGGTCATTGTTCACCTTCAGCATTGCAAGAACGAAACGCAGGTCCACCGCCACAGGCGTATAGAGGGCAATGAAGTCCTCCACATCGCTGTCTATCTTCAGTTCAAAGGCATCGACGCGCCTCTCGCGCACTATGATCTGCTGGGCGATGTCATGATCCATCCCAAGCACGGCCTGTCTGGCCTGGTCCATCTGGTTGTACACCAGGGTCCACATCTGGTACACCTCGCTGCGGAGCTGCATCAGTTCTGATTCTATGAATTTTACCATAACAGTTCATTATCTGGTCCGGCACCGTGGCATCCGGCCGGACAAATTGCCATAATATCAAGTTCAAAACATAAAAGCACGATGGCAGTCCCGATTATCCGAAGCGGCCCGTGATGTAATTCTGCGTGGCTTCCTTGTGCGGATTGGTGAAGATGACCTTGGTGTCGTCATATTCCACCATCTCACCCATATAGAAGAATGCGGTCCTGTCGCTCACACGTGACGCCTGCTGCATGTTGTGGGTCACTATGACTATCGTCACCTCATTCCTGAGCTCACATATCAGTTCCTCTACCTTGGCCGTGGATATCGGGTCAAGGGCGGAGGCCGGTTCGTCCATCAAAAGCACGGACGGAGATACCGCCATGGCACGGGCAATGCAGAGACGCTGCTGCTGGCCGCCTGAAAGGGCATACGCAGAAGCATTCAGCTTGTCCTTGACCTCATCCCAGAGGGCGGCCCCTTTCAGGGATTCTTCAACACGGTGGGCGATGAATTCCTTGTCCTTGATGCCATTCACCCGCAGGCCGTAGGCAATGTTGTCAAATATGCTCTTGGGGAACGGATTCGGACGCTGGAAAACCATTCCGACATTCTTCCGCAATTCATCCACCTGCACGCCCGGACCATATATGTCCTGTCCGTCTATGAGGATCTGCCCCTCAAGACGCGACCCGGGAACAAGGTCATTCATCCTGTTGAAAAGCCTCAGGAAGGTAGATTTTCCGCATCCCGAAGGGCCGATGAAAGCCACCACCTTGTTCTGCGGTATCTCCATCGAAATGCCTTTCAGCGCATGGAAATCCCCATAATAGAAATTGACGTCTTTAGCCTCAATTTTTTCCATTATTTATCTCTTGTTATTTTTATATTATCATTTTATTTTCAGCCTCTTCTCGAAATGCTTGCGCATGAGTCCTGCGAGGAGATTGATTATCAGCACTATGATAATGAGCACAAGGGCTGTGCCGTATGCAATCGGCTGCTGTGCCTCGATGTCAGTTCCGCTGGTGGAGATGACATAGAGGTGATAAGGCAGGGCCATGCACTGGTCAAATATCGAAGTCGGGAGCTGCGGGAAGAAATAGGCAGCACAGGTGAACAGGATCGGAGCCGTTTCCCCGGATACGCGTCCGAGTGAAAGTATCAGCCCTGTGATGATGCGCGGCATGCCCATCGGCAGAACCACCTTCCAGATGGTCTGGAGCTTGGTGGCTCCGAGGGCCAGGCTGCCTTCCCTTATGCCGTCCGGAATGTCCTTGAGGGCCTCCTCGGTGGTCCTGATGACAAGCGGCAGCGAAAGAAGTCCCAATGTGAGCGAACCGGCGAGGATACTGTCCCCGAAGCCGAGATATTTCACGAAAAGGGCCATTCCGAAAAGGCCGAAGACTATGGACGGCACTCCGCTGAGGTTGTTGGTCATGAGCCTTATGAACTTGACCACCCAGCCCCTGGAGGCGTATTCATTCATGTATACCCCGCTCATTATCCCTATCGGAAAGGCCACTATGGCGCTTCCGAGCATGAGAAGGAGAGTGCCGACAATTGCCGGGAAAATGCCGCCCGAAGTCATTCCGTCTGACGGAGCCTTGGTGAGGAAGTCCCAGCTGATGACTCCGGCCCCTTTATATATTATGAATCCGAGTATGGCAAAAAGCACGAGCACTATGAAAAGGCTCAATATCCTGAATATGGTGAATGCCATCTTCTGCGAACGGCGTTTCCGGACGCTGTAGCCTGCCGGATATGAAGGAGCATTCCCTGCTGATGTCTGTCTGTTGGAAGTTGTGTCCATGGTCTCAACGGTTTTTTGCCCGGTTGCGGGACGATATGAACTCCACGCACAGGTTGATGAAGAAGGTTATGAAGAAAAGTATCACACCGAGAAGGAAGAGCGACTGGTAATGCGCCCCGCCTGCAGGTGCCTCACCGAGTTCAGCCGCGATTGTCGCAGGTATGGTGCGCAGCGGTTCCAGAATGGAAGTCGGCACCACGGCCGCATTTCCTGTCACCATCAGCACAGCCATTGTCTCCCCCACCGCACGGCCGATGCCAAGGACCACTCCGGAGGCAATTCCGGACATGGATGAAGGTATCACCACACGGGAAACGGTCTGCCATTTAGTGGCACCGAGAGCCAGGCTGGCTTCCCTCAGGGAACGGGGACAGTTCCGCATGGCATCCTCGGCCACCGTCACTATGGTAGGAAGAGCCATGATTGCAAGCACGATGCTTCCCGCAAGTCCGCTCTCCCCCACCGGCAGGCCGAACACCTGCTGGAGCAGAGGCACTATCACAATGAGGCCGAAGAAGCCGTACACCACAGACGGGATGCCGTTAAGGAGCTCAATGACAGGCTTAAGAAAACCACGGACCCGTTCTGAGGCCACTTCAGCCATATATACCGCAATGCTGATCCCGAACGGGAGAGCAAAGAGTATGGCAAACAGACTCACCCACAGAGTTCCCGCAAGAAGCGGCCACATCCCGAAAAGCGGGGCCGGAGTGGCCGTCGGAAACCATTCGGCTCCGGCAAAGACTTCTCCCGGGGAAATGGTCCTGTCTTCGATGAAATTCAGGTCCGCCCCTTCAGGGATCATGCTTTCCGGCACGAAGGCCACCATTCCGGGATTGTCTGCCACAAGGCCGGCAATAAGAGCACCGGCATTTTCATACTGCTTTCCAAGAGCTTCTTCCGAAAAATATCTGTCTGCATCTTCAAGACGGAATGTCACTATAGGCAGGTCCGGACCGCCGATTTCCTTCCAATTGGTGACATCCTCATCAAAGACCGCCTTTATCTGTGCGGCATTCATGCGCTTCACAGGATTTTCCCTGTTCAGGGCAAGCACATAGCCTTCTTCAATCACATGCTCCCGGAACAGCCCTGCCCCTTCGGTGAATAGAAAACCTATTATAAGCAGGATGACTGCGCTTGTCACAAAGCCGCTTGCAGTAAGCAGCCATTTCACTGCCTTTTCCAAAAATCTCTTCATGATTCAAGATCAGTTCAACTGGATTCAGTCATTTTCTCCTTCCCCGTCAGCCTGCCCGTCTGTCCGAGGCACAGGGATGAAACCCTGTTCAAGTACCGACTGCTGTCCTTCCTGAGACAGGGCGTATGAAATGAACGGGGCGACGGCAGCCTCCTTCCTGGCATCGTAATAATAATAGAGAGGACGGACTATCGGATAGGAGCCGTCGGCGGCAGTATCCACCGAAGGATAGGCATAATGCCCTCCACCGTCGTACGAAACGGCGAGCGGCTTGACATATCTGTTCAGATATGCCAGACCTATATATCCTATGGCTCCCTTGGTCTGCCTTACAGACTGGATTATGGCACCGGTCGCAGGCATCGAAAGGATGCTGCTCATGTAGTTCTTGTTCTCAAGGACGCTTTCCTTGAAAAATTCGTATGTTCCCGATGATGTTTCCCGTGAATATACAACTATCTTCCTGTCCTCTCCCCCGACATCCTTCCAGTTGGTAATCTTGCCCCGGAAGATGGCCTCAAGCTGCTCCCTGGTGAGGCTGTCCACCGGATTGGAAGGATTGACCACCACAGCGAGGGCATCATAGGCGACAATGACTTCCCTTGCATCCAGATTGAGTCCCGCGAACTTCATCTTTTCGCTGAACTTGATGCGCCGGGAAGCCATTGCAATGTCGGTGGTGTTTTCCGGAAGAGCCGCTATCCCCACTCCGGACCCGCCGCCGGTGACAATGATTTCATCATCCGGATGTCCTGCAAGATATTCCTCGGCAAGTTCCTGTGTGAGAGGGAGAAGAGTGTCGCTGCCCTTGATGCGCTGGGCATCAGCCTGCCCATGCATGCAAAACGCGGCAAAAATGGAAATAAGAATCTGTTCCTTTTTCATTTCTGTACTTCTGACCGGGCATTTCAATACCCGGCGCAAAGATAAGGCCGGGAATAATGATTTACAAGCGGAGAAGCACAGGAAGCCTACGAATTAACAAATTTGTAACAGGCGGTCAGGCTCGTTCACCGAATATCAGGGTGCCGATGCGGACGACATCCGCCCCCATCTGTACGGCAATTCTGTAGTCATGGGTCATTCCGAAAGACCTCACGTCGAAGTTCTCACCGGCACCCGGACATCCGCCTGCATCACGCAGCCGGACAATCTCATCATAGAGAGACATAAGCCGGGCAAAATCAGCACGGATCACATTCTCGTCATCCGTGAAGGTGGCCATTCCCATCAGCCCCCTTATGCGTACATTCCGGAATCCCTGTCCGGACACAATGTCCAATATCTCCTCCCTGCCGAAGCCCTGCTTCGTCTCTTCGGATGCGATGTGGTATTCCAGCAGGACATCCGTCACCTTTCCGTTGGCCGCGCCCCATCCGTCAACGGCACTGAGAAGACGGAGCGAGTCCACCGACTCCACCATGGCGACATACGGAAGCACAAGCTTCAGCTTGTTGGTCTGGAGATGCCCTATGAAATGCCATTCGATGTCCGAATACATTTCCGGGGCGCCGGATGATGCAGCCATTTCCCTCAGCGCCACAATCTTGGCAGAAAGCTCCTGGGGACGGCTTTCCCCGAACACCCGCTGCCCTGCTGCGTATGCTTCGGCCACGGCTTCTGCCGGGTGGAACTTGGACACGGCCACAAGTTTCACATTTTCCGGAAGCTCCTCATGGAGCCTGTGTATCGTATCAGCTATATGTGACATAATCTTTAACGTCAGTTCGACGAATTTATTATACTGCGACCCAGGGAATTCGTCGAACCATCGTTAAGGATTTCTTCGAAATCCATTTGTCTTAATCCCCAGTCGCTTCGCGACAGCCCCTTTCCAAGGGGCGTCACCCTCCTTATTCCTCCCTGATAGGGAGGACTGTCGCAGGATTACATCCTGCTCCTTACAAAAATCAGGTGCCGGCACGGATGAGACCGGCCACGCACCTGAGATCTGTTTCAATATGTGATTGCAGAATCCATCTTCTGCCATCTTTTATCTGCGTTTCTTTGCCTGCTCCCTTGCCATCTGCTGCTGCATCTTCTGAGCCTCCTCCAGACGCTGCTGCCACTTGGACTTCGGCAGAGGCTTGCCTGCCGAGGCGGCAAGCTGGGCATGTATCTTTTCAGGCTTCACCACATATTTCTTCACAAACCAGGTGAGGAACATGGTGATGAGGTTGGAAAGGAGATAGTAGTAGCTCAATCCGCTGGAAAGATTGTTACAGATGAAGAGCATCATTATAGGCATCAGCCATATGCTCATGAACTTCATTCCCGCCATGTTGGGGTCGTCCGACATCTGGCTCGAATTCATCTTTGAATAGAGGAACATCGACACCGCCATCAGAAGGGCGAACAATGACACATGATCTCCGTAGAGCGGAATGTTGAACGGAAGGTCGAGTATGGAGTCGTATGCGCTCAGGTCATCCGCCCAGAGGAAAGGCTGCTGCCTCAGCTCGATTGATGCAGGGAAGAAGCGGAACATGGCGTAGAGGACAGGCAGCTGGAGCAGCATCGGGAGACAGCCTCCCATAGGATTGATGCCGGCCCGCTTGTAAAGGTCCATCATCGCCTGCTGCTTCTTCATGGCATCCTCCTGTTTAGGATATTTCTCGTTCAGCTTGTCCACCTCCGGCTTTATCACAGCCATCTTGGCAGATGAAATGTAGGATTTCATCATAAGAGGAGACACTATGAACTTTATCAGCAGGGTAAGAATCAGTATTATTATTCCGAAATTGCTGATGAATCCGCCAAGGAAATTGAATACAGGAATGATCACCCAACGGCTTATAAGCCCTATCACGGAACCGCCCAGAGGAATTATCCTCTCGTAATGCTGGCCGTAGTCCTTGAGGGTCCGGTAATGGTTCGGGCCGAAATAGAACCTGTACGGGATGGTGGCGCTGCCGTCGGAAAGGTCAAATTCAGACCTCATGTCGGCATAGCATGTCATCAGATTCTTGTCCGGATCGTCCTCTTCAAAGAACTTTATGCCGAACGCCGCCGATGAAAAGTTGTCCTCGGCCCTCATGATTGCGGAGAAGAACTGCTGCTGGAATGCAAACCAGCTTACCTTCGAATCGACCCGCTCCTCGGCATTCCTTCCGCGGCCTATCTGCTCCGGCTTCTTCTCCCCGGGATAGCAGAAATCGAGCTTGGAATATTGCATCTCGTTCCTGTAACCCTTCTCAAGGCGCGGTATGATGACATTCCAGTCTATGTCAAACATTGAAACATTACGGGGAATCACATTCCCCATGTCCACAAATGAAAGGTCATTCTCGACCATGTAGCTGCCGGGCGCCAGAGTGAATTTCTGCTCTATGTATCCGCCTCCGGCAAATGGGAGACGCATCACGAGGGTACTGTCGGTGCTTTCAGCCACCTGAAAGACAAAATCCTTCGTGTTGATGTTCTCTCCTGCATAGAGGGTGATGCCGTACCGGCTCATTCCCGGCTTGATCAGATAGAGGTCCGTGCTGTCATAGGTCTTGTAGTCCTTCACCATCACCGAATGAGGCTGTGCGCCCTTGGTGTTGAAGACAATCTCGACCTTGTCATTGGCGAGGGTCACAAAGGAGGCTGAATCCTCATGTGCCACATCCAGAAGGCTGTCCTTGTATATCCTCGGACGGGCCGTCCCCGCTGCAGGCGACTTCCGGTCCGCAGCCGCCACGGCTGCAGTGTCTTCCGGATGCTCCGCACGCCATATTGAATCGGCGTATGCCTGCTGCGCCCTTGCTATCGAATCCTGCTGTGCCTGATATTCTACCTGCTTATTGTACTGCTTTGACTGATACCATGTGAATCCGAAGAAAATCACAAAGATCAGAATAAATCCTATTACAGAATTTCTGTTCATAAATATATTGTCCGTTTCTCTTTACACACTACTCCTGCACATCGGCATTGTCCAGGACCCGGATCTGTTCCTTGAGTTCCTCAAGCTCCTTCTTGGCCTTGTCTATCCTCTCCTGCATCTGACGGATCAGAGGCTCGGAATTCTTGGACATCGCAAAGAACCCTATATTGTTCTCGTATGTCACGATGTCCTGCTCCTTCTTCATGTATTTCTGCACAAGTTTCTCCCTTTCGCTCTTGGGTGCGTTGGAATATCTTGCCCTGCGCACCTTTGAGGCAGATACATCAGGGAACTTCGCATGAAGGGCATCCTTGTAGCTTTGGGCGATCCTGTCCTTTTCCTTGAAAGGAACGAAACCTATCTCCTGCCATCTTTCCATAAATGAATTCATGGCGTCCAGATTGTCATCCTCGTCATCAAAAGGGACAAATGCATTGATCTCGTCGATGAGGCGCTGCTTTGCCTTCAGATTGCCGTAATAGTCATTCTCCGGCTTGGCATTCTTGTCCCTCTCGGCAAAGAACTCGTCGCAAGCCGCACGGAACCTCTTCCAGAGCTGCTCGGACTTCTTGCGCGGGACTGCACCTATCTCCTTCCACTGCTTCTGGAGATTGATGAACTGGTCGGTGGCCTTCTTCCATTCCGTGCTGGTCTTCAGGGCCTCGGCAGCCTCGCAGAGGGATATCTTCTTCTGGAGGTTGGCATTGATGCTTTCCTTGTATTCGCTGTAGAAGTCCCGCTTGCGGTTGAAGAACTTGTCGCAGGCAGCGCGGAACCTGTCATAAATCTTCTGGTTTTCCTTCTTGGTGGCGAAGCCGATCTGCCTCCACTGCTTCTGTATCTCCTCTATCTCCTTTGAAAGGGCATTCCACTCATTGGAGGAAGTGATCTCCTTGTCCGCAATGGCCTCCACCTGCTCGCACAACCTGGTCTTTGCCGCAAGGTTCTCTACCTGCTGCTCCTTCAGGCCCTCGAAGAAAGCCTGGTATTTCTTGTTGATGACAGCCGTGGCAGCCTTGAAGCGGTCCCAGATCTCCTCACGGTACTGCTTTGCCACAGGACCGTACTCCTTCCACTGCTCATGGAGTTTCTGAAGCTCCCTGAAAGCCTCGACCACATTGTCGTTCTCGGCAAGCTTCTCGGCAGCCTCGCAGAACTTCTCCTTCACTTCAAGGTTCTTCTTGAAATCAAGGTCGCGGAGCTCGCGGTTGATCTTGACCATGTCATAGAACTGCTCCACATAGAGCTGGTAGGTGTCGTTCAGATTCCTGTAGCTCTGCACAGGCACCTGACCGATGGCCCTCCACCTGTTCTGTATCTCACGGAATGCAGGGAAGGTGGCATTGACATCCTCCTGCTTCTCAAGCAAGGCCTTCAGATCGTCTATGACCTCCTGCTTCAGGACGAGATTGTGTTCCCGCTCCTTTTCCTGCTGCCTGTTGTACTCGGCACGCTCCTTCTTGTATCTGTTGTAAAGCTCCTTGAAGCCCCGCTCAATCTCTTCGAAAGGATTCTCGGATACCGCATCGGCCTCAGCGGCATGTCCGTCAGCTTCGGCCACGGAATCCGCAGGCCCAGCCGCTTCCGCCGTATCATTGGCTGCCGCTTCCTCTGCAGGAAGTTCCGGCATGTCCTCAACGGCCCCGTCGGGCTCCGGAAGACTGCTGTCCGGCTCTTTCACGTCAACTCCAAGACCGGCATCGGCCTTCTCTTTCAGAAGCCTCTTGTAAAATGCAGACTTGATGGCCTCGGCTTCCTTGTATCTCTTCATCCTGTCCTCAGACTTCGCAAGTTCTTCGAAAAGTCCGGCAAGCTCTGCCAGGCTCTTTCCCGAAAAGTCAGGCACGGCATCGGCCTTGTCATCAACAGGTGCCGGAATGACCGGTGCATCTTCGCTTTCAGCCACGACCGGGGTCACAGGCGCATCTTTGATCATTTCTTCACTCATGGCAATGGAGTTCTAATTGTTTCTAAAAAAGGTTACAACCCGCAAATATACCATTTTTTTGGCAAAACTCTCATCAAAATGCTATTTTTGCACCCGCAATTAAATTTTAACATATTCCGGGAAAATGAGAATAGACATAATATCGGTGGTGCCGGAACTCCTTGAAAGCCCGCTCGGGCACTCCATTGTAGGACGGGCCATAAAGAAGGGAATAGCCGAAATCCATGTGCACAATCTGAGAAAATACGGCAAGGGACCGCGCCAGCAGGTGGACGACTACAGCTACGGCGGCGATGCAGGCATGGTGCTGATGGTCGAGCCCGTGTACATGATGATTGAGGAACTGAAGGCCGAAAGGCACTATGACGAAATAATATACATGTCCCCTGACGGGGAAATCTTCAACCAGGGAACCGCCAATGAGCTCTCCCTGAAGGAGAACATCATCATACTGTGCGGGCACTACAAGGGCATTGACCACAGGATCCGTGAACACATCGTGACAAGGGAAATCTCCGTGGGTGACTATGTCCTCAGCGGAGGCGAGATTCCCGCCGCCATGGTTGCCGATGCCATAATCCGCCTCCTCCCCGGCGCCATATCCGACGAGACCTCAGCCCTGAGCGACAGTTTCCAGGACGGACTGCTTTCCGCCCCCGTATACACCCGCCCTGCGGAATTCAACGGCTGGAAAGTTCCCGATGTCCTCCTGAGCGGCAATCCGAAACTCATACGGGCCTGGCAGGACGAACAGGCCATAGAAAGGACCCGAAGACTCAGGCCCGGCCTGCTCGAAGACTGAAAAATTTTCCCGAATGCCCGTCTTTCAATAAAAATCTTAAATAAAAATGTACAATTTCCGAAAATAATTTTGCAGTTCCGAAAACTTTGTCTACATTTGGAGATTGTAACGGGGTGCATAAATGACAATTCATTATGAAAGCCTGTTACCCGGCGCCATTTGCCGGTTTAGCGGTCAAATACTAACCACTAACCAATCAATAACACACTCCCAAAAGGGAAATACTGCTAACTAACCAGAATGAAGCCTGCAGTGACTGCAGGCTTCATTAAAACTCTCGGGAGATCTTTTCTTCTCCCTTTTTATATCCGAGACATTTTCCGAATCAACATATGTCCGTCCTTCCGGCTGCGTTCAGAGAGCAAGGCAAGACATGTTTCAGAACTGAAGAAAAGTCTTCCATGAGGAGCAGGATTCAGCCTGGATTTCAGCCGGATCGGGCAAATTGACAAAAAAGTCAATTCCTGTCCATGATTCGAGGGAATCGACAGGTACGGCATATTCCGTATATGAATGACCTTTGAGGTCGGCATGAGGAAGCCAGAACCCGATTGCCTCGCCCCTGACAGGAACTCCGTCGGCATTTCTGATGACTTTCAGGACTGCTTTCCAGTAATAATTCGGGACCGGCAATGTCTTATTGTCGTTTTTGTTTACAATGGTTCTGGCTTTTTCATTCTCTCCTGCCTTGCTGAAAGAAGCCCCTGTGACGATGTACAGGGTATCATTTTGAGGCACGGCGGACCTGACGGCCTTTTCCAGCTGCGACCATATCCCTCCATTGAATCCGTTCTGGATTTGAGGGGTCATATTCGTGGAAAAATATGTCTGCGCAAGCATTTCCGGAACGGCGTTCCGGTCTGCATTCGGAATCTGATGTCCCCTGGCATAAAAATTCCGGGAATAATTCGGCGTCTTTACGCTTGCACCGTAGCCAGTTTTGACGCTTGTCTGCTCCTGTTCGGGCACTTCCGTATCATAACCCCAGTATTCAGAACGCCCTGTGGAAAAATGGGCAGGGCAAAGAGGGTAGGCGACCCAATACGAAGTATAGGCATCCGAATCATAACATATTGAATAATTGCGCTGAAGGGTGCCGTTCATCTCTCCCCGGTGGGTCACATAATAAATGTCAGGGTCATCCGAAGAAATCGGGGCCGGTATTTCAAGCCATGAGGACCTGAAGCATGCTTCATCCCGGCAGACATCCGTCTGTGCCGTGACATTGCCCGCAATTCCCATAAATGACGCAACAAGGAAAATATCCAACAAAAGCCTGTCCATAATCTTGCTTCTCTGCTACAATTCACAAAGTTGCAAAATTATTTCAGAAATTTTATCCTTATGTCTGAAGAACCGAAATATTCTCTTTTTGAGATCCACGATGAGATGATTGCGGATGTTTTTTTGTAATTATTCCAATCATTCTCATCTGCCAGGACCGCACTATATCGACTTATGCCGCCCAATTCAGTAACCACATAACCGCATTCCCGGATAAGACCCACTGTATGGCACATATCTTCCAGTTTCCTGTAAAAACTCAAATTGTGATTCGGAATAAACAGGTGGCATATTTCATGGAGGATTGTTTCCCTGACACATGCCGGAGGCAGTGCGATATTACGGACATTGATGTCGATTCGCTTCTCTTTTATATAGCACATACCTAATGCATTCATACGTCTCCTTACAACATTGATTTCGCCTATCTTCGCTTTGAATATATCGGCATATATTTTTGTCTGGTTTATGACTGCCTCTGCGAAAGTGCCGCATAGAGTGTCCATCTGTTCAGCAACTTCCATATCAGACATGCCCGAATCGGCAATATCAAGATTCATCAGCCGCAGCCATTCGGAATGGACGGCTTCAAACTTTTCCCCTATTGCATCTGACGGAGATATTTCAGATATTGCATTTTCTCTGATTCTTGAAAATTTTCCGATGCCGGAAAGAATGAAAGAAATGAATTTTTCCGGAGTCTTATTTTTTCGATAGTATGTATAGGGATTCGACGGGAAGCGAACTGTCTTCCAATCTGCAATGACGTCACCATATTTCGTCGATACGAAGACAGTATGTTTCCCCATCACTACTTTTCCTGGCCATAATCTCTTCAGGCCATCCTTGAGTTCCCTTAAGAAATCAAGTTCAGAATCTATACTTTGCATATCGATGTCCACTACGTTTTAATATTTTGAAGTCTCTAATCCCAGTCAAAGTCATCGTTATATTGCTCACTTGCTTCAACTCTGTATGGTTTGTAGTCCGACCATGAAGAAATGTCTATTCCTTTCTTTTTCAGTTTCTTGATATATCTTGATGCCCGTCCTTCTCCGCCATATTCGTAATTCGCCGCAGCTTTGGAATAGTCACCTTCTTCGTCAAATATGTCTCCCAGTCCGCAATATGCCCTTTCTCTGGTGTCTTCTTCGTTTTCAATAAGATTACTTACATCCGTCCTGATTCTGTTGAAGTGATATCTTTTATCCATCGGAATTGATATGATATCAATAACTCTGAAATAGCATTTTCGTGCGGCATCGTTATCCTTAGCTCTCCCGTCCCCGTTCTTGTACATGTCGCCAAGATAAAGATACGCCTCTGCCCAATCCTGCTCCAACGCCTTTGACAACCAGTGCTCAAATTGACTGTCATCACGCCGGAAATGCACTGCGTCGCTTATCATCTCACCGTGATACGCTCTTGCCAAATCAAATTGCGCCTCGGCATGGCCTTGCGAGGCTGCGACTTTCAAGTATTTGACGATATTTTCTTCGACTTCCTCATTTGATATTTCGTTTAAACCGAACAGGAGCAAGAAGCCCTCACAAGACTTCCTTTCATCGTCATCCGTCGTACTATCTTGAATCTTTTCTTTATAATAACTTACATGTGTGAAAAATTGGTATGCTTCCCAGCTTGAGTTCATTTCTCCGTTGTCCGATGCACTTTTCAGGCAATCAAAAGCCTCTGTGCAAGTGTTTTTCGTGTAGAATGACGGATTGTCTTCCAGAGCCGAATCGTCCCACCATAATTCAGAAAAACATACCATCCAATACCTGTATGCAGCTATGTCATTGCTACCTTTTGCAGAAGTCTGCAGGTCATGGAGGATTTCTTCGTTTTTCTTTTCCTTGAATTCATCACTGTAATCCAACATTCCGAAATCCTTGTCAAATCCGAATTCGTCATAATCAGGATCGTCCAGCTCCCTCTGCCAGAAATAAGCAGACAATAGCATGGCATCTGCATTCCCGCTATTTTTCGCCTTTGATAAAAAGTCCAATCCTTTCTGTCTGTTGAGCCTGTCTTCTTCTTTTGTCCAGAATCTGAACTGTTCGCCATACAGTTCTTCTGCATAAGTGCGCAATGTCGGCTCATAAGCAAATGCGACTTGCAGTTGCGCAGCAGCATCGCCGCCCTCTGCCTTTTTCTTCAACTCCTCGAATTCGGTCTCAGTAAGGATGGTAGGGATAAGATAACGTTTCATATCAAAAATCTGTTTTGTCGTAATATTTATTTGAGGACAAGGCACCGTCTTATCGCTTCATGCCAGAAATCCCAGGAAAAGCCTGATGACGGGTGAAGTATAGGCATTACATGGACTTTTTTGCCTCCTGACATATATATCCATGTCTCCTGAAATGTGCCGTCAGGCAACTGCAAGTCCGGTCCTTGACATCCTTTTTGAGGAAGGTTATTGTACAGACGCTTTCCCCATACGATTACGCAGTCAGGACGATATTCTTCAAGCACCTCGAAGAATGCCGCATACGAATCCTTAAAATCTCCGGGTTCAGGACTGATACGGGGTCCTGTCATCGGCCTCTGGACAAAATTATAGAAGATCACGGAATTCCATAAATCCACCTTTCCCTGCCAATCAAGGACCTTTCCTGCAAGAGCCCTTTCAAACTTGGTGTAGGTATTCTTATAATTTTCATGCTCTGCCTCAGGATCAAGCAGATTTTCTATGACCTTTCTCGTGACAAATGGAGTATCGTCCTCCGGCTTCGCACAATAATGGCTCTCCCCGAGGACAAGTATCTTCTTGCCACCTATGCCCTCACAGTATTTCTTCCCTATCCATGGAAGGAAATGAATATGACTCTCACTCCGCATGGTTTTTAATTATTTCATTCTGCTTCATCCCTTTTCTGCCAGCCACTCCGCAATAGCTTCGGAAATCGGAAGTCCGGTTTCGATTTCCACCCAGAGCCACTGCCCGTTGGGATTACATTCAAGGAAGACATATTCTCCGGAAGGAGAGACAATGAAGTCGAAACATCCGAAGTTGAGATTCATCTTCTTCAGAAAAGCAAGGCACTTTCCTGCAATATCCTCCGGCAGATCAAACCTGGACCATCTTATGCCATGTCCGTATCCCTGCCGCCAATCGATTTTACCGGTATCATCATCCTGGGACTGGGAATCAATCCTGCAGGCGAACAGTTTGTCGCCCACTACAGTCACCCTCAGTTCAAACGCCTTTTCGACATATTCCTGTGCAAAACTGACCGTCTGGGAAAATGCCTCGTCAGGAATGGAACTCAGCGCCCCGGAAGGCACCCGCTGCGCATAAAACACATAGTCCAAAAAAGATTCCTCTTGCCAGACATTGCCGTTTTCAATGGATTTCAACAATATGTTCCCGTGCTTTGACGCCAAGTCAAGAATCGGCATCTTTCGATTGGAATAGCATGTTTCCGGAACTGTAAATCCTGCCTCTTGCGCCACTTTATGCTGCAACATCTTCGAAGCAGCCACCTTGTCTTCCACGATACTGCCTATCGAAGGTATGTCCTTCAGATAATAACGCAGGAAAACAAGAAAGCCAAGAGCCTCCGAAAGATTGTGACTGTCAATCTCCGGAGTGCTCTTCAGAGGCAATTCCTCAGGTTTTTCCGGTCTTCTGTCCCAGAGTGCCGTTATGTCTGACCCTGTCACTTCCAGGCCATTCCGAATGTTCTTGAGGTGAAAGTCGCAATGTGCGGAATCGCCCCACCATGCGAACTCATAGTCAGTCAGCAAGGCTTCCGTATTGAGTCTGAATACCGGCACACCTCTTCTGGTCAGGACATCGATGACAGGAGTCGGATGCACATCTTCCTTATTGCTGATTATAAGAATCATTCTTCAGACATTCTTCTGATCGTCAATCTGATTCTTCCTGTCCGGAACATTTGCTACCGTACCTACACCTGTCTTCTTCTTGGTTGTGGCTGTTTTCAGACTATAAGTCCCGACTGTCCTCATATCCATTACGGAAGTCTGACTCACCGGATCATAGATGACTTTGTCCTCATCCTCAGCAGCCACTATCCGTGACGGCCTCGTGCATCCCATCAGCAGGGGCATCACCGTCCCCGCACTTGTTTTTGTTGAATTGTAAAGCATAATTTTAATTATTTTGAGAGCTGTTGTTTATTATACCAGAATATCGTACAACGAAAATTTTGAAACAATTTCTTTCATCGAAATTATATGGTTGTTATTTCAATCTTTCCAGTTCTTCTGCTCTTTCCTGTGAGATACCGAGCGCTTCCCGTTCCCTGTCAAGGAGTCGTCGCATACGGTCGGAAATCTCACCGTCCGATGTCATCTCTTTGAATGTTTCAAGATATTCCTGTTCGTTTGCGGTTAATTGGGGTTTACACATACTCTCTATTTCTGCCGCACGCTCCGGAGATATTCCAAATTTGTTTCTCTTCCTTTCGAGATATTTTCTGTCGTCATCGGATATTGAACCTCCGTCTTCAAGGCAGAACAGGACTTCTTCCTTGTATTTTTCTTCTTCATGGCTTAAACATTCGCACTGATGTTCATTTTTGTCATTAGGAACTGCGTTTGACTCTGTTTGGGAATTCTTGTCTTTCTGTGCTTCTTGATGTTTCAGATAAATTTTCATTCCTTTACGGATATTTGAAGAATCCATCCCTTTGAGAAACAATCCTGCTTTGTCACCCTTTTCTCCTTCCGACAGAATAGTACAGAACATCATTATGTTTTCAATAACAGACTCGTATTCAGAATCTTCATCGCGAACGACTACTTGCTTTCCGGTCTTAATGTCCATAGCCAATGTCCCCAATGCGACAGTTCCACGTCCTCCAGTATAAGCAAATTTGTCTATCTTCATTACCAGATCCTGTTCTGAATAATTCATTGATTCGGAAACTGAAGGCAATTCATCAAGCGGCTTGAACTCCACGGATATTTCCCATTCTGTTTCCTGTATAGAGCTGAATGTCGTATCAGCTGATGCAGAATAATTTGTAGACACATTTCCCATAAGATTCTGAAACGCAGCCTTCACATCTGTAATCAGATTTTGCGACATATTGGAAGTTTCGTAAGAAGAAACTCTTTTTGTAAAATCAAGCAACCCGCCTTCCATCCTTTGCTTTATCAAAGACAGGAGTTCCGGATCTTTTTTCGTCCATACAAGATCTTTTGGACAGTATGGTGCCTTGTAAGGAGAAAATGTCTGTGTCATGAACATTTCATCTCTTGTCTCGCTGTCCGCAGATGCATTTGTCTGATTTTTTACTCCGCCTGACCCGGAGATGATCTTATAGCCTCCTTCTGCATTTACGGCGGATGATGCCATGACATTGGAGGATACCTTGTTTCCTTTCAGACATCTTGCTGTTATCTTTGTAGCTCCCAGACACTGGAACAAACGGCACATTTCCTGGACCTTTTCATAGAAAAGCGTTAACTGTGCATTTTCAAAGGGCAGATATACAGGTCTCAACGGATGGGCATAATAGAGTGTGTTCGCCTGCGGGTGTCCCATAGGGAATGATATGTCCTTCGGCAATTCGTCCAATGGGAAAACGTACTTTATATTGTCAGTTTCGTCATAACATCCGCCGATATGGTCAAGATCCCTGACAGTAAAAATAAATTGACGATCATGATATGGCTGCAATGAAAATATGAACTGGTCTTTCGTCAACTGAATGTCATTCATCAATACATCGGCACATACATCAAGCGCTTCGTCATTTTCTTCCCACGAAGACTCTTTATCGTAAGGCCATTTATCTATCTGTTCCAAAAACTCGATGCTTTCTTCTAGCGTCTTGTCTATAATTACTCCATATCCTCCATCTCGGCTTCTTATCAGATGTTCTGTATCGTAGTTTTTGCCCGAAATCAGTGATTTTGCCCATTTTTTCTCGTTGTCATCAAAAGCATAAGGCAAACCTTGGATAGCCAATCTGACGGCTTCCATATGATTTTGCATCCAATGAAGCCTTTCTGCTCTTGCGCAACAAAGCGTACAGTACCAAAATTGTATATTATCTTCGTTCAAATTATTTTCAAGTTTCTGTAAAGCTTCGAGACATTTATCATTCGCGTCATCAGCTACCTGTCTTACTTTCTGGTTTTCTTCTCCTTGCAAATTTCCTTCAAGTAAAGATTGCCACGCATTTACAAACACCTTGTCCCAGCCTAAATATTTGTTGTAATATGCCATGGCATAATCATCTTCAGTAGAACAATATTCTTGGATATATCTGTCTACCTTATGCTGAAATCTGTCATTGTCAAACGAATCTCTTTCCAAATCCTTGTTTATTGAATTTGATAGTTCTTCTTTTTTCGCTTTTGTTTCAGTCGCTTTCTCAACCTGTTTGGATACAGCTTCTGCGGCATAACCGACTAAAGGATTTGCAATCTTAATAACATCAATTAGTTTCATGATGAAATTATTTATTTTATAGTTCGTTACATTTCTACAAACTTTTCAAAAATGAATATCCCACCGTCCACAACCCTGCCCAGCTGATATAGACAAACGCCGCCATGAAACGGTTGAGACTGTATTTGAGGGTCATGTCGAACATGTCGACATCGCTGATGTACCCGGCCAGCATCAAAAGGAACAATATCATGCTCATCTCAAAGTTCTTGACCGTTATCGATGCCGGCAGCGCCATGAAAAATACGGCGACACCGATGAGCCCCCATTTCTCCTGCGCCGTGAAGACAAAAGAATCAATCCCGACGGCGAAAAGGATTCCGAATACGATGCACAGAAGCACCGTCACAAATACCTCAAAGTTGGCCACAAGCCATGATAAAAATACTTTCATTTGATCAAAACTTATAAATTGTTACTTTATTTTAGTGAGGTGCATCTTTAATGACCGACTTCCACTACTGTTTTTCCATGTTCCAGAAATATAGTCTCCGGATATGCCCAGCGTCATATATTCATTGACCGGAGCATCATTTTTTAAATTCTCATATCCCTCCAAAGTAATAATTCCATCTGTCTTGGATACACCACTTAATATCATCCGGTTATTGGCACCCTGGGAACGGTAGTAATAAGTCCCGACGACATGCTTGGTACTAATGTCAAATGCGAGTTCCATGACAATAGGGTATTTCCCGATTTTTCCAGAGTACCTGCAAGGAGTCACTTCCTTACTCTGCCCTGAAGCCATGGAATAATAGCTATAATTTTTCCGTCCGTCTGCTGATACATTTGAATATGACACAACATAAGGAGGATCAACTTTTACAACCCTACCGAAGCAAACATAGTGGGCAATATCATTCAGAGTATTCAGACAGACAACATTGTAACCTGCTCCTGCTCCGTTCCATCCATTGTCTCCCGAAATAAAAAGTTTGTCTCCATACTTAGATACATCCACAGGATAAGGGAACTCAATATCTTCGCCTCCGACACAATGGACGATATTCAAGGAAGTTTCTTTTTTCTCCTTTAAATCATACTTAGCAAGCCTGCCGTCCTGATTTATAAAATAGACTCCGGGATTTATTGTGTGAGACTGAACTAAAACATCGCTATAGGTCAGCCCTGCTCGGCGGATGAACCGGTCAGCCCTCTTATCATAATCAGCTCCCGATGTAAACACAACAATCAAGAAAACACAAAGCAAAACAAGTCCTGCAGCCACCCAAACCACTAATTTTCTATTAGAATTGCCAGATGCCTGAACCTTCTGAAAACTAGTCTTTTCCACCGATGTAGCCTCAGGTCTCCGAGAATCTTGCGACAAAGCCGACCCGCAAAAAGGGCATCTGACCGCCTTATACGGCAATTCCTCTTTACATATAGGGCAAAATTTCGTTACTTTCATGATGCTATAGCTTTTCTAGTTTGTCAAATTAGCTGAACAATCCGGTCAGCCACCCCCAAAATACCTGAAGTATTTCTACGAGCAGCCATATTATGACAGCGAAAATTAGTATCATAATTGCTGACTTTACAGCTGTTTTATTCACTTCGTTGATAATTTCTCTGTCATCATCAACGAAACCGGTGATAAGTCTCAGGTTCTTGAGGAAGCCTCGGTTAGTTATATCTAAAAATATCCCCAAAATCGGTATCATTCCGACAGCCGCATCTTTCACTATGTTGTAAATGACTGCAAGGGTGAGCGGAATAGAGTGAATCTTGAAAAGGCTCACATAAATTGAAGGGAGTACCAGAAGTGATGTCCCGGTGTCACCTATAGTCGGGATGAGCCCAATAATAGGATCGAGAAAATATTTATCCATCACATTAGCTATCGTCTCCACCAATCTGTATGATCTCGAGTATCGTAAATTAGCCTTTTGATTCTCTTTAAGTATGTTACGGTATCTCTCCTCCGCTAAAGCTGTGTCGATTTGTAAT
Source organism: uncultured Bacteroidales bacterium (assembly GCA_944323825.1). Lineage (GTDB taxonomy): Bacteria > Bacteroidota > Bacteroidia > Bacteroidales > UBA932 > Cryptobacteroides. Next base: position 134,835 of record CALUTY010000002.1, read on the forward strand.
TTTTCAGCAGTGCCGGAAAACCCTAGGTCTTCCTTTAGATTCTGTCGTCTTTTGCTTATAGTAATATTCGTCATATTTCGATGTTTTTAGTCCCTGTTAAGAATTGGTCAAATTCCTCGTCTGAAAGTTCAGCAACAGAACCTCCCGCAAGAGAAATCAGTCCGGTCTTTAGTTCTTGCAATGATGTAGAAAGATTCATCTGCTTGAGGCTTTCCCTCAATACAGTGCCACGGTCAGTAATCGAGTCCATGCTTGCATTGAAGTCCATCTTCAGACCCTCCAGGTATTTTTCGTATTCCTTTTCTGCGAGAGCTCCAAGACGTTTCATATTCTCAAGCCGCTCGTATTCTTCAAAGAGATCAATTGTCTTTACTATGGAGTTGCGCATAGCTTCGGTAAGAGCCAGTGCGTTTCCATTTTTATCAGCTGAGCCATCGTTTGTTTCAGGTGTCCGAAACGAATTGGAGATTTTCTCAGCAAGTCTATCAGAGCCGTCTTTCAGCGAATTAGTGAACTTAATCAGATTTGCCTCGACCTCTGGCTCCAACTGTAATTGCTGATAATTGGCTGGCTTGACGGTCTTCATATATTTTTCATCCAGCCCACTTGAAATAATATCTTTAGCAATCTTCATTAATGTAAGCACATCTCTTAAATGTTTTACAACCTGAATTTTAGCGTCGTCTGTGGCAGCAAGAACCTTTCTGAGTTTGGCAGAAGCCTTCTCTGCCATCGCTTTCAACTTCGCTAATTCTTTTTCCCGCTCCTCTTTCAGAGCCGTCAGTTTCTTGACTTCAAGCCTGTCTGCAACCCAGTCCGTCTGAAGGTCTTCATAATATTCAATAGCATCAGCATATGTGTCATGCCATTCGGCAACATCTCTATAATAGTTGTTATTTGCGGAGCCGAATGTCAAAATATTGATAACCATGGCTGGAGGCGAAGGCTTTTTACCGACAGCCTCTGCATAATTTTCCATATTTGCATCCAGCAATGCCTTCTTTGCCTCAATATCAGCCATATAATAATTGATATTTATCTGAATGTCAATCAGTTTTTTCCGTTCTTCCTGATATTTTTCATAAGCGTAAACACGAAACTTACGTGCTTTTTCGAGTTCTGGCGTTGAGTACATACTATCAAGCAGGTGTTCGAATTCGTCATTGAACACCTTGTCTGCATATTTGAAAAAAGCCTCTGCTTTAGGGATATACAACTCGTTCAAAGTCCTGAATATTACTTGAAGTCGGGCAAGGTCACCTGTGATGGTAGCTTTGTCCCGCTTGATGCTGTCAAGAAATAAGGTAAAATCTTGTTTTAGTTTTGCCGTCTTCTTTTCAGAGTCCGTATAATGATCGAGGATGTTCAGCCCTGCCAATGCAACGCCAAAAGCTGAATTTCCAGCTCCCTTGTAAATTGAGACAGCCTTATTCACCGAAGTCCTGAAACTATCCTTAATTTCATTAATGAGGACACTACAAGAGTTTGCAATGGAGTCATACTGCAGCGACACTTCAGCGAGCATGTTTTTCACATCGAGCCATTCGGTCTGACTAAAATTGAATAACTTTGGGTCAACAATTTTGATTGAATCACCGAAAATATCTACAAGCATCGATGAATAATTATTGAACATCCCTAAAACTTTTTCCCGTATATAAACGAAATCTTCCATCGAAGCCTTTACGTCGTTTCGGGACATTTCATAGGCATCAATCAATTGCGTGTATTTTTCGAAGGCCATCTTCGCAGCGGTCTTTACATCAGCAGCACCCTTTCCCCCGGAGATGAGGGTCATCATATCATCCGCTACCTTGACAGCTTTCCCGCCCGTATCACCCAGAACTTTCGCAATAGCTGCAATAGAAGAATCGCTTTGTATTATATGTTCCCAAACAGCCTCAATCGCTCTTTCAGTATTTCCGTCGAGTTCATAAGCAACCTTGGCCATCTCAACTAACGCTGTCCCATAATCATTCGTTACAAACGCCTTTATAAGGCTCGTATCCTTATACTTTAGATATGTCTCGTACACCAGAGAGGCAACTTCTGTTGAGTCGCATTCAATTCCGCAGGATTTTAATTCATAAGCGAGATCTGCCCTAGTATAAATTGTATCCGATTTGACTAGCTCTTTTGCCAAGTCGAGGATTTTTTGATACGCCTTCTGTTCGGAATTTTTGGCTATACTGCCCATATCGTTATAGTTTTTTTAATTATTCTGGTTGTAGTTTTGCACAAAAAAAGTGCGGTGCTGCCGTTTTCCGTATTACGACAGGCACCGCCAAGCGCCGCATAGAGATACAGATAAACAAAGCAGTCCGCACCCTTGCAGGTATACGAACAATGCTCCTTTATCCCTTTCTCTACTATGTCTGACGAGTTTCCGTCAGGCAAACAAAATTGGCGGTTTTTGTCGTAAAAGGGAATCCGAAGATTCACAGTCAGTATTTTCATTTTTGTCAGCCTTTTGGCCAAACGCTTACAAATTTAATGAAAATTTCCATTCCGCAAAGGTGCGTACCGCTTTTCTTACTTCGCCACACATCCCGGATGCGTGAAGATTCACAAATATAATGATTGCAGGAAGCAGAAAGAATAAAAAATCGCAAATAAGAATCATGCAACTGGCTTCCAGATAGTTACAAGCAAAAATATCACAATTTCATCACCTGATGACCTATTTCTTCCGACAGTTTCCCCTTCTGCCGGAACGCAGTCTGTGCAGCTTCTGATAAAGATTGGCCGGACTGACTCCGAGAAAGGCTGTGATATCGGCATACTTCAGCAGACCGGCAAGTGAACCTGGTCTGCAGGCTGCTCTATAAATCCTGTCAATCAGGTCAATGACAGGCTTCCCATCCGGGTCCGGACAAAAAATCTCCTCTTCTCTCCCTGGCCCGAAGTCCACCCTGATAACGCCTTCTTTCTGCGCAGACCAAAGTTCCTGCGCTATTGCTGCCGTGACCGTTTCATAGACGAGCTTCCCTTTGACTGCCGGATGCCCGGAAAGGTAGGAGACAAACCACCGTGTCTGCTTTTTCTTTCTATGCCTGACGGAGGCTGCGGGCAATGCCGCCTCTTCTCCGGAATCAAGATCGTTTCCTGCCAATACATGATTAGGGATGGAATTTCTGCAGCCATATTCTGCAGTGAATATCCATACTGAAACAAAACCTGCGTCAAATCGGCGTACACACTTGAGTGCCACCTCATTCAGTTCCCGGCCCCGTTCATCCAGAATTCTCCTGAGCGCATCGCCCCATACATAGATGACTTCCGGACGGAGTTCCGTCACCACTGAAGCAAAGGCAGGAAAATATCTGTCAAGTTCCCTTTTCCTGGCATCATATTCAAATATTTCCGGATCAGGAAAATAGTGCTGCATATAATTGTAGAATGCCACCCTGTCCCAAAAGCATTTTCTGACAGGGGACGGCAGATGTTCCTTCTGCCCAAGCATGCAATGGGTAAAGGCACTGAAAGCAGAATAGTCATTGCCCTCAATATAGGAGTCCACTTCTATTATATTGCTGTTGGACAGACGGTAATACTCTCTGTCCTCCATGTCGGAATACAAAGGGCACAACAGATCCAACTGACAGGAAAGCCCTTTTTCTGTGCATTTGTCACGATAAATGCAAGTCTGTCTCCAACAGTAAAGATACTGCCCGAGGACAAGAGTTCTGTGACCATTGAAGCCATCCTCATAATATTTCCCGACCCTCGGTCTAAAAAAATATGTATTGTCTCCATTCATTTAGGTTACCTTCCGATCATAGACAGGAAAGATGCTGTGTTACCCATTCTGTCACACTATATCTCCACCGCCTTCCATTCGCTGACGGTGCGGGTTGCGGAGTCGAAGTTTATTCCGACTTTCACGAGTTTGCGGCCGTCGCAGGTGTATGGCACAAGATAGCCCTTGCTGTCAATCTGCTTCAATGCCTCGTCGGCAGAACCGTCCAGTTTCAGTTCAAAGACATAGATGTGCGTTGCAGTCTTCAGTACCGCATCAGCCCTTCCGACAGCACTCCTTACCTCGCTTTCGATGTAGAGTCCCGCCATGGAAAAAAGGAGGTAGAATATTGTATGGTAATGTTTTTCTTCCTTGTTGTTGAGGCCGTACGGGATTGAGGCAAAGAAAGCGGTTATGCGCTTCATGCAGCTGTCCAGGTCATTTTTCCTCAGGTCTGAAGTGAAATTGTATATGAACGGGCTTCTTGTGAGGTACATGTCATTGACATATTCCGGAATGAGTGAGTTTATGAAGCCCAACTTCACTTCCTCGTTTGGGTATGCCAGCGTATAAAGCCTTGCCTCCCTGATGTATTCCTTGATTGTGAGGTATCCGCTCTGGTACAGGACAGGAATCGGGTTTGTAATCTTCTCGGTGGGCGCGTCAAACTGTTCCGCCGATGCTGTCATTCCTTCCAAAGACTCAAAGTTGAAATTGCATCTTTTCAGGAGGGAAATCAGGAATGTCGGTGTCCCCGAAGAAAACCAGTAACTTCCGTATTCCTTGTCATTCAGTGCATTCAGGAGACTGAACGGGTTGTATATGTCCTCGCAGTTCGGGCTGAAATGATAGCCGTCATACATTTTTTTCAGATGGTTGCATGCCTGTTCGTATGTCTCCCCGTTTGCTTCGGCGAGAGCCTCCACGTCAGGCTTCAGTTGGGATGCGAGTTCCGATGCCGTAATGCCGCATATTGCGCTGAAGCGGTCTTTCATGCTGATGTTCTGCAGACTGTTGAGTTCGCTGAAAATGCTCATCTGGCTGAACTTGCTTATGCCTGTAATGAAGACGAATTTCAGCATTGCATCGCTCATCTTCACGACGCTGTAGAAACTGCGGAGCATGTCCCGTAACTTTGCCTGAAGTTCCGGATTGTCATTGCTGTCAAGGAGCGGGGCGTCGTATTCGTCCACGAGGAAGACAACCTGCCGTCCTGTTTTTTCGTATGCACGGCGTACAAGTCCTTGGAATCTGCCTGCCGGAGAAGTCTCGTCAGCGTCTGTCCCATAGATTTTTTCCAGCCTTCCGAGCTGAATGTTAAATTGTTCTGTCAGGTCTTCCGTGCCCAAATACTTTGTCCCGCTGAAATCGAAGTGGAGGACCGGATATTCAATCCATTCCTTTTCGAGTCCTGCGATCGCCAGTCCGTCGAAAAGTTCCTTCTTTCCGGAGAAATATGCTTCCAGCGTTGTTACGAGTAGGCTTTTTCCGAATCTGCGCGGTCTGCTGAGGAAATATATTTTGTCAGAAGTCACAAGGTCATAAATCATGGCAGTCTTGTCAATATAGATACAATCCCGCCTGATAACTTCACTGAATGTCTGTATCCCAATCGGATATCTTTTTCTCTGTTCCATAGTCTTCGGCCGTCAACGGTTCATGCCTTGCAAATTTGGGAAATTATCCCGGCTTTTCCAAGGGTCACTTCACCTCGATGCGGACCTCGTAGAGTCTTGGCCAGTTCTTGCCGGTGAGATAGATTTTTCCGGTGGAGGGGTCGAAGGCTATGCCGTTGAGCACATCTGTATCAGGGCCGCGGAGCGAATCCGGAAGAAGTCCGCTGCAGTCAACGGTGGCTTCGACATTGCCGTCGGCCGGATTGATGATGAGGATGAGGTCGCTGGTATAGACATTGGCCCATATCTTCCCGTCAATGTATTCAAGTTCATTGAGGAAACGCATGGGGCGGCCTGCGAGACGGACGGTCACCTTCCTTGTCACGGAAAGGTCCGGATTCATGAAATAGAGTGAGGCGGAGCCGTCGCTTGCAATGAGCTGGCTGCCGTCTGTCGTAAGTCCCCAGCCCTCCCGGGGATATGATTTGGTGGACTTGTAGGAAAGGGTGTTCATGTCATAGATGAATGCCACCCTGTTGCTCCATGTCAGGATGTAAAGGTCGTCACCGAGACAGACGGAGCCTTCGACGAAATATTTCCGGGCGAAATCCAGCTTTCTCAACGGCTTGCCGGTCGCAAGGTCCACCTTGCGGAACGTGGAGGAGCCGTATTGTCCGGTACTTTCATACATCTGGCCGTCCCGGAAGAACAGGCCCTGGGTATAAGAACCGGTATCATGAGGATACTCCTTCACGACCTTCACCCTGTAGCTCTTCACGGCGGCGAAAGCGGTTTCTGAAGCAAAAGCCGCCGTCAGAAATGCGACGACGGCCATCAAAGCACATATTGTTCTGCTATATTTCATAAAATAACGTCAGTTCGACGAATTAATAATGCTCGCTCCCAAGGAATTCGTCGAACCGTCGTTATGGATTTCTCCGAAATCCGTCTGTCTTAATCCCCAGTCGCTTCGCGACAGCCCCTTACTAAGGGGCGTCACCCTCCTTATTCCTCCCTCTCCGGGAGGACTGTCGCAGGATTATATCCTGCTCCTCAATCTAAAATGTCTTTCCGGCAGAAGCCGACACAATTCAATGCCCCTGCTTCTCGCGGCATTCCATGGCAGCCTTCACGAAAGCGACGAAAATAGGCTGCGGATGTTCCGGAGTGCTCTTGAGTTCAGGATGGAACTGGACACCTATGAAGAACGGATGTGTCGGAATCTCGACAATCTCCACAAGTCCGGTCTCCGGATTCTTGCCGGTGGCCTTCATCCCTGCCTCCTCCACCATCGGAAGATATTCATTGTTGAACTCGTATCTGTGGCGGTGACGCTCGGAAATCATTTCGGTACCATATATCCTGTAGGCAAGGGAGTCCTTTTCAAGACGGCAGTCGTATGCACCAAGCCTCATCGTGCCGCCTTTAATTGTGGTGCACTTCTGGTCCTCCATCAGGTCAATGAGCGGTACCGTAGTAGCCGGATTGACCTCGGTAGAGGCGGCGTCCTTAAGCCCGAGCACATCCCTGGCAAACTCTACCACGGCCATCTGCATTCCGAGGCAGATGCCGAAGAACGGCACATTGTGCTCCCTGGCATATTTGACTGCAAGAATCTTCCCTTCAAGTCCCCTTTCTCCGAATCCAGGGGCCACGAGGATTCCGTCCATGTTTCCGAGCTTCTCCTCGACATTGTCCGGTGTGAGGAACTCGCTGTGGATGCTGTGCACATTGACCTTGCATTCATTGGCCGCACCTGCATGCACGAATGACTCAAGAATGGACTTGTAGGCATCCTGGAGCTCTACATATTTCCCGACAAGGGCGATGTCCACGGTGGACTTCGGGTTGAAGAGCTTCTCTAGGAACTTGTTCCACTCGGTGAGGTCCGGCTCCGGAAGGTCCTTTATCCCGAAGTGTTCAAGCACGAGCTGGTCGAGCTTTTCGGCCTTCATGTTAAGCGGAACCGAATATATTGATGGGGCGTCCATAGACTCTATCACATGGCCAGGCTTCACATTGCAGAAGAGCGCCACCTTCCTGCGGATTTCAGGGGTGAGCTTGTGTTCCGTGCGGCAGACGATGATGTCCGGCTGCACACCGTTCTGCTGGAGCATCTGCACAGAGTGCTGCGTCGGCTTTGTCTTAAGCTCCTTGGCCGCACTGAGATATGGCACAAGGGTAAGATGGATGGTCACGCAGTCCTCCTCCGGAAGCTCCCACTGGAGCTGGCGCACGGCCTCAATGAACGGCTGTGACTCCATATCGCCCACAGTACCTCCTATCTCCGTGATGATCACATCATATTTTCCGGTCTTGCCGAGCAGGAGCATCCTGCGCTTGATCTCATCCGTGATATGAGGGACGATCTGCACCGTCTTGCCGAGATATGCACCTTCGCGCTCGCGGGTGATGACTGTATGGTAGATGCGCCCTGTGGTAACATTGTTTGCCTTCGAAGTATGGACACCGAGAAAACGCTCATAGTGCCCGAGATCCAGGTCCGTCTCAGCTCCATCCTCGGTCACATAGCATTCCCCATGCTCGTATGGGTTCAATGTGCCCGGGTCGATATTGATGTACGGGTCGAATTTCTGGATGGTCACGCGGAGACCTCTCGCCTGAAGAAGCTTTGCCAGGGATGCCGAAATGATACCTTTTCCCAGTGAGGAAGCCACACCGCCTGAAACGAAGACATACTTTGTATTCATAAATAAAATGAGATTTAGACGTTTTCAGGGTCACAAAAGTAGACAAAAAAACTGATTTGAGAAAATCTTTATTACCTTTGCAGAATGTTTTGTTGAAAACTGATGACCTTAGTCTGATATGGAAACTTACTACATGTTGATGGGAGCAATGGCAGTGCTGGCGGTGATAGTCTTCATCGCCCTGTTTTTCTTCAAGGCGGGGTACGGATACCTCGGAGGGGGAAACTGGGGACCGAAGATAAGCAACCGGGCAGGCTGGGTCATAATGGAATGCCCGGCATTCCTGTTCATGCTGATGTACACCGTACGCCATGCGATGTCCGGAACAGACACCGGCAACAGCAGCACTGCACTTTACATAATGGCAGCCCTTTTCCTCGTTCACTATTTCCAGCGGTCGTTCATTTTCCCGCTGCTTATGCGCGGAAAGGGGTCCATGCCTATAGTCATCATTGCCATGGGCTTCATATTCAACACGATGAATTCATACTTCATCGGAGAATGGCTGTTCAGATTTGCTCCTGCCGGAAAATACACCATCGAATGGCTCGCCTCCCCGCAGTTCATCATAGGGACGCTCCTGTTCCTTGCCGGAATGCTCATCAACCTTGATTCCGACCATGTCATCAGGAACCTCCGCAAGCCTGGGGACACCAGGCACTACATCCCGCGCAAAGGCCTCTACAAATATGTGACTTCCGCGAACTATTTCGGCGAACTCACGGAATGGGTAGGATATGCGATACTCACCTGGTCTCCTGCCGGACTGCTTTTCGCCTTCTGGACATTCGCGAACCTTGCTCCGAGGGCAAAGGCGCTCACCGCCAGATACGAAGAGGAATTCGGCGACGAATACAGGAACCTGCACAAGAAACATCTGATACCTTTTATATGGTAATATGATATTATGAGCGATTTGTTTACGCCTTATAAGATCGGTCCGATTGAACTGCGCAACAGGACAATCAGGTCCGCGGCATTCGAGGGCATGTGCGAGAACAACTCCCCTTCACAGTCACTTTTCGACTACCATACGGCGGTGGCGAGGGGCGGCATAGGCATGACCACAGTGGCATACGCGGCTGTATGCCGGAGCGGTCTCTCATTTGAAAGACAGCTCTGGATGCGGGAGGAGACAGTCCCGGATCTGAAAAAGCTCACGGATGCAATACATGCCGAAGGAGCAAAGGCATCCATCCAGCTCGGGCACTGCGGCAACATGTCGCACAGGAGGATATGCGGATGCATGCCTTACGGGGCAAGCAGGGGATTCAACCTCTACTCCCCCACCTTTGTCCACAAGATGAACCATGCCGAGATAGATGAAGTCGTGGAAGCCTACGGCAATGCTGTCAGGCTCGCCATCAGGGCAGGATTCGATGCCGTGGAGATACATGCAGGACATGGATACCTCATATCACAGTTCCTGTCCCCGTATACCAACCATCGCCGGGACGAATACGGCGGCTCCCTTGAAAACCGGATGCACTTCATGAAAAGATGCATGAAGGCAGTGACCGATGCAGGCAAGGGCAAGGTGGCGATTTTCGTGAAGATGAACACCCGTGACGGATTCAAGGGCGGAATGGAGACAGACGAATGCATAGAAGTGGCAAAGGAGCTGCAGAAATGCGGAGCCGATGCGCTTGTACTCTCGGGAGGCTTTGTCAGCAGGGCCCCGATGTATGTCATGAGGGGGCAGTTCCCGAAAAAGGCCATCGCCCACTATATGCCGATGAGCCAATGGTGGCTGAAGCTCGGCGTCATGATCGGAGGAAAGATCGTATCGCCTACTGTCCCGTTCAAGAAGCTCTTCTTCTTTGAGGATGCCCTCAAATTCAGGAAGGCCCTTCCGGACATGCCTCTCGTGTATGTCGGAGGAGTGACATCAAGGAAGGATGCCGACAAGGTCATCGACAGCGGTTTCCAGATGCTACAGATGGGCCGGGCAGTGCTTGAGGACACGGATTTTGTCAACAAGATGAAGGCCGACGAGAACTGCTGCAGCGGCTGCGAGCACACCAACTTCTGCATAGGAAGGATGTATTCCCTTGAAATGGCCTGCCACAAGACCTGCAAGGACATCACCCCTGCCCTCGAGCGCGAAGTGCAGAAGAACATCATCCAGAACGACCGCATGGAACGTAAACTAGGATATAAATAATAAGGAGGGACGGTCTGCCGCGCCGGAAGCATCCGGTGAGGAAAGTCCGGACAGGAAAGGGCACTTCACTGCGGAAAGCGCAGACGGGAGCAATCTCGTGGAAGCCGTAACAGAAAACAACCGCATCCGGTGAAGCGGGGCAACCCGCGGAGGATGCAAGGGTGAAAACGTGAGGCAAGAGCTCACGACGGGCTGTGGCGACACCGTCCGGGTACGGACCTGAAGCCTGCAAGACCAAATATACTGACAGTCAAGGGCTGCCCGTCCGATGTCAGGGGGTAGGTTGCGAAGATAAATGGCAGAATGAAACAGAAACCGGCTTACGGTTCCTCCTTTAGCCATAAAAATGGGATGACTTCCACTTTGGGTCATCCCATTTTTCTTGTTTTTCCGTGAGTCAGTGCCTCCTATTATATATAAATATCAGATTCACGAAGAATATCAAATATCAGAATCCGGGATTCCCGTCATTTCACCTGTCTGCCAAGTTTCGCCTCTATCTTCCTGCGCATGTCGTATGAAAGATGGAGAGGATAGTCGGCATCGGAGATGTCAAGCCATTCCTTCGCCATGTCATAGCGGCCCAGGATATAGAAAGTGACGGCAAGGTTATAGGCGGCACATGAGCGACGCTCAAGATTGCCCGTATCTGTCAGTTCAAGCCAGATGTCCATCGCATCCTGCCAGCGGCAGTCATGGGCGGCCACAGCGGCATCTATCCAGGCCATCTGCCCGCTGTCGAAATATACGAAGGTGAAATCCTCCTCGACCCATCTCGGCAGGAACGGTGCCCCGGAAATGTTGCCGGCCTCCCGTGCAGGAGAAGCCACTGCGGAAAGGGCCTTTGCCACAAGCACGGAATCCGGATCGTTCCCGCCTGTATAGGCCACGGGCTTTGCTGTTGCGCTGCCGGTATATTCCAGCACCCTGTCATCACTGTTCATCGAATCATAGACATACAGGCGCAGGGAATACGGAAGGGATGCCTCGACAATATAGGCCGAATCCCTCACCGCCGGCGTCTCCACCTTCTGAGGGGCAGAAAGAGTCACTTCTCCCGTTTCAGGAGCATCGAACAGGAAGACCACATCGCTCCCCGTATCCATAAGGACATTCAGTACGGAGTCCTTAGAGGAATAGTCCGCACCTTCCTGCCCGTCTATATTGTATATCATGATGACCGGTTCACCGCCAAAATACTCCGCCTCGAGCCTTTGTGCAAAACCTTCCGAAACGGAGGCTATGAAAGCGGAATCCACTGCATTCCCGTTGTCCACATATGCCACTGAAAAGCTTTTATGCCCAAGTTCAAGACCGGATCTGGAAGGATGCCTCATATCCACGCTCATCATGAATGAGAGCGGACCGCAGGATGCCAACGGCAGCAGGAAAAGAAAGAAAAGAAAGTTTCTCAGTTTCATGACAATACAGTTTATATGATTCAATGGCACAAGCCAGCGGCAGAACCGGAGCCGGAAGCATTTCCGCCTCAGTCGCAGACATCCATGCCTGCCGGCTCCGCTATAAGGTCATATTCATCAGCTCCGGTGATGCGCACCATAATGAATTCCCCTATCATGGAATACGGCTCAACGCCGTCCATCACCGACGGGTCATACTTTACAAGGATCTCGCCGTCCACCTCAGGACTCTCAAACTCACTCCGGCAGACAAATACCCCGTCTGAAAAATCATCTATGACGACCTTCACCTCACTGCCTATGCGGGAGCGGTTGAATTCAAGGGAAATCTCACTCTGGGCCTCCATAAGCCTGTCCCAACGCTCCTGCTTGACTTCCTCCGGCACCTCGTCCCGAAAATGCTCCGCCCCGTATGTCCCTTCCTCCTCGGAATACCTGAAGGCACCCAGGCGTTCAAAGCGGGCTTCCTTCACAAAGTCAAGCAGTTCCTCGAACTCCTCCTCACCTTCTCCGGGATGTCCCACAATCATGGTCGTCCTGAGGACCACGCCTGGGACACGTTCCCTCATGGTCTTTATCAGACGCCTTGTCCATGCCCCGTCCACATGACGTCTCATGTTCCCGAGCACCCTGTCCGAAATATGCTGGAGCGGAATGTCCATATAACGGCAGACCTTCGGATTATGGGCCATCTGGTCAAGCACATCCTCCGGGAAATCATCCGGATATGAATAATGTATCCTTATCCATTCTATGCCATCTATCTCCGACAGCTTTTCAAGCAGTTCGGCAAGGGCACGGCGGCGGTAAAGGTCCAGACCGTAATATGTGGTGTCCTGGGCAATCACAATCAGCTCCCGTACACCCTTCATTGCAAGAAGCCGGGCCTCCTCCACAAGCTCCTCCATCGGCACGGACCTGTGGCGTCCCCTTATTGCAGGAATTGCGCAATAGGAGCACCGCCGGTCGCATCCCTCAGAAATCTTCAGGAAGGCATAGTGCCCGGGGGTGGTCAGATGCCGCCTCACATTATCCTTTTCCGGAACAGGCTCTGCGCCCAAGGCACGCACAAGAGGTGCAAAATCCCTTGCACCGAACCAGGCGTCCACCTCGGGTATGAGCTCAGGCATCTCCGAAGAATACCTCTCGGAAAGGCAGCCGAAGACGAACACCTTTCCTATGCGTCCCTCACCCTTCAATGCAACGGCGCCCAATATGGCATTCACGGACTCTTCCTTCGCATCCCCTATGAAGCCGCAGGTATTGAGGAGCAGGATGTCTACAGAGGTATCCTCATCCTGTTCGGGAACTATCTCATACCTGTCCCCGAGCCGGGCAAGGATGTGCTCGGTGTCCACCCTGTTCTTTGAACAGCCGAGTGTGACCGCCCTGAGGAGCGGCCTTTCATGCCCGGACATGTTCAAGCCTCTTTCCCGGCTTCCTGTCCGGCACCGTTCTCACTGCCGTCACTTTCTCCGGCATCCTCAGTCTCCGGATCGGTGAAATCCAGGGAAGCATATTTCTTCAGGGCGTTGTACCACTCCACCACCTTCTTCATGTGTGACACATAGAAACGGTCCCTGTCATATTCCGGAACGGCCTTCCCGAAGAACGCTTTCAGCTGCTCAGGTGCAGACTTCGCCGCAGGTGCATCATCCTCGCCGAGGACATCCTTCATCTTGAGGAACACATCCTTGAGCTTCAGCTCGCCGTCTTCCGTATATATTGAAATGTCAGCAAGAGTGGTGATCCTGCTGTTCATGCCGAAACAGGTCCTCTTCATGTCTGCAAGGGACTCCACTATCGCACCTGCCCTTGACTGTGAAACATAGCGGAACAGACCGCTCTGTCCCGAAATGGAAAGAATCTTTGAAAGATCAGTTTTCATGATGTTTTTACCTTTATTTCAAATATATATGCATTTATTCTCATTTTTCCACAAAATGTGCAGAAGGCTGTCAACCTTTGCCTCCAGCACACCATACTCCCCGCCATTTGTCAGGACAAAGTCCGCATCCGGCCTTTCAAGCCCACGGGAAAAGGCATTCAGCAGCGGCTGCCTTGCCATTCTCCTTTCCACCTCTTCCGGAGCCGCCCCGTCCCTTGCGGAAGCCCTTGCAAGACGCACCTGATATGGGGCATCCACCAGCAGCACCTTGTCCGCCACATTTCTGAACAGAGGCTTTTCAAGGATAATCGCAGACTCCATCACCACAAACGGCACTTCACCTGCCGCCCCGCTCCAGCGTACCTCCTTCTCCTGCCGCGACTTCCATCGGTTGAAATCATCCAGGACAGCAGGATGCACGATGCCTTCCAGCTTCCCCAGCAGCTTTCCGTCCGAAAATATCAGAGAAGCCAGCAGCCTTCTGTCCAGCCGCCCTTCATCATCGGTGATCCGGCAGCCCATGGCAGAACCTATGCGCTCCACGAGCTCCCTGTCATTGTCGTAAAGGGCTTTTGTCCGGCTGTCTGAATCATATACCGGGACACCGCGCCCTTCCAGCAGGGCGCATACGGAAGACTTTCCGCTTCCTATGCCACCTGTGACGACAAGGGTCCTCATAGCCTTTCGTTGACCACGCAGTCAAACACTTTAGGAGTTATTTCATACCCTATGATCTCCGGCGGGAGACGGTCCGTCCTGACTGTGCATTTCCCGTTCAGGGAATTCATGAAATCCTCATAATCCACATAAAACCGGACCGAGCCGGTAGAATTGGCAGGAAGCGGGAATACACAGCGGAAAGTCACCTCCGCCGTAGAAGGATATATCATCAGTTCCTTGTCGGCAGGGACATTCCGGCTCTGTATCGACACCACGGAAGTTATCTCCACGAACCTTGACACGCTCTGGGAATAGTGTACCGACTCCGATGACATCCTTATCCCCTTCACCTTTTCGAGCTTGGCAACGCCGTGTACATTGGAATTTATCCCGTCAAGCCTTATCGGCTCTGTCATGACCATGCCTATGTTGTCCAGATGCGCCGGCTCGCCGTAAAGGACAACGGAATCCGGCTCCACCGACATGGTCCCTTCGCCTATGTACTGGGAATCATACCTGAGGATATGCACCGGATACACCGGGACCTTCTTATGGGTCTCGTACGGGAACCTGAAGAATAGCGTGTCCTTGAGGAAGTATTCCACGCTCACGTTCTCCCCGAATATCAGATGCGTGTATTCCTGCAGGTCATCGGAAGTCATGTAAAAGATCTCCCCGCCCCTGCTGTGAAGCACCGAAGGAGTCACCTGTAGGGAAAGCGGCTTCCTGTGCTGCAGCCGTGCCGCACGGAGGATATTGTAACCGCTGGTCTGGCATCTTGCAATCACGTCATCCACATTGGCGGACACATCCGCGTGGCCCTCCAGCTCGCACTGCAGCCGCACCGGGACCTGTATGAACTCCGAATACTTCAGAGACAGATTGTGTATCAGCCATATACTAAAAGCCAACAGGAGAGAGAACAGAAGCACTGTCCAATCTCTCCCGTTGAAATCCAACGACTTCAATATCTTGTTGAATATCTTTCCCATCCGTCAGTCCCGTAACCGGGGAACAGGAAGATTACTGCTGGGAAGCAGCAGAAAAGTCCTTGACCACCGAATTCTTGTCTACTTTTATCTTCACGTTGCTGTCCACCTCCAGCAGGAGAGTCTTCTCCTTGACTTCCACGACAGTGCCGTAGATTCCGCCGATGGTGACCACCTTGTCGCCCTTCTGGAGACCGTCACGGAACTTCTGGAGCTCCTTCTGCTGTTTCCTCTGAGGACGGATCATGAAAAGCCACATCACCACGAAGATAAGGATCAGCATGACCCACATGGACCAGCTTCCGCCCGCCCCGGCAGTCTGACCGGCGGCATTGCCCGTCGCCTGCAATAAAATTGTCAGAATGTTCATTTTCAAATTTTTCTTTAATTATGTCTGTCGACTTGATTGTCATCAAAATCTGCGGCAAACAGCCCCGTTCGCCACAAAAATCTTTCAAAGATACAATATCCCGGCAAATTATGCAACCCCGCACCGCCGGCTGACGTACTTCTGTGTTGAAACCACGCACTTCTGTACAGAACCTTCAGTCCGGAGCCTCTCCAGACATCAGAGAAGCCCCTTGCCGGTCTTCACGATCTCCCCGTCATGGCTCATCTTCTGTATGAGCCTGTCCAGAAGGCCGTTCACGAAAATGCGGCTCTTCGGGGTGCCGTAGAATTTGGATATCTCCACATACTCGTTGATGGTGACCTTCACCGGGATTGTCGGGAAGGAGACAGCCTCGGCCAGCCCCAGCACTATCAGAGCCATGTCTGTGGAAACGATACGCTCCCTGTCCCAGTTGGAGACCGAGCCCGATACCATGGCGGAATATTTGGAATATCCCGTGCAGGCACTTCTGAGCAGCTTCTTCACGAAAAGCCTGTCGCTCTCCATGTCCGGATTCTTCACCAGGTCACTCATGTAGAGGGGCGGCAGCGACCACCGCTCCCCCTTGGCAAGTGCCTCCAGTGTCCTGCAGACAAAGGTCAGGGAATAGGCCAGATCGTCATTCCAGTATATGGACATGTCCTCGAGAATCCTCTCAAGCTCGGCGCTGTCCACGAATTCCTCCTCGAATATCCTGATGAACAGGCGGCAGTCAGCCGAAAGGGAGGAAACCGGTGAAGCCATGTAGTCCAGATAATATTTCTTTCCGCTCACAGAGGCGAATATCTTCTTCAGGAACAGGTCATACTGCTCCCATGAGAATTTTTTCTTCTTGAAGATCTTGGTGAAGTCAGGGTCCGAATCCAGCAGCTTCGCAAGGGAGTTGTCGACAAACTTCATGTTCGGGTTGCGTTCCTCATCAGTCGGATTGAACTTCTTTTTCCCTGCCTCAACCTTTTCCCGTGCTATCCTGGTAATGGGGGAAACGATGCCGAGCATGAAAATGTAGAGATCCCTTGTGGCTTCGCACGACTCCTCCAGCACCGATTCGGCCTCCGAGAGTGAGATATTTCCAGACATCATGCTGCTGTACAGCACTTTGAATGCCTTGATTCTCAAAATACGTCTGTTAAGCATATATAGCAATCAAAATTTTGTGCAAAGATATACTCAATTTCAGAAAAATCATTATATTTGCAAGGTTTTACTTAAAATTTTTACTCGTATGTATAGTGAGGACATAGAAGGAGCAGGCTCGGTCGAGCGTTCGGGAGAAGATGTGTATTCAAAGCCGATAAGGGCCGGCAAACGCACGTATTTCTTCGATGTCAAGGCCACAAAAGGCAATGATTATTACCTGACCATCACTGAAAGCAAGCGCCGGGTGGAGAAAGACGGACATTTCGCCTATGACAAACACAAGATCTTCCTCTACAAGGAGGACTTCGAGAAATTCACCGAAGGACTTCAGGAAGTGATCGGATATATCAGGGAAAATTGCCTGAAGGGCAACGCCACGGTCCCTTCTCAGGAAAAGAAGGAGGATGAAGGCAATTTTTCAGACGTGAACTTTGAAGAGCTTTAGTCCGCAGCCACGGACAGATGCATAGCACACGAAAGGGGTTGACACAGGAACATGGTCAACCCCTTTTTGCATTTCATCCGATTCCTGCATTTTTTTTCTAAATTTGTTGTAACAAAAACTCCCCTGCCGCGTCTTCTTGTCGGAATTCCACAGGAAAAACATCGGCAACAACAAAAAACTAAAGACATGAAAAAGATTTTTATGGCCGTAATCCTTATGGCAATCGCATTTGGAACGGCCTGCACGGACATCAGCGCAAAAAAGTCCAATGACGGCAGCAGAATAATTGCCCTCATGCAGAAATACGACGGAGAAAAAGGCGTGGAGGCGATGAACATCAACGGATTCCTGCTCGGCATCGCCAAGGCTGCGGCAAAAGGAGAAGAAGGAAGCGAATGGATCAAATATCTTGACCACATGGCGATATTCTCCGCAGAAGAGGCTGATGCAGAGACGAAAGGCAAATTCATGGACGAACTCGACGCCATCCTCACAGGCTATGAGAAGGCCATGGAAATGCAGGACGGGGAGGACAGCCTGTCGATATGGCTCAAGATGAAAGCCGAGGAAACCATATCTGAAATGGTGATGGTGGCCGGATCCGATGCCTCCGTGATACTCATGCGCGGCCAGATACCTCTGTCCGAAATGGGCAATATCATTGCCGACCAGCAGTAGGACGGCTGACACAGAAGCACGGACTGCAATGGAAAGGGAAGAGTTCAAAAGCGTCTGGCTTCCTCTGGCTGACAGTTTCTACCGGGCAGCCTTCTCCATCCTCGGAGAGGAGGCGGATGCAAAGGACGCCGTGCAGGACCTGTTCGTAAGGCTCTGGAACTCCAGGGAGCGGCTTGACAGGATAGTACAGCCTCTCGGCTATGGCCTGGCTGCACTGAGAAACATCTGCATAGACCGGCTGAGGAAAAAAGCCGGACGGCTGGCAAGGGAAGAGGAGATTTCCCCGGTTCACGGGGAGAAAAGCCGGGACACGGCAGAAGGAGGCGACCGGATCCTCATCAGGAAAGAGACGGTGGCCCTGCTTGAAAAGGCCATGGGCAGGCTTCCCGAAAGCCAGAGGACTGTAATGAAACTGAGGTTCTATGAGCAGCTGTCTTACGATGAGATTGCAGCCAGGACAGGAATGTCGGCATTGAATGCAAGGGTGCTCGTGTCACGGGCGCGGAGCACAATATCCAGGGAAATGAAACCTTTCTTATGACATCAGGCAATGAAAAGGACAGACATTGAAATGATGGAAAAGGCGGCTGCCGACAGAAGGATAGAGGTGCCGCACGGATTCCGGAAGGAACTTTCGGAAATGATAGATTCCATGGATGCCGCAGAGAAGATCGTCACTTCCGGCAAGTCCCGCGCCATGCGCACCGCGACATGGATAATGAGTGTGGCAGCCGGACTGGTCCTCCTTATCGGCACCGGACTCACAATCCACACCTTCCGTACTCCGAAAGACACATTCACCGACCCTGAAGAAGCCTATGCCGCCGTGGAAAAGGCCCTGACGGAGATTTCCGGGAAAATGAGCGGCGGCGCTGCATCTGCAAGACAGGCAGAAGAGACAGTCAGCCGCCATACAGAAGTGATAAGGTCATTGTATTGACACTAAAAAGCAAAGGCGCAACATATAACCTCCTGAAGCCATCACCGGCACAGTCAAGGGATCTGCATAGTAAAAAAAGAATAACAGATTAAATGACAACAGAACAATGAAACGATTGGCAATAATCATAATGTTCCTGGCAGCAGCCGCAATGTCTGCAGCCGCACAGGACGGAAAAGAAATCTACAACAGGTACTCCGGGAAGAAAGGAGTCAGCTCGGTATACATATCCCCGACGATGTTCAAGATGATGAAAAGCCTCCCGGAAGTCAGCATGGAATCCGGAGAAGTCGACTTCAGCAGCATAATAAAGACATTCAACGGCATGTACATCATCGACATAGAAGAACCGGAACTGGCAAAGTCCCTTTCGGAAGAAGTGACGGCAATGGCGGAATCCGGCAGATACGAACTCATGATGGAAGCTGCGGAAGAATCCGAAAAGGTCAGGATATACATTGTCAGCAAAGGCGACATAGTCACCGACTTCCTGATGTTTGCGCAGGAAAAAGGCTCGGCCTCGGTGATATCAATATCCGCCGAAATGCCGTTCTCCGAACTGCAGAAGCTGATTGCACAATAGAAAACAGTTTCTTATTTTTGCGGCATGAAAGATTACGGATTCATAAGAGTTGCCGCCGCCAAGCCTGCCGTAAAGCCGGCAGATGTGAAAGGCAATGTCAAAAGCATATGTGAAATGATAAGCGAGGCTGCCGCAAAGGAAGTCTCGCTTGTGGTGTTCCCGGAACTGTGCGTGACAGGCTACACATGCGGAGACCTTTTCGGACAGCAGCGGCTCATATCGCAGGCCGAAGAAGGCACAAGGGAAATAATGGAATTCAGCCGAGGGAAGGAGCTGACCATAGTCATCGGCACACCGGTGAGGCATCGCGACAGGCTCTACAACTGCGCCGCAGTCATCCGCAACGGCAACATCAAGGGACTGGTGCCCAAGATCCACATCCCCACATACAATGAATTCTATGAATCCCGCTGGTTCAGCTCCGGAGCGGATTTCATGAACGGGAATACGGACGGCACAGGGCCGTTCCTTTTCAACGGGAAGGATTCCGTCAGGGAGGGATTCGATGCGGAAACAAAATATGCCGGATTCAGGTGCAACATATCCCCGAACCAGCTGTTTGAAATCGGAAAAGTCACATTCGGCATAGAAATATGCGAAGACCTGTGGACTCCGGTGCCGCCGTCTTCATGGCTCGCCCTCGCCGGGGCACAGATCATCCTCAACCTCTCCGCCAGCAACGAGGTGCTGATGAAGCATGGCTACAGGAAAGAACTTGTCGGGCAACAATCAGCCCGCACGGTTTCCGGCTATGTCTACTGCTCGGCAGGTTACGGGGAATCCACCCAGGATGTAGTGTATGCGGGGGCTTCCCTGATATATGAAAACGGCTCCCTGCTGGCAGAAGGAAAGAGATTCTGTACGGAACCGGCTCTCACGGTGGCCGACATCGACTGCGAAAAACTTTCTGTGATGCGGCAGAAGATGAACACATTCAGGGCTTATGCCCCGGACGGGACGGAGGCGGCAGGATACAGGAAGCTCTATTCAAGGGTGAATGTCGGGAAAGCCGCTGCCACAGACTTCGGAAAGGTCCTGCTGCGGCATGTGGAGCCGCATCCGTTCGTCCCTACCGGCGACATGCAGGAAATGGAAAGAAGATGCAGGGAAATCTTCTCCATCCAGGTCACCGGGCTCATGTCAAGGCTTTCGCACATAAACTGCAGGACAGCCGTAATCGGCATCTCCGGAGGACTTGACAGCACGCTTGCCCTGCTTGTGGCGGCGATGGCCTTCGACAGGCTCGGATGGTCAAGGGACAGGATCATCGGCATCACCATGCCCGGGTACGGCACCACGGACAGGACCCACGACAATGCCTCTGACCTGATGGCGGCATTGGGGGTCACATCCAGGGAAATATCCATAACCGCCGCATGCGACAGGCATTTCCTGGACATAGGACACGACAAGAATGTCCATGATGTCACATACGAGAACTCTCAGGCCCGCGAAAGGACACAGATACTGATGGACATGGCCAACCGTACCGGCGGCATAGTCATAGGCACTGGCGACCTTTCGGAGCTCGCCCTCGGCTGGGCCACATACAACGGTGACCACATGTCCATGTACGGGGTGAACTCCAGCATTCCGAAGACCCTCGTCCGGCACCTCGTAGGATGGATTGCCGACAACCACTTCAAGGAAGACATCTGCCCTGACGGGAGCGATGCAGAAAGCCGTCAGACCAGGTCAGTCAAGGACATCCTCATGGACATCATAGACACCCCGATAAGCCCGGAGCTGCTCCCGGCGGACGGGAACGGGAACATCAGCCAGAAGACCGAAGACCTCGTGGGCCCTTACGAGCTGCACGACTTCTTCCTCTACAATTTCTTCCGTTTCGGTTACTCACCTGAAAAGATACTCTTCCTTGCCTCAAAGGCTTTCTGCAAAGACAGCACAGACAAGGCAGAAGATACAGGCACATACGACATGGAAACCATCGAAAAATGGCTGAAGACCTTCATGAGAAGATTCTTCAGCCAGCAGTTCAAACGCTCATGCCTGCCTGACGGTCCGAAAGTCGGTTCTGTGACTCTTTCCCCGCGCGGGGACTGGAGAATGCCTTCAGACGCTTCCGCAAAATTATTTATCTAGTCACCCGGAACCAGTCCACATCGAGCCATCCGGCATCGTTCTTCGTGACGGGACGGTTGCAGAACAGGCCGACCTTCGCTCCGATCCATTTGCCCGGACGGGCGACGAATCTGTTTCCGAGCCTGTGGAACCGCTTCCCGTCCGTACTGTAATAGAAGGTGCAGACGGCATCATCCACATCCCCCTCATGCGGCACGGACTCCACCTTCACCCTGAGCCAGACATCTGTAGCCCTGTATGCAAGAGGCGGTACCGGAGGGACAGTCGTGGACATATACCGGTCGGAATACGGCACAGGAAGTGCCCGGCTTTCAAGAAGTACCGATGCCTCACCTGCATGCGGACCTTCTTCTGCCTGGGAGACGGACTCAGGCTTTCCTTCCAGGGCATCCCGGCAGACCGCATTGTAAAGCAGCACCCCGTCCCCGGTGTCCTTCAGCACCAGAGCGGAATAGTCAAGCCCCATCACCACAAGTCCGGCACTCTCTCCCCTGCCCTCCAGCTGAGGATTCGGGACGAAAGTCATCTTCGCCGTGACCGTGAAATCATCAGCCGGGAACTTCTGCAGCAGAAGATTCGGGGAATCGGACAAATTCCGGTACCCGTCAGACACCGGCACGGAATAAAGCCGCAGCATTCCCCTTGCCGCATCGGTATAGCTCCAATACGGAGAAGGCGTACCCTGCCACTGCCATTGCAGTCCTATCCCATATTCATTGAATTCATCGCTGTCCGCAGGCTGGAAGACACCGGATGAAGGCAGGTCAGGCTTCCTGTATCTCATCACAGGCTCCCCTACGCCGTCTCCGTCATCGTCTGTCCCGATCACAGGCCAGTCATCCGCCCACCTCATCGGCTGCAGATGCACCACCCGTCCGTATGCTCCCTTGTCCTGAAAATGCAGGAACCAGTCTTCTCCGCCCGGGGTGTCCACCCAAGCCCCCTGGTGAGGCCCGTTCACCGGACTCTTCCCCTGGGCCATGACCACCCTCTCCTCATACGGGCCATATGGGCTGCGGCTCCTCAGAACCACCTGCCAGCCTGTCGGCACACCTCCTGCCGGAGAAAATATATAATACCATCCGTTTCTGAAGTAGAGCTTTGTCCCCTCGATTGTCGGCTGGGTCTGGTGCCCGTCATAGACGATTCTGCTGTCAGCAAGCAGCCTGGTCCCGTCTTCGGACATGGGTGCCATGAAAAGCACGCTCTTGAACCGGGCCCGGCTTCCGGCACATCCGTGCGAAAGCCATGCATTGCCGTCTTCATCCCAGAGCGGACAAGGGTCAATGTAGCCCTTGGCTTTCACCACCCAGACAGGCTCGCTCCACCGCCCGCGCGGGTCTTCCGCCGACACCATGAATATGCCCCTGTCCGGATCTCCGCAATAGATGTAGAACCTTCCGTCATGATATCTGATGGCAGGCGCCCACACGCCGTTCCCATGCTGGACCCGGTCCTTCCAGCCCGGCACGGGATAGTCAGTGAGGGCAGCCCCTACTATCTCCCAGTTCACAAGGTCGGTGGAATGCAGGATCGGCAGCCCGGGCATGCAGTTGAACGACGAGGCCGTCATATAATAGTCATTCCCCACCCTGCATACATCGGGGTCCGACCAGTCCGCATTCAGAACGGGATTGACATAGTGGTCTCCCCTGTCGGGATTCCATACAGAAGAAACGGCCCCGCCACGACCTGGAACATCCTGTCCGTCAGAACCATACACATCAGCAGCCGCAGACCGCGGCTGTACGGAAACAATGCCGCATACACAGAGGCATGCAGCAAGAAAATTGAAGTTTTTCATTGTTTTTATTTAAATCATTAATCTGGAAAATATCCACTAAAGCGACTCAATCAGCCTTGCGAAAAGCAGGGACATCCTGTCGGCTGCGGCATCGGCTGCGGCCACCACATCATCCCCGTTGTTCTCATAATCCTCAGCATAGTCGTCATGGGCCTCATTGGTAATCACCGACATCCCGAATACCGGGATTGAAGAATGCCTTGCGACTATAACCTCAGGAATGGTGGACATCCCCACCGCATCGGCACCGATCATCCTGAAATACCTGTACTCGGAAGGGGTTTCGTATGAAGGGCCGGTCCCTGCGAGATAGACACCTTTTTTCAAAGTAATCCCAAGTTCCGCAGCCACAGTCTCCGCCTTCTCAATCAGCTTCGGGTCATAGGGGCGTGTCATGTCCGGGAAACGCGGGCCGAACTCGTCAAGATTCCTGCCCACCAGCGGGTTCGGGAGCAGGTTGATATGGTCCCTTATGACCATAAGGTCGCCCACCTTGAAATCGAAGTTCACACCTCCTGCAGCATTGGAAACGAAGAGACAGCCGATTCCGAGCACCTTCATCACCCTTATCGGCAGGGTGACAAGCTCCATCGGATAGCCCTCATAATAATGGAAGCGGCCCTGCATGGCCAGCACATCCTTTCCTCCGAGCCGGCCGAAAATGAAGTTCCCCTTGTGACCTATGGCAGTGGACACCGGAAATCCCGGAATCTCCCTGTATGGTACCGTTATCGGGTCCTCTATCCTGTCAGCAAGCTTTCCAAGCCCGCTGCCGAGGACGATTCCCACCGAAGGCTTCCTGTCCCCTATGCGGGAACGCATGTATTCCGCAGCCTTCATGATTCTTTCAATTCTCTCATCCATAATTGATTATTCTTATTCAAATGTCTGTTTTCAATGTAGCGGATCCCCCGACTTCGCCCGGGATGACAGTCTGCAGCTTGTCCAGGACCTTCCTGGCTCCGGCAAGGATTTCCTTCTCACCGTCCACCTGCCTGTTCCTCATCACGAACCTGCCCCGACTGATCACCGAGTCTATGCAGTCGCTGTGGGCGGAATATATGAAATTGGCGAGGAACGACCCTCCGGAAAGGAAGAATGTGTTTTCCGTATCGACTATGAGGATGTCGGCGTCCTTTCCCTCCTCAATCTTTCCCGTATTCAGGCCGAGGGCCCTGGCGCCGTTGACGGTAGCCATCGCCATCAGTTCGTCCAGAGGCATTGCTGAAGGGTCTCCTCTCCATGCCTTCTGCACCATCGCGGCCGTCTTGAGGGCCTCGAGGATGTCCAGGTTGTTGGAAGAGGCGCACCCGTCCGTGCCTATGCAGATGTTTGCCCCTGCATCCCTGAGCTCATTATATCTGAAACGGTAGCCTGAAGCCAGTTTGAGATTGGAATTGATGTTGTGCACGCAGTTCACATGGCGGCTTCCGAGCAGCTCGACATCATGGTCAGAAAGCCAGAGGGTATGGGCTGCAAGAAGGTCCGGACCGAGCAGTCCGAGCCTTTCGAGATATTCCACCGGAGTGAGACCGTGCTTTTCCATGCAGTCATTGACCTCCTTCCTTGTCTCGCTCAGATGGATATGTATCCTCAGCCCGTGCTTCCTTGCGAAATCCGCAGCCCACAGCATCGTCTTCTCGCTCACGGCATACATTGAATGTATCCCCACCGTGAAGCGTCCTGAATCACCCCACTTGAGGGAGTCCTCATACAGGGCAATGCACTCCTCCTTCTGCCTCTCCGCCTCATCAGCGTCATATTTGTCCAGGAACACATACGACTCCACCGGACGGAGCCCTGCCTCCGACGCAGCCTTGTATGCAGCCTGGGCAAACCAGTAATGGTCATTGAAAGTAACAGTCCCCGTCTTCAGCATTTCAACGCATGCGGCCTTCGCTGCCCAATAGACATATTCGGCATCAATCCTCGACTCCACCTCCCATATCCTTTCAAGCCATTTGTGGAAAAGCACATCTTCCTCAAGTCCGCGCATCAGCGACATGGCGGCATGTATATGCATGTTGACGAAAGCCGGTACGGCCGCCTTTCCAGTACAGTCAAGCACCTCTGCCCCAGGATCATCCTGCACCGTCCCGGCCGGGGCTATTTTCCGGATTAGCCCGTCTGCGACAACGATGTCCGTACTGACAGAATCCGACATTATATTCTTCAATATGATTGTACCCATATCTGAAAATCAAGTATAAATTTTTCAAAGATAGCAAAAATTTCACTGAGACAAGCAGCCTGCAGCCAGCTTACGGGAACGGGATGTCCCGTCTTTGAAAAAGCTCTCAAAAAAGTTCCGGATTCATTGCGTTCATCAGGAAATAATTTATAATTTTAAATGTTTTTTTTGATTTTTTCTTTAAATAATAATTGAATATGAAAAAGTATCTGGCAGAAATGACCGGGACCATGGTCCTGGTTCTCATGGGATGCGGAAGCGCAGTGTTCGCCGGCAATGCGGCAGGCGCAGTCAGCGAAGGTGTCGGCACACTCGGTGTGGCCTTTGCTTTCGGTCTATCAGTAATCGCCATGGCCTACACGATAGGCAAGATTTCCGGATGCCACATCAATCCGGCAATCACCTTCGGGGTATGGCTTTCCGGCAGGATGGGAGGCAAGGACGCGGCCATGTTCATGCTTTTCCAGGTGATAGGCGCAGTCATCGGCTCCGCTGTCTTATTTGCCTTGGTTTCGACAGGGACGAACAACGGGCCGACAGCCACCGGCTCAAACTCTTTCACTGAAGGCCAGGCCCTGCAGGCATTCATCGCCGAATTCGTGTTCACATTCATCTTCGTGCTCGTGGTGCTCGGAACCACCGACAGCAAGAAAGGAGCAGGAGACTTCGCCGGACTTGCAATCGGACTCACCCTCGTGCTCATCCACATTGTCTGCATACCTATAACCGGCACTTCAGTCAACCCTGCCAGGAGCATAGGACCGGCAATCTTCGAAGGCGGCAAGGCCCTGTCCCAGTTGTGGCTCTTCATCGTGGCACCTATGGCCGGAGCGGCATTGAGCGCCCTGGTATGGAAAGGACTTGCCGCAGACAGACCGGCGGAGTGTTCATCCAAATAAAATTTTTTTTAAATTTGGGGTCGTTTTGATAAAACTTTTTGACAGATGGCATTCAAAGGAGCAATAGAAGTCGATACGCAGAAGTGCAAAGGATGCTCGGTGTGTATCGCGAACTGCCCGACAGGCAGCATAAAACTGTCGGACATGGTCAACAGCAAAGGATATCACTATGCCGAAATGACGGGCGAAGGCTGCATAGGCTGTTCAAACTGTGCGGTCGTATGTCCTGATTCGGTGATTACGGTCTACAGAGTCAAAATTTAAGAGATATGGCAGAAAAGATATTGATGAAAGGTAACGAGGCGATTGCCATATCGGCAATACGCAACGGTGTGGACGGCTATTTCGGCTATCCTATCACCCCTCAGTCCGAAGTCATGGAGACGCTCATGAAAGAAAAGCCGTGGGAGACCACGGGCATGGTGGTGCTCCAGGCAGAAAGCGAAACTTCGTCCATCAACATGATCTACGGCGGCGCAAGCTGCGGCAAGAAGGTGATGACCTCATCCAGCAGCCCCGGAATAAGCCTCATGTGCGAAGGCATAAGCTACATCGCGGGAGCCGAACTTCCCTGCGTCGTGGTGGATGTGATGCGCGGCGGCCCGGGCCTCGGAACCATACAGCCGAGCCAGAGCGACTACAACCAGATAGTGAAGGGCGGAGGACACGGAGACTATCATAATATCGTACTTGCCCCGGCATCAGCCCAGGACATGTATGACTTCGTGGACTGGGGCTTCGACCTCGCCTTCAAATACCGCACTCCGGTGGTCATCCTCGCGGACGGCATCATCGGCCAGATGATGGAAAAGGTGGAGATGCACCCCATGAAGCCACGCAGGACCGACGCCGAAATCCTTGAGGCCGCACCGTGGGCAACCACAGGCAAGCCTGCAGGCAGGGAAAGGAACATCATCACCTCGCTCTCCCTCGACGCCGACATCCAGGAAAGGTTCAACCGGAAGCTTAAAGGCAAATACGAAATCATAGAGGAGAACGAAGTGAAGTTCAGCGAATACATGACTGAAGACGCTGAATATGTATTCGTGGCATTCGGATGCTCTTCAAGGATCTGCGAGGCTGTGGTGGACGAGCTCAGGGCTGAAGGCATCAAGGCCGGACTGCTCAGGCCGATAACGCTTTACCCGTTCCCATTCAAGGAGATAGAGAGGCTTTCAAAACAGGTGAAAAGCATGATGAGCATCGAGCTCAACCTCGGACAGATGGTACATGATGTCAGGCTGGCCGTGAACGGCGCCTGCCCTGTCGGCTTCTACGGAAGGCAGGGAGGCAACATCTACACCCCTGAGGAAATCGTGTCGGAATTCAAGAAGTTCAACGGCCTGGCATGACGGGCCACAAGCAAATGAAAGATATGAGTATCAGCATAGAAGAAATCAAGAAACCGGAAAACAGGATATACGGCAAGCCGTCCCTGCTCACGGACAATGTTATGCACTACTGCCCGGGATGCTCGCACGGGACGGTTCACAAGCTGGTGGCCGAAGTGATAGAGGAAATGGGCATCCAGGACAAGACTGTCGGAATCTGCCCTGTGGGATGTTCAGTATTTGCATACAACTACATAGACATAGACTGGCAGGAGGCAGCACACGGAAGGGCCCCGGCGCTCGCTACGGCCACCAAGAGGCTCTGTCCTGACAAATATGTATTCACCTACCAGGGTGACGGCGACCTGGCCTCGATAGGCACGGCTGAAATCATCCATGCCTGCGGACGAGGGGAAAATATAGTGGTCATCTTCATCAACAACGGCATCTACGGCATGACAGGAGGCCAGATGGCCCCGACTACCCTCATCGGCATGAAGACATCCACAACCCCGTACGGAAGGGATCCGAAGCTGAACGGCTTCCCTCTCGTGATAGCGGACATGATAGCCCACCTCGACGGAACGGCATACATCACAAGGCAGTCCGTCCACACGGCACCTGCAGCGAGAAAAGCCAAGAACGCCATACGCAAGGCATTCGAATACAGCCAGAAAGGCATAGGACTCTCGTTCGTGGAAATAGTGTCTACCTGCAACTCCGGATGGAAGCTCACCCCTGTGGATGCCAACAAATGGATGGTGGAAAACATGTTCAAGAAATACCCTATCGGCGACATAAAGGACATCCTTAAATGAAGACAAGCGACGACGGAGGGAGTTACCTCGCGGTAATGACCGACTGAGGAGGCGAAGTCTGACGCCGTAATCGCGAAAAAGAAACAAAAAAAATGAAAGAAGAAATAATAATAGCAGGATTCGGAGGACAGGGCGTCCTCTCGATGGGAAAGATACTCGCATACTCAGCCATAATGCAGGACATGGAAGTGACATGGATGCCATCATACGGGCCTGAAATGCGCGGAGGCACAGCCAATGTATGCGTAATCCTGAGCGACAGGAAGATAGGCTCCCCGATCGTCACCAAATATGACACGGCCATAATCCTCAACCAGCAGTCCATGGACAAGTTCGAAAAGACCGTAAAGCCGGGAGGCTGGCTCGTATATGACCCGAGCGGCATCACCAGCCATCCGACAAGGACCGACATCAACATCTGCCGGATCAATGCCATAGAAGGCGCCGCCAGAGTCGGAAACTCAAAGGTCTACAACATGGTCGTGCTCGGTGCATTTCTCAAGGTCAATCCGATAGTATCACTTGAGAATGTGGAAAAGGGACTCGGCAAATCGATACCTGCGCGCTACGGAAGCATGATTCCGCTCAACAAGGCGGCCATCGTGGACGGGATGGAAAATGTGGAAATCGTCAACAGGGTATAATCCCGGATGGCGCAGATTTTTATTTGACATTCCGATAAAAAAGACTAACTTTGCATCTGTGTTCATAAGGGTCATCTGCCATGTTTGAAGACATCAGGACAGACATCAGGAAACTGATAGCGGCATACGAAGCCGCCAAGGCTGAAAGCGAAAGGCTGAAAGATGAGCTGCAGAAGTGCAGAAACCTGAATGAAGACTACAGGAAGCAGATATCAGAGTTGGAAAAAAAGATTGATAGCCTGAGACTGGCTGACGCCTTGACGGTGACATCGGCATCCAGGGACAGGAGGGAGGCGAGAGAGAGGATAGACAGGATGATAAGGACAATAGACAAATGCATATCTCTCATAGAGAGCTGACACGCAGAGGAGAGGAACAATGGAAAGAAGCATAACCATCAGAGTTGCAGGATACATGTTCAGCCTGACGGCCGCTTCTCCTGAGCATGAGGAGGTATTGAGGAAGGCTGCGGGGATAGTCAATGAGAAGATAGAGAGGCTGCAGGAAAAGAATTTCACCGGAAAGGGCACGGAGGAGCTGCTTATGCTTGCGGCCCTCACCATAAGCACAGGTTACGTGATGCAGACAAGGAAGATAGAGCGCATGGAAAGGGAAATCGAGGGTCTGCACAAGGAAATAGAAGGTTATCTTGACAATATTGATAAATATAGCCGTTAGTTACTTATTTTTGCTGAAATCATCAAATTACATTAAGTAACCGAGTTTACTCGAATGGCAATGGCAGGCCTATGTGACCCTCAAGGGGATTCCGCATGCGGGACGGAGGAAGCCAGACCCATATTTTCGGAGCTCAAATCTTATTCTTATAAGATTTCCAGACAAACAGACTAACGGCTTTTTTATTATCATGCATTCATATCCGACCGGTTCGGCTTCCATTTGCGGAGCAGGACCGGTCGCTTTGTCTTGTCCCACGCCGCAGCATTGGATGAAAACATTAACTACAAACGATAACGGAATATGGAGATATTATTTTATTTTTTGGCGGCAGCCATCGGTGCCATCATCGCCGTCGGGACCTATATATTCGTCCACAAGCTTCTGCTTAAGGGACAGAAGGACGAAATCATCCAGAAGGCGGAGATAGAAGCCGAGAACATCAGGAAGGAGAAGATCTTCCAGGCCAAGGAGAAATTCCTGCAGCTCAAGAGCGAACACGAGCAGTACATCAATGAGAAGAACAACCAGATACACGAGACCGAATCAAGGCTGAAGCAGAAGGAGAACACCCTCAATCAGCAGAATGCCGAGCTCGGCAGGAAAAACCGCGAGGCCGACGCCATAAGGGAAAACCTGAAAAGCCAGGTGGACATGGTGACGAAAAAGGCCGAAGAATACGACAAGCTCAGGGCAGAGGCCATACAGCAGATAGAAAACATTGCAGGAATGACAGCGGCGGAAGCCAAGAACCAGCTCATGGAGAACATGAAGGCGGAGGCAAGGTCACAGGCCCAGTCATACATCAA
Source organism: uncultured Bacteroidales bacterium (assembly GCA_944323825.1). Classification (GTDB taxonomy): domain Bacteria; phylum Bacteroidota; class Bacteroidia; order Bacteroidales; family UBA932; genus Cryptobacteroides. The sequence goes on from CALUTY010000002.1 coordinate 165,477, forward strand.
CGACGTGATGGACGAGGCAAGGCTCACTGCCGGAAAGGAGGCAAAGAGGATAGTCATCAACACCATCCAGAGGACGGCTTCCGAAACAGCAATAGAGAATGCCGTGACCGTGTTCAACATCGAAAGCGACGAGATAAAGGGCCGCATCATCGGAAGGGAAGGCCGCAACATCAGGGCCCTGGAGGCAGCCACAGGAGTGGAGATAGTCGTGGACGACACGCCTGAAGCCATCCTGCTTTCCGCATTCGACCCTGTGAGAAGAGAGGTGGCAAGACTCGCACTCCACCAGCTCGTTGTGGACGGACGCATCCATCCGGCAAGGATAGAGGAAGTGGTGGCCAAGGTGCAGAAACAGCTTGAGGACGAGATCATGGAAACCGGAAAGAGGACCTGCATAGACCTCGGCATACACGGGATGCACATAGAGCTCGTGAAGCTCATAGGCCGCATGAAATACCGCTCTTCATACGGACAGAACCTGCTCCAGCACTCGCGTGAGGTGGCCAACATCTGCGCCACGATGGCATCGGAGCTCGGGCTCAACCCTAAAATCGCAAAGAGGGCCGGACTCCTGCATGACATCGGAAAAGTGTCGGACGAGGATCCGGAACTTCCGCACGCAATCCTCGGAATGAGGCTCGCCGAGAAATACAAGGAGAAGCCGGAGGTATGCAACGCCATCGGTGCACACCATGAGGAAATAGAGATGACATCCATCATCTCCCCTCTCGTGATGGTCGGAGACGCCATTTCAGGAGCAAGGCCGGGAGCACGCCGTGAAGTGATAGAGTCATATATCAAGAGGCTCAAGGACATGGAGAACATCGCCCAGTCCTATCCGGGCGTGACCAAGACATACGCAATCCAGGCAGGACGCGAACTCAGAGTGATAGTAGGGGCCGACCAGGTGACGGACAAGGATGCGGAGTCACTGTCAGGCGAAATAGCAAAGAAGATCCAGGAAGAAATGGTATATCCGGGCCAGGTCAAGATCACAGTGATCCGCGAGACAAGATCCGTGGCATTTGCAAAATGACGCTGTCCGGAATACTGACAGAATTTAATACATAAATCATAGAATAAAGTGAAAAATCTGATTTATAGAGCATTCACAGCGATGGTGGCATTATGTGCCACCGTTGCCGTATATGGACAGGGATTCGGGCAGCAGCCCCTCAACACCGTCACTTGGACAGTCTCTGCAGAGAAGACCGGCACGGGCACGCAGAGGATAGTCTTCACCGGAAAGATTGCAGACGGATGGCACACATACGACCTCAAAAGCGAGCTGTACCCCACTGCGGTCGAATTTGATGAAGCTGTCGGATATTCTGCCGTCGGAGACATGTATGAAATATCAGAATCAACGGATTATGACGGGGATCCCGTATTCTTCAAGGAGATAGTGATTGCCCAGGACATCAAGGTGGACGGAGCTTCTGCAACAGTCTCTGGAGAAGTGACATGGATGTCCTGCACAGAGACCCAATGCGCCTCTCCGGAATACTGGAAATTCACCATCAATGTCAAGGGGGACAGCAGTGACAAGGCGGAAATAGTCCCGGCAGACGGCAACGGGGACAGCGGCAGGAAAGGATTCAACTGGGCCCTGGTCATCGAGGCCATCCTGTGGGGTTTTGCAGCCCTGCTCACCCCATGCGTCTTCCCTATGGTGCCTATGACTGTGTCTTTCTTTATGAAAGGCTCATCCACCCCTGCAGCAGGACGGTTCAAGGCCGCGATGTACGGACTTTTCATAGTGCTGCTCTACACAGTGCCGATCTCGCTCATCATCCTCATCACCAGAATCGTTGGGGGAGATGCGGTGACGGCCGACATATTCAACTGGCTGGCGACGCACTGGCTGCCTAACATCATATTCTTCATAGTGTTCATGGTGTTTGCAGCATCATTCTTCGGAGCATTTGAAATCACCCTCCCTTCATCCATTGTCAACAAGAGTGACAAGGGGGCTGACAAGAAAGGCCTGATGGGAATATTCTTCATGGCACTCACCCTCGTGCTCGTTTCGTTCTCCTGCACAGGACCTATCGTAGGTTCAGTGCTCATCAAGGCGACGCAGGGAGAGTTTTGGGAACCGATGATAGCCATGCTCGCATTCTCGCTTGCATTCGCCCTGCCGTTCACCATACTGGCACTGTTCCCGTCCCTCCTGAAGAACCTGCCGAAGAGCGGAGGCTGGCTCAATTCGGTGAAGGTGGTGCTCGGATTCATAGAGGTGGCCCTCGGATTCAAGTTCCTCAGCGTGGCTGACCAGACATACCACTGGGGTCTTCTTGACAGGGAGGTATATCTCGCCATCTGGATTGTGGTATTCTCAATGCTCGGATTCTACCTCCTCGGCAAGCTCAGGTTTGCTCATGACGACAAGATGGAGCACATATCCGTCAAAAGACTTGCGATGTCCATAGCCGTGTTCGCCTTTGTGGTATACATGATACCGGGCATGTTCGGTGCTCCGCTCAAGGCACTCTCAGGATATCTTCCTCCGCTGACTTCACAGGACTTTGTACTCGGAGCAGCGACAGGCAATACGGCAGCATCAGATGCCGGGACAACGGAAGTTTCCGGGAAAAGCAGCAAATACGACCTGCATCTTCCTCTCGGGCTCAGCGGATATTTCACCCTTGAAGAAGGTCTGGCTGCCGCAAAGGAAACAGGCAAGCCTGTATTCGTGGACATCACCGGACACGGCTGCGTGAACTGCCGTGAAATGGAGTCGAGGGTATGGAGCGATCCCCAGGTGCTCGAAATGCTCCGGAATGACTATATAGTAGTCGCCCTCTACACCGACGACAAGTCAAGGCTTGACAAGGACGAATGGGTGACCACAGAAAGCGGCGATGTGCTGAAGGACCTCGGAAGGGTCAATTCATACATTGCCAGGACAAGGTTCGGGGTGAACGCACAGCCAAACTATGTGCTTCTTTCCCCTGAAGGGGAACTTCTGGCACCGGTAAGAGGATACGACCTGAGCATTCCGGGATTTGTGGAATTCCTCCACACGGGGCTGCAGAAGAACATGGAAAAATAGAAGGTAACAAAGTGCGTTTTGTCACTTCCGCCGGGATTTTGACACACTCACATATAATAAAACAGGGCTGGACTTGCAGATGAGTCCAGCCCTGTTTTCTTTGCCTTATCCCGGGCAGTCATGCCATTCCGAAGCAAGGCATTCATCTTCTTCCGAAAAGGAGTTCCATGTCGCGGGTCATGAGGCGGGCTGAAAGGGCTGTCGGAGTGAAATGCCATTCACCGATGAGGGCAGGGTTACCGATGACCTCAGAATCTATGGTGCCGTGTGCCTTGAGATATTCATGGAGGAGTTCTCGGATTTCAGGATAGCGGGCCACAATGCGGTCATTTATGGAATCCGTATCAATGCCGGCACCTTCGCGCATGATTCCGCCACCGCCGCTTGCACGGTAGGATGTCATGGCCACTTTGTATTTGGCATCAGGACTGAATGCCGAGCCGTCTGCAAGAGACTTTATGACCACACGGCTTCCTGCAGGAGCAGTGACATCCACATCATAGACAAGGCCTCCGCATGAATCGAAATTATAGCTCCGTCCCACGAAAGACCAGCGTTTCTGCCCGGTGCGGGGATCAGGTTCGTCGGCAATCTTCAGGATGTGCTCATCTTCCCTGCCGGATACCGTATTGACCCAGGTGGAATAGGAATATTCAAGGTAATCCTTGATTTCCTTGCCAGTCATCTCCACCACATAAAGCTGGTTTTCAAAAGGATATATTGTAAACAGATCATTGTAGGTAAGCACACCGGGCTTCACATAACCATTGAAGGTGAGCGGAGCCGCAAACGAAAGGTCGGCTTCAGGCACTTCAAGGCAGACTGCATGCAGGAGATTGACATAGTCACACATCCCCATGTAGGCGTCACGGGTGCGCAGTTCTGTCTTCAATTCCCCGACCGGACGCACGGTAAAGGCTTTCACTGCCTCATAGTCCTTCTGGAACATGGCCTTCATTTCATTGTTGACCCTGTCCTTCCTGACAGGAACAAGAGCAGCGTCAAGGGTCTTGGAAACGCATTTTCCGTCCTTTATCTCCAGGGTGACAGTCCCCTGCCCCACATTGCGGCAATGGCTGCCGGAATTAATCAGGCAGATGTCCTTCTTTTCTGCCATATAAGGCCTATGATCATGGGAGCAGACAAGGAAGTCCACACCCTTGAGGCTGTTGAAAAGGTCAAGTCCCTGGCTCTCAAGCATGGATCCGTCACCCTTGCCCGTACCTGAATGCACGGCGGCAATCACCACCATAGGATTTTCCTTGGCAATCACATCATCCACATATTCCTGCACAAACGGAAGCAGGGACTCGAATGACATCCCGCGCCAGTATTCCTCCGAAAGCCAGTTCTTCATGTTGGGATTGGTGAAGCCAAGCACGGCGATCCTGATCCCATGGCGCTTCAATATGACATAATCCTGGAAATAAGGTTTGCCATTGTCGTCCCTCGGCGTGTTCGCGGCAAGGAACGGAGTCTTCATTTCCCTTACGATGCGGTCATATACCGGGTGCCCTGTCTCTATGTCATGGTTGCCGACCACCACCGCGTCATATTTCATATAGTCCGCCATCCTGGCATAGACATGGTCCGAAACCGTGTCCACATAATTGAAATAATACGCCGCGTTGTCGCCCTGAAGGCAGTCGCCGGCATCTACAAGGATGACATTATCCTCTCCGACGGCATTGCGGATGCTGTCGGCATAATGAGAAACGGCCAAAAGTGAATTTTTCGTCCTGTCCCCCACATATGTGGAATCGAAATAGCATCCGTGGACATCATTGGTCGTCAGGAGCGTGAAGGTGTATGTCCCGTCTTTCGGGCCACAGCACGATGCCAATGCCGCCATCAGCGGCAGCATCAGCAGAATAAGAAATTTTTTCTTCATATCTGAGTTTCTATATATTGCTACAATAAATTATGCCTGTCAACAAGGCCCAAAATCGGGAAGGATGCCCTGAAGCGCAGCATCTCAGCCATGTCCAGCACGGCATAGACCACATCCGTATCCATGACACGGGAAGAAACGGAGCGGACCCTCCCTCTGTGGTTGATGACCGACGAGCCCCCGTCATAAGCCAGAAGGGGATCATGCCCCGCCCTGTTGCAGAATGCCACATAGCACACATTCTCAATAGCCCTTGCTGCGGCCAGCACCTCTGCAGCCTTCCTTCTCGCGGCAGGCCAGTTGGCCACATTGAGATACAGGTCATAGGGGTCATTCCCGTCATTGCGCATCCACACAGGGAAACGCAGGTCGAAGCATGTGCCGAGCAGGATTTTCCATCCTTTGTATTCCAAAATCACACGGTCCGTACCGTGTGTATAACTGGCATCCTCACCTCCGAAGAAAAGATGCCTTTTGTCATATTGTCCGAGGACACCTTCCGGTGTGACAAAAAAGAAACGGTTGAACCGTCTTCCGTCCGGGCCAATCACAGGGATCGAACCTGCCACCGCACAGTCATACAGAGCTGCCGTCCGCAGCATCCAGCCAAGTGAAGGGGAAAGATCCTGATATTCCGCCACGCACGGATTCATGCTGAACCCTGTGCTGAAGAACTCAGGAAGCACGATGATGTCCGGCATGAAACCGGCAGCCGCCATACTCCCCTCCTCTGCTGCACCACCCTGGCTCGCTCCCGGATATCCGCACGACGGCAGGCTGAAAATCCTCTCCATGATAGCATCAAGACGGGAAAGATTGGCTTTGGCCGCCTCCCATTCCGGAGCGAACTCCAGCATCATCAGATTCAGAGTCGCCGAAGCCATAGATGGTTCCTGTCTTCTGTTTTTCCTGTTGTTCAGCAACATATCATATCATTTTATTTCACGGCACTATTTCCGGTTCTTTATCCCCTCCATCAGCTCCTGAAGATTGAAATGTACGGTCACCATCTGCTGCCAGCCGGCATATCCGCCGCTGAAATGCAGGACCGCCGCCACCTTCAGGTCAAGAAAACGCGAAATTTTCGGTTCGTAGAAAAACTCCAGCCTGTCATACACCTGCCAGCCGTCCCTGTCGCGCATCCGGTAGAACGGGTCACCGAAATAAAGCATGTTCCCGTATTTCTCCCCGCCGGTACCTGTTGTATTGTAATATGGCATCATGTCCTGCCCGCAGAAAAGCCTGTTCTCGATTCCCACATTCCAATTCCTTATCCCTGCCGTGATTTCCGCCCCTCCGGGAGCCACATACTCGTGCACAAGCTCCCTGTCGTTCTGAAGGGACTGCAGCCATCCCACGGAAAGATGCAGCTGCTGCAGAGGCACATAACAGGTAAAGTCGAGATCCAGCCAGGGATTGACCAGGATATTGTCAACCACCCCCGGAGCATTTGCCGAACCGGCAAAATGATACATATAGGCGGAATACCCGAGCGAAAGCGGACCTGCCACCCTGCCCCGGCCAGAACTGAATATCATGAACCTCTCTCGCCTGTCCACCCCGGCCATGCCCATCCAGTCGCAGCCGACCTCAAAATATGAGGCAGGCCTGCGGAAAGTCAGCAGAAGCCCTTCCAGATTGTTGTCATACCAGCTGAGGGAGTCCGAAAAGAAGGCCGTCGAATACTCCCCTCCGAGAAACCGCCGTGGAAAAATGCCTGCCGTCAGCGCGAAATCCGCCTTGCCGAGTCTCTTTTCAAACTGATAGTAAAATGAAATCTCCCCGAAAAGGCCCAAATTCCTCTGGTTTTCGGAATACTCGTCCGGATCATGGATGACTCCGTCTTCACCTGCGGCATCCCCGTCTGCACTTCCTGCGGAAGCCTGCACCGGAGAGCGTCCGAAATCCTTCATTATGTCAATCCCGGCCATGAGCCTGTGCCTCGCCCCGTTCTTCTGCCTGTAAGTCATGCCTATCGCAGGCGTAAGCCTCGCCCCGAATATGGTCATTGACGGCAGGATATGGCTGTGGTCAAACTCCCTGTTGTCAAAATTCATTTCAAAGTCGGCATCATACGCAAAGCGTACCTTGCCGGCATCATCCGGAGCGGCATCCTGCTCCGTTTCCGCCCCGGAAACCGATGCCTTCCCCGCCGGCTCCCGTGTCTGCATCTCTGCCCGGGTCTCAATGCACAGCCCGGACACCACCAGCACCGATAAAATTATCCTGCAGAATTTCATGTCGAAAAAATCTAACCGTCAAAGATAAGAAATAAGCCGCAGATTTTGCGGTTCATTGTCCGAAAACTGCGGCTTCATCAAGCCTATCATACCGGTCAATGGAATAGCATTTATAAGAACATGGCCATATAAAGAGGATAATTAAAGGAGGAGAAACATGGCAGGGCGGTTTGCATTGCTCCAGGTTTCTGCGTACATTTGGCATTTTGAAAAACAAAAGGAAGATGCTGAAGCTGCAGACACCGGTGGAATGCGGGAGAAGCCCGTTCACGATATCATACAGGGACAGGATAATGGTACTGGGAAGCTGCTTTGCGGACAATGCGGGTCGCAGGATGGCAGAGGCGGGACTCGATGTGTGCGTAAATCCTTTCGGTACACTTTACAATCCGCAGTCGATATGCAATTCGGTTGAAAGGCTGGAAAACGGCACTGAGTTCACAGCAGGGGACTGCGAGATGATGGGCAGCGGAGCGGGACTGGTCTGCTCTTTCAGCCATCATACATCGTTTGCAAGGCAGACAGAGTCTGAATTTCTGGAAAATGCCAACGGAAGGCTCCGTGAAGCGGCGGAATTCTACAGGCAGGCGGACATCGTGGTCATCACTCTCGGCACAAGCTGGTGCTACAGGCACATCGGCAAGGACATCATTGTGTCAAACTGCCTGAAAAGGAATGCAAAGGAATTCGTCAGGGAAAGGCTGGAGCCGGAACAGACCTTCAATATGCTCTCTAAAATCATTTCAGGAAAAACATCCGGCAAGAAAATCATTCTGACAGTAAGTCCGATACGGCATCTGAAAGACGGAGCACACGGCAATGCGGTCAGCAAGGCGTCGCTGCTCCTGGCCGCCGAACGGCTTTGCAATGCATTTCCTGACAGATGCACATATTTTCCTGCCTACGAGATAATGACTGACGAGCTCAGGGACTACAGGTTCTATGCTGAAGACATGGTACATCCTTCCGAACAGGCAGTGCGCTACATCTGGGAAAGGTTCTGCGACTTCGCCCTCGCAGATGAGGACCGGCCGCTGCTGGCTGCAAAGGAAAAGGAATTCAGGCAGTCACAGCACAGGAAAATGCATTGAATCCATTGGACAATTCATCTCCCCCGGATTCAATACCTCATTGCCCCCCCCGTACAGACGGTACCAGCGCGGGGTCATGCCCGTGTACTTCTTGAAATATTTTTCTAATTTACTTTTTTCAAAAAATTGTTGTATTGTCAGAAATTATTCATACATTTGCGGTGTTCTACTTCACTATTACACACGAATACGAAGCAGGACAAGGCAGATGACAAAACCTTTCAAAATCATATACCATGATTAAAATTGACAATATAACATTCAGTTACGGCAACAATACCGTACTGAAGGACATCTCAATGAGCCTTGAAGAAGGCAGGATCTACGGCCTTCTCGGCGAGAACGGAGTCGGCAAGACCACCCTGCTCACCCTCCTCTGCGGACTGAAGAAAGTCAAGTCCGGCTCTGTCAGCATCGACGGATACGACCCGTTTGACCGCAAGCCGTCCTTCCTCTCTCTCGAATATTTCCTGAGCGACGAGGTAGCGGCACTTTCCATGACAGCCGAGGCGTACGCCAGAAACTACGGCAAGTTCTGGGAGAAATTCGACATGGGGAAATTCCTCGAACTGATGGGCATCTTCGAAACAGATCCCGCCCAGAAGATGAACAGGATGTCGTTCGGCCAGCTGAAAAAATCCTACATCTCATTCGCCCTCGCCTGCAACTGCAAATACCTGTTCATGGACGAGCCGACCAACGGCCTCGACATCCCGTCCAAGGCCCAGTTCAGGAAAGCCGTCACCAAATACACGGCTGAGGACTCCACCCTCCTGATCTCCACCCATCAGGTCCGTGACCTTGAAAACATCATTGACCCAATCATCATCCTCGACAGGCAGGACGTGCTTCTGAATGCCTCAGTGGCCGAAATATCGGAAAAACTTACATTTGACTACACCAACGAAAGGCGTCCTGATGCCCTCTACAGTGAACTGATTCCGGGCGGAAGCATCCAGGTGTACCTCAACAGCACCGGAGAAGAAAGCAAAGTGAACATCGAAGCCCTCTTCAACACCGTCCACCTCCACAAGGAACTCATCAAGGGCCTGTTCTCTAAAAAATGACAAAATGGACAGAAACGACACATTTGACATTTCCCGTTTCGGGAAATATCTTCTGTACGAACTGAAGGATACGGCCAGGGCCCAGGGCCTGCCTGTCCTCCTTACAGGACTCGCGCCTGTGATGCTGTTCCTCATACATCTGCTTTTTTCCCTGACGGTAGAACCGGAAGGACAGACGATAGTCTGGGAAAACTATTCAGGCAACCTGGCTCCGTTCTATGCCACAGCCATCTTCACCCTGTTTTTTCTCATTTTCCCCATATCCCGATACGGTAAAATGACAGACAAGAGAAATGGAACACAGTTTTTCATGCTTCCTGTCTCATCGGCAGAAAAGTTCGTCAGCGCACTGCTGGTTTCGGCAGTTGTGGTACCGGTCGCATTCATGATTCTGTATTTCTTCAGCGACTGGATCATACATGCCGCATTCCCGGGCAAGGTCATCAGCAGCCTTGCGGGACTCTTCTTCGGCACTCCCCTGACCGAATTCAACGAAGCCGGATCATACTATACGCTCAACTTCAGCCCGTTCATCTTCCTTCCGATTGCAATATCCATGGCCGGTCTTGCCGGTGCAGCTGCATTCAGGAAAAACAAGATCTTCATGACCATAATAGTCTGCCTGCTGCTCTGCGTGACAGCCCTGTGGGCAACGGTTCATGCCATAGATAACATTGACACTGAAAAATGGGAATCCTTCCTCGAAAGCGGCATGGCAGATGTGACATGGCATGGAATCCAGTTCCTCTTCGCGATAATCTGCGCGGCCTTCGCAGGATGGAAAATGAAAAAGATACAACTGTAAAAATGAATTTAACTGCCATGAACGATACATTCAATTTCAAGAGATTCGGAAAATATTTCGCGAGCGACCTGACCAGACTTTTCTCCGAAAACTGGCTCAAGGTGCTGTGTTTCGGGCTGATCCCGGTGTTCGGACTGATATTGTCCTACATGTTCTCCCTGTTCGTGCCAGGAGAATATGAATATATAGGGCTCGGCACAAGAGAATTTTTCCTGGCAGCCACGGCGGCGATATTTTCCGTCTGGATACCGTCGGCCTGCTACGGGTATGTCACGGACAAACGCGCCGGGAGCAATTACATCCTCATTCCGGCATCAGTCCTGGAAAAGACAGTGTCCGTGATAATAAATGCCGCAGCCATTGTGCCTGCAGCCTTCCTGGTCATATATGCCGTTTCGGACCTTGTCGCGACCCTTGTCACCGGCACTGCCGTTTCGCAAACCCTGCTGATGAACATGTCTGCCTGGAACCTTTCAGAACTGTTCGGTGACGGAGTTGACGGGTATGCCCTGATTTCACTGCACATCTCAATCCTGTATTTCATCCTCGGAGCAGTATTCTTCAGAAGAGGCAAGATATCCAAGACCATCCTCGTGCTGTTCGGGCTCGGTGTGCTCTGCCTGTTCATCATGTTGATGGTACTGAAAGGCTTCTCCGATAACGGATTCGACGGGTTGGAGCAGCTTGACGAAAGTGTCTTCCGGGGACTGACCACTGCGGCACTTGTCATCCAGACAATAGTGCTCTACATCCTGATATATTTCAGAATCAAGAAAATACAACAATGAAAAGGAAAACTTATGGAATTTGATTCAAACAAACCGATATATCTGCAGATATGCGACTCCATATTTGACAGGATTCTCAGCGGTGACCTGCAGCCGGGCGGAAGAATACCTTCCGTAAGGGAACTGGGAGCCGACATAGGAGTAAATCCCAATACGGTGATGCGGAGCTACGAGAAGCTTACAGATGCCGGCATCATCTTCAACAAGAGAGGGATAGGCTATTTCATCGCCGACGATGCCCGTGATATCGTTCTGAAGGAGCAGAGGGAGGAATTCATTAGGAACGAAGTGCCGAAGATCCGGAAACGGATGGCCCTCCTCGGACTCTCCCCCGAGGAAGTCTTCTGACAAACATAAATATTGAAAAATGTCCCGACCTGCAGCGATGCAGGCCGGGACTGACTTTATATTTTCACATCTATCGTCAGATGTCCGCCAAGACTAACGGTGGTGGCGCATGTTGCGCATGGCGTTTGCCATGCCGCCGCCCATGACGGTCTTCATCATGCGGCGGGTGTCCTCGAACTGCTTGAGGAGGCGGTTGACTTCCTGGAGGGAGGTGCCGCTGCCGTCGGCGATGCGCTTGCGGCGGCTTCCGTTGATGATCTCCGGCTTCTCACGCTCCTGCGGGGTCATGGACATGATGATGGCCTCGATGCCCTTGAAAGAATTGTTGTCGATATCCACATCCTTCAGGGCCTTGCCCATGCCCGGTATCATGGAGGCGAGATCCTTGATGTTGCCCATCTTCTTGACCTGCTGTATCTGTTCGTAGAAATCCATCAGGGTGAACTGGTTCTTGGCAAGCTTCTTCTTCAGCCTGCGGGCCTGCTCCTCGTCAAACTGCTCCTGGGCCTTCTCCACGAGGGTGACCACATCACCCATGCCGAGGATACGGTCGGCGATTCTCTTCGGATGGAATACATCGAGGGCCTCCATCTTCTCTCCGGAGCTGACGAACTTGATCGGCTTGCCGACAACCGCCTTGATGGAAAGGGCGGCACCGCCTCTGGTGTCACCGTCCATCTTGGTGAGCACGACGCCGTCGAAATCGAGCCTGTCGTTGAAAGCCTTTGCTGTCTCCACAGCATCCTGTCCGGTCATGGCATCCACCACGAACAGGGTCTCCGTCGGAGAAGTCGCCTTCTTGAGGGCGGAAATCTCGTCCATCATCTCCTCATCCACTGCCAGACGGCCCGCAGTATCTATTATGACCACTGAAATGCCTTCCTGCTTTGCCTTGGCTATGGCATTCTTTGCTATTCTGACAGGATCCTTCTCCCCGTCCTCGGAATACACCGGAACCCCTATCTGCTCCCCGAGCACCTTCAGCTGGTCGATTGCGGCCGGACGGTAGACGTCGCAGGCTGCAAGCATCACCTTCATCCCCCTCTTGCTCTTGCAATTGAGCGCGAGCTTTCCGGAGAATGTGGTCTTACCGGAACCCTGGAGGCCGGCTACGAGCACAATGCCCGGATGCCCCTTTACATTGATATCGCTCGACTCGCTTCCCATGAGGGCGGCAAGCTCGTCATGCACGATCTTGACCATCATCTGCTCCGGTTTCACGGATGTGAGCACATTCATGCCCATGGCCTTCTGCTTCACCTCATCGCAGAACTGCTTGGCCACCTTGTAGCTGACATCGGCATCAAGCAAAGCCCTTCTTATATCCTTAAGTGTCTCTGCGACATTTATTTCTGTAATCTTTCCCTCTCCTTTCAATATCTTGAAGGAGCGTTCAAGCCTTTCGACAAGATTTTCAAACATATCTGTAACAAATAATAAAACCGTGCAAAGTTAGAAACTGTTTTGAAATATCGGATAAAGTCAATCCGTAAAATGCCTCATATGTTTTCTTTCAAATATCTTTCTCCAAAAGGTCATCCGAAAAGACAGCCGGAGCCAGATCACGGAGATTGTACCTGCTTGCCATCACCTGTCCGTATGCCCCGGCGCTGCGGATTGCCATCAGGTCGCCCCTCACGCTCAACGGCAGCAGACGGCCAGCTCCCCACACATCACTCGACTCACAAACTGGACCGACCACATCATACACCTGGTCGCTTTCCCTTCCGTCATGCACCTCCGCCGACAGATTTTCTATCTTGTGGTATGCCCCGTAGAGAGCCGGTCTGATGAGATCGTTCATCCCGGCATCAAGGATCAGGAAGGTCTTCGTCTCCCCGCTCTTGACGAAAAGGACACGGGAAATGAGGGTCCCGCACTGGGCCACCACCGACCTTCCGGGCTCCACATGCACAGACTGCCCCGGCTTCAGCGGCAGATTCTCCGCTATGGTCCTGAACCATGTCCCGAAATCCGCCACAGGATTGGCATCCGGGTCCTCATAGTCCACACCGAGACCACCGCCGAGGTCTATATTCCTTATTTCAAGCCCCTTGTCCTCAAACCAGCGCACAATCTCCGAAGCACGCCTGCATTCAAGTGAATAAACCTCCTCCACATCAGTTATCTGCGACCCTATATGGAAATGCAGCCCCTGCAGATCCACGGCACCGCACCTTCCGAGCAGAGCCACAAGGGCTTCGAACTCATGCCTCGACACCCCGAACTTGTTTTCATAAAGTCCGGTGGTGACATATTTGTGCGTATGCGCGTCTATGTCAGGGTTGATACGCACCGAGACATTGGCCCTCACCCCCAGGGAAGCTGCGAAACCGTTCACCACCTCTATCTCCTGAAGAGATTCGCAGTTGAAGGTACCTATTCCGAGCCTCAGCGACTCCGTTATCTCCCTGTCGCTTTTCCCTACCCCGGCAAACACGATGTCTTCAGGACGGAAACCGCACCTGTAAGCATGCAGGACCTCATTCCCGCTCACACAGTCCGCACCGAATCCGTATGAGGCTATGTGACGGAGCAGCCTTTCTTCCGTATTTGCCTTTATGGCATAGTGCACCTTTATGCCGTACTGCGACGAAAGGGAGGCCAGTTCCGAAACCGTGGTACGGAACAGGTCCATGTCATAGAAATAAAACGGAGTGACTATCTTCCCGAATGCATCAATATATCCAGATTGCATATTCCAAAAATATTCAGATTGTATATCAGCAAATTGTATGTCAGCAAAAGTTTGACAAAAACGCTTGCAAAAATAGCGAAAAATTCGCTAATTTCGCAGTTTGAATCCAACATTCCCCGGATGGGGAGCAAAAACAACTGACAAAATGGAAAAAGGACCTATTTCACAGTTCATTACACACCATTACCGTCATTTCAACTCTGCGGCCCTCGTGGATGCCGCAAAGGCATACGACGAACACATGAAGAAGGGCGGAAAGATGATGTTGGCCATGGCCGGCGCCATGAGTACGGCCGAATTGGGAATCTCCCTCGCAGAGATGATACGCCAGGACAAGTTCCAGATCGTTTCATGCTCAGCCAACAATCTTGAGGAAGACATCATGAATCTGGTGGCACACTCCCACTACTACAGGGTGCCGGGCTACAGGGATCTCACTCCTGCACAGGAAAAGGAGCTCCTCGACAACCACTACAACCGTGTCACCGACACCTGCATCCCTGAGGAAGAGGCATTCCGCCGACTGGAGCACCACCTCCTCGACATCTGGAAAGACATGCAGGCAAAGGGCGAAAGGCTTCTCCCTTACGAAGTAATATACAGGCTTCTCCGCAGCGGAGTCCTCGAGCAGTACTACGAAATCGACCCTAAGGACAGCTGGGTTCTTGCCGCATGCGAAAAGAACATCCCTATCGTGGTTCCGGCATGGGAAGACTGCACCACAGGCAACATCTTCGCAGCACACTGCATCAAGGGAGAGCTTGATCCGCACATCATCAAGAACGGCATCGAGACAATGATATTCCTCACCGACTGGTACAAGAACAATTCAGGCGGAGAAGGAGTGGGCTTCTTCCAGATCGGAGGCGGCACAGCCGGCGACTTCCCTATCTGCGTCGTCCCTATGATGGAGCAGGACCTCGGATGGACAGGCACGCCGCTCTGGAAATACTTCTGCCAGATCTCGGACAGCACCACTTCATACGGCTCATACTCAGGAGCGGTTCCGAACGAGAAGATCACCTGGGGCAAGCTCGATGTGGACACGCCGAGATTCATCGTGGAGTCCGACGCCACCATAGTCGCTCCGCTGATGTTCGCCTACATACTGGGCTGGTAACCGTACCGTACACAAGCGCAAAGCAAGACGGCAAGGTTTCCGGGCCATGCCGTCACACAATGACACAGGGGCGGTCAGAAGACCGGGGAAAATACGGACTCTGCCGCTCCTGATATTTATGCAGGAGACGATTTCTTAACCCAATCATGATGTCCCGCATTCTGGATATACATTTCATACAATGGATCGGACTGACGGTCTCATTGACGCTGGCCATTGTCCTTATGCTGATAAATGTGCCACGCACTGAATATGCAAAGAAACTGACCAGGGCCAAGACCACCATAGCGACCAACTTCATGGTGGGAGCATTCATATTCGGCTACACCCTCTATCATTCAGACCTGCCGGACTATGAAGACTTCTCCGCCATCACCATGCTGATAATCACGGCATTCTCGTCCATCATCATGTCATATTCACTCATAAACCTGATGCAGCCGAGATACATCGACGCCAGCAGATTCATGATCAGCGTCTTCATCCTGTTCTTTGTCAGCGCAGTCCTTACGGAATCCTTCTTTTCCGATGACAGGAGGCTCCACAGGATCACTCTGATAGTGGCAATAGTAATGTATGCCCTGCAGAATTCGTATCTGATCATCATCTTTGACAAGGCATACAAAAGATCCCTTGACCTTCTGGAAAAATATTATGACGAAGACGAGAAGCACAAGCTCAAATGGATCAGGTTCTGCTACATCCTGACCATGCTCACGACAATGTTCGTCCTTGTCTACATGTTCATCCCGAAAGGGCTCATAAAGATATACACCTTCTTCTACATCCTGTATCTCATATATTTCACCGGCAATTTCATTTCATTCCTCGGCAGTCACAAGCTCCTTCTGGACGCATTCGGACACAGCGCATTTTCAAGGCCGGGTCCGACCAGGAAAAGGAGGCAGGCCAAAAGGAAGGCTGCAGAGCCGGCAGCCATTGCAGCCAGCGGAAACACCGATGATGTCAACCAGGAATTTGAAGCCATCGAACAGGCACTCAAGAAATGGGTGAGCCAGAAGAAATACAGGGAATACGACAAGAGCCGTGAAGAAGTCGCCCATGAACTCGGGACGACAAGGGAAATGCTGCATCTGTATTTCACCGAAAAGGTCGGACAGGACTTCAGAAGCTGGAGAACGGACCTGAGAATAAACGATGCCAAGCAGATGCTCCTGGACAAACGGGACACATCCATAAACCTCATCGGGGAGATGGTGGGATTCAGCGACAGATCCAACTTCCATCGCCAATTTTCCAAGCTGGTGGGCTGCTCACCGAAAAGATGGAGGGACACCGCAGGCCATCCCGAGGTTTATTGAATATAGATAGGGGCAAGGTTGGCGCAATAGGCGTCAATAGTGGGGTCGTACAGACCTGATTTCCATGTGTATACACAGCTGGCTTCCGAGTATGGAGCGTTCGCGCCTTGCCTTTTGGCCTGCACTTTTATGATAACGTCCCCGTCAGGGCGCAGCTGCAGCCTTGTTTCATAATACCCGTCATCCGAAGTGAAGGTATCGGCCTCGACGAGTGATGTCCCGTCACCGACATCATACCTGTCAAATACAGCCACTGATACAATTGCCCCCCCCAAAGCGGAAGCCTGAGGGTCGGAGTCCGATCCCTCATACACATATCCGCGCACCGACAGGGTGGTCATGCCGTCGGCATCAGCTTTCAATTCATCATCATAACTCATGCACGACTGGGCTGCAGGCAACGCCATACAGCATAAATAAAGGATATTCTTCAATAAAAATTTCATTCCGGCATCAGATTTTGCCGGTTCAGATTTCAGACACGGCTGCAAATATACGCAAAAGCTGAGTGCAGAGCAAATAAATTTGCTCTGCCGAAGCGCCATAGTATATGTAGCCGTCAGGCTAAATATACGCAGAAACCGAGAGCAGAGCAAATTTATTTGCTATGCCGAGGTGCAACAGTATATGTAGCCATCAGGCTAAATATACGCAGAAACCGAGAGCAGAGCAAATTTTCCAGTCCGGAATGACAATGAGGGGGTATTTTTTTGCGGATAGGCACTAAAAAAATGAAGATGACCCCGGTTTTCGAGTCATCCCCATTCATAAAATCCGCATAAACCATTGAAATTCAGCGGTACGTCATCTTTAATTTTTACTGATGAGCCGGTCTGAGCAGGTCAAGCACCACCTTGACAGGATTGAAGGTCTCCAGAGGCACTTCCACGAACATCGTGTTCCAGTCGCTCATGGAGCCGTTCCACAGGCCAGGAAGTTCGAGTGCCTTCAGTTCCCTGCCCTGATAGCTCTTCGAGCTGATGAAGCCGGCATCATGGTCCACATGCTCAAGAAGATTGAACGGCTGTCCCTTGTAGTCATGAAGACAGCATACGAGGTCCACAGGGTTGAAGTGCGTGGCTGATGCAAGCGCAGCCTTTGCATCCGGGTCAGTCATGTTGATCTGGACGCTTTCAAGTATCTGGAGAGAGGTAGAGCCGTCCTTCTCGGCGATTATGAAAGGTCCGCCGCCCGGCTCGCCCTGATTCTTCACCATTCCGCAAACACGGACAGGCCTGTTGAGCTTCTTTCTCAGCATCTCCACCCTTGAAGCGCAGTCGGCAGCCTTCGGCAGGGTTATGCACAGTTCCTTGTCAAGGAAGGCCTCTATCCTGTCGCAGAGCACTCCGCAGCTCTCTGAGCATACATCAGTGCAGGCATCAAGCTCTCTCAGGAAGCCATGCAGGGTGTCCCTCAGTTCAAGGCATTTTCCGAGCAGTATCTTCTTGTATTTCGCCGTTACAGGCAGGAGGCGTTCATTGGCCACATTGTCTATGTTCTTTATCGAAACCACCTCTTCCTTTATATTGTTGAGATTATATATGAGGGCACCGTGTCCGGCAGGCCTGAACAGCAGCGAATCCGTCTCGGTGCGGAACGGACGGTTCTCCACATCCACGGCCACGGTGTCCGTAGCCTTGTCCTGGAATGTGAAGGTGATGTTGTACTTCACGCCATAGCGCCTTTCATATTCAGCCTTGACGCCCTCATATACCTCCTCGAACAGAGGCCTGTGCTCAGGCGAGATTGTCACCACGATATTGGCGGTTCCGTCAGGGTTGCGCATATAATCCTGAGCCTCCACAAGATGCTCCGCAAAGGCAGTCCTTGCCTCACCGTCTGCATATCTGTGGAACTTGATGACCCCCTTCGGCTTGGAGCCATAGTTCAGACCCTCGGCGGTCAATGTCTTTGAAAGCACGGATTTCCTGTACTCAGCACTGTCTTCCGGCTCGCCGAAAAGGGCAGGGTCGTAAAAGGCGAATTTCCTGATATTGGCCGCAAAGCGTGCAGCAGGCGAATCCGGCTTCACATCCTCACCGGAACGGAGCACATCCAGTCCGCTGAAAAGGTCCTTGAACATTCTTGAAGCCGCACCGGATGCCGGCACGAACTTGCATTTCCCGTCCATGTGCGCACTGCCGTAATATTTCACTGCAGCTTCCTCTCCTGCGGCATCAAGCACCTTGATGCCCCTTGCCGGAGTGGCCGGAGCCACGATCTTCATCCACGGGAAGCCTTTCCTGAAATGTTCAACCTGTTCTTCCACGGTCTTGACAGACGAGCCTCTTTCCTCTATCTGCCTGATGTCTTTTTCCTGAAACATTGTCTTATAAGTTTTAATGTCATTAATCAAAATATGAATAATTTCAAATGTTACCTGTCAAAATATGATTCCGTCAATCTACATATATCTCCCTGCGATAATTGTATTCCGAACGGAATTTCTCAAAGTGCTCCGGCTCCATCCTGAACATGAAGTCATCGGTGAATATCGGATAATTGTACTGGAGCACCGCCGTTATCTGTCCCTGATTCATCCCGGTGAGATCAAGATGGACAGGCTTAAGCTCAGGTCCGCCTCCCTGCGGGAAGAAATCATACAGAGGGGCTATCCCGAAATGCCTTGCGACCGCCTGCACAGAAGACGCCGTCCCGTTCTGCTTTCCCTGATAGGAATAGCCGGCTATATGCGGAGTCGCGATGTCCACCATTTCAAGGAGTTCCATATTGATGTCCGGCTCATTGTTCCATGTGTCGATGATCACCGGCCCGAGCTTCGGGATGGCATCCATCAGGGCATTGTCATCCACCACCTCCCCACGGGAAGTGTTTATGAAGAATGCCCCCGGCCTCATGAGATTGAAGAAATTCTCATCAGCCATCCTTCTTGTCGTGGCGTCCAGCGGCGTGTGTATGGTCACTATACGGGAATTCAGCAGGAGATGCTCAAGAGAACAGAACCCTTCGGCGCCTTCCTTCTCCGCCCTCGGAGGGTCGCACCTGAGAACATTGAAGCCTATGTGCCGGGCCATGTGCTCAACAAGCCGACCGACATTTCCCACGCCGATTATCCCGAAATTGTCACCCGGGGAAAGCTTTATCCCCTTGCGGGAAGCGGTCCCGTACAGGGCTGAAAACACATACTGCATCACTCCCCCGGCATTGCAGCCCTGGGCATTGTGCACCTCTATCCCATGGGAATTGCAATAGTCAAAGTCTATATGGTCCGTCCCGATGGTCGCAGTGGCTATCATGGACACCCTCGACCCATCCAGAAGCTCCGCATTGCACCTCGTCCTCGTCCTTATTATGAGGGCGTCGGCATCCGCCACATCCTCCTTCGTCATGCTGCGCCCGTCAATATATACCACATCCGCATAAGGCTCGAACACCCCTTCAAGAAAAGGAATGTTCCTGTCTGCAACTATCTTTATCCTGTCCATTTTCAATCCTATCCGTTTACCTTAAAACCAGTCTCTTCACCTCCAGGACCTTGCCCCTGCCGGAAATCGTCCCTGCCTCATTCCTCAGTTCGGCATTGATTTGCCTCAAAAGCTGCTCTCTGCGCACCGTCAGCATGCTCCTGACCACCGAAGAACTTATGCTGCAGCAAAGGGTCCCGTTCCGGAAATATTTGTCCATCGTATATTCCGCTGCCCCGGAAACCTTGTCCCACGCCGCGAATATCCTCATGTCGTTCAGCCCCACCTCCAGTTTCATGTCACGGATACATTCCTCTATGAGCTTGTCGATGGCCTGGGGCTCCCGCCGCTTCATCACTATATAATTTCCAAGGTCTTTCATTGCCTTAACATGTTTCACTGCCGCACGAAAGTCCCGGCAGTACATTCAAAATAAGCCCTGTCGTCAGTAAGGCTGTCCACGAGCCCGGCCATCCTCACCTTGTTGCTGTCCGTGATGAAGATCTGCCCGAAATCGCTCCCCGTCACCATCGACAGCAGATTGGCTATCCTCCTCATGTCCAGCTTGTCGAAGACATCATCCAGCAGCAGGGTCGGAGCAAAGCCGTACGCCCGCTTCATTATCTCATACTGCGCAAACTTCAGCGACACCAGGAACGACTTCTGCTGCCCCTGCGACCCGCATCTGCGTATGGGGTGCCCGTTCATTCCGAAAATGAAATCATCCCTGTGTACACCGACAGCAGTATATTTCAGTGCAAGGTCCTTATCCAGACCGGCAGCAAGCAACTCGTCCAGAGGCCCCCCGTCCAGGTCCGACCTGTACTCCATCTCCACCGTTTCCTGCCCCCCGGACACTTCCCTGTAATACTCCGCCACTATCGGCGACAGTTCCTCCACAAATTTCTTCCGCGCCCCATAGATATAGTCAGCATGTGCCTTCATCTTCATGTCGAACACGGATATCAGGTCCCTGTCCACCGCGAACCCCTTCAGCATCCTGTTGCGCTGCACCAGAAGCCTGTTGTACTGCTGCACGGCGGCAAGATATTCCCTGTCCATCTGCGCAAGCACCGAATTGACGAACTTCCGCCTCTCCTCACCCGACTCGCTCACCAGCGAAATGTCCGCCGGGGACACCATCACAATCGGCAGCACCCCTATGTGCTCCGAAATCCTTCCGTAAGGCTTGTCGTCCCTCAGCATCTTCTTCTCCCCTTTCGCCGTCACCTGCACCGCAAAGCGGCTCTCCAGCCCGTTCTCCATCCTGTAATTCCCGGAAATGGAAAACTCCTCCGTCCCGTACCGGAAATTGAAGCGGTCAGAAGCCGAAAACGCGCTCTTGGTCATCGACAGGTACCAGACCGCATCGAGGAGGTTCGTCTTCCCCTCCCCGTTGTTCCCTGAAATGCAGTTTATGTTGGGTGAAAAGACCAACTCCTGAAACCCTATGTTCCGGAAGTTGGCCACCATTATTTTTTCCAATACAGGCATGCGTCAATCTTAACTCCCGACAAAGATACACAATATTAATTGTCGGTTTATAATTTTTTTATAAATTTGCGCCCTGTTTCAGATTTTGGAAAAATTAAAAAATCAATACATCATGTCACACGAGAACAAAGAGAAAGAGAGAGCAAAAGAGAACACGGCGGCTGTAGTAGAAGCGGTGTCGAAGACTGAACTTTTCTTCAGCAGCAACAAGGTGGCCATCACCGTCATCATCGCGGTGCTCATCCTCGGCGGACTGGGATTCTTCTTCTGGCACAAATACGGCTATCTGCCGCAGAAGGCCGAGGCCATGGAGCAGATGTATCCTGCAGAGGCCAATTTCAGGGCTGAAGAATACGAACTTGCGCTCAACGGCGACGGGAATGTGCTCGGATTTGCCCAGATCATAGACGAATACGGCAAGAAGGCCGGAAAGGCGGCATATTTCTATGCCGGAGTCTGCGAACTCCAGCTCGGCAACTGGGACAGCGCCATCAGCTATCTCTCAAAATATAACGGCAAGGATGAAATCCTCCTCGCCCGCGCCACTGCATGCATCGGAGATGCCTATGTGGGACTCAACGACTACGCCAAGGCAGTGACATATTTCGAGAAGGCCGCAGCCACAGCCGACAACATGTACGCAGCAGGCTATCTTCTCAAGGCCGGAGTGACATACGAGGAGCTCGGACAGAACGACAAGGCCCTCGCCGCCTACAAGAAGATAAAGGACAAGTACCCGCAGTCCATGGAAGGATATGACATCGACAAGTACATTTCAAGGATAGAAGCCGAATAAGACTTCACAATGCAACATAAGGGAAAGAATCATGGGAAGAGCATTTGAATTCAGGAAAGAAAGGAAATTCAAGAGATGGGGGCACATGGCCCGCACCTTCACCAAGATAGGCAAGGAAATCACCATTGCCGTAAAGCAGGGCGGACCTGACGTGACCGGCAACCCTAGGCTCAGGGCACTCCTCCAGACCGCCCGCAGCGAAAACATGCCTAAGGACAACATCGAACGCGCCATCAAGCGTGCCAGCGACAAGGACCAGAGCGACTACAAGGAGATAGTTCTCGAAGGCTACGGCCCGCACGGCATCGCCTTCCTCGTGGAAGCCGCCACCGACAACAACAACCGCACCGTGGCCAATGTCCGCTCATATTTCACCAAGAGCGGCGGCTCCCTCGGCACCTCAGGAAGCGTCGACTACATGTTCGACCGCAAGTGCATGTTCCGCATGAAGAGCGACAAGCCTGTCGACATCGAAGAGCTTGAACTCGACCTCATCGACTACGGAGCCGACGAAGTTTTTGAGGAGGTTGACGAGGACGACAACAGGGAGATCATCATCTACGGCGAATACACTGCCTTCAACAATATCCAGAAATACATCGAGGACCACGGCTATGAACTCCTCTCCGGAGAATTCACCCGCCTCCCTAATGTGGAGCTGAAGGATGTCGCCCCGGAAGACCGGGCCGAACTCGACAAGCTCGTGGAAAGGCTCGAAGAGGACGATGATGTCCAGAATGTCTACCACACGATGAAGCCACTCCCAGAAAACGAGTGACACATTGACTGAGGCGGAAGCCGATCCGACACGGGGCTCCGCCGACAAAAAAATATAAAATAAATCCCCCGCTGGCGATGCACAGCGGGGGATTTGTCGTCTTATCTGAAGAAATCATCATTTTTATCTTGCTTATATTGATGAACATTGATAAATTTGCGCAGAATATCCGGCATGTCAAATTCGACAGTTGTGAAACAGAGGTACAAACCGGACATCAACCATGCTAACACTTTGATGCGCAATCATTTGCAAAAGCATCAAAGCCCCAGAGGTGTGTCTGCACATATGTTTGTCGCCCCCCTCGCACACTGCGGACCCCGGATCACTCATATCCCCATTGTCTAATCTAATCACAAATCAATGAATCCGGAAACAGTCAAGTTCCTCTTCATGGGAAGCGCCCTGCTCTCAGCTGTATTGCTGGGCATCATACTCATCCCGAACATACTGTTCATTTCCTACAAGAAGAAACTCTTTGACGAGCCTGACGCGAGAAAGGTCCACAAGCATCCGGTGCCAAGACTGGGAGGACTTTCGTTCTTTCCGGCCATTCTCATTGCCCTGTTCCTCAACCTGGGCATCAGGTATGCTCTCGGCTATCCGATCGAAGGCGTGGACGAAAGGCAGGTTTGGTATGAGCTGCTGTTCCTGTTCTCCGGCCTCACCATGCTGTATCTCGCCGGCGAAGCCGATGACCTCGTGGGAGTCGGATACAGATACAAGTTTCTCATACAGATCATCGCTGCAGGCCTGCTGGTGATCTCAGGCAACTGGCTGCACTCCCTCGGAGGACTGTTCGGCATATACGACATACCGGCATGGGCCGGCATACCGATAACGATTTTCATAGTGGTCTTCATCACTAACGCCATAAACCTCATCGACGGCATAGACGGGCTCGCGTCCGGACTGTGCTGCATAGCTCTATGCGTACTGGCCGGCATGCTCGTGATGGAAAAGGAATACATCTACGCGACCATGGCGCTGGTCACCCTCGGCATCGTGATGGTGTTCTGGTTCTACAATGTGTTCGGAAACGAAAGGAAAGGTCACAAGCTCTTCATGGGCGATGCAGGCAGCCTTACCCTCGGCTACATCCTCAGCTATCTCGTAATACATCTCAGCTTCGGCTCTTCCGGCAGGAAGGACACAATGGATATGATAGTGGCTTTCAGCACGCTGCTTGTGCCTATGCTCGATGTGGTGAGGGTGTCGCTCCACAGGATACGGAAAGGACGCAGCCCGTTCCTTCCGGACAAGAATCACATCCACCACAAGCTGATCCGCGCCGGAATGAAGACGAAGTTCGTGCTCATCACCATTCTCATCACCGACCTCTTCTTCATAGTGATGAACACACTCCTTGCCGACCGCATCAATCTGACCTTCATCCTGCTGATCGACGTCGTGCTGTGGACCGCCTTCCAGCTCGTGATCAACCACTTCATAAAGAAAAACGGCGGCGGGCCGTCGTATATACCGCTCGAAGAGCTCGCCAAGACTGAGCCGGAAATCGCAAAAGAACTTGAGAAAAAGAAACATTCATAATAACCATAGAAAAAGAAAAGTTTATGGGCAATAAAAGAGAGATACTGCATAAGGCAGCAGCAGCTCTGCTGACAATGACGATGCTCGCCTCATGCGCGCAGGTCAAGAACATCGCCTACTTTCAGGACAAGGCTATTGACCATCCTGAAGAGATCGACAAGCACGGGGGAATTGTCATCCAGCCGAAGGACATGATTTCAATAGTGGTCTCCAGCCGCAACCCGGAACTTGCAACGATGTTCAACCTCCCAGTGGTCAGCTATCAGGCCGGATCAGAGATCGTCACTAGCGCCGCACAGCAGAAGCTCATGGGATATGTCGTCGACAATGACGGCTACATCGACTTCCCGGTGCTCGGTCCTATCCAGGTGGCAGGAATGACCCGATGGGAACTGTCCGAAAAAATCAAAGACACACTGCTTAAGGAAGGATATCTCAATGATGCCGTCGTAACGGTGGAATTCATGAACTTCAAGGTGTCGGTGCTCGGAGAGGTCAACAATCCGGGAACTTACACAATCGAGGGAGACAAGGTCACAGTGCTCCAGGCGCTCAGCCTGGCGGGAGACCTGACGATCTTCGGAAAAAGGGAGAATGTGACCGTAATCAGGGAGCTTGACGGGGAAAGGGTATTCTACAACATCGACCTGTGCTCCGTGGACATGTTCAAGTCCCCTGCATATAACCTGCTGCAGAACGACATAGTATATGTGGAGCCAAGCGAAATCAAGGCCAGACAGTCCACCCTTGACGACAAGGGACTGAGAATGACAAGCATCATGATATCTTCAGGTTCGCTTCTGGTGTCTGTCGCGACACTCCTTGCCACACTTCTTTCCAGATGAAACCTCTGACAAGTACAAGAAATTACTGACTTCCTAACAAACGACAATCATGACTGAAGAGACATACAGGAATAACAACAATTTTCAGGAGGAACAGTCCGACTTCAACTTCTCCGACATCTGGGGAATGATCTGGGGATACAAATGGTGGTATGTGCTGTCCCTCGGAATATGTCTGGTATTCGCCGCATTCTATCTGTACAAGACTCCGGCAACATACAGCCGTTCCGCAAAAGTCATCATCAATGAGGATGCACAGGACGCCACATTGAGGGACATTGCCAACATCTCCGGATTCGCCGGACAGGGCTCAAGTGTAAATGTGAACAATGAAGTCGAAGCCTTCGCCTCCCCTGACCTGCTGCAGACCGTTGTGGAAAGGCTCGGGCTTGAAATAAGTTATGTTGAACACCAGTTCATGAGGGACAGGGAACTGTACAACAACTCCCCTATCGAACTGTCAATAGTGGAGCCGATGGTGACCTCTTCATTCTCTTTCATGGTAAAGAAAATCAGTGACAGCACTATCGTACTGTCGGACTTCACGATAGGCCCGGACAAACTGAAAAAGGTTAAGGTGGAAGGAATGGCAGGAGACACCCTTTCCACCCCTGTAGGCTCCATAGTCATCCTGCCGTCAATGTATGGGGAATGGGATGATGACATCACCATATCGTGGGTCAACAGCAAAGCCAAGGCAAAGGCATACGCACACAACCTCAGCGCGACAGTATCCGGCAAGCAGACTTCCGTAGTGGTGCTTTCCCTTGAAGACACCTACCCTGCCAGGGCGGAAAACATCCTGAACACCCTGATTGACGTCTACAACGACGAATGGGTCCATGACAAAAACAGATCCGCCCGCAATACCACAGACTTCATCAATGAAAGGCTTGTGGTCATAGAACAGGAACTCGGAGGCATCGAGACCGACCTCAAGGAATACAAGGAAGAAAACAAGCTGACAGACATGCAGGCCCTCTCACAGTCCTATCTGGAAGAGTCCTCCGAATATGCCACAAAATCCTTTGAGGTAAACAACCAGCTCACCATAGCCCAATACATAAGGGACTATCTGACCGAGCCCGCAAATGCGAACGCCCTCATACCTGCAAACTCAGGACTTACAAGCACCGATATCGAAAGCCAGATATCCGAATACAACAGCATTGTCCTCCAGAGAGACAAGCTGATCGCGACCAGCAGCGAGAAGAACCCTCTCATTGCCGACATGAATGCAGCATTGCTCTCCATCAAGAGTGCAATCATACGCTCTATTGACAACCTGCTCGCCACTCTGCATCTCCAAGCCGAAAAAATCAGAAGCCAGGAAGACCAGATCATGGCTCGCATCGCATCAAGTTCCGGCCAGCAGATGGAACTTCTCTCCATTGAGAGACAACAGAAAGTCAAGGAATCACTCTACATCTACCTTCTCCAGAAAAGAGAAGAGAATGAGATAGCCAGTCTGGTGAACGTAGGCAACACGAGGCTCATAGTATCGCCTACCGGCTCGCCGGCCCCGGTGTCACCCAACAAGATGATGATTCTGCTTGTGGCACTTGTCTTGGGAGCAGGCATCCCGTTCGGCATCATATTCCTCAGCCGTATGATGGACAGCACGGTGAAGAACAAGAAGGATCTCTCACATCTGAGCATTCCTTTCCTGTCTGAAATTCCTCAGATCAAGTCCACGCTAAAGCGCAATCTCGCCAACATCGGACGACACAGATTCGACAACCAGAATTGCCGCATCATAGTCAAGAAGGGAAGCCGGAACATCATCAACGAAGCCTTCCGCGTGCTGAGGACCAATCTCGACATGATGATGGGCAAGGATTCCGGCACGAAGATCATCATGGTGACTTCGTTTAATCCTAACGCCGGAAAGACATTCATCACCATGAACATGGCGGCCAGCATGGCCCTGAAAGGGCAGAAAGTGCTCATGGTGGATCTCGACCTGCGCAAAGCTACGCTCGGCAAATCACTTGAAAAGAACCATGAAGGAGTAGTATCCTACCTCATCGGAAAAAACGACAACCTCAACCAGCTCGTTCAGAATGTGGATGAGAACCTTGACATACTGTCAGTCGGCACCCTTCCGCCTAACCCTACAGAACTCCTGCTGTCGGGGAGATTCGCCAAGATGCTCGAAACACTCAGAAAGGAATACAGCTATATATTCCTCGACTGTCCACCTGTGGACATCGTGGCAGACACCTCCATCATCGCAGAATCCGCCGACGTATCGGTATTTGTCATGAGATCAGGCATCATGGACAAGAGAGCCCTTCCGGCCGTTGAAAGCCTCTATGGAGAGAAAAAATACAACAGAATGGCAGTCGTGCTCAACGGCGTCTCCACGAGATCCCACGGATACGGTAAATACGGATCCTACGGCTATGGTTACGGATACGGATACGGTTATGGCGGATACGGATACGGCAGCGACAAAGACAACGAATAAGCGAAATATTTTTTAGGTATTAATCCCCAATCGCGCCCAAAGAGGAAAAAGCGAGGCGGGAGCAAGACAGATAGAAATAGAAATGGAAACTACAATTGCAGTCGCAGGGACAGGCTACGTCGGGCTTTCAATAGCCACCCTGCTTTCGCAGCATCACCATGTGACGGCTGTGGACATCGTTCCGGAAAAGGTGGATCTGATCAACAGCAGGAAATCTCCAATCCAGGACGAGTACATAGAAAAATACCTGGCCGAGAAAGAACTTGACCTCGTGGCGACTCTTGACGGTGCATCGGCCTACAGGGATGCAGACTTCGTGGTGATAGCCGCACCTACGAACTACGACCCGAAGAAGAACTTCTTCGACACCTCGCATGTGGAGGAGGTCATCGACCTTGTCCGCGAGGTCAACCCGGATGCCGTCATGGTCATCAAGAGCACCATTCCGGTGGGCTATTGCAGGAGCCTCTACGAGAGGTATGGAAAGGACCTGCGCCTCCTCTTCTTCCCGGAGTTTCTCCGCGAGAGCAAGGCTTTGTATGATAACCTATATCCATCCCGTATCATAGCGGGCATCCCGTCCGCAGACCTGACCTCAGACAGGGACGGCCTTGAAAGAGCTGCGCATGCCTTCGCCGGCCTTCTCCAGGAAGGGGCACTCAAGGAGGACATAGACACACTCTACATGGGCATGACCGAAGCCGAAGCTGTAAAACTGTTTGCGAACACCTATCTCGCACTCCGGGTCAGCTATTTCAACGAACTTGACACCTATGCCGAAATGAAGGGGCTGGACACCAAGTCCATAATAGACGGGGTGTGCCTTGACCCCCGCATCGGCAGCCATTACAACAACCCGAGCTTCGGCTACGGCGGCTACTGCCTCCCGAAAGACACGAAGCAGCTCTTGGCCAACTATGCGGACGTTCCGGAAAACCTCATCGAGGCCATCGTCGAAAGCAACCGCACGAGGAAGGACTTTATTGCCGACAGGGTACTCCAATTGGCAGGAACATATGACGCCAACAGCAGTTGGGATGCATCAATGGAGCACAATGTAACAGTCGGTGTCTACAGACTCACAATGAAGTCGAACTCAGACAATTTCCGCCAGAGCAGCATACAGGGCGTAATGAAGCGCATCAAGGCAAAAGGGGCTGAAGTCATCATCTATGAGCCGACATTGGAGGACGGCACGACCTTCTTCGGCAGCAAGGTGGTCAACAACCTCGGTGAGTTCAAGAGGCAGAGCCAGGCAATCATCGCCAACAGATACGATCCGTGCCTGGATGATGTCAAGGACAAGGTGTACACGAGAGATATTTTCAGGAGAGACTAACCATGCTGAAAGACAATATAGACCTCAATGGTAAAACCATTCTTGTTACCGGAGTTGCAGGTTTTATAGGCAGCAACCTTGCCAAAAGACTGCTCAGAGATTATCAGACCATAAGAGTGGTCGGGATTGACAATATGAATGACTATTATGATGTTCATATAAAAGAATCCAGACTAAAGGAGCTTTCACCCAATCCCGGCTTCATATTCATAAAAGGCAACATTGCCGATAAGCAGACAATAAATGAGCTATTTGAGGCATACCACCCCCAGATTGTTGTAAATCTTGCAGCTCAGGCAGGCGTCCGTTACAGTATTATCAATCCTGATGCGTATATCGAAAGTAACTTGCTCGGCTTCTACAATATTCTCGAAGCCTGTCGGCACTCTTATGATAATGGCGAAAGCGGAGTGCTGCATCTTGTATATGCCAGCTCTTCAAGTGTATACGGAAGTAATAAGAAAATTCCGTACAGCACAGACGACAAAGTGGATAATCCGGTGAGTCTATATGCGGCGACAAAGAAAAGCAATGAGCTTATGGCGCACGCATATTCAAAACTTTACGACATACCGAGCACCGGGCTCCGATTTTTTACTGTCTATGGCCCGGCAGGAAGACCTGATATGGCGTATTTCGGATTCACAGACAAGTTGAGAGCTGGAAAGACAATCCAGATATTCAATTACGGCAACTGCAGAAGGGACTTTACATATATCGATGACATAATAGAGGGCGTTTTGAGAGTAATGCGCCATGCCCCTGAGCGCAAGACAGGTGAAGACGGACTTCCCGACCCACCATACAAAGTTTATAATATCGGCAACAACAATCCGGAAAATCTGCTGGATTTTGTGACCATATTGCAGGAAGAGCTTGTTTCAGCCGGCGTTCTCCCTGCGGACTACGACTTCGAGTCGCACAAGGAGCTGGTCCCGATGCAGCCGGGAGATGTGCCTGTGACATATGCAGACACGGCTCCGCTGGAACAGGAGTTCGGCTTCAAGCCAGCAACACCGCTGAGAACCGGACTCAGAAAGTTCGCGCAATGGTATAAGGATTACTATCTCTAGACAATGTCAGACATCAACAAAAAGGTAGTATCGGCGACTAAATGGTCTACTATAACGGAGATTGCAGCCAAACTCGTCTCACCAATCTCTACCATGGTGCTGGCTAGGCTGTTGACGCCGGCTGACTTTGGTGTACTTGTGACAGCGACAATGGTGATAAGTTTTTCTGAAATCTTCACCGATGCAGGATTTCAGAAATACCTTATTCAACGTAAATTTGACTCCGACAAAGAACTGCACGACACGACCACAGTTGCGTTCTGGTCAAACTTTATAATGTCCATGGCAATATGGTTCATGATAGTAATATTCAGCGGACCGATTGCAGAACTCGTTGGAAATCCAGGAAAAGGGAATGTAATAGCCATATCATGCGTATGCATACCGCTTGCGGCATTCTCAAGCATACAAATGGCTCTTTTCAAACGCAGTTTTGACTTCAGGACATTGTTTTTTGTCAGGATTGTCGGGATTCTGATCCCTATAGTCATCACAATACCGCTTGCGCTGCTTACACGCAGCTACTGGTCTCTCATAATAGGCATGATTGCCTTGAATGCATCCAACGCAATTATTCTGACAGTAAAATCAGTCTGGAAACCTAGACTGTTTTATGACTGGGGAATATTCAAGAGGATGTTCTCATTCAGTTTTTGGTCTATGGTAGAATCTGTAAGTATCTGGTTGACAAGTTATATAGATCTGTTTATCGTAGGCAGGCTGCTTAATGAGCACTATCTTGGCATATACAGGACCTCCATGTCTACTGTAGGGCAGATCATGTCCCTTATAACAGCAGCGACGACACCTGTGCTTTTTTCGGCGTTGTCAAGGCTTCAAGACGACGACAGCGAGTTCCGCACTCTATTCTTCAGATTTCAGAAGATGGTCGGGCTGCTTGTCATACCGCTTGGCGTGGGTATCTTTCTGTTCAGAGACCTGATCACAGAGATTCTACTTGGAAGACAGTGGGCAGAAGCGGCGAACTTTATAGGTCTTTGGGGTCTTACCAGCAGCGTTACAATAGTGCTGTCTCACTACTGCAGCGAAATATATCGGGCTAAAGGAAAGCCTAGACTGTCTGTGCTGGCTCAAGTTCTGCATATATTATGTCTTGTGCCTACAGTCCTATGGGCAATAAACTACGGATTTGATTTTCTCTGCGAGATGAGGTCTCTAGTCCGCTTGACGTTGATTGTCATTAATCTTTCTATTTTATATGTTCTAACTAGAATTTCACCAGCATCGATGCTGGTGAACATTATGTCATCTGCTGCTGGAGGGATAGCGATGATTATTGTTTTCTATTTGCTTCCATCGCAAAAGTCCATTCTGGCACAAATTGCTTATGCACTGATCTGCTGTACTGTTTACTTGATAGTTGTTTTGCAATTTAAAGACAGTAGGGCAATATTATGTAATATTAAAACTATAATAAAAAAAAGATAATGAAAGTTCTTGTTGCGGGCGATTATGCATGCCGTTTCAGGATAGACGATACTATGACAGAGGAACAGTATAGCGAACTGTTTGATGGCATATCCGTATACGTGAAGCATGCAGATATCTCAATAGTTAATTATGAGAACCCTGTATTGTCAGGAAGTAAGAACTATGTACCTATCAATAAGCAGGGACCACATTTGAAAAGTTCTCCCAAAGCGGTACAAGCAATTGCAGATGCGGGATTCAATGTGGTGACACTGGCAAATAATCATATTATGGATTATGGGAAAGAAGGATGCCTTAACACCATTGAAGTTATGAAACGGTACAAAATAGATACTGTTGGCGCCGGAGAAGATATCAAAGAAGCAAGGAAAACATTATATAAACAATCTCAAGGCAAAACTCTTGCATTAATTAATTGCTGTGAGCATGAATTTTCAATTGCAGACGAATGCTCGGCCGGAGCAAATCCAATGAATCCAATACACCAGTATTACGCAATCACTAAAGCAAAAAAACAAGCAGATTTCGTTTTGGTGATTGTACATGGCGGACATGAATACTACCAATTGCCATCTCCAAGGATGCAAGAGACATATCGGTTCTTCATTGACGCTGGAGCAGATGCAGTTATAAATCATCATCAGCATTGCTTCAGCGGATATGAGTATTATCATGATAAACCTATAATCTATGGACTTGGGAATTTTTGCTTCGACGGAAGATTTAGAAATGGTATATGGAATGAAGGATATATAGTTGACCTGGATTTTTCTGATATAACAGTTGGCATGTCGCTGATTCCCTATTCCCAGTGCAATGAAAAGCCAGGTGTATTCCCTCTGCAAGATAGGTGTTTGTTCGACGAAAAACTTAAAAATTTAAATACTGTTATTGCAGATCCGATAGCCTTAAAAAAGGCTTGTGAAAATTACTATGTGTCACAATCTCCGCAATTAGAAATGGTATTTGAACCATATTCAAATAAATATCTGAGAAAATTGAAGACATTGGGCATTATTCCTTCTTTTGTTGGGATACATAAATGGTTTGCCCTTCTCAATCTTATTGACTGTGAGGCCCATCGAGACAAACTGTTGTTCTTGCTTCGCAAAAAGTGTCAGGGTTAATATTTCATGCCATATAATAACTTCTGAGCAGTAGTAAAATATTCATTATGAAATTAAAAAAGATATTATACTATCTCATTCATGATAGGACAGCATTTGCAATTGCTATATTGCAGCGAATGGCGATACTAATTCCGGACAGATTGTATATAAGACTCCTGTTCAGGCTCAAGATGGGTTATCCTCTGGATCTCAAAAATCCACAGACATTCAATGAAAAACTCCAGTGGATGAAACTGTATGACAGAAAACCTGAATATACGAAACTTGTAGACAAGTATCAAGTCAAACAATACGTGGCTGCTGCAATCGGAAAACAATATATCATTCCGACATTAGGAGTATGGGATAGGTTTGAGGACATAGACTTCTCTTCTCTTCCGGAGCAGTTCGTGTTGAAGACAACCCATGGAGGCGGAGGCGGAGGCGTTGTTGTCTGCAGAAACAAGAGCACTTTCGACATAGATAACGCCAGAGATAAGATTGTCAGTTCATTAAAAAACGACATCTACCGCTCTCTGCGTGAATGGCCATACAAGGATGTGCCCAAACGAATCATTGCAGAAAAATACATCCATGACGGCAACGATGAACTTAGAGACTACAAGTTTTTTTGTTTTAATGGCCATGTAAAGTGTTTCAAAATTGACTTTAACAGATTTATCGATCATCATGCTAACTACTATAATCCCGATGGTAACCTGCTCCCGTTTGGTGAAGAGTGCTATCTCCCAGATTATTCAAAGACGTTAGAAATTCCAGACAATCTTCATGATATGATAGAATTGGCTGAAAGTTTATCAAAAGGCCATCCATTCCTGCGCGTTGACTTGTATAATACCAAAGGAAAAATCTACTTCGGAGAATTGACTTTTTTCCCCGCTTCTGGATTGGGAAAATTTACCTCTCCGGAATGGGATAGCCAATTGGGGGAATACATAGACTTGAGACAATATGACAGTGAGAATATTTAATAGGCTTAATATATCCATTATATTGTATGTCGTGTATTATTTACAGGGTGTATTATATCCTTCTGGGAGTTTTTTTTCACAATTTTTTATCCTGATATTTTTACTGATTGGGATACAAAGTCTCTGCAAAACAGTACTTTATAACAAAAATCCTCTTTTTATACGAGTTTGGTTAATTCTTTACCTCGTTTTAGCTTTTAGTTTTATTGTATCGCCCAAAATTGTCTACGGTACTTTATATGAATCTATCGGGACGGTAGAGACCTTTGATCAATTTAAGGGTATGTCAATTTTTTGTTTATCTCTATTTATACCGTTCTCTCACATTAGAAAATATGGGATTAAAGACTCATATATTTCAAATATTACAATCATATTTTTTATCTTAATGCTTATAAGGTATTTCTTCAATAAAGATATACTTTCAATAGAACGAGATTCATTTACAAATAATGTGGGATATTTTGCTATATCAGTTTTACCATATATTATATTTTTTTTCAAGAAAAATCGAATTATAGCTCTTATAATGTTTATCTCTATTACGTTGATAGTAATTGACAGCGCAAAAAGAGGTGCAATAGTATGCTTGGCTATAAGTGTCTTGTTCTCCGTTGTTTACTATTTGCGTATGAATAAACTCTCGTTAAAGCGCCTATGCTTATTACTATTATTAATGTGCGCCTTCGCTGTCGTAGCCTATTACGGGGTTATGAGAAATGAATATCTGCAAATGCGTATAGAGACAACTCATGAAGATGGTATCGGGACTAGATCCATTGCTTACTATGTTCTGTGGCATCATTGGATGTCTGAGACAAATCTTATTAAATTACTATTCGGGAATGGTATTTCCGGAAGTGTTAGTGTATGGGGCAACTATGCTCATAATGATTGGCTGGAACTGCTAATTGATAATGGTCTTATTGGAGTGTTGTTATATGCGACATTCTTCTGTTCGACATTTGTCTACGTAAATCACATAAAACTTAGTTTTTCATATAAATGTTCGGCATATTTAATTTTAATTATCTGGGTGTTAAAAACATTTTTTTCAATGGGATATACAGAAGGGACAAATGCTGTATACATTATTTTATTGGGTATTATTTTGGGAAATAATGAGTATAGGAAAAAGCATTATACTTATTAATATTTAAAATACGGAATGAAACAGTTAAACATCTGCATTATCAGCGAACTCTATCCTACAAAAGAAATGCCTGTATTTACGTTTGTAGACCAATTAGTATGCAAATTTGTAGATTTGGGTGTAAAATGTACTGTTGTTTCGCCACAAAGTATAACAAAGGCCTTTTACAGGCACAAAAAACTAGCAAAAAAATATGAACTCCGAACAACTCTAAATAAGAATACATTCGAGGTATATAGACCTTATTATATATCTGTTTCTAATCTAAAGATCAATGGCAGAAGTATTAACTTACATCTAATGAAAATGGCAGTAGAAAAATTCTTGAGAAAAAAGAAGATAAGACCAGATGCATTCTATTGTCATTTTTGGCATGCTTCAAATCTTGTCTTCAAGTACGCCAAAAGTTTAAATATTCCTATTATTGTTGCAAGTGGAGAATCCCAGATAAGTATTCAAAATTTATGTGGGGAAAAAATGGTACAAGCAATATCTTCATATGTGTCTGGCGTAATTTGTGTGTCAAAGAAAAATAGAGATGAGAGTTTGTCTTTACAACTCTCAACAAAAGATAAAATGATTGTAATTCCTAACGCAATTGATAATAAGGTATTTTATCATATAGATAAAGTTCAGGCAAGGAACGAATTAGGATATAATTTAAATGATTTTATAATTATTTATGTCGGAAGTTTTATTCATAGGAAAGGCTGTAATAGAGTAGCATCTGCCATATCTTCTTTAAATTCAAAAAATATAAAATCTATTTTTATAGGCCAGGGTCCTATGTCTCCCAAGTGCAAAGGAGTCTTATTCCAAGGATCATTACCTCATGACAAAATTGTAAAATACTTAAATTGTGCCGATGTATTTGTCTTACCGACATTGCATGAAGGTTGCTGCAATGCAATATTGGAAGCGATGGCATGTGGCTTACCAATAATATCTTCAGATAGAGCATTTAACGATGATATTTTATCTGATGAATATTCAATACGCGTTAATCCTGAAAGTATTGAAGATATATCAGCAGCCATTAGTTATTTTTATAACAATCCTGATATTTGCAGTAAAATGGGAAGGGAATCACTTTTAGCTTCCCAAAAATTCACATTAGACTCGCGAGCAGAGAAGATAATCTCATATATAAAATCTTGCATTAAATAAAAAATGAAAATTCATGAATAAAATTTGCTGCATATTCAATACCGCTCCTCACTACAGAGATTTAATATATCATCTCATAGATGAAGAATTACATGCGGATTTTTACATAGGTGACTCCTCTGAAAAAATAAAATTGATGAACTATAACGTATTGAAAGGTTATAAGGCGACGATAAGAACTATTACACTTCTTAAACCATTCTATTGGCAGAAAGGAGTAGTTGGTCTATCAAAAAAAAAATATCAAACTTATATTATAACTGGAGAATTTTTCTGCTTGTCAACATGGCTTTTTTTAGCATTGTGCAAATTGTTACGTAAACGTACCGTTGTCTGGACACATGGATGGTACGGAAGAGAAACATTGCTAAAAAAAATGGTGAAGCACATATTCTTTTCTTTGTCGACGGACATTCTGCTATACGGAGAATATGCGAAACAACTGATGGTAAAAGAAGGGGTTAATCCGAAAAAATTGCATGTTATTGCAAATTCATTAAATTATGATGAACAATGTGAAATAAGGAAGAGTCTACGACAAAGTAACTTATATGCAGATCATTTTCACAACGATTGTCCAACTTTGATTTTTACGGGACGACTAACAAAAGTCAAACGATTGGATTTGCTGATAAAAGCATATTCTTATTTAAAAAAATCTGGTATATGTTTGAATTTAGTGCTAGTTGGTAATGAAATGCCAGATTTTCACGTTAAGGAGATCTTACAACAAGAAAATGTCTCTGATTCAGTATGGTTGTTTGGAGCCTGCTATAACGAGCAGCAGTTAGCGGAATTGTTTTATAATGCAACAGTCTGTGTGTCTCCGGGAAATGTCGGCTTAACGGCTGTTCATGCATTTACATATGGATGTCCGGTTATTACTCATAATAATTTTTCAAATCAAATGCCTGAATTTGAAATAATAGAAGAGGGCGTAACTGGGTGCTTCTTCCAAGAGAATAATTGGGAGTCCCTATGCAGTTCTATAAAAAATTGGATAGAATATTCGTCAGACAAAAGAGAATCCATAAGAAGGAGTTGCTACAAATTAATTGACACTAAGTATAATCCCCATTACCAATTACGTATTTTAAAGGAAGTATTAAATGTTTACTGAAAACACTCTTCTTCAGATCAATGTGACAGCCAACTGGGGCTCAACCGGGAAGATAGCAGAAGGGATAGGTCAAGTTGCCTTGAGGCAAGGTTGGCGCAGTGTGATTGCATACGGACGAGGTCATCCGATCAGTTCTTCAGAACTCATCAGAATTGGTTCGGATTGGGATATGAGAATTCATGCATTTACATCCAGATTACTTGACAATCAAGGACTGATGTCAGTTAAAGCGACAAAAAAGCTCATATCAGAAATTGAAGATGTTAAACCGGATATAATTCATCTCCACAATATTCATGGATACTATCTAAATTATCCGATCTTATTTAAGCATTTGAAAGAGTCCAATATACCTGTTGTCTGGACATTACATGATTGCTGGAGTTTTACAGGACATTGTGCACATTTTGTTACGGCAGATTGTTACAAATGGAAAAATGTATGTTCTGATTGTCCATTGAAGTCTGCTTATCCCAAAAGTATTTTATTAGACAATTCCTACAGAAACTTCATAAAGAAAAGATGTTCATTCTGTTCTATTGACAATATGACATTTGTTCCAGTCTCCAACTGGATAGGTGGATATCTAAAGTGCAGTTTTCTAAAAGAATATCCGTCAGTCATCATTCACAATGGGATTGACACAGACTTGTTTCATCCACAAAATCAAACTGAGAAAAATCAAAAGTTCAAGGTATTAGGCGTAGCAAGTGTTTGGGACAAGTCTAAAGGATTTGAAGACTTTATCGAATTATCCAAGATGATCTCATCTGATATGCAGATAGTTCTTGTTGGAGTCAAGAAAGAACAAATAAAACTGTTACCAGACAATATCGTTGCTATTGAAAGAACAAATAGTGTCAGCGAAATTGTGAATCTGTATGCCGCATCAGATGTTTTTATCAATCTGACTTATGCAGATACATTCCCAACTACTAACATTGAAGCTCTTGCTTGCGGGACGCCTGTAATCACATACCGTACAGGTGGAAGTCCGGAGGCAATTACAGAAGATACTGGGTTTGTCGTAAATCAAGGAGACTTGAAGGCAGTAATAGAGGCAATTGAAATAATACGGCAGAAAGGCAAGAATCACTATAGTGCGAAATGTAGAGAACGAGCAGTTAAGCATTTCCGTAAGGAAGACAGGTTCATGGATTACATAAATTTGTATGACTCCATTCTGGAGCATAAAACGATGTAATTCTATATGATATGTGGCATTTCTCCATTGATTGTACTTCTAATAATCAATTAATAAAACAACATATTTTTAATTATGAGTGTATTCAAAGACAAGGTCCTGCTGATAACAGGCGGTACGGGCAGTTTCGGAAACGCCGTACTTCGTCGCTTTCTTGACAGCGACATCAAGGAGATCCGCATCTTCTCGAGAGACGAGAAGAAGCAGGACGACATGCGACACGCACTCCAGAACCCCAAGGTGAAGTTCTATATCGGGAACGTCAGGAACAAGGACTCCGTGGACATCGCGATGCGCGGGGTCGACTATGTGTTCTCAGCAGCGGCGCTGAAGCAGGTCCCGTCGTGCGAGTTCTTCCCTCTTGAGGCTACGCGCACGAATGTGATCGGGACGGAGAATGTCCTCGAATCTGCGATTGAGCACGGAGTGAAGAATGTCGTGGTTCTGTCCACAGACAAGGCCGCGTATCCGATCAACGCGATGGGGATCAGCAAGGCGCTGATGGAGAAGGTTGCGATTGCCAAGGGGCGCGAGCTCGGCGAGGGCGCGGCCACGACAATCTGCTGCACGAGATATGGCAATGTGATGGCCAGCAGGGGCTCAGTGATTCCGCTGTGGGTGGAGCAGATGATGGAGGGAAAGCCGATCACGATCACAGACCCTAACATGACGAGATTCATGATGACGCTGGATGACGCAGTAGATCTGGTTGTCTATGCCTTCACTCACGGTCACAACGGCGACCTGTTCGTGCAGAAGGCGCCGGCGGCCACACTGGAGACTCTTGCGACAGCACTTAAGGAGATCTACTCGCAGATCGATCCGAAATTCGGCGAAACAGAGGTGAAAGTGATAGGAACACGCCACGGAGAGAAACTCTATGAAACACTGGTGACGAGGGAAGAGATGGCCCGGGCAATAGATATGGGAGACTATTTCCGTATTCCTTGCGACACGCGGGATTTGAATTACGACAAGTTCTTCATCGAAGGTAATGAAGACATGACCCGAATAGAAGACTACCACAGCCACAACACCCGTCGTCTCGATGTAGAGGGGATGAAAGAGCAGCTGATGCGTCTGCGCTTCATCAGAGAGGATCTCGGGCTGCTTCCAAGAGCGAAGGCCAGAGACATACGCTCGGAGTAGCATTACGACAGGCGCATGATGCGAGAGTCGCACAGGCGCATACTAGCGGCCTCGGGAAAACGGGGCGAAAATGCCGGATGAGGAACCGGCTCAACATTCCTCATGCTTCAGATAAGACGGGCACAGGTCTGATGTCCGCAAATCAAGAAAAGACAGCAAAATGAAAATACTTGTTACCGGCGCGAGAGGATTCGTCGGAAGAAATCTCGTGTCGCAGCTGCGGAATATCCGTGACGGGAAGGCCAGATGGTACAATGTCCCGGATCCGCAAAAAATAATCGTATATGAGTACGACCTGGACAGTACTCCGGAAGAACTCGACAGGTACTGCTCGGATGCGGACTTTGTCTATAATCTGGCGGGAGTGAACCGTCCGGAAAATCCGGAAGACTTCATGAAAGGGAACTTCGGGTTTGCTTCTACGCTTCTCGACATGCTGAAGAAGTACAGGAACACCTGCCCCGTGATGATATCGAGCTCCATTCAGGCGGCACTTGACAACCCGTACGGGGAGAGCAAGCGCGCTGGGGAGGAGCTCATGTTCAGGTACTCCGAAGAGACCGGCGCGAAGGTCCTGGTCTACCGATTCTCTAACCTGTTCGGGAAGTGGTGCCGTCCGAATTACAACAGTGTTGTGGCGACTTTCTGCAACAACATAGCGAAAGGCCTGCCGATCAAAGTCAATGACCCGGAAGTGACACTTAATCTCGAATACATCGATGATGTTGTTGACGAGCTGATTGGAGCGCTTGTCGGGGAAGAGCATACCGATGGCCGATACTGTCATGTGCCTGTACATCACAGCGTAAAGCTCGGTCATATAGTGGAGCTGCTTGAAGGCTTCAAAAGGACTCGAGAGACCCTCGGTGTCCCTGATGTTGGCGACGCTTTCACAAGAAAGCTTCATGCCACCTACCTCTCCTATCTTCCGGAGGACGGATTCAGCTATCCCGTCACGACGCACAGCGATGAGAGGGGCAGCTTCACTGAGCTCATACGAACTGCTGACTGTGGTCAGGTATCAGTAAACATCACGAAACCGCATGTGACGAAAGGCAATCATTGGCATCACACAAAGAACGAGAAGTTCATCGTAGTGAGCGGCCGCGGAGTGATCCGGTTCAGAGATGTCCGTGACCCTCATGCACAGGTGATTGAGTATCAGGTCTCGGGCGATAAGATAGAAGTTATAGATGTGCCGGCTGGCTACACCCACAACTTCGAGAACCTCGGCGACACCGACATGGTCACCATCATATGGTGCAACGAGTGCTTCGACCCGGACAGACCGGACACATATTTCGAACAGGTATAGAAGAGCGACAGATATGGAGCGTCTTCATAAAAACTGAATCCAATAATGAATACAGACTTTTCAAATGTGCAGTTTGCCGGTGACGGCCGTCTCCGGCTGCTGATTATAGTGGGCACAAGACCGGAAATCATACGTCTCGCCGCCGTGATAAACAAATGCAGAAAGTATTTCGACTGTCTGCTGGCACACACGGGGCAGAATTATGACTACAATCTCAATGGCGTCTTTTTTAAAGACTTGGGACTCAAGAATCCGGATGTTTATCTTGATGCAGTCGGAGAGGATCTTGGCGCCACAATGGGCAACATCATAGATTCCAGCTACAAACTGATGGTTCAGACACGTCCTGATGCGGTGCTCGTGCTGGGCGACACCAACTCATGCCTGTCGGTAATAGGAGCGAAGCGCCTTCATATCCCGATTTTCCACATGGAGGCAGGAAACCGATGCTTCGACGAGTGTCTCCCGGAAGAGACCAACAGAAGGATTGTGGACATCATTTCCGATGTGAACATCTGCTACTCGGAGCACGCGAGGAGGTATCTCAATGCTTCTGGTGTTGCAAAAGAGAGAACCTATGTGTCAGGATCTCCGATGGCAGAAGTGCTGCATGAAAATCTCAAGCAGATAGAGTCTTCCGACATTCACAGCCGTCTGGGTCTGGAGAAAGGCCGTTACATACTCCTGTCCGCTCACCGCGAGGAGAATATTGACACCGAAAGGAACTTCATGTCCCTGTTCAGCGCCGTCAATGCAATGGCTCAAAAGTATGATATGCCGATATTGTATTCTTGTCACCCGCGCTCCCGCAGACGGCTGGAGGAGAGCGGCTTCAAACTCGATCAGCGAGTCATCCGGCACGAGCCCCTCGGCTTCCATGACTACAACTGCCTCCAGATGAACGCCTTTGCAGTTGTCTCCGACAGCGGTACTCTTCCGGAGGAGAGCAGCTTCTTCACGAGCATCGGGCATCCGTTTCCTGCGGTGTGCATCCGCACCTCGACTGAGCGCCCGGAAGCTCTTGACAAGGGATGCTTCATCCTCGCCGGCATCGACAGCAACTCGCTTCTTCAGGCTGTCGATACGGCTGTGGAGATGAACAGAAACGGTGATCTGGGCCTGCCCGTGCCGAACTACACTGACGAGAATGTCTCAACTAAGATCGTGAAACTCATACAGTCTTACACCGGAGTCGTGAATAAGATGGTCTGGAGAAAATTCTGAAAAACAGAGATATGAGAATACTGATTGCAACGCAGTTTTTTCATCCGGAAAACTTCAAGAGCAGCGATGTGGCATTCGAACTTGCAAAACGAGGCCACATCGTTTCTGTTCTTACCAACATCCCCAATTATCCGCAAGGAAAATTTTACAAGGGATATGGATTGTTCAAACGCCGGATAGAGACAGTCAATGGAGTAAAAATCTACAGGACATTAGTTGTCCCGAGAGGCAACGGAGGAGGCATTATGCTTGCACTCAACTATTTCAGCTGGGCTTTCATTGCCTCGATATGGGCTGTCTTCCTTTCAATCTTCCATAGATATGATGCCATTATAGTCCATGAGACTTCGCCTATAACTCAAGGATTTCCGGCATTGGTTGTCAAATGGATGCAACGGATTCCGTTATATTTCTGGGTTCTGGACCTATGGCCGGAAAGTCTTCAGTCTGCCGGCAACATCAACAACAGGCATATTCTCGGCTTCTTCACAAAAGTGACCCAGTTCATTTACAATCACTCCACAAAGATACTGATGAGTTCCAAGGGATTCCGGCAGTCCATTCTGGAAAAAGGAGACTACGGCGACAAACTTATATATTTTCCCAATTGGGCTGAGGATGTATTCACTGATGCAAAGCCATACCCTATTCCGGCATTACCGGAAGGATTCAAGGTAATGTTTGCCGGAAATATCGGTGAGGCACAGGACTTTGAAAACATAATGCAGGCGGCCCTGCTTCTGAAAGACAATAAGGACATCAAATTCATTCTTGTCGGTGATGGCAGGCGCAAGCCGTTTGTGGATGAATTCATAAGAGAGCACTCATTGGAAGAAACCGTACTGACTCCGGGGCGATTCCCTCTTGAAGCAATGCCGTCATTTTTCAGAGCTGCCGACGTAATGCTTGTCACTCTTAAAGGGGATTACATATTCAGCCTGACTGCACCAGCAAAACTTCAGGCCTATATGGCAGCCGGGAAACCCGTAGTCGCCATGATAGACGGCGAGGC
Organism: uncultured Bacteroidales bacterium; assembly: GCA_944323825.1. Classification (GTDB taxonomy): domain Bacteria; phylum Bacteroidota; class Bacteroidia; order Bacteroidales; family UBA932; genus Cryptobacteroides. The sequence continues at coordinate 208,570 of CALUTY010000002.1, forward strand.
GCGAAAACTCATAGCAGAAAGCGGCTGCGGCCTTTCAGGGCCTGCTGCCGACAGCCGGTCGCTTGCGGACAATATTCTGGAAATGAAAAATATGTCACGGGAAGCTCTTTCAAGAATGGGCCAGGCAGGATATGAATATTTCAGCAAAAACTTCAGAAAGGATATTTGCATGGATCACCTGTGCGAAATTCTGGATATGGGGAAAGGGTAAGACAGTTCATTTGAACCGGACATTTGAAAGAACTATCTGGCATCCATGACGGCAGGTCTGCAAAAATGATAACTTTGGCACGAATCAAATTATTTAATTAAAGCCAAAGTTATGACAGAACAGATGACAATCGGCATGATTGCCCAGTTGTGGAAAGCCGACAAACGCAAGTATGTGAAATATTCGACATTTTCTGCATATGCTCTGATTCTAGAAAATCATATTCTTCCTGCCTTTGGGCAAAGAACACGCATTGAAGAACAAGATGTGCAGGAGTTCGTCCTGCAGAAACTCCGGCAGGGTCTTCGTCAAAAGACCATAAAGGATATGCTCGTCGTGCTGAAAATGGTCGTGAAATTTGGAGCCGCACTTAATAGTGTTAGTCTTGAGAAGTGGGACATTCGTTTCCCTACTGACTTGTCATGCCGGAGGATACCAGTATTGAATCTTGAGAATCATAGAAAGATACTTGAATATCTGAGATCTCATCAGTCGCTTCGTGATCTCGGCATTTACATCAGTCTGGCGACAGGGATGCGCATCGGAGAAATCTGTGGACTAAAATGGGAAGACATTGATCTTTCAGAGGGCGTGATCAGAGTACGCAGGACAATTGAGAGGATATATTCTGTAGAGAATGGAGTGAGGCGCACAGAACTCATTATCGGTCCGCCCAAAACTCTGCATTCCATTCGAGATATCCCAATCAATACAGAACTCATGGCCTTTCTGCTTCCGCTCAAAGTCAAGGCCTCACATAGTCATTATCTTCTGACAGGCACCGACCGACCTACTGAGCCGAGAACATACCGCAATCATTATAACCGTCTGCTAAAACGTCTCGACATTCCGCACATCAAATTCCATGGGCTTCGGCACAGTTTTGCTACACGCTGCATTGAGAGCAACTGCGACTATAAGACCGTTAGCGTCATTCTCGGTCACTCCGACATCAGGACCACCCTCAACCTCTATGTCCATCCCAATCTTGAACAAAAGAGACGTTGCATAGACAGGATGTTTGATATGGTCTATGTCCCAGCAGATTGTTGATATTCCATTCGTATAAGAAGCAGAAATACAGGAATGAGATCTTCTTGATGCAGAATAATATTACAACGGGGAGAGTCTATATGTATGCCAGATGGAGCAGCAGCTAGAACATACCTATCACATGGAGCACGGTACCAGAACTCGGATACTTCTTCATAGCGCTCTACTGGTCTCCATGTACACGGATTATGGGAATCTGCTATAGTGGACTGGCAGATCGTATGTGACTTTAGGCCAACTACAAAGCAAAACGCCTTTAAGTGGTTGGCCTGAGAGCTCCTTACAAGCAAAATTGGTCTGATGTACGGGAATTAATGTTCAAACATGGCTTCTTATTGGTTTACCATAAGCCGAACAAAAGAAAAGTAAAGGTCAAGGTCGGTCACATCATGCTCGTGCACAACCTCAGGAAATACTTGGCAGTGCTTATTGGCAGCCGTAGATTAGTAGGAGCTTTGCAACCGCATAGGCAATTTGAATTACAATATAAAGCCGAACATGATTGAGATGTTCTTCCTAATAACATGTCGGATGAATAAAAAACATATCGACCTACACATGAAAAAATTGAACAAAATCTCTCATTATTATTAAAAATGTAAACAAAGAAGAATCAATGCAATGTATGGTCTAAAATTTTCTTATAAAAAGTCTCCTTGCCATTACTGGAGCGAGGGAATTCGCGTTTCCACGATAATTTGAATAAAGAGGTATCAGCGCTTATCTGTTTCCAAATAGTTTCATCATATGGATGTGAAAGTATCTTATACAACTCATCACAATCAGGATTATTTGAAACAATGTTGTCAAATACTTTTGCTATCTCCTTATTGTGCCGTTGTACCAATACGATTACATAATCGGTCAATAAATAATCAATCAGTCTGTCATTAACTTTCCAATAATAATATAAAAAGTCTCTGATAGCCCCGAATATCCATCTGTTTTCGTAATTGCAACCTAACGAATAATTGGCGAAATATCCACAAGCGACGGAAATATGCCCATAATCAGGCCGTTTAATAGACCACAACGGTAATGACATGTATTCTTTGACACAAGGAGATGTACAAAAAAATGTTGAGTCTAACCAGATGCCTCCATATTTTGCCAGCAGACTGACTCTTAGCAAATCTGAATATAAGGTTCTAGAAATTACTCCGGATTTCCTTTTAGCTTCGATCCATTCAGGGAATTGTATGTAATTTTTATAATTTTCGTCAGTGATACATATTATCTCGTACTCTTTTACATTATTTTTTATAGATTCCATGCAGGCTTTAACTATTTCAGGAGCATTATTTATCCCTTGCCACCAGCAGATCCATATCTTATTGCGCAGCCTGTCTTCACAATCCGGAATCTTTTTGGAAAATTTATAATCATCCCAATATTCATGATACTTCGTTTCCAGAAAATCCAGCATTATACGATGCTTACTCATTAACCTTGTTTTGATACGCTCTGACTCTTCATAACCTAGACGACACATCATCTGAATGTCTATTTTCGTCCTGAAGGTTATGAATGCGTCTTTTGCAGACAGTGTGCCAGCAATTTCACAGGTAGCTTTGACTTCTTCAATACTCCTGTGAATCAATCGTTTTAAACTAGTATAAATATTCGCCATAACAAATATTTTTCCGACTAAATATTTCAAAATATCGGTTCCATCAGACTTCTGTCTGATTTATAATAGGCATCAGGTACTGTTTTATTATATTGGACCAAGTGTATTTTTTCATCGTGTTTCTGATAACTGTACTGTTGATTTTATCTTTGATATGCCACATACTTTCCAAACCATCCACGAAGCCTTCTGGGGAATCATCTATCAATACTCCATTTTCACTATTTATTATTTGTTTATTTGCTTCTGTCGCTGTTGCAATACAGTACAAGCCGGATAATGTATATTCGAATGTTTTGGTCGGAGGCTGGAATTCATAATAATCGACAATCGGCACGTATGAGACACCAATATTACATCTGTCCAGAAAAGGTTTAAGTAATGAATGTGGGATCTTGCCATGCAGAATTATATATGTCTCCAATTTATATAACCTGATGTATTCTTGTATCTTTTCATATTCTTCCCCACTTCCTATTATATCATAGGTGATAAACCTGTCAGGATGTTTTTTTATGTACATTGCAACACCTTCTACGGTCTGGATGATATTTCTATTGTTTAATGTTCCTATATACAAAAGTTTGATATTCTGAAAATTCTTATTCGAATCAGAAACAATGTCTGCTCCCAGAGGCAAAATATAGACTTGCAGCTTTTTATTGAATTCCAATTGTTTTGCAACGCCCTCGCTTATGCAAGAAATGGTGTTAAATGAATCTATATCTCTACTGATTTGAACATTTTCCTTATCCCTCACATCCTTTTCTTTAGCCACGGATAAAGTGCGAATATCTACATGAATCTTTTTCCAAAAAAGGAACTTTTTTATTATTCCGCATCCCGGAAAATATACAATAAAGATGAATCCATTGAATTTTAGAATTTTTCCAATTGCTTTTAAGATAAACCTTATACCCCTCAATAGCTTCGGTCCGACTAACGAAACGTATGTAACATTGACATTTGGCAAATCTATATATGGATACTTCTCATCAAAGCACAGGTATTCAATCGAATATTTTTTGTTTAAGTATTCACAATATTTCAGAGTATCGGTTAATTGTCCAAGTTGCCCTCTGTCAATAAACAATATTTTATTCATGACACTAATTATTTAAGGTTATGAATGAAATTATCATATTTCTCTGCGACTGCCTTCCATTGGAAGTGTTCTTTCACACGTTCATAATTTGCTTCTTCCTGCCACTTGACATCTTCATAATAATTCTCAACGTATGAAAGTTTTGACGCAAGATCTTCGACGTCCTCATATTTACACCAAACACCACTTTTACCAAGTCCTTCTCGGTTGGCCGGTATATGAGATGCTATCACAATTTTATGGTAACTCATTGCTTCCAATAATGTAATAGCCAAACCTTCTATTGTTGACGGCAGACAAAAGGCATAACATGAACTGAGAAGTTGTTCCTTGTCATCTCCATATACTGCTCCAGTAAAAATTATATCTTCATGTCCTTTCACCAAATTATGAAGATATGCAACATATTCAGGTTGAGCATCATTGCTTCCGGCTATGACTAACTTATGACCTGAAATAATACCGGTCTGTATGAATGCTTTAATCAGATAATCAGGATTTTTGTCTTGAACGAGCCGGCCAAGATACAGATAATATCCTCTGTCTTTTAGTGAATATTTTTCAAGAATATTGCTTTTAATATTTCCTGTTGGCAAATGAATCGCAGTGGGAATGGTACTGCATTTTTTATGATAATGACTGAGGAAGTAGTCTGATTGTTCTTGACTTACCATTGTCAGATTCGTATTTGTATGAGCGGTAAACCATTCCATGAATTTCATGATCTTTTGCTGGACTCCGCTGTATTTTGTCCGTTTCCATTCCAAGCCATGTCCTTGCAGAATAGTTTTTTTCCCAAATAGCCTAGGAATCCATGAAGCCAGAGACGGAGGCCATGCATTATAATGATAGATATCAAACTTATTTCCATTCAGCAAAGACTGTATGGTTGCTTTGTATGACAGCAGAATCTTGCATAAATATATTCCCCCTATGGATTTCTGGTAAATGACCTTGAATCCGTTAACAATCTCCTCGGCATTTTTATCACTTTCGCAATATACCACCGGCTCATGCCCCAACTTTACAAGTTCTGTCGCAAGGTTGTACATGTAATTTTCTATACCGCCAAGCTTGTGTATATCACGCCCGCCGATAAATGCTATTTTCATCGTATTGTATTATCTTATAAAAGAAATAACTTTCTATAGGAAATAGCCGTCAGATAAATGGCTATAAGAGTCAGACCGTTTCTATAATAAAGTCGGTTAAAACTGTTATTTGTTTCCAGACAATGTTTTGGAATACAAATCTATAAGAACATTATAATAATTATCGGGATTGAAATAAGTGTCCGCGAATTGCTTGGCAGCGTTTTTCATTGTCTGGTAATCTGTTCTACCCAGATTTTCCGCTTTTTTTATTACTTTACTAAGCGAATTTACATTTCCTGATTCAAACAGAAAACCGGAAATACCGTCATTGACAATTTCGGTTATACCACCAATTGAGGCGCCTATGACCGGTGTGCTCAATGTATATGACTCAACAATTGTCATAGGGTTATTTTCATAGCATTCAGATGCAACACAGACATACTTAGCGTTCTTAACAATATCATATAAATCCTTTCCGGTTTTATACCCTACGAATTCAATATTATCAAGTCTGAATTTATTACATTTACTCTTTAGTTGTTTTTCCAGAGGACCAGTACCGACAATCTTCAAATGAATATTCCTGTTCTCTGAAAACGCATCTATTAATGTGGAAATACCTTTTTCAAATGATAACCTCCCATAAAATAAATAATAATTTTTATACGTGTCAGATACAACCGATCGAGCTTTTGCAGCGACATCTTCATTGCTAAAATTATACATTACAATATTGTTCGTTTCTGCAAATCTCTTATCATGCTGGATATGCTTTTGCAATGAAAACTTGCTGACAAAGATAAATGATGAAATATATTTGGCAGGATGGAAGAAGTGATTCCTGAAATACATTTCCGCGGTCATGATTACACTCATCAGAAAATTACCTTTTGCACATCTTCGTGTTATACATGACATAAAATGACCGGCACGGCAAACTTCACAAATACTTCCTTTACCATCCTTAAAAGTATATCCCGGACAAACCATTCTGTAATCATGAGCAGTATGGACGATTGGGATATGTTTTTTTTTTAATACTTTTAAGATAGACGGTGATAATCCACCCCAAAACAAATGAATGTGAGCTATATCAGGCTTTTCATTCTCTATAAATTTTTCCAGTCGTCTAGAAGCATCAATATTATAAAAATAATTTGCAATACCTTGGATTCTTCGTAAGAAAGAATGTTCTGAATTGGAATCAATACCTTTAGGGAAATAGTCTTCAGACAAACATGGTAAATTCTGTTTCCAAGCCTGACTAAAATAGATGACACTATGACCATGCAGTTTCAGCATATCTCCAGTATTGAGATATACGACTTCCGCACCACCACGACGATAATGAAAATTATCAATCAACAGAACTTTCATATATGATTTGACTTGTTAAATGTATTTACTCTATAGTATTCAAACTGTCTTACTTTCATGTATGTTTAAATTCATTAAAAAGTATTGATTTATACATTGATCTCTCATCAGGAAGATTATAACATGCAACGCATTCAATTGCCATATAAGAACATGAAACGATCAATGCAATAATAAATATTATTTTAAGAGATAACGTTTTTTGCTGACTTAGATATGCCAACAGATAGCCTGTCATTATCAAGACAAATGGATTTAAATAGAAGAGCGGTCTTAAGAAGAGATAGGAAACATTAGATAATAAATCGGACAAACAGATATAAATAAAAAACATATTATATCCAAATATGAAATATTTGTCTCCGTATTTTTCTTTTATCTGAGGAGAAAACCATATTATCAATATATTAGTAAGCAATAATACGAACCGCCTTGGACCATATGTCCTGGATGATTCTGATTCAATAATATTTGTAAAATTATCAGCATATGAATCATAGCCTAGATTTGAAAGTATTGGCTCAATAAAATCTAATGAATCTTTAAGTACTGCCATCTGGCCCAAGACTGCACATAATAGTAGAATACCAATACACAAATATTTATTTTTAAAATAATCTTTTATTGGGATGAAATAGAACAATATCAGAATAATAGCTGAGCGATGCATTAGCGTACATAAAAGCACGGCAAGTAGATATTTGATAAATTTATGTTTAACTATATAGTGAGATATCATGACAAAAGCACAAGCAACAATAACTTGTCTTATCCCATTCATCCATGATAAATAATATCCCCCTAATATCAGCACTAAGCCGATAAATGGATAAATAAATTTCCGATCTTTTAATCCGTAATAAAATAATGTTACTTGGAGCAAAGCCCAGAAAGCAAAATATATTATTGGACTAGCCTTACAATATGCTAGAAAGGATGCGATTCCAACAAATAACGGCTCAAAGTTATCATATAGGGGGGCAATTGGCAATCCGTTTTTTAATTCCAGATAATAGTTTAAATATGAAAAATAATCAACACCTACGCCATATCTTAATCCTGAAAATAAGGTAAAAACTGTAACAATCAGGATAGTTCCCAGATTAAAGGATTTTGGCTTATTGTCCTTGAACGATTCACTCTTGGCTACTTCGCCCAAAACGAACATGCTCCCGGCAAATATAAGATAAATAATAGTGCTGAATAGAAACTTGATCATTAATCAAATGCCATTTAATAAATCCACAATTAAAGATTGATATTTAAATCCCCATTTAAAATGCATTGTCAGAACCGTCAAATGCGGCCTTTATGAAATCGTCGAATGATGAATAGTTTTATGGTGCTTAAGTATGAATATATTTCATTAGTTAAATAGGGACTGTCGTTTAATTCCGTCATTATGAGTCAATCGGCAGACTGTCCCGGTAATTTTTCCGATCGAACTCATCT
>CALUTY010000003.1 GCA_944323825.1 uncultured Bacteroidales bacterium
TCAGGAACATCAGCGCAACCTTGCCCTCCGGGGTGAAGTATGTTTTTCGTCCTTTCTTCGCTCTCATGCTCTTGCTTGTCAGTCCAAAGTTCTCTGCCATCTCACCAAGCGGCAGCCTCTTCCTGATTTTTCCCAGCTCGCTAGTCGCGAATGTCTGCCTATACAATTCATAAAAATCGAACTCCGTGAAAGGGAGATCGGGTGATATTCCAGAGAAATTTTGTACCTTAGCCATGCAGATTAATTTTTGCGATACCTCCAAATTCGGCTTTTCTAGGGCGGTTGGGGGTATTCTTTTTATCTTTAGCTAAGATACAAATTTTATATTACATTGGCAATCAATTCATTATAAAGTTTTATTCTTTTTACGACAGTCCCTATTTTATATATATAGCTGCTGGTGTGCCATTTATCCCATTTTGGTAAAAAATAGGGTTGCCGTTCTTGTCAATGTAATCCGCGAAAGATCGCAATCTTACGATAATTTTTCCATTGGAAAATTCTATGGTATATTGTGTTATGGATTCATGCATTACAGCATACTTACTAAATCTATAGCTGTCATAATAACCAGAAACTCCACCATAGGATCCATAGCCCCAATCACGCTTTACAAGAATATCATGATCAGTAATTGATCCTCGGCCAACATGATATTCACCATATTCCGGTTCATCAATTATTCTGGCTACCATCGTTTTGTCGGTTTCGTTGTCGTATTTTATGTTTTTAAATGTTTTGTTATTATAAACACGCCTTTCCGGCCCATCAAAACGGAAAAATATATCAACATCATTGCTTTTTGATATTTTTATCGCATAAGGGAACCATACCGCTAAAGACCCATTTGTGTCTTTCATCTCTGCAAACGACCATGTTCCATAAATCTCGTTATCCTTAAATATCTTATATTTTTCTTTCATCGCCTCTAAAATGGTTTTTTCATCCTGGTACCCGTCGTAATCCTCGGGTCTTAACTGGCGATATTTCTCAATGGATTTTTCAGCTTTTTTAAAATATTCATCACCTTTTTCCGCACCTATACGTCCATAAATCTTGCAGAGATTTATATAAGTGTCAGCATAATCGGGATCGGTCATAGTGACTTTCTCAAACTCCGCAGTTACCTGTTCATAGTCTGCAATAGAACTTGCAATTTCAAACAGAGCCATAGCAGCCTTGAAATGGGACCGTCCCTCAGGGGACAGAGATTGCCCGTAAACGACCATCGTAGAAGACACGGTCAAACTAATGACTATAAGAATCAAATGTTTCATACTATTCAGAATTTAATAAGGATTTATGGTAGTTTGAAATGTTTGTTATGACGACACTGCTATTGTCGTTAAAGATAATGATCAAGTTATCACCAATAATGGACAATTGTCTTGCCCCCTTATTGACAACATCAATTTTAACACCATCAACATCCACAAAGTATACGCTTTTATCTGTAGCGTAAAAAAGGCAATCGTCAGTATGCAGGACAACAGACTTGATAATTAGCGAGTCATTCGCCACTAACAATGGCTCGCCGCCAGACAAGAACACAATACAAGAATCAACAGCCAAAAAACAATCATCTTTGTCTAACGGCGCAACATCCCGGATGATACCGGGGACTTTTGTCACAGGCTCTCCCTCGGCAATTGAGAACCGAAAGAAACTGAGCGTAGAATCTGTCGAGAAATAGATGCCGCTCTCTATGGGCCATATCCTATTTATGTGATTGTCCGTTTTCAATATAGCATACAACCGTCCTTCGTCTTCAGCATAATAAATGGTTGAATCTTTAGCTAGGAAGCAATCTCCTCCAACCCATGCAATATCGCTGAGCTCACTGTCAAACGGCAGGCGGTAATAACATGGCAAGGTATCATCCATAGACATATAGGCATTACCTGAAATAATCAGACCATGCCCTTGCAAGATTTCCCTTATATAATAATCAGAAGAGTCTACCCCCGCTGATAAAAGCTCCACACATTGTGTCCCGTCTGGTAAGTGAAAAACAACCTCACCCGATGATTGCAATTCTTCTTGCCGAGATGTGCAAGCCAAGGCTGTCAACAACAGGAAGTAAAGGTAGAACTTTTTCATAGTTATATTGATTTGTCTACGACATAAGGCATAACGGGATCTAACAATAACCTTTGGAACCATCCTATGGTTTCTTCTTGATTAGTTGGAAGTTGAGGAATCCCGACCTCCCCCGATAATTTATATATGTCTTTAACATTTTCCAAGTCAGTATTGCTATCATATTTTCCATATTTTACCGCATTCTTGACCGTATTTAAGGATCGTTTGACAAGACTAATTTCTGTATTCTTTATACTCGTAGCTCTCTTTAATGTTTCATAAAGTCCTACTACCCCGTTTCCCATAGATGAAAATCCAGCAACTCTTTCCTTTACCCATTGCGATACTTTACCTATCATATATCCTTTTACATTCTTTTCTCCTTGGTCTTGCCACACATCTCTTATCTGGGAGAAATCCCAAGCTTCTTCTTTTACCCAGATTTTATTACCCTGATAATACTTTGGCTGAGAGCCATAAGTGGTGGCTGCTGCAATATATTCTGAACGAGTTCCATAAAAAGGTTTTGTGTATAGTTTAGATTCAGGGATATACCTTGGCTCATATTTTTTTGAATCTTGAGTTTCCGGGAACTGTTTATCACTATATGTCATCACACTTGTATTTGTTGTCTGGCTTCGCATATTATCAGTTGTTGAATAATCTATCCCGCGAAGTCCATAATTGGAATAACCAGGCAAACCAACCAGACCGGACTTTTCTGGAACATCCCTGAGTCCCGCTTTCAATACTTTATGGTTTCGCTTAAACTCTGCCGTCCTGCGCTCATCTGCTTTACGCATTTCCTCGCGTATAGATGCCTCTAACCTTAACTGCGCTGCTCGTCTATATTCCGATTCTCTTTCCGCCTGTATCCGACTTTGTTGAAAATAATCATTATAGTTCATTTCAGAATCTCTAATGCGTCTGCTTTTCCTCTTTTTTGATATTGATTTCCATTTGCTATTATCCATAGATCTGATATAATCTTCAAAATCGTCCAGTGCTTGATTAGTGAAGTAAGATTGGGCAAAACATGGTAAAGAGCTGAACGACAATAGTCCCAGTAAGGAAAGCGTCAGTATAAAACATTTTTTGTTCATAGTCAAATGAATTTCGATTATATGAATACATAGCAGTCCCAAAGGTACTATTTTATTCTAAAAAAACAACCTATTTCAAGTAAGGTCGCCTGCGCTACTGGAAGGAGAAGCGGAGGCCGAGATTCAGATTAAAATTGAACGGATGCTCAGAGTACCCCAACTCACGGCAAAGGTATTGCGGAAATGAGTAGTCACACGACTTTCCATTCCTCGATTCTGCGGGATGCCTTGTCGAAGTTCACGCCGATTTTAAAGATCCTGCGGCTGTCGTCGGCAAACGCTTTGGCGTAGCCTTTCTCCTCAATCTGTGCCAAGGCCTCGTCGGCGCTGCCGTCGGTCTTGATCTCGATGATGTAGATGTAGCCTTCGGTCTGCAGGAGGATGTCGATGCGGCCGTTGCTGGTCTGGTATTCAGTCCGGACATATTCTCCGAGGAGTTCGAATATGAGGTACATGGCATACTGGAAGTCGCGCTCGGCATCTCCCTGGATCTGGTAGTTAGCCCTTGCGAACAGGCCTTCAAGGAGGCGCATCATCTCTTCGGGCTTTCCTGTACGCGCTGCACGCGCCAGTTTTGAGATGAGGGTGATTCCGGATGTAGGTTCATCCGGAATGTAATACTGGAAAATAAAGTTCAGAAAACCAGTCTTGACTTCGGAATTCGGGAATCCGAGCCGGTAAAGACCGAATTCCCTGTCATAGCCGGTAATGGTAAGGTATCCGCTCTGATACAGCAGAGGAATCGGGTTTTCGAATACCGTGTTTATGCTGCTCAAGAGCGTCGAATCCACTTCCTCATCGGAAAGCGTAGTGATGTCGAATGATGTCCGCTGCATGACCATTACAAGGAATGACGGTGTGCCGGTCTCGAACCAGTATTCATTGAAGCGTCTGCTGGCAAATGTATTCAGGAGGCTGAACGGATTGTACATGCCCTCGGACTCCTCGCTGAAATGGTAGCCGTCATACATTTCCTTGAGTTAGGAAATGTCTTTCCCTGAAAAAAGTTGACTCGCAAAATCAAAAAAACAAATGCGAATCAAACATTCACTCAAACGGGAGCTTTATTATGAGAAAGCGATGGATCTATACTTCAAGGGAGGCATGTGCGGGACCCATATCTGCAAGATTCTGCCCATTTCCCGAGCCATTCTATATAAATGGATTGCTATCTTTGCGGAGGAGAACCCGCAAATGTCATCGATGAAACGAGTAAAAGGAGTCAAGAAAACCCTCTCGCCCTCACCGGCTGTTCAAGGAGAAGAACAGCCGCAGACCATACAGGCACTTCAGGACGAGCTGAAGCGACTTCGGGAGCAGCTCAGGGAGGCCGAGATCAAGGCGGAAGCATACGATGAACTCATAAATGTCGCAGAGGCCAAGTTCAATATCCCGATAAGAAAAAAAAGCTGGCGCCAAGCGGTAGAGAACCTGCATGCGAAGGATCCCGAACGGTATGGGGTTCAGTTCCTTTGCAGGCTGTTTGGCGTATCGAAGCAGGCATATTACAAACATGACGAGTCGAAGGTCCTGGCCCGGGCGGCCCGGGAAGCCTTCGCCTTGGAATACATCAGGGACATCCGTTCGAAGGATCCGGGAATCGGAGGCACCAAGCTCTGGCACATGTACCGGCGCGATTTTCAGAAGAACAACCCTGCCGGCCGCGTCTGGACCCGTGAGGAGCTCACACGCATAGGAGAGATATGTCTCAGAAACAATGTCATGGTCGTGGCAGATGAAATCCACTGCGAACTTGTCTTCGGCGGTCATAAGTACATTCCTTTCGCCTCGATTTCAGAAGAGTTCCTGCATAACTGCATCACCTGCATATCCCCGAGCAAGGCATTCAACATAGCCGGGCTACAGATAGCCAATATCGTGGCCTCAGACCCGGAGAAGAAGGCAAAAATCGACAGGGCAGTCAACATAAACGAAGTCTGCGATGTCAACCCGTTCGGCGTCAATGCCCTGATCGCAGCCTACAATGAGGGTGAAGAATGGCTTGAACAACTGCTTGAGTACATCAGCGGCAACTGGCAGTATATGAAAGAATTCTGCGCAAAAAAACTGCCGGATTTCCCACTTGTCGAACTCGAAGGGACCTATCTTGCATGGATGGACTGCCGCAAGCTCGCAATGCCTTCCATGCAGCTCGAAGAAGACCTTATCGAAAAGACCGGTCTCTGGCTGAATGCCGGTTCCATGTATGGAGAGGACGGGGAAGGCTTCATGCGCTGGAATCTCGCCTGCCCTCGCGCAAGGGTCATAGACGGCCTCGGCAGATTCCTGAAATATATTTCTGCAGCCGGGAAATGAGATGCCTGTCATCATAAATGTACCGGACTGCCGTAAAAACAGAGCCATATCTTTCTCCGGGATGGAGTCGGATATGGCTCTTTGCTATAATTGAGGGCTATAGCTTTCTGCTCAGTCTATGCTGACAAGCCTGTAATTCTTTGTACCGAGTCCTATTTTCTCGGCATAGTCCACAGTATGACGGCCGTTGCGGCTTTCCACACGCTCTATGAGAGGCTTAGGGTTGTTCCCCTCTGACGGCTCCATGTTGTAGACAATGTCAAGGCAGGCATTGTCAAGGGCGACAGGGTCAAGAGAAGCGAAAATGCCCACATCAAGCATTTCAGGATCGCTCGGATGCGAATCGCAGTCACAGTCCACGGACAGATTGTTCATGACATTGATGTATATGATGTTGTCCCCGAAATAGTCGGCAACTCCCTGCGCTGCCGCAGCCATAGACTCAAGAAATCCGTCCTGGTTGTCCACATGTCCCCACAGTTCCCCTACTTCATGCGTGACTCCGGCAGTATGGATATAGGCCTTTCCGTTTGCCGAAGCCACTCCGATGGACTGGTTCTTGATGACACCTCCGAAGCCGGCCATTGCATGTCCCTTGAAATGCGCAAGGTTGATCATGAAGTCATAATTCTTCATGTGCGTCCCGACGATGTCATATTTGATATGTGTGGTGTCCCTCACCGGAATGTTGAATTCTCCCTCGGCATCCATTATGTCCACATCTGCAATGTCAAAGAACCCGTGCTCGCGGGCAGCCTGGATGTGGTCCTCAGTATTTGACCTCCTTCCGCCGTAGGCAGTATTGCATTCCACGATGGTCCCGTCCACCTTCTGCACCAGGTCCTTGATGAGAGAAGGCTGCAGGAAATTGTGTCCTCCCGGCTCTCCCGTGCTTATTTTCACGGCAACCCGCCCTTCTGCAGGACGGCCAAGTGCCTCATAGATTCTCACCAGTGCTTCAGGAGTGATCTCCTCCGTCATATAGACCACCGACTCTGCCTTCCCCTCTTTCTGCTGCCCGGAACATGCCATCACAAGTCCCAGCGCCATCATTGACAAAAAAATCTTTTTCATAGCATAAAACAATTACAATCGGATGTCACACTTTCATCCACGATGCAAAAATATGACGCTTTCACCCAAAACCAATTACTCCGATTACTGATTATTTTACCATTTTTACATTCTTGTCTGAATGATGCACTACCCTCTTGACAGGATGACCTCAGCATGTCGCCTTATCTGTTCCCTGAGATGTGCCGGGGATTTGACCTCCACATTATAGCCGTGGGAAAGGATTTCCTGGATAAAGTCATATGTCGGAGCCAGATAATAGCGGAATACGGAATAGTCCTCGCCGTGGTCAATCTCCTCCTGTGAATGATGGAGAGGCAGAGTCCTGAAATACTCCCGCTGCGTGCCATACACCTTCAGCTCAATGATTTCCGGCGGGCAGGCATCTTCCACTATCACGCCGAACGCATTGTAGAAATATGCATCCGGGCTGAAATCCGCCGGAACTTCGAAGGCATTTTCTGTCTGCGAAAGCCCCTGGATCCTGTCAAGCGCATATATCCTCATGACATCCCTGTTCACATCCCTTGCTATCATGTACCATCTCTGCTTGAAGACCTTGATGAAATAAGGTTCCACTTCCGTATCATACCGGCTCTGCCTCCAGAAGCTCTTGTATGTCATTTCAAGGGACCGGCCATCACGCATCGCTTCAATTATCGGTGTCAGATATTTCTGTCCTGACGGAATCTGCTCAAACATGATGCGGCGTTTCAGATGGTGGCTCTCATTGATCAGATTGTTTACTGCAAAGGTATTGAGAAGCCATGTCCTCACCCCTCCCCTTTTCATGTCATCGGCATTTTCAATATAGTACCGGTAGCCGTTCTTCTTGTCACATACTATGTTGATGTCGAATATGTCCTCTATCGCTTTCCTGTGATTATGGAAAGTCTTGAGCGGCAGATCCTCGCCTCCGCTCATGCTGTTGCGTGTCCATTTCTCATTGATTTCCTCAAATGTAATCCCATCGGCCCGATATATGGTATCCACCAGCCAGATATACCTGTTAAACAAGTCTTTTGCCATAGCATTGTAGTTTTGTTTCCGCAAATATGGAATAAAGTTATGCCAAAACTTGACACATCAAACATTTTTCCTTGAAAAACATATATTACAGCAACTTCAAAGCGATGGCGGCACAGGCTTCCGCATCGGCGAGAGCATTGTGGTGGTTTTCCATATTGTAGCCGCAGGCGGCTGCAGAGAGATGAAGCTGATGGCTCGGTATGTCCAGGCACCGGCGTGAAGCCGCAAGAGTACAATAAAATTCGTAACCGGGGTATTCCATTCCATATTCTTCAAATGCGGCCTTCAGGCAACTTTCATCAAAGGGACGATTGTGGGCGACGAGCGGAAGGCCTGCGATACGCCCTTCTATCTGAGTCCAAACCTCAGGAAACCTGGGCTGGCTGTCTGTATCCTCATGCGTAAGCCCATGGACTTCCGTAGTCCAATAAGTATAATAGTTGGGTGACGGCTGGATGAGACTGTAGAATCTGTCGACAATCTTTCCTTCACGGACTACCACTACTCCGACACTGCATATGCTGGAACGCCGCCCGTTGGCTGTTTCAAAATCTATTGCTGCAAAATCCTGCATGGTCAATCATTTTTATACAAGTTATACATATCAGATACCCACCCCTTCATCGTCTTTCTTAAAGTCTCAGGAGAAATGACCTCCATCATTGCGCCTACATGAAGCAAACGCATGACAAAATCATAGGTAGGAGTCAGGAAAAACTCAAAATCCGCATACTCCCCATTGTCTTCCAGCAACCTCTGGCTATGATGCAGAGGAAGGGATTTTATATATGGGATATGGCTTCCGTATGCCCTGATGACTATACGCTGCGGCTTCATGCCTTTGTCTGTGACTATTCCGTAATAATTTGAAAAATAATCCGAAGCGGAAAAGTCTTTCGGGAGTCTGAATGTGTCTGCCGTCACCTCCAAATCCGCTATGCGGTCCAGACCGTAAATTCTCAGATCATCATATTGGACATTGCGGGCCAGAACATACCACCGGTCTTCAAACAGCTTTACACAATATGGCTCAATGGCGAACTTATGGCTTTCAGTCCTGTTGAACCGGCAATATGTGATTGTCACGGCATGGTTTTCCCTCATTGCCTCAAGCAAGGCCGCCAGGTGGTTGTGTGCAGATGGAATGCTGTTGACGAGAATCCGGTCCTTCAGTGAAAAGTTCTCGCTGATAAGGTTGCTTACGGCAAAGGAGTCAAGCATCCATTTTTTCAGCTCGTCCTCATCAATATCCTCCGGATTCTCTATATAATAGAGGTAGCCGCCTGCCCTCTGGCAGGAGATGATTATCCCGAACTGACTGAAAATCGCATCTTTCCAGCGATTGAATGTCGATCGGTTCAACGGTCTGTAGTCACTCAGGTCCTTATTGCGCTCCCAGCGGTCGGAAATTTCCTCCAAAGAAATCTTTCCGGCTCTTCTGATAGTGTCTATCAGCCATATGTATTTTTGAAACTGCTGCATATTTAAGTTTGTTTCCCGTAAAATTAGTCAAATAATGGCATATCTATGTCATCCAGCAACTCAGTCTGCAAAGTAACGCATAACATGTCTCATTTTCATATACAACTTCCGATTAATTCTGGCCGCGCCTCTGAAATTTGACGGCAAAAATTATTTTTTTCAATACTTGTATCAACAAATGGCACATCATGGCTGTATCTTTGTGCTGAAATTCCAAAAGTAGCGCATAATGAGAATGATAAAAATCAGCAAGGACATCAAAGAGACAGAAGCAAGACCCCGGACCAGAATCAAAAGTGTGCTCGAGGCATTCGAAAATATTGTTGAACTGGCCAAAGACAGCAACCTTGACGATAAATTCTTCGACAATGCTTCAGCCTACATCAGATATGCCTCCCGCAAATTGGCATTGTCTCCGATGCAGACTGTCCTGTTGGCGCTCTTCGTGGACAGGAGCGAGGATAATCGCATCCTGATTTCAGAAATCGCATCTTACGCAGGATGCCGCACGACAAAAATCCTGAGGCTATCTTCAGAAATTGATGTGCTTGAAAACAAGCACTATCTGCGGGCTTCCCGTTCTCGCGACAGACTTTCCTACCGAGTTCCCAGGGCTGTCCTGAATGCACTGAAGGAGAACCGGTCATATGTATACACAACAGAGCCGGTATCCGACCTTCAGTCGTTTTTTGACAGGTTCAATGATTTGATGGGAGAAATGAATAACAATGAGACAACGTATGAGGCGCTTCTTCAGCAGACAGGAGAATACTTTTCCGAAATCAAGGATTCTTATTTTGCGCGGACACTGAAAAAGCTCGTCTTAGACGATGAAGACAGGCTGCTGTTCATCTACATGGCTCATCTTTTTGTGGAAAACAATGACGACCGCATTGGTTTTGGAGACCTGGATAACTTATATGACGACAACAAAATCCCCGGCTGGTGCAAAAACGAGCTTCGGGGACACACCTCGGAACTGTTTGACAGCAATTTGATTGAAAATGTGAATGAGGAAGGCATGGCCCGTTCGGACTGCTTCAAGCTGACAGAATATGCCAAGTCTGATGTGCTTTCGGAATTGAAGATAAACATCAAGGCAAAGTCCAGGGAAAGTCTGATTAAGTTCGACTCGTTCCCGGAGAAAAAGTTGATTTACAATCCTTCCGAGAAAAGCCAGATAACGGAGCTTGCCTCCATCCTTTCCGCAGACCGTTTTTGCGAAATCCAGTCACGGCTCCGCAACGCCGGAATGAGAACCGGGTTCTGCAGCCTTTTCTACGGGTCACCAGGTACGGGAAAAACAGAAACTGTATATCAGATAGCCCGTGCTACAGGACGCGACATACTGCGGGTGGATGTTGACAAAATCAAGAGCTGCTGGGTCGGCGAAAGCGAGCAGAACATGAAAAAACTGTTCGACAGATACCGCAACATCTGCAAGGATTCGGCTCTTGCGCCAATCCTTCTTTTCAACGAGGCGGACGCCATTCTCGGAGTGCGGATGGAAGGGGCTACCCGCGCCGTGGACAAAATGGAGAATTCAATCCAGAATATCATTCTTCAGGAAATGGAGTCCCTTGAGGGCATCATGATTGCCACGACAAACCTCACCGGGAATCTTGACAAGGCCTTTGAACGCCGTTTTCTTTACAAGGTTCAGTTCAGCAGGCCAACTGTCGAAGCCCGTTCCCAAATCTGGCAAGCCATGCTGCCGTCATTGACAGAAAACGATGCAAAGGCACTTGCTTCACAGTTTGACCTTTCCGGCGGAGAAATCGAGAACATCACCAGGAAATATACAGTCAACGCCATCCTTTCGGGGCAAGACGGCATTGACCTGCAGTCGATAATCGAAATTTGCCGCAACGAACGCATCTCCGATTCCGTCAAGGCAAAAATAGGATTCCGGATATGATTCCAATTATTCTGCGGCCTTGAAATTGAATACAGGCCTGATGACATTGACGACATCAACGGTATCGGTGATGTTTGCCATAATTTCCTCTTTCGGCTTGTAAACCATCGGAGACTCGTCTATTGTGGATTCGGTCACGGTCTCGCTGTAGATTCCTGACATTGAAGTGCGGAAATCCTCCATGGACAGTTGCCTGAAAGCCTCTGAGCGGCTCATGATTCGTCCGGCACCGTGCGGGGCAGAGCAATTCCAGTCGGGATTGCCTTTTCCCAAGCATATCAGCGAACCGTCACGCATATTGAGAGGGATAATGCATTTCTGCCCCTTCTCCGCTGATATAGCCCCTTTGCGGATAAGATTGTCATCGCTGATATAATTATGTACGCTTTCAAACGCCTCCCCTGCCTCTTCGACAGCGTCGTAACTCCGTAAATGCTCCATTATCATGGCAACAATCATCCTGCGGTTGATGACCGCCCATTCCTGGCACAGGCGCATGTCGTGGAGATAGTTGTCCCTGTGGACACCTTCAAGCCAGCACAGGTCCTGCGGAATGGAAGGTTTCTGCATCCTGAATGAATTGTGCAGTTCCCTTATGGCATCATGAAGCTCCGCCTTCCTTCCTGCAGCCTTGTATTCCGCTATCATCCTGTTCTGCTCTTCAAGAAGCCTGTCCCAGCCGGACATGTTCTTGAGGGCCAGTTTCTGATAGATGTCCGCCACCTGCTTGCCGAGATTGCGGCTGCCTGTGTGTACAACAAGGTATGACATCCCATCGGCATCTGTGTCCACCTCAATGAAGTGGTTGCCTCCGCCAAGAGAGCCTATTCCGCTGATCACCCGTTTGGAGTCTTTCAGTTCACGGTAGCACACCAGTTCCTTTACAAGGGACTTCGAGCGGGAATAGTCTTCCATATACTGATGCTTCAGCTGTGCGAAATTCTTGTCCCGCACATTCCTCCCCACAGGGATGTTTTCCGTTATAAATTCATTCAGCCAATGGAATTGCAATTCTTTCTTTGCCCTGAACGGCTGCACAAGTATGCCGCAGCCGATGTCCACTCCGACTATGTTCGGAATGACCTTGTCACCGAGGTCACCCGTAAAGCCTATCACGCATCCTGCTCCTGCATGGACATCAGGCATTACCCTGATTCGGCAGCCGCTGAACACGTCTATTGACAGGAGCTTCCTTATCTGCTCCATTGCAGCCTCCTCAATGTTGTCGGTGAATATCTTCACGTCGTGGCTCTCTATTATCTTCATGGTAAATCTGTTTGACAGGAGCAAAGATAGCCTGAATGTATGTCATATTATGATACAGGTTATAGAAATTGTTCAAATTTCACATAATTTCCACGGTGTTTCCGTCTTGATTTTGGCAAATGATTTACTTGTTCCATTTAATGTCATTCCCGTAATTCCTTACTTTCAGATAAATATTGCCCATTTTCTTCAATGCCTCATCAATCGCCTTTGTATTTTCAACGAGTTCCATCAGTTTTGTCATATCCATTTCCGGCTTTAGCTTGATACACAGACAGCGATGATATGGCAATTTCACATAAAGGTATGTATCACCCGATTGGTATTCGGTATAATATGGATAACCAAGCTCTTCCAATATCACAGGAAGAACCGATTCTATTGTTGAAGCACCGACATTGAGCCGCTTGCGCAATTTCAGTATGTCCGCATTCATTTTCTGCCATTCGGCGTTCCATTGCGGGAGTTCTGCCGCTATCTGCAGCAATTTAGCCCCGAATCCGTCGGAATCATAGCCTGTTTGAGTTGTCTGATATGGACTTACATAAAATTCCATATCATCCAAAATCAGGAAGCTGCTCATATAAAAAGATGAGCGTCTGCCGGGAATCCTGTACAAAAGTATGCTGTATTTGAGCCTGTCTCCCAAAAGGATCTCTTGACCTGAAAGAAAGTTGTTGCTCCGGGAACCATCATTTGGTATAACCCGGCAGTTCAGATCGGAAGTTCCTGACAGATTCTTCACGATTTCTCCGAAATCGCTTTTCGTACACCTGCAATAATTGTAATAGCCAGACACATAGCATACATCTGACAATTTGGTTTCATAAAATTTTTTCCTGATATTGCTTATGTCTTCGCCTTGTTTCAGACGTTTGGTGATACTCTTGTTTTTCATATTAATATATACTTCATATTCAACTGATTATTTCAGTTCCATATAGCAAACCCGTCCGAATTTTCTCATCCATTCATGGTGCTGTTCATACGAATGACGGTCTTCGCATACCCATGCTATCTTCAACGGAAAATGCTTTGGCAAAACAGGCTCAGGAGCATAGCCGTCAGTAAGGAATATCAGGCCGTCGTATTCTTTCCCATGTTTCGCGGCATAGTCAATGGCAGGCTGAAATGACGTGCCTCCTCGTCCTGATACATCCATTTTTGCTACTGCCTTTTCCAATGTGACCGCATCGCCATGAAGCTCCCAGTCGAACTGGATTACATCTATGGTCTTGATGCCATATTTGAAAAACCTGTTGATGACACCGAAAAAATATTCCAGCATACCTGATGAAATAGAACCACTCGTATCCACTGCTATCAGAAGGCCTGTAGTAAAGTCGAATTTGCTGCCCATCTGCTGGAAACCGTATCTCCGGCTCGGTCTCATACGCGTGAGACAACGTTTCGTCGAGATAATGGAAGCACGGAAAGAATTGAGGATTTTCCTGTAGTCGATACGGGAACGGCTGCTGGCCACTATCTGCTCTGCCATACTGCCCGCAAGCGACCCCCAATCCTTTATATTCCGGACAATGTCGTTTATCATTTCCGACATGGCACTGTCCTCCTCCCACAATGCAGTCCTGTCTTCAGCTGACTCTTCCGAAATTCCGCCGGATGACGCATCTGATGATTCTTCCGAAATTTCGCCGGCAGGCGTGTCTGCAGACTCCTCAGAAATGCCGCCAGGTGACGCATCATGACCATTGGCAGACGCATCTGCCGTTTCAGTACCTGTCATAGATTCTCCTTGTCCGCTATCCGTCGAGCTCTCGTCCGGCTCTTCATGAGCGTTGGCAGGCAAATGAGCCAGATACCATTCATAGCTTTGCCCTTCAGGCAATCCCGCCGAGTCGGGGGAATCAATGACGCAATAGCTGAACCTGTAGTTTGACCATATCGCCATATCGCTGGCAGCCAACATCCTGCTTCCGGAGCAATGTTCCGGACGTCGTTCATACGGATGCTTCAGAAAAAGGCGGATCATCTCTATACCGACTGTCTCTTCCAAAGCATTGTCGCTGAGGCTGCCAATCATATCAGGATTGTACTCTATCCGCCCTTTCCCTGTTCTGACCGCACAGCAGATATTGGGATTCATCACCAATTTGTGCGTGCAATAGACGGCAAAGAAAGCAGGCTCTGACAAGAACCATTGTTCCGCCAGATGCCTGAACCGCTCTTCGGCAGCGACCGTCAGTCTGCTTTCTTCCATTGTTTTCATGACAGACTGGCTTTACAGATTTTTGACAAATTTCATAATATCCTTATACAGAGCCGGTTTCTGTGTCATTATAAACAATACCGCATGAGGATAATCGTTGTTGCCGAACAATGATACCCAATGGGCGTATGCTTCATTTTTCTTGTTCGAGGCAAGATGTTTAAGGTATGACTCCAAGGCAGAAGATATGACATCCTTGTTTTCTTCTACATCATTCCCTGTTTCGAGGAAACGGAACATGGATTCGTTCAGCATGGACAATTCATGCAGCTGGAGTTTATAGACTTTCGAGCGGTACTTGTCCCATTGGAGCAGGACATCGCTTCCTGCCAATGTATTTTCAGAAGTGACGAACTGTATGAATTTTGCAGCGGTTTTCGTCCCCACGATTCCGGAAATGAGCTTTTTGTCTATTGGTTCCAGCTCCGGCCTGCCGCTGATAATATCCGACACACGCTTCCAGCTGCGTCTGTCCGGATGTCTGTCCAAGTCTGTCCCTTCCCCGCTGCCATCATCATCCAACCAGTTCTGTTCCTTTGAAATAAATGCTATGATTCTCCTGTCCACTCCGTTTTCTTCTGCCCAAATAAGCCATTCGGATACAGTCGGCCTGAACCAGTAGATATTGAATCTGGAGACTAATGCCGGGTCAAGGTCCGTCAGCTGATATTCGTCTCCGTCATTCACGGCAGAGATGATGCGGCTTCCTGCAGGGAGTTTCCGTCCTGCCAAAGTCCTGTTCAGCGTCAGGTCCATGACGGTCTGCAATATCTCCGGCCTGGCACGGTTCAGTTCATCAAGGAAAAGGACAATCGGCTCTCCGTCGGTCGGAAACCAGTATGGAGGAAGAAAGTCAGTCTTGCCGGATGATTCGTTCTTGTGAGGAAGACCGATAAGGTCTCCGGGGTCACTCATCTGGCCCAGGAAAAAGGATATGACTTTCTGCCCTTTCGACTGATAGTATTCTGCAAGGATTTCGGACTTGCCTATCCCGTGCCGTCCGACGAGCATGATGTTCTGTTCTGGTGGCGTCAGGTCGAGAATCTTCTTCAGTTCTCTGGTGTTTACCGTTACATTCATATTATTTGTTTACTATGTCATCATTTGAAAATTGAACTGCGCCCCAAATATCCTTTGGACTCGGCAATGGAGACTAATGCCTTGTGTATCAGCCGAAATTCGTATCCATGCGACTTTTCGAAAGCTCCGGAACTTCTTTCCGTGAAATGGATATGATGTGCATATTCATGGATAGCAGTACCTATGTTCATAATATCGTCACCCCATCCTCCATGCACATATATCAGATGCCTGTCCGGATAATATGTTCCGAGCCTCCGTCTGTATTTCCTGTCTGTCAAGACAATACTGAAATCAACTTTCGGCTGATAGATGTCCCAAAGTATCGCTTTCAATTTTTCCGATGTCATATCAAGTTTTGGAAACTGCATTTTCTAATATTTTCTTTTCAGGCATTTTGTCCGGCAAAAATAAAATCCGGCTGTACCATATCGTGACACAGCCGTAAAATTATTATAAAGTGCCACTAATGGCTTATACGGCCAAATATGGCCACAACGGTTGCAATATCAATGAAAATTGGGCAGTATTCAGAACTATTTGTTATTTTTGTATGAAATGTGCCAACCGGTGGTGCCCGTATATAACGGACGAACGGCATCAATGACTACAAAACAAGATTTTATGCTGTACCCTATCGGAATCCAGAATTTTGAGGACCTCAGAAAAGGAGGTTATATCTATGTGGACAAAACCGAACAGATACACAGGCTTGTATCTACGGGCAAATATTATTTCCTGAGCCGTCCCAGGCGCTTCGGGAAGAGTCTGCTCGTGTCCTCGATAGAGTCATACATGAGCGGACGGAAAGACCTCTTCAACGGGTTGGCATTGGAAAAACTGGAGACGGAATGGGCTGCATATCCGGTGCTGCATCTCGACTTGAGCGGGAAGGTTTACAATACGGCTGAAGACCTCGATGTCACACTTGATCAGCATCTCTGCAGATGGGAAACATCATACGGAGTGAGTCCCCGTTATCAGCAGCCGGATGCACGGTTCAAGGATGTCATAGACGCAGCATATGCCGCCACAGGTCATCAGGTCGTGATTCTCATAGACGAATACGACAAGCCTATTATCGACAATCTGGACAATCCGGCACTTCAGGATCATTACCGCAGCCTGCTGCAGGGATTCTACGGAGTGGTGAAGGCAAAGGACGGTAGCATCCGCCTCGGTTTTCTTACCGGAGTGACCAAAATAGGAAAAATGAGCGTATTCAGCGGGCTCAACAACCTTAACGACATTTCAATGGACTCAGAATACTCGGACATCTGCGGCATCAGCGACTTCGACCTGCACAAGTATTTCTCCGAGTCGGTCAAGGAACTCGCAGAAAGGAACAGTCTGACCGAGGATGAATGCTATTCCAAACTCAAGGAAATGTACGACGGTTACCATTTCAGCGAAGACTCCGAAGGGATGTACAACCCGTTCAGCCTCCTGAACACGCTCCAAAAAAAGAGATTCAGCGAATACTGGTTCGAGACCGGCACGCCGTCATTCCTCGTCAAGATCCTGAAGCAGACAGGGTACGACATAACAAGACTGTCCGAGAATGATGTCGAGATCGACTCCGACATGCTGTCCGGAGTCAATGACTACATCAACAATCCGATTCCGCTCCTGTATCAGAGCGGATATCTCACAATCCGGGAGTTTGACCGGATGTTCGGCATATACAGGCTCGGATTCCCAAACATGGAGGTAAAAAAGGGCTTCACCAAGATGCTCCTGACGGCCTACGCTCCAGTTCCGGAAAAGGAGGGCAATGTCCTGACCGCAAGGCTGTACATGGCCGTCACCTCAGGAAAGCCCGAAGAGATGATGCGTCTGCTGGAGGGTCTGTTCGCAAGGGCAAACTACCAGATTCAGGGAGATGCCGAGCGCGACTTCCAGTATGCCATGTACCTCATATTCGAACTCCTCGGAGAATATGTCCGGACTGAATACCAGACCAGCAACGGCCGCATCGACATCCTACTGCAGACCGACGGCTACATCTACATCATCGAGATCAAGACCGACGGCAGCGCCGACGAGGCCCTGGCACAGATTGAGGAGAAAGGCTACGCCAAAGCGTTTGCCGACGACAGCCGCAGGATCTTTAAAATAGGCGTGAATTTCGACAAGGCATCCCGCAGAATCGAGGAATGGAAAGTCCTGTGACTACTCTCCATTCTCTGCCGGCAATGCTTATGGCACAAAAACCTATAAAGTTTCACCTTATTTTCTCCAGTATGTAAAATCAAATGAAAGATGGCATTCCATCCAGAACTATTTGTTATTTTTGTATGAAATGTGCCGACCGGTGGTGTCCGTATATAACGGACGAACGGCATCAATGACTACAAAACAAGATTTTATGCTGTACCCTATCGGAATCCAGAATTTTGAGGACCTCAGAAAAGGAGGTTATATCTATGTGGACAAAACCGAACAGATACACAGGCTTGTATCTACGGGCAAATATTATTTCCTGAGCCGTCCCAGGCGCTTCGGGAAGAGTCTGCTCGTGTCCACGATAGAGTCGTACATGAGCGGCAGGAAAGACCTTTTCGGAGGGCTTGCATTGGAAAAACTGGAGACGGAATGGGCTGCATATCCGGTGCTGCATCTCGACTTGAGCGGAAAGGCGTACAATACTGAAGAGGCTCTCCCGAATGTATTGAATTACCATTTGGAGCAATGGGAGAAGGCATATTCAGCAGAATGTATAGACAACAATCCTGAAACACGGTTCAAAAGAATCATAGACGCAGCATACACTGCAACGGGACGCCAGGTCGTGATTCTCATAGACGAATACGACAAGCCGATTATCGACAATCTGGACAATCCGGCACTTCAGGATTATTACCGCAACATGCTGCAGGGATTCTACGGAGTGATGAAGTCCAAGGACGGAAGCATCCGCCTCGGTTTTCTGACAGGAGTGACCAAAATCGGAAAACTGAGCGTCTTCAGCGGGCTCAACAACCTCAACGACATTTCAATGGACCCGGAATACTCGGACATCTGCGGCATCAGCGGCTCCGACCTGCACAAGTATTTCCCGGAGTCGGTGAAGAACCTTGCGGAAAGGAACAGCCTTACCGAAGATGAATGCTATTCCAGACTCAAGGAAATGTACGACGGTTACCATTTCAGCGAGGACTCCGAAGGAATGTACAACCCGTTCAGTCTACTGAGTGCCCTCCAAAAAAAGAGGTTCAGCGAATACTGGTTTGAGACCGGGACTCCGTCTTTCCTTGTGAAGGTCATGCAACGGACATCATTCGACATCACTGCGCTTTCCGACGAGGAAGTGGATTCAACGCTTCTGAGCAGCATAAACACGGTATTCGAAAACCCGATTCCTCTTCTGTATCAGAGCGGATACCTTACCATTACCGGATATGACAGGGAATTCTGTCTTTACCGGCTGGGATTCCCGAATTCCGAAGTCAAGACTGGTTTTCTGAACTTTATTTTCCAGTATTACATTCCAGGTGAGCCGACATCCGGAATCACACTCATTTCAAAACTTGCCCGCTCAACACGTTCTGGCAAGCCAGAAGAGATAATGCGCCTGCTGGAGGGTCTGTTCGCAAGGGCGAACTACCAAATCCAGGGTGATGCCGAGCGCGACTTCCAGTATGCCATGTACCTCATATTCGAACTCCTCGGAGAATATGTCCGGACTGAATACCAGACCAGCAACGGCCGCATCGACATCCTCCTGCAGACCGAAGGCTACATCTACATCATCGAGATCAAGACCGACGGCAGCGCCGACGAGGCCTTGGCACAGATTGAGGAGAAAGGCTACGCCAAAGCGTTTGCCGATGACAGCCGCAGGATCTTTAAAATCGGCGTGAATTTCGACAAGGCATCCCGCAGAATCGAGGAATGGAAAGTCCTGTGACCGCTCTCCATTCTCTGCCGCTTTGAAAAGAATGCCACAGCTACCCATTTAGTCAGACGAGAATAAGAATTAGGGCTTATAACGCATCATAATAAGTTAAATCACTTATTTTTTAATTTTATAAGCCTATTAACTTATAATATTTTGGTCGGCAGAGATATTATTCATACCTTTGCATTGAACAGTAACTCAAATGTATTCATCTATGTATGCAGCCATTTCTGCCGATATAGTTTCTTCTACATCTTTATGTATTGAAGAAACCATCGCTTTAAAACAAAGGATAGAAGAATTGTTTTCTGTCCTTGAAAATAGATTTCCCGGATTTTGGGGCAGGCAAATAAAGGGAGATTACATAGAATGCCTGTTGCCTTCAGCTAAGGACAGTTTCAGAGCCGCTCTCATTATTAAGAGTTGCATTAAATCTTTTCCTGTTGCAGAATCAAAAAAGAAAAAACTGTTCCAAACATACGGAATCCGCATAGCTATTGGAATAGGTGATATGCGGATTGTAGAAAAGGAACACGGCATAATGGATGGAGAAGCGATTTATTTGTCAGGCCGGACGTTAAGCGGAATGGGTAATCCAAACAAAAACGGTACATTCCTTATTGAACCTGCTGATAAGCAACTCAAA
Source organism: uncultured Bacteroidales bacterium (assembly GCA_944323825.1). Classification (GTDB taxonomy): domain Bacteria; phylum Bacteroidota; class Bacteroidia; order Bacteroidales; family UBA932; genus Cryptobacteroides. Next base: position 20,128 of record CALUTY010000003.1, read on the forward strand.
CCAGCTTTGCAGACTGTCGGTATGCTGACCGATGCTTTACTCAATAATACTACAAAACGGCAGAGTGAAGTCATATATTATAAACTTTTATCAAAAAGCGAGCAAGAAATAGCAGATATATTAGGCGTCAAACAGTCTGGGATAAACCAGCATTCGACTTCTGCCAAATGGTATTGTATAGAGGATGCGTTAAATTATTTTGAACAACTAAATTTTGAAAACGCATGAATAGCTGGTTGTTGTTAAGCCTGTTGATGGCTCATGTGATTGGAGATTTCTATCTGCAAAGCGATAAATATTGCTAGAGGAAAGAAGAGTCAAAACTTAAAAGCCCCTTTTTGTATGTTCATGCCACAATCATAGGACTGCTTTCATGGGCATTTGTTCCAACAGTTGATTTTTGGGTTTATGCATTGCTCATATTTGTAACGCATTTGATGATTGATGCGGTGAAATCATATATGCGCAAAGGATTGTGGGCATTTTTAACAGACCTGATTACCCATGTCGTAATTCTGTGTTTTGTTGCACATCAATACACATCGCAATGCCATTTGCCAATTCAAAGTTTAGACTTCCTTGACAATATATCCATTCCGGCATTTATGTTTGCCATATTATGTTGTCTGAAACCTACCAACATTCATATAAAACTGATATTGGAACGATATAATATAGGAGAAACAGAATCTTGCAAAAGCATGAAAAATGCAGGAGCTCTCATTGGTAATTTGGAAAGAATCCTTACATTGACATTTGTCATGACAGGACAATACGAAGCTGTGGGATTCATCATTGCCGCAAAATCTTTACTCCGATTTAAAGATACAGACACTGCCAAGACAGAATATGTACTGGCCGGAACTTTATTGAGTTTTGGTGTAGCGACCATTTGCGGTTTAGTTGTGAACGAACTCGCTTGCGTGTTTTAAGAAACCAAAATGTGGCATCTTGGACCAGTCGACTTATTCAACGAAATGACAAGTCATCCAAAACTTCATTCAGGGAATGTATCAATTTAGTTTTCCGTTGAACCTGATACTTTGCCTTGATATAGTTTATCTCATCTGCCATAACCCGTTTAGGATATCTTACTTTTCCTGAAAGTGATTTCATCCGATAATTGACAAAATGGGTTATCATTTCTTTAAGGTTCAATCTCTGTGGAACACCATCCGCTAAAGCAGCATTATTGATGCAGATTCTCCTCTTCAAATGTGTCTTATCATATATTTCCTTAATTGTTGCTGACAGATTTGACGATTTGTCAACAACCACCGCAAAGCCCTGATTCAGGGAATTTTTATAAGAATAGTGCGCTTCTTTGACACCGATTATGGAATTTGTGGCAACAATAAAATCAAGTTCCTTCTCGATTTCATAAAAATCTGCCATATATGGAGTAGAGAAATGAAGACAGATGCCGTCGTCATTGCAATAAGGACTCTCATCAACTGACACATCAGCATAAATGTCCACATATCCATATCCGTTCCTGTAAATTTTCCGAAGCTCCTTTGTTTCAATCATACCTCCTGTCGGAAAATCAGGTCCTTTGATATAAGTCATCAGCCTTTTTATTGAAATCTTGGGATTGACAAGATAAGCCAACACCGCATCACAGACTTCTGCAATATTATGCGGCGCAAACAATATATAAGGCTCATTCACATAACCGTTAACCAACAAAATTGGAATTTTGTAGGGCAATACTCTGGAGAACTCCTGACAAGCAATCTTTTTATTGTCAAGATTGTCATAAGGCTCTACGACATCTTTGGCAAAATCGCTCAAATTTATACTTGTATATAGCATATAGGCCGGACAGTCCCCTTGCAGAGAGCCGAAATTTCCATGATATCCCAACATCGGATATGGTAATCTCCATTCTGCGGCAAGTCTGATGATTTCATCATAGCAGACATCACCTAAAGGGTGCTTCGTAGCATAATCCACAATTTCAGCATAAGGGACATCAACATCAATCCGTCTGTTTATCGCACATCCTACCACATAAGCCGTCCACACTATTCCCGGTGCATTAAGCATATCAGCATCAGTAAGCAGTTTTACGGTATTGAGGAGAGTCCTTTGCCTTGAAGTAAGACCGTCCGCAATATCAGGGAGCATTTCTTCGATAATCATTTTATAACCCTGTTTGTCAAAGTCCTTATGCATTAAGTCCGGAGTCCGACAAGGCGGCATAACGAAACGCAATTCAGAAGGAAGGAACTTGAGAGGAACGTCAGCACACTCACCGTTTTTATGCTTGGCGATGATGAGGTCAGTCCTGCCGGCTTCAGCTGAAGGGACTGCGTTCAAACCAAAGGCATCATAATAACCTATGTTGTCGTAACGATGTATCAAAAGTACCATATCTGCATACTGCCCGATAGCTTCGGGAGCTCCCCGAAGGTCACTCAACTGCGGGCGACTGTTTCTGCCCTGCCTTTTCACGGCGGGACGGCTAAGTTGCGACAGAGCAATGACCGGCACATCCATTTCCTCTGCTGTAGCTTTCAAAGTCTTTAATATGAAAGTGATTTCCTGTTCTCGCATTTTTCTCAATTCAGCTGGCCCTTGCATAAGCTGAAGATAGTTAACTATTACAAGGCGGACACCTTTCTGCTCCACAAGTCTTTTGACCTTGGAGCGGAATTCCAGCACAGGGAGTGAAGGAGTATCATCTATGTACAAGGGAGCCCCGGATAAATATTTGGTCTTCTCCTCTATTAGCTTCCATTCGTTTCTTTCCAGTTTTTGACCTCCCTTGATTTTGTCTATTGACAGGCCGGTTTCTGGAACCATCATTCGTTTCGCCAGCTGAACGGCAGTGGTTTCAAGAGAGAAAAACGCCACCGGTATCCGGTAGTCCACAGCGGCATTTCTTGCCACTGTCAAGACAAACGATGTCTTTCCTACATACGGACGCGCCGCCACAACGATAAGGTCGGAAGGCTGCCAGCCTCCAGTAATCTTATCCAAAGAAGGGAACCCCGACGGAACTCCACTGTTCTGCAAATTATCAGTCATCTTGCATTTTGTTTATAAAGTACAATGTTTCAGATGTCATATCAAATCGACAAGTTTTGGAAACTATATTTTTCCGGCAACATTAACGCAAGTGCAGTATTCCCGACATATTCCCGGCCGGCAATGCTTATAGCGCAAAAACCAATAAATTTTCACCTTATTTCCTCCAGTATTTCTGATATACCTCCGGGAAATGAACTTTGAGATAAGCACATACATAGCCCAAGTATGCAGAGCCGACTGAATGGGCTTTGCAGAACATCATCCAGCCTTTCCTCCCACTAACATATTCATTCCAAAATGTGTTCAACTCGCCAGTTTCGTAGCCCCTCTCGATACCTCCTTCAATAAATTGAGGCAACAACATAGTCAATATATCAGTTTTATGTTTTCCTGCCGCCTTTCTAAGCCGATCCGACCACTCCGCGGTAAAACCTGCCACTTTCTGCACTATCAGCATCAATTGCTCCTGATACAAAACAAGTCCGTATGTTTCGCCCAGAATATCGGAAAGATTGTCCAACGGATATTCCGGAGCTGCTTTTCCGGTCGAACGGGAAATATATTCCGGCAACATATCGTCCGGGCCCGGACGACACATGGCATCCAATGCCACAAGCTGACTGAATCGGGAAGGCCTGACTTCCTTCAAGGCTTTCTGGAATACTTCCTCCATCCCGCTGTATCCGAATCCAGGCAAACCTCCCGTATCTCCTGTCGCCAACATGGCGTAAGTGGCTTTGTCATCGAGCGGTATGTCCTTATAATCGAGACCTTCTTTGCATGAAATTTCTCTCAACCGGTCCAGGTAGTCCTGTTTGAAAAACCTCACATAATATGGACTAAGCCCTGGCTCCAATTCACGTTCCATCAGGTTATTTACATACTCTGCTCCACAGCTGTCCACATCTATGTCAATATTCATATATTTTGAGGGGCCATGGGACAGCATTCTTTCTGCCAGAAGCCCAAACTGCAATGGATCTATATCGGTAATTCCAAGGAAATAGCACACAAGAGATCCGGGGGCCTGGCCGCGTCCGGGACCGGCTATACCTCTCCTTTTTCTGATAGAATCCAAAATATCTGCCAACTGCAGCAGATGTCCGGCCGAGCCGATATTCCTGATCCGCTCAAGTTCATACTTCAGACGGTTCTTATGGGCAGCATCACTACAACCCTTCCCGTACATTGCAAACTTTGTCCTGAGTTCCAACAATTCATCTGATGTCATAAAAGTCTTTTTTAATCCAGGACAAAAATAAAAGCCACCTGTGCCATAATGCGACACAGGTGGCGAATTATCGTAAACTAAATTGGAAAAGATGCCAGTATTTCAATGTGTCATGTCAGGCATCCTCATCGGGCGCTTTTATATGATGGCATCAATGATTTTCCACACGTCACCGCAGATGGTGTCGGCAAACGGTAATCTTGTCTTTGTGTTCATATTATAATCCTTATATTTCCTTTTGTCCGGTACAAAGAAAATACGGAGATATGCCAAATCGTGGCTCATCAAAGAAATATATGCGGACCGATAATTTACCGATTGTTGTCAGATGAAAGTTTTAATTATGCTTATACGAAGCATCCAAAATTTTAATCATTTCTTTCCTGTGCTCCTTTGCCAAATTTTCAGTCCATTCATTCTCATTACCACCAGCAACTTGAAACATTTTGTACATTTTTATGCTTTCGAGGTTGCCGGAATTTATCTGGTCTGAAATTCTGGCAAACTTGACTCCGACGGAATCGTTGCCCTGTGTTGAATTGAAACTTGAAGATATCAATGCAAGATTACCGAATGAATTGCGGAGAACGTTGCTATCATCATTCCATTTCTTTATCTGCTTTGAATCTTCCCGAGGGTACAGATGTTCAATAGATCTGTTGGTTCTGAATGTGTAACTGCTTATTGCAGAATCAGGTCTGCCCTCATCCATATTTTTCTCCCAAAGATAATAGTCAAGCCTCCAAAACCAGTACCGGCTTACTTTTCCGTATGAAAGATTATCCGGACGTATTTCATCTTTTACAGTATTGACTTCGTTTTCAATCAATGAAAATGGATGAATTATATTGTCATCAATTCTTTTTATCTCCGTCAACAAGTCTGTCTCAGAAACAGTCTGCCAATTTGTTTTCAGATATTTCAGAATCGGCTTTAACCAAAGGTAATAAGATGTTGACACATACAACATGGACTGATACTGAATCAGTTTTTTTCTATCCGGAATATTAGCGTCCTCCAAACTGTCGGATTCTGTCTTGAATTCCATACCGTATGAGTTATTCGTTTCACTTTTTTGGATACGTATAATGAAGCAATCAAACAAAATCCTATAAGTTATCAGTTCTTCGTAAAAATCGTGAATTTCATCACCAGATGACTTCAATAAACATTCAAATCTTTCTAGAAGTTTGTCTGTTCGAAAGAATTCTGAATTACCTTCATTCTCTAGGCCGCGCTGCTCTTTATAGAGGGTCAATACCAGCAACAGGAATTCCGGGAAAGGTATTATGCTCTTTTCTTCGTCAACTGCATAATAATGTTCAGGACGCGTATTGCTTATCTGAACAGATTTGATAGAATCTTGCTTGTCAGTTCTTGTATCAGGCTTGTTCTTATCAAAAAAACTCTCAATCACTTTATCTATACCGCATGAAAACATTGATTTAACTTTATCAGAATCAATAAGCGACTTGTCCATTTGCGACACAAGATTCCATATACGCACACAGCGGCTTTGTTTGTCGGCATTTGCGTTTTTCAACAATTTAACCTTCAATATCTCATGATTTTCAAGCCCTTTTCCTGCCGAATTCATCGTCTCGAAATATTTGTTCAAATCATTGGCTCCATATTTTTCGGGCAATTCAGACAAAAAGAATGTAAGATTCTCTTTGATATTTTCTATAAAGGAATTTTTGTCTGCTTTATCGAACTCGCTGACATAATTTCTTATATTTTCCAGAGCATCCTGCATCTTCCTGTTGACATAACCGGAAGGAAGAGCATCCGGAGCCTCAACCAGATGCCTCAAATATTCTGAATCATCTTTCCTCGCAAAAAGAGACAGCCTAAATTCTTTTTCACCGATTAAATCTTTCCAGCCGAAAGCAATCGCCATAAGCATAATTACGGTAAACCGCTGCTGACCATCCACCAAGTCATACTTATCTTTCTCGGTTTCATTTTTATGCTTTGTCACAGTAAACATACCGATGTAATATGGCTTGTGCGGATTTTTGTAAAAATGCTCATTCAAATCGTTCAACAACCCTATTACCTGCTCCTCACCCCATTCAAAAAGACGCTGATACAAAGGGATTGAAAAATAAACTGAGGAAGCAGCAAGCTCCTTCAATGTATATCTATTCTTATTCATAGCTTGATATGATATTTTTTATTGATTCAACAGTACATCCGTTCAAGACATTTTCATACATTGCATCAAAATGCTTGCGGTATCTTTTCTGAATTGGGCCAAGCGCATCATCTTCTATATGTCCCTGCCTGGAAATGCTGTCCTTTAGCTCTGCCAAGAAAAAAGTGGGAGAGGTAGCCTGGTCCAACATCAAGACAATTTCAGATTCATTGGCGTATGACAGAATCGAATCAAGCCGAACCCTTCCATTCGAATAACGGTGGAAGGATATTCTGCCCGCAATGCACAGCAGTGCTTCAGAAAGATATTGGCTCCCGAATTTCAGATAATATCCGAAAAGCATCGAGTCGATGACATCTCTGTATTTCCAATGCGATTCTCCACTAAAATTATTTGCCAATGCCTTATGCTCATCTGTGGATTGATACATCTTGAACAATCGCATGAAATGCTCTGAATATGCAAAAAAATGCGCACCTCCCTGTATGGATTCATAAAAGTCAAATTTTTCTCCAAATGGAGGCACCTCCTGCAATACTGGAGCAGCCTCAAATTCATCCCTGACGCGATATGGCGCATTTTCATTCCAATTACGTTTTTTCATCCATTTGCGAAGACGATACAGATAAAGTCCAAGAGTAATTTTCATGTCTGATTCACTTTCATACCCTGCTCCTACCAGCATATCCCATCTGGAAGCTATATGGCATGCTTGTTTTTCTTCACCGATATATCTGAGATGATGAGCTTTAAGCAGATTATAATCAGAAAGGGGTATTCCTTTGGTGTTTTGGTTCGAGAAGAATGTATAAGCCAAGTCCAATGAACCTCCAGTCAATTTCAAAACAGAAAACTGCAACTTGTCATACATAAGGCGGATTATTTCCTTTCGTCTTGAATCACTTAATGTTGAAATATATCCATTAATCAGATATTTGTTATAGGCTATATATGCAACTGCTGCGTCCGATTCAAAAACGGCATCAGCCAAAGAAAAACAATTTTCTTCTTCGCCCAAAGCAAGAAGAATCAATGTCAAAGTGACAAGCCTCTGCTGTCCGTCAACAATGTCCCATGCATCATTCTGGTTTTGTCTGTACAGGATTATGTTTCCCAAGTGATATGGCTTTGCCTCTGTCAATTCCGATATGTCGGTCCACAATCTATACACATTTCGTTCTTCCCAACAATATGTGCGCTGATAATCAGGTATTCTCAAATAAAACTTATTTTTGGCAAAAAGTTCACGAAGAGTCTTTGCACTCTCAAGTTCGACTTCTTCAATATGTTCATCTGCATCATTTACAGCCATTCTTGATTGTGCCTCAGCAGCATCCATAGCGTCACGAGAATTTGCTTTATCCGCACAAGGGTTTGCAGATTTCTCTTCTATATTAGTTTGTGTTTCAAAATCTGATATGACCGGTTCAATTTTATCGCGTATTGCCAAAAAAGCATTATATAGTTCCTGTTCAGAAGAAATATCATGGTCTAGCACCCAGCTGCAGTCATTCCTGTTCCAATGAACTGATTGGATTTCAGAATCCTTCAAATGGGCCTTAAGCCATTCTCGTACCGGACGATAATTATCACCTTCAATATGCAGCTGCACTCTTCCTTTATGAAATTCATAATGTAAATTTGAGCCAAGACAGGTTCCTGACTGAATGAAACAGTACGACTGCGCCCATTTCGTAATTTTACCAGGGAAATGTTCCTGGGCAAATTTTTCAAAAGTTTCTTTATTTGTTAAAGTAGGCATAACTGGTTATTGTTTTGCTGTTTGTGTCCTAAAAATCAAAAAAGCGTGGCACTGATGCCCATTTCCGGGAACAGACTTATACTTTCCGTATCCGTCAATGTTTCTTTCAAATTTAGAATTATTTTCCATTTTTCAAAAGTTTTGCCGGAGCGGGCTGTCGCCTTTCTTTCAATTTTCAAATATGGTCTCATGGTGCGCCAAATCACGGCACACGATTTAAATGCATTTCTGTTCACTGCATTTTGTTCAGCAGAAGGACTGCCCTGATCTCCCTGCCGCATCCGGTGTCGCAAACAGTACCTGTGCGGATATCTTCATACCCGAAAAAATTCCTGACTTCAGTCCAGAATCCAGAAAGGGCAGGATGTCCGACCGGATATTCAGGGGAATAGAATATGCCGACCACGGCATTGTCATATTGCGCCAAGTCCAGACTCTGGTATTTTGTGATGGAGTCCAGGATATAGTCCAGCCTCATGTCATGATCTGTTTCCATTTTTTCTTCTGTTGGCTTTTTTTTCACACTTTCCATGGTGTCTGAAACGGACTCCCACGGCCCTGTCACTGAACGATAGTCATACCTCATTCCATATTTGACTTCAAGGATGAAATCAAGGTCTCTGCGGACGAAAGTGCTATTACCTTCCATAAGGTCGAGGATGTTGTTTTCCCTCCGGCTCATTGATTTCAGGTATTTCTTACGTGTTTCCTGTCGATGCTCTCTCATCCTCTTGGGCCTATTCAAGCCTTTTCTGTACAAGTCCTTTTTTACCCAACCCCAACCGGTCAATCTCATCCCATCATGCTTCGAGCGATATTTTCTTGGTGTCTGATGACGCCATTCGCTCTCTTCAAGCCGGTCCAACAGAATGTCATACCGGTTTCTTTTTTCCGCACCGAGCATATCATCGAATGTCTTGGTTATCTCGTTAGGAGAAAATCCGTAAAAAGTCATTTCCCACAGACATTTTGCGGCAATCTCCTCTGTGGACAGATTGACATTTTCTCCGATGACTATCCTCTTGGCAAGGGCATCTTCCCAGATGTCTCCGTCAAGGTGAAAAACTCCAATCCATTGATTATTCCCGTATGCCTCTCCGCTCCACCTGACCATGGCTTCGCCCTCAAAGTCCGCTGACGGTTCCATATTTCTGAGAATGTCATATGCCTCCCGAAAGCCATATATGGTATTAGCATAATGTTTACCGTAGGATTTCAGATAAGGAATAAGACTATCGAAATCTACTTTGTCTAAAAGTTCTTTAAGCGTCATGTCTGTTATATTTTTAATTTTCCTCCCGTCCGCCGTCTTGAGGACATTACAAACCGAACCCGCCCCTTTTCAGCAGCCTGTCATATATTACAATCGACCCGGCTACAGAGACATTCAATGAAGCCTCACCCGGTATCTGCACAATATCGTCGCAAGTGGCAATCACTTCCGGAGGCAGGCCGAAATCCTCAGCTCCGAGCAGATACACTGCCCGTTCCGGATGAGAATATGTGGCCAACGGCACGCTCTGTTCATCCAGTTCAATTCCGACAAGCTTCGATCCTTTCGGCAGGCTGGAACGGAATGTCTCATAATCCGGATACTCGAAAAGCGGAACATGTCTCCAGCTCTTGCGCGTGTCTGTTATCATATTCTCGTACCGTTTCCCTATGATGAACATGAAATCTGCACCGAGGATATGAGCTGTACGCCATAATGTCCCTATGTTCTTGGTCACTTTCGGACAATGGATTCCGATGCCGAAATAGCCCCTTCCGTGCTGAGGTACAACCACATTCGGATAGATTTTCTTTAATGATTCCATAGCTGATGAATTTATTTTTCAGCAAATGTCGCCTCATGCTATGCCAAAACATGGCTCAACCAGAAAAAACATGGAATCAGTATCCTTTTATTTGTTCATTTCTCAAAGAAATTCACCCAAATACCTTTCTGAGGCATTGTAACTTAAAACCGTTGATGACCTGCAGTGAAAATGCTGCTGTTTCAGTATAACATCCCGAACATCCACAATGGTAGCCTGTTCATGCTCCCCACTTCTATGTCATCCACGGCGAGATAGCTGTCCGGAAGACCGGCTATCTGACTGAAATTCTTGGAACTCCCTCCTACTTCGAATGTATATTTTCCGTCTACAAGGAAATCTCCCTGTTTAGGCAGCATAAGACTGGCTGCAGCTCTGACCTGGTTTGCAAAGAATGTCTCGCGTGCTGTCCCTTCCGAAATTTTCCCAGACAAGGCATACATCAGGTTGACATTGTCAAGATATATCTTTTTCGGTCCGGTCAGATGCTTGTAATCCTTAATCTTGTCCGTCAGAAGCTGCAGCAGAGCAGCCCGATCCAAAAGATACAGCATTTTCAGCGTCTGGTCACGCGTGGATTCGAGTTGGGAGGCAAGCTTATTTATATTGGGTTCAAAAGGCACATTCTCGGCTATGACCATCAGAAGTTTCTTTATCTTCTGCGTAGTAGCGTATGTAATATCTTCTGCCGAAGGAATGTCGCTTTCTATGACCAGCCGTGCAACTTCCCCGATCCGTATCAGATAGTCCTCTCCGGCCTCCTTGTAGTATGGATAGAAACCGTGTCGCAGATACTCATTAAAGTGCTTAAGTATCTTTGTCTTCGATATTATTTCCATTGCATATCCGGTGTGATTTGCAAGCAGCGCTTCCAATTCAATTGGCGGCACAACCCTAATACCTTCATATTCAAGATATTCCCTAAACGAGAGTCCATTGAGAGTATGGAGAGACTGCCTTCTGGACAAATCTGCTACAGAATTGTCAATCGCAAGCATAGCCGAACCGGTATAGACGATGTTCAGATCCGGATAATTGTCATAGAAATTCTTGAGCGCCATAGTCCAGCCCCTGAATCTGTGCACTTCATCGAAATATATGTTGCATACACCTCTGGAATACAGGAATTCGACAAGCTCTTCAAGATTGTGGCTGTTGAACCACAGGTTGTCAAGGGAGACATAGAATGCATCGTCTACATTGCTGAATGTTTCCTTGATATGCTGCATAAGCATAGTCGTCTTGCCGACGCCGCGTGCACCTTTTATCCCTATAAGCCTCATATCCCAGTCAATCTTGTCATAAAGATACCGCTTGAACCGCAAGTCGGTAGCAACGAGTTTTCTGTGATAGGCGTTCAATAATGGTTGTATATCAGAGTACTCCATAATGCAACTTGTCTTGTTAACCGTAAAAAACTTCTGATTCTGTTGCAAATATAGTAAAAACACTTTTCGAAAGGTGATTTTTATCCATTTTTTCACTTTTCCAAAAGTGCCATTAGTTTGACGCTGCTTATACTGAAATTTTGATATAAATTTTAGAAATGATATGCTATGCCTTGTTTTAGCATATCCCCGCTTTTTATTTGCAAAAAATGACAGAAAATCATGGGAAAGATAAGAATGACAGTACAAGCGGATTCACATCCTGAGTACGGAAACATCGCCGACTTCCGGCTGATGCTCAATGGTGGCTTCTGCACAGTCAGTTGGGGTGACGGCACAACCACGACACACCATGCCGAAGGAGAAGAACAGCATATAAGGCATACATACCCGAAAGAATGCCTGGAAACAGAACAGACATTTGTTATCACTATTTCTTCCGATGAGGACAATATTGTCGGCATAAGTATAAATGATGAATTTACCTATATGGATGTCAAGGACATCGACATCAGCGGATGCCAGTCTCTGCTGTATTTCGCAGCGGGTCGTATTGAGCACTTTGACATCACGGCAAATCCCGGAATCAGGGAAGTGGAACTTAAATCCGAAGCATGCTGGACTGCAGATTTCTCCAACAGTCGGGAACTCAAAAAATTATCACTGAATTCAGCATTCTTGGGAGCACCATATGATGACATCCTCGCAAGGATCGATTTGTCAAAATGCTGTAAACTTGAAATTCTTACCTGCATGCATAATCTTTATATGGAAATAGTGTTACCGAAACATTCGGCCTTAAAAGAATTTGTATATTCAGAGACGGATTTCCCAAGAAGTTCCATGAGAAAAATAGTCAGAACCATAGAACAAAACAAAGGGAGAATCAAAAGGCACAGGCGAGATAGCTTTGTCTTCAGAGGAAATTTCGGGCAACTCGCACGGGAGTCTTTCATGCCTCTCAAACAAAGTTTCTCAGACACCGTAAATCCTGTTCCGCAACAGATAAAGATGACTGTCGGGACATGGGGAAACGATAAATTTACCGGATACGCCGGGAATGTCAATGTCTTGCTTGACGGAGGTTCGTGTCATATCGACTGGGGTGACGGACACGCATCTGAACTCTATGCAAACGGGACGGAATTGCTTTACGGGCTGCATGTATATTCCCCGAAATGCACAAGCCGGCAGATAACAATAACTTCAGATAAGGAAAATATCATTGGAATAATTGCCGATGACGACAATTCCATATATGCACACATTGAAGCCATCGACATCAGCGGATGCCAGTCTCTTAAATACTTCGGAACAACATCAGACAATTTTGACATCAGCACCAATCCCGGAATAAAGGCGATAGACCTTGTGCAAATGCGTTGTCCATCACTGAATTTTTCCAATAGCAATGAGCTTGAAAGCCTTTTTATCCAATCCTGCTTGGGCGGCAGAGAAAAGGTGCAGCAACTTGACCTGACAAAATGCAACAAACTGGAATATCTGGCTTGTTACTGCAATTCAGACCTGACAGACATATCGGTAAGCGATGATTCTGCCCTGATGACACTTATATACGAAATGACTCCGCTCAGCGATTCGTCTTTGGACAGGCTCAGAAAGGTCATAAACCGCAACGGAGGGGAAATCAGAAAACTGGAGACGGAGGGATCTTCTCTCACCAAGTTTATATATGACATCGAAACATCTGCAACGGAATCAAGGACAGAAGACACTGAAACTAAAAATGAATAATTAAGACAATCGTTGACAGCTCAATCCGGACATCCTGATCAAACAAGTAATTATGATTGACATGAAACTTTTTCAGAAATTGAAAGATGAAGGCATCAGAGCCTCCGGTAATTTTTCATATGCCGATACTGAATTGTCCTGGGTGCTGACGGACGACGGCACATTGACAATCATAGGCAAAGGTGATATGAGTAAAATCGATGATGACTTTGGCGACAGAGTAGATGAAACTGACTACGACATTCATGCATTTTATTATCCGATTGTATGTTGTTATCCCTGGTTCTCTTACCATGATGCAGTCAGGACTGTAGTGATTGGAGAAGGAATCGAAAGCATACAGGGAGAAACATTCATGAGGTACGTTAATATTGAACGGGTAATATTGCCATCCAGCTTAAAAGAGCTCGGCTTTTGGACTTTTTATCGTTGTTATCAACTTAGGGAAGTAGTATGCTTTGCAGAAGTCCCTGCCTCTATTGACTCAGTCTCATTTGAAGGCATTGCCGAGGATGCAGTACTGCATGTTCCGGAAAACAGTGTGGAAGCATACCGGAGAGATGCCAATTGGAACAGATCCTTCAGTGAAATCATGGGTATCAGTCAGGGGACTAGAGAATGGATAAACCAAATCACAAATTATGAGTAACGAAATATACTTGGACTTTAAAGGGGACTGGTATCATATTAACTTATTGACTCCTGCCGGAAGCGTTTGGATTGTGGAATGGGGTGACGGCGCATCAAAACGGCTTATAAGCACAGGTGAATGGCAATGGGACAGTCATGGTTACGATTTTTCCGAACGAAGCTTCCACACCATTCATATCTTTACAGAAAATGGAGAGGACATTGTCGGATTCGGGGCCTCGACGGACGTTGGACAAACATTAAAGAATGTGAATATATCCAATTGTCCATCATTGAAGTATTTTAAGAATGCCTATGCTGAAAATATCGATACATCACACAATCCGTTATTGAAAGAGCTGCATTGTGAATACGGGACTTTTGACACATTGGACCTCAGCAACAATCCTATGCTGGAAAAACTGACCTGTTATTCCTGCAAAAAATTAAATGAGCTGAACCTGTCACGGAACTTGGCCTTACGGGAACTGGAACTGAATTATTCCGGAATCAAAAGACTTGGATTGCATAACCGTTCATCATTGCAGAATGTCAAATTAGAGGAAGTAAAACTGGATGAGCGTTCAGAAAAATATCTTCGCCAGATAGTCGGACAGAACGGTGGCAACATCATAAAAGATTACAAAGATTACTACTTTTTATGATGAGCCGTGTTTTGGCATACCTTCCACTTTTTATTTGCAATAATGACAGAAAATCATGGGAAAGATAATATTGACAACACAGGCGTGTTCATATTCCGAGTACGGAAACATCGCCGACTTCCGGCTGATGCTCAATGGTGGCTTCTGCACAATCAACTGGGGTGACGGCACCACTACCACACACCATGCCGAAGGAGAAGAACAGCATATAAGGCATACATACCCGGAAGAATGTATAGAAACCGGAAAGACATTCGTCATCACGATATCTTCCGATGAGGATAATATCGTCGGCATCAGCACCATATCAGAATCAGCCAATATGCATGTCAAGGACATCGACATCAGCGGATGTAAGTCTTTACGGTATTTTGCATCATTGTCAGCATCAACGGAGCATTTTGACCTCAGAACAAATCCGGGAATAACAAAAGTCACCCTGCAGGGTGATTTTTGCGGAATTGCCGACTTCTCAAACAGCCTGGAACTAAAGGAACTTTCCATTGATTGTTGCTTTGCCTGCAGCGAGTCTGAGCAATTGTTCGAACTGGATTTGTCCAAATGCAGCAAATTGGAAAAATTAAAATGCACTGCCATTATGGAGCCGATTAATGTAAAATTGCCGAAATATTTTCCGTTAAAGGAATTTGCTTATGACGAAAGCGCGGATGGCTGCTTTTCAAAAGGGCAGTTGAAAAAAATCGTGAATATTGTAGAGCAAAACAATGGCAAAATACTAAGAGGAGAAAGACATCTATGGAATTTTCCCAATAGCGGAATTTTTCTGCAGCCTGAACCGGGAAACAAGCGTCTGAATATGGACGAGCCGATGCGGACACAGATAAAAATGACCGTCAAGACATGGGGAGATGATAAATTTACCGGATATGCCGGAAATGTCAATGTCCTGCTTGACGGAGGTTCATGCCATATTGACTGGGGTGACGGACACACATCTGAACTCCATGCAAACGGGACGGAATGGCTTCACGGACTGCATATACATTCCCCAAAATGCACAAGACGGCAGATCACAATATCATCGGATACGGGAAATATCATCGGAATAATTGCCGATGACAACAATTCCATATATGCACACATTGAAGCCATCGACATCAGCGGATGCCAGTCCCTTAAATACTTCGGAACGACATCAGCCCATTTCAATCTCAATGGCAATCCAGGAATAAAAGCGATAGACCTCGTGGAAACCGACTGCACTTCAATAAACTTTTCAAACAGCACAGGACTCGAAAACCTTAATATACAAGACTTCAAAGGGAAGCAACTTGACCTGACAAAATGCAACAAACTGGAATATCTGGCTTGTTACTGCAATTCAGAGCTGACAGACATATCAGTATGCGATGATTCTGCCATGAAGACACTTATATACGAAATGACTCCGCTCAGCGATTCGTCTTTGGACAGGCTCAGAAAAGTCATAAACCGCAACAGAGGGGAAATCAGAAAATTGGAGACGGATGATAATGAAGCTGAAAACAATTGAATAAAAATGAACGAGATTTTAATTGACGATGATTTCTGGGGACAATTTTATTATGTGAAAATCCCCGGTGGAGGCACACTGACGGCTGAATGGAAAAGTGGAGAAATCGAAACAGCCAGCGGAAGCGGGTTTCTTATCGACAGATGGTATGGTCTCACTGGCACAGGAACTGCCAAGCGGTCGGAGAAAAGAAGAGACAAATGCGTCCGGATTTATTCAGACGAAGCAATAACCGTATGCGAACTGGAAGGGGCTTGGACATACGGAGTTTATGCAAGACAAGGGAAAGTACATATTGACACAAGTAATTGCCCCTCATTGCAACATTTCCACTGCGCCAAAGTATCATCATTGGACTTGTCAGAAAATCCCGACCTCAGCAGGATATCCATATCCTATTCAGACTTGGCCGAACTGGACCTCTCCAATAATGGTAAACTGGAAATGTTGATCTTATATCATTGCGATAATCTGGAGGTCCTGGATCTGTCGAATTGTCCTCAGCTTAAACTTCTGCGGCTGTGCTATTGTCCGGCATTGAAAACCGTCATTCTTGGCGAGGAATCCGCCTTACGCCTGTATGAATATAAAGCCGTAGCCCTGTCCAGTGAATCCGAGGACAAGATTCTATGTACGATAGAGAGGAACGGAGGATATATGGAAAAAATTTATCTTGGAGACACTTCGCAATGGTAATACAGTTTGAAATAAAAAAACTTTTCGGAAAGACATTTGCTTTAGGTCTGGCATCCGCCAACGGAAGCAAATGCATTATCAATTGGGGTGACGGGAAAAGCCGGACGGTCACAGGACGAGGCAAAGCCCGGAGAATTGCTCACAGGTACAATGAGTTTCCGGACAAGACGGAATATTCAGTCCGGATCACATCAGATGCGGATGTTGTCACCGGTTTGTTTTTGAGATATGCCGCTCCCATTGCGGACATTCCGCCGGTAAGGCTGAAATCGTTTGATGTCAGCCAGTGTCCGTCTCTTGAAAAACTGGCTTTGCCGCAGTTTTCCGGGCTCCCGTCAATAGATGTCAGCAATAATCCCAAGCTCAGAAACCTGTCATGTGAATGCCATTCTTTCCGGAGCATAAATCTGGGCCACAATCCCAGAATCGAGTATCTGTATCTTTCACATTGCCGGAACCTGGAGGCACTGGATCTGTCCATGTGCCCTTCACTGAAACTTCTGGACATAACCGGTACATACTCACTTAAGGAATTGAAAACGGCAGGGCGGCTGAAACTTGACAAGTTAAAAATCTCTCCACCTGAACGCTGCCAGACAGATACTTCCGCTCTCCAGGCTGCCTCCAAATGTGTCGAAGTGTTCTGAAGAAAATATTTATCCTGAGCCGTGTTTTGGCATACCTGCGGATTACCTTTGCTTCAGAAACAAAAGAAATAAGGAAACATTATGGAAACAAACGACATTTTTGACGGCGCATTCGACCGGATGATTGAAGACGAAGCGTGGCAGAGGCTTTCTTCGTCGTACCCTTTCTCTGCCGAACTTCTTGAACAGTACAAGGACAGGCTTGACTGGCACAGTGTCAGCGGGAACAGCAATATATGCTGGACAGTGCCGATGCTGGAAAAATTCAAGAAGCAGATTGACTGGAGAGAACTTTCAGACTCCTCCCAGGAAAGTCTTTTCTCTGCAGAAATCCTTCTGAAATTCAAAGATTGCTGGGACTGGTCGGTAATATCCGGCAGGCAGGACCTTTCAAATGACACAATCTCCAAAGTAAAGGACTTCATAGTATGGAGAGAGTTCATATCCAGTTACCGCAACTCCGAAAGATGCACAAAGGAGTTTTACGACAAATACAAGGAGTACATCCCGTCAGCACTGCTCAAGGACAGCCATTTCTACAGCAACATGGTTGACATGAAAGTCAAGGAAATCGAGTAGATGCTGTGCCGGCAGTAAGCCTTCTGCACTGCAGCAGCCGCACGCTTTTACGCACGATACTGACATCGCAGATAAATTTTGCATTTCGAGATATGTTTGCTAATTTCGAAAGACATATTGACAAACACGGAGAGTGTGAGTTTATTCTCGCAGGCGAATCTGGAAAATTCAATGAAGAGAGAATAGGCGGACATCTCCCCATGTCATATCACTCGTGGTATGGGCGTGGGGCTGTTGCTTATTTCATCTTCAAGGTATTCCAGAACCTGCTTGCTGAATAGGCTTCGGTGCCACGCTTTCTGCATACCATAGACAACCTACCTTCGGCATCGGGGAGCACTAAAACATTCAGATCATGTTCACTTTAAATTTTCCAAATGGCAATGTGCAAACTTACAGCACTTTCAGCGACATGACTCGCGCCGCTCAACTAATGGGAGGAGAAGCCAAACTGGTGAGCGGCAAAGTATATGCTTTCGTGCCGAAAAAATAAGGACATAAGCAGCTGATTCAAGTCCGGTCATCACTTTCCTGATGCACATGACACTCTGAAGGAATGGCCGGACTTGAATGTACACCGAAACTTCAAATCATTACCACTCAAAACCCGCATGAATAACCTCAAAATCATAAGCCTCGGAAACGGCGGTACAAACATCCTCAATGGCATCCGCCAGCATCTTCCCCAGGAAGTTGTCACTGCATCGCTCTGCTCTGACAATGGCAAGATTGACGAATCAGACATTGACTCGCTGTTTCCAGATGATTTGTCTGAAGTCGTACTGATTACATGCCTTGGCGGCAGATGCAGAAAATTGCTCCGAATGTACTCAAAGCTGCAAATGGTAAAAATATAGAATGCCTGTGCGTATGCATCATGCCGTTCTCCACCGAAGATGAAAAAACCTGCCGGTCAGCAGAAAATACTTTGGAAGACATCAGAAATGAAGCGGATATTCTTATTGTCATGAAAAATGACTGGCTCAATGAAAAATACGACAATCTGCCGATAAATGAGGCTATGAAGAAAATGGACATGATGGTCTGGAAACTGATTGGCACTTACATTAATGACAATTAAATAAATTCACATATCATGGGAGAATATAATTCAAACCAGCCGGAATTCTATTACGGAATAGGCAAAGACGGTATTGTCAAAGAGGGAATATTCGAACGCTTCCCTGAACTGATTCCGGCTATAGGTGATCACTATTGGAGAGAAGATGGTGCACACAAGAATATGCTGCTCGTAGGAGAAAGCAACTATTTCAATGACAATGATGTACCTCATAGTGACTTTAAAGATGCTGAAGCATGGTACAAATCAGCTGAAGCCAAACTGATCCCGGAATATCGTAGAAAAGATGTAAGTAACTGGATAGGATACGAAACTTTTAATAAAGTCTTCAATATTATGGATAAAGTCTTATCCAGCTCTGTCATTGAACATGAAACAGGACTTCAAGAAGCCGCTTTCTATAACTATTTCCTGCGTCCGGCATACAACAACGGCAACAGCAAAGGCTTCATTCCGCAGAGTATTGACAGGGAAATATCCGGAACTGCATTGGTTGGCATCATCATAAAAATCTGTCCGAGCCTGATAATATTCCTGAGCAAAAAAGCATACACGGAATTCAGTCAGTTCCTCCGGCGTAACAATCTTGTTTATGAAGGAATCATCATCGAACATGTCTCACATCCGGCGTGTCAATGGTGGAACAGGAACGGCGGAATCTATGGAAAAGTCAAGTTCGAGGACTTGTTAAGAAAACATTGGATAAACAAATAAAAATATGAAATCAGGCAATTATACTTTCCCTTCACCGGAACTTCTTGAGGGACATGAAAATGTGCGCCACCCCGATTCTGTCGGCATAGAGGTGGCTAACGACCGCCAGTCGACAGTTCCGCTCAAGGCCATACTGAGTGACGAAGCATTCCTGGGCAGCAAGGCGGAACTGCCGGTGGCAATGGGGGTTGACATTTCCAACAAGGTCAAAATATTCGACCTTGCGGATGCTCCGCATCTTCTGATAGCAGGTGCATCCAATCAGGGAAAGACCGTAGGAATCAATGCCATAATAACTTCCCTTCTCTATGCAAAGCATCCTTCGGAGCTGAAATTCGTGCTCATTGACCCGAAGATGGTCGAATTCACCCTGTATTCCAAGCTTCTGAAGCACTACCTGGCCGTAATGCCTGATGCATCCGACGGGCAAGAGGAAACGGGCAATGCCATAGTGAAACAGCCGAAGCAGGCGGAAGAGATTCTGCAGTCCCTCTGCATTGAAATGGACGAGAGGAATCAGCTCATAAGCCAGGCCGATGTGAGAAACATAAAGGAATACAACAGAAAATACCGCGACAGCCTTCTCCGTCCGGAAGACGGACACCATTTCCTGCCGTACATCGTGGTCGTGATTGACGAATATGCCGACCTCACCATACCATGGGGAATGGGCATTAAGTCCAAGATGTCAAGCAATATAATGGCTTCAATCATCCGGCTTGCCCAGAAAGGCCGTGCCGCCGGTATCCATGTCATAATCGCCACCCAGCGTCCATCTGATGATGTCATCACAGGTCTTATCAAGGCAAATTTCCCGACCCGCATAGCATTCAGAGTGAGCACCAGGACTGATTCAATTACGATTCTCAACTCTCCCGGAGCGGAACATCTCATCGGAAAGGGCGACATGCTCTATTCTGTCGGCAAAGAAATGGAAAGGATGCAGTGCGCATACATTACACTCGATGAAATATCAAGGATAGTGGATTTCATAGCTGCACAGTCAGAATCCGCCGAAGGCCCTTACATTCTTCCGAAACCTCATGATGAGGCAAATGAGGACGAGAAGAAGTCATCAGTTCCTGTGACCGAATTTGACCCTCTTTTTGAAGAAGTCGCAGAATATGTTGTCAAACGAGCGGAGGTATCGGTTTCCGATCTGCAGCGCAGTTTCGGTGTCGGTTATTACAGAGGCAACCGCATTATGGAACAGCTGGAGACGACAGGCATTGTGGCCTCCGGAAATGATCCCGACAATGGGCAAAATCAAGGCGGCACTTACCGTGTCCTTGTCAAAGGCAAGAAAGAGCTTGACAAGATCCTGTCCTGAATAAACCTTACTACGAGAGAGATAGGGATGACTAGAACATGAAAGTCATCCCATTTTTCTTGTTTTCATCGCCAACCTCGGCTTCTCTTTCGAAAATTCGATTTATTTGCTATATTTACCATAAATTTTATTCTATAGAAGAAACAGCATCATGAAAACCTATCTCCTTATCCTGAGCACTATCACCATGTGCCTCGTATCCGGATGTGTCACATTTAAACCATCCATGCTGAGAGTAGAAAACGACCCTATTCCGGAAAAGCTTCACAAACTCTCTGTAATCACCCCGTCTACTCAGTTAGGTAATGTCACGACAATCAAGTACCAAAACTATGACTTCACTCTGTTCCAAAGAGAACTGGAGACGAACCTTATGGACAAGACAGTGGGTCGAAATTACGGAACAATCGAAATGGTGTTCATTTCTCAGCAACAAAAATCTGGAGTCGGATTTTTAATTCCTTCAGCTATAACCTGCTTCACAATAAATATACTTGGATTGCCTATTAGCCGTGAGAAGATCACCAATGAATACGAATTCAGAATTTATGATATAAACAACAACGAAATTGCA
Source organism: uncultured Bacteroidales bacterium (assembly GCA_944323825.1). GTDB lineage: Bacteria > Bacteroidota > Bacteroidia > Bacteroidales > UBA932 > Cryptobacteroides. The sequence continues at coordinate 41,704 of CALUTY010000003.1, forward strand.
AAATATAACTATTTCGCAGATGCCAAGTCCACTAATGGCTTGTATTACGGGAAATCACAAGATGTACTGATAATAGAAATAGTCAAACAGGTTCTCGAAGACTTCAAGAACGACCTTGAAAGGGATGCCGCATCCATCAACAGACAGCTTGAACAGGCTATGAACCCAGAAAGTAATCCTATGGAAGAACAGTAGCAGGGAACAGCCGCATGTTTAATTTCTCGATGATGGAGATGTATAGGAATATTGGTCTTATAAACTCCGATAAAGATGTGGCAGTGGGATTTATAACCATTTCATGAGTCTCCTCCGGCCTCCTGTCCGACTCGGCATTTTCAGGAATGGCGGCACAGTCCGCCAGGAAGAAAGAAAACATTCAGTCCTGGTCAAAGGCAAGAAAGAGCTTGCCAAGATCCTGTCCGGAATAAACCGCCCCATTCAGACACAATTACCATAGCCGCAAAATTTATTTTGCATACTGCAAATAATTTGATATCGTTTAGTTTCATCAAATAATGGAGACTATGTATTCTTTCTGATATATTTGAAAATCAACAAAATCACTTACTATGACAGAGAAAATAGAACAATTTAAAAATATAATCAGAGACTTTGCAAAAATTCCCAAAAATAGTTCTGAACCGACATGGTTAGAAATATGCAGGTATCCATACAACAGATTTGAAGAAATCTGCAGCAGAATACTTGCATTCTATTTTAATCCCGAAGCTGAACACAAAATGAAGGGGCTTTGGCTTGAATCACTTTTGTCTGCTATCAAAAAAACTGAATGGTATGACTACCGTCATTCCATAAAGGTCAACACCGAAGAATATGCTGAAGGAAAACGGATAGATATAACCATCGTATCTGTCGACTATGTTATAGCAATAGAAAACAAGATAAGTGCGGCTTTGTATAATCCTCTTGGAGCTTATAGAGAACATATAAAAAAAGCATACCCTGAAAAGAAACATATGCTGCTTGTCCTGTCCCTCAATCCGATTCTTGATACAAAGCCATTGATGGAGTATAATTTTCAAAGGTGCAGCTATAAGACTTTGTTCAATGAAGTGAACTCCAGAATCGGAAATTACATGGCAGAAGCCAGCCAAAAATATCTTACATTTATGATAGATTTCATGAAAACTATTGACAATATGAATAATACTAACACACAAATCGAACATAATTTCTTCACAGAAAATAGAGAAAATATTGAAGAGCTTATAACAAGATATGAGCAATACAAAGCAAATATTCTCAATGTTCAGATAGAGCATATTGCCTTTTTGAAGGAAAAAATGAGTAATCTGACTAAAGGAGCATGGTGGGTTTGGCATGGCTGGGATTTAGGTGTCACTTTCAATGAAAAAAGCCATAAAATTGGTATAGAAGCACACTATGAAGAAATAGAAGGCGATCCTCTTGCTCGTTTTCATGCATGCATTACCACTTGGAAAAAGGAAGACTGGACCCCATATAGGGAAACTATATTAGCCGATTTCGCTGAATATAATCCTGGTATACATGAAAATAACACAGGTGAAAACTGGAACAGAGTTTATGTCTGGATATACAATGGCAAAGGTGATACTGATTCCATTATAGAAGTTCTAGAAAAAATATATAATAAACTTAACGCAATAACTGACAAAATCAAATGACTTACGGAAGACTAACACACCAATGACAATCCTTTGACTTTCAGACACGCTGGACAAGTTTCTGGCTCTCTCCATGCCAGACAGCAGTCATAAAGCCTTACCTGTCAAACACTTTATGCTCCTGTTCAAAATGATGAATGTCCTCGCAGAAAAGCAAGTCCCGTCCGGCTTCAATCAGACTGAGTTTGCAGCTATTGTAGCACATCCGGCTTTCCACCAGTCTGCATTTCACCAGTGCGTGGTTTCCGGACTTCAGGCGGAGTTTCTTTGCCTGGATGTAGTTGGTCTTGTCATAAATGTCATTCAATATAACATTCATTTTCACAATCTTTCCTTCATTTGGACACACCTGCCGTCTGTCCAGAGCCATTTGGAATCACAGACGGACATGAGTCTATGTGCGGCTCTTCCGGAAATATCAAAGGAAGGAATACACAGTCCATAAAATTTCATTCCTCCGGCCTTTGCGGTGCTTATCATCTCCAGAACCTTTTCACCAAGTACTTCCCATCCGAAATCAGATATGCACAGGATATCCGCCGTGTCAAATTCAGGCTCTGAAGGAAGCAGCTTTGAAAACAGGTCCGTAAACATGAGATTCTCATTATTGCCTCCCGACCCTCCGTAACGCAGAAAATGCCCAAGGTCCGCCCCGCATTGCCTGATGTTTGTAAAAGACTTATAATCATAAGAGTCAGAATATCTAATCACAAACACCTTACGCATGCGTCTGAGGGAATATATGGTTATGGCAATGGTCAATGCCATTGCTATTGTGACAGGTTTTCCTTGCATGGAACCTGAAGTGTCAAGGCAGATGATGACAGGACCGTCGGAATGATCCTGCGGCTTTCTGCACGAAGAGACAGAGGAAAAGACCTGCAGACGTTTTTCCGCATAGTTGCGTAAAAAGATATCCTGTGTCTCTTTGCAGGCAAGCATTGCTGTCTCAACCGGAAGCATGCCGCCAAGGTCATCCCCGGTAGTGATGCCGCTGATGTCGCTTTTGGATGCGTGTACAAAATTACCGCCATTTTCAGTGCCTGTCCCGCCGGTACGCCCGATCATACGCGCCAGATGCTTCAAGGAGACAGGCATCTGCGAAAGGAAACGGATCTCCCGCTCCTTTTGATATCCTTCAGGTGCCCTTCCGAAAAAAGGCTTATTGCCGGTCTCCATCTGTGAAGAGCGCAGAAATTCGTCAGCAGCCGATTCCATTGAATTCAGAATGGCCTTTTCTGCCAATTCATCTTTCTGCTCCCTTGCGTCGCAGCAAGGCCATATGATTCCATCCTCATCGTCTCTCCCGCCGGTCCCGTCTTCATCCGGGATGTCATTCTCCATTGTACCTTTTACATTATCGGATTCTCCTGTTCCTTCTGCTTCGTCTTCATCCTCCCGGTGACAGTTCTCTTCTTCATAAAGCAGTTCAATGGCCAGACTTTCCAGACGCGTACGCGCAGTCTGAAGCACCCTCCGGTCTTTTTTCAGCTCCGAAATGAATTCCTGGTCACTGGCTTTAAGAAACAGCTCCTTCTTGACCGGATCCTTTATGGCATTTTCCATAAACCTGAGCCATACCGATGCATCTCCGCTGTCTTTTACATATAGAGCCTCGGCAAGAAGCCCGTCAATATACCTTGAATATTTCATTCCCGGACAGTTTTGAACCTGTTCATCAGACATGCAAGATCAGGATACCCGTTGAGACCGTCCCGGAGAAACAGGTTTCCGGAAATCTCCTTGTCAAGTTTTGAGCACATGTCCTGGTATTGTATTGCAGGCCTGCGCCTCAAATGATATATCACATTATTGATTATTATGGTGCCGGACCTGTCTTTGCGCAAGATAAGATCTCCAGGCCCTTCAACTGTCCTGATCCTGTTTCCCGGTCCGAAAATGCCGTGCCTATTGTTCTTGTCAAGCCTGTCATAGTCCTCGGCATATATGAACAGGTCCTCTCCGGGAGTCCCGATGCAATAGCATTCCCTGTCATCCGTCATAAGATATCCTCCGCTGCTTAAGGATTTGTTCTGCATGTCCCTGAATGATATGGCATAATGGGTTGATACCGCTTCCTCCACCTCTTTTCTGACAGAGACTGTCTGGCTATCCTTGTCCCACAACAGATGCTCCAGCAGGAGGCAGTCCGTAAAATCAACGCTGTTCCTTCCATTCAGATATGCGCTTGTCCGCAGTATTCCGGCAATCTTTTTCCACCGCCTGTCCGACACATAAGGCACATCCATATCCTCATCTCCGCCGGCGGTCTTCTGCATGAACTTGTCAGCGGCAGATGTGCGCAGCTTATAAAGCATCTCCATCACATTGTCAGGAATAGGGATCTTCCTGGAATCCTTGCGAATAAGTTCATACTGCGCATCTGTCACTTTGATGGAGTCCGGGATCACATATTCTCCGCCGGACACATCCATAAGACTGAAAAATGACCCCTTGTCCTGGACCGGCTGCACAATATACCTGAACAGGAAACGGTCCCACAGTGCTTCCAGCCCTTCGTCTTCGGCAGGAAGTTCATTGGAAGCCGCTATGATCCCTTTTATCGGCAGGGCGAGGTCATTTTTCCCGTTATGATATATCTTTTCATTCAAAGCTGTCAGCAGGGCATTCTGTATTGCCGGACCGGCCTTCCATATTTCATCCAGGAACACCACATCCGCCGAAGGAAGATATCCGTCCACATTCCTTTCATAGATATCCATGTCTTTCAGCCTGCTTATGGATACCGGGCCGAATATCTCGTCCGGAGTACTGAAGCGGCTCATCAGATACTCAAAACATGAAGCGTTGCTGAATGCACTTTTAAGTCTCCTTGCAACCATGCTCTTGCCTACTCCTGGCAAGCCGAGAAGAAATATGCTTTCTCCTGCGAGGGCACTCAAAAGACTGAGGGCTATCACCTCCTCCCTCTCATACATTCCTTTTCCCATCAGTACGATGAGTTCATTTATCTGTTGCCGTAAATTCATCTCCTTCCTTTGCTTTTTCTCAATGGTAACCTCATATGTCTGCTCATCAGTGCCATTTCTTCCTTTATGCTGACATTCATTGCAGTATATTTGACATAGAAGCGCCCTGCCCTTGTATGGACACACGCATTGTCTTCATTCAGAGTCACTGAAAATATGTTCCTGCGCCCGAATGTCTTCTCCATGATGATACCGACCAGACACCGGCATCTGTTGTCCGGCTCATCGGTAAGGAACGAAAACACCCCGGGCATAGCCAGAAAGAGAGGTCCCGTATCAGGATCCAGAGCCCCGTCCATATACCTGTCCTTGAATGCCAGTACGGCCGGTACCATCCCTGTCATCTTTGCCAATACCTCATCAGTCTTTTCCAATGAGTATGACACCTTGAACTCAAGGGGCATGACAAGTTCCGCCGTGTACTCATTTCCATCTTCCAAAATGAATACCCTCATTCCCGAGCCTTCCAGAAGCAGGCTCATTTCCTCTTCCAATACATTTCTGAAATCACCCATACTTCTTTCCTCACATATAATCATCTGTATGGAGAAATCATGTCCAATATTTCATCCATTGTCAGAGATGCACCTGCAGATGTCCCGGCGAGCATACTGTCTGACAGCATCCTTTTCTTCTCATGCAGCTGCAGCATCTTCTCCTCTATCGTATTGGCACTCACAAGCCTGATGACTGTGACATTCCTGCTCTGACCTATCCTGTAAGCCCTGTCTTCCGCCTGTTCCTCCACCGCCGGATTCCACCAGGGCTCCATGAGTATCACATGGTTCGCAGCCGTCAGATTGAGTCCGAGACCGCCGGCCATAAGACTGATGAGAAAGAACCTGCACTCCCCTTTCTGAAACCTGCCGACCAGCCTCTCCCTCTCGTCTTCCGGTGTCTGTCCGTCAAGATAGAAATATTCCATGCCGGTCTCAGCCATCATCACTCTGATTTGTGAAAGAAATCCGGTAAACTGGCTGAATATAATAGTCCTGTTGGAACGGTCTGCCCCCAATGACAGCACCATATCCTTCAGCACAGATATCTTCGAGGATCCTCGCCGCCATTCAGGAAAGACAAGCGATACGGAGTCCGCCAGCTGGCGGAGCTTCATGAGCTCACGGAAAAAAGAAAGATCAAGAGCCTTGGCTTCCTGCCTTTCGACCGCTGTCTTATGCCTTTTGAACTTCACCTCGGCATCATGTCTGGTCTTTTCATAAATCTGCATCTCCTCCGGTGAAAGAGTGACCATTTTTTCGTACGAAATCTTCTCCGGAAGTTCGTCAAGAACCTCGTGCTTGCTTCTTCTCAGTACAAACGGAGAAATCCTCTCCCTCAATTCCCGCTCCTTGTCACCGTCGAAAGGAGACCGGATATACTTATCCATAAAATGCGGCCACGGACCCAGCATGCCGGGATTTATGAACTGGAACAGATTCCACAATTCTCCGAGATGATTCTGGAGCGGAGTTCCCGTAAGTATGACCCTTGCATCGGATTTCAGATTCATTGCCGCCCTGGATGCCCTGGTGGTCCTGTTCTTTATATAGTGCGCCTCATCAAGACAGACCACATTCCATGTCCTGGAGGAAAGGGTTGCTGACCGGCTGACCAGCATTCCGTAGCTTACAATGATCACATCACCCGGTCCGGCCTCCTGCACCATTTTTCTTCCGTCCTTCTCCGCTGCCATCATCACAGGTTCAAGACCAGGAGCGAATCTTCTGATCTCATGTTTCCAGTTATGCAGTACAGATTTCGGAGCAACCACCAATGAGGGTCCCATGTCTTTCCTGTAAAGAAGCATGGTTATGGTCTGGAGTGTCTTTCCCAGCCCCATGTCATCAGCAAGACATGCCCCTGCACCCCATTCCGACAGTCTGACGAGCCATGCAAAACCTTTTTTCTGATAATCTCTGAGCTCGGCGCACAGTCCGTCCGGAACCTGGACTTCATTCCGGTATATGGTCTCCATCCTGTCAAACAGCCCCATGAATTTCTCGTCCAATTCGGCATGAAGGCCACCGTCCTGGCCGAGTATGTCCGCAAGAAGTCCGACATCATATTTTTCAATACGGCAGACCCCCTTTTTTCTCGCTGCATCAGAAAGGATGGAATCCATTTTCCTGATATGTTTCCTCAGCATATCGGACAATTTGACATACTCGTTCTCCCTGATCCTGACATATCCTTCTGCATCGTCCTCACAACCCTGAAGAAGCAGGTCCTCATATGACAATGTGCTTCCGGGGATGCTTACAGTCCCTTCCACTTTGAACCAGTCCATGCATGATTGCACCTGGACATTGATGTCTGACGTGGTTAGGGTGCCGCATAATTTCAATGTCCCTCCTTCCGGCCACTCTGCAAAATAAAAGTCTCCGTGATTCATTATGAATTCCAGCAGCTGCAATACGGATTCCGGCGAACCGGATTCGAGCCTCTGCCTTCCGGCAAAGACATCGCCGATGCTTCCCATTATGAAGTCCTGCAGTCTTTCATAATTTTCCGACTCCGCCTGAAGATCCCTTTGCACCATTTTCAGACCATCTTCCGTCTGCAAGGCAACCATTTCGTCCCCATATCCGGGATTGCACCTCAAATTGCCTTCCGGCAGCGGAGCCGAAGATATATGCACATGGTATGCTTTCCTGCCGTCAGGGATTATCCTGACTGCGATCATACCGGACCCTTCCACAGTCTGCGCGGGATCAGCCGGCGGAATATCCAGTCTGATATCCAATATTCCGGACAATTTCCCGGCCAGCATCCTGATCTCAGATGACGCCCGGACCGGCAACGGACCTGACGACAAAAGACCGGCCAGAATATCCCTCTGACGGCCGTCAAAAGGCACTGTCACATAAGTTCCGTCCTCTTTTATCTCAGTCCGGCTGCATGCCCCTCCCGTCAAGTCCTCGTATCTGACATTGGACACTACGGATATCGAATCCCCTTCAGCCTTGAATTCAACATAAGGCAGTTCATGACAGACCGTGACAGGTTCATACGGATACATATAAGGATATGCCTGGCCTTTGAAGACCCGGTCCGGTTCAGGAAGACAGGCCAGCAATATATCTGCATCCCGGCGTCCCGGACTTCGGCGGGACAGTTCCCAGGCTATCTTCTTGTCAACATCCGACATGGAGTCATATCCCTCTGCAAGAAACTTCTGCAACGACAGCAATGTGCCTGAATTCCATCCTCCGTCATCAGTTCCGGTCTGTTCTATTATTCCGGAAATGTCAAGTCCGTCAAGGAAATAGATTATTCTTTTTTCAGGTTTTATATCAGAAAGAATACTCCTGCTGATATCTGAGAAGACATATTCCCAGCCTTCTTTCCGTTTGACCATATCCAGCAGTGGCACAGTCCCATATATGCCCCTCAACCGGTTCCGTTCATCTGGATGAAGCGGACAATACGATGACAGTTCAAATCTGAATACGGATATATGGCATTGGCATCCGCTTTCCGGAACGAGTCTCTCACACCGGAAATACCGGACAAGAATGTCTGCAAATATCCTTGTCAGGCAGCAGCAGTCTTCCTGAATCATCCGTTCGATTTCCCTTGCGACAAACTCTCCGCCGTTACGATATTGCGGCTGGGAATATGTGAGCAGAATCCTGACGGCGGACAGCTCCTTTCCGAAATAGACAAGCCTGCTTTTAAGGAGATTCTGCCTCAGAGCGGCTACTGTACCGTCTTCTGCAAAATCCGGAGATTCAGAGCAGCGGACTAGACATATCGCATAGAAAAATGCAAGCAGCGGATTCTCAAAGGCTCCCTTGGCCTCACTTTGCCTGTCATGTTCCTTCAAGGCCGCCACAAAGCCTTTCAAGGCCCCATGCAGATTGCCGAGATACAGGTCACGGATTGCATCACAACAATATTTCCATTGGCTGCGCCCTTTGAGCGGAAACTGCGGCTGCATTCCTGCCGCCAGATAGCGGTATGCCTCTATCTCGTCTATGACATCCCGGTTCCCCGGCAGGTACTTTTCCGAGAGCTGCCGTATATGTGACAGAAATTCTTCATCAATGCAATCCTTCCTGAGACGACGGTACAAGACATGCCCAAACAATGCATTTCTCTCCTTGTCGGCCAGCGCATCAATCAGTTCTTCATGCTCTTCTTCACATATCGCCTCTCCCGCATATCTTTCAAGATGCAATGAAGAATCAGTCACATATTGGTTGCGAGGCAATGCCGCTGCCGCTGAAAAATCTTTCAATGCAACATGTTTTGCAAATGTCCACAGGTACACCGAGCTCTCATACCTGAAGAAATCAGTCCTGGAAAAATCAGCCTCCCACTGAGGCCTGCATTCCAGCATAGCCTCCACCGCATGAAAGAAACATTCCGGTGAGACCCCGTATTCACAAAGATACCCGCAGGCCTTCAGCCTGTCTATGCCGGACAATATGTCCGACTTTTTATGCGCCAAAATACCGGTCAACGCCTTCAATACTCCGGGATCGGGAATTTCTCCCAGCCATGCGATGAAGCACAGCAGCTTGAAATCCCTTAAATTCAAATCCGGGAAAAATTCAGACAGCTTTCCTGACATACGAACGGGAATACATGACCATCAATAAAACATTCTGTTCAGCTCAGAAAGGACATGGGAATTGGGAATGGCATATTTGCCGTCCACATTCACGGCATCAATGCCGTATTTGAACTTGAGCCAATCCTTCAGCCAACGGGAAACGGCACCGCTGCGGCTGATGCCGGCACTGCAGTGGACAATCCAAGTGCGGGCCTCATGGTTGGCATCCACGAAGTCCGCAATTTCCCTGGCCATACCATGGTCAAAAAGGACATAATCCTTCTCTGCAGAAGCGTTTCCGGACGGATTATCAGAGTGCCCGGAGTTTCCGAACTGCGAGAGGAGCTGCCATTTCTCCGGAGAAGTGATGTCGTCAAATGTCATGTTCAGGACATTCCTGTGCCGGCGGGCAAACCATCTCGATGAAGGGCCGTTGGAAAAGATGTCATCAGGGTCGAAATCGTCAAAGGAATTGCCTATCGATATGACGGCAAGTTCCGGCATGGACTCTATTGTACTGTCGTACAAGTCATTGTTCCGCATGGTGTGCTTGAAGTCGGCGACCGAAAGTGTGTGTATCTGTACCATCATGGATGATTTTTGCGGCAAAGATAAACACTGCATGTGCCAAACTGCTGCACAAGCAGAAGAAAATCTAAAAATGACACGAAAAAATGAAGAGAGGTCATCGCCTGAAGTTCAACTGCAGATTCCCTCTCTTCATTCACCCATTACTCCCGGATAAATCACTTCTTGTCGAAAAGGTCGCGGATGCTGCCAAGGGAGCTGAGCATGGAGGAGGCTTCGTACGGCATGTAGACGGTCTTGGTGTCCTTGCCGCTGACCATTTCCTTCATGGTTTCGATGTACTTCACGGCGAGCATATAGGCGGCTGGATCGGACCGGGTGCCCTTTATTGCTTCTGCAATCTTGGCAATGGCCTCTGCTTCGGCCTCGGCCTGAAGAATCTTTGCACGGGCCTCGCCTTCGGCTATGAGGATCTGTGATTCCTTGTCGGCAAGGGCCTTGTTGATCTGGGACTCCTTCTCGCCTTCTGACTGGAGGATGGCGGATGTCTTTTCTCCCTCAGCCTTAAGGATCTTGGCCCTTCTCTCACGCTCAGCCTGCATCTGCTGCTCCATGGCGTCACGCACGCTCTCCGGAGGGGTGATGTCCTGAAGCTCAACGCGGTTGACCTTCACACCCCATTTGTTGGAAGCCTCATCGAGCACGGCACGGAGCTTTGAGTTGATGGTGTCGCGGGAAGTGAGGGTCTCGTCAAGTTCGAGCTCACCGATGACATTCCTCAGAGTGGTCTGGGTCAGCTTCTCAATGGCGTTAGGAAGATTGTCAATCTCATACACGGCCTTGAACGGGTCGGTGATCTGGAAATACAGAAGGGCATTTATCCTTGTTGTGACATTGTCCTTGGTGATCACGCTCTGTTCCGGGAAGTCATAAACCTGCTCCCTGAGGTCAATCTTGTCGGACAGCCTGACCACGACACGGTTCTCCCCGTCATAGCCTTCACGCACAAAGCGGACATAGATCTTGCGGGGCTTGTCAAGAATCGGCCAGATGATGTTGATGCCGGATGAAAGGGTACTGTGATACTTTCCGAGGCGTTCAATGACCTTGGTCTCTCCCTGCTGGATGATTTTCAGGCCCATGAGGGCAAAGATGATTACGATAAGGGCAATAAGCCCTACAATGACGAGTGTTCCCATATTTCACGGATTATTTTGTATGCACTATACTCCTGACTTCGGAATGACCTTCAGAATCACGCTGTCAACATCGAGAATGATTACCCTTATTCCCTTTTCAATCACCGAACCGTCTGAAGAAACGGCTTTCCAGTCATCCCCGTCTATTGCCACCCTGCCGGTATTGTCCGCAGCGGAAATACGCTCCGACACCACGGCTTCACGGCCCTTCAAGGCAGCCGTACCGCTTTCCCGTCCCGCATTGCCCCTACGGAAAGACCTGAGCAACAACGGTCTGACAAGTATGAATGAGATCAGGGTCACCACGGAAAACCATATCAGCTGCCCCGACACTCCCGCAGAACATGCGGCGGCAACAGCGGCAGCCACGGCACCGAAAGCCAGACACAGCACGGCAAAGCCCTGGGTAAAGATTTCAACCACCACGAGAACGAGGGCCACGATGACCCAGATATGCCAGATTTCCATAGAGATGTTTTAATAAGAAATTATCTTTTCAAAGATAATGTTTTTCTGCGGGAATTTTATAAAGTATTCTTAAAAATGGTGGAATTGTTCTTACCATTGAACACATTCAGGAACTGTTCTGAGTCAAAACAGTTCCTGATGAAATTCCCCGTGAGAATCAATCCGGAATTTCAGTAGATGTATTCCACATCTGATTTCTTGAATCTCAGGATACGGGTGTCATTGTTCCCTGCCCCGTTCTTGTGCAGATAAAGATTCTCCATCCCGCCGGCTATGAACCATCCTTGCCCCTGCGGAGAATGCACTCCGAAAAGGATATTGTTGTGATGACCGTTATGGCGGATGCCGTCGGAGGTATTCCACTGTGCGCCCGGGCCGTACCATACCACCGGCTCATGCTCCGGATAGTCCGGTGAGTACATGGCGATATATATCAGGTCTGACAGTTCAAGTGAACCCACCTGTATGCCGTTCTTGCGCTTCTGCACCCTCTTTATTTCCAAATGGCCATTCCACGGATTCTTCAGGTGATGCATGCCGTTCCACATGACCCATACATAATCGGTGGCATCAAATACCCTGTTGAAATCTTCCATCGAAGGCAGTTCATAACCGTCAGGAGACAATGCGTCGGCCGGAAGTCTGTTGATGTGCACGGTCTGGCCTCCCTTGTAGCCCTCAAGGGCCGGGATTCCATTGTCATCGATGACCTGCATCCCGATGCCGGTATCCCCTATGTATGACCATCCCCACAGACGGCGGTACTCTTCCGGACTGCATGACGACAGATAGTCGAAGAGAGTCATGCCGGCCTCCGCCGCAGGGTCTCCGGAGGAAAGTATCTGGTCCTCAAAGGACCTGGAATCCCCCATTGCATTGTATTTGCACCACCATACGCCATGCAGCCATGTCACGGGCAGTCCGTAATTGCGTCTGACGATGACATATTCTTCCCTGTCCGACCCGTCTGCGGCATTGCGGATGACGATTGCAGCCCTCTGCTCCCTTCCGTCCGCCTTAGGGTCATTTGGTCTCCATCCGCCGAGCACCCTGAAGGCCCTTCCTCCCGGGGAAAGCGCTCCGTCCTCCACGGCCGAAACCTTAAGCCACGGATCCTCACCTTCCGGAAATTCGGCAAGAATCTCCTTGCCGTCGGGCAAAGTGAACACACCGAACTCATTGTCCGCATACCGGCCGAAATCATGCGTGTATTTCTCATTGTCAAAAGACATGTTTCCTTCAAACAAGGTAGGATTGGCCTCGAGCCTGAGAGTAATGGCGTCATCAGGATAGGAGTGAGACAGACCTTTCCTGTGGAACCGTATCTCAACATCCTGAGCCGGCACATTCGGGGCGTAAAGGCCCTTCCTCACCAGAAATCTGTTGACACTGCCGAATGAAGTTCCGGCTCGCGGACGGACAGTCTGCAGCGAGGCTCCACCAGAAACATCCGTACCGCCGTCACCGGCAGGAGCAATGCTGAGGAGATGCCCTTCAAAAGGAAGCACTTCCAGCTCGTCATCGCTGTCTATCGAGAGGATGAATTCGGACATGCCGTAGGGCAGGCACAATGTCCTGCCGTCATCCGAAAGTACAGCTCCATCAGGCAACGCCCCGGAAACAGGATCCACTGCAATCGGCCTGTCCCTGTCGGGAAACATGCCGGTCCCGCCTCCGTCACCCCACTCGGCCACGGAAAGGGAAAGACTCCCTCCGACACTGTCCTTCCTCAAGGTGAGGGAATATACGGTGTTCCTGGAAATCTTCTCAGGCAACGGCGACTCCAGCACATGTTCCGTGCCGTCAACGACAGCCGTCACCGACACTGACAGCGAAGCATTGTCCTGCGGCAGGATGTATGCCACACCTTCCCTGGAAGAAGTAAGGGGGTCACCAAAATCCACCCTTATGCTGCCTTCCGATGCATCATCAGGGTTCAGCTTTCCTCCGGTAAGGGACGGGGCGAAAAGATACGCGTCCTGCCTTACATTCCTGAAGACAATCCCCTTCACCTCCGCACTCCCCTTCACGTCAACAGTCATGTCAAATCTGGCCACTCCCCTCTCAAGCCTGACAGGTATGACAGAGGACACGTCACCGTCCAGATCTGCCTTGCCGGTATAGAATATCCCGGTCCCGGCATCTCCTGCAGACACGACTGACAGAAGCCATTCTGATTCTGAAACTCCGCTACCGGGCTTCTCATACCCCGGTGCCCCGGGAGTGCCGGCCACAACATACACGGTACCGGACAACTTCTCAAGGGCAAGGTCAAATGCCTGTCCCGGCTCCGGGTGGAATGTGCCGGCAAGACGGCCTCCGACAAAATGGAAAGCGGCAATTTCTGAAACAGGTTCTTCGGAAGGGAGGGCCGGAAGTTCTCCGGTATATCCGGAGAATTCCGTCATGAAAGTTCCTCCTCCGGCAGGAACGGCATCCGGTCCATTCCGGATGCCGTCACAGGAAACCGATGACAGCAGAAATGCCGCTGACACCAAAATATGATCAAGATAATTCTTCATGAGACATCTCATCTTTCATTCAAGGCATGAGTTCCGTGTCACTGCCCGGCTCCCACTCATCAAAAGACACTTCAAGGCTCACATCGATGGTATCCTTGCGCAAGGTCAGAGTATAGATTGTATTGCGTTTGAGGGGCTCCTCCAACTCCTTCGTCAGCACCTCGGTCTTCCCGTCTATCACCGCATCCACGCTGATCACGACACGGTTTCCGGTGCTCTGCTCATATACATGGAGCACACCTTCCGTATCAGCCGTGAGCGGCTGCTCCCTGAATTCTGCGGAATAGTCCTTTCTGGACACATCTTCCGGGGAATACTGGCCTGAAACCGGGAAAAGGAAGACCGATTCGGCAGCATTGCGGAGAGTCACCCTGTAGACTTCAGCCTTGCCTGCCGTATTGAACTTGAGGTCAAACCTGGCCATTCCTCTCCTGAGCGAAAGCGGAATCCGTGTCTGTGACTTGTCCATCCCGTCGAGAGAAACGCTTCCGCTGAAGAAATCGGCCGGTGCCCCGTCTTTCATCGCAACGGTTGTCCTGAGCCATTCTGTCTCGGAAATCTCCTCTGCCTGGAGCGCGGCAAGGTCAATGAGGCCGTCGGTATTGGCAAGCATATACAAAGTGCCTGAATGTCCGTCTATGGCAAGGTCGCAGCTGCCCCCTGACATGGAAAGGTTGTCAAAGATGCCGGTCATCCTGCCGTCCTCGAATATGCAGGCCTGCAGGTCCCTGACCGCATTCCCGGCTCCGGCGGAATGATCATCCCCATAATACCCTGCAATGCTCGCCCTCACCGTCACGCTCCCTGCGGCTCCGCCATCAGTATCCGGAAGCGCCACCCTGTCTTTTGTACATGAAACTGAAAGTGCCATTGCTGCAAATCCTGCAGATGCGGCCATTGCCGCTGCTCTTGTAACATTTGTCTTCATATTTTCTTTTTTAAACTGTTGTCAAAAATTCATTCGTAAATATATTCCACCGGCGTCTTTACACACCTTATCATTCTCGTCTTCACGGAATTGTTCTCGGCAAACTTGATCCAGTTCTGTCCCGGACGGTCCGATGACGCATAGCCTTCCATGACCCATGTCCTGCCGGAATTCCCGTATGTGGCAAGCAGCAGTGTCTTTACCGCTATTTTCCCTGGATCCGTGTTCCACTGGTGGCCGAGCCCGAACAGTGTCCAATGGTTTCCCTCATGCTCGAAGTCGTAGAAAGACACAGTACCGTACCGGTGACCGAGGAAATTCACTTCCCTTTCCGCAATCCTCACATTGAGCCTCTGACCTGACATATTGTTGAAAGACCTCTCGCCTATGCCTCCGATATTGAAGTCGTTGCTTGCCGAAAAAAACGCATAGTCGTCATAATCCGGTATTCTGTAGCCTTCAGGAGCCATTTCTTCCGGATCCAGAAGTCCGAAGTTCATGGCCTGGGACTTCATGCCGGCATGGAAGAAGGCAGTCCCGTCATGGCTGAGCGGCAGACCGTCAGTATTACCCGCCTGGTACTGGTCTCCCATCAGCTCCAGAAGCTCATCCTCAGGAACGGAAGAAAGCATCTCATAGAGCCCGCCGGACGGAGCCGGATCCATGCCATTGGTAATCTGGTCCTCAAAATCCCTTACATTGCCGCGGAGATTGTATCTGCACCACCAGGTCTCCCCCATCTTCACCACCGGAAGCCCCCAGTTAAGTCTCCTGACTGCGTATGTCTCCCTGTCCGACCCGTCCGGATCCGAGATCACCAGCATGCCTTCCTGCACTCTCCCGTCAGCCTTGGGGTCATTGGGTTTCCATCCTCCGAGGAGCCTGTATGACTTTCCCGCGCCGGTCTTCCGCATTCCAGTGCCTGCCTGCACCTCTTCCGCCTTCATCCATGAAGCCTCGCCGGAGCCGAATTCAAGGCTGAGCTCCCTGCCTTCAGGCAGGCTTATGACAGCCAGATCACCATCCACATATCTTCCGAAATCACAAATGCCTTCTTCATCGAACCTCAGGATGCCGTCTATTTTCACCGGATTGGCACCGAACACCAGCACCACCCTTCCGGAATGGACATTTCCCTCACGCACATCAAGATGAATCCTCTCTGCACCTCTCCCCGGCATCCGTAAAGCCGATCTCACCGATACGGCGGCGGCAGGGACAAGCGTCTTTCCTCCGGAAGGCATGAAGCCGATCTCCACTCCGCGGACCATGCCGTCCACCGTCACCTCCGCAGAAGGCTCTGCAAGCAGGGACAATACAAAGTCATTCTCAAGATGGCCGACAAAGACCGTGTCCCTCGTTGCATTCACCCTCACTCCGTCGCCGAAGACAGAATTGTCCACATCCACAAGCCCTTTCAGTGACGGCGACGAATCTGAGGAATCCCCTGCCTCCCAATTCCCGTCAAGGACAGAGACCGAAATGCCCGTGCCGTTGCCATGTACGGCAAGAGTATAGACTGTATTCCTCCGGATTTTCGCCGGAAGTTCAGCCGTCAGCCGGTGAAGCGCTCCTCCGAATGCAGCGGTCACCTCAGCCGATACGGCCACACCTTCCTGTTCCGGGACATAGACAAGCGTCCTGCGTCCGTTGTGCAGCGGGCTGTCAGAAAAATCCGTCACATGTTCCGTTCCGCTGAACGCCCAGCCACCTTCTTCCTGCTTGTCCGAATCGCAGACCGGCACACCGCCGTCAGGTGAAACAGACTCCTGTGGATTGACCGGACCGCTGTTTCTCAGCCCGCGGACAACTACACTGTGGACATGGACATCCTTCTCTTCCGAAGAGATGTCAAGTCTTGCCACGCTCCTTGTCATCTGTACATCCGTGACAGTCCCTGCTGCCTGGTCGAGGACGGTCTTTCCGGTCATAGTCAGCCCGTCAGCCGTCATTTCATCTGCTGATGCCTCCATCCGGAGGAAGTCGGCAAGAGTAGTTTTCCCCGGCTCAAGGTCTCCGGCGGCCTCAAGGGAAGAGGCATTTGCAATCACATGCAGTATTCCGGACATCCTCTCTGTATCAAAAGAGCAGATTCCGGAAGCATCAGGCGGTTGAAGCCGGAGAATCTCCATGAGCATCCCGTCTTCGAACCTGCAGGCCGTCACATCATTTATCCTGCTGTCCTCCGACGCATCCCCCGTCATTGCAGAAGTCCTGAACCTGAACTTCACGGGAGATATTCCCTCTGCATCAGTGGCAAGCTGCCTGTCAGAACATCCTGTCATGACCGCAAAGGCAGGCAGCACAAGCCCCACAAGCATATTCTTCAAAATTTTCTTTTCCATATACTCCCAATAAACCGTTTATCATTCCACCCCGCATATTCCTGCATGTCCCATCCTGACATGGTCCTCAGAGACGCTTTTGGGCTGTGAGGCATACAGGTACGGACTGTTGCGGCTGTCCAGATACTCCGGAGAATCCACCGGCATTGAAGAAATGTGGGAAACATAAAACCTGTTCATAAGTTCCTGTGCCCACGGGCCATATGTGAAAGCGCTGCTGTGACTGTATCCCATTACATGTCCGAGCTCGTGGAACATCACCTCGCAGGCGTATTCCGAGGTATAATGGTTGAACCATCCGCCCTGATATGCCCCGAACACATTTCCTCCTCCGAGCCCCAGGACACCGTTCCCGGTATAGACAAGCCCCACATTTATGCTCCTTTCCTGTCTCATCTGTGCAAGCACCGTCTCCGGAGTGACCTTGTCATCAGGCCCGCCGTTGCCGTACAGACGGTCCTGGTTCTCATGCAATATCTCTTCATGCTCAGGCATGTCTATCATATAGGTGAAATTCAGGAAGAGGGCCACGGCCTCCCGGCAATGCACAGGGCGTATTCCCATCCAGTTTCCCGCCGGACCGCCGTCTTCACGGTCAGGATCACCCCCATAGAGGGAAAATGTTATGTTCCATCCGTGCCTTATATCCTGGAGTTTCGACCAGTAAGGGTCTTCTGACTCCACCTTGAACCCGGTAATGGAAATGTCATGCGCATCAGTTGCCGGTATCTCCACAAGCCTGCCCGACTCGGATCTGTACAAGGCTGTCCGCATGGCCATGGGCAGGGTCTCATAAAAGTCCGCGAACGCCGGAATCCTGTCAAACCATGCCAGATCCACATATTCTCCGTCCGTACCCGGCAAGACAGCCTTCACAAGCACATCGGACAACGGCTTCGGAGAATAAAACCTCACATGCAGCCTGCCCTCCTCTACTGAAATCTGCAGCGGCTCCGAAGTATTGAAACGCCTCTGCGACGCATCAGTATATACGGAATGATGCTCATCGTCGCTGAGAATGGTACCGTGGCCGCCCTTGATGTAATGCTTTTCTGTTATGAACATCGTCCCCGTCTCATCATCAGGATGCACGGCTTCAATCCTCACTCCATTGACATGATTCGGGGCGATCCCCGCGCCGGCGAACGAATAAACCCGTCTGACCTGCACACCTCGGTAATCTCTCGTAATGATTTCATTTTCACCGGATATGCGTTCTCCTTCCACGGTGGGCATGAAAAGAAACTCCTTCTTCTCCGCTGCATCAAGGACAATGCGTCCGGCGCTGCTCGTGCCGGTAAATGCCCCATCCGCAGACATTCCGGTGAAAAACCGAGGGGAATCGAGAATCACCTCATTGGACAATACGGCGGATTCAGTATGAGGATTTGCAAATTCATGCGAAAAATCCAGTCTTCCCACTACCCTCCTCTGGCTTATCGCCCCGGTGACATCAGCCACAAGCTCCTTCCCGTCATCGCCATGCACAGCTTTCACAGAAAACGGAGTTGACGAATGGAAATATTCTGCAGAAAGAGCACTTTCCATATCCTCCGGAAAGGTCATCCATGTGTCGGAGACATCGGATATCCGGAAGAATTCCACCCCGTCCCTCTCATAGTCGCCCTTCACCCCGAGAACGAGAAGGCTGTAACTTCCTTCCCTGAGTCCTTCTATATTGACAGACGATGACTGCGGATCATAAAATCCCTTCAATCCGCCCACGGCCTTCCCATCCATGTCAATAACCGCGAACTCCACCCTGTCATATCCGTCCGGTCCTGCGGATGTCAATTGAACAGGTCCGGAATTCCCGGCACCGGCATCTGCATAGTCTTCCGGTGACAAAGTAAAGGAAATCCCTTCACCCAACGGCCCGGGAAGCGTCACCACACCATTTTCCCTGATGCAGGAAACGGCCGCCGCTGCCGATGCCATTGACATTAATATCATATTTCTGAATTTCATCTGCCAATATCCTTTTTTATGTTATCTTTGTACCCGTCCGGACGGCCGTCCGTGGGATTTTTCGGATGCAAAGGTATATCCCGGGAAAAAGATAATCCGTAACATTTGTTACCGGCATACGAAAATCCGCAAAAACACAAGGAATCACATTCCGCGGCCACATGGATTGACAGAACAAAACGAAAGGCCATGGTGCATTACGACATCTGCGACATGCCCCTGTTCCGAGGTGGAGACAGGGAAGCCATAAGGAAGATATTTGAAGAATCTCCCGGAAGATATTCCACATACGGCAAAGGGGACATCATTGCCATGCAGGGGTACGCCTGCCGTTCCCTGTTCCTGCTCTGCAACGGAAGCGTATATGCAAAGATGGTCAGTGAAGAAGGCAAGGAATTCACGCTCGACACTCTCTCTGCCCCGGATGTGCTCGCCTCATCATTCATATTCAGCAGTGAAGGGATATTCCCCGTTACGATTCTCGCATCTACGGACTGCAGCATCTGGGTTGTGGGCAAGGAAAGCATCCGCAGGATCATAGAGACAGACAAGACAGTGCTGCACAACTATCTCACGGTCATCTCCGACCACAGCATGTTCCTGAGCCGACGCCTGAATGAATTTGCCCTGCAGACGCTTTCTTCAAGGATTGTCAGCTACATAGAGCACAATGGCCCGCTGGACAATCTCCAGGAGGCCGCCTTCATCCTCGGCGTGGCCCGCCCGTCCCTTTCAAGGACAGTGTCCCAGCTTGTCAGCCAGGGAACCCTCACAAAGTCCGGCGAAGGATATGTGCTGGCTTAGGGAACAGCCTTGGAATCTGCAAAAACATTCCGTAATTTTCTCCTGAAATAAAACCTCTTTGTTCGTGTGGACCGTTTTTATACCGCTACCCAAACAAATCCTCCAATGTTATCTCACTTTGTACAACTCCCGAATGTGAGTTCTGACGGATTCCGTAGGTTGTTACCATTGTAAGATGTACCGCCTTGCGTGTTTTTTTTAGTCTCGATAAATGCACTCTTTTTGTTACGCAGCTCGCGTTCGTAATCAGCATCAATAGTGAACTCAGACATAGAGTATTTCATCTCGCAGATACGGTTTCAGGCAGCCGACAGGCACGACATATATCCCGTCTTCAGGACGGCGGTAAGCATATTCCCCAGTGGCTGTCAAAATCATTTTGAATGCCGGAGCTTTCATGCGGGAGGTATCTATTCGGGCGGCCAGTGCGTTGAGTGTCGTCGCGCCGTCGTTTATCAGGGATTGTCCGCCGAGTTTTATTTCGATTAACCCGTACTGCCCGTTACGCAGATGTACCACCGCGTCGCACTCCAAACCGCTCTTGTCACGGTAATGATACACCTTACCGTTCAAGGCTTCGGCAAAGACACGCAAGTCCCGCACGCACTTTCCCGGGGTTGTGAACAGCGCGGCCAGACTTACGCTTCCGTTCGACTCCCCGGATTCAAACAAGGTCATAGGGCGCATCGTGAGCCATGCAAACCGTCCAGCGCCCGAATGTTCCCTCTCTTTTTCCGCTTCCTTGTCGGGAACAGCGGAACCGGTCAGGATGAACTGTCCCATTTTACGGCGGTGATCGACGGTATAGCGAACCGTGTCCCACAACTTCGGAATGGTCTGCCACTCGTCTATCAACATTGGGGCATCGCCTGAGAAAGCGGTGTCCGCATCGATTGCCAAAAGATTTTTACAAATTCAGTAATTTGGCATAGAAATAATAGGGAATTTAGCGGCGATTTGTTCAGTAAAATGGCACATTTGTCAGCAGCAATTTCACTCCGCAGAGATGTAAACTTCCGTTCCCTCTTTTCATGCCATATCCTCCTAACTAATACCTTCCCGATGAGAGAGGAACGGGAACGCATCCTATGCAAGAACTTCATGCAAGGCGGGGCAGGATGTGAAGGAGATGATAAAGGATGTGCTGAACAAGTGCAGGGTGAAATTAAAGCGAGAATAATTGCTATATATTGCTACTTATTTGTATATTTGCAGGTGAATAGCAATATATGACTATATGGATAATCTTTCATATACCACCAACCAGGACATCATCGCCCT
The DNA here is from genome assembly GCA_944323825.1 of uncultured Bacteroidales bacterium. Taxonomy (GTDB): domain Bacteria; phylum Bacteroidota; class Bacteroidia; order Bacteroidales; family UBA932; genus Cryptobacteroides. The sequence goes on from CALUTY010000003.1 coordinate 62,962, forward strand.
GCTTTGCAGGCGCCTGAAGGAGTACCGCCTTGCCGCCCGTATCAGCCAAAGGGAGATGGCGGAGAAGTCCGGGGTAAGCCTGACCACCATCAGCCACCTTGAACAGGGGATGAGCCGGAACATCACGCTCAACAATTTCATTTCGCTCCTGCGTGTGCTGGGGCTGGAACAGCGTTTGTCCGACCTGCTGCCCGAACTGCCCGTGCCCCCGATGGCATTGAAGCTGATGAACAAGTACATACCCAAACGAGTAAGGAGAAGCAACCATGATACGGAATCTTGATGTTTTCCTTTGGGGCCGGAAAGTCGGATCGCTGGTCGCCTACAAGGAGAAGTACACGGAAAAAGTGTGTTTTTATTTTGACCGCGACTTCCTCGGCAGCGGATATGACATCGCACCCCTGCGGGCCTCCATCCACAGCGTTTCCGTCAGGAACGGTCTGCCCGTGTACGGTGATGACGGGAAACTCTTCGGCGGGCTGCCTTCTTTCATCGCGGATTCACTGCCGGACCACTGGGGCAACAAGGTGTTCAACGAATGGGCGAAAATGCGCGGTATCAGCACAAGGAACCTGTCCGCCCTTGACCGTCTGGCCTATATCGGCAGAAGAGGTATGGGCGCATTGGAGTTCCTGCCTCCGGCAGCCGAAGATATGGAGCAGCCTTTCAAAGTGGAGATAGCCGAGCTTTACAGGCTGGCACAGTCCGCATTGGACGAAGCAAGGAACTTCAGGGCAGAGATACAGCCCGACTTCCTGATAGAGAGCCTGTTCAAAGTGGGCACATCCGCCGGAGGACGCAGGCCCAAGGCCATCATCAACCTGAACCCGGAGACAGGCGAATGCTATTCCGGGCAGGTCGCCGCGCCTGCACCCGGATATGTCCCCATGATTATCAAGTTCGACGAACATTCGGATATTCCCACCACACGCATTGAGTACAGCTACTACCTCATGGCGAAAGATGCAGGACTGCACATGATGCCGTCGCGTCTCGTGGAAGGAGAACGGGTTGCCCATTTCCTGACAGAGCGGTTCGACCGCAGGGGAGGGAAAAAGGTGCATGTGCAGACTCTGGCCGCCATGAACCCTGCCGCTGACAGTTACGAAAGCCTGTTCGACACGGCGTGCCGGATCGGTATCCTGCCGGCCGAGCTCAAGCAACTGTTTCTCCTGACCGTAATGAATGTGGCAGGAGGAAACGTGGACGACCATAACAAGAACTTCAGTTTCCTGATGAATGATGACGGCGTGTGGCATACCGCCCCGGCCTACGATTTCACCTTCTCTGTGGATCCGTCCGCTCCGGGATATGTGAACCGGCACAGCATGACCGTCTGCAACAAAAACAGCGACATTTCTCGTGGAGACCTGCTCGAACTGGCCAAACGCTACAACATCAAGGGAGCTGACGCCCTCATAGAAAAAGCCGTCGGTGTTGTCTCCCGCTACGAAGACTATGCGCGGCAGGCAGGGGTTGACGGGTATTGGCTGCAGAAAATAAAAGAGGAGACAGGCTGTCGGATAGAAAATATGTCTGAAACGGTACGGCGCAAGGGCCAATAGCGTTGTCATTCCAGTCACGCTATCTCGGACAACGCCACTTTGACATATCCCATATGTTTCCAGACAAGGGCATACTTCGTTTCATCCAAAAACGTTTTACGGACGACCGTTATTCTTGTCGAACGACAATTTTTCGGCTGCACGGATATAAAAATTCGGGCAGATACGTTTTCGTACCTGCCCGGACTGCATACTGTATCAGCGTTCACCAACTAAACAGTCTGACGACTGCTCGGTCTTGCCGATGTCGGTGTATTCCTATTCCTACTCTGCCGGCTTTTCGGATTCCGCCACCCGTTTTTCACGAGACGGGCACTCGTACATTATGTTGTTTGTCTGCCCTGACAAGGGTATCTGATACTGTTGGGCACAATACAATATTGTGAAAAATGAACAATAATTCATCTGTAAAATGTGAAATTATTTGTGTCCTGTGGCGTTGATTATGTGAAAATAGTTATGTATGTTCCGGTTCATTGATGGGAATCAATTACAAAGAGATAGAATCCAATAGTGTCGGTTATAAAGAAGATTACGAAATGTTTTCTATGGATTTCGAAGAATTCCTGTGAGCTAAGGGATATACAGTGGATTTTATAGAGGAACTTTACCGGAACATGCTGGACGTAAAGCTGCTTGCTAAATTGCAGATGGATGTCCTTTTTGAGCTTTTCCGGGATTATGTTATCATTGGAGGAATGCCGGAAGTGGCAAATACATATATTAAGAATAAAAACTTCAGCGGAAAAACGTTTTCAAATTACCAAGATAGCAAAAAATGCAAGAAATAGAGATTATATCGGGTGTGTAGAATGGTTAGCTGATGCAGGTGTTATAAATGTATGTCATTGTCTGAATCTGCCGGAACTTCCTCTTAAGGGAAATTATGATTCATTGAAGAGATTTTTGGCGGAGAATACTGCGGTTGTTGAGGACATAAAATAAGGGAGGCCGTCCACAAAGAGATTGTGTCGGCCTCCTTCATTCCCGACTGTGTTGCCCCGGCATATCAGCTGCGGATTACAGGCAGAGTCATGCTATGGGAATTCCCAAGATCAGAGGAAACGCCGGAGCGGCATAGTCTTATGGTCTGGCGCTCAGCGGGCTCTGCGGAGAAGGGCTCTGACAGACGCAGACGCTGAGGTCTCTGCTGACGGGGTGCGGAGAATCTTCTTGCAGAGAGAGGTGGTTGCGGTGAACTCGCTGCTGCCCAAGCCATAGGCATAGGCGATGTAGTCAGTGTCCGGCTCCAGAGGATTGATTCTCGTCAGAGTATACTCCTCGGACAGAAGCAGCATCACATAATAGTCCCCATAGTCATTCCAGAGTTTATCCATGTCAGCAGCCAATATCTCCTCATCAGTCTTGTCTGCTCCGAAATCGGACAATTTGACGAGTTCACATCTGTATGAACCCACTTCAGGCGAAGGAATGAACTTTATCTCCGTCCCCTCGATTCCAAAGTTGATGACCTCTATGCGTATAGGATCATCGCTTCCGCCTGGAGACTTTGTCATAAATGGCTCTGTCACGAACAGCCGCGTGGAAGCCGCAGCCTTGAGTCCATGCTGTCCGACTCCGAAGGCAAAGCCGACATATTCTGAATTAGGCTCAAGCTCACCATAAGGCATGACATATTCACCCTTGTGGCACAGCTCGTTGACCACCGTGGCATAATCCGAGCTTGAGATGTGGTCATTCAGATCCTCAAGACACGCATTGATCACATATTCTTCCCCCAAATAGTCCAGATTCTCCTTGTTGACGAAAAAACAGTAATAAGGCTCGTCATCGACAGACGGACGGACCGTGAGCCTCGCGCTTATGTCAGTGATATCAGTAACCTCAAACTCGAAGGTCATGTCGGAAGGAGTCACCTTAGGCTCTTCCAGTGTCCTGAACTCTTTGTACACTACCTCGGAAGTGGAGAGGCCGGAATAATCGAGACCGAACACGAACTCCACATATTCAGAATCAGCGTCAAGCGTCGTGGCGGCGAAGTCGTTTGTGCCGCTGTTGAGCAGCCCGAATGTACGGCAATATGCCTCAAATGTCATCGCGTTGGCCGCGGCCACCTCCTTAATGGCCTCAACCTGCTGCGAAACGAGCTCATCCGTTGACGCGAACTGCTCAAACTGATCCTTGAGAATGACATTGCAGAAATAAGTCATGTTCTCGTCAAGCGGAATGACTTTAAAATTGGCGCTATAGAAAGTCACATCCGACACAGTCAGCTGAAACGGAGGCTCCGGCTGTTCAGAAGTCACAACTGTAGTGGACGCCCATTCAGAATCCGTCCATACTGACAGGTCACCAGACACAGCCTTCACACGGAAGGAATAGGAAGTCTCCGGCTGCAGATCGCCCACGGCCACAGAAGTCTCATTCGTATACACCTCATCTTCTGCATCATTCAGAACATAGGCATAACATTTCGCATCCTGAACAGGATTCCACGAGAAGAGAATGGAGTTTTCCGTCGCCTCGGCAGTAAGACCGGAAGGAGTATCAAGAGGTACCGGCACGGAATCTCCGCCGGACTCCGGATCGCACGACAACATGGCGGCCGCGCACAAACAACATGTCAAAAGGTCAAATCTTTTCATAAAGCACAATTTTGAAAGTCTGAATTTCAAATATAGTAATTTTTATATAAAGGCTTATTGGGAATATTTTTTTTGAAAAATCGACATGAACGATATAAATCGTAAATTGTAACATTTCCGTCATGTAATGAAACATAATCTTAACTGAAACTACATTTTTCCTCAAATTAGGCAGGATACCTTTGCGGCCAAAATCATGATATGAGAATCTGGCCAATCACAACGATGATCCTGCTTGCTGCAGGAATTCCATTGACGGAAGTGACAGGAGAGGCAGCAGATAAAGTACAGGCAGCGCCTCTTTCATCAATCGCAGACGACAGCGGAGAAGATGCCGTCCCGGATACTGATACCGGGACAGGCAATTCGGCAAGCCCCTATATAAAAGGCAAGGTCCTCGACGCATCCACCGGAGATGAGATAACAGGAGCCGCCATAATATTGAAAGACAACCCGGAAAAATGGGCAGTCTCCGGACTTGACGGGTCATTCTCAATGCAGCTCGAATCAGACACCGAACATGTCATCCTCTGCTCGCTCATAGGCTATAAGGACGCCGAACTGTCATATTCTCCGGCAGGAGAACCGATGGTCATAAGGCTGCAGCCGGACACCATAATGCTGGACGGGGCAACTGTATCGGCCGAGAACAAGGGAAAGACAGAAGCCGGGGCAAGGGCCATCGAAAAGACATCACTCAGCGTGATGAATGTGATGAGTGCAAGGGCCATCGAGCTCTCCCCGGACCTGACGGTCGCAAACGCCATACAGAGGATGTCCGGCGTGACTGTCGAAAGGAACAGCAGCGGAGAAGGCCAGTATGCCATACTCCGCGGAATGGACAAGAGATACAACTACACCCTCGTGAACGGGGTCAAGATACCGAGTCCGGACAACAAGAACCGGTTTGTGCCCCTGGACATATTCCCTTCAGAAATGCTTGACCGCCTTGAAGTCACAAAAGCGCTCACAGCAGACATGGAAGGCGACGGCATCGGAGGAGCGGTGAACCTCGTGATGAAGGATGCGCCTGAAAGGATGGAGGTGAACGCCAACCTGGCCACAGGTTACAATGCCCTTTATTTCAGCCGGGACTTTGAATCGTTCAGCCACAGGGCAGGACAGAAGATGTCCCCATACGAAAGGATGGGCCGGCCTGAAGACTATGCCGTCACTATGGACGATTTCACCACGGAGAACATGCACCTCCGGTCCGCAAGACCGAGACCCGACGTCATCGGCGGATTCTCGTTCGGAGACAGGTATTTCAACAACCGGCTTGGGCTCATGCTTGCCGTCAGCTATCAGAATCTCTTCAGGGGCAAGGACACGGACCTCTATTATGTGTCAGGCTCCTCCGGCAACGGCACGGAAAACAGAACCTATTCTGAAGAACAGAGCCGCCTCGGTGCACACGCAAAATTAGATTACAGATTCAATGGCAGGCACAAGCTCATGCTCTATGCCGGCTACATGGACCTGCGCGAGAGCGAAGTCCGCAACGGGCAGAACAGGAAGGACTGGATAGTGAAGATGCAGTGGAACAGGCAGTACATCATCAACACCACACTCAAGGGAGAACATTCCTTCCTCGAAAAGAACAGACTGAAACTTGACTGGACAGGCGTATTCTCAAAGGCATACAGCACCTCTCCCGACAACAGCAAGATCTACATAAACATGCAGCAGCCCCATCTCTACAACACTGATTCCGCAGAAAAAAGATGGGAGCACAATTCCGACAGGGACTTCGCCTTCTATGCCAACCTTTCCTATGATTTCAGCTTCGGACTGGAGCACAGTCTTCTTATGAAAGCCGGCGGGATGTACAGGAACAAGATAAGGGACAGCTTCTTCAATGAATACACCTTCGACTCGGCCACCGGCCGCGAAGACCTCCAGTACTACGGCTCGGACTGGACCAATTTCGACCAGCTCCTCCTCACCCCGAGGGCATACGGCAACATCGGGGACCCGCTCAACTATGATGCATGGGAAAACATTGCGGCAGGCTATTTCATGGCAAGATACAACTGGAAAGGGCTTGAAGTGATTGCAGGCGTCAGGGCAGAACATACAGACCAGGGCTATACACTGGATTTTCCAAGGAAGACGGAGTCGGAAGGAGACCAGAACTATACGGACATACTCCCGAGCGTGCATCTCAAATACAAAGTACACAAGAACGCCAACCTGCGTTTCTCATACGGCCGCTCCATCAACCGCCCCGGTTTCTTCGAAATCGTCCCTTATACGGTCCTCAATGAAGACTATGACGAAAAGGGAAATCCAGAGCTGCAGCACACCGTCGCCGACAACCTTGATCTGAGGTATGAATTTTTCCCGAAATCTTCCGAACAGTTCATGGTCGGGCTGTTCTGGAAAAATCTTCAGAATCCTATAGAATACGGGCTCATCAATGAGGGCCAGGCCACCTACATCTCCCCGATGAACTTCGGAAATGCCATGAATGCCGGAGTGGAGATTGACATCATGAAATACTTCAAATGGTTCGGCATAAAGGCCAATTATACATGGACAAAATCCAGCATCACGACCAACAAAAGGCTGCGCGAAGGCACGGAGGTCGTGACCGTGACACAGACAAGGCCGCTGTACGGACAGGCCGCCCATGTAGCCAATCTCTCCCTCCTCTTCAATTTCCCGAAATGCGGGATTGAAGCCCAGGTGTCCGGCTCATACACTGGAAAAAGACTGAGTGAAATCTCCAACTGGCTTGACAACGACATCTGGGAGGCCGGCTACATGCAGCTGGACGCATCCATAGAAAAGACCTTCAAGGCAGGATTCTCCATCTTCGCCAAGGCATCCAACCTCCTCGACACCCCAGTCCTGAGGTACATAATGCCGAACCGGATGACTGAGTCTCTCACTGACTATGAAAGGTACAAGGGAGGAGTCATTGAACGGCGCGAATGGCATGCACAGACCGTCACAATAGGAGTAAGATACAGATTCTCAGAAAAATAAGACTGACATTTCATACAAAACAAAAAACAGGACTTCTGAGAACATGAATGAAACAAATCCATTAATGCAACTTATATGAAAACAGGAAATCTCATCATGCTTGCAGCCGCAGCATCATTCTTCTTTGCGGCCTGTGAAAAGGAAAACGGATCCGGAAACGGGAATAACTCCCAGGGAACGGATGTGGAAGTGCTCGAAGCCGAAGGCACATGGACTGCCGGAAGCACCGTTGAAGTGAACAGCCACATCCTCGTGCCTGAAGGCAAGAGCCTGACCATCGAACCGGGAGTCACAATCATATTCAGCAACTCAGGAGTAGGCGTGAACCATGTTCCGATCGAGTTCACCGTGGACGGCAACCTCTACTGCCTCGGTACTGAGGATCAGCCGATACGCTTCACCGTGGCAGAAGAACTCAGGACATACGACAATACATTTGCCGGCCTGTGGGGAGGAATCGTGGCAGGAGCCACATGCGAAGAGATGATCATTGACCACACCATCATCGAATATACAGGAGGACAGGTGATTGAAGGTTCCCCTGCTGCAGAAAACGGCTATTACACCGCTGGTGACGACGCTTATCCTCAGATCACCACCAACAATGTCGACGGCCGCTATGTCATCACCAACAGCATCATACGCAACGGGTGGTCAGATGGCATCTACATGATGGGAGGAAACGCCATCATCGCACACAACATCTTCAGTGCCAACGGATATGACGGAGCGGAAGCCGTGAATGTCAAGTCCGGATGCAAAGTGGATGTGGCCGGCAACATCATGTTCAGCCCGAACACCAACGGACTCAAGCTCTCCAGCTCCGACCAGAGCGAAGTAAGGCACCAGGCCCTGATCCAGGCATACAACAACACCATCATCAACTCAGGATGGAGACGCGACGGCGAAAAGGGCGGCAGCATCTATGTCGAGGAAATGGCCAATGTCAGCGTATTCAACAACCTGATGGTAAACAGCAAGTTCAGAGCCATCACTCCGGCCTACGACGAGCCTGGCACAGAGGACTGCTATGACAGGGACAACTCGTTCATCGACTATAACTTCTATGCTTCAGGAAATGTCCAGAGCCACCTTTTCTTCGAAGGCGAATATGAGGATGACGGTGAAATGCTCCAATACTCAGGAGTGAAGTTCGCATACGAAGGCTATGCATTCAACCATGAAGAATACGACATTGAAAAAGTGGATGCCAACAGTACCATAGCCAAGTCTGCATCAGACACAGAAAGCCTCGATCCGGACTTCGTGAACTATGACATCAATGTTGACCCTGCCCTCTACGAGTGGAGTGACAGCTGGAACTTCCAGGTCAAAGCAGGTTCTCCTGTCCTCACAGGAGCCTACACCCCTGCCGATCCAGCCCGCCAGCCGTTCTATTCAGTGACCGGCCTCTCTGTAAACGGAAAGACATACACATCACCTGCAGTACAGCCTTGGTTCGGAGCATTCGGAACAGCAGAATAATATAATATCATTTTCCAGTCATCCTGACCTGATCCCGGTGTGTATCGCAATACTGAAAAGATCAAGTCAGGAATGACTGATAATCAAGACACTTAAAGATTTCAAACAATGGTGAAAAAGAACATGATAATCTTCCTCGCCCTCGCCCTTTCCCTGATTTCATGCGGACAGGCGACGGTGACGGCAGACCATACGCAGGAATGGAAGAGCCTTGAAAAGCCCCTCAACTTCTACCTTGCCAATGACCTCGGCCGCAACGGCTGGTATGACCAGAAGCCGATAGCCGAGACAATGGGCAGGATGGCCGAGGCCATCGACATCGAGTTCGTCGTCGCAGCCGGAGATGTACACCACTTCGAAGGTGTGCAGAGCATTTCCGACCCGCTCTGGATGACCAACTATGAACTCATTTATTCCCATCCGGACCTCATGATCGACTGGTATCCCATCTGCGGAAACCATGAGTACAGAAGCAACACCGACGCCGTGGTGGAATACAGCAATGTCAGCGCCCGCTGGACAATGCCTGCCAAATATTACACCTTCGTCAAGGAGGAAGACGATGTGACAGTACGCATAGTCATGCTCGACACCACCCCGATGATTGACAAATACCGTGAAGAAACTGAAAAATATGCCGATGCATCGAAATCCGACTGGAATGAGCAGATCGCATGGCTCGACAAGGTGCTCTCCGAAGCCGATGAAGACTGGGTCATCGTAGTGGGACATCATCCGATCTATGCCTACACAGACAAGAGCGACAGCGAAAGGACCGATCTCCAGCAGCGCCTCGACCCTGTCCTCCGCAAATACGGCAATGTGGACATGTACCTCTGCGGCCACATCCACACCTTCCAGCACATCCGCAGGCCTGACTGTGACATAGACTACATCGTCAACACCTCAGGCTCCCTCAGCCGCGAAGATGTCAAGCCTATTGACGGCACCGTCTTCTGCAGCAACAAGTCAGGCTGGTCTCTCCTCACCGCCTGCAAAGACACGCTCAGCCTCCACATGCTTGACAAGGACGGCTCCGTCCTCCACACCGTCACCCGCACGAAATAGCTGACTGCAGCGTCCCGCTGACACAGACAATCCCCGCTGAACGGACAATTCGGCGGGGATTTTTGACAATTAGTCCATGCCGGAGAGGATGGCAAAGAGTAAATTTGCAACATAGAACAAAACCGCATGATGCAATGGACACTAACTTGAAATGCAATATCAGCACATTCTGCTGCATGGCAATGCTCCTCGCACCGGCAGCCTGTGACAAGGGAGGAGAAGAAACCCCGGAAACACCTGAACAGCCTATGACAAGACCGGTGGAACTCGTCACGGACACATACAGGGCATACCCCTCAGGTGAAAATGCCTGTGTGGACTCCTATCTCACACTTACATTCAGTTCAGAGCCGGTGCCGGGCACTTCCGGTGAAATCAGGATTGTGGATGAAGACGGCAAGGTCGCTGACCGGATTCTGATGGCTGACATTGCAGCAGTGGAGGGAGGAAAGCCGAAAATGACGGCCGGAACCACATTCACCACCGCAATGGATGCCGTCGGCTCATCTGCCGCAGGATATTACAGGATAGTATATTACAATGCCTTCAGCATAGACGGGGCTGTCGATGGAGGATACACCGTCACGATAAGGCTGCATTCAGACAGGCTGGAATACGGCGGGACATACAGCGTGGAAATCGACCGGGAAGCAATCATCGCGGACGGATTCGAGGGCATTTCCGGGAATGAATGGACATTTTCCGTAATGCCGAAGCCTGCCGGCGATGGAGAAGTGACAGTCGGGGCACGGGACTGCGACTTCATGACGGTCCAGGGAGCAATAAGCTTCGCCAATTCATGCGGACAGAGTGCAGACATGACAATCTCGGTCGAAGACGGAATATATGAAGAGCCTCTTTACATACGCAACAAGAACAATCTCACGATCAAGGGAGAAAGCAGGGAGGGAACCATCATACGCTTTGACAACTGCAATGACTATACTGACGGGGTCGGAAGCGGCGTAACCTCCGTACCGGAACCCGGGGAGTCCATCACAAGAACCGGCGGAAGGTCCGTAATCCTCGTGGAGAACTGCGACATGCTCCGCTTCGAGGACATCACGCTCGAAAACTCGCACGGGGACGGCAGCCAGGCGGAAGTGATATATTTCAACTGCGACAACGGCAGACTGCTCGCCTCGAACTGCAGCTTCACCGGCGACCAGGACACCATCGAGCTCAAGGGCTGGAGCCTGTTCAGGGACTGCACCATAAGGGGCGATGTGGACTTCATCTGGGGATATGTACGGGCAGCCCTGTTCGAGTCCTGCGAAATCCGCTCCTGTCCGAGCAGCAGAGGCTATATAGTCCAGACCCGCTGCAGACAGGGCGACAGAGGCTTCGTATTCCTTGACTGCAGCCTCACCGCGGAAAGCGGGACCGCCGACGGCTCCGTCTACCTTGCCCGCTCCGGCGGAAATTCAGGCGAATATGACAATGTCACATACATCAGCTGCAAAATGGGCAGCCACATTGCCGATGCCGGCTGGTATTCAAGCCCCGCCCCTACACCTGCAGCCGCCACCGCTGAAAACGGCTGGAAGGAATACGGAAGCATGAATGCCTACGGCTCCGCCATGGACCTTTCCGGCAGATATTCCGGATGTGCAGAAATCTCATCCTCCGACTGCGAAAGGCTGTATGCGACTGCGGCAGCGGTGTTCGCGGACTGCCCTCACGGGAGCGGGTGGGCGGAGTAGACGGATGGACGCTCGGCTTCTGCGTATATTTGGCCATAAATGTCCACTTATACTGTAGCGCCTCGGCAATGCAAGCCTGACGGCTTGTATGCCTGACCCGTCCCGCAACATCCATAAGACATGAAGTCTTCTGTCTGTCGCGGGACGGGCCAGGTAAAATGCTTCGCATTTGCATTGCTCTCGGTTTCTGCGTATATTTGCAGAAGTGTAACTGAGATCTGTACCGGAAATGGATTACAAGATAGTCAAAGAGGCACGATGTGCCGTCATAGGATACGGAAGCTGGGCTACTGCGATAACCGGGCTCCTTACAAAGAATGAATCGGAAGTGTGGTGGTACATCCGCAACCCGGAAGTGCTTGAAGGAGTCCTCGCAGACGGCCGCAATCCGAAATATGTGAGCGAAGTGGAGTTCGACCTCACCAGAGTCCATCCTTCAGATGACATCAACGAGGTGGTCAGGCATGCCGAGATCATCATAATGGCCGTCCCTTCCGCCTACCTGAAGGATTTTCTCGAGCCGCTGACGGAACCGCTGAACGACAAGTTCGTGGTATCCGCCATCAAAGGCATCATACCGGGAGAATACCAGACTGTGGCAGAATACCTCCGCGACAAGTACAGCCTCTCATTCAGACAGATAGGCATCATCGGAGGCCCGTCCCACGCCGAAGAGGTCTCAAAGGGACGCCTGTCCTATCTTACCATAGTCTGCACATCGGAAGAGAATGCTCACATGATAGGGAAAAAGCTGGGCTGCGCATCAGTAAGGCTGAGCTATTCCACTGACATCTACGGTGTGGAATATGCCTCCATATTAAAGAACATCTATGCCATAGCGACAGGCATAGCTGTCGGGCTCGGCTACGGGGACAACTACCTCGCCGTACTCATCTCCAACTGCGCAAACGAAATGACCAGATTCCTGAAGGAAAGCTATCCCGACAGCCGCAACACATTCGCTCCGGCCTATCTCGGAGACCTGCTTGTGACCTGCTATTCCATCTACAGCCGCAACAGGAGGCTCGGCCTGCTAATCGGCCGCGGATGCACGGTCAAGAGTGCGCTGAACGAAATGACGATGATTGCGGAAGGCTATTTTGCAGCGGAATGTATCCGGCACATCAATTTCAAGCACAAGGTGGACATGCCCATTGCCGACATGGTATATGAAATCCTCTACAGGAACGCTCCTGCCCGCCGCAGCATGAAAGAATTATCCGACAAGCTCTGAACAGGTCATCTTACGGCAAGGATTTCGTCCACTATGTATTTCTGCTGCCCCCTCCACGGAAGGGTGCCGAGATATTCCTTGTAGTGGAGTTCCACAGTCTTGCCGCCGCACCGCATCAGTGAATCGGCCAGTTCCTTGTCCGTGATGGAAAACTCAAATTCATACGACTGGATGGCAGTCGTCTTGTTCTTCGCATTGAAGCCGGCCTGGATGGCCTTGCCTTCATATGTCTTGAATATATAACCCTTATATACGACGAAATTCAGTTCCCCGGCCTTGACGCCTTCGCCGAACACAAAATAGAACTTGAAATAGATGAAAGCGGCCAATGCCAGCACTGCAACGAGGGATGTTATCCAGATTATCTTCCTTTTCATTTCATATCAGATTAAAGTCCGGTCAAAGATGTCATTGTCCTGTTCAATTATGCCGGCGGAAAAAAGCAGGCCCATGAACGGGGTCTGCTGCCGTCTGATATACGGCTTCACCTTTCCGGTATTTATCTCGTCGAAAGTCCTGATGATGTCGTATGCAGCTATGAAGCCCTTGCCTGTGAGGTACTCTCCTTCCACTGAACGCTTGGTCCCGGGCTTGCCTCCCTTGATGAATATGCAGCTGCCAACGAAAGTCGCTGAATACGGGATACCCGTAACGGAACTGAATGTCCCGTGTGACTTTACATATGAGACGACCTCTTCCCATACCCGCGAACCGTCCCAATTGCAATACTCCTTCCTTATCTTCATCGCTTTTGTACTTATCGTTCCAAAGGTATTGAAAATATTTGACAAATTGACTATCTTGGCAAGAATTATGGACCATAACGAATACTGGCATGGATGACAGGAAGCTTAAGATAAATGTACATTCCGAGACAGGGACGCTTGAAGCCGTCCTTCTCCATTCTCCGGGGGCTGAAGTCGAAAACATGACACCTCAAAATGTCCAGAGGGCCCTGTACAGCGACATCCTCAACCTTTCCATAGCACAGGAGGAATATTCACAGCTGTACGGAGTGCTTTCAAAAGTGGCAAAGATATATGAAGTGCGCCCGCTGCTGGAAAAGGTACTCGGGCATGAAGAGGACAAGGCCGCCCTGCTCAGGAGGATATGCGTGGCGGAGGATGCCACGGAATATTATGACAGGCTCATGGAAATGGAGCCGAAAGAGCTGGCAAGGGTGCTCATAGAAGGCCTTCCTGCCGAAATCAACACCCTCACTGCCTATCTGAAGAATGAATACTATGCCCTCTATCCCCTCTACAATTTCTACTTCACGAGGGACTCGGCCGTCACCATCGGGGACAGTGTCCTGGTCTGCCGCATGGCCAACAAGGTGAGGATGCGGGAGTCATTCATCATGGAGGCCATATACAGATGCAGCGGATGCTTTGAATGCAGGGTCACTGATGCCAATGACTTCCAGTCCGGGGACTCGCCAGTGACCATGGAAGGCGGCGACATCCTCATAGCGCGGGACGACATCCTCCTGGTCGGGAACGGGGCAAGAACCTCCGCAAAGGGTATTGACTTCATGGTGGACAGAATCAGGAAATCGCGTCCTGAAGGCACCTGCCATGTCATTGTCCAGCAGCTTCCTCACTCCCCCGAATCATTCATCCACCTCGACATGGTTTTCACCCTGCTTGACAGGGACAGGTGCATGATATTCGAGCCGCTCATCCGCAAGGACACGGCCTATCAGACAGTCCACATCACCATACGCGACGGCAAGGTGTCAGGCATCAGGACGGTGTCTGGCCTCCTGACCACACTCAAGAGGCTCGGAATGGACCTCAAGCCGATAATCTGCGGAGGAAGCGACGAATGGGACCAGGAAAGGGAGCAATGGCACAGCGGAGCCAATTCATTCTGCATTGCCCCCGGACAGGTCATCACATACGCAAGGAACATCCACACCCTCGAAGAACTCGACAAGGACGGCTTCAACATAATCGCAGCCGGGGATGTCATTTCCGGCAAGGCTGCCGTTGAAGGCAAATGCGCAGTGACCATATCCGGCTCCGAGCTGCCGAGAGGAGGCGGAGGTGCAAGGTGCATGACAATGCCCCTGTCAAGAAAAAAAGTGGACTGGTAAGCAGTCCACTCTCAGGTCCGGCAGAAGATCCAAATCCGCGAGAAAGATTCGAATCATCTGAAAATCAGAAATAACGGTTCATCTCCTCCAGAACATAATGTCTTGTCGCAGAGAAGGTGACCCCTCTTCCGTCAAGCCATTTGTTGACGGAAACAATCGCCTTTGCGTATGCATTGTGCATTTCATCCTTGCCTTCATCATTCCTGAGCATGGTGTAAAGCAGCTCGGCCAAGGCATTCAGACTGTCATTGCCGAATCCGTATTCCGACACAAGGACATTGATGAAATCATCCTTTGAAAGCACCGTGTCAATGTCCAGACCCAGCCGTCCGGCCAATTCGGTCTTCACGCAGTCATGAATTTCGGCTGATGAAACCTTCTTTTCGACCAAAGGGACAATTTCCTTAAGGATGGCCTCGATTGCTGCAGTGGTCTTGCTGACCTCCCTTGTAATGTAATCTTCCATCATGGCACAAAGACAATTAAGTGTTAAGAACATTTTATTTTACAGGAATCCTTGCCCGTCAGAGCACGGATGAATCAAATTTAACAATTATCCCGATGTCTTCCAAATAATTGCCATTCAAAATGAACGGATGCTGCAAATCTTAACGCATCTGCAACATCCGCTTAACGGTTTTGTCCTGCATAAAGCCTATTTCCGGACCTTTATCATCTCGACAGGCTGCATCCGGACTTCATCCAGAGGGTGCGCCTGCCTTGAAACCTTTCCGAAGTCGATTGAATTCAGGTCAATGCACCTTATTGTGGAATTCCAGCATGTCCTGTAATAAAACTTGAGCCCGGCCTGGTCTGCGGATGTCGTCCATTGCGTGGCACTCGGCAGCACTGACGGAGCATCCCCGGCCTTATGTTCCACTCCTATCGGGATATCAAAATTGTTCAATATCTGAAAGGTCTCCATCACGGTTTCCAGGGCAGTGGCATACTGCGGAGCAGTGGCCTTGTAGAAAGCCGCCCGGACAAACCTGGAAGGAGGTGTGACATCTCCCGGAATGCCGAGGAAACCTGCTCCGGCCCCGAACTGCGACAAAGTTACATCATCCGTCAGCTTCAGAGGCTGCGCAGTGCCCGGAAACAGATTGACATAATTGTTGAGATTGGTCATCTGCCACTCAAATCCAGGAGAATTGGTCAGCACACCGAGCCTGTTTTCATAAAAACGGACTTCTCCTCCGATGATTTCCATCACGACCTGTCTGCCGGAAGGTTCGGCAATCCTCCAGTGAGCAGTTCCCGCCTGGGGACTTGTCGCAACTATATGGATGTCCCCTATGGATGCCTTCACCTCATCTATGGAAGAAAATTTTCCGAGAATCCAACCTACAAGCTCCACATCCACAATCGTGGAGGAATTCAAGGCACTGTCATACTCTTCATATTCCCCATAGCCCGGAAAAAAGAAAAGTCCCGCGGAAAGTCCGGCCTCATTCAGGCCTTCGGTAACGAAACTGTCCTGTGTCACGGATACTCCGACATATCCGTATCCGGTCACATATTCCAGCCCGTTCTGTCCGGACGGGGTCATGGAAGTAATGGAAGCGTTGCGCGGGACAATGACATAGCGGCTTTCCAGGTCACTGCCTCCCCATTCGCAGGTACGGGCAAGCACATGGCTCCCGTCCTTCGATGTCAATGATATGCCGGTACATGCCTCTGTGTCCGAGGCCCACATCAGCCCGCCTGCGGCAAGCAGTACGGCTGCCGATTTCAATAAAGGATTCTTCATTGCATATTCTGATCAAAAATATCCCGAAAATGACCCGGCGACTGCCGGACAGTCACGAATTTAATCATTATCTTCAAAAAGAACAAAAACTCTGGCAACTTCTTAGTAAATTTGCCGGCTGCAGTCCGGCCCCACAGGAAATGTGACCTGCAGCGGCGCTGCAATACAGAAACGGAAACAACATACAATGAACATGAAACATTGCATCATCAGCATCCTTGCCCTGTCATTGGGCATGACAATGTACGCCCAGCCGGGAGCAGTGGACACAAAGCCGGCAAATACGGCCAGTGAAAGGCTCCTGACAATGGAGGAGGCCACCATCTCAAGAGATGTCTATCCTGAAAGCAGGAGATATTCATGGACAGGCGACGGAAAGACGCTCACATGGACCGATGGAGACACCATGTACGGTATTGCCCCTGAAAGCGGAGAATCATCCGCAATCATCACAGCCGCAGAACTCGCCGAAAAGACCGGGGCCTCACTCGACGGATTCCCTCCGTACAGATGGGCGGAAGACGGTTCACTGCAATTCGCTTCCGGAGACAGAATCTACAGCTATGACATCACCTCGGACCGCACCTTGGCTGTCACCCAAATCCCTGGCGGTGCGGAAAACATGACTCCGGGAACGGACGGAAGATATGCCTACACATCAGGGAAAAGCCTTTTTCTGTGCGACAGGAACGGCAACAGCACCCCGATAGCCTTAAGAGAAAGTCCTGAAATCACATACGGACAGTTCGTGAGCCGCAATGAATTCGGCATCATGGAGGGGATTTTCTGGTCCCCGGACGGAAAGAAACTCGCTTTTTACAGAAAGGACGAGTCGGCAGTCACCACATTCCCCCTTCTCGACATCACCACAAGGACAGGCTCCCTGTTTGAGATCAAATATCCGATGGCCGGGATGGCCTCCGAAAATGTCCGTCTCGGCATCTATGACCTTGCCTCCAACAGTACTGTGTATGTGAAAGCGGACGATTTCGGATATGACCAGTATCTCACGAATGTGACATGGTCCCCGGATGGAAGCCGCATCTTCATCCAAGTCCTTGACCGCAGCCAGAAGCATGCAAAGCTCAACATGTACGATGCTGCCGGCGGAGAGTTCATCCGCACCCTGCTTGAAGAAAGTAATGACAGATTCGTCGAACCTCAGAACCCTATATGGTTCCTGAACGGAAGCAATGACAGGTTCATATACAGGACAGACAACAGGGACGGCTACAAGAACCTCTATCTCTGCGACACGGAAGGAAATATAGAAAGGCTGACAGCAACGGATGCCGATGTGGAATATGTCGGAAACAACGGGAAGGAAGTCTTCTACACCTCTGCCGAAGTCTCCCCTGTCGAAAACCACCTCTTCAAGATCAATCTCCGCAACAGGAAATGCACGAGGCTGACAACTGAAGCGGGATGGCATGAAGTTTCACTCAGTCCGGACTGCACATGTTTTGTGGACAGGTACAGCAGCCTCAACACTCCGAATGTAATTGACCTGCGCAGGACTGACGGCACAAAAGTCACAAATCTTTTTTCTGCAGCTGACCCGGCCGAAAATTATGCATGGTGCGAAACCGTCCTCGGCACAGTCAAGAGCGCAGACGGGAAATATGACAACTGGTACAGGCTCATCAAGCCGAAGGACTTCGACCCTTCCAGGAAATATCCGGTGATACTGTATGTCTACGGCGGCCCGCATTCGCAGCTTGTCAGAAACACATGGAATGCAGAGCTGAGGGCCTGGGAAATGTATATGGCCCAGAGAGGCTACATCGTCTATGTACAGGACAACAGGGGCACGCTCAACAGGGGCGCAGAATATGAAAAGGCCATCTACGGCCAATGCGGGCAGGCAGAGATGGCCGACCAGATGGAAGGCATAAAGATGCTGATGTCGCTCCCTTATGTGGACAGCAGCCGCATAGGGGTGCACGGATGGAGCTACGGCGGATTCATGACCATCTCCCTGATAACCAATTACCCTGACATATTCAAGGTGGCAGTGGCCGGCGGTCCTGTCATCGACTGGAAATGGTATGAGGTCATGTACGGAGAAAGATATATGGGCAACCCGACCCTCAATGCAGAAGGCTATGCCAAGACAAGCCTCATCGGCAAAGCCAAGGACCTCAAGGGCAAGCTGCTCATCTGCCAGGGCGCAGTGGACAATGTAGTGGTATGGGAGCACAGCCTCAGCTTCATACGCGAATGCATAAAGAACAATGTCCAGGTGGACTATTTCCCTTATCCGTGTGCACAGCACAATGTGTTGGGCAAGGACAGGATTCACCTGATGGACAAGGTGACAATGTATTTTGAAGACTATCTGTAAAAGGTGGTTTTCTGTAAAAATGGCAGATATTATATGGAAAAATTCAATATAGGAATTATAGGAGCCGGGCATATCGCCGAAAAGATGGCCTTCACGCTCAACAGGATGGAAGATGCAGCCGCATACGCAGTCGCCTCAAGGAGTCTGGAAAAGGCTGAGAATTTCGCCAGTGTGCACGGGGTGGAAAAGGCTTACGGCTCATACGAAGAGCTGCTTGACGACCCTCAGGTAGACATGGTCTATGTGGCCACACCTCACAGCCTGCATTTGCACCATGTGAAGATGTGCCTTGAAAAGGGCAGGCCGGTGCTGTGTGAAAAGGCGTTCATGCTCAACCGGGCAGAGGCCGAAGAGGCAATAAGACTTTCTGAAGAAAGGAATGTATTCCTGGCTGAGGCCATCTGGACAAGGTACATGCCGTTCAGGAAGACTGTCAGGGAAGTGATTGACAGCGGAAGAATCGGCAGGCCAATGATGCTCACCGCACATCTGGGCTATCCTGTGGCCCATAAGGAAAGGATAATCGACCCATCCCTCGGAGGCGGTGCGCTCCTCGACCTCGGCGTATATGTCATCAACTTCGCACTGATGATGTTCGGGGACGGAATCAGCAGCATCAGCTCGACATGCGTAAAGGCGGACACAGGAGTGGACCTGCAGGAAAGCATCACCTTCACCTGGCCGGACGGAAAGATGGCCGTGATGCAGTCCACAGCCCTCTGCGCCAGCGAAAGGCAGGCCATCATCTGCGGCGACAAGGGCTACATCATCCTTGACAACATCAACAATCCCCTCAAGGCTGAAATATGGTCTGCAGGACATGTGCTTGAAGAGACCCTCCACGCTCCGGAGCAGATCACCGGATTCGAATACCAGGTCAGGGCCTGCATCAGTGCGATCCGCAAAGGCCGGATTGAGACAGACTTCATGCCACATTCGGAAACGCTGCGAGTCATGGAACTGATGGATACTGTCAGAACACGATGGGAAGAGGCATTTTCGCGAACAGACATATAATAAGAAAGGACCCCGTCAAACTCCTTTTGGAAACATAGACAGGGTCCTTTATTGCTTCTTGAACCGATTTCTCCCGATTGTCCGGAATCAGTTCTGTCCAAGGTGTCCCGGATGACAGGAATGCTACTCCTCCGGCTTGAAGTCTTCCTTTCCTACTCCGCAGAGAGGGCATACCCAGTCTGCAGGAAGATCCTCAAACGCTGTTCCCGGAGCGATTCCGCTGTCCTCGTCACCTACTGCAGGGTCATACACATACCCGCAGATTACGCATACATACTTTTTCATGTTCAGATTTTTCTTTAATGGTTCGTTTATAATCCTTTTATAACTCAGGCCATCGGCCCATGTTCATCTATGAATATTGTCAGCACATCAAACACTGTCCATGCCTCAAATATTGCATATGCTTCAGACATTGCCTGTGCTTCAAAGCCTTGCGGCCACCTTCTCCCAATCCGCGAGTTCAAGGCACGCATCAACGAATGCAGCCCTGCGGTTGCGGTAGTCAATATAATAGGCATGTTCCCATACATCTGCCACGAACAGGGGCTTCATGCCGTCTGTCATCGGGTTCCCGGCATTCTGCTTCTGGACGATGACAAGCTTTCCATCCCTGTCTTCAGCAAGCCAAGCCCAACCGGAGCCGAAAAGACCGACAGCAGCCTTGGCAAATTCCTCCCTGAACGCCTCGACGGAACCGAAGGCATCCGCAAACCTGGATGCAAGCTTCTCAGGCATCTTCACCGGAGCCGGGGCAAGGGTCTCGAAAAAGAAAGTGTGGTTCCATGTCTGCGCGGCATTGTTGAAGACGGCACCGTCGGCTTTCAGCACAATGTCCTCAAGGGACATTTCCTCGTAAGGAGTGCCAGCAACAAGCTTATTGAGATTGTCAATATAGGTCTGGAGATGTTTTCCATAATGGAATTCGAGCGTCTCCCTGCTCATCTTGGGCTCAAGGGCGTCAAGAGAGTACGGAAGCTCAGGCAAATTGTATTTCATATCATTAATAACGTCAGTCCGACGAATATTTTACTCAGCACCAGGAGATTCGTCGAACTGTCGTTAAGGATTTCTTCGAAATCCATTTGTCTCAATCCCCAGTCGCTTTGCGACAGCCCCTTATTAAGGGGCGTCACCCACCTTTTTCCTCCCTCTCAGGGAGGACTGTCGCAGGATTGCATCCTGCTCCTTCAAAAGGTGTCCGATGATTTCATCGGACTCACACTATTGATTTATCAAAAATAGGCAGAATTTTTCATCTTTCCTAATAATTTCGACATGACACATGACATGGAAAACGGAAGACGGACACACGCAGGCATTTTCAAAAACGGAGAAACGGACCTGACACGAGGCGGAATCACCGGCTCTATCCTGATGTTTGCATTTCCCATGATTGCAGGGAATCTGCTGCAGCAATGCTACAATATAGCGGACACCATCATAGTCGGACGGTTCGCCGGACCGGACGCCCTCGCTGCGGTAGGAAGTTCCTACACGCTCATGACATTCCTGCTTTCAGTGATAATCGGGCTCTGCATGGGCAGCGGAGTGCTCTTTTCAATGAAATTCGGGGCCGGAGACAGGGCCGGACTGAGAAAAAGCGTCTTCACGTCATTCGTGCTCATCGGAACAGTATCCCTGTTCATAACCGCCCTGACACTTTCACTGCTCTCTCCTGTCATCAGGCTTATGAATGTGCCTGAAGAAGTGTTCCCTGACATGAAAATCTACCTTGCGGTCATCTGCGCAGGCATTCCGTTCACTTTCCTGTATAATTTTCTGGCCTTTCTCCTGAGATCGGCAGGAAATTCCATCACCCCCCTGTGGTTTCTGGGCATAGCCGTGGTGCTCAACATTATCCTCGACATGGTGTTCATCCCGGTTCTCGGCATGGGAACAGCCGGGGCGGCCCTGGCGACAGTCATTTCACAGATATTCTCCGCTGCCGCACTCGCCCGGCATACGATAAGGAAATATCCGGAACTGGCAGCAGTCAGAAGAGAAGAAATGAAGCTTGAGAAGAAAGAACTCGGCCTCATATCGGGCTATTCATTCCTGACATGCGTCCAGCAGTCCGTCATGAATTTCGGGATACTCATGATACAGGGGCTTGTGAACACTTTCGGAACTGCGGTAATGGCGGCTTTTGCCACTGCAGTAAAGATTGATTCATTTGCATATATGCCCGTACAGGATTTCGGCAACGCATTTTCGACATTCATTGCACAGAACTACGGGGCCGGCAAGGAAGAGAGGATAAGAAAGGGGCTGAAAAGTGCCGTCCTGTCCTCGTCTGTATTCTCGCTTGCAGTATCCGCCCTGATATTCATCTTCGCCGGGGATCTGATGAAGATGTTCGTAGGCAATGAGCCAGATGTGATCGGGATCGGGACAAGGTATCTCCGCATCGAAGGCTCCTTTTATATAGGCATTGCCTGGCTGTTTCTGCTGTACGGGCTTTTCAGGGCCGTAGGCAGGCCCGGATTCTCCCTGGTGCTCACAGTCATATCGCTCGGGCTGAGGGTGGCGGTCGCATATGTCATGGCCCCGGACTACGGCATAGACTGGATATGGTGGGCCATACCGATAGGATGGTTCGCCGCAGATGCCGCCGGCATCCTGTTCTGGTATGCCGTAAGGAGGAAAGGCAAACTGCTGGTACTTTTGCAGACAACCGTTTTCTTTATTGCTGCATTTAACGGTATATAATCAAATTTTATTTAAATTCGCGCCGCCGGAAAGAAGGCACCGGCAAATGCAGTTTCCATAAAACCTGAAAAAGATGAAATCGATCAGAGAAATATACAAGATAGGGAAAGGCCCGTCGAGCAGCCATACTATGGGGCCACAGAAAGCCGCCAAGGCATATCTAGAGCACCATCCTGACGCAAGGAATTTCCATGTGACCCTCTACGGATCCCTGGCCGCCACCGGTAAGGGGCATCTCACAGATGTTGCCATAAACGAAGTGCTGCAGAAAGCAGGGAATGTGGAAATCGAATGGCAGCCCAAAGTATTCCTTCCGGGACACCCCAACGGGATGACAATAGCGGTGGATGGAGAAAACGGGGAACGGCACGACGAGTGGACATTCTACAGCGTGGGAGGAGGCGACATCAAATGCGACCATCTGCCTCTGGACAATTCACCGGAAATATATCCCCTCAACAGCATGACGGAACTTCTCAACTGGTGCAACAGGAACAGCCGTTCCTATTGGGAATTTGTGTATGAGCACGAGGACAGCAGCATCTGGGACTATCTTGCCGAGGTGTGGAAGGTCATGTGCGAATCAATTGAAAGGGGGCTGGACAAGGAAGGCATCCTTCCCGGTCCGCTTCACCTCAGAAGAAAGGCAGCGAACTATTTCATCAGGGCAGAAGGCTACAAGGATGTGCTTAGGACAAGAGGGCTGATATTCGCATACGCCCTCGCCGTAAGTGAGGAAAATGCATCCGGAGGCACCATAGTCACGGCCCCGACCTGCGGCTCCTGCGGCGTCCTCCCCGGCGTGCTCTACCATCTGCGCAAGGTGTACGGCTACAGCGACAAGAGGATCATCCGCTCGCTCGCCACTGCGGCCCTCGTAGGCAATGTTGTCAAGCATAACGCATCCATCTCCGGAGCGGAAGTCGGCTGCCAGGGAGAAGTCGGGGTCGCCTGCGCCATGACTGCGGCAGCAGCCAACCAGCTCATGGGAGGAAGCCCGTCCCAGATAGAGTATTCAGCAGAAATGGGGCTGGAACACCATCTCGGCATGACCTGCGACCCTGTCTGCGGCCTGGTCCAGATTCCTTGCATCGAAAGGAATGCGTATGCTGCTGCCCGTGCACTGGATGCCAACATCTATGCCTCATACACCGACGGCCTCCACCGCGTCTCCTTCGACCAGGTGGTCAGGGTGATGAAACGCACAGGAAAAGACCTCCCTTCACTGTACAAGGAAACAGGAGAGGGAGGCCTTGCAGCCGAAATCGAACAGCACGATCACGATGAGTTCGACTTCCTCAATCATATTGAACTGCCGGAATGAAACTAACGGCAGTCCAGTGAATTTATAATGATGCTGTGGCGGCGGCCTTCTGGGCAGCGGCCTTTGCAAAGTCACGGCTGCCGTCGGCATAGAGGATGCCTCTGGAAGAATTGATGAGCAGGCCGCCCAAGTCATTGGCACCGTATCTCATCACCTCTTCTGCAGAACCGCCCTGTGCCCCCACTCCGGGAACGAGGAAGAAATTGTCCGGACAGAATGTCCTTATCTCCTGAAGCTTGTCCGCCTTGGTGGCCCCGACCACGAACATCATGTTGTCCGGAGTCGAGATGGACATCATCTCTTCCATCACGGCCCTGTATAGAGGCTTCCCGTCTTTCCGGGCCATCTGGAACTGCGCTGCCGACTCATTCGATGTCAGGGCAAGGACTATCGCCCATTTTCCCTTATGGCCGAGAAACGGTGTCACGCTGTCGGCACCCATATACGGGGCAACGGTAACCGCATCGAAGTCCATCGTCTCGAAGAAAGCCTTTGCATACATCTTCGCAGTGTTTCCGATGTCGCCCCTCTTGGCGTCGGCGATAAGGAAAATCTCAGGATAATTGCTCCTGATATAGTCAACTGTCGCGTCCAATGCCCTCATTCCGTCTATCCCGTAACATTCATAGAATGCAAGGTTCGGCTTGTATGCCACGCAATGGGCCGCAGTCGCATCGACTATGGCCTTGTTGAATTCCACTATTGAACGGGCTTTCCCCCTGAACTCTTCTCCCTTGAACATCAGCTCGCCCCCGTCCGCCAGTGTCTTCACGCACTCCGGCATCTTGGCAAAATCCACATCAAGTCCCACGCAGAGCATGGATCTCTTTGCCTGCATCTGCTTGTATAAATCCTTTCTGTCCATATTCTTATTTCTTATAATAACTATAGAAAAGCGCTATGGCTTCCATTCCCTTGAAAAGCTGGCTCAGCAGATAGCTTTCGTTCGGGGAATGGATGGTGTCACGCTCCAGGCCGAAGCCCATGAGCAGAGGGTCGATGCCGAGGATGCGCTGAAGGTCTGCCAGAACAGGGATGCTTCCGCCTCCCCTGCTCGGCACAGGCTCGATTCCGTAGACATCCGTCATGGCACGGGAAGCGGCCTGGTATGCCGGCGAGGAAATCGGAATGAGGAAACCGTTCCCTCCGTGGCATGGTTTCACCTCCACTGTCACATAATCAGGAGCGATGGACTTGAAATGTTCGGAAAAAAGCCTTGTTATGGTTTCGCTGTCCTGGTTCGGGACAAGCCTCATGGAAATCTTGGCATGGGCTTCCGAAGGCAGGACCGTCTTGGCCCCTTCTCCTGTATATCCTCCCCAGATGCCGTTCACATCCAGGCATGGCCTGATGCCTGTCCTTTCGAGGGTGCTGTACCCCTTCTCTCCCTTCACTTCCCTTATATTCAGGAAACTCTTGTATTCTTCGAGGTCAAAAGGAGCCTTGGCCAGCTTGGCTCTGTCCTCATCTGACAATTCCACCACATCATCATAGAATCCCCTTACGGTGATGTGCCCGTCCTTGTCAATCAACGACGAGATCATGTCGCATAGCACATTTATCGGATTGGCCACTGCCCCTCCGTAATGTCCGGAATGCAGGTCCTTGTCCGGCCCCGTCACCTTCACCTCCACATAGGCAAGTCCGCGCATCCCGCAGTTGATGGACGGCACGGACTCTGATATCATGGTAGTATCGGAAACAAGGATGATGTCAGCTGCAAGCAGGTCCTTGTGTTCAGAGG
Organism: uncultured Bacteroidales bacterium; assembly: GCA_944323825.1. Classification (GTDB taxonomy): domain Bacteria; phylum Bacteroidota; class Bacteroidia; order Bacteroidales; family UBA932; genus Cryptobacteroides. Next base: position 88,603 of record CALUTY010000003.1, read on the forward strand.
CCCACTTTGCGAGCGAAGGGCTCCCTATCTCCTCCTCACCCTCGAAGATGAATTTCACATTGTGATGCAGGCCGGTCTCGCGAACAATATATTCAAAAGCCTTCAGATGCATGAAAAGCTGCCCCTTGTCATCATTCGCCCCTCTCGCATAGATGGCCCCGTCCCTGATCTCAGGCTCGAACGGGTCGGACTTCCAGAGCTCCAGCGGATCCACCGGCTGCACATCATAATGACCGTACACGAGCACTGTCGGAGCGTCCTCAGCCACTTTCTTCTGACCGAACACCACCGGGTGCCCCTCCGTCGGATATACAGCGGCACTGTCCGCCCCGGCCTCCAGAAGCAGCTCCACCAGCCTGTCCGCACATCTTTTCATGTCTCCGCGGTTCTCCTCCAGAGAACTCACCGACGGAATCCGGAGCAGCGAATAAAGCTCTTCCAGAAACCTTTCCCTGTTCTTTTCAATGTAAGCTTTCATATCTGTCTGATAAAGATTCAAAGATTTCAAAGATAATAAAAAAGCTTGAAAAGAGAATCAACGATTTTCGGCATCAGGAGAGAAAGGACAAATTCCTCTTCCATGAAATGGGTGCCTTCATAGACCCGGTATGTGGACGGGCCGAAATATTTCCTCCATGTACGGATGCTGACAATGCCGCTACGGCGGTAATGGTCACGGGTGCCGAAAAATGCAAAGAAAGCGTCACGGCCGCCTGCCCGGGATGAATTGGCGAGGGCCTCACGCCTCAGACGGCGGTATTTCCGCAGGGTCCTGAATGTAAAATGGAGCCGCTGCCGGTCACCGTCCTTTGGTCTGTATATACGGTCAAAAAGCTGAGTCACCCCCGGAATGAGGGCAAGAAATGCAAGGTAGCCGAGATAGACAGGAGCATTCAGAGATGGTGACACCAGGATGTGCGGCACACCTTTGATGCGGATGGCATTGAGGGAGCCGAGAGACTCGCCCACGACAAGAGCCGGCTTCAGTTCCTCCATCCACGAGGATATCTGTCCCCATGCGATTTCAGGGTCAAAACTGTATGTCCGCACCACAACGGAAACATGAGGACACCCCGTTTCCGGGGCTGACACTCCCTTGTCCTCCATCCCGGCATAGCATTTCCCAATATACGGATTTATATGTTCCTTCAGAATCGACGGAATCCTGCTGTCGCCTCCACCGCCCATTCCATGAATATATAAAACATTTATATTCTCCATAATAACATTTATATTATTCCTGTCAGGGCTGTCACAAAGTGGCTCAAATCCGCACGCCCCACCGGGGCTGTCACGTAGTGACTGGGGGTAGACTGGATTCGTTCAAGTTTTAGCGGTCGCTAAAACTTGAACGAATCTTTTAGTGCTGTTGTCTTATTGAACACAAAGTGCTCCTCCGTGCTGTCCGGATCCTTGAAGAAATACCCTACCCTTTCAAACTGCACAGCTATCCCAGACTTGTCCTCCAGAAGAGCCGGCTCGGCATACCCTTTCGTCACGATGAGCGAATCAGGATTGAGATAGTCCTTATAGTCCTTCCCTTCCGGAATCGAATTCATCTGCGGCTCGGTGAAAAGCTTGTCATAAAGACGGAGCTCCACTTCCTTGGCATGCTCAATGGACACCCAATGAATAGTCCCCTTCACAGAACGCCACTCCCCTGCTCCCGGCTTCGATGTCGGATCGTATGTGCATCTGATTTCAGTGACATTGCCTTCAGCATCCTTGACCACCTCCTGGCATTTCACTATATAGGCATATTTGAGCCTTACTTCCCCGTCAGGCTTCAGACGGAAATATTTCTTCGGAGGCTCCTCCATGAAGTCGGCACGCTCAATATACACTTCCCCGGTGAACGGCACCTTGCGAGAAGGCCCCTCCGGTGCGGCAGGATTCAGCGGAGCGTCGAACCACTCGACCTTCCCCGGCTCCCAGTTGGTTATGGTCACCTTGACTGGGTCCTGCACCACCATATATCTGTTGGAACGCTCGTTCAGGTCCTGGCGCACGCACCACTCCATGAGCTGCAGGTCAATGAGCTGCTCCCTCTTGGCGACACCTACCTTCTCGGCGAACATCCGCACGGCTTCCGGAGTATATCCCCTTCTCCTGATGCCGCAGATGGTCGGCATGCGAGGGTCGTCCCAGCCGCTGACATAATGGTTCTTCACAAGTTCCAGCAACTTCCTCTTGCTCATTACCGTATAGGTGAGGTTGAGCCTTGCGAACTCGTACTGATGTGAGGGGAAGATACCCAACTTCTCTATGAACCAGTCATAGAGCGGCCTGTGCACATCAAACTCAAGCGTACAGATGGAATGGGTGATGTGCTCAATGCTGTCGCACTGTCCGTGGGCATAGTCATACATCGGATAGATGCACCATTTGTCTCCGGTGCGGTGATGCGAGGCATGGATAATCCTGTACATCAGAGGGTCACGGAAAAGCATGTTCGGATGTGCCATGTCGATCTTGGCACGGAGCACCTTCTCCCCGTCCGCATATTTTCCGTCACGCATTTCTCTGAACAGCTTCAGGTTCTCTTCCACTGAACGGTTCCTGTACGGGCTCTCCACGCCTGGGGTCTGCACAGTACCGCGTCCGGCACGGATTTCCTCCTGCGTCTGGTCATCCACATACGCAAGCCCCTTCTTTATCAGCTCCTCTGCCCATTCGTAGAGCTGGTCGAAATAATCGGAGGCGTAGCGCTCGTTCTCCCATTCGAAGCCGAGCCATTTGATGTCCTCCTTGATGGAGTCCACATATTCCGTGTCCTCCTTGACAGGGTTGGTGTCATCAAAACGGAGATTTGTCTTTCCCCCGTATTTCTTCGCCAGCCCGAAATTGAGGCAGATGCTTTTCGCATGCCCTATATGAAGATAACCGTTAGGCTCCGGCGGGAACCTGGTCATTATGCTTTCACATTTTCCTGATGCGAGATCCGATTCTATGATCTCTTCGAGAAAGTTGAGATTCCTGGCCTCCCCGGCCTCATTCTTCAATTCTTCCATAAGATTCCAATTTTCAACCTGCAAATATAACAATTTCTGATATTCATCGCGTCTGTTTTTCCTGAACTCCATATCAGTTTATTCTTATGTCTTCAATAATATCAGGAAATTGTTTGCAGATACAATGAATATACATTGAAAGCCCCACCGATATAAGTCAGCGAGGCTTTCAGTAATATGCAATTTAAAAACCATATTATTGTTTTCCTGAACCATGGCAATGACTGCATACCCCGTCTGTACAGTTAGGGCATTTTATATATTTATTAGTCAATGGATTCAAATAACTTCGATTCCCATTGCATGTCCAGCATTTTCCGGACCCGCAGCAAAGTTGGCATGAAGTATGATAAGTGGCGCTTCCCGTTGTTATTTAAGAGGCTATTTTTCGTAGTAATACCGTGTCCTTCCGTTCATCTGGATTTCAAGCGAAGTGCCGTCACACGAATACTCATAACGGGCACCGTCGATATACAGATACTCGTCGTCTACGGTGTACCATTCTATGTCATCATCCTCATTTACCCAATCTATATCAGCTTCGTATGACCCGTGTATTCCTGTACCGTCTGAATAGAAACAATAGTAGTCAAAGACATGACTGTTATCACCGTCTTCTACCCATTCGCCGTAAAGAATACCAGGAGCGGGAAAAGCATAAGTTTATACAATTTCATACCTGTAATAATTAATTGTCCAAGAACAATAATGACAATAAAAACGGTGCAAAGAAAAGAAATTCAAGTTACACGGGACAGACATGAGTGTCTCCGATATAGAGACATGTCTATATATTGGAGACAGAGTTTCGTAGTCAATTATGACCAGGTCTGCAGGATGAAAAGAAAAAAGAGTGTCATTTTGTCAATTAAAAGTTTGAATAATAAAAAAATTGTAACTAATTTTATGACCGTAAATGTTGCTGCTCCCCAATTGCCTAACCGTCAGCAGTTATCCATATATAAATTATTAACTAATTAAAACGACCTTACTATGAAAAGAACATCTTGCTTTTCAGCAGCTGCCGCAGCATTGGCTATCGGAGCTTTTGTCCTGACAGGCTGCAAAGACGATTCCCTTGTTCCGGACGGATCTGAAGAAGGAACATCACCTGAACTTACAATCGATGTTACGGGAGAAAACATTGAAATCCCTGCAGAAGGCGGCAATGTGGAAGTTACCTACGAACTGACAAATCCGGTTGAAGACGGTTATGTATCTGCCTCATGCGAAGCGGACTGGATTGTTGACCTTGATTGGGAGACAGCCGGAAAAGTTGTCGTGTCGGCGGAAAAGAATGATTCCGGGACATCAAGGTCTGCAACTCTCACCGTTACATACACATGGACTGGCGGAGAGCCTGTTGAAGATGAAGTCGAACTTGTCCAGCCGGCAGCCGGCGAGTCGGGGGAAGATTATGACTATGAGTATGAAATGAATGAATTCCTTGCCTACTTCTATGAAGCATACGGCAATGACGGTGAGGACAATTATTATGTCTGGCTAAGCGACAGGCCTTTCAGCGAGGACGGATACGCCGAGGTGGGCGGAACCTACTATCTGTTTGACATGTATGCGGATCCTGGCACCGGCACCACGATTCCTGCCGGCACTTATACTTTGGGTGCTGATGGGGAGACTGCCGCGATGACTTTTTCTGATTTATCAATGTACCTTTATCAGGGGGCGGACGAGGCTTCTACTGTAGAACTTTATTTCACAGAAGGAACGCTGGTGGTTACTGCTGACGCCGGCACCTATACATTTGATGCAGTGCTTACTGACAGCGAAGGCAAGACACATCATCTGACTTACACCGGACCGGCAGACATTCAGGAGGAAACGGACCCTGACCCTGAACCTGGCGATGGAGGCCTCGGCGAGCCCGTAGATTTCGAGGCTTCGCTTGCCGCTGCCGTATATACTAACGAGGAAAATGATGTCATGACGGTTACAATGCAATTTACGGATATGGATGTGGATCTTGAAGGTTATGTTATCCCGCCGGGAGCTATGCTTACAGCCGAAGTCTACATGCCTTTCAATGAAGAAGGGAAGCTGGCTCTCGGTACATACGAAGTGGCTGACACATACGAGGAGTATACTGTGGCTACAGGAATGGACTTCTATGGATATCAGCTGGGGACCTATGTCGTAAACTATTCGGATGAATCGACCTATGAAATAGGTTATATTTCTTCCGGAACGATGGAGATAACCGGAAGCCGTGATTTTGACTTGTATACCATAACCTGCGACTTTACTACTGCCGAAGGTGTTTCCGTGAAATGTACTTACGAAGGGAATATGGTTGTTCAGGGAATGCCGGGACCTCTCTCGACTCTCACTGGAGACTATACCCTTGATCTGACTGATGCGATTGCATATGCGGAATATTATGGTGATTACTATTATACCGGAGGCGGCAACTGGGTGCTTAACATTGATCCTGCGAGCGGTGTCGGAGATGCCCTGACGGTTGACTTCGTCGTTGACGAGCTCGACTATTCTGCAGGAATCCCTACCGGGACATACAAGGCGGCAGCAACTGATTATCCGGAGCCTGGAGAATATCTTACCGGATTCGAATCGGGCGGATATCTGTATGGAACATTGTATCTGGATTATGTTTCAGAAGGAATTGCAGGTTGTGCTCCGGCAATATCCGGAGATCTCAACATTACCAATAATGGTGACGGGACCTACGAACTGTCATTCAGTCATATGGATGACCTCGGACATACATGGTCAGGAAGCTGGGCCGGTACAATCAGCACAACTGACGGCAGTTCCGAAGGCTATTCAGTCTCTTCTGCCAAGACAAAGTCCCTTCCTGGCATTTCTGTACGCAGAGGCGCGACTACGGAGCGGCAAAAAATTGACCTTGTGCAGGAGAAGGGGCTGAAGGTCAGAACGGATGCAGCGGCTCACAATAAAATGCCGTTCAGAAAGACTGCCAGATGACAGTGGAAGTGTGAGATCTGATGCCATGTATGGGTATAAATACTATGAAAAGGGAGGCTGGAGCCTCCCTTTTTCATTATTTCTACAAAGTAGCATTACCGCACTTTAAGCCGTGAGCACTCACGGCTTAAATCATCGGTTGTGTCAAATAAAATGCTATCTTTGCGCGTTCAACAAAAATTCTCGGAAAAATGATAAAATCAATGACTGGCTACGGAAAGGCCGAAGCGGTGCTGGAAACAGGAAAGATTTGTGTGGAAATCAGGACTTTGAACAGCAAGAATGCTGATGTCAACATCAAGACGCAGCTGCTTCCGAAGGACAGGGAGATGCAGGTACGGCAGACGCTGGCAAAGGAGCTTCAAAGAGGGACGATTGATTTTTTCATGACATTTGAAGCAAATGCAGCTGAAAATGCAAAAGAGATAAATTCAGAACTGGCATTGGGCTATTACAGGCAGCTGGCGGCGCTTTCGGAAAGAATCGGGGCTGAATATCCGGGACAGGGCGGACTTGACCCTTCAGTCTTGCTGACTGCGATACTCCGTTTCCCTGATGTGATGGACATGAAGAAACAGGAGGTCATCAATGAAGAAAACTGGCCGGCAGTGGAAAGGTGCATTGCCGAGGCGATAGCCAAGGTCAACGAATTCAGGTCGCAGGAAGGGGCTGTCCTATACAGGGATGTCACGGCAAAGGTGGCAAGCATCCTTTCATATGTGGATGAGGTCGAGGCATACGAGAAGGAAAGGGTTGAAACCGTCAGGGAAAAGATAGTTTCAAGATTTGCAGAGCTGAGCCTCGAACCTGACCAGAGCAGGCTCGAGCAGGAGATGATCTACTATATAGAGAAGCTTGACATCAATGAGGAGAAGGTCCGCCTCCGCCAGCACTGCAGCTATTTCATGGAAACCATTGACAATGACCCGCTTCCTGGCAAAAAACTGGGATTCATCGCCCAGGAGATGGGGCGCGAGATCAACACCACCGGCTCCAAGGCCAACCACAGCGGCATCCAGAAGATTGTGGTCAGGATGAAGGACGATCTCGAAAAAATCAAGGAACAGTCGCTGAACATCCTGTAAAACCGATCCCCGCCTGTGCCCGGGTGTCATCCAGGAGCACAGACGAAGAATCTGCATATAAGGCAGACATTCTGCATCTGTGTCTATATCTGCCGTACGACGAAATCATAATGTCCTTTTGCAGGTGCATCGGATGCTGAGGCAAATGATATGCGGCGAAGGACCGGTCCCCACACATTGGACATACGCGGGTCTGTCAGAGACATTTCCTTGACAGAAGGGAGCAATGACAGCGGATAAGACAGGCTGACGGCAATGTCACCGTTGACTATGACCACCTGACCGTCAGGAACTTCAGGCAAAGAACCATGCCTTGTCACATGCGCACCGGATGCAGCGGACACGGTCTTGACGGATGTTCCCGCTCCCGCCACAATATCTTCTCCCGGCAGATATACCTTCCCCTGTACCAAAAAGTTCACCGTGTCTGCAACGATACGGCCGGAAAGGACGAAACGGTCGGATATTTTCAGGTCCTTTTCTCCCATATCGTACGACCTGACCCACGACCTGCATGAGGCGGCATCGGAATAAGCTCCGGACAATTCCGCAGAAAAAGACAATCTGGAGGTGCTGCATTTCACATCGGAGGCCTTGAATTCCTGTCCGAAAATCTGGGAAGTGCCGTTTATCATCGGAAGATTGTGCCAGCCGCTCTGCATGGACCAGATGTCATATCTTTCATGGCTGAATGTCTTCTTCGTATAGGTGCCGACCCCGGCATCCACAAACACAGGCACGCCGTCGATGCAAAGGATGAATGTCCCCGCATCATTGTGGTTGTGGCTCTCATTGTTGAAGCCACCTTTAGCAGCCAGAAACCATCCGTTCCCATTTCTCATATATGCAAACTCCGTCTCCGGATACCATGTGCACTGAGGCACATCTGCACGGAGAGAAGCACGGACCGATGCAGGGACAACCGCAGCATCCGGCCGGCCTGCTGACAGATAAAGCCCGGAGCGGCCGGAAACGCTGTTGCACAAGACATTCAGGGAATCAATCTCATGGCACATCTTCCCCATATGCCGCAAGGTTTCCAGGGAACGCCAGATGTCATTGCCGAGAGGTGGCTGAGGATATTTGAAAGTGCCGGATACAGGGTTGTAAAGCAGATAAAGGGCAAAGTCCATCATTTCGCGGCTGCCGCAGTCATACCCGTAACGGTAGACCAGCGGGATATCGGGAGTGAAGACCGCAGAGGCATCCGCAAAGTTGACCACCATTCCGTTTCCTATATAAGAACGCGAAATATACTCTCCCATACGGCGGACAAGGGAATTGTCAAGACATGTGACTCCGGAGGCATCGCACAGAATCCGCAGATAATCATAAAGCTTGCCTGCGGCATGCCCCCAATAGGCAGGTCCTTCCTCGCATGCCCCGTCACCCTTGACATAGTTAAGGAAACGGTCAACGGACACTGCAGATAGCCTTACCGCATCAGCAAGGACATCATTGTCATCCTCCATAAGAAGGAAGCAGAGCAGGACATTGGAATTGCACCATGGATTCCAGTTGTTGATGATCTGTCCAGGCTTCGGATTCTCGGCCATCCACCAGTTGGCATCACGGCACGAAGGGTCAAGATACGGTTTCAATATCTTCTCCCGCACAGCGGTCTTCACGGCACTGAGCACTGCCTGGTCGATGTAATTTTCAAACAGATGACAGATTATTGACATAGAGGCTGCATAACCGGCCGATCCCAGGTCTATCACCTCCTGCCGCCCTTCCGGGATGGACCGACCTGAGGCCTGCCTCGGCAGATGTGCGGAAAGGACCCATGAAGGCATCTGTGCCCCGGCCCAGAGTCCGTCCGAAATCCTGTCCAGGAAACGGCCCTTTCCCTCGGCAAGTTCCGCAAGGGCGAACATGTTGAGAGCCCTGCGGTTCATTTCATACGGCTTCTCCATCACCTGGCGGTCACCGCTGCGCTCATATTCAAGATATGCCGAAGCGGGGATGACGGTCCACGCATAATCTTCATATTTTTCAGCCTCGCGGACCACCTTTTCCGCGGAGTTTCCGAAAAGTTCCGCCCACGCCTCACGGTCAGCACATTCAGGATAAGGGAACCAGTTTCCGTCAGTCATGTGCAACGAAACCAGATCGGTCCCGTCAAGTTCCGACATTATGATATTCCTCTCCTCGTAGGCTGCCGCAGAATAAAAGTTCAGCAAAAAAGCGGCAATAAAAGAAATACAAGTACTGGTTTTCATGTCATCAATTATATAATGAAGTGTTCAGGCGCAGAAGGGAAAGCACAGCTCCGGCAAGGGCAAGGCAACCTCCGAGAAGGAGGGCGCTGTGCGGTGCCCGGTCACCGAAGAAGTTGAACATCATCGCCACCAGGGCCGCACCCGATGTCTGCCCTATAAGCCTTGCCGAAGCCAGCATCCCGCCCGCACTGCCTGTCCTGTGCGGAGGGGCAGATGAAAGCAGGATATGGTTGTTCGGAGACTGGAAAAGGCCGAATCCGGCCCCGAAACACATCAGCCTCCAGACGACTCCGAAATGCGTGATGTCATCCGGGGCAAATGAAAAGCTGAAACATGACACTGCTATCAGGGAAATCCCTATGCACCCCAAAATGCCGGGATGCACCTTTCCTATCATCCATCCGGCCATGGGGGCGACAAAGGCGATAATCAAAGGGGATGCAGTCATCAGCAGCCCGGTCCCGACGGCGTCATATCCGAAAGTATGCATGAGCATGAAAGGAAGCGACACCATCAGAAGCTGCTGGGCGGCAAAGGATATGATGCTGGTTCCCACCGACATTGAGAATATCGGTATGCGGAGAAGGTCGAACGGGAGCATCGGATAGTCCCGGTGCAGCTGGGTACGGACATAGATGAAGCCCACAAGGAAAAACAGGGCCACCGCCATAGCCACCTGATGCCAGTCCATCCCGTGCGAATACGCCTCGATGCAGCCTATCATCAGACCGAAGGTGGCGGCATTGAGGACAGTGTCCCTCCAGTTGAACCTGCGTCCGAGGACTTTGGTGGGATTGTCAGGCAGATATTTCCTTGCAAGAATGAAAGTGGCCACGCCTATGGGAAGATTTATGGCAAATATCCATTCCCAGGTAGCCAATGACAGTATAAGCGCCGCCAGAGACGGACCGGCCACAGATGCCAGGGCAACGACGGTGGCATTAAGCCCGACACCTTTCCCGAGATGCCGTTTCGGATATATTATCCTTATCAGGGATGTGTTGACACTCATTATCATGGCGGCCCCTACACCTTGAACGACGCGTGCTGCCACCAGCATATGAAAGCCTCCGGAAAGCGCACAGAGCAGTGATCCCGCAGTAAATGACACCACCCCCATCAGATAGACCTGCTTGTAGCCGACAAGTTCTCCGAGAGAGGAGAAAGGAAGCAGGAGCATCATGATGACAAGCTGGAATGCATTTATTATCCATATGGAATCGGAAGGGGAAACACCGAGCTCCAGGGCAATGGTCGGCAGGGCGACATTACATATCGTGCCGTCCAGGACGGAAAGGAAGAGACCGCAGAATGTGGTGGCAACGGCATAGAATATCTGGGGGCGGCGCAGCCCGTCCCATTCCAGATTGCCGACTATCTTCTCTTCCGCATTATCCATTCTCAATAGATCTCCAGATTACCCACATAAAGGCCCCAGCAGCCGTCAGTGACCACGGTCACAGGCTTGCCGTCCATATTCATGTGAACCTTCTCCGTTTCTAGAAATGTGTGCGAATGCCCGCCTATGACAATGTCAACATTCCTTGTCCCCGCCACAAGATCCCTGTCCGTGAACGGTTCCTTCTCATATCCGAGATGTGAAAGGCAGATCACAAGGTCGCAATGTTTCACATTCTTCAGATAGCCGGCATAACGGTTGGTTACTTCTATAGGGTCAAGATATGTGATGCGGTCAGCGATATGCCTCTCGACAACCCTCGTCACATCAGTAAGAAGGCCTATGAAACCTATCTTGAGCCCCCCGCGGCGGATGATGACATACGGTCTGACGATGTCGCCGAGCTCCGAGCCGTTGAATTCATAATTGGCACATACGGCAGGACAATTCAGATTGCCGAGCCTGCGCGCAAGCTCCTCCAGACCGTTGTCGAATTCATGGTTGCCGAGGCACACCACGTCATATTTCATGGCATTTATCAGGTCCACTTCCAGATCGCCATGCATCATGGTAAAATAGGATGTCCCCTGGCTGAAGTCGCCGGCATCCACCAGAAGCATCTTCCCTTTACCCACCGCACTGCGCACACTGTCTATGTATGCCGCCCGCTCTATCACACCGCCTAGCCCGGTTTCAGCCCCGGAACGGACCGGATCTATATGGCTGTGGGTGTCATTCGTATGCAATATCGTAAGCCTCTGGGCAGAAAGCGTGCTTAAGGAAAACACCGCCGCCACAAGAAGCAGAATCATCTTTTTCATCATATCATTTATATAAAAATATCATCTTATGACCACCCTGCCGTCCTTCCTGTAGGTGATATCCCTTCCGGCTGCCGTCTCTGATGTTATCCAGTCCATCATGGCATCATAGATGTCCACAGGATATTCCGTCACCTCCTCGACACCTTCACCGAGGAACAGGTCATCACCGCCGTGCAGCAGGAAGGTGATGGTGGCAAGGCCATAGACCCTGTCATCCTCTATCGGCTCCCCTCCCGCCTCGGCGGAAACAATCTTCCCGTCCTCTGCCACGGCACGGATGCCTCCCAATGCCTGAAAATTCCCGGAGGCCATCCCGTCAAGAATCTCCTTCAGACGCGAACCTTTCAAAGCCACATAGACAATATTGTTCTTGAAAGGGAACATGGACATGATGTCATCCACAAGGATGTCGCCTTCCGGCATGTCCACCCTTATGCCCCCGAAATTGACTATCCCGACATCGACATGCCTGCCGGACACCTTTTCCACCGCCTCCATCATCTTGTCGGCGAAAAGATTGGAAAGGGCGCTTTCCGGATACTCCACCTTCATTGCTTCAGGAGAATGCCCGACTACCTTCTTGACCGGTGACATGACAGGCTGGGCCTCAATTACAAGCCTGGCCACCTCCGGTACAGTGCCCCCGTGGAATGTCCTGCCGGAAGGGGCAAGATAAGTCCTGCCGGACACAGTCCCCAACGCTTCTGCCGCATTTTCCGCCGAAGGGCAGGACACGCCGGTCCTCGAAGCATTGATCTGTGTCCGTTTCCATTTATATGAAAAAGACTTGCCCTCCCTGCCTGAGCCGGCATAAGCCACCTGACATGAAAAAAACATGGCAATGCAGGCAATGGCAACAGCTGAAATTGCTGAAAATCTGTAATTCATCAGTTTTCTGCTCTTTAATGTTTTCTCTTTCATTTTCCTAAACCCTTCCCGGTGCAATACCCCTCCGGTCTGAACATGACATCGTTCATGACCGTCCGGGAAGGGCAAGTGAACCCGAATCCGGTTTTATGACTGAGATCATTTCTGTTTCAGCCACTTGTAGAGATCCTTGAAGGTGGTCTTCTTGCCGAACATGAGTATTCCGATCTTGTAGATCTTGGCGGAAAGATATGCTATGCCGGCAAAAGTGAGCAGAAGCAGCACTATAGACACGACCAGTTCCCACACCGGAACACCGAACGGTATCCTCGCAAGCATCACTATAGGGGAGGTGAACGGTATCATCGACCCCCAGAAGACAACCTGGCTGTCAGGGGCCTTGAATGCATAAAAGGCTATGAAAAAGGCAAGGAGCAGAGGTATGGTCACAGGCAGCTGGAGCTGCTGTGTATCAGCCTCGTTCTCCACCGCAGAGCCTATGGCTGCAAACAGGGATGCATAGAGCAGATAGCCGAGCACGAAATATATCACAAAGGAAATCAACAGCATAGGATAGTCTATGTCCCTAAGTGTCTGTATGACCGCGGCCATTTCACTGTCTCCGGCAGGCATCTCCATCTGAGGCGCAGCCATTCCGCCCTGTTCCATCACGGACGGATCCACTCCGAGCCCTTCTGTCATCTGGTTCATCTGTTCAGTCTGGACTGTGGCGCTCTCGGCAATGGAATCAAAGCCTATCACCGTTCCGGCCCCGACGACAAGGATACCTGTCAGAACCACCCACAGGAAGAACTGTGTGAGCGCCACACATGCGACACCGATTATCTTTCCGAACATCAGTTCAGTAGCCTTCACGGAAGACACGAGCACTTCCACCACGCGGCTTGACTTCTCCTCTATCACGCTCTGCATCACCATTCCTGAGAACATGGCTATGAACATGTAGATGATGATGGAAAAGATGAGGGACACGAACATGTAGACTTCGGAGGACGAAATCCTGGCCTCCCCGTCGTCTTCCAATGTGTATGTGGATACCGGTATGTCAGCCTGCACATCCTCCATTATCTGCTTCAGCCCGTCTATATCATACGAAGACAGCCTGTATTCCTCCACGGCCTTGTTGACATTGCCCCTTATGGCATCCTTCATGTCCACGCTCATCGGCTTGGATGAATATGCCGACACTGTCACAGACTTGGCTACGCTGTCAAGAGGGGAAACAAGCACGAGGGCATCAAGCCCGAACTCATTGAATGCAGCCTTCACGCTGTCCGCCTGGTATCCGGCATAATCCATATAGTCCACGGCCTCAGTGTCTTCCATATATGGCATCACAATGCCGGAATCATCTATCACCGCGACCTTCTTTCCCTTGTCCTCGGCCATGAACATGATCACGGAAGGGAGGATCATCATCGCAGCAAGGAATATCGGGGCCAGGAATGTGGTCAGAAGAAATGATTTCTTCTTGACACGGGTCATGTATTCGCGACCTATTATCACATTTATTATATGCATGTTCATGGCCTATTCCTCCTCAGTTACAAGTTTGATGAAAATGTCATTCATTCTCGGCACCAGTTCCTTGAATGAATTGATGCTGAGCGACTGGTCCAGCACTGCCCTCAATGCAGCTGAATTGTCCGTCTCCGGCTCAAGGGCGAGCACGGCCGTATGCCGTCCGGAGTCATCCATGTCAGAAAGCACCCTGAATGTGCCCGGGACAGGACTGACTGCCGTACTTCCGGTATAGACCAGCTCCACATTGTTGTTGCCGTATTTGTGGCGGATCTCATTCACGCCTCCGGTGATGACAAGCTTCGACTTGTTTATGAGGGCGATGTCATCACAAAGTTCCTCCACGGACTCCATATTGTGCGTGGAAAGCACTATTGTCGAACCCTGGGCTTTCAGATTGAGTATCTCTTCCCTTATCAGCTGGGCATTTACGGGATCGAATCCGGAAAAAGGCTCGTCAAGGATGAGAAGAGACGGCTTGTGAACGACAGTGGTGATGAACTGCACCTTCTGCGCCATGCCCTTGGAAAGCTCCTCCACCTTCTTTGGCCACCAGCTCTGTATGCCGAATTTCACGAACCATTTCTTGAGTTCTTCCGCTGCAGCCTTTGAACTCATGCCCTTCAGCTGGGCAAGGTACATGGCCTGTTCGCCGACCTTCATCTTGCGGTAAAGCCCGCGTTCCTCCGGAAGATAGCCGATGCGTTCCACATCTCTCTGGGTAATGGGACGGCCCTCAAAAAGAACCGTGCCTTCATTGGGGATGGTGATCCTGTTGATGATGCGGATCAGAGTGGTCTTGCCTGCACCGTTGGGGCCGAGCAGGCCGAAGATCTTCCCTTCCGGGAAATCAAGGGTAACATGGTCAAGAGCCACCTTTTCACCGAAGCTCTTGCACACATCCTTGCATTGGATTATTCCCATAATTGTCAAGTGTTTTGATATGTTTCAATTCAGAATTTTCGCCACAAGTTCCACAAGGAGTTCATCGGGAGCGGCTTCACCGGCTTCCCCGCCCTTCCCCTTGAAATCATAGTCACGCAGCAGGGCCATCACCGACATGCATTTCTTCAGCGGATAATTGGCCACCGCCCTGTCATATTCACCGAAAAAGTACGGATTCACCCCCAGAACCTTGGCCTTCATGTCATTGGAAGGCCGTGGCGTCTTCATCAGAAGAGCCTCGTACTTCAATATCCTGTAGAAATGCGTAAACAGGGCGCTGATTGCCATCGGCATCGCGAATTTCGGAGATGCCCCGATATACGCGGCTATCTTCAGGGCCTTTGCCGCATTCTTTGAAGAAAGTTCCTTGGTCAGTTCAAATATGCTGTACTGGCGGCTTATGCCGACATTTTTCTCAATGTCAGAGGCAGTTATGGCAGTCGCTCCCTCGGGAAGGTTCTTCCTCATCTTCGAGGTCTCGACAGCTATCTTGCCGAGATCTGTCCCGGCATATTCCCCGAGCAGTTCGGCGGCATCTGGCGCTATTTCCAGTCCCAATCCCCTGTAATATGCAGTTATCCAACGGGATATCTCATAGTCACGGACAGGGGCGGATTCCACCACCACACCTATCTTGGAAACGGATTTATAAAGCGATTTCCTCTTGTCTGCAGAAGCGCCGTGCATGCAGATCACCAGCACAGTAGACTCCAGCGGACGGCTGCAATAGACCGCCAGCTCATCAAGTGACTTCATAGCCTGGGCCTCCTTCACCACCACCAGCTGCCTTTCGGCAAACATCGGATAACGCCGCGCAGCTGTTATTACGGCATCGGCCGTGACATCCGCCCCGTAGCATATCGTCTGGTTGAAATCCCTCTCACTCTCATCCAGAGCATTTTCGATTATGGCCTCACATACCATATCAGGATAAAAAGGCTCCTCACCCATAAGCAGATATACGGGCTTGAACACTTTCCTGCGGACATCGCTGACTATGCCGCGGCACAATGAATCTGTCTCTGCAAAACCTTTTGCCATATCCTGCAAATATAGTGAATAAGTGAGAGCAAAACAAAGTTTACTTTGGATTTGCCGAACGGGAACTATAAATGGACGCGAAGCGGACAAATATACGAAGAAGCCGAGTGCAATGCAAACTTGTTTGAATTGCCGAGGCGTGAACAGTATATGTGGACATTTATGGCCAAATATAGAAAATAAAAGTTTTTCTGAAAAAATTATGTATGTTTGCCGCCGGATTGACAGAACAACAGGTTATGATGGACAGATTCACCGCAAAAAATACAGGAAGCCCTGCACAGGCCGGAAAAGGGAGAAGATTCACAATGACGCATGACGGCATGCTGATAGACTGCCTCATGGAAATATGCCGGGGCGAAAGCAGGACCCAAATCAAATCATACCTGTCAAACGGAAGGATAATGATAAATGACCGGAATGTCACCGCATTCGACCACCCCCTCAAAAAAGGGGACATTCTGGTGATACTGGACCGGGGAACACGGCTCAAGAAACATTCTGGGGACACGGAAACCCGTGTGAGGATAATATATGAGGACGAACATCTGATAGTGGCCGAAAAGCGGCATGCCGTCCTGACCATGTCCACCGGCAAGGAAGGGGAAGCCACCGCCTACTCCATCCTCATGGAGCATGTCAGAAGACAGGCAAGGAGGGCATCTTCAGGCCGCAGAAAACAGGATGCAAGGGTTTTCATAGTGCACAGGCTTGACCGCGACACTTCTGGGCTTGTCATCTTTGCCAAAGATGAGGAAACTCAGGCAAGGCTTCAGGACGGATGGAATGACAATATCCTGGAAAGGAAATATGTGGCAGTCCTGGAAGGCATCCTCCCTGAGCCGGAAGGCGTGTACACCTCCTGGCTGAAAGAGAATCCCAAGTCCCTCAAGATGACTTCCAGCCCGGTGGACAACGGCGGCAAGAAAGCGGTCACAAGATACAGACGGCTCCTTCCCGAGGATACTGCCATAAAGCCGCGCTATTCCCTTGCCGAATTTGAACTTGAAACCGGACGCAAGAACCAGATCCGCATCCATGCATCTGAAATGGGCTGCCCTGTCACCGGCGACAAGAAATACGGTGCCGCAAACAACCCTCTCGGCCGCCTCGCCCTCCATGCCCGCAGCATCGCCTTCCTGCATCCCTGGACCGGCAAGGTCATGCGCTTCGACACCGGTATCCCCCGCACTTTCCGCCTGATGTTCAAGGATTAGCCTCTTCCAAGATCAGTTATTCCCCCAAGCGGTCCTGCCTTTCAGGAAAGAACAAAAGCATGCCTCAGAACCTATGCCAGCCGGAGGCCGTTGGACAGGTCACAAGGCCTGAATCTCGCTGTATGAAAGGCCGGAGGCCTTGGAGATAAGCTCCTCGCTAATCCCGAGTCTTTTCATTTCAGATGCGACCTGGGCCACACCACGGCTCATACCTTCTACTCGGCCTTCAACGCGACCCCGCTCCTCGGCGGAGTCCATGATGTTCAAATAATCTCTTTCGCTTATCATATCTCTTTCGTATTTAATGCGTTTCTCCTTATCAAAACCGGCTATCTCACAGGCACGGAACAGGCTCCTCTGCCACGACGACTGCATCTCCACGATGAAATGCCTGCCGCTCTCGCTCTCGCACCTCAGGTCCAGGCGGACAGCCTTGTTCGCAGCGGTGAAGCCCGGGACCTCCGTCCGTGTGAAGGACAGGCTCAGGACCCGGCGCCCCTCGGGAAGGACGGCGTTGAGGAAGCCGATGATGATGTCCCTGTTGGCCTCGTCGCCGAACACCGCCTTGAAGCCCGAGTCGGAGAGGACATCCACATACCTTTGAAAAGAGCTGTAAGCTTTCTGCACATTGCCCATAACACACAAATTTTTATGGTACGAAGATAGGATGCCGACGGGTGGTTGTCAAGGGGATGATGGACGGTTTTTCTGAATCTTTATGAAGTTTTTTCTGTTTTTTGAAAAAAATTTCTGTTTTTTATCAGCCTCGGTCAGAGTCCAAGGACAATATTGGCATCTATGCCAAGCTTCTGGCTCATCTTTCGGGCGACTTTCAACGTGGGCTCACATCTTCCGGTCAGATAATCACTGATACGGGAAGGGCTGACACCAAGAATTTCCGAAAGCTTAAGCTGGTTCAAGCCAAGCTCATACATTCTCAATTTCAGCACCGACACAAGATCCGGAGTCTTCACAGGAAAGGCTTCATCTTCATATTCTGAGGCAAGGCCAGAAAGCAGATCCAATTCAATCAGATTCCTGTCGTCTGACGGAGTGTCGTCATTCACCAACGGGAGCAGTTCTTCAATCCGCTCCATTACAGCCTTATATTCCATTTCGTTGCGTATCTTCATTTTCTTATATGCTTGACGCATCCAATTTAACATATTCTGCATGTGTCCCGATAAAACGGATATACACAGTCCTTATCGTAAACTTTATCACAGCTATCAGCCTGTAATTGTTTCCACAAATATTAAATACATAGTGCTGATTACCTACATAATCAACAGAATTGAAACTTTTCCTCATGTCGGACAAATTCTTCCAATCGGCATTCCGTACTTTATGAAACCAATCCTCCAATGCTGTTTCAGATGTCGGATGACATGAAATATATTCAACAATCTTACTTCTCGCTATAATCCTCATACACTAAAGTTTCACAAAAATATACATAAATTTTGGAATTCAATATAAAATTCTGTTTTTCAAATATAACATAAGGATGAGGGCCTGACAATTTGGTAAAGGTGAAATTTCTGAATCTTTAAGAAGATTTTTCTCTTTTTTGAGGAATTTTTCTGTTTTTGATGTTTTTTGGCGTTTTTTAACAACTGGCGGATGATAACGTGCAGGTTCACTGCGGTCGGAACGACACTGAGGATGCGGATGTTGTAATGCGGTCGGGAGGAATGGAGGAGGAGCATTATTTACGGATAAGCATATAAAAAAGTGGAGGAAACCGGCGGATGATACCGGACAGTTTCCTCCACTTAAAGCTACGCCCTGCGGGCAGAACGACACAGAGGTCGAGGATGATGTGCTATGGCTGGACCGACGGGAGCTCCTTGTTGCAGGAAACGAATGCAGCACATGCCCCTGTGAGCATCAGAGCTGCTGAAAAAATAAGATTTGTTTTCATAGCCAATTGTTTTTTAATGGATTAAATATCTGTTCATGAATCTGCCTTCATTGATATTTTGTCTGACAAACATATTCTACCAGTCCTTGACATACTCATCATATTGCGGAATACCATCCCGTGTCTCATTGAGCATGGTTATCCCGTACATTACTGACCCTTCCATAGCATCGGGATCATAACACATCCATATCATACTTGAAATATTGTTCCATGCACCCTCATACACCCCCTGCGAATTGGAAATCAGATCGCCCCAGACAATGATATTGTTAGGATATGTTCTCAACCCTGTCCAGGCGTAGAGATTCATATATCCCTGCATTGTCTGCATAAAAGGACTGTTGTTTGCATAAAATGCAGCGGCGAACATCCCGTATCTCTCCACGGGCAATCCGGCAATGGGTCTGCGCGGATGCGAGCTCAAAGGGAAGACCGCTCCCATCATCTCCATCTGCTCCTGATCTGCAAGTCCATAGGGGTCAAGTATCTGGAGGTCTTCCGATTCGCTCATATAGCCGGACCAGGCATAGTCAAGATAGTTTCCGACCTCTATGCCTCCCGTGACCTCAGTGTCCCAGAAATATTCTGTCGGAGTCTCATAGTCGGCAAGGGTCACGAGCTTCCCGGACGGATGGAGGGCCTCATATACGGCCTTTATGAGTTTGGGGTATGAGGCATTGTCCCATGCAGGGGCACCAGCTTCATCATAGCCTATGTTCCTGTCGTAGAAATTCACTCCATCAAGGCCATAGAGCTCCACACAAGCCTTTATCTGAGCCACGAAATCCTCAATCTGGACATCAGTCATGTTGCAGAAGCCGAGCCCCTTGCCGTCAGGCTCTATGCAAAGGCAGACCTTGCGCCCCACATCCTGGAGAGGACGGACATAAGTGTCGACATTGTTGAGAATATGCCTGATATCTCCATTCAGACTGAGAAGCGCCCTGCCTGTGGACCCGTCCCGCGCAAGCTGCACCGTCCGCAGATTGACGATATCTCCGTATGTCTTTACCCATTCTGTTTGGAAATTCATGACATTAATTTTATCAAGCAGCCAGGAGTTGGCGATGAGCGGGGAATATCTTGATGTGTTTACATAGAAGACATTAAGACACTCATCATACATCTCGAATTCAGTTTTCTGCCCATGAAGTTCGTATTCAAGATCGATATCCCGGACATTGACCACATAATACAATATCCTTCCATCGTCCGAGAGAGCGACATCATCCGAAGAAAGGACCACCGGAAGCATATAAGCCCCGGGCTCAAGGTCGGTTGCCCTGAATACCACAGGAATCCTGCAGGACGACCGACCGTCTTCAGCCACGGTAAAGTTCCCTTCGCTGCCCAAAGTCACATTGGCTTCCGGGAAACTCAGGAAATCCGTACCGTTGGCCACATTGTACTGCTCCACTAGTGAAGGGTCCGGCACAGCCGACAAAGACAATCCGGAAGGAGCCTGGCCGGTGAGCCGGCAAGACAGGATATCCATCGTGGTGCCGGTTCCCTCCACAAGGGAGATATGCGCTTCCTGACCGGCCGAGCGGACACTACGCAGGAAAGCATATTGATTGTTTTCAGCGTCAGACACCATGTCTTCGTCCGGCAGCCTGCCTCTTGTGACGCCGGTGAGCTCCTTTTCGCAGGAGGAGAATGGAAGGAGCAGAGCAGGACACAGGAGCAGGGCAGTCAGGGCGGAAACTAATCTGTTCTTTTTCATATTCATAACCTATTCCTCCGTTTCGTTTATTTTCGGTATTTCGATTCCGTCAGGCCATACTATGTCGGTCTCGGCCTGTCCGTCATTATGATACATGGACCAGTCCCTTATCGTATTGCCGGAGCCTTCGTTGAATTTCCAGTAGCCAAGAAGGGTCGGATCGCTTTCCGGGTCGGACACCTCATACATATTGTCCCAAATCTGCTGCTGAGTGCGGGCCACAGACCAGACACGGGCCTCGGCGATCTTGCCCTCCAGCGGACGCCAGTCGTCATACGAATACCCTATGAAGAACTGGCGGGCATCGCCCCAGCCGCCGTATTTCTCCTCATTGTCCGGGGTAGGATTCTTGAGGTAATAGTCGTACAGGGCCCTCATGGCGAGGTTTATCCGGTTGTCCTCGGTGGATGAGGTCACGCCCATTTCCGTCCCGTGGCTCTGTAGCTCTCCGTTGACATATATGCAGACTTCCCTTGCAGCCTGGTCGTAGGTGCAGGCGACATGGTACCACTGGCCGGCATCCAGGTTCTTGGATGCGTCGCGTGACGGGAACTTCCCGAAGGATGAGCCGGAGCCGCTGCCGTCGAACTGGAGCTGGCGGCGTTCGAAATTCGTGTCGCCTATACGGAGGAGGAGGTAACTTTCCACTCCCATGACGGAATTGATGTTAAGGGCATCGGTATTGCCGTTGTCCTTCTCAATGCTCGTGGCAAAGCGGTCGATGTATATCAGGGCCTCATAGGTCACGGCAGTCAGGCCGTTGAAGGCCATCGACTGCTCGCTGTAGGTGTCGAGAGTCGGGAAGTTGATCCAGTTGCCGGTTCCGAGCTGGGCGGCCACGGTGATGTTGGATGACCTTTTCACGAGATAATAGATGTTGGAAGAGCCGCCGAGGATGGACACAGAAGCACCGCTGATGGTGACGGGAAGAAGGTAGGTCTCGTCAAGGGGCAGGGCTCCTGTCTGGTCCTCCCCTTCCCCGAGAAGCCCTTTCAGATGAAGGGTCACGGCTTCGGATGTGTTCCTGCCGGCGGGGATCACCACCTCGGATTCCGAGAGTTCATAGTATCTTGAATCAAGCATTTCCCATGAAGTGCCGTGGATCCTGTTGTAGGATTCGACAAGATACGGGGCGACGGCTATGGAGACTGTCACATCGGCGTCTTCAGGGTAGGCCAATGTGGGCGTGAATGTCCTTTCGGTCTCATTGAGGGTGTTGCGGATGGTGGCGGTCTGCACCTCGTTCACCTCCGAGACATCGAAATACACCACATTGCCGAACTTGTGCCCGTCCGCGTCGATGTCCTGACAGGACGGCAGCACGCAGGCAAGAAGGACAAGCGACAATGGTATAGTGATATGTTTCATTTTCTCAGTTTTTATTTGTTCGTGTTAAAAATGAACTGTCTATATGGAAGGGTTCAGGACCTGTATGGCCCGGCGGAGAGCCGAATAATTCCTGTCGAGGCCGTAGTAGTCTGTCCCGACATTGTAGACGGCAAGGCCGGCGAGAGGACCGAGGGCCGCCACCTGTTCCGTCATTCCGGCGACGGCGGCATATTCGGTCCCGTCGGCATCCGTGAACGGGGAGCCGGCAGCGGCGGCAATCAGAAGCCTTTCCTCGGGGATTCCGGCATAGTCAAGGGCATTTGCCACCTGCATCTTCAGTTCAGTTATATTATATGTACGGTCAGAATCAAGCACTACATAGTCAACTGAAGATGCCAGTGTCTCTTCCAGATCCATCAGGAATATCGGATTGCCTTCGAACACGATATACTGCCCCTCCGCCTTTGCCGCAGAAAGACGGGACATGATCAGCGAGGCTGCAGCAGCATGCGTTCCGGACGCATAGTCGGGAATCCCAGTGAATGACCAGCCGTCCAGGCCGTTGAGACGCACGAATTCCGTCACCCGGTCAAGGTAGGCTGAAAGCTTTTCATTGTCGGTCAGGTCAGTGGCGGAGCGGGAGGCATAGTCTATCTGATAAAGCACCTTCGTGCCCTTTTCTTTCATTATGGGCAGATCCTCGGCGTCGTATTGCGAAAAATTGTCGGCATTGGTCAGCGACACGAAGTCCAGCGAGTCCGGGAGGCAGCGCATGAAGTCCTTTTCGCTCGTGGCCACCTTCGGAGAATTCTCCAATCTGGCATACACGATGAAATGCTCCGATGCCTTGTATTCCCTGAGCAGGGCCGTATACCTCGCCCACAGTTCGGGATCCTGCGCCTGCGGCCGGATCACGGGCTGTTCCAATGCTTCCGTTTCCGTCCATTTGCTGCAGGAGCCGGACAGGAGCAGAAGAATGAAAAAGAGTATTGTCGATAAATGTTTCATTATATCTTGTTTTTACATTTTACATCAGAGTTCGGTGCCGGTGGCGCGATCCCACCACACATGGGTTCCCTGGTTGTCCCCGGAGCCGTAAGAAGATTCGGTGTTCAGGACCGTGACGGCATTCTGGAGATTGACAGGGTTCTCGTTGTATTCCTCCACCGGATATGGCAGGCGCCTTGCCCCGTCTGAAGAGGTGACTGCCCCGCCGCTGTTGTTCACGACTGCAGGAAGAAGCTTCGGATAGCCTGTCCTGCGATGTTCGGACCATGCCTCGGTGCCGAGAGGAAAAATCGCTATCCATTTCTGCGTGATGATGCGTTCAAGGTTGCGTTCCTTCACGGCATCATCGTCGCCGTCCTCCCAGGCCACCGTGATGGTGCTGGCAGGTGTGCTTTCTGAATAGTTGTTGAGAGGGTCGGTGTACGGGTCAGGCTGCCTTGTGCTGTTGGATATGTAGTCCTCAGCCCCGCTTGCACCCTTTTCCTCAAATGAAAGGCGGATGGCCTGCTGATACAATGACTTTGCCTGCACCATGTCTCCCCACCGCAGCTCGTATTCAGACCTGAGGAAGGTGACTTCGGCGGCGTTCATCCAGAGATAAGGGTCAGACGAGGTCACGAGCATGTTGGAATAGGAGGATACGGCCGTGGCCTTGCTGGACACATTGATGCCTATCCTTATCCCGGCATAACCTTGGACCTCCTGCCCGTTCTGCACGAGGCGCACGGTGGTGAACATCTGTTCCCGGCGGGGGTCCTGATAGCCGTTCATGTAGGATATGATGTCCGCGCCGACACGGTGGTCGTTCCAGTCATTGTAGATGAGGGTCATTCTGTTTTCCGCGGCATGCATGGCGGCATTGTCTGAATTGCTTTCTATCACACCTGCTGATATGGCCTCGGCGGCCTTGGTCCGCGAGGTCTCCGGGTCGGCGTATGACAGGCGCATCGCCATACGGAGCTTCAGGGAGTTGGCGAACTTGAGCCATTGGGACACATTGCCGTAGTAGACGGCATCATACCTGCTGAAGGCATCCGACGGCAGGGATATGTTCTCCCGCAGGGAGGCTATCGCCCGGTCAAGCTCAGTAAACATCTGCATATATGCCTCGCGCTGGGTGTCATACGGGACTTCAAGCGACTCTGTGGCATTTTCCATTATCTGCGTGTAGGGTATCGGGCCATAGCTGTCGGTGACCCTCTGCATTATCGCCACGCGGAAAATGTCTGCGAGGGCTATGGCCACGGCATCGTCGGTGCCGCCCACTATCGCGCGGTACGGAGGATAGGTCTCCGAAATCACATTCACGAACGGCCATGCACGCCAGTCCGCCGACGGGTTGAAGGTCTCGAACTTCGTCTGCCATGTGTCCACGGTAGCGCCGATGTAGCCGGCATAAGGGCCGCCGCAGAGGCTTTCTATGAACTGGTACATGTGCTCCTCGACTGGAACTACAAGGCCCTGAAGGGTACGGATGTTGGTTCCGACCTTGTAGTTGTTGGCCTGGAGCTGCGCATCCGTGACCTCGTTGGGGTTGCGGTTGATGTATTCGAACTGTCCGGTACACGACGACAGCATCAGCACTGCGGCCAGGACCGGGAAGATGCCCTGAAGACTGTTCAGGATATCCTTTGGTTTTGATATTTTGTTCATGGTCATGCTGTCTTTAGAATTCAAATTTCACATTGAACCCGAGGTTCCTTGTAGAAGGCATCATGAAATAGTCGATGCCCTGGTAGTTCAGGCCGGTGGTGGCTACTGCCTCCGGGTCGAAAGGGGCCTTGCACCATATCATCCACAGGTTCTTGCCTACAAGGGAAACGGTCAGGCCGAGCTTGTCCTTGAACCACTTGCGCGGAAGGGTGTAGCCGAGCGAGAGTTCCTGGAGACGGAAGTTGGTCGCGCTGTAGGTGTAGTATTGTGGAAGACCGCTCTGGGCACCGATGGCCTGGTACCATTTCTGGGCATCCATCATCTCCCTGCCGTTGATCAGGACTCCTCCGGCATCACGGGCCGCTGCAGAAGCTTCGGACACTCCGTAGAGGTCCATATTGGCCTGCGTGGCCGAATAGCAGATGCCGCCTATGCGCCCGCTGAAAAGGATGCCGAGATGGATACCTTTGAATGTAAAGTCGTTGCGCCATGCGAGATTGTAGTCAGGGAAGACTGAGCCGAGGTAGATGTCCTCGTTGTCGTCGCTGATGAGGATGTTCCCGCTGTCATCCACCTCTATGTAGCCGTTTTCATTGTAGACCACGTCGGCGTTGGTGTAGAGGTCGCCGAGCGTGCCGCCTTTCTTCAGGATGTATTTGGCCCTGCCGAGGCCGTTCACCTCAAGCCTGTCCTTGTTGATGATCTCGCCTGTCTCCGGGTGTACATAGTCGTCCACAAGCTCCCTTATCTCGTTCCTGTTCCATGAGAATGTGAAATTGGACGACCATCCGAAGCCTTTCCAGGTGTTGGAATAGCCGACGGCGGCCTCCACTCCGGTGTTGCGCACGGCTCCGGTCTGAAGGTAGATGGTAGAATAGCCGGAAGACACGGAGATCTGCGGGTCGAAGGTCTGGTTGTATGTGTCGGCAAGATACCATGATGCGCTGAGTGTGAGATTTTTCCAGAGCGTCATGTCAAGGCCGACC
Organism: uncultured Bacteroidales bacterium; assembly: GCA_944323825.1. Lineage (GTDB taxonomy): Bacteria > Bacteroidota > Bacteroidia > Bacteroidales > UBA932 > Cryptobacteroides. The sequence continues at coordinate 114,346 of CALUTY010000003.1, forward strand.
TCGTATGTGAGCGTCCTTTCCGGATAGAGGTCACCGATAGGATAGTGTGTCTTGGCCGTCCAGACACGGTTGGTCGCATCGTAGGAATATGTCGGGATGGTCAGGAAGCGCGGGAACGGCATACCGACAGAGGCGACGGAGCCGCGCACCTTCAGGTAGGACAATGCATTCCCGAGATCCCAAAGGGAGGTCGGAACCCAGGAAAGGCCCACTGACGGATAGAAGAACGAGGACTGCGGCGAGCCGGCAAGCTGTGATGCCCAGTCGTTCCTTCCGGTCAGAGTCAGGTACAGCATTGACTTCCATCCCACTTCCGCACTTGCGAAGACAGACTGGGTCTGTTCCCTCCATCCGGTCTTCTCCGCACGCTTCTTGGTGTCGTCGAGGTCGAAGACATTGAAGACATTAGGAAGGCCGTTGTCCTGAATCGGGCCGCGGTAGCTGAACTCGTCGGACTTCACATTGTTTATGGAGGCTCCGACATTGACATTCAGGCTCCAGTCTTTCCATGTCTTGTTCACGCTGGCTATCACATCTGCGTAGGTCTGCGTGTCATATCCCCTCGCCTCGGTGTAATGTCCGTTGGCCCCGCCGTCAGTGATGGTGGAGTTGGAAGAGGCATAGAGTTTCTGGGTGTAGAGGGAATTGGAGTTGTCGATGCGCACGCGGCCTGAAATGTTCAGCCAGTCGAGAATGTCATAGCTTGCGCTCAATGAGAGCATGTAGCGTTTCCTGTCGTTGTTCCTGAGATTCCTGTATGCTATCCAGTACGGGTTTTGCATGCGCAGGTCGCCACCTTCGAGGTCGTCGGACCAGAACTGCTCCATAAGTTTGGAAGCCGGGTTGTACCTTTCGAATATCTCATAGATACTGAAGTCCGTGCCACGCGGGAACAGGTAGACAGGGACGAGAGGATTGGAATATACTCCCTGGTTGGTCATGTTCTGGTCCACCTGCCATATGTAGCTTGCGCTCGCATCAATGCGCAGCCTGTCCTGCAGGAACCAGGAGGTATTGCGGAAGGTGAAGTTGTAGCGGTTGTACTTGTTGTTCGGGATGAGCCCGTCTGAATTCACTGCGGCGGCGGAAAAATAGGTCTGGTTCCTGTCCGTACCGCCCGACACCGTCAGGGAATTGGTGTAGACATGGCCGGTCTTCAGGAAGACGTCCGGGGTGTAGCCCGTCCGTGCGGCCTCGTTCAGCCAGGGACCCCAGCTGTACACGGATGAGCCGGATGTCGTGCCGTTGAGCCCGGTCCCGTACCGATTCTGGAATTCCGGAAGCACGAACGGGGACATGAACTCAGTGTTACTGCTGAGGGTGACCTTCAGCTTCCCGGCCTGCCCTTTCTTGGTGGTGATCATCACGGCGCCGTTGGCCGCATTGGAGCCGTAAAGAGCAGCCGCTGCCGCACCGGTCAGCACAGATATGCTCTCGATGTCGTCGGGGTTGATGTCAGCAATGGACTCTGTCTCCCCTTTGGAGTCGAACTCGGTCCCGCCGCCTCCGCCGAAGTTGTACATCGGAATGCCATCTATAACATACAGGGCATTGGAAGACTGGCTGATGGACTTGTTTCCCCTAAGGATGACCTTGGCTGCACCTCCGACTCCTGAAGAAGAGGAATTGACGGTCAGACCGGCCACCTTGCCGGCAAGGGAGTTCAGGAAGTTCGCATCCTTCACTGCAGTGATGGCATCGGAATCAACCTGCTGCACATTGTAGCTCAGAGCCTTCTGCTCCCTCCTGATGCCGAGGGCCGTGACGACAGTGCCTTCGAGGACAACCGAAGACTCTTCAAGGGTGACATTGAATACGGTCCTGGTGCCCACGGGCATGGTGACGGTCTTATATCCGAGGCTGGTAAATTCGAGTATGCTGCCTTCCCCGGTGACTCTCATTGTAAAGCGGCCGTCAAGGCCTGTGGCAGTTCCGTTGGATGTGCCCTGTTCGAGGACGGCGACTCCGGGAACAGGCATCCCAGCCCCGTCCAGCACGGTGCCGGATACGATGACAGGCTCCGGTTCCGGCATATTCTCGATGATGATGGTCGCCCCTTCAATGGTGTATTTTACATTGAGAGGGTTGAAAAGGATGCTGCAGATGTCCCTTACAGTCCTGTCGGTCACATTGATGTCCACTGTCCGTGAAACATCCACGCCCTTGTTGATGAAAAGATAGGTAGACTGGCGTTTTATGGATTCCATGACCTGTTCAAGGGTCACATTGTCCATCTTCAGGGTCATACGTTCATCCCCTTGCCGTGCAGCATGCACAGGGACGGCATGAAGGCACAGAAAGGAGAACGCAAAACAGAGCAGTCTACAGAAAATTTTGTAGAATACCGAGTTTTTATTCATACATTTGTAAGATTATTGGTAATTAGTCTGATGTGTGTTTAATGTCGGAGGGTTACCCGCCTGCGGATGATGCTGACATCCGCAGGCTTTCTTTTCCCCGTACCCGACAACAGTATCTACGGTTCTATGTCATAGTGTTACGGTTTTTAGTGTTATACTTAATTTATCGTGGTCACGGTCCCCTGCGGTCATGGTACCGGGCAGGGACCTGAATGCGGATTCTCCCTACGGAGGGACATCATGCCGTATTATGGTCTTAAGATTCCTTTATATAGATGGTTCCTGTCACATTATCCCGTTCATAGTCGAAATCGGCAATATGCCGGAGCACCTTCAGAGCATTGACGATGCCGTCTGAAATTCTTATTTCACCGCTTGTACAATTTATTTCAGGCATCTTTTCCATCAATATCACAATGTCAATGCCGTATGCCTTCTCCAATCTTTTCATGAGGTCGCTGAAGGATATGTCTGAAATGTTTATGAGGCCTTCCGGCCAATATAGAGTCTGGGGATCGAGCATTTCCTCAACAAAGAAACGCCCGTCGCGGAGGCTTATTGTCTGGTCAGGCTTCAAGAGCCAGGCACAGGAAGGGTCGTCACTGTCCGTCACCCTGACGAGCCCGTTCACCAGGGATGCAGAAAATTCCCCAGCGGCACTGTCGGCATTGACACTGAATTCGGTACCGAGGACGCTGATGTCCGCTGCGAAGGTCTTCACCACAAACGGATGTTCCCGATCATGCGACACATGAAACATAGCCTCGCCTTCAAGGCTGACAGTGCGCTGACGACCGAAGAAAACGGCCGGATATGAAATCTTGGAGCCGGAATTGAGGTCAACCTTCGTACCGTCGTTCAATGTGAGGGTCATCATCTTGCCGGCAGGCACCTCGACTGAAAGCATTTCCCCGGCCAGGGACCTGCGGACAATGGATGTGGAAACGGATGCGGTAATGGCCACCGCCGCAGCGAAGGAAGCGGCCGCAAGGGCTATCCTAAATATAGTGAGGGACCTTTCCGGCCTGCCGCCACGGGCAGAAAACCTGAGACTTTCCGGCCCTGCGGACATGAGAATCCCCTCATATATATGATGAGCATCACGGAAGGCCTTCCTGTTCTCCTCCGAGCTGGTGAGCCACCGGTCTATGGCATCCTTTTCCTTTTCCGTGCAGAGGCCCTGCATATATTTCATAAGGAGGCGGTCATCTGTTTTCATTGCATCAATTATTCATTTTATGACATTTTCAAAGCCGGTCAGAATCGACCTTTCAAATAATAGGACAATCAAGAAAGGGAGTTCTACAAAAAATTTTTCAATTTTTTTTATTTTTATAAAAATTTGAAAAGTTTCTTATTCATTTTTTCAGTTTTTGTCTAATTTTGACAGAATTTTATTCCTGAAACATTCATGGTCGGAGAAGGACGGCATAGGGAAATTGTAGAAAAGCTATATCGGCAGCGGGCATGGCTCGTGATGCTGGCAAATTCCTATCTCCAGGATATGGAAGTGTCTGACGACATCGTGAACGACAGCTTCATTTCCCTGTGGGAGAACATAGACGGGCTCGAAGAAAGGGTGCTGAAGGCGTGGCTTGCGACCACGGTGAAGAACAGGTGCCTCAATTTCCTGAAAAGGAGGGAATCCGAGCAGGACATCCACCGGAAGCTCAAGAAAAGGGCCTCTGACGCAGAAAACATCAGCATCCTCGAAAACGACAAGATGGATTTCAGAATGTTCAGCAATGAGGTGCAGAACATCTGCAGGGAAAGCCTCGAAAAAATGGAGCCGATTTCCTCAAAGGTTTTCATTGAAAGGCTCAGAGGAATGAGTTACAAGGAGATTGCGGAGAAGTACGGAATCACGCAGAGAAGCGTGACATACGAGGTATCAAAGGTCCTGGCGGTGCTGAAGGTGGCTCTGAAAGACTATCTGCCTATGTTTCTGCTGATAGTTTCGACAGTCTGCCCGAAAATGGACTGACCATGAAGGGACTTCCTGCAATCCGGATCCGGAGCGTTCCACGATTTATGAACAAATGTCGGCAAGTAATGAAATTTTTTTCTAATTTTGCCACGATAACATCGTAATCACGGAGACGCATATATGGGAAAAGTCATAGCTATAGCGAACCAGAAGGGCGGAGTGGGAAAAACCACAACGGCAATCAACCTTGCAGCCTCCCTTGCCGTACTGGAAAAGAAAGTGCTCATCATAGATGCCGATCCGCAGGCCAACACTTCCTCCGGGCTGAACTTCTCGCCGGAAAGCGACCAGAAACGCACACTGTATGAGGTCATCATCGGAGAGCTTGACATCAGGGATGCCTTGATACAGACGGAAATGGCCAACCTGCAGATGATTCCTTCCCACATCAACCTTGTCGGGGCAGAAATAGAGATGCTTGAGACATCCGACAGGGAATCGGCGCTGAAGAATGCGCTCGCACCGATCAGGGACGAATACGACTTCATAATCATCGACTGCTCCCCTTCCCTCGGGCTCATCACTGTCAATGCGCTGACGGCGGCTGACTCTGTCATGATACCGGTGCAGCCGGAGTTCTTCGCGTTGGAGGGACTGGGCAAACTGCTGCAGACCATCAGGCTGGTACAGAACGGGGTAAATCCGGAGCTCACCATAGAAGGGTTCGTGGTGACAATGTTCGACGGAAGGACAAAGGTCCACACTCAGGTGGTGAACGAACTCAGGGAGCATTTCAAAGACATGGTATTCAACACTGTCATCCAGAGGAACATCCGTCTGAGCGAGGCGCCGTCACACGGGAAGCCGATCATCCTGTATGATGTTATCTGCAACGGAACCACCAACTACCTCAATCTCGCGAAAGAGGTCCTGGACAAAAACAGTTAGAACAAGATGACGAAACAACCACGCGGATTAGGCCGAGGTCTGGGCGCACTGCTCGGAGAGAGCGATCTCACCCAGATACGCAAGCCGGTAGAATACATAAACAAGAGCGTAAGCACTGAGGAACCGCGCAGCGGAGCCGACATCATGCTCATCCCTGTGGACATGATAGAGCCGAACCCGTTCCAGCCGAGGATGACCTTCGACAACGAGGCCCTGGAGGAACTGGCGGACTCGATACGCACACTCGGGCTCATACAGCCCATCACAGTCCGCAGGAGAAATACGGACAGATACCAGATAATCAGCGGTGAAAGGCGTTTCAGGGCATGCAGGATGGCAGGGATGCAGGAGATACCTGCCTATATCCGTGACACCAACGACCAGGGCATGCTGGAGATGGCCATCGTGGAGAATATCCAGAGGGAGAACCTTGACCCGATAGAAGTGGCCATGAGCTACCAGAGGCTTATCGAGGAATGCAGCCTGACCCAGGAGCAGATGGCTTTCAGGGTGGGCAAGAAAAGGGCTTCCGTCACCAACTACCTGCGTCTTCTCAAGCTTCCGGCCAAGATACAGCACGACCTGAAGGTCGGCCTTCTGAGCGTTGGCCATGCCAAGGTGCTCCTCGGACTGGAGGATGCCGAAATGCAGGAAAAGCTTTGCGACATGGTGATCAGGGAAGGGCTTTCGGTAAGACAGCTTGAAGACCGCGTACACAGGCTCGGAGAAGAAGGAAAGAAAAAGGAAGCCGTGCCGCAGGAGCTGCCGGACGACTGGTGCCGCCTGCTTGAAACGGTCGGAAAATATTTCAGAAACGACATAAGCCTCAAGAGGGGCAGCAACGGGAAAGGAACAATGACGATAAAATTCTCCTCGGACGAGGAGGTCAAGAATTTCCTGAAGGCCATTGAGAATTTCAACGACTGAATACAGAGATGCCGAGATTTTTGCGATATTTGTCAGCGGTGGCTGTATTTGCGGTCATCAGTGTCGTCAGTGCCAATGCCCAGTTCAAGGAGGAGGCATTCACACAGACATACAATGACACGAGTGCCACATCCACTGCCGCGGCGGACACGGCCGACAAGATGTTCTCGTTCAAGGAGCTTTTCGGAGGGCTTGCCCATAAGCAGGATCTCAGGATAGGCACTATGCTCGGAGGCTCCATATTCATGCCTGGAGCATCACAGATATACAACAGGCAATACTGGAAACTTCCGATAATATATGGAGGAATCGGGGCCCTTGCCGGAACGGGCGGCTATTATCTGCACCGATACAATGTTTCGAAAAAAAATTATGAGGCCGCCCTCGCCAATATCCCTGAATTCGCCACGGATGTGGTCATATCTCCCGGAATAGACTACCGGTCCAAGCAGCTCGGGACATGGATGATGGTCGGGGCGGGGCTCATCTACTGGGGAGCACTGCTGGACGGGGCCATAAACTACAAGCCGACTGAACATCCGCATCCCGGAAGGGCTACAGTGTACTCGCTGCTCCTGCCCGGGTTAGGCCAGGCATACAACGGGGAATACTGGAAAATACCGATATACTGGGGCTGTCTGATAGGATCCGTACACTATTTCTACACTAACAATATCAACTATCAGAGGTTCAAACGCATACATAACGAGGCCACATTGGATCCGAACTATTCGGGACCGATCTCCGCCGAGACTGCGGTATGGTACAGGGATGTATACCGGCGATACAGGGACTATTCAGTGGTCGCCATTGCCCTGTTCTATCTGCTGCAGGTCATAGATGCCAATGTCTTTGCCTATATGCACGACTTCGAAGTGACAGATGACATCAGCATGAACATTGAACCGGCAATAATAGCCCCGAACAATGCGTACGCGATGCAGATGACGCCCGCAATGGGGGTAAGCAACACGGTAGGCATCCGTCTGGGTGTCAGATTCTGACCTTTTTCCTTACCTTGACCAGAATCAGAGAAAGCAAAATGAAATTTACAGGATTAAGAATGCTCGCCGCCGCAGCCATGATTTCCGCCTTCACTGCGCCGGCAACGGAAGCCTGGGGGAGCACCAGGCAGGACAGGGAGCGGAAAACGAAGATATACCTGCAGAAAGAAAACAGGAAACTTGTAGCTGTGATTGACTCACTGCAGGCCGAACTGTCCCGATATCAGAGTGAAATGCGCAGGAATGACAGCATTGCAGACGAAATCATGGACCTCTACGACGAGAATGAGGGCAAGAGCGCGGCAGGACTCAATCCGGAGGACTATACACAGGATGTGACAGACAGCCTGCTCAACATCTGGTATCTCCAGCAGCAGATCAGCGCAAGGGAAGTGCCGGACTATGACATGGACACCATGAAATTCGAATCCAATGTGCCGGACGAAGTGTACATCAGCCGTCTGAAGGCAATGAACTCATTCATCGCCCTTCCGTACAACGACGTGGTGAAAAAATACATCATCCTCTACTCTGAAAAGATGCCCGAGACAATGCCTAAGATTCTTGGGCTATGTAACTGGTACATGCCGATATTCGAGGAAATCTTCAATGAGCACGACGTGCCAGAGGAACTGAAGGCAATGGCCGTGATAGAATCAGCCATGAATCCGACCGCCGTTTCAAGGGCCGGGGCCAAAGGCATGTGGCAGTTCATGTACAGCACGGCAAAGATATACGGCCTGCACATCGACTCATTTGTGGATGAAAGGCTCGACCCTGTGAAATCCGCCCATGCCGCAGCTGAATACCTGAAAGACTCTTACAGGATATTCGGAGACTGGAACCTTGCGATAGCCTCCTACAACTGCGGGGCAGGCAATGTCAACCGTGCCATCAGAAGAAGCGGGGGCAAAAGAAACTTCTGGGACATATATCCGTATCTTCCTCGGGAAACAAGGGGCTATGTCCCGGCATTTGTGGGCGCCCTCTACACCATGACATACTACAAGGAACACGGCATAGTGCCGCAGGCCATAGAAATGCCAGCCCATGTTGACACGTTCCATGTCAGCAAGATGCTGCATTTCAAACAGGTGAGTGCCCTCACAGGAGTTCCGGAGCAGGATCTGAAAAATCTGAACCCCCAGTACAGACATGAAATCATACCGGGCAATGAAAGGGACTACATACTCAGGATTCCGTTCACTTATGCCAACGCATTCATAGACAATGAAGATTCCCTGTACACATATAAAGCCGATGAATATTTCAATCCCGTAGTCATCAAGAAAATCAAGGACGGCGGGGACGGAGAACGGATCATCCACCGCGTAAGAAGCGGCGAGGTCCTGGGCCGGATAGCCATCAGGTACCATGTAAGCGTCAGCCAGATAAAACGCTGGAACAATCTTAGAAGCGACAACATACGGATAGGCCAGAGACTCGTCATCTATCGGGGAGGAAATGCACCGGCGGCATCGGCAGCCGCATCCTCCGCCAAATCCGCGTCAGCCCAGGCAGCGAAACCGTCCTCAACGAAAAGCAGCGTGGACAAGAACGCAGAATACACCATATATGTGGTAAAAAGCGGAGATTCGCTGTACAACATCGCCAAGAACTATCCTGGAGTCAGTGCCCAGAACATCATGGATTTCAACGGCATCAGCAGCAAGATCAAGCCGGGGATGAAGATCAGGATCCCGAAACTGCGCTGAGAAACATCAGATGTCTATCGACAGCTGGAGCTTCACCTCCGCCTTTCCCGGCCGCCCTTCATCAGCGCCGGGAGATGCCCACGGACAGTCCTGGAAGGCGGCACGGAGATAGATTCTGCACCATCCGGCACACTTGACACCGGCTGTCAGGGCTGTCCAATAGCCCCGTCCGTAATATGCCGGGACATTGAAATTACCCGGAGCATCCCTCTCGTATGCGTAAATGCGGTCGTTCCAGTTGTCCACCCTGAATGCCCCCGCCCTCAGCCAGAGGGAAAGCGGTCCGGACCTGTAGCCGCCCTCCATATAGGCCAGCAGCCCGAGCCCTTCACAATGCAGGGCGTTCATTCTTACCGCCAGGGCAAATTTCCCTGAAGAATATTTCACATCCGCCCTGACATCTGTCCGGAACGGTTCACCCCAATTCCTTAACCGCTCCGTCACCCTTATTGCAATACCAGTTTCTGGAGATGCCTGCCAGTCATAGTCAAAAAGCAGCTTTATCTGGGATGTGGGCCTGTCCGTCCCATATCGTGGCTCAGGAGCATGTGAAACATCAGCTCCGAACACTCCCCTATGCCCCGGCACTGACGAGCCGAAGCCGGTCTTGCCCGCCAGCTGCACATATTCCCCGGCAGTAAAGACCCCGCTGACGGAAACCGCATACTCATTGGAGCACCTTGTCCCGCTGCGTACTGCCCCGGACCTTGATGCAGAATAGCCTGCCGGATAATATCTGCCTGAAACAGCCATGTCCAGCCGTTCTCCTATCCGGAACCTGCTCCCCGCCACCACAGCCACTGCAAGATTTATCACATCGACAGCGACTTCAGAAAACAGCTCTGTCCCCCTTATCACATACCTCATGTCAGCAGAGCATTTGATGTCGGAAAACATGGCCGCTGACATCAACAGAGAATCCTTTCCCATGCCTGGAAGCATGGTTCCCGACTGGGCGTAACAGGTGACCGAAGCCTGTCCGTCCTGCCCGAAATACCCTATGTTGACAGCCGGGACCAATGACAGCGGAGCATCCCTGTCCCCGTATATCTGCTCCCTCGTCCCCTCGGCAGCCAAGAAAGAGGATATCGTGAACCTTCCTGCCGAGAAGTCCGCCGCAAGTCCGCGAAAGGTTCCTTCTCCTGAATATGACCTGTACGGGGATAGCCCGGAAGGACGCCTTGAATATGACTCCGGAGCAGAAAGCCCGCCCATCGAAAAGCCGCTCCACAAGGCGAGTCCCTGTCCGAAACGGGCATTGAAATCCCCGGCGATGACCTTTCCGAGCTTTCCTCTCCCGTAGCAGGTGACATTGAAGGAAGACACCTCGGGAGGGAAAAGCGGATTGCCATAGCCGGTCCTGCCTGTCAGATTGACTTCGACACGGTCATTTATTTCCAGTCCGTACTTGAATGCATAGCTGTGCTCATATTCCTCCCGCTCCTTTTTCCGTGCCCCATACCGCAGAGTAAGAGAATTGGATACATACCCGGGAGCATCCGATGATCGCCCCGGAAGGGCATCCGAGTCAAACGAAATGAAATGCGAAAGCGCAGCGGCATACTCCCTGCCGAAACCGTCCACCGCAGCAAGCTCCGCAAGGGAGAGTATGTCCCCGGACCTGCTCCTGTAGTCCAACAGCGAAGCGACCTGGTACTGGGAGAAAAGACCGCTGTCCAAAAGTCTGCTGCGTGTCGCCGTATTGATGCATACCGGTGATGCCATAAAGGAATACATCTCCTCCACAAAACTCTCATCAAGATCCTCCGGGTCCGAAACTCCGGCGATATGCATCATTGCCGCATACGGCTCCGTTTCCGACTGTGCGTATGCGGGACTTCTGCACATTCCCGCCGCCAGCATGACTGCCAAAAGCCTCAAGACCACGCTCCCCGCACATCCATGCCCCTGCAAAACGGAAATTCCGCCAGACACATCCAGGACAAACCCGTCCGTCGGTCCTTTTCCCTCTTTCTTCATTTCCATATCCTCCTTCTCATTTCAATCCGTCTCTACATCAGGCAGTCATCCTATCCTTATGTCTGGATCTTCTCCTGCCCGTCATTCAAGTCCGCTACATACTGCATGATGAAGTGTATCCGCCGTCTTCATTCCCCAGCCATTCCGACCTGGCCAGACCTGCAGCACCAATGTCATCCGGTTCAAAACTACAACATTTTCCAGCCGGGAATCTTCCGGAATATGTTGTTTTACTTTTTTATTATAAAACTTTTTCTCTTTTTATATGTTTTATGTTATTTTTGCGAATTCATAAAATCAAGACCTGATGGAAAGAGTCAGACTATACGACAAGACATTCAAGACCTTCATCCCTCACGAGAGGATAATGGAAGCCATTGACAGGACTGCTGCAAAGATAAACGAAGACTTCCGGGGATGTACAGACAACCCTGTGCTGCTCTGCGTGCTGAACGGGTCCATCATGTTCACTGCAGAACTGATGCAGAGGCTCGAATTCAACTGCGAACTCGTGTCCACCAAGCTCACATCATATCAGGGCACAGGCTCGACAGGCAAGGTGAAGCAGGCAATGGGCCTGACTGCGGACATAGCAGGGAAACGGGTCATAATCGTCGAAGACATAGTGGACACCGGCAACACCATCGTTGAACTCAAGAAAATACTTGCCGGCCACGGGGCAGCCGAATCCAAGGTGTGCACTCTCCTCTTCAAGCCGGACTCATACACGAAGGACATCCCCCTCGACTATGTGGCGATGGAGATCCCAAACGACTTCATCGTCGGCTTCGGTCTTGACTACAACGAACTGGGCCGGAACCTGAAGGACATCTATGTCCTTGATGAAGAAGCATGAAAGAATGCTTCAGAGCCGGAATTCCCAGACCGGGACGGAACATACGACGGACTATACATACATAAAAATGTAACGACATGAAATATTTTATTCTTTTCGGGCCTCCGGGAGCAGGCAAAGGCACCCAGGCCACGGCAATGGTTGAAAAATACAATCTCCGCCACATATCCACCGGCGCCCTCCTCCGCAAGGAAATTGCCGCCGGATCAGAGCTCGGACTCAAGGCAAAGGCCCTCATCGATGCCGGCGAACTGGTCCCTGACGAAATTGTGGAAGGCATGATAGAATCCGAATTCAGGACAGTGAAGGATGTGGCAGGCTTCCTGCTCGACGGCTTCCCGAGGAACACCACACAGGCCGAACACCTTGACGCCATCCTCGCCAAGACAGATGACAATGTCACCTCCGTGGTTTCAATCATGATCCCGGACGGTACCATCAAGGAGCGCATCCGCCACAGGGCAGCCATAGAGGGCCGTGCCGACGATGCCAGCGAAGAGACCATCAACAACAGGATCGCCACCTACCACGACAAGACCGAACCTCTTGTAGACTACTACAAAAAGTCCGGCAAATACAATGAAGTGGACGGCCTCGGCACCATAGAAGAAGTACGCGACAAGATCTTCAGCCTGATGGACAGGTTCTGAATCTGTCGGAGGAGATATTTTGAAACACGAAGACAAACTCCGGGACCGGATCATATCCGGCTCCGGAGTTTGCGTTGATATTCCATGATTTTCGCTATCTTTGCGGCTCGTTAAGAGAAATTTTATGGCGGACAGCAATTTCATAGACTACGTAAAGATTTTCTGTGCTTCCGGGAACGGAGGGGCAGGGTCAATGCATCTGAGGAGGGAGAAATACATCCCGAAGGGAGGGCCGGACGGAGGCGACGGAGGACGCGGAGGGCATATCATCCTGAGGGCCAATCCGCAGTTCTGGACACTCATACACCTGAAATACAGAAAGCATATAAAGGCGGAGCATGGAGGGGCAGGAAGCGGACAGCTGTGCAAGGGAAAAAACGGAGAGGACATATATCTGGATGTGCCGCTCGGGACCGTGGCAAAGGATGCGGAAACCGGGGAGGTGTTGTTTGAGCTTGTAGAGCCGGGAGAGGAAAGGATACTGGTGCGGGGCGGCCGCGGAGGACTCGGCAACAACAATTTCAAGTCGGCCACCAACCAGACGCCGCGCTATGCCCAGCCGGGAGAGCCGGGCCAGGAAGGATGGTTCATCCTTGAACTGAAGATTCTTGCGGATGTCGGACTTGTGGGTTTCCCGAATGCAGGGAAATCCACTCTCCTGTCAAAGGTTTCAGCAGCAAGGCCGAAGATAGCAGACTATGCATTCACCACGCTGGAGCCGAATCTCGGCATCGTGAGCTACTATGACGACCAGTCGTTCGTTATGGCTGACATCCCGGGCATCATTGAGGGGGCACACGAAGGCAAGGGCATAGGACTGCGCTTTCTCAGGCACATAGAAAGGAACTCCATCCTGCTTTTCATGGTGCCGGCTGATGCGGATGACATAAGCCGGGGATATGAAATCCTCCTGAACGAACTGAGGATGTACAATCCGGAACTCCTCGTGAAGGGCCGCGTGCTTGCCATAAGCAAGTCCGACATGCTCGATGAAAAGATGAAGGAGGAAATGGAGGCGGGACTTCCGGAGGGGATTCCGCATGTGTTCATATCGTCATTCACAGGTGAGGGGCTGAAGGAGCTGAAGGACATGCTCTGGGAAACGCTGCACAAGTAATAAACAGACCCTTTGGGGGTAATTATGCAAATAAGCATAATAAATAATCAGGATTAAGTAATTATATCCATATAAAATATGTTCTGGCAGAATATACATGACATTGACCAGCAGATAACATTGTTCATCAACAGTTTCCATTCGGCATGGTCGGACCCGGTAATGATGCTTTTCTCGCATGTGCGCATCTGGTTCCCGATGTACGGGATAATTGCAGCCCTCCTGTTCTGGAGGCTGGGGTGGAAAAAGGGACTGATCACGGTGCTGTCGTGTGTGCTCTGCGTTGTCCTGTGCGACCAGACTGCCAACCTTTTCAAGGACGGGATAGCGAGGCTCAGGCCTTGTCAGGACCAGGAAACCATCAGCATGGGACTCTATATGCTTGAAACAGGAGGAGGACTTTACGGCTTCTTCTCGGGACATGCAGCCAATTCATTCGGCTTCGCAGTGTGCTCCACGATGGGTTTCCGCAACGACAAGAGGCTGAAATACAGAGGCTACGCCGCATGGATATTCTTTTGGGCATTCATGGTCAGCATCAGCCGCATCTTCGTCGGGAAGCATTATTTCGGTGATGTGCTTGTCGGCGCCATCTTCGGCACCCTGTTCGGGCTGCTCTGCGCATGGCTGGCACGCTTTGCGATAAGGAAGCTGGCAAAATAAACCCAGAACTACTCTGAGGAGCTTTGCTTCTATGGCATTACAGAACCGGAATGACCTTTTCCATCCGGGTGCCGCGGGAGCCTTTCACAAGAATCATACAGCCGTCCAGCGGATTTGCTTCCAGCCACGAAGCAAGTTCATCGGATGTATTGAAATGAAACAGTGCACCTGTGGATTTGCTCTGCTCCAATGCTTTCCCGAACTCTTTTCCGACAAAGAATGCCTTGACTCCCATATTCTTGACTCTCGTCACAATGTCAAGATGCTCCTTTTCGGAAAAATCGCCAAGCTCCAGCATATCCCCGAGCATCACGGCCTTGTCCGGTGCATTCAGCATTCCGAAATTGTCCAGGGCGGCATTCACGCTTGTCGGATTGGCATTATACGCATCCACTATGAGGGTATTCCGTCCTGTCCTCACAAGCTGGGAACGGTTGTTGGACGGGATATATGAAGCTATCGCTCCTGCAGCCTCCTGCAGTGAAATGCCGAATTCCTTTCCGACCGCAATGGCTGCCATCACATTATCGGCATTGTATGCCCCCACAAGATGGGTGACAATCTCCACTGCCGTCCCGTCCTCTGGTGAAGGCACGGTCATCTTCAGGAACGGACATCCGTCAGAAGCGGCATGCACAGTGACATTCTGATATTTCACCCCGTATGGAATCGTCAGCAGGTCAGGCCTCTCGGAAGCCATCTTGCACAGATCAGGATTGTCCACATTCAGGAAAGCCTTGTCCGCAGTCCTTTGGATATAGTCGTACAACTCCCCTTTCGTCTTCATCACTCCCTCGAAAGAACCGAAGCCGAGCAGGTGGCATCGTCCCACATTGGTTATCAGACCATAATTCGGCAGGGCAACCGACACCAGTTCCTTTATGTCCCCCGGATGGCTCGCCCCCATCTCCACTACGGCAATCTGTGTTTCAGAATTGATTTTCAGCAAGGTAAGCGGAACGCCGATGCTGTTGTTGAGATTGCCTTCTGTTGCCGTCACACGGTATTTCACTGAAAGGACAGTCTTTATCAGCTCCTTTGTGGTCGTCTTGCCGTTCGTGCCGGTAAGTCCTATGACTGTCAACGGTTTCCCGTCCACGAATGTCGTCGACCTGTGATACCTGGCCAGCTCCTGCAGAGCCAGAAGCGTGTCCGGCACGGGTATCACCTTTCCGTCATACGGATTCCCGGCCCCGGCAGACACTGCAACAGAGTCCACGCTGCCTGCAACAGACTGCTGTGTCATCTCGGGGCAACAGCTCTTTGCTACCTCAGAACACTCTGACACCACCGCATATGCAGCCCCTGCGTCAAGAGCCTTCAAGGCATATTCATTTCCGTCAAAATTCTCCCCTTTCAAGGCAAAGAACATCTCTCCGCCTTTCACCGCACGGCTGTCAGTCGTGACACTGCCGCATTCCCTGAATTTATTATATAATTCCTGAATATTCATTTCCAATAGATTTTCCGGACTACCTGCCGGTGCTCCCGAACCCGCCTTCTCCCCTCTCCGTGCCGTCAAGAGTCTCAACCTCTTCCCATTCAATCTTTTCATACCTTGAGACCACCATCTGCGCTATCCTTTCCCCGGGATTTATCACAAACGGCTCTTCAGAAAGATTCACCAGTATCACCTTTATCTCTCCCCTGTAGTCGGCATCTATCGTCCCGGGAGCATTCAGCACAGTCACCCCGTGCTTTGCCGCAAGCCCGCTCCTCGGCCGCACCTGCGCCTCCATCCCTTCAGGAAGCGCGATGCGTATTCCCGTAGGCACCATGGTCCTCTGGAGCGGCCCGAGAGTCACAGGCGCTTCGATGTCCGCCTTCAGATCCATCCCGGCAGAGTATTCCGTAGCATAAGAAGGAGCCGGATATGCCGACTCATTGATAATTTTCACCTTCATCATTTTGCATGAAACTTATGGCAGCACAGACTTCCAACGCATATGAAATGCCCGGCCGCCAAAATCATCGCGAATTTAAGACAAAATTATTGCATATTAAAATAAAATGTCTACCTTTGCAATCCCATTCAGCATGGGGCAGTTCTTTTGACTCGGGGGTATAGCTCAGTTGGCTAGAGCACCTGCTTTGCAAGCAGGGGGTCGTCGGTTCGACTCCGTCTACCTCCACATTATGGCAGCTACAGCAATGTGGCTGCCTTTTTTGTCTTTATCCGCCTTGTTTTAATGCCTTTTTTCACATTATCCTGATGAAGTCCAGAATGTCCGATGCATTCATTGATTCCATTCCTTTTTCCGATGCAGCCCTGTCCCCTGCCCTGCCATGTAACCATACTCCGAGAATGGCGGAAGCAATTGAATCATAGCCACGAGCGGCAAGTCCGGCAATGAGTCCGGTGAGGATGTCGCCGCTTCCTCCCTTGGCCATGCCCGGATTCCCGGTCATGTTGAAGAAACATTTTCCGTCAGGAATGCAGATCATGGTATGGGCTCCCTTCACGACTATGACGGAAGATAATTTCCGGGACAATGCCCTCACCAGCATTATCTTGTGCATATCATTATGCCACGGGTACAGGCTGCCGGGAATGTCATGACGGACATGGACGGCAGCATCGGCAGGAATACTCTCCGTGACATCCCCTGCACTTATGAATCCGGACGCCAATGCAGACCTCAAAAGCCTGGCAAGCTCCCCGATATGCGGTGTCAGCACTGCCCCGGCAGGAATTTTTCTGAACATGTCAGGATGAGCCGAAATCATGTTCAGGGCATCCGCATCAAGGACAAGCGTCTTGATATGCGGCTCGAATGCGCCTGTCCTGGCGAAAGTCCGGCAGTTGCCTCCGGAAAAGAAGTCCAGCAAGGCCCCGAGAGCCTGTACGCTCTCATGCTTCTGGCCGAGACCCGGACCAGCCGCAACGGATGAATACCGGGACAGATTGTCCGGAAGCGACGAGAAGACGGAAGAAGGGTCGCATGAAACTATGGCGGAAGGATGTGTGATATGGATCACCTGCCTCTCCTGCCCGGGAATGCGTACCGTCACCAGGCCGCAGCCGGACTTCAGTGCCGCACCCGTACTGAGGACCGCCGCCCCCATCATGCCGCATGACCCGGCTATCACAAGTGCATGACCATGTGTCCCCTTGTTGTCAAACTCATTCCTCGGCTTGAGCAGGAAGCGTATCATATCCGCATCGACAGCCTCATAACCGGACACGGCTTCCTTTATGAAATCCCTGTCAAGTCCGATGTGCACCACGCTCAGGCGGCCGGCATATTTTCCGCTCTCCGGGAGGAGCAGGGACAGTTTGGGAAATTCTATGGCAATGGTCCTGTCCGCTGCCACGAAATCGCACGGATGCCCGTCTTCCGGCTCTGTCGGCATACCTGACGGCATGTCTATGGAAATTACTTTCCGGCACAGTGATGAAACGGAATTAACAAGCCTCACCGCGCTGCTGACCGGTTCCTTGACCGCGCCCCTGACACCGGTTCCCAGCATGGCATCTATAATCACTGTGTTACGGTTGAACAGGCCGCCGTATGACCCCAGGACCTTCCCTTCATGGAAGACATACTTTCTCACAGATGACGGAAGACGCTCCAGATTTGCCCTGCATTCTTCTGAAAGCCGCGACTCATAGCCTACAGTCACCACCGAAACGCGCCTGGAAGTGCCATATTTCCGAGCAAGCAGCCTCGCCACGGCAAGCCCGTCGCCCCCGTTGTTGCCTTTCCCTACAAAAATCACATAGTCCGGCACGGCATCAGCCTCCGCACACTGACATGCACGGGAAGCCTTCCCGCCTTCACATATATAGGCATACTCAATACTGTCTTCAGTGATTATCTCCTCCGCAAGGGCCGCAGCCGCCCTCTCCATAAGGTCCAGGCTTGACACCGGTTCATTTTCAATTGTATGCAGGTCAGCCTGACGGATGTCCTCCCCTGTCAGAATTTTCATGATTGGAAATATTTCTTCGAAATCCGATTATCCTCCAATATACGGAAAAATATAAAAGAATGTACCACCTCGGAAAAAATATTTTATTTTTGCGCCCGTTTTTCCGGGAAACAATTCACGAAAGACGGCACATTCACGGAGAAACAGGATTTAACGGACTGACAAACTGACAAGAAAATGGAAAATGGAATCGCAAAAGGCGGCGGCAGAAGCGGCTTCAGGGCATGGCTCCCTGTGATAGGCCTGACATTCTCCACCTTCATCTTCAACACTTCAGAATTCATCCCTATAGGCCTTCTGTCGGACATTGCAAGCGACTTCGACATCTCGGAAGCACATGCGGGAATGCTCATAACCGTCTACGCCTGGGTAGTGGCACTGGCGTCCCTTCCTCTTATGCTCATATTCGCAAAGACAGAAAACAGGAAGCTGATGCTCTCCATCACTGCCATCTTCGCCGCAAGCCACATACTCTCCGGCTTTGCCAAGGATTTCTATATGCTGATGATTTCCAGGATAGGAGTGGCATGTTCCCATGCCATATTCTGGTCGATAGTGACCCCATTGGCCGTAAGGCTCGCCCCTGAAGGCAAAGGATCCACGGCTCTGAGCATCATCGTGTGCGGTTCTTCGATAGCAATGATAATCGGGCTTCCGCTCGGCAGAACCATAGGCCTCTACCTCGGATGGAGGGCCACTTTCCTGATCATTGCAGTTCTTGCGGCAGTCATCCTTGCCATCCTTGCGGCAGTGCTTCCGAAAATGCCTGGCGACGGCTCCATTTCCCTGCGGAAGCTCCCCGCCCTCATCAAGTCCCCTGCCCTTCTGAGCATTTATCTGGTCACAGTGGTAGCCATCACCGGACACTTCACCGGCTACAGCTACATTGAGCCTTTCCTCGGTCAGGTGGCCGGGCTCGGAAGCAACTGGATCACCATCGTGCTCACAATATTCGGCGTAGTGGGACTCGCCGGAAGCTGGATATTCTCCCGCTGCTATGACAGATACCGCCGCAGATTCATCCAGTTTGCAGTGGCCGGCATCTGCATTTTCCTCCTTCTGCTGCATGTAGCGGCCTTGAATCCCGTCTCAGCCGTGATACTCTGCGTATTCTGGGGCTTCGCCATCAATTTCTACAATCTCTCTTTCCAGTCCGAAATCATACGCAACGCCCCGAAAGGCACAGCCGTGGCAATGTCCATATATTCAGGGATATACAACATCGGAATCGGTGGAGGGGCTCTCATCGGAGGCTATGTATGCTCAGGCATTTCCATTTCCTGCATAGGATATGTCGGCGGGGCAATAGCCCTTGTGGCAGCCATAATATGCTTCCGGAAAATGCTTCCTGCAATCAATGGCTCACCATCTTCAGCCCCACAATCGAAATGATGAGGGTAGAAATGAAAAAAAGCCTCCAGAAGGTGACAGGCTCATGGAAGAAGAATATGCCGACAAGCACCGTACCCACCGCACCTATGCCAGTCCAGATGGGATAGGCCGTGCCTATCGGTATGGTCTGCACCGCCTTCGCAAGCAGTATCATGCTGAGCGTAAGGCTCAGAAGGAAGCCCGCACCCCAAAGATAATATTCAATTCCGGTCAGCCCCTTCATCTTTCCGAGGCAGAAGGCAAAGCCGGTCTCACAGAATCCGGCCAGAATGAGAATCAACCAGTTCATGTCCATTTTGTAAAAACCGGCCGCAAAGATAAGACAGCCTGAAGAAAATACAATTTACAAATGATAATTTCAGCATCTGTCATTTCGTGGCAAGGAAACGGACAATACCCGGATCATCAGCGACCTCGACCGGTGTCTTGACCAAAAGACATCAGAATATCTCAATCGTATATTCTGCGCTGAATGTCCGTGCGGGAGCGAGGTGCTGCACCCGGTCACGGCCGCTGAATTCGCCTTCATAGCCGGCCCTGTCGCAACGGCCGTACCACGGTTCTATGCACACGAACGGGGCATTCTTTGCCACAGGAGACCACAGCCCCACAAGAGGGGCATCAAAGGAAAGCCCCAGCCATGGACGGCTTGATGCTGTCAGAAGAGTCACCTTCCCTATCTGCCCGTCCTCAAAAATCAGGGCATCTTTGTCAAATGTATGTATGTCAAGCGGAAATATCACGCCTTTGGCTGACTGTTGCCTGAGATTTGCGGCCGTTTCTGACGGGAATGCATCAATATCAGCCTCAGAAAGAGCGGCAAGAGGATATTTCATGTCCGGGTCAGCACATCCTTTTTCCTTGATCAGTACATATTCCAATGTCCGTACCTTTCCATCAGCGAAAGGTACGGCTTCATGTGGTCCACAACTCCCTGTGTCGACATTTTTTCTTCTTTCAAGGAGGAAGAATCCCCGCCCGGAGGTTTCCGGATCAAAGTCAGGGTAGAAAAATGCAGGGTGGGCCCCAATCTGGAAATGCATTTCCTTCTCACCTGGGTTTGTCACGGACCAAAGCACCGTCACCTTGTTGCCGTCCAGCCTGTAGCCGATTTCCAGCACGAAAGGGAAAGGATAGCGGGCCATAGTCTCCTCATCGGAAACCAGCCTGTACCTCACCTCATTATCCGTCAATGACAGCAGGGTGAAATCCATGTCCCTCGCAAATCCGTGCTGCGACATCTCATATTCCTGTCCGTCAAAACGGCATTTCCCGTTCCATAGGCTCCCGACTATCGGGAAAAGCACAGGCGAATGCCTCTTCCAGAAGGCAGGGTCAGCCTGCCAAAGATATTCCCTTCCTTCTTTCATGATGCTGCAAAGCTCCGCACCATGGCTGCTGACCTTGACCGTCAGCTCCCCGTTTGTCAAAGTTTCCATATGCAATTGTTTTCAGAATTCATCCTCTAGTACCCTCCTGATGCCATTCGGTCATTCTTTCAGATTCCAGGATTGCGGAACCATCACTGCATCGTGCTGCCGCTTCCTCCCTCTCAGGGAAAGCCGTCCGTCATGCCCTGCGGCAAGACGGTAAGAATGCCCTTTCTCAGTCGGGAAATCAAGATATTGCCCGTCATAATACACGGTGCATCTGTGCCCTGCGGACGAATATATGCGGCACTCCTCAAGCCTGCCGTCTTTCCATGTGAAAGAGAGTTCAAATCCGCCCCTGGCGCATAATCCGCTGACTTTCCCCGCATCCCAGACGGAAGGAAGAGCCGGAAGAAGGTGTATGCAACCGGCGTGGCTCTGCAGCAGCATCTCGGCCATCCCGGCAGTACCGCCGAAGTTGCCGTCTATCTGGAAAGGAGGATGGCTGCACCACAGGTTGTCCACCGTACCGTCCTTCAGCAGATTCCGGAACAGTTTGTAGGCGCGGTTCCCGTCATGAAGCCTTGCCCATTGGTTAAGCTTCCAGGCCATGCTCCACCCTGTGGCCCCGTCTCCCCTGTGCTCAAGCACCACCTCCGAAGCCTTCGCCAGTCCCGGTGTGGACAAAGGAGATATCGTATGTCCGGGATGAAGTCCGAAAAGATGGTTTACATGCCTGTGACGATCCTCCGGATCATCAATGTCTTCACTCCATTCCATAAGCTGTCCGTACCTTCCTATTCTGTACGGGGCTATGCTGTCCAATATTCCGGACCACCTTTCACTGTCTGTGGCATCAATGCCGAGCTCAGAGGCAGCACTGACAGCGGCATCCAGAATCTCCCTGGACACAGCATGGGCAAATGTCGCACCCTTGTCCACCGGACCATGTTCCGGAGATGTTGAAGGACAGGCCATATAAGTGCCGTCCGGAGACTTCCACAGATAGTCGGCCGTGAAATCTGCGCTTCCCCTGATCAGCGGATATCCTATAACGCGCAGCCATTCCTTGTCCTGCGTGTACTGATAATATTCCCACAGATGCACTGCCAGCCATGGTCCAGCGACAGGAATGAGGTTCCAGGACATGTCCGTGCTGCTCAGAGGGGATGCGAATCCGAAAATGTTGGATGAAATGGAAGCGGTCCAGCCTCCGGCACCGAAACAGTTCCGGGCCACCCTCTTCCCCGGCTTCTCAAGGGAGCGTATATAGTCAATGAGAGGGGCGTAACACTCCTGAAGGCCGGTAACAAGAGCCGGCCAGTAGTTCATCTGGATATTTATGTTGTTATGGTAATCGACATGCCAGGGGCCGTCAACCCCGTTGTGCCAGATGCCCTGGAGATTTGCAGGCATGGCACCCTGACGGGAAGAAGATATGAGAAGATATCTGCCGAACTGGAAATAAAGCTCTTCAAGACCGAAATCCTTTTCCCCGGCCCTGTACCGGGCCAGCCTGCCCGGAGTGTCAAGGGATTGTGCTCCATGAGATGAAGATGCCGCCCTTTTTTCAGCAGCCCCGCCAAGATCAAGGCTGACCCTGCCGAAAAGCTCTTGATAGTCGGCCGTATGTCTGGCCAGAAGTTCATCATAGGACTTTTTCATGGCAGCCTCCAGCGCCGCTTCAGTCTCAGCCTCAGGATTGCCTCCGGCATATGTCAGCGGGTCTGAAAAATCAGGATTGAAATTCATCCTGTAATCAGTGCCTGCCGTGAGAATGAACACCACATCCCGCGCATTCTCCACCACCAGACAGCCGTCTTCCGCCCTGGCACTCCCTCCGCCAGGCAATACCGCCGCAAGACGCACGGCAAACCGCATTCCATTGCCGGACAGTCTCCCGGAATACAATATTGAAGTCCCTTCTCCGGAAAATGTTCCCTCCGACCGGGGATTCGGAACATATTTCAGCACCAGTCTCTCCTGAGGCTTCACGGAAGAAAAGCGCATCACCATTACCCTGTCAGGATATGACACGAAAAAGGAACGGCAGTATCCGGTCCCGTCTTTCTCAAAGCTCACCTCAGCCACGGCATCCTCTATGTCAAGGCTCCGTCTGTAGGATGTCACCCCATCTTGTGAAAGGCCTGTCGCAATGTGAAGTTCACCCATCGTCGTGAACGACCCGAACCTGAAAGGGGATTCCTCCGAAGGCTCATAAGAAGCCTTTCCGTTGAGACAGTGTCTTGTCAGGGAATCAGCCAATGAAATGTCCCCGTCCATGAATGCCCTGCGGATATCACGGACTGCAGATGCCGAGGACTTGTTCACATCCCAATAATATGAAGCTCCGCCCTGAATGTTGGGGCCGCCCTCCCACAGGGATTTCTCGTTAAGTGTCACCCGTTCAGTGGAGAGTGAGCCCATGACATTTGCTCCGATGAACCCGTTCCCCAAAGGAAGGGATGAAGTCTCCCATTGCGGGTCGGGATTTTCCATGCCTGTCCGGAGCCCGGTCAATGCCGTATGTCCGTCAAATTCGGCAGGTGTACTGAACCAGATTTCCAAAGGCACTTCAGATGAAGCAGATACTGCCGCCGAAACCATGAGTCCGGCAACTGCAGAAAATATCTTATGTTTCATTCCAGATGTCAACAGTGGTCAGCATAGAGTTATCAGTCTGCAATTTTACGGAAAAAATCCGTAATCCGAACAATTCCGCCTTTCCATTTCATCCTCCAGTTGCAGACCTGTCCGAACATACTGCCGCGAGAACTCTATTCCGACGAAACCCTTTCCGGGGAAAAATTCGCCACACTCTGATCTGTTTTTCATCAAAGATTGAAGGCGGCGGGATAGCGGATGAGGCCGTGGATGTGTGAAAGGGAGCCTGGATGGAACTCTATGGCGAGGCAGCATTCATCGGGGGCGTCAAAGGGGAATCTGACTGAAGGCTCCTTTTTCAAGAAGTCCATAGAAATCCTTTTTTTCTGATGGCAACCACCTCCGACGGCTCCAGGCTTTCGAGTGAAAAAAGACTTGGGCTGCCCTGATGCATGCTGTCAAAAGAAGCCACTGACTCTCCTTCAAAGAAAAACTGGAAAGTGATGTCCCTCCCCTTGCTGTCATAAAAGAAAAGTCGAAGACACCCTTTCCTTATCAGATACAATGTATCGGCTATCTCCCCTTCACGCAGAAGAAGAGCCTTCTTCGGCAGCTGCCTAACTTCGAAAAGGCCCCCGGCCTCTCCGCCCTGAAGCCTCGCGGCAGCCGCCATAAGTTCCTCGTAATTTCCCATTGAAGAATATCCTTTGAAACCGTTCCTATCGTCCAATTTGTCTTCCCGTATCATTTCTTCAGTCTCATAATAACGGGTTTCATTTCACAATAGCGTTTATACCACTGTTTCTTCTCCGGAGTGTCAATGGGTTCATACTCGCTGATAATGCAGCTTGTGTAGAGATCATCGGCAATGGCAAGGATGATGTTCGACAGTTCGAGCACCTGCTCCAATTTCTTTCCTTGCGGACAGAATAACAGTTGGCGACTGATGGCTTCATAGCCATGAATTGCACCCATGATGTTGCCACAAATTGACCCTGTCGAGTCGCTGTCTCCGTCGTGGTTCACTGCGGCTATGATTGCATTCTCTGCACTGTCCGCATGGCGAATGGCACAATATAGGGCGATAGCCCATGCTTCCTCGGCCGTCCAGCCTTCGCCCAATTGACGGATGTTCTCTGCGTCGCTCCTGCCGTTGTCAACAAGAGCCACCGCTTTGCGGGTAAGGTCGGCAAGGTAATGCTTGTCTTCTTCAAACTCATTTTTATATATGTTGTCGAGAGCTTCGATAGTCTCCAAGGCAAGCTGCCTGAATTCTTCATTGACGGCTTCGACCGGCATCGGTATCAATTTGTACAACAGATGGGTCAGCATTGCCGCAGGGAGAAAGCCTAATGGATGCTTGTGCGTGACACGAGCAGTTTCCGCACCGGCTTTGTCCATCTCGTCAATAGAATAAAACCGCTCTCCGCGCGCCAAATATCCCGCTGAAAGGAGCGCCATCGGCGCAACGCGCATGATGCCGCCGCAACCCTTGCTGTTGTTCTCTACTTCCATACCGCGGTATATTGCCTCACATGCGTTCAGGCAGGTGTTGCCCGGTGCACGGCGGTGTGCCAGTTCAGGCAGGTCACGAAGCCATGTGCAGTGCCAGTCGTCAATCAGGATTTTCCTTTTCTTTCCAGTCTGCGTGTAATACCAGTCAAGGTAAGCCCCATCGACATAATTCTCCGGTGCACCGCCGATTCCGCGCATATAGCCGCGCGTAATGCCCATCAGCATGCCGTTGGCAGTGAAGAGTGTCATCTGAGTATCGTCGCTCACAAGGGCCTTGCCCTCCGGAGTGAGGTCGAACTTAGTTATTCCCTTGTCGCCGTATCGGGCAAGGATACTTTTCCTGCTCATGAATTCCACCGTATAACCCAGTGCGTCGCCGGCCGCACCAGCCATCAGACATCCCCTGATACAGTCCTTTACCCTTGCAGTCCTCACTTCGTTGCTGCCGCCCGTGTCACATTCAAAGGCTCTTATAAACTCTTCTTGTTCCACAGTTTCAGGCGTTTTGCGGGAAGCCGACTTGGGCATGCTCCTGAAAAAGTTGCGCAACACAGTCAAAGCGTCATACTTGCTGCCTTGCTGCTGCAGTTCCCGTGCTTTGAGGCAACCCACGATTGTCCCTGTGCGCCCCACGCCTCCCGCGCAATGGATATAGGTATAGCCGTCCATCTTTTCATAGTATGCTATCTTATCCAAAAGCCTGTTGACAGACCCGATGGATTGCGGCACGCCACCGTCGCGAATGGGGAAACGCAGATAAGTCGTTCCTTTCGGCAGCAGGTGGCTATATGGACGCAGCTCACCTTCCTCGGTAAGGTCCACAAAATGCTTAACTCCGAAATGCACCATATTCTTGATTTTCCTCCTGGCTGTATCCTCATCCTTGTCGCCAGGGTATTCCCCAGCAAACAAATACCCGTGCAGGTAATACGACTGATGGAGCGGACGCGATATAAAATCTTCGAAGCGGTCGTTGATGTCGAGCAGGGCGGCAGGAAGCAGGGCGCGGCATTGGGCGATGAGTTCCGTGTGGAATCCACCTCCAACTGAACCGAACCGCTCGGCACCGGCAATGGAGGCAGTCATGGCACCGATGGTGTCGGAATCACCGCCCATGGAAATGGCCAGCCGCAACGCCTCTTCCGGAGTGCTACGCTCCAGATAAGCCTTGATGGCAATGGGGACACTCCCTTGGCATGTCACATCAAACCCGTAGCCATCGCGTATATCCTCCAGCTCAAAGTCGAGGTCATATCCTATTCTCTCCCTGATAAAGCGCCTTATCTTCTCTGCTTCAGCCCACTCTGTCTTCCTTATGAATACGCATCCTGCAACGGCTTGTGCTCCCTTGATGCCTTCGGAATGGTTGTGGCTGACCGATGCCGTGATGCGTGCCAGATCCAAGGCTTCTTCCAACGAGTTGGCATACAGCCCTACGGGACTTACACGCATGGCGGAGCCGTTGCCGAAGCTGTTGTAAGGTTGAGGATTGTCGCTTGTCAACCATTTGGAGAACATACCGCCATAACCGGCATTCGGATATCTGCGTCCCAAATGTTGCATACACTCCACCAAAGTCTCAGGGCGATGCTCCGGGTCATTCATCAGCCATTCCGCCACGGCAAGCGTCATCACAGTGTCGTCCGTAAACCGGCTTCCTTTGGGAACAAGCTCGAAATCCTCCGTCTTGATGTTGTGCCATTCGCGGGTACTGCCCACAATGTCACCGATGATTGCTCCTAACATATTCTTATTTTTACCCGTTCAAAACTCCAACCTGAATCCCTTTTGCTTCAGTTCCTCATATTTTGCCTTGTTGAAGCGGAAGAGGAAAGCCTCTTTCTTCTGTGAGGGATTGACAGTCTCATCCAATTGCTCCAACATTCCCAACCGCTTCATCTTGTTGTAGAAATTGCGGCGGTCGAAACGGATGCCGAGTATCGCCTCATAAAGGTTTTGCAGTTCCTTGATGGTGAATTCCCTGGGCAGCAGTTCGAAGCCCACGGGCTCGAAATGGATTTGCCTGCGTAACGCCAGCTCTGCCATGCGGAGTATCCGGTCGTGGTCGAAAGCCAGTTGCGGCACCTCATCCAGCGCAAACCATCGGGCATCGGCTGCATCATCGCCACCTTTCACTTCCTGCATTCGCACCAAAGCATAATAGGCAATGGTGATGACACGCTCGCGAGGGTCGCGTTCAGGAGCGGTGAAGGTATGGAATTGGCGGATGTACGCACCTTTCAAGCCAGTTTCTTCCTGCAACTCGCGCAATACGCCTTCTTCGGCACTCTCGTCCATCTTCAGAAACCCGCCCGGAAGTGCCCATCGTCCTTTATACGGTTCTATACCCCGCTGCACCATAAGTACCCTCAATTTGGCATCATCAAAACCGAAGATGACACAGTCGGTCGTGACACTTGGGTGAGGATATTTATAGCAGTATTTCTTCTCATTTTCTGATCTGTTCTGCTCATCCATATATTTTCTTGCGTAAAATTTACACCACAAAAATAATGAACCTGTTTTTAAAGACCAAACATTTTTGTGTAAATATTACACAAGAAATTGAATCAAACCGGCAACATGAAGACACAGATACCTCTTAATCAAGATATTACATATATGGACCGAAAAACCAAGCTCCTTCCACACCGGCGACACTGCCAGGAGAGAATCCACGGCGAGAACCCGGAACACGGTTGCCCAATACCACATTCATACCGAGATAAAGTCCCATGAAAGACGGACAGTAAGACGACGAAAACTCCCCGTCGACCGGAAAATGCCTTATCCCCTTATCCTTGAATATCAGGTCTGCAAGCCAATATCCCATTTCGGTGGACAATATGCCGATCCCGGCTCCGGCAAGCACATCCCCGAGCCAATGCTTGTCATTGAAGATGCGCATCAGACCTATGGTCGCTGCCACAGAATATGCCCCTACGCTATTCCAGACGCTCCTTTCTCCATATTCCCTGCTGAACATTGTTGCTGTCATGAAAGCGGTGGCCGTATGTCCGGATGGAAAAGAATTGCGGCCCGAGCGGTCCGGACGCATTTCCCATACGGAATATTTCAGTCCGTTGACCAGGGAAGCCATAATGGCAGCAGAAAATGCATCGGATACAAGCATCCTTCCCCATGAACTTCGGCTCTTGATCCCGGCCGCCTTCATCCCCACCATTACCGCAGCCGGAGCATACTGCAGATAATCATCAATATGGCAGTCAAAAGACGGTGCAATGCCGTTCCTGAATTCCCGGAAGCGGACATTCTCCCCATTCACCGCGACACCGCATGCAACCAGCGGCACTCCTACCCCTGCAATTCTGAAGACTTCAGAAGCCGCTACCTTTCCTCTGTTCCTGAAAACCTCCTGTCCAAGCATGGATGTATCCGCGACCTGCGCCCATGCCGGAAAAGCCGTACAAAGGCAAAACAGGATCACCGGAACGACCCGGCACAGGAAATGTTTCTTCTGCCGCTCCATGGCGGCAAAAATATCTCCCGACTTTGTGGAAATTCTGAAGAGTCTCTTCAGCAGCCCGGCTGAAGACGGAGAAGAGTAATTTACGCCCTCCGCCCTCCCCGAAAGAAAAACAATGTCTTTCACAGGACTTAGACTTACTTTATACCAATTTCTGAAATTCCGCGCAAAGTTATTCATTTTTATATTCATACACAAAAACAACCCTTAGTATCGCTCTGAGAATCGAATATTCGAAAAAGAAATTTAGTTGACCAACGAAAAACAAGAAAAACGGGGATGACTCTCACTTTTGAGTTTCTTTAAAAGATTATCGAAAAGACATGTTGTCCGGCCACATGGTCATATCGGACTTGCCAGCCGTGGCAGTCACAGATGGACTTGACTATGGCGAGGCCGAGACCGTTGCCCCCGGCATTTTCAGAAGGCTTCCAGAAACGGTTGAAGATGTGCGTACTGTCCAGAGGATGACCGTCGGAGGTGTTTGATACGGCAAGGCTGTCCGGGGTGACGGCTATTGTCATATCGCCGCCGGGACGGTTGTGCCGGAGCGCATTGACGGCAAGGTTGGTGACAAGGGACTCCAGAAGGGTACGGTTGGCAAGGATGCGGACCGGAACGGAAGGGAAATCCGTCCTGATGGATATGTCCGCTGTCATATTTTCCAGATAAGGCATCATGTCGCACACTGTCTGCACCACATCTTATGCGGGTATAGATGAAATTCTGGTTGTCGAGCATGTCGGCCATTTCTCCGCTGAGATGCTCCGCCACGGAACTTGTCTCAGGAGGTCTGCCGGATGCAATGTACAACATCATTTCGGATGACAGTCAGACGCTGGCATTCAATGCCGAAGGATACTATGACGCATTTTATCAGCGGAAGCCGGGGAGCAGAAGCGGACTCGGCTGCCATGTCGACAGCCGGCTGCGGATAGACTCGTATGTAGCCACACATTCCTGCAAGACACTTCCTGCCAATGTAAACAGATGAGCTTCGCAAGGCGGCGTTTCATGAAGCCCCGCCGACCTGAGGATGTCGCCTTTCCACCTCATGAACTCATCCTTGAAAATCACAAGACGGATTTTCAGGTCAGGGCTTGCATCTGCAAGACGGAATTTTTCTCCGGCAAAAAGCATGAAGGCCTGTCCGGCGGATATTTCCATGCTCTTCGGACCGATGCAAAGCTTCAGTCTTCCATCCGTACATATCCCGATGATGCTGAGTCCTTTTAGTCTTGTATGGCAATCCGCTGCCATGAACGGAATCCCATGGCTTTGCCATCCGGACAGATTGTCATACACCATGAAGCCGTCTTCTATGACCGGACATCCGGTGCTGTTCCTGATATTTTCAAAGCCTATATTCCTGCAGTTTTCCATCAATTCCGATTTTACAGAAACATCGTCATATATACCGGTATGTATTCGACTCCATTTTCCCGTTTATAATCCTTCGTGTAAATCAGATACCTGTTCATTACGCGGTCTGAAAACTTGGAACAGAACACATCCAATGACTTATGGGTCTTATATCCGGAAGATTTCACCTCAACAGGAGATATCTTATGCTTGTCAGAAATGACAAAATCTATTTCATAATACTTCTTGCCTTCAGCATAGGGAATCGTGTGATAAAACAAATTCTTCCCTGATGCCCTCAACATCTGGGCTATGACATTCTCGTAGACATAACCCAAGTTGGTGCTGAACTTGTCATTCAGCAGCTTGTCATAAATCACATTTTCAACAACATCCCTGTCCTTGAATGCAAGAGTGACAAACAAGCCGGTATCTGAAGCATACATCTTGAAATATTCTTCATTCTTCGTCAAAGCCAGCCCCGCATTAGGATCATCAGAATGGTACGCCACATTAACCGTCATGGAATCCTCCATCTCCTTCACGACATTCATTATCCTTTCCGCCCTTTCGTCCCTGATGGTCATGCCTACCTGATAGCGTAATGCATTTTTGCTGAGCTGTGCAGGAATGGCATCATACAATGCCTTGGCTCTCCCCGAGTCATCAATCTTCCCGAAATCTTCTTCATAAAGGGCTATGATATCGCGCTTCACCTGATCGACTGCAGATAAATTGTTCGTTCTGATATATGCGGAAACAGCCTGCGGCATTCCTCCCACAAGCATATACAGACGGAAATCACGCATGAGCTTGCGATGGACGGCATCGCCCAACGGCAATTTTTTCTCAAATGCCGTCCGTAACAGAGGAACAGTTGCCGTATCTCCAAGTGCCCATCTGAACTCCTCATAGTCCATCGGATACATATCCACTTTCGTTTCCTCACTCGGCACAAGAATATTACGGCTCCTGGAGCGGACAGATATCAGAGAACCTGTTTCTATATAGTCATAGCGGTGGTCCTTTACCAGATGCTTTATCGCCTGCCTTGCAAGCGGCTGCAACTGGACTTCGTCAAATATGATTGCCGACTCCCTTTCATGCAACTGCACCTGATAGATGAACTGCAGCCGCAGAAACAGATAATTCAAATCTGAAATGTCATTGAACAAATCATTCACTTCCTTTGACACCTTTGAGAAGTCAATCAGAATATATGATTTATATTCACGACGGGCAAATTCCTCCGCTATAGTTGATTTCCCGACACGCCTTGCTCCCTGTATCAGCAATGCCGTATCCCCCCGGCGCTCTGTTTTCCATTTGAGCATCGTATTGTATATCTTTCGTTTGAAATAGGTTATATTCTCTTCCATCACCTATGTTTTATATGCGAATATAACCTCATAAAATTATTCCACCAAATTTTATCAGTGCATTTTGTCAATATCCACCAAATTTTTTATACGGGATTTGTCAATGAGCACCAAATTTTATCGGCACAATGTACCGGCTAAAAAAAGTGGACATGGTCCAATTCAGGTTATCGGTAATTTCCGTAATTTTGCAGAGGATGAAAATGAAAATACCCCTTATCGTCGTTCCGACCGGAGGGCGAAGTTTATTCCATAGATTCCTCGACTGCGCTCGGGATGACTCATTGGGGGTACTATTGCGGATAGACATTAAAAATGATTTTGGGGATATGGAGGAAAGAAAAATAATGGTGCAGAGATATCAGGCGCCTTGCGGGAGGCTGGTGCTGGGCTCTTTCAGGGAAAGGCTGTGCTTATGCGACTGGGAGGTGGAAAGGCACAGGAAGGCTGTGGACAGGAGGCTGGAGAGGATGCTGAAGGCGGAATTCGAGGAAGGGACAACGGAAATAATAAGGGAGGCGGCCGGTGAGCTGGACGGATATTTCCGGAGAGAACGGGAATCATTTGACATTCCGCTGCTTTTTGCGGGCACGGAATTTCAGAAAAAAGTATGGAAAATGCTTGAAGAAATCCCTTACGGGAAGACCATATCCTATGCAGGCCTTGCCGCCAGACTCGATATGCCCGGTGCAGTCCGGGCGGTGGCAAATGCCAACGGTGCGAATGCCATTTCGATATTCCTGCCTTGCCACAGGGTCATAGGCAGCGACGGGTCCCTCACCGGATATGGAGGAGGAATCGCAGCAAAGAAATTCCTGCTGGAGCTCGAATCAGACAGTCTGTTCTGACATATTTCCAAATACCGCCTATTACACGAATTACTGCGAATACCTGCATTTTTGCGGTTTGACCATCGGGACGGCGTCTCATCCCCGGTATTCCGTCGGGCTTACTCCCAGATGCTGCTGCACATAACGGCTGAAATAGGCAGGCGACGAGAAGCCGAACATGTCGGAAATGCGGACAAAGGTCAGGGACTTGTCCCTGAGCAGACGGGAGATGTCGAGTACGGTGTACCGGTTTATCCAATAGTTGGCGGCATAGCCGCTTACTTTCCGGGAGACTTCGGACAGGTATTTGGGAGTCACGCACAGCTTGTCGGCATACCAGTTCACTTCGCGGTGTTCGCGATATGTCCCGTTTTCCAGCATATTGAGGAAGCGGCTCATGATGGTGGCGCTTTGCTGAGGAATATTGTCCGCTCCGTAAAGATGCGAATGAAAAT
This sequence comes from uncultured Bacteroidales bacterium, assembly GCA_944323825.1. Lineage (GTDB taxonomy): Bacteria > Bacteroidota > Bacteroidia > Bacteroidales > UBA932 > Cryptobacteroides. The sequence continues at coordinate 146,820 of CALUTY010000003.1, forward strand.
CGAAGAAATCTATTATCAGCATCTGGACGGAGGCTGTCAGCAAGTCGCGGCGGAAATGATGACCGGTCTGTGCCAGCCGTGATTCAACCATTTCGAAGTCCTTGCGGCATTGTTCCTGCTGTCCGGCATCCAATTTCATTATCGGATTGAGGAACAGGGACAGCTGCCCTTTCATGCCATAATTGCTGAGCGGAGTGGAGAATTCGATAAACTCTGATGTGACATATATCACCTTCACCCTGAAATCTTCCCCGGGACATATGCGTTCCACCAGTTTGCCCTTGCGCACAATCATCAGGTCGCCTGCCTGCAGTTCGCGTTCCTCTCCGTTGTATTTCAGCCTGCATCTGCCTGCCAGACAGAGGGCATGGGACAGATAGTCGCCGTATGCGTCCGTACCCAGTCCGTCGAGGGTGTCCTTTATTATAATATTTTCCTTTTCCGCCATATCCTCATTTTTTATTTCATTTGCAAATATAGACATTTCAAAACAATAACTCTTTCAAGGCTCACCGGCAGGCTTGTCTTTTTTACATTTTAACTACAAAAAACGGAAATATGTACATGTCCTGCCGCAATTCTTATAATGAGGCTTTCTCCCGACTGCCGTACTTTTGCAGAAGTATAAAAAATAGAATATGAATTACAGGACATTAGGACCGAGCGGACTGAGAGTGTCCGCCATAGGATTGGGATGTATGGGCATGAGCCACGCCTACGGTGCGCCGGCAGACAGGCGGGAAATGACCGAACTGCTCTCCGATGCGGTGGATATGGGCTACACATTTTTCGACACGGCTGAATCATACGGCACCGCCGCCAATCCTCATGACAACGAAGAACTGTTGGGAGAAGCCCTCAGGCCTTTCCGAGACAGGATTGTCATTGCAACCAAATTCGGCATTTCATTTGAGAATCCGAATGCCCCCGGCACCCACGCCGTCATCACGGACTCGCGTCCGGAAGTGATACGCCGCTCTGTCGAAAGCTCCTTACGGAGGTTGCAGACCGACCATATTGACCTTTATTACCAGCACCGCACCGACCCGCAGGTGGAGCCGGAAACGGTGGCATCCGTGATGGCCGACCTGATAAAGGAGGGCAAGATTCTCCATTGGGGCCTTTCGGAAGCGAATGTGGAATATATGCGCAGGGCGCACAGCGTATGCCATGTGACGGCAATACAGAACCGCTATTCGATGATGGCACGGTGGAACGAATCCCTTTTCCCTGTGCTCGAAGAACTGGGCATCGGCTTCGTGGCGTTCTCTCCGCTTGCCAACGGTCTTCTCTCCCTGTATTATACGGAAAATGACCGTTTCGACGCAGCTGTGGACTACCGGGCCTCCATGCCCCAATTCCAAAAGGAAAGCTTCGGACAGAACAAGGCCCTGTTCTCTCTCCTTGATGAACTGGCAGAGCAGAAACACGCCACACCCGCCCAAATCTCCCTTGCCTGGATGCTGTGCAAAAAGCCGTGGATTGTCCCCATTCCCGGCACCCGGAAACTGTGCAGACTGAAGGAGAATATCGGAGCGGCAGACATCCGGCTGTCCGCTGAAGAAATAAAAGACATAGATGCGGCCCTTGACTCAATGCACATGAGCAATGTGTTCAGCGGTTCTCCCGTAAAAAGGCGGAATTGACCTCATGGTTCGACAGTTTCCTGACAGAAATAATGGGACAATAGCCTGATGCCGGCTTTTCTGTCATTCCGGCCAATCGTAAGGGAGCAAATTAAATCGAGTCATCATGAATTACAACTGCCGGGTATCTATGCCGCCATCGGACACAGCGGCTTGAAGTGATCACGGATGTGAGGAGAAGATATGGAATAATGATGTCTGCAAACCTGAATGTCAGCGATCAATGCCATAAGACACCCGCAGATGCCCGTGAGAGCCACAATGAGGATGGCGAACGGCATCTTCCATTCCCGCAGGAGGAACATCAGCACAGTCAGGACCAGCAATTGAATAGTCGGTCCGGTTTTCTATACCCTGAATGTCGTATGACTGGCGGTCACCGTACAGGAGATTCTGCAGGGCATCCCAGGAAAGACGGTACGAAGGCCTGAAATCTGGGGAGGCCAGGTAACGCAGGAGGGAAGCACGGAAGGCCGCCCCTTCAGGGGTTCCCGACACCGCATCAAGGTCCGTCATGCAGACAAGCAGGGACCCGTTGCCGACAGAAATTTCAGCCAGCAGCCCAAGCCTGTAGCATCTTTCGGCATTGTCTATCACCTGCACCAAAGGAATATGACCTGTCACGGAATCCAGAATCAGAGGCCGGGAATTGCGGCAGATGCTCCACCATTGCCAGCCGCTGCGCCCTTCGTTCGGGAAATACGAAAACAAAGGAGCTTCAGGATCGCACAGCACCGAAAGGGTCCCGGGAGAAACCGTCTTGCCGGCTCTCTCGGATATTGTCTTGAACATCGACCAGTTCCAGAAATCAGGGATGAACATGCCTCCGACAGTGTTCTGTTCCACGGATGAATGCTCCGGCACCAAAAGGACACGCTTCCCGAATGCAGACTCTTGTCACTCATTGGAGAGGACTTTGGGAACAGGGAGAACTGCCGTTCTATCTCGTGGAACTCGCCCCTTACCTGTACAGCAACGAGAGCAGGCATGGAGGCACATCAGGGGCATTGCTGAGAGAAGCCCAGTTCGAAGCGGCACGAAGCATCCCCAACAGCGGAATCGTCTGCACCAACGACCTCGCATACCCGTATGAGGACGTTCAGATACATCCTTGCCGCAAAAAGGAGGTCGGACAAAGGCTTGCATGGCTTGCCCTCAACAGGGCATACGGGTTCGACAGCATTGACTGCGAAGGCCCTGTCTTCAGGGAAATGGAGGTTGTCGGGAACGAAGCCGTGCTCCGTTTTGACAACGACCGCAACGGTTTCAGCCCTTGGTATGGTCTTGAAGGTTTCGAGATTGCTGGAGAGGACCGGATGTTCCATAAGGCGGAAGCCCATGTCATACCAGGACAAAAGTGCGTGAAAGTGTCTTCAGAGGCCGTGGCCAAGCCTGTTGCCGTAAGGTATGGCTTCAGGGACTTCTGTTCCGGCAACCTCACCGGCGCCCGCAATCTCCCTGCTTTCCCGTTCCGCACAGACGATTGGCAGTAGCCGCCTTGCGGTCACTCATTATTGCATCCCTGTTCTCCAGCGCCCAGGCGAGGAGGGCGTTTATGTGTGGCAGAAGCGACCTTGCCCTTTCTGTCAGTGAATATTCCACGCGCGGAGGCACCTCCGGATAAATCTTGCGCATCACATATCCGTCCTCTTCAAGGGTGCGGAGCGTCACCGTAAGCATCTTCTGCGATATGTCTGGTATTTCACGCTGCAGTTCCTTGAAACGCACTGCCCTGCCTCCGGACCTGTCGAGGGTGTAGATGACCAGCAGCGACCATTTGTCGCTGATTCTGGCAAGGATGTTCCTTATCGGGCAATCCGGGAAAAGCGCATCCTCTATTGTAGTCCTGTCCATAATCAATGCCTGATGACGGAGGTGACTCAGAAGGATATGCCTCCGTTGACAGTCCCCTGGGACTCCCATCCTATGATCTGCACCCCGTCCATTCTGATCCCGTCCGAAGAAATCTCAAGCTGCACCGTCAGCATTTTTCCTCCTTCAAGCAGACTGAGCGCCTGACCGTCCCCGGTGGTGTCCGGAAGAGTGAACATCTTTTTCATACCCTGGAAAGAGACCTCTACAGTGACATCGTCTTTCTTCTGCGGAATCAGCATATATGACACGGAATTCCCCTTCTTTTCCATGTATCTTGCCGGATGGGCAGCAGAGCCTGATTCAACTTCGCCCTTGCGCAGATTCACCGTGCATGAGGACATCGCATTGACGGATGTGGCTACCTGCGAAAGATCGGAATCGGAATAAGTGCCGTCAGACACATATTCTATGGCAAGCCTGTGGAAAGCATGGGAGAATTTCAGCTCCACCGCCGACGCCTGGTACGCCACCGGAACAGCCTTGGCAAGCAGGAGATCTGTCTCGCCGTCTGTCGGCATGTCAAAACGGAAACTGCCGTCTGAAACGGCATCCTGATCAGGATAACATCCTGAAAAATACACCGTACCGGAATTGTCCGGAAGCTCCAGATCCGACCAGAAAAGTTCCGTTTCTCCCACCGTATAGATCTCGCTTATATCATCAAAGCCCTCTCCTGAAACCGTCAGCCGGAACATGTCTCCGCTTACGAAATTTCCGGAGCCGTCCTCTCCAAGCTGTGGTGCTTTAACAATAGGGCCAACGGCAGTCCTTATGTCGATTTTTCCCGTCACTTCATCGCTGCCGCCGTCCCCGCCGGGAAGGACGGATCTGTCGCATGAGACGGCCGCCGGCAGAATCGCCGCAGCATATAGAAAAAATTTATAACTCTTCATAATCATCATAATATCCATGTCAAATAAAATGTCTGCAATCCTGCCGTGCACTGCCCGGCATCATTTTTCAGCTTCAGTCGTCCGTACGCACTTCCGGAAAGGCGTTCCGCCATACGTCACGCATAAGATCCATCGTAGTCACTCCGACTATCGCATACGATGTACCCTCCCCGATCAATATCTTGAATCCGCTGCCCTCATTGTAGGTGATCTTCTTGCGGATCAGGCGATGCCTCTGGAACGGAGTGCTGCTGCCTGTGACCTGAAAATTATAATAGTCGTTGTTGTCGACATAATATACGGCCGAGATATATCCTTCATCATCGAATTCGACACCATAGAGAGCCATGACATGCGTCAGCCCGTGTGAGCGTGTGAATCCGAGTCCGCGGTCATTCTCAAGGGCGTCTTTTATGAGCTCGTTGAACGTTTCCTTGCTGAAGCCCCCGAAAGAGTCGGCTATCTTCATTCCCTTGAAAACCTCCGTAAAATAGCCTCCGAAGGCATCGTCGTCGAAAGTGTCTTTTAGACCCAATCCGGGAGTGTGGTTGATGAACCAGTTGATGCCGTCCCTCGCAGCCCCTCCGCGGTTACGGCTTGCCTCCCTGAAGAAATTGAATATCTCGCTTTTTTCAGTGCCGGAGAATTCAGATGAAGGGCGCGGATATTTCGGGCACACGTCTCCATATTTACGGTCATACGCGGCAATATAGTCGCTGTTGATGTTCATCCACCAGTGGAGCATGCATGCCGAAGCGGCCGCCCAGCACATGTTGCTGTCATGATAGCCGGGACGGGAGTTGCTTTCGTCCGGATTGTCCTTGTCGCAGTCATACCAGCGGAAGCCCTCCTGCCAGTTCAGATAGGCTGTTTCAGGATCGCTGTCAAACTTGAACCATACTCCTGAAGGGAAGGTCCACGGATAAAATTTATCCGTATCTGTCAGCACTTTCACGGTCTCCTCATTGTAGTCAGGAGTTTCCGGCGTCTTGACTCCATATACCCAGCATATCTTCCCCGCATAGTCGGGATCAGGCGCCGGTTCCGGATCTTCCCCGGGGCCGACGCCGCCCTGATTCAGACTCAGGTTCAGCACCGTCTCCTTTCCGCTCTCCAGAAAATCCCTGCCTCCGATTTCCGACGGCGCCCTGAAGGTCGAGGTCTTGCCGCCCGCAGTTATTTCCACCCATCCGTCGGAATAAGGGTCCAGACTGCCCGGGAAAAGTATTGCGGAAAACTTGCCCTGACTCCCTTCCGCTTTTCTGGCATCTATTCTCTCCTTTTCACCGGACGGATCATTCAGACTTCCGCTATAGATTGAAAGCGACCCCTCGGTCTCATTGAGGACCTTTACGGAAAGGTCTTCGGGCAATGTACCGTCAGAGCCCGTAATGTTTATGACAAGCCTGTGCATGGCATGCCTGAAAGGGAATTCTATCCTGTTGCCTGAAAGCGAGCCAGGATCAATGTCGAGATGGCTCCACAGAAGATCCGATTCCATGTAGCCGTCTCCGCTCTGGTCGGTCTGCACCTTATGGCGGTGCACGTTTGACCCGATGCCTTCAGCCTCCGATACCGGATAATATGCGGAAAGCCTGGCCGTGCCGGATCCCAGGTCGCTCTTCTTCAGCGCCGGAGTCCATCTGCCGTTCTCAAGAGTGAGAATCACGTGTCTGGAAGGGCTGCCGTATATATAGAGACCGACTTTGTCACCCTCCGCAAAATTACCGGCGCCGTCTTCATCCAGACCCGCCTTTACCGATGGAGATTCCTGCGCATCGCCTGCAAAGCCGCTTTTGGTGAATGCCAGTTCAATGAATCCGTCATCCTGTACGGAAACAGGCTCCTCCGTCTTCATGCAGGCCGACAGGAAAAGAAGAAAAGCGGCTGCTGCCGTGAACGCACGCATTGCGGAAGCCGCATTACCACACATAAACATTGTCATATAATTGGTCAAAAGTTTGCAAGTTTACAGATTTTCGCAGAAAAATGCAAAAATAATCAACGCCGGGGGCTTTGGGCAGAGTCATGTCCGCCTTCTTGAACTCCCTGTTTGTCATAGTTAATGTTGCCTAACAGCCATTCCCATGCGGGAATGACACCTACTCTTTTCCCTTCTATATTGAGCGAGTCCTTTTCATCATCGGTTATTATCAACAAGTTGTCGCATCCAGTGACGGAGGACGCCTCCAGCAGCCCCTTGATTTCACGTTCTCGGGTTTCATCATCGGCTATGCTCCATGACACCTGAATGAGCAGGACCACATTTTCTTCTCTCCGAAGGACAAAATCACACTCGGCATTTCCTTGGAAATAAGAAATTTTATCGGACTGCAGCTTATGCCTGTTGAGGTGCATGAAAACCGTATTTTCCAGGTTCTTGCCCTTGTCATTGCTTTGTGGCATAAGTACCGCGTTGCGCAAGCCGTTGTCTATGCAATAGAACTTGTCGAGAGATTTGCGTTCCTTCACCGGCGAACGGTCATATTTTGGAATCCGCATGAACAAGAAGATATTGCAGGCATAATCTGCCCAGAGATACAGATCATCCTTGCTCACTTTCAGTCCTTGGGACCTGATGTCATTATAAATGGCATTGATTGATGTCGGCTTGCTGAGGTTCGCCATAATGCGTTTTATAAAATAACGAATCACTCCGGTATTGGTTATCCTGTAATGTTCGGCAAGGTCACGCAATATCATCGTGTCAAAATATCCATGAAGCAGCTTCAATTGCTCTGACCGGGATGAGGTAAGCACGATTTCCGGAAATGCACTCTCCTGATTGTATGTTTCAAAAGCATTTTTCAGCCGCGCCTTGTCCTGCTCCATAAAACTGTCGGTCACAATCCCTTTGAAGCGACAGAATTCATTGAATGAGAGCGGATAGGTTTCATATTCCAACGGATAGCCCCGCAAGGCAGAGCCAAGTTCCGACGACAGCATTGTCGCATTGCTCCCGCATATATAAATGTTCTTGCAATAAGACTTATATATGCGCAATACAAAATATTCCCAGTCTTTTATGAGCTGGATTTCATCAAAGAACATATAGACATCTTTTATAGGAATGTCCGGGAACATCTCCATATAGGCAATAATGACATCATCCAGTTCGTCTGACGACATATTGACAAGGCGTTCATCGTCAAATCCTATCCATAGGATATTTTCTTTGGGGACTCCTTTACGCACAAGGTCGTCGATGGCAATTTCCATCATCGTGGATTTGCCACATCGCCTTACCCCAGGTACGGTAATTATCTTTTTCCTGTTGACGGGCAGCTTTACATCCCGTTCTATCACATTGAACGGAATTTCACTTTGCCGTATGGCTATCAGCGATTTGATAATGTCTTTCCTCATACCATTCCCTATATTTCATGACAAATATACAGATTATTTCCTTTTAAAAAGGAAACTTTTCCGAAAAATATCATTTTTCAGAAGACAGTGATTTATTTTGAGGAATCTATTGTGACGGAGCGGAGGGAGTTGTCGGAGAGGACGGATATGACGATGTCGCGGGCCATGTCCTTGAGTTCGGAGATGAATGCACCGGCCTCATATGTCCCCTTCTCGATCATGCGGAGCTTGTGTTCCCACTGGCCGGTAAGTTCGGCGCTCTTCAGGAGGTCTTCCTTGATGACGCCTATAAGTTCGCGGCCTGTGGCGGTGGGATAGAGGCTCTTGCGTTCCTTGCGGATGTATCTTCTCTTGAAGAGGGTCTCGATGATGGCCGCACGGGTGGACGGACGGCCTATACCGTTTTCCTTCAGGGCGTCACGCAGCTCCTCATTGTCCACTGTCTTTCCGGCGGTTTCCATCGCCCTCAGGAGGGTGGCCTCTGTATATGGCTTCGGGGCGGTGGTCCAGGTCTCCTTGAGCACAGGCTCATGAGGGCCGCTCTCCCCAACCTTGAACGGAGGAAGCACCTTCTCTTCGTCTTTCTTTGCATCCGACGCATCATCGTCGGTCTCTGTCTGCGCAAATACCTCCCTCCATCCCGGTTTGAGTATCTGCTTGCCAGTCGCCTTGAACTCCACATCGCCGGCCTTTCCGTTCACTGTGGTCACGGCTACCTGGCAGTCAGGATAGAAGGCGGCAATGAAGCGTCTGGCGACCAGGTCATAGACACGGCTTTCCCTCTCGTCCATATTGGTTGCAGGGACGCCCGTCGGGATGATGGCATGGTGGTCAGTGACCTTGGAGTTGTCGAATACCTTCTTGCTCTTCGGGAGTTTTGCGCCTTTGAGCGGAGCGGTCAGATGCTCATATCCCCGCAGCCCTGCGAGAGTCTGCGGAACCTTGGGATAGATGTCATCGCTCAGGAAAGTGGTGTCCACACGGGGATAGGTGGTGAGCTTCTTTTCGTATAGGGACTGGATGAGTTTCAATGTTTCGTCTGCCGTGTATCCGAATTTCCTGTTGCACTCCACCTGCAGCGAAGTGAGGTCAAAAAGCCTCGGGGCAAATTCCTTCCCCTTCTTCTCCGTGACTCCGGTCACAATGAACTCCTCCTCCCTGACCTTCTCCAGGAAAGCCTCCCCGTCTTCCTTTGCCGTGAATTTTCCCTTCACGGAAGAAAACATGACATCACGGTATTTCGTCTTCAGCTCCCAGTAAGGCTCAGGCCTGAAATTCTCGATTTCCTCCTGCCTCCTGACAATGAGTGCAAGAGTCGGGGTCTGCACACGGCCGATGGAAAGCACCTGCCTGTTCTGTCCGAAACGGAGGGTATATAGCCTCGTGGCATTCATTCCGAGAATCCAGTCGCCTATTGCGCGGGAAAGCCCGGCCTCGTAGAGCCTGTCATATTCATGCTGGTCCTTCAGATTGTTGAAGCCCTCCCTGATGGCCTCCTCGGTAAGGGACGACACCCAGAGCCTGTAGACAGGGCATTTCGCCCGCGCCTTCTGCATCACCCACCTCTGGATCAGCTCTCCCTCCTGCCCGGCATCGCCGCAGTTGATGATGGCCTCCGCGTTCTGCATGAGCTTCTCTATGACAGAGAACTGCTGCCTGTATGTGTCATTGTCTATCAGCTTGATTCCAAATCTCGGAGGGATCATCGGAAGGGACGAGAGCGCCCAGTGCTTCCATTGCGGGGTGTAGTCGTCCGGCTCCTTGAGCATGCACAGATGCCCGAAGGTCCAGGTCACCTGATACCCGTTACCCTCAAGATACCCGTTCATTCTCGTCCTTGCGCCGAGCACATCGGCTATCTCCCGCGCCACGCTCGGCTTTTCCGCAATGCAAACCTTCATTGAAAACGCATTAAATTACCGTCCTCCCCGCCACGGATGACGGAAAGGACGGCAAATTTACATTTTTCCGGCCAATAAAAAAACCGGGAACAATGTAACGGGATGGCTTGCCTACCGTGCCAGACCGTAGTCCCACTGCTTCAGGGCATAGCCCCAATGCTCCTCGACGAGTCTGACGGTACGGTCCTGATAGCGGTATTTGTTTTTATTGTAGCTCTGTCCGGTGTACTTTTCCATTGACGGACGGGCTTCCTCAAAGCCCTGCAGGCCAAGGGAAGAATATATTTTTCCGGCCATTCCGACAGGGTCCGCCTCGAAATCCTCGAATTTCATTTCAAACAGATTCCCCTGCGGCACCAGCTTCTTGTCCGCCTCGTATTTGTCATACATCCAGGTATATATGTCAAGTATCGCCGACTCCATCTCCTCCTCGGAGAAATTCTGGAGCATCAGGGAGCGGATGGTCTTGTCATAGAACTTCCTCGTGGACTCAAAAACCGTATAAGGATTCCTTATAAGATAGATGAACTTTGCATCCGGGAAAATTTCAAGCAATTCCCTGACATGGGCCGTATGCGGCGGATTCTTGCTGAGGAACTGCGTGCCGCCGGTGTTCCAGAGGGCAATCTTCACAAGCTGTACATACTTCCTGCGGAACTCCTCCATCTGCTCCCGGGTCATTCCCTTGAACAACAGATATTTTTCGGCATATTCCCTCTGATGCCTCGGGAAAAACCAGAAGTCATAGTATGAATACGGCAGCAGGTTGGTCATGGCAAACTCCTCCTCCTGAGGCAGATCCGGGCCGAGAACTACATTGTCGGTCGGACGCTTGGACGGTATAAGCCAGTTCATCACCGTCTTGAAGAACGGCTGCCCCCAAAGCATCAGGTGCGGAAAGACGGTCTGATATGTGGTGACATAGCCGAAATGCCTGTCGCAGGAAAGCACATTGTGGGTGAATGTGGTCCCGCTCCTCCAATGCCCGAGGATGAACACCGGAGGGTTCTCCAGCGGCTTGTCGGCCAGCATCTTTTCATATCGTTTCTCCTGTATCGGGGCTGCGGCCGAAAGAAGGCGGCACACGGCCTTCGTGACATGGTATTTCGTCCTGTAGCCGGGGTCTATCTCCCTGTCTCTTACAGTTTCCTTGAATGTCCTCCAGTCTGCTCCGACAAGGGTATTCGCCGGCAGCTTGTCAAAACTCAATATTCCCATAGATAAATTTATTCACAGACAAATGGTGTTCATCCTTCTCATTTCTTGAGCCGCACGGCGATTCCCTGGCGGTCAAGGGCCTTCACGGTCTTCTCGATGGCCTCATAATGCTCAGGACCGATGCCGAGGGCAGGAAGGTCAAGCTCAGGAATTGCGGAAGAATTGTCCAGGCTGCCGGAAGCCGCCCTGTCGATGATCATCCCGACTGCGCTGGTGTTGTCCGACACCGGATCTATCAGGATGAATGAGCCGCAGGCCTTGTTCTTCCCGTAAGAGTCAAAGAAAAGCGGCTTGGCTGCGGTAATCACCACGCGGGCTATCTGGTTGAGCTGCATCGGCTCGTCTTCCTTCTTCAGGCGGCCGTTCTCCACGGAAAGGTGCTCCATTGTATTGACATCCACCTTGTACTTTATGCAGTCCACATGGGCACGGGAAGTGTTGGTGGTATGCTTGATGAAAAATGCCTTGTTCATGTCCATCGGCTCCTCATCCATCCACACGAGCATCGCCTCGAAGTTGCGGTCCTCGAACGGAAGGTTGTCCGGATGCACGAGCATCTCCCCGCGGGACACATCTATCTCATCCTCAAGGGTAAGGGTGACAGACTGCGGAGGGAAGGCATAATCCAGGTCCCCGTCGTATGTGACTATCCTCGCCACACGGGACTTCTTCCCGGAAGGCAGGGCCATCACCTCATCCCCCTTACGCACGACACCCGAGGCCACTTTCCCGCTGAATCCTCGGAAATTCTGGTCCGGACGCAGGACATACTGGACAGGAAAACGGAAGTCATCGAAATTATGGTCATTGCCTATGTGGACGGTTTCGAGGATCTCCAGAAGTGACGGGCCGTCATACCACGGGGTGCGGTCGGACTTCTTCACCACATTGTCCCCGTCAAGGGCGGAAAGCGGAATGCAGCGCACATCCGGTATTCCGAGCGGCTTCACGAAGTCCATATATTGAGAAACAATCTCCCCGAATCTCTCCCGAGAGAAGCCCACAAGATCCATCTTGTTCACCGCCAGCACTATATGCTTTATGCCGAGGAGCGACACAAGGAAAGTGTGCCTTCTCGTCTGTGTGATGACCCCGGCCCTGGCATCCACAAGAATCACGGCAAGATTGGCAGTAGAGCCGCCTGTTATCATGTTTCTCGTGTACTGTTCATGCCCCGGGGTGTCGGCTATGATGAATTTCCTCCTGTTGGTGGAAAAATACCTGTAGGCCACATCTATCGTTATGCCCTGCTCCCTTTCAGCCTTCAGACCGTCCAGCAGGAGGGCATAGTCTATGTGGTCCCCGGCATTGCCCATACGCTTGCTGTCCCTTTCAAGGGCATCCAGCTGGTCCTCATAGAGTTTCTTGCTGTCGAAGAGCAGCCGGCCTATAAGGGTGGATTTTCCGTCGTCCACGGACCCTGCAGTCAGGAAACGCAGAAGATCCTTCTTCTCGTCATTGTCGAGATATTCCTTTATGTTTATCTTTTCTGCCATAACTTGTCCTTTTCTAAAAATATCCTTCCCTCTTCTTCTGCTCCATGCTGGCTTCCTGGTCGAAGTCTATCACACGGGTAGTCCTCTCGCTCTTGGTGGTGGTCATCATTTCCTCGACTATCTTCTCGATGGTGTCGGCCTCGCTCTCGATGGCTCCGGTAAGCGGCCAGCAGCCGAGGGTGCGGAAGCGTATCTTCTTCATCTCTATCCTGTCGCGGTATTTCTCCGGAAGGCGGTCATCGTCAGGCATTATCAGCTGCCCGTCGATATTGACCACAGGACGCTCCTTGGCGAAATAGAGAGGCACAATCGGAATGTTCTCCAGACGGATGTACTGCCATACATCCAGCTCGGTCCAGTTGCTCAGAGGGAAGACCCTTATGCTCTCCCCTTTGTGAATCCTCGTGTTGTAGATGTCCCAGAGCTCGGGGCGCTGATTCTTCGGGTCCCACTGGTGGAAACGGTCGCGGAAAGAGAATATGCGCTCCTTGGCGCGGGACTTCTCCTCGTCACGCCTTGCCCCGCCGAAGGCCGCATCGAACCTGTATTTGTCCAGGGCATTGAGCAGGGCCTGGGTCTTCATCAGGTCCGTGTGCACCTTGCTGCCATGCGTGAAAGGTCCGACTCCTGCATTGAAGGCCTCCATATTGCTCTCCACTATCAGATTCCAGCCGTACTTCTTCGCATATTCATCGCGGAACTGTATCATTTCCTTGAATTTCCACTTGGAATCGATATGCATCAGCGGGAACGGCACCTTGCCCGGATAGAAAGCCTTCTCGGCAAGCCGCACCATCACGGAAGAATCCTTGCCGATGCTGTAGAGCATGACAGGATTTTCAAATTCTGCCGCCACTTCACGGATTATATGGATGGACTCCGCCTCCAGCTCCTTGAGATGGCTCAGATTGTAGCTTTCATTCATAATTCTTATTTTTAACTTATTATAAATTACAAAATGACTGTCAATGGGACGAAACGAGAGGCAGGACAAGAGAAAGCATCTCATTTACAGACTCTTCCACCGTCTTTCCCGCCGTATCAATGGCAAGTGCCGGGGCAACAGGCGGCTCGTAAGGTGCGGAAACTCCCGTGAAATCCTTTATCTCCCCTCTCCTGGCCCTGGCATAAAGGCCCTTGACATCCCGGCGTTCGCACTCCGCGATGGAAGTGCTCACATATATCTCCTTGAAGTCTTCCCGGCCTATGATTTCCGCAGCCATCTCCCTCATCGACCGCTCCGGGCTGATGAACGAGGCAATGGTCACCACTCCCAGGTCGACAAAAAGCCTTGCCACCTCGGCTATCCTTCTGATGTTTTCCCTCCTGTCTTCTGCAGAAAAACCGAGATTGGAATTGATTCCGCTCCTGATGTTGTCCCCGTCAAGTACCTTGCAGAGAATCCCCCTTGCAGACAGTTCACGCTCCAGGGCGAGGGCGAGGGTGCTCTTTCCGGAACCGCTCAGACCGGTGAACCACACCATCAGCCCGCGCTGTCCGAGCATTTCCTCCTTCTCCTTTCTTGTCATCATCCTGTCGAAGACCGGATAGATATTTTCCTTAATATTTTCCATTTTTCCTTTCATCAATATATAAAATTCATCGGCTTCCGCAGCCGCATCATATTCCACATGTCCTCTGCGGGCCAACCGTCATCAGAACGGCCAGAACATCGGCACCAGGAATACAGTGATGACACAGGTAATGATGTTCAGCGGCAAGCCAATCCTGACGAAATCCGTGAACTTGTAATTGCCCACACCCTGCACTATCAGATTGGTCTGATAGCCGATCGGGGTCGAAAAGCTTGCGGAAGCAGCGATGCAGATCGTAACGAAGAACGGCATCGGATTGACCCCGAGCTCCTGTGCGAGGGAAAGCGCGAACGGGAATGTCAGGGCGGCGGCCGCATTGTTTGTTATCAGTTCCGTAAAGATGTTCGTTATCACATACAGGGCGAAAAGCAGGAAATGCGGCCCGTAATCATCACACAGCGCTATTATCTTCGAGGCCACCAGATCCGAGAATCCGGAATTGGCCATGGCCTTGCTTATCCCGAATGCACATGCTATGGTTATCAGCACATCCCATGAAATGTACTTGGTGTATTTCCTCGGCGGATATATCCTCGTCCATGCCATTACCACTGCCGTCACAGCGGCAAAGAAGAACATGTCAAGCCGTATATTCGGGAAGGCTTCTTTCACTCCGGGCAGGGTGCCGACAGTAGCCCCCGTTATCATGAGTATAAGGAGGGTTAGGGCAAACCATCTCTTGCGTTTCACGCTGTGAGGCTCCATATCCTCTGATGCGGTGAGCATGAGAAATGAGGTGGACTCTCTCCATGTCTTCATGAACGAGTCGTCAGTATTGAGCACGAGGGTATCGCCCTCCATAAGCTTCAGAGAATCAAGACCGGCACCCTTGAAGGTCTCGCCGACACGCTTCACTTCCACGACCTCCGCACCGAAGCGGCGTTTAAAGTCAAATTCCTTCAAAGTCATGTTGATGCCCGGGAAACGGGCTCCCAATACGGCTTCGACCCTCCTGTTGTACGGAATATCCTCAACGGTATCTGAAATTTCGTTCCTGTCCCTTTCAGGAAGCAGTTTCGAGGATGCGAAGAAGAGGTAGACGAGTCCGGCAACAGCCACAGGCACTCCGACCTTACCGAGTTCGAACATGCCGAAGCCTTCGTGCCCGGCATCAATTATCATCCCGTGCACCACAAGGTTGGTGGAAGTTCCTATCAGCGTGCACATGCCGCCCAGAATGGTGGCATATGATACAGGTATGAGGAATTTCGAGGCGGACATTCCGACTGATTTCGCCCATTTCTTCACTATCGGGGCGAAAAGCACCACTATCGGCGTGTTGTTGAGCACAGACGATATTGCGGCTATTGCAGGAAGCATCCGTGCCTGGGCTTTGAACACCGTGGTCTTTTTCTTCGGCATCAGTATCTTGACAAGAGGCCTGAGCGCACCCGACTGCCGTATTCCCTCGCTCACGAGGAAAAGAAGGGCCACGGTCACCATGCCCTCGTTGCTGAATCCTTCAAGCAGTTCCTGCGGGGTGATGATCCTCGCACAAAGAAACACCACGCACACCGAAAACAGCACCATTCCCGGTCTCATCTTGTTGGCTATCAATGCCGCCACCATACCGACAATGCCGGCAAGCACCACTATCATAGGAAAGGTCAGCATATCAGTTCCTCCCTTGCCCCTGCTTTGAATCCCATATATGCAAATGTCCCATGTCCCATAGGCAAAAATCCATTAAAAAGCCTCTGTCATATTGAAATAGAAGAGGTTCTGCCCGTTTATGAAATTCCGCCCGAAATCAAGCCGCACATTCATCCTCGGCTGCACCTCTATCCTTATTCCCAGGCCCGCATTGGGCAGCACCCCCTCTATCCGGAACGGATCCGGGCCCAAGAATCCGCACCCTCCCCAGGCCACGAAACCCAATCTGCTCAGAGCCTTCTTCACCCATGTCGTCCTGTCCGTGTTGATCATCTGCCTGTATTCTGCTATCACCATGTGGGCGGACTTGTCCCGGTACTGCCCCCAGTAATATCCCCTCAGGTCAAACGGAGTTCCTATCAGCGAATATTTGTTCAGCGGGACATCCCCGAACACATTCTTAGACTGCACTGTCCAGGCAAAGGTCTTCCTCTCTCCCACACTCAGGTACTGCCTGTAATCCAAGTCGACACGATAAAAATCATTGAAAAGCCCGTTCCTGCCCATGAAGTCATTATAGGCAGCCGCCCTGAAATCAAAATAGACTCCCTTGTAAGCATTTGCCGGGACATCCCGGCTGTCAAGCGTCACAAGAAAGCCAAGCCCCGCGCTCAAAGTCTCATAACCGGACTCATCTCCTCCTGCCGCTGCATAATCCTTCTGGCGGACCATTTCAGCACCCACATCCGACATCGTCTCCCAGGTGAAGTCCAGATAAGGTCCCGCAAACCAGTCCGTCTGCCTTATCCTGAACAGGAACAGAGGGTTGAGCTGAAGTTCGCTCTCGCGGAAAAGGCTCGTGGAAGCACTTCTGACATAATCCCTGTTGGTCGTATAGCCCACACCATAGAAATTGTCAGGAAAATACTCATACTGGAACTGGCCGAAGATCCTGAAACGGTCTCCGGCAAAGAAAAGCTGCGGCTTGCTCACCACCTTCACACCGCCTTTTGTCATCGCGGCAATCGCTATGGGCACCACAGACCGCTTCAGTTCAAGGTCCGCCTTGTCCATCCTGAATGTGAAAAGTGCGCTTCCTCCGATAGTCAGGCCGAAGTCCGGAGAATAGCCTGGGCCTCCCAATATGCTGAAACGCATGTTTCTGGAATCCCGCCTCAGCCTCCGGATCTCCCTTTTGGGAAGAATGTCCTCAAGACTGGCTGTATCCCGTACCTGAGTCCCCGAAAGGGTATCCGCCCCCTGCATCCCCACACAGTCACCTGCCCCGGAAGATGCCTCCTCCATCTGCGTATGCCCGGCACAGAAGCCCACACTGCCTGCAGGCACGGCCTGTACCGCCATCCCGGAAGACAGCATGAGAATCATGAGGAAAGTCATCAGAATATAGCAATATTTCATTTTTGTTTCCAACTCTTTATCACAGCCGTGACGCCTGCACGGCCTTGCGTACCCGGCCAGACGGCTCCTGCCATGCCGGTCCGAGCAATAAAGGGCTGGAAGATTCATCCAAATTCAAGCCAAAATGCGCACGATGCTACTTTTTGACAACTTTTTGTCCCAAATATGCCATTTTACACATCACGCTATCGTCTTTATAGAAAATATCAGGACAAAATCACCGGCATCTGCCAATGTCTTTGACGGAAGCAATTTGTATATATATGTTCCAAAACTTATCTTTGCATTCTGATCCGGAAACAATAGCTGAACTGATATGGCCTTTACCAACAATGTGATGATTGTCCGCCACAAGCTGATGGCGAGACTCGTGGACCTGTGGAACAGACAGAGACTTACAGAAGACATAGACAGACTTCCCATAGAACTCAGCCCGAGACGGGGACGGCCGCTCGGACGCTGCTGCATATACAAGGAGCGCGCAGTCTATAAATACAAGATGTTCCCCCTCCTTGGCTTTGACATGTCGGACGAGGTTGACGAACTGACTCCGCTTTCGGAATATGCCCGCCGTGTCCTGGAACATAAGCGTGCAATAAAGGAGAACATACTATGTGTGATCGACGAGGCATGTTCCTCATGCATCCAGGTCAATTATGAAATCACCAACCTGTGCCGCGGATGCGTCGCCCGCAGCTGCCATGTCAACTGCCCCAAGGACGCAATCAGATTCAAGAAGAACGGCCAGGCCATGATAGACCATGACACCTGCATAAGCTGCGGAAAATGCTATCAGAACTGTCCTTACCATGCCATAGTGTACATACCTGTGCCTTGTGAAGAAGCCTGTCCCGTAAAGGCCATAAGCAAGAACGGGAACAATGTCGAGCATATAGATGAAAGCAAATGCATCTACTGCGGGAAATGCCTTAACGCCTGCCCGTTCGGGGCCATATTCGAAATATCGCAGGTCTTCGATGTGCTCGAATCCATACGGGAAGGGGAAAAGGTGGTGGCATTGCCTGCACCATCCGTCCTGGGACAGTTTGATGCCCCCGCTGAAGCCGTATACGGGGCTCTGCGCAAGATAGGCTTCACTGATATAATCGAAGTGGCGCAGGGAGCTATGGAGACCGTCAGTCATGAGGCTGCGGAACTTAAGGAAAAGCTCGGGGAAGGACAGGGATTCATGACTACCTCTTGCTGCCCGTCATATATTGAACTGGTGGAAAAGCATCTGCCTGTCATGAAGAAATTCGTGTCAACCACAGGCTCCCCGATGCATTACGCCGCCCGTATCGCAAGACAGCGCTATCCGGATGCCAAGATAGTGTTCATAGGCCCGTGCGTGGCCAAGCGAAAGGAAGCCAGGCGTGACGGCGAGGTGGACTATGTGATGACATTCGAAGAACTGGCTTCGGTATTCGAAGGTTTCAATATCGACTTCAAGGATGTGCAGGAATATCAGGTGTGCAGCAGTTCGGTCCGCGAAGCTCACGGATTCGCCAGGACAGGAGGCGTGGCAGAAGCCATAAGTTCATATCTTGGGGATGAAGCCGGAGAAATCAGGATGATGCAGGTGGCTGACCTGAACAAAAAGAACATAGCCACCCTCCGTGCGGCAGCATGCGCCGGAAGATGCCAGGCCGGATTCATAGAAGTGATGGCCTGCGAGGGAGGCTGCATATCCGGCCCGAGCGCCCACAACGACTCCAAGTCCGGACTGCGCCGTCTGAACCAGGAGCTGACGAAGATAAATGACACATATCAGACCAGAAAATGAACACATCCGGTGTCCCAGAACTGGAAAAGGACATGAACCCTACGGAAATCCCGGCAGGAAACACCGGAACAGAGCTGCATCCGCTTGCCCCGTTTCTGCCTTCCGGGGCACGGATCCTCATGCTGGGCAGTTTCCCTCCGAAACACGAGCGGTGGTCAATGGAGTTCTTCTACCCCAACTTCAACAATGACATGTGGAGGATAATGGGTCTCATCTTCTCCGGGGACAGAAGGCAGTTCGAGATTTCCGGTCAAAAGCGCTTTGACAGGGAAAGGATAATGCAGTTCTGTATGGAAAAAGGCATTGCCCTCTATGATTCCGCCTCAGAAGTGAGGAGGCTCAAGGACAATGCCTCTGACAAATTTCTCGAAATAGTCACTCCGACCGACATTTCCGCCCTGCTCACAGCCCTGCCTGAATGCAGGGCAATAGTCACCACCGGAGAAAAGGCCACTGAGGCCGTTGCAGCGCATTTCGGATGCCCGATGCCGCCGACCGGGGGACACACAGACGTCAGCTTCGCCCCTTCCGGACAAGACAACATTACCTTTCCGGCAAATGCCAACTCCGGCACAAGACACATCACATTCTACAGAATGCCTTCGTCTTCGCGGGCCTATCCGCTTTCTCTGGAGAAAAAAGCTGAAGCCTACGGAAAGATGTTCATGTCAGAAGGGATAATTTAACGACTTGTGTGCCTGTGCACTATGGACATGAACTCCTCGCCGGTGATGGTCTCCTTTTCCATGAGATAAGAAGCGGCCTCGTGCATGATGTCAAGGTTCTCCGAAATGATTTTCCCGGCCTTCTCATGGGCTGCCTTGATCATCTCAAGCACCACCTTGTCCACCTCGGCTGATGTTTCGTCAGAGCAGGCGGCGGAAGCATCGCCTCCGAGATACCTGTTGCTTACAGTCTCCAGCTCCATCATGTCATATCTGTCACTCATCCCGTATCTTGTGACCATTGCACGGGCCAGTCTTGTGGCCTGCTCTATGTCATTGGATGCTCCGGTCGTCACGGTATTGCAGATGATTTCCTCTGCAGCGCGTCCTCCTGTGAGGGTTGCTATCCTGTTGAAAAGTTCATCCTTGCTCATGAGGAACTGCTCGCCCTCATCCACCTGCATCGTATATCCAAGTGCTCCGGAAGTCCTCGGCACTATCGTGATCTTATGCACAGGGGCTGAATCAGTCTGCATGGCTGCCACAAGGGCATGTCCGATCTCATGATAGGAAACAATCTTCTTTTCCTTGTCGGACAGCACCTTGCCTTTTCTCTGAGCACCTGCCATCACAGTTTCCACGCTTTCTTCAAGGTCGGCTGTCGTCACTGCATGCCTTCCCTGCCTTACGGCCCTCAAGGCGGCTTCATTCACTATGTTGGCAATCTCTGCACCGGATGAGCCTGCCGTGGCCCTGGAGACAATGTCCAGATTGACATCATCATGTTTCACTTTCTTCAGATGCACTGACAATATGGCCTTTCTTCCCTCAAGGTCAGGAAGTTCCATCTGAATCCTCCTGTCAAAGCGTCCCGGACGCAGCAAGGCCTTGTCCAGACTTTCCGGACGGTTGGTCGCGGCAAGTATCACCACCCCCTTCCTGGCATCGAAGCCGTCCATTTCCGTAAGCAGCTGGTTCAGGGTCTGTTCCCTCTCGTCATTTCCGCCGCCCAGGGAATTGTCCCTCTTCTTTCCGATGGCATCTATTTCATCTATGAATATTATGCATGGTGCCTTTTCGCCAGCCTGCTTGAACAGGTCGCGGACCTTGGCGGCCCCCATCCCCACGAACATCTGCACAAACTCTGAGCCTGATATCGAGAAGAACGGAACCTTTGCCTCTCCTGCGACAGCCCTCGCTATCAATGTCTTTCCCGTACCCGGAGGCCCCACGAGAAGCGCACCTTTCGGCAGGCTCGCCCCTATTTCAGCATATTTTCCCGGATTGTGCAGGAAATCCACTATTTCCGTGAGGGCTTCCTTTGCCTCATCCTGTCCGGCCACATCTGCAAATGTGGTCTTTACTTCAGATTCGGCATATATCCTCGCCCCGCTGCTGCCGAAGGACATGAAATTGCCCGGTCCTCCGCCGCCCATCCTGGCCTGCATTGTCCGGCTGATCTGCCTCCAGACGAAATACATCAGGACTCCAGGCAGAACCCACCAGAGCACAAAGTCCAACAGGGCGGAATTTTCCCTCGGAATCCTCTTGGTGAATACTATCTTGCCTTCATCGCCAGGACTGGAAGCCTGCAGGAGCCTGTCCACAAGCTCCGGGTCATCCACCGCCCCCGTCTGGAAGGTAACTGTCTTTCCTTCTGCCGTATCGGCTGAAAAATAAATGTTATCCTTCTCTATCACCACCTGTCTGACTAAGCCGGAATCGACTTTCGCCACAAATGTGCCGTAGTCTGTAGGAATGATCCTGTTGCCTCCCACCCTCGGGAATACCAATGCATTAAGCAGCAGTACAAGCAACAGGCCGAGAAAAAAGCCCACGAACGGATTGCCGCCTGTCTTAGGTTTTTCACCGTCCTTCGGTTCATTTTGGTTTTGAATCTTGTCGTTCATCTTTTTCAGTTTTTTAATCTTGTTCCTGCATGACCGGCATTCCGGCCCCGCACGCCACGATGTACGACAAAATCCATTCCCTGCACCCTCCGCACCTGTTTTCTACCCTTATGTCAGCCACCACACCTCCCCGGTTATGACATAACGGCAGGAATCCCTGCCATAACGGCTGCGTCAGCGGAAAATCTCGCTGAGGGACGGGTGGACATGGACCATGCTGCGCATGTCCTGCAGGCGGGCTTTCATTGTGATGAAGGCGGTAGCCTCGTGGATGAGATCAGAGGCATGGGGACCGAACATATGGCAGCCGAGAAGGCGGCCGTCAGAATCCGTGATGATTTTGCACATTCCGTCTGCCTCTCCAAGGCAGAGTGCCTTCCCGTTGGAGCGGAAGAAGGATTTCCTGCAGGAACATACTATGCCGGCAGCCTTGCAATCCTCTTCGGTCATCCCCACCGATGCGGCTTCAGGCATGGTGAACACGGCGGCAGGCATCACGGAAAGGTCAATGCCGTCTTCAATGCCCATGATATGGTCAAGAGCCTTCACTCCCTGCATTGTGGCGGCATGGGCCAGCATATGTCCCCCGGTGATGTCTCCCACGGCATAGACATCAGGTATGTTCGTCTGCATGAATCTGTTGACCTTTATGCCCTTTGCATCATATTCCACCCCTATTTCATCCAGATTGAGGGAGTCCACGGCAGGGCGGCGCCCCACTGCCATCAGCACAGTGTCCGCCTCAACCCTTTCTTCGGCTCCTTTCCGAACGAATGCGACCGACAGACTTCTCTTCCCGGCCAGGTCATGTCCTGCCGGTCCCTGTCCTGAATCCGAATATCCTTCATGAATTTCCGAAATGCCCTGCACCTGTGCCCCCATGAAGAAGGAGATTCCCCTTTTGGCAAAGCTCTGCCTCAATCTCTTGGCTATATCCTTGTCGAAGCGCGGCAGGATTTCGCTGCAATATTCCACCACTGTCACCTCGCTGCCGAAGCTTCTGAAAATGGAGGCGAACTCCAGGCCGATGACCCCTGCACCGATGATGCACAGGCGCTCCGGCACATGGTCAATGTCAAGCAGTTCCCTGGATGTCACCACACCTTCAAGCCCGGCTCCCGGAACAGGAAGAATTGCCGGCACCGACCCCGTGGCGACAACTATATGGTCTGCTTCAAAATACCTGACTCCGGAATTTCCGTCCTGAAGCGGGGTCACCGCCACTGTATGCCTGTCCACAAAGGAAGCCTTCCCATGCACCAGCCTGATCCCCGGACGGGAAAGCATTGAGGAAAGACCTTCCCGCAACTGCCCCACTACAGCATTCTTTCTCGCTGCAGCAGTCACGAAATCAAAACCGGCAGACATCTCCGGTGAAACTCCGAATGCCGGGGCAACCTTCATTTCCTCCAGAATCTCCGCACTTCTGCAGAAAGCCTTTGTCGGGATGCACCCTTCGTTCAGACATGTTCCTCCAGGTCTGGAAGACTCTATCAGAGTGACATCAACTCCCCTTTCGGCAGCAAGCAGGGCCGTTTCATAACCTCCGGGCCCTGCACCTATTATAATAAGTTTCATCCGATATGATTAAAATCATTATTGCTACATCAACCGTTGAAGGCCAGTACAGGCTTCGTGGCCGCAAGGGTCTCGTCAGGGCGGCGCACAGGAGTATTGTGCGGAGCTGACTTGAGAATCTCCGGATCCGATGCAGCCTCTTCCGCTATCTTGCTCATCACGGCAATGAAATCATCAAGAGTCTCCTTCGACTCAGTCTCGGTCGGCTCTATCATTATCGACTGGTGGAACAGCAGAGGGAAATAGATAGTAGGGGCATGGAAACCATAGTCAAGCAGACGCTTGGCCACATCAAGGGCGGTTATTCCTGTGGAAGTGTCCGCAAGTCCGTCAAAGACAAATTCGTGTTTGCATACCCGGTCCACAGGCAGCCTGTAGACATCCTTCAGCGACTCCTTTATATAATTGGCATTCAAGACAGACAGAGGACCTGCCATCCTGATGTTCTCCCTGCCGAGAGTCCATATATATGCCAATGCCTTGACCAGCACGGAAAAATTTCCCATGAATCCCGATACCCTTCCTGCCGCATGGCTGCTGCGGGAAATATGATATACGCCGTCAGCATCCGCCGTCACCTTCGGGTCAGGAAGATATTCCGCAAGTCTTTCCGACACGCCCACCGGCCCGGCACCGGGACCTCCTCCGCCATGTGGGGTGGAGAATGTCTTGTGGAGGTTCAGGTGCATTATGTCAAAGCCCATGTCTCCCGGCCTGACCTTGCCCAGAAGCGGATTCATGTTCGCCCCGTCATAATAGAGAAGTCCGCCGCATCCGTGCACAAGCTCCGCAATCTCCCTGATTTCCGTTTCAAACAGGCCGAGAGTGTTAGGATTAGTCATCATTATGCCGGCCACCGTGTCATCAAGACGGGACTTCAGGTCTTCCACATCTATCAGTCCTTCCGGCGTGGACTTCACCTGCACCACCTGAAGGCCGCAGACAGCGGCACTCGCAGGATTGGTCCCATGGGCACTGTCCGGCACTATCACCTTTGTCCTCTTAAGGTCGTTCCGGTCGAGATGATACCTTCTCATGACCATCAGCCCGGTCAGCTCGCCATGCGCCCCGGCAAACGGATTGAAGGTGAAGGCAGCCATGCCGGTGACGGCAGAAAGGGCCTTCTCCAGTTCATGATACACCTGCAGACAGCCCTGCACTGTCGATTCCGGCTGGAGAGGATGCACAGAAGCAAAGCCCTGAAGCGAAGCCGCTTCCTCATTTATCTTCGGATTATATTTCATTGTACAGCTTCCGAGCGGATAGAACCCGTTGTCCACCCCGAAATTCATCCCGGAGAGATTGGTGTAATGCCTCACTACATCAGGCTCGCTCACTTCCGGAAGCGGGGCAGGCTCTGAACGGAGCAGATTCTCCGGAATGGAGGAAAGGGTCGCAGTCCATTTTCCCGCAGGAAGAGAATACCCCTTCCTGCCCGGCTTTGAAAGTTCGAATATGAGTTTATCGTAATATTTCATTTTCTTTCATGCATTTTATGGGCAAAATCCTTTATGCAGGCGACAAGGGCGTCGATTTCTTCCCTTGTCCTTTTCTCTGTGGCACAGAATGAGAGATACCCTTCCTCAGTGGCGAGGGCGGCAAAGAAGCCCCCTTCGCACAGGGCCTGCTGCAATTCTGCCGCAGGCAATGAAGACTTCAGCACGAACTCCTTAAGGAAAGGCCTGTCAAACACAGGCTCGAAAAGCCCGGTGGCAAGAAGGCTGTCGTAGAGATAATGTGCACCTCCATATGAAAGTGCATTGACCTCCCTCAGCCCCTCCTTCCCGAGAAGGGAAAGATAAATCGTGACATAAAGAGCCATCAGGGACTGGTTGGAGCAGATGTTGCTGGTGGCCTTCTCCCTGCGGATATGCTGCTCCCTCGCCTGGAGAGTCAGCACATAGGAACGCTTTCCGTCCATGTCCACGGTCTCCCCCACTATCCTTCCAGGCAACTTGCGCACATGTTCCTTCCTGCAGGCAAGCCAGCCGCAATAAGGTCCGCCGAACGAAAGCGGAAGACCGAGGCTCTGACAGTCACCGCAGGCGATGTCCGCACCCCATTCTCCAGGAGTCTTCAGCACAGCCAGAGCAGAAGGGTCCGCATATACCATAAGGAGCTCCTTGTGAGCATGAACCGCATCGGCAAAGCCGGAAAGGTCCTCGATGATGCCGTACCTGTTGACAGACGGCACAAGCACCCCCGCCACATCGTCCTGTCCAAGCTGTCCCTGCAGATCTGCCAGAGATGTGACTCCCCCGTCAGCAGCGACATAGCCTATATCCACCCCGTGATACCCGGCATAGGTCCTGACCACCTCAATGACCTGCGGCAGCAGGGTCCTTGACAGAAGCACACGGGATTTTTTCCTTGTGCAGGCGATGGACATCATCATGGCTTCGGCGGCGGCAGTGGCACCGTCATACATGGAAGCATTTGAACAGTCCATGCCGGACAGCATGGTAATCATGCTCTGATATTCGAAGATATACCGCAGAGTCCCCTGCGACACCTCAGCCTGATATGGCGTGTAGGCAGTCTGGAACTCGGCTCGGGATGTGAGATACGGAATCACCGCCGGGGAATAATGGTCGTACGCGCCGCAGCCGCAGAAGACGGTCAGCTTCCTGTTGCGTTCAGCCATCTCTGCAAACCTGCGCCTGACCTCCATTTCGGACATCGCTTCCGGCAGGTCGAACTCTCCCTTGAAAATGAATTCCTGCGGGACATCGGAATAGAGCCCGTCCAAAGACCCGGCACCGATACGCCCCAGCATTTCACGGATGTCCCCGTCAGTATGGGGAAAATATGAAAAACCCATATTTATGATTTCCTAAAATAATTAAAACAAAAATGTTATAACCATAAACATTGTTGTTTTATAAGTTAATCATCATAGTTTTTCGCAAAATTCAGCATATGCAGCCGCATCCATGAGCGTATCCAGTTCAGAAGCATCGGAAAGCTTCACCCTGACTATCCAGTTGCCGTACGGATCCGAATTCAGAAGCCCCGGGCCGTCCTCGAGGGCAGCATTGCATCCGACGACTTCTCCGGAAACCGGAGCAACCAGGTCGCTTGCCGCCTTTACGCTTTCCACGGCGCCGAACTCCTCGTCCTTTGTCATTTCATCGCCTTCTTCAGGCATGTCCACATACACGATATTGCCCAATGCATGCTGGGCATAGTCAGTGATTCCGACAAGAGCCTCTCCGCCCTCAGGCTTCACCCATTCATGTGTTTCGCTGTAATACAGACCTTCTTCAATCTTTGCCATGACAATTATCAGTTTTAATGTTGTTATTTAATGAATTCCAAATAAATACCCCAACAGTCATCCCGAATACAGCCGAGGAATCTGCCATAAGGGATAATTTGCGGATAACCTTATTTCTTATAATTCTTCTCGTAGAATTTCTTCTTGCATACAGTCCCCGGAAAGACCTTCTTGCGGATTCTCACGCACACTTCGGTGCCCGGCGCCGAAAACTCCTTCTTTATCAGGGCCATGCAGACACTTTTCCCGGTGGAGATGGAATTATATCCTGTCGTGACCTCGCCAATCTGCTGTCCGTCCGCCTCGACAGGATAGCCTGCACGGGGAATGGCCTTGTCCTTCAGCTCAATGCCGACGACCTTGCGGGTGACGCCACAGGCCTTCTGCCTTTCAATGGCATCCTTGCCGATGAATTCCGGCTTGTCCATCTTCACGAACATTCCGAGCCCGGCCTCTATCGGGGATATCTCTGCACTCAGTTCATGTCCGTACAAAGGAAGTCCCACTTCGAAGCGCAGGGTATCCCGGCATCCCAGCCCGCACGGAGTGACTCCGGCGGCAAGCAGCCTTTCCCAGATGTCACGGATCACTGCAAAGGAAGCATAGAACTCAAAGCCGTCTTCTCCGGTGTATCCGGTACGGCTCACTATAATGGACTCGCCCTCAAGGGAAGCAGCGGATCCATTGCCGGCAGCATTCTCCGGTTCAACATGTGCGTGATAAGGAAGTTCCCGGAATGTATAAAACACAAGATCCTGCAGGTCAAGGCCGAGAACATCCAATGCAGTCTTCTCTGCAAAAGGCCCCTGAAGGGCTATCTCCCCATAAAAATCGGAAAGGTTCTCAACCTTTACATCATATCCATCCGACTGCTTCTGAATCCACTCGAAGTCCTTTCCAATGTTCGAGGCATTCACCACAAGAAGCCATCTGTCATCGGCAAGCCTGTAGACAAGCAGGTCGTCCACCACACCTCCGTCCGGATAAAGCATCATCCCGTAGAGAATCTTCCCTGCAGGAATCCCGCGCACATCATTGGTGAATATATGGCCGACAAATTCCTCCGACCCCGGGCCCGTAATGAGGATCTCGCCCATGTGGGACACATCGAACATCCCGCACCTGTGGCGCACGGCATTGTGTTCATCGATTATGCCGCTGTACTGTATCGGCATGTCAAAGCCTCCGAAAGGGCTCATCTGCGCCCCGAGGGCGACATGACTGTCATGTAGACATGTGGTTTTCAGTGTCTCTTCCATAATATACGGTTATCAATTTTACTGTCAACAATATGTCGCCTTGTCAATACAAATGGCTACAGGCATGGGCGGACAGCATCATCCTGAACGCCCGTCATCATTCCGGACAGGGGCAAATGCCGATGCGAGCATATCAATGTCCAGTCCGCACACAAAGCTCCCCGGATCCAGTCCGGCCAATGCATTCCGGATACTTTCCCTGTCCGGAATGACACCACAGAGCCTTGCGTTGAGAGCATCTTCAAGTCCGTCATGCAGCTGAAAATAGTCCCCTGACAGGTTCACTTTCTCAACTGCACCATGCCTGAGGCACACGGAAACCGACAATGTGCCTGAACCGGATACCTGCATTTCATACGAATATGAACACGCCGGATCGTTTCCGTAAAGGAACATCGGATCGAGATAAGTCGCCTCGATTTCCTCAATCCGTCTGACTTCATCTTCTCCAAGCACCCTTTCCCCGTCGCAGAAACTGCCTATAATATATTTCTTGAAAAGCTCTATGTCCGAATATCTTCTTCCCTTTTCCGAAGAAGCCATGATTTCCCTGAGATTGGCCACCCTCTGCCTTACCGATGACACGCCCTTGCTCCTGAGTTTTCCTGCGGAAGGGGTGATTGCCCGTTCAAGGGCATCCCGGCATGAACTGAAAAGCAGGGTGCCGTGTATCACATTGCGGCCGTGAAGGCTGTAGAAAGCATTTCCGGAAACCTTCTTCCCGCCGACCGTTATGTCATTCCTGCCCGACACCTCCGCCATGATGCCAATTTTTCTGAGACAGAGAGCAAGCCGTCTGAGGTATGATTCGAAGAGAAAAGGCACATCATCCCCGTCGGTGATGTATGAGAGCATGAGATTCCCCTTGTCCGAATAGACACAGCCGCCGCCGCTCTTGCGCCTGTACACCTGCACTCCGTTTGCCCTGCAATATTCCATGTTCACCTCGGCCGCCATGGCCTGGTTTCGCCCGATTATCACAGTCGGGTCCACCTGCCATACGAAAAAAGCCCCGCCTTCACAATACCTTGCAAGATATTCCTCCATTGCAAGATAGAAGACGAGCCTCCTTTTCCTTTCTTCCGGCAACCTTATGAATTTCATTCCTTTCCTACATTTTCAGTGACATCTTTCAAATATAGGAAAAGTTTCGCTTACATTTGACACCCCAGAAGGAATTTTTCGAACAATTTTAATGACTTCCCGGCTGTCATCCAACTACAAGTTCAGTCAACACCGGGACTGCCGGACTTTGCCTTGTTCCTGGCATAGAGTCCGTCAATGATGCCGTCGGCAAGTCCGATGACAGGCACATAGATGTACTGGGCACCGGTAAGCTCGGCCACAGTGAGGAAAATGTCCCCGGCAGGCACGATGACGTCCGCACGGTCAGGCTTGAGGGCATAGATTTCCATGCGCTCTTCGACAGAGAGGGCCTTCAGTTCATCATGCAGTTCCCTCAGCGATGCCACAGTCATGCGAGGATAACGGCGGTCACGGACCCTGACCATCTTGATGAGCTTGTTGATGTTGCCGCCGGAGCCTATGATGTTGATGCCGGGATATGACACTGCCAGATCTTTCATGTCCCTTTTGATACGGGACTTCTCGCTCTCTTCAACAGCATTGTTCAGCATCCTGACCGTACCGATATTGTATGAACGGGAACATACGAGCTCACCGTCGGCAAGCAGGTTGATTTCCGTGCTGCCTCCTCCCACATCGACATACATGAAATTGCCCTTGCGGTCCTTCATGTTTTCAAGATGATTGTTGTATATCATCCCTGCCTCTTCCTGACCGTCGATGATCTCTATTTTTATGCCTGTCTTCTTCTCCACCTCGCTTATGATTTCGCGGCCGTTGGCGGCATCCCTCATGGCGGAAGTGGCGCATGCCCGGTAATCAGCCACCTGATATATCTTCATAAGCTGCTTATAGCATTTCATCAGACGGACCATATCCTTCTTCCTGCGGTCCGAAATCCTGCCCTCGGCAAATACATCAAATCCCAGGCGCAGGGGGACACGCAGGAGCAGCACCTTGTTGAAACGCGGCTGGTCCTCGCTTTCAAGCTCCTTTATGAGCAGACGCACGGCATTCGAGCCGATGTCGATGGCAGCGTATGCGGTACGCGCAGGCATTGCAGCCAAGGCATTTTCTGTTCTTTCCATAGTATGTCAATTATTTTAAACTTCGTTTACAATAAATGCGGAGCCTCGGCATAACCCGACATGCAGCTACCGTGCAGACTCTTCGGCTTCAAGCTGGAGGTAATGCTCATAAAGGGCCTGCTGGGAGCCTGTCGGCAGAGGATTGTCACAGGTCCACGGGAGATTCTCCCCGGTACCGTCCACCAGGCGGCCCTGCCTTATGTCACGCAGCCCCATGTCCACTATCCTTATCATTTCCTGCTTTATCGCAGGATCATATACCGGGGCGACAACCTCTATCCTGTTGTCAAGGTTGCGCGGCATCCAGTCTGCAGAGCCTATGAAGACCTTGTTCTGCCCGCCGGCGGCAAACACGAATATCCTCGAATGTTCCAGATACCTGTCAATGATTCCGTTTATGCGGATATCGCAGCCTTCAGGGAGCTTGTCGGCAACAATGGAGCAGTTGCCGCGCACCACCATCTCTATCTTCACCCCGCTTGCCGCAGCCTCGTAGATCTTGTCCACCATCACCGGATCGGTGACATGGTTCACCTTCATCCTTATGTAGGCAGGCTTTCCTGCCTTCCGGTTCTTTATTTCTGCATTTATCAGGGAAATGAACCGTCTTTTCATATCATTCGGAGACACAAGCAGCTCCTTGAAATGTACCGGGATATACGGTTTTTCTATGAATTCGAAAATCTGGTCCACATCATGCACTATCCGTCTCGAAGCCGTCATGATGATGCAGTCCGTATATGTCCTGGCGTTTCCTTCATGAAAATTGCCGGTGCTCACGCAGGCAATGTCAGGTCCTTTCTTCATGCCGATATGCACCACCTTGGAATGTACCTTCAGTCCCTCAACTCCGAAGATCACTTTCACTCCAGCCTCCTGAAGCTTCTGTGCCCAGACCATATTGGACTCCTCGTCGAAGCGTGCAAGAAGCTCGATCACCACCGTCACCTTCTTGCCGTTGCGTGCTGCACCTATGAGGGAACGCACCACCCTGGAATCCTTGGCAAGACGGTAGAGGGTAATCTTAATGCTCTTGACCTCACGGCTGATGGCAGCTTCATGCAGAACCCTCAGGAAAGAAAAGAAACTGTGGTACGGGACATGGAGGAAACTGTCCTGAAGCCTGATCTTGTCAAGGATGCTCCCGTCCCCGTCGAGCATGGAACGCCTTATCGGAGGCATAGGCCTGAACTTCAGGTCACTCCGGCCGCAGTCAGGGAATTTCATGAGGTCCTTGTGATTATGATAACGGCCGCTTCTGAGCACCGTGTCGTTCTTGTCCAGATCCAGCTTGCCGATCACCCGCCTCTGCAGGTCCTCAGGCATGGACTCATCATAAAGTACCCTCAACGGAGACCCTCTTTTCCTGCTCTTCAGACCTTTGGATATCTTCTGGAGAATGCCGTTCCGCCTGTCGTCATCAATCTCCATTTCCGCATCGCGGGTGAACTTGAACGCATACGACTCCATGTCCGAATATTCCATCCCTTCGAAGATATAGGCAAGAGAACAGCGCACCACATCATCAAGATACATTATGTAGCTTTTCCCGTCCCGGTCCGGCAGGCGCACGAAACGCCCGCAGCTCTGCACGGGAAGTTCGAAATAAGAATATTCATACATTTTCTTTCCTGAGGAGGACATGCGCACCGCCCTAACGGCCATGTAGATGCTCTCATCACTCTCATGGTCGAGCTGTTTCACGGACGAAAAAGAAACAGGGACAATCAGTCCCTCCAGCCTGTCGTGATAATAGGAACGGATGAACTCCAGCTGCCCGGCATCTGCCTGAGTGTCATTTATCAGACATATGTTCTCCGCCGCCAGCTCTTCGTATACTTCGTGCACCGTCTCTTCATATTCCCTCATATAACGGCCGTACAGCTTTGATATCTGCTTTACCGTCTTCTTTGCCAGAAGAGCCTCCCCGGCCCCTGACTTTTCTCCCCACTCCGCTATCCTGTTAAGCGAGGCCACACGCACGCGGTAGAATTCATCGAGGTTGTTGGAATAGATTCCGAGAAATGACAGCCGTTCCAGCAGCGGCACATCCTTCTTCCTGGCCTCCTGCAGAATCCTCCTGTTGAAATACATCCAACTCACATCCCTTTCAAGATATGGACGCGAAACCTTTTTTCTGCTCATAGACATAATTTTGAGCAAATTAACAAAATTTCAGTTAAAATAATATTAAAAATGCAAATCATTTGACAAAACATGTTACAGATTCCCCGACTTTACCCGGGACGACCGCTAAAATACCTTGACTTCGCTCAGCCGCCGAATGACATCCGGAAACGGCGCGGGGAAATTCCAGTATGCCGTTTGAAAAAACGCGTCAGATAGGACTGGTCAGGGAAATTCAGCCTTTCGGAAATGGCGGTCACAGTAAGGGAAGGGTTGTCCAGAAGCACCTTCACCTCGGCAAGCAGCTGTTCCTCGATAATCTGCTTGGGGGACTTTCCATTGAGGCAGAGCGTGGTGGCACGATGGAGATAACGGGTGGATATGCAGAGCTTGCCGGCATAAAAGGCCGCCCCGTGCTCCTGCGCCGCATACTCCCGGACAAGCTGCATGAAACTGCGGCATATCTGCTGCTGCCTTGTCGAAGATGACTGGCTTTCCTGCTTTTCCGGGATGGTACCGAAAAGCCATATAAGGAAACTCTGGAGCCAGTCAAACTCCAGCAGTTCCCTGTATTGCGAAGTATAGTCCCCGGAAAAGAGCATCCCTGCGGAATCCATCCACACGCATGCCTGGCGCCAGGTCAGCCGGCTCCTTTCGTCGGAAGTATGTAGATAGCACGGATGTTCGTCTGCGTAGTTGAGATACGGGGTGTCAATCGGAAGCATCGCCTTCAGGAACACATCCTTCGGGAAAAGTATCATCCTCGCCTTGAAGTCATCCGATGCCTCCAGCCTGTGCAGCAAGGTTCCGGCAAGAAAGATAAGTTCGGTCTCTGCACAGAGGCTGAAATTTTCCGCACCCGTGGAAACTTCGCATCTGCCCGACTCACACACGAGGTAAATCCCGCAGATGAAATGGACAGGCTTCACCTCCAGGAAGGCAAGGTCCGTTTCCACATACCTTATCCTGTCCGTATCCGGAAGGATTTCCGCATTATGGCTGTCTCCGCCCCGCCACATGACTCCGGAGCGTACCGCTAACCCCTGAACTTCTCGGCCTGTGAGGCGATCAGCTCGGCATCCTCGAAATAATTGATGCGCATTGCACGGCGCACATCGGCAAGGGTGGCTGCAGCCACTTCCCGTGCAGCATCGCATCCCTTTTTGAGCATCTCATAGACAGCAGGGATGTCCTGCTCAAACTCCTTGCGCCTGGTGCGTATCGGCTCAAGCTCTTCCTGAAGGATGGAATTGAGGAACTTCTTCACTTTCACATCTCCGAGTCCTCCCCTCCTGTAATGGTCTTTCAGTTCGTCAAGGGAGGCATAATCAGGAAGGAACTCCGCAAAGTGCTCCGGCCTGCTGAATGCGTCAAGATAGGTGAAGACGGTGTTGCCCTCCACCTTTCCCGGGTCCTCCACCTTGATGTGCCCCGGATCGGTGTACATGCTCATGACCTTCTTGCGCACATCTTCAGCCGGATCGGACAGATAGATGCAGTTGCCGAGGGACTTGCTCATCTTGGCCTTCCCGTCGGTGCCCGGCAGACGCAGACAGGCAGAATTGTCCGGAAGAAGGATCTCAGGCTCCACAAGGGTCTCTCCATAAACCGAATTGAACTTGCGTACAATCTCGCGTGTCTGCTCTATCATCGGTTCCTGGTCCTCTCCCACAGGGACCGTAGTGGCCCGGAATGCCGTAATGTCTGAAGCCTGGCTTATAGGATAGGTAAAGAAGCCGACAGGAATACCCGGCCTGTTGTCCCCGGCGTCGTTGCTCTCCGCAAACCCCCTGAGCTGTATCTCCGTCTTGACGGTCGGATTCCGCTGCAGACGGGAAACCGTCACCAGATTCATATAATAGAATGTGAGTTCACACAGCTCTGCAATCTGCGACTGGATGAAAATCGTGCTCTTGGCCGGGTCGAGTCCACATGAAAGATAGTCCAGAGCCACCTCGATGATGTTCTGCCTAATCTTTTCCGGATTGTCCGCATTGTCCGTGAGTGCCTGCGCATCAGCAATCATGATGAACACCTTGTCGAACTTGCCTGAATTCTGGAGTTCCACCCTCCTCTTCAACGATCCCACATAATGCCCGAGATGAAGTCGTCCGGTCGGGCGGTCGCCGGTAAGTATGATCTTTTCCATAAATTTCCGAAAATTTGTGCAAATATACGCAGAAGCCGAGAGCAATGCAAATGCGGAAGCATTTTGACTGGCTCATTCCGCAGCAGACAGGAGACTTCATGTCTTATGGATGTTGCGGGATGGGCCAGGCATACAAGCCGTCAGGCTTGCATTGCCGAGGCGTGAACCGTATATGTGGCCGCCAGGCCAAATATACGCAGAAGCCGAACGCAGAACAAATTTATTTGCTCTGCCGAGGCGTGAACTGTATATGTGGACATTTATGGCCAAATATCGCGAATAAGTGAGGGCAAAACAAAGTTTACTTTGGATTTGCCGAACGGGAACTATAAATGGACGCGAAGCGGACAAATATTCGCAGAAGCCGAGAGCAATCCCCCCCTGCTGTCGTCCCGACCGCAGGGGGGGGATTATTCCGGATAATGATGGAAAAATGAAAAAAAAGAAAATTTATAAAGAAAGAGAAAAATCTTCATGCTGAGGGTGAAGATTTTTCTCTTTTTGATCATCGCTTTGTTACAATATACATAGATTTGCCACCATAACTTAAAGCGGAAATTATGGAATGGCAGATTACGATGCAGAGATTCGTCGACATCCTGACCGATTCGGGATTCAAGGCGGAGAAGGAGCCGTTCCTGCAGTTCTTCAGGGCCTGCGAAATCGCTATGTTTGACACTGACACGAAACTATTATACGGAAAGGACATGATAACCGAACGCGACTACTACAACATCATCAACACCGCCAGAAAAACCGGCATCTCAGCCGGAATGGAGCGCGGCCTCCAGAAGGGACTTCAACAGGGTCTTCAGAGAGGGATGGAAAGCGGCTTGAAAAAAGGAAGGGAAGAAGAAAAAGTCAGCATTGCAAGGGCTATGAAAGCAAAGGGAATTTCAAGTCAGATGATTGCTGAACTGACGGGGATACCTGAAGATGAAATTGCAGACTTATAAACAGTCAGAGGCGTACTGAGTGACGGATAAGGAATGCACTTCCCTCCTGTCATGCTTGGCTGGAGATGAAAAGCCTCCGTTCTGCGGATTTCGTTTCGCGGCGGAGGCTTTGGCTTTCCGGAGGGGGCATCGTCGGACGGAGTTCGGCTAGACTCGTGAGCCTCCAGCGACGACCTGAAAAAATCTGAGCCACTCCGGTCCCCCTTGCTGTCATTCCGACGGCAGGGCGAAACCAGGAATGGAGGTACCTGTGTAATTATCGGGCAACAGATTCCTGCGCCCGCCTTTCCCGGTCGGAATGACAGTTAAAGCGCCTTGGCTACGCCCGATTTGTTCCGAAAATGAAATGTTTTGTACCTTTTAAGAAATGGCGGGGAAGGGAGTTTTCAGATAATTTTGCGGCCGGAAAAAACGGAAAAGATGAAACTGAGGAGAAGGAATTCAAAAATATTCATGCTTATATTCCTGGGGACGCTGAGCGCTTTCGGGCCATTTGTGATGGACATGTACCTGCCGACATTGCCTGAAATGACGGAATGTTTCGGCACATCGTCATCCATGGTCCAGCTCGGACTGACCACAAGCATGATCGGTCTTGCCGTCGGGCAGCTGATATTCGGGCCGTTGAGTGACCGTTACGGCAGACGCAGACCGCTGATTGCAGCGATGTCCCTCTTCCTGTTCTCCACGGTGGGGTGCATATTCGCCAAAGACATATCCCAGTTCATCGTGATGAGATTTCTCCAGGGCTTCGCCGGATCGGGAGGGGTGGTGCTGTCCAGGTCCATCGCAACCGACAAATATTCGGCGGCAGAACTCGCCACCATGCTCGGACTCATCGGTGCCGTCAACGGCATCGCGACCGTGGCTGCACCTGTGGCCGGAGGACTTGTTGCCGGAATTGCCGGGTGGGAAGGCATATTCTGGTGCCTTCTCCTGCTCGGTACAGGACTGCTTGCTGGCAGCATAAGGATGCATGAACCTCTTGCCGGAGCGAAAATGAAGAAGAACAGCCGCGAGGCATTCCTCGGCGGATTCCGCGATGTCATGCACAACCGCAGATTCATGACATATGCCATCCAGTACGGGCTTGCCATGGCGATAGTCTTTGTGAATGTGGCTTCCGCCCCGTTCATAATGCAGGAGCACTACGGCATATCCCAGATGATGTTCAGTCTCGTGTTCGGGGTAAATGCCATAGCGATGGCTGTCGCCACTGCCCTTGCCACAAGGCTCAAAAGCATGGAAAAGGCACTGCTGATATCAGGAGACGGGATGCTGGCAGTCAGCATCATGCTCTGCATTGCCCTTGTGACCGGATGCGGATTCTGGGTCTATGAAATCCTGCTTTTCTTCCTCCTTGCCATGTCCGGGATGGCCTTCACAGCATCCAATGCCCTTGCAATGGAAAACGGGCAGCAGAATGCGGGCATCGCCTCCGCCCTTCTCGGCACGGCAGGCTATATATTCGGCGGCATTGTCCCTCCTCTCGCCGGCCTTGGGGACATGAGGGTTTCCGCCGGAATCCTATTTCTTATTTTCTCCACCTTGTCCTGCGTCTGCTCAAGGATTGCCGTCACCGGAGGCAGTTTCAGGCATCTGACTGCATTCCTGCACGGCCGGAAGACGGCAGCCTGACCTCGGGAAAAGTAAGGGTGGTAGCATTCTCCGTAAAAATGGTAACGGAATGAGGGGACGATTTGCTAATTTTGCAGCGTGGAAAATATTCATGCAGCATGGAAGATATTGTTATTCTTGACAGCATTGACAGATATAACGGGCTGTACGGCATCGAGACCCTGCATCCGCTCGTGAGCGTCG
This sequence comes from uncultured Bacteroidales bacterium, assembly GCA_944323825.1. GTDB lineage: Bacteria > Bacteroidota > Bacteroidia > Bacteroidales > UBA932 > Cryptobacteroides. The sequence continues at coordinate 183,521 of CALUTY010000003.1, forward strand.
TGGACCTCAACAAGGTGCAGCAGGCACCGGACAATGTGAAATTCAGGTACGGGCTTTATGCATTGTTCCTGAAGATGGAGAAAGGCTGTGAAATAAGGTACGGAAGGCAGATATACGACTACCAGGAAGGCACGATAGTATGCTTTGCACCGGGACAGACAGCCACGGTCAAGATGAACACCGGCAGGCCGCAGACCAACGCATACGGGCTACTCTTCCACCCCGACCTCATCAAGGGGACTTCCCTCGGCCGCAACATCAGGAAATACAGCTTCTTTTCATACGAGGCAAACGAGGCCCTGCATGTGTCGGAAGACGAGAAGAAGATCTTCCTCGACATCCTCAACATAATAAGGACGGAACTCGGACACAGCGTGGACAAGCACAGCAGAAGCCTGATCTCCATGCACATAGAAGCACTGCTGGAATACTGCATGAGATTCTATGACAGACAGTTCATCACAAGGGAAAAGGTCTGCCGCGATGCAATATCCCGATTCGAGACCCTTCTTGACGAATATTTCGACGGAAACCATGCCGAGGAAGCCGGGCTGCCTACCGTGAGATATTTCGCGGACAAGCTGTGCCTTTCACCGAACTATTTCGGGGACATGGTCAAGAAGGAAACCGGACTGACCCCGCAGGAGCACATCCAGAACAAGATCATAGACCTTGCCAAGGAACGCATCCTCGACTCGGACGAGACGGTGAGCAGCATCGCCTACAGCCTCGGCTTCCAATATCCGCAGCACCTGTGCCGGCTCTTCAAGAAACGCGTAGGATGCACTCCTAACGGATACAGGTCAGAAATCTCAGGCAACTGACGGAAGGCGGCATCCATCCGTACAGACAGTTCCGTAAAGGCTTATGGACATCACGGAAGACATACTCGACATAAAGACCGTCAATGACTGCAACCGGTGCTTCGGAGGCAGGATATTGCATCCCCAGGCGGCAATCATCAACCTTGAGAACCCTTCACTTGAGGAAAGTTCTGTCAAGTTTGAATTTTATGCCATCATGCTCATAGAGGATGATGTCTGCAACTGCCGCTGCTGCGGAAGAAGATACTATGACTTCTCCAATGCCACCATGGTCTTCCTGAAGCCGGGAGAAATCTTCAGGATGGACGCGGACAACACCCTTCCGAAAAAGGGACTGCTGCTGGCATTCCATCCTGACCTTCTGTCAAGGACGGCACTTGACAGGCACATCGGCGACTATACATTCTTTTCATACCGCAAGGAAGAGGCGCTGCACCTGTCCATGAAGGAAAAGGACATCGTGTCCAAATATTTCGGAGACATTGACGAAGAGCTCCATCATGACATAGACTCCCACAGCCGCACACTGGTATCCAGGCTCATAGAACTGCTGCTGGACTATTGCACCAGATTCTATGAAAGGCAGTTCATCACAAGGGAGGACAAGAACAGGAGCATCATGGACAAGATTGACGGCATCATCGGGAACTGCATTTCCTCAGGACAGCTCGGGCTCGAAGGCTTCCCTCCGGAAGAACTGTGTGCGGAAGCGGTCAACCTTTCAAGCGCATACTTCAACGACCTGCTCAGGTTCGAAACGGGAAAAGACTACAATGAATACTGCAGGCTGAAACAATTCGAGGCCGCCAAGAAAATGCTTGTAGAGACCTCCCTTTCCCCATCGGAAATAGCATCCAGGCTCGGCTACGGCAGTGTCCGACAGTTTTCCTTCATATTCAGGAAACTCTCAGGCCGCCTGCCGTCAGAATACAGGTTCTGCTGCAGCTGAATCTACGAAAGTCCGGCCCTGTATTCAAGAGGAGAACAGCCGGCAATCTTCTTGAACATCCTGCTGAGATGGTGAGGGTATTGGAAACCGACCTCATATGCTATTTCGCTCACGGTCTTGTCGGTGCCCATGAGAAGATCCTTCACGCGTCCGATTACGGCAAGGTGAATATATTCTATAGCCGACTTGCCAGTCTCCTTTTTCACCAGGTCGCCGAAATAATTCGCTCGGGCAGGGCTGATGAAATTTGGTATATCATTCAGTAAAATGTGTATGGTCAGGCTCGACAGCCGCAAGTAACTTTGCATCAAAGGAAAAACACTTCAAACGATGAAAAGGATACTTATGATCATGCAAAGAAAGGCTTATATTCCAAACTGTCAAATTTTATTTCAGAAAATTCCGGAAGCAGCCATGTATTTTCCGAAAAAAGTGAAAATATTCACGAAAAATAGGCAATACAGAGCACGATAAGACCTGATATCTTTGCAGATGTAATTTAATTTTACAGAGCTATGGAAACAGTAAAATTGTCAAACGGTGTCGAGATGCCGATTTTGGGTTACGGTGTGTACCAGGTATCCCCTGCAGAATGCGAAAGATGCGTTTCAGATGCCCTGAGCGTAGGCTACAGGATGATCGACACGGCACAGGCATACGCCAATGAGGAAGGCGTGGGAAATGCGATAAGGAAGAGCGGTATACCGCGCAAGGACATCTTCGTGGTGACCAAGGTGTGGATTTCAAATTCCGGATATGAGAGGGCGAAGGCATCCATAGCGGAATCCCTCCGCAAGCTTCAGACAGACTATATCGACCTTCTGCTTATCCACCAGCCGTTCGGTGACTACTACGGGACATGGAGGGCCATGGAAGAGGCCTACCGTTCAGGCGAGCTCCGTGCCATAGGTGTCTCCAACTTCTACCCTGACCGCCTCATCGACCTCGCCGAGTTCAATGAGATCAAGCCTATGGTCAACCAGGTGGAGACCCATGTGTTCAACCAGCAGCGCAGGCCGCAGGAAATCATGAAGCAATACGGCACGCAGATTATGTCATGGGGACCGTTCGCCGAAGGCAGGAACAATTTCTTCACCAATCCTGTACTGGAGTCCGTCGGCAGGAAGTACGGCAAGTCAACGGCACAGACCGCCCTCCGCTTCCTCATCCAGCGTGGTGTCGTGGTGATTCCGAAGAGCACCCACAAGGAGCGCATGATCCAGAACCTCGATGTATTCGACTTCAGCCTGTCTGCAGAAGACATGGAGGAGATAGGGAAACTCGACAATGCCGAAAGCCTTTTCTTCTCCCATTATGACCCGGATACGGTGCAGTGGCTGGCAAGGCTCGGAAAATAAATAACATGAGTTCGATGAAATTTAATTTGAATTTCATCGGACAACCGCTTCAGGAGCAGGATGTAATCCTGCGACAGTCCTCCCGGAGAGGGTCGTGAGCGGTTTATGAGAATGTCCGGTGGACATTCGAAAGCGAGCAGCAAAGGTGGGTGACGCCCCTTAATAAGGGGCTGTCGCGAAGCGACTGGGGATTAAGACAACGGATTTCGAAGAAATCCTTAACGACGGTTCGACGAATTCTCTGGGAGCGAGCATTATAAATTCGTCGAACTGTCGTTAAATAAGTGGAAAGTGAATGAATTTCTGTAATTCTGGTAACATCCATAAATGCAGAATGCATTATCTTTGCGAACGGTGTGTCATTACAGGCAATCATGGCCTTATGATGGCACACCGTCCTGCGGTTAATCTCAAATAACATTTGAAAAGACCCGTACTTGCATGTATTCAGGATCTAAACTGCTGAAAAATGTTGAAGAAAATCAGACTGACCCTTGCCGTCATCTTCTTTGCGGCCATCACGCTGCTGTTCCTCGACTTTACCGGGACAATCCACGCATGGTTCGGATGGATGGCGAAAATCCAGTTCCTTCCGGCCGTACTGGCCCTCAATTTCGGTGTCATAATTTTCCTTGTGGCCCTTACCCTTATTTTCGGAAGGGTGTATTGCTCGGTGATCTGCCCTATGGGAGTATTCCAGGATGCAGTGTTGTGGATCAACGGGCGCAGGAGCAAGAAAAGCCGGATGAGATTCTCATGGTCACCTGCCAAAGACTGGCTGCGGTACGGGATATTTGCCCTGTTCATCATAGCTCTCGTCGCCGGGGCAGGATCGTTCGTGGCACTATTGGCACCATACAGCTCATGGGGAAGGATTGTTTCAAATCTCTTCGCCCCCGTATGGCAGTGGGGGAACAATCTCCTTGCATATTTCTCCGAAAGGGTTGACAGTTATGCATTCTATTCCACTGATGTATGGCTCAAAAGCCTGCCTGTATTCATAATCGCAGTCGTTACATTCATCACTATATTCATCCTTGCATGGAGAAACGGCAGGACATGGTGCAACACCGTCTGCCCGGTGGGCACTGTGCTCGGCTTCCTTTCAAGGTTTTCCATTTTCCAGGTGAGGATAGACAAGGAAAAATGCAGGGAATGCAGCCTGTGCACCAGACAGTGCAAGGCATCCTGCATTGACTACAAGAACCACAGCATAGACCACAGCCGCTGCGTGGCCTGCTTCGACTGCTTAGATACCTGTAAACACGGGGCCATCAGCTACAGCAGCAGATTCGGCAAACACACAGCCAAGCCTGTTCCGGCTGCCGAGAAGGAAACATCATCAAACATCGGACAGACACAGACAAGCACGGCATCTTCGGGAAAGACAGTTTCTTCAGCAGCCCGTCCTGACGCATCCCGCCGCAATTTTCTTGCAGTGACAGCCATGCTCGCCACTTCTGCTGCAGTCAAGGCCCAGGAGAAGAAAGTGGACGGAGGACTCGCTGTCATCGAGGACAAGAAGATTCCGGAAAGGGCAACACGGATTGTTCCGGCAGGTTCCATTGGCCTGCGCAATTTCCATCAGCACTGCACCGGCTGCCAGCTCTGCGTGTCAGTCTGCCCCAACCAGGTACTCAGGCCATCTACAGGCATCCTGACTCTCATGCAGCCTGAAATGTCCTACGAAAGGGGCTACTGCCGCCCTGAATGTACAAAATGTTCGGAAGTGTGCCCTGCCGGCGCCATCCGTCCGATAACCGTCGAAGAAAAATCCTCCATCCAGATAGGACATGCCGTATGGGTTAAGGAAAACTGCGTTCCTCTGACTGACGGGGTGGAATGCGGCAATTGCGCCAGACATTGCCCTGCAGGGGCCATTCTGATGGTGAATTCAGATCCTGCCGACCCGGCATCAGTCAAAATACCTGTCGTGAACACGGAAAGATGCATCGGCTGCGGAGCCTGCGAAAACCTCTGCCCCGCCCGTCCGTTCAGTGCAATATATGTGGAAGGGCATGAAATGCACAGTGAAATCTGACAGGACCGGCACGATATCACATACTTCAAAACATACTCCACACAAGATACCAAATGATTATCGGAAGGATAATTTTGAGGACAAGTTAAAATTTCAGGACATGGATTCAATGGATAGAAAAGACATATCCCGCAGGGACTTTCTGAAGAGAATGGGAGCTGCCGGCCTTGCCACGGCAGGAGTGGCCGCCTGCGGAAAAGGCAGCGGAAACGCCTCCTCCACTGCTTCACAGACTGAACCTGAAGGCGAAATGACATACAGGACCAACCCTTCCACCGGAGACAGGGTGTCCCTGCTCGGCTTCGGAATGATGCGGCTTCCGTCTGTCGGAGGAAGGAGCGCAAGGGAAGGGAACGAGGAGATAGATCAGGAAATGGTAAACCGGATGGTGGACTACGCCATGGAACATGGCGTCAACTACTTCGACACGTCTCCCGCCTACTGCCGCGGACTTTCTGAAAAAGCCACAGGAACAGCCCTCAGCAGACATCCCCGCGACAGCTATTTCATTGCCACAAAGCTGTCCAATTTCGCCCCTGCCACATGGACATATGAAGGGGCAGTCCGGATGTACCGCAATTCCATGAAGGAGCTCCAGGTGGACTACATCGACTACCTGCTGCTGCACGGCATCGGAATGGACGGCATGGAGGCCCTGCACAACAGATACCTTGACAACGGCATACTGGACTTCCTCCTGAAGGAAAGGGAGGCAGGACGCATCCGCAACCTCGGCTTTTCCTACCACGGGGACATCGAATGCTTCGACTGGCTGCTGGCAAGGCACGACATCTACAAATGGGACTTCGTGCAGATACAGCTCAACTATCTGGACTGGAAATTCGCCAAGGCCATCAATCCGAGAAACACCGATGCGGAATACCTCTATAACGAACTTGCAAAAAGAAACATCCCTGCCGTCATCATGGAGCCCCTCCTCGGCGGCCGCCTCTCCAATGTCCCGGACAACATAGTGGCCCAGCTGAAGCAGCGTGAGCCCGAGCAGAGCGTAGCCTCATGGGCCTTCCGCTTCGCAGGAAGCTTCCCTGGAGTGATGACCGTCCTGAGCGGAATGACCCGCATGGAACATCTGCAGGACAACCTGCGCACCTACTCCCCTCTGAAGCCGCTCACTGAAGAGGAGTTCAATTTCCTGCAGGACACCGCCACACTGATGATGCAGTTCGACACCATACCTTGCAATGACTGCAAATACTGCATGCCTTGCCCTTACGGCATTGACATCCCCGGTATCCTCCTGCACTATAACAAATGCCTCAACGAAGGCAATATCCCAGCCTCTTCCCGCAGCGAAGGCTACAGGAAAGCCCGCCGCGCCTTCCTCGTGGGCTATGACCGCAGTGTCCCGCGCCTGCGCCAGGCCAGCCGGTGCATCGGCTGCAACCAGTGTTCCCCGCACTGTCCCCAGCGCATCGACATCCCGGCAGAACTCCACCGCATCGACCATTATGTCGAACGCCTCAAGCAGGGCACACTCTGACCCGCTGTCTGAAAGAATTTTTGAATTTTCAGAAAAAGAGGGGTATATTTAGAGGATAAAATCCTGAAAGATGAGACATTCAAAAATTTTCACAATTTCGGCGGCCATGCTGTGCTGCAGCATGCTGATGCCGGGATGCGGCAGGACGGAGGAAAAAGCCGCGGCGGAGAAATCCGTTTCAGAAACGGTCATTGAGACCATCATGTCACGCAGAAGCGTACGCAAGTACAAGCCACAGCCGGTGGGCAGGGACACGATGCAGACCATCCTGAACTGCGGCATCAACGCACCCAACGGAATGAACAGGCAGTCCTGGGAAGTCCGGGTGGTGGACAATCAGGAGTTCATAGCCGGAGCCACGGAAGCCTTCCTCAAGGAGAATCCGAAAATGGGAGAAGACCCTTCATTCGTGAACATGTTCAGAAACGCTCCGACGGTGGCATTCATCGCAAATGACCCATCCTACGGGATGTCGGCGATAGACTGTGGCCTGCTTGGGGAAAACATGATCCTCTCCGCATGGTCGATGGGCATCGGCTCATGCTGCCTGGGCGGTCCTGCCGGATTCTTCAAGACACCTGCAGGAGCGGAATATCTGGAGCGGCTCGGCTTCTCCGAAGGCTATGAGCTGCTGTACTGCATCGCTTTCGGCTACCCTGACGAGACTCCTGCTGCAAAACCTCGTAACGCGGAAAAGGTGAAGTTCATCGACTGAAATCCGCAGACCGGAAATTCAAGCCTGCCTGTCCTGATCAATGCTCTTGAGGGACGGCAGGCTTATCTTGAAATGTACCGAGAGCACCCGGATGAGGAAAACGGCTATGGCGGCTGAAACCTGTACTGCAATTGTGGGAAGGTTGAGCCACAGGCAGAAATAATACACAAGACCTCCGGCAAGACAGGCCATCGCATAGATGTCCTTGCGGAAAATGAGAGGGACTTCATTGATGAAGATATCGCGGAACATCCCACCGGCGGCCCCGGTGATGGTGCCCATGATGACATTGACCCATACCGGATATCCGGCGGCGATGCTCTTTTCCACGCCTACGACAGTGAAGAGCGCGATGCCGACCGCATCAAAAATAAAGAATGTATTGTCCAGCCGGACGACATATTTCCTGAATATCAGCACAAAGACAAGGGCGAGTCCCGTAATGACCACATAGGATGCCTGCTCCATCCAGAACGGGGTTACATCCAGCATGACATCCCTCAAAGTACCGCCTCCGACTGCCGTCACGAAACCCACCACATACGCCCCGAACCAGTCGAAATTCTTCGCTGCCGCCAGACGGATGCCGCTTATCGCAAATGCGAAAGTCCCTATATAGTCTATTATATTGATGAATTCCATAATGAATCAATGCCTTTCGGCCGGTTTTGGGGCGCAAAAATAGCAAAATAATGCCTTTCGGGACGAAAAATGATGTGATTTTTCATTTTTTATGTAAATTTGCGCCCGTTTTTCAGAGAAGATGCAATGCACAGGATATCTCATCATATCACTTTCTGTCTGCTCACTGCCGTGATTCTGGGCGGCTTGGCAGCGCATCTTGCATATGGTGAGAAGATCTGCGGAAGCATTGCGGACAGGGAGGACGAGGTTCCGATGTTCATCTGCAGGACCGCAGTCAGCACTTTCATTCCTGTCCAGGAAGAAAACATGGAACTCACATCCACGGTGATGATTTTCACAGGCATGCCGCAGAATGCCCAGAGGACTCCCGACATCCAGGGGATATGGCAACATCTTTCGGCCGTATCCGGAACAAAAAATCCTTCAAACAGACACTGTCCGGACATAAGTGACTCCTGTCCGAGAATGGCGGACTATTTCGTGTTCGCCCTTGGACGCATCCTTGTCTGACAGAGACATCCGGTGATGCCGGGCGCGGTGTCCATGCGCGGCATGGGCAGAGTGCGCATTTTCCGTCAGGAAAACTTCCAAATGACATAACGACTTAAATTCCAAAGTCATGAATTTCATATTGCTGATAGTTGTAATACTTATAGCCGTCATAATGGTGGCTGCCGCAGTGGGAATAGCAAAGGCTATTGCCCCGAGGTCCTACAACCCGCAGAAAAGCGAGCCTTACGAATGCGGAATTCCGACCAGGGGAAAGTCCTGGATGCAGTTCAAGGTGGGATACTATCTCTTCGCCATCCTCTTCCTGATGTTCGATGTGGAGACGGTCTTCCTCTTCGCATGGGCTGTCGTAGTGCAGGATCTGGGCATCTTCGGCCTCGCCAGCGTCCTGTTTTTCCTGCTCATCCTCGTGCTCGGGCTTGCATATGCATGGAGGAAAGGTGCCCTCGAATGGAAATAGCGGCAGGAAGGGCTGAATGACATGCATTAACGGAAAAAATCATTGATGATGAAGAGAAATGTCAATATAAAGTCGATGAAATATGAGGATTTCAACGACAACGAATACATCGAACAGATGCTGAAGGAGCTACGCGACAACGGGACAAATGTGGTGGTGGGCTGCCTCGACGATGTGATCGAGTGGGGACGCAGCAACAGCCTGTGGCCGCTCACATTCGCAACCAGCTGCTGCGGCATCGAATTCATGGCCATAGGGGCGGCAAGGCACGACTTCGCCAGATTCGGTTTTGAAGTGGCAAGATCATCCCCGCGCCAGGCGGATTTCATCATGGTGGCAGGAACCATCACACACAAGATGGCGCCTGTCCTCAAGCGTCTCTATGACCAGATGGCCGACCCGAAATATGTCATAGCCACCGGAGGCTGCGCCATAAGCGGAGGTCCGTTCAAAAAGTCATACCATGTGGTGGACGGAGTGGACAAGATCATCCCTGTGGACGTGTACATTCCGGGATGCCCGCCAAGGCCGGAAGCCATGCTCTACGGTCTGATGCAGCTGCAGCGGAAGGTGAAGGCACAGAGGTTTCTCGGAGGCCTGAACAAGGGCATAAGTGAAAAGGAATACGAAAGGCTCATGAGGGAAGACACCAACAAGGCCGAGGATTACAGCGAATACGACGAATCAGGACTGGCATAAAGACGGATTGATATGGAGAACAGAATCGACATGAAAGAAAAGATTGCCGCCATGAAGCCATCCGCAGTATGGTCGGAGGCAGGGGACGGCATGTTCAGGGTGCCGGCAACATCCTTCAGGAGCCTTGCCGAAAAGCTCAGGCATGAGGAAGGATTCGATTTTCTGCGCAGCCTCACCGGAATGGACTGGGGCGAAGAAGGACTCGGCTGCGTATATCACCTTGAAAATACATCCACTGGAGAGAATGTGGTGCTTGCCGCCATTGACCCGGACCGGGAAAATGCCGGAATTCCGTCTGTCCATGACCTGTGGAAGGGAGCGGACTTCAATGAAAGGGAAGCATATGATTTCTTCGGGATCAAGTTCCTGGGACATCCTGACCTGCGCAGACTGTTCCTCAGGGATGACTGGAAAGGACATCCGCTCCGCAAGGACTATGACAGCTCGCTGAATCCTCTGAACATGGAAAACGAGGAGACATCCAATGATGCACCGAGCTATGAAATGACAAAGGACGGCAGCTATATTCTCAAAAGGCATCCGCTTTTCGAGGACCAGGAGTATGTGATAAACATAGGCCCGCAGCATCCGGCGACCCACGGGGTCCTAAGATTCCTCGTTTCTCTCGAAGGAGAGACCATCAAGAAGATAGACGTGCACAGCGGATATATCCACAGGGGCATAGAAAAATTATGTGAATCCCTCACTTATCCGCAGACTCTCGGATTCACTGACAGGCTGGATTATCTTGGAGCAATGCAGAACCGCCACGCCCTCTGCGCCTGCATAGAAAAGGCAATGGGACTGGAGGTGTCCGAAAGAATCCAGTGCATAAGGACCATAATGGACGAGCTGCAGAGGATAGACTCCCATCTCCTTTTCGTCTCCTGCCTCTGCCAGGACATGGGTGCCCTGACAGTGTTCTTCTTCGGATTCAGGGACAGGGAAAAGGTGCTCGACATCCTCGAACAGACCACCGGAGGCAGGCTCATCCAGACATACAATACCATCGGAGGAGTACAGGCCGACATACATCCGGAATTCGTAAAGAAAGTCAAGGAGTTCATAAAGTACATGCGTCCAAAGCTCAATGAATACCATGAGGTGTTCACCGGCAATGTGATTGCAAGGCAGAGGCTCATCGGCACCGGAGTGCTTTCGCGTGAGGATGCCATATCATTCGGAGCCACCGGAGGCACCGGAAGGGCATCAGGATGGGCCTGCGATGTGCGCAAGAGGCATCCGTACGCCATGTACGGAAAGGTGGACTTCAAGGAGATCGTCCTCCACAACGGAGACTGCTTCGACCGCTACATGGTGAGGATGCTGGAAATAGAACAGAGCCTCAACATCATCGAGCAGCTCATAGACAACATCCCGGAAGGAGAATGGCAGATGAAGGTGAAGCCTGTCATCAAGCTCCCTGAAGGAAGCTGGTATACCGCCGTTGAAGGAAGCCGTGGAGAGTTCGGGGTATATATAGAAAGCCGTGGAGACAAGTCCCCTTACAGGATGAAGTTCCGGTCCACAGGCCTTCCTCTCGTCTCCTGCATAGACACCATTTCAAGGAATGCCAAGATAGCCGACCTCATAGCCATTGGCGGTACCCTTGACTATGTTGTCCCTGACATTGACAGATAACAGAGTAATCCATATTTAAAGCACCGGCGTTTATGTTTGATTTCGGTATAGTTACAAACTGGATACATACACAGCTGACCTCCGTGATGCCGGATGGTCTCGCAATTTTTCTGGAATGCCTCATGATAGGCATCTGTCTCCTGCTGCTGTATGTCATCATAGCGATCATCATGATCTACATGGAGCGCAAGGTATGCGCAGCATTCCAGTGCCGTCTGGGCCCGACGAGGGTAGGACCGTGGGGAAGCATACAGGTCATCTGCGACGTGTTCAAGATGCTGACAAAGGAGATAATCACCATAAGGCACTCGGACAAGTTTCTCTATAACCTCGCCCCATATATGGTAATCCTGGCTTCAGTCATGGCATTTGCGTGCATCCCGATAAGCCGCGGAATGGAAATCCTTGACTTCAATGTGGGGATACTCTTCTTCATGGCGGCATCCTCCATCGGAATAGTCGGGATCCTGCTGGCGGGCTGGAGTTCGAACAGCAAGTATTCCCTCATCGGGGCAATGCGCAGCGGCGCACAGATGATCAGCTACGAGCTTTCCGTAGGACTCTCCATACTCACGATAGTGGTTCTCACTGACACGATGCAGTTCTCGGAGATAGTGATGCGCCAGGCTGACGGATGGTTCATATTCAAGGGACACATCCCTGCAGTCATCGCATTCGTGATATATCTCATTGCAGGCAATGCGGAAGTGAACCGCGGCCCATTCGACCTTCCCGAAGCGGAATCCGAGCTGACCGCAGGCTACCACACGGAATATTCCGGCATGCACTTCGGCCTGTTCTATGTGGCAGAATTCGTGAACCTCTTCATCATATCCGGCATTGCCGCCACCATCTTCCTCGGAGGATGGATGCCGCTCCACATCCCAGGCTGGGACGGGTTCAATGCGGTGATGGACTGGATTCCGGGATTCATCTGGTTCTTTGCAAAGGCATTCTTCATCGTATGGCTGCTCATGTGGATCAAATGGACATTCCCGAGACTCAGGATCGACCAGATACTTACTCTCGAATGGAAGTATCTCGTCCCGATAGGGCTGCTCAACCTGCTCCTGATGGTAATTGTTGTAGTATTCAAATTGCATTTTTAAGTCATGGTCAAATATATTAAAGGTCTTTTTCGCGGTATCGGCTCGCTCCTGACCGGAATGAAGGTAACCTTCGTGGAATATTTCACACCGAAGGTGACGCAACAGTATCCGGAGAACAGGGCGGAGCTGAAGATGTTCGACAGGTTCTGCGGAGAACTCACGATGCCGCATGACGAAAACGGGAACAACAGATGCATAGCCTGCGGGCTCTGCCAGATGGCATGCCCGAACAACACCATCAGGATCACTTCTGAAATGGTCGAGGACCCGGAAACGGGAAAGAAGAAGAAACGCCTTGTGAAATACGAATACGACCTCGGCTCATGCATGTTCTGCCACCTGTGCGTGAATGCCTGTCCGCATGATGCGATAAGGTTCTCCACGAACTTTGAACATGCAGTATTCACAAGAAGCAAACTTGTCAAAACACTGAACAAACAACAGTCATGAACATAACCCTTGATCTGATAGTATTTGCCGTACTCGCCCTGTTCATTGTGGCGAATTCGATACTGGCCGTCACCACCAAGCGCATATTGAGGGCGGCCACCTACCTGCTCTTCGTGCTCTTCGGCACTGCAGGAATCTATTTCCAGCTCAACTACTCCTTCCTCGGAGCGGTCCAGCTGCTGATCTACGCAGGAGGCATCACGGTGCTCTATGTGTTCTCCATCCTGCTGACCTCCAGCGAGGGTGACCAGGCCGAGAAGCTGAAGAAAGGCAAGTTCTTCGCCGGACTCATAGCCACGCTTGCAGCCCTGGGCATCTGCCTGTTCGTGATGCTCAAGCACAAGTTCCTGGGCCAGGTGTTCGAGCACGGGGAACTGCCCGTCAAGGAAATAGGCCATACCCTGATGAGCATGGACAAATACGGATATGTCCTCCCGTTCGAGGTGATAAGCGTGCTGCTGCTAGCCTGCATAATAGGAGGAATAATGATAGCCAGAAAACGATAAAACAGGATTGCCATGATACAGATGGAATATTATCTGATAGTCTCCACAATAATGATGTTCGCGGGAATCTACGGATTCTTCACGCGCCGCAACCTGCTTGCCATGCTCATCTCGGTGGAGCTGATACTCAACTCAGTGGACATCAATTTCGTGGTTTTCAACCGCTTCCTCTTTCCGGGGCAGCTTGAGGGCTTCTTCTTCTCGCTCTTTGCCATAGGGATAAGCGCTGCGGAAACTGCTGTGGCCATAGCCATCATCATCAACATCTACCGCAACATGCGCAACATCCAGGTCAAAAACCTTGACAAGATGAAATGGTAGGCAAGTCATAACATTATCGGACAGACAATTATGGAATACACGATACTCATACTTCTGCTTCCGTTCCTGAGCTTCATCCTCATCGGGCTGCTCGGGACAAGGCTTAAGCCGGCAGCCGCCGGAGCATTCGGCACCATTGTGACGGGAATTGTCGCCATCCTCAGCTACTGGACGGCATTCTCATATTTCGGGGCCGGCAGGGACGCCTCAGGGGTCTTCCCTACCCTGATTCCATGGAACACCGTATGGCTCCCGTTCAACGGCAGCCTGCACATTGACCTCGGCATCCTCCTCGACCCGATTTCGGTCATGATGCTGATTGTCATATCCACGGTGTCGCTGATGGTGCACATCTATTCTTTCGGCTACATGAAAGGAGAAAGGGGCTTCCAGAGATACTACGCCTTCCTTTCCCTGTTCACGATGAGCATGCTCGGACTTGTGCTCGCCACCAACATCTTCCAGATGTATATCTTCTGGGAGCTCGTGGGAGTCAGCTCATATCTCCTGATCGGATTCTACTACACAAAGAAGGAGGCCATAGCCGCATCCAAGAAGGCATTCATCGTCACAAGGTTCGCCGACCTGGGCTTCCTCATCGGCATTCTCATATACGGATTCTATACGGGTACATTCTCCTTCACCCCTGATGCTCCGGCCCTCGGTGCAGCAAAGGCGCTGCTTCCGCTTGCCCTCGGACTGATGTTCATCGGAGGAGCAGGAAAGAGTGCGATGTTCCCGCTGCACATATGGCTGCCTGATGCGATGGAAGGTCCGACACCCGTGTCCGCCCTCATCCATGCGGCGACAATGGTTGTGGCAGGCGTCTACCTCGTGGCGAGGATGTTCCCGCTGTTCATCGGCTATGCTCCTGAAGTGCTACATGTCACTGCCTATGTCGGAGCCTTCACTGCCCTGTATGCCGCTGTCGTGGCCTGCGTGCAGAGCGACATAAAGAGGGTGCTGGCATTCAGTACCATATCGCAGATAGGCTTCATGATAGTGGCCCTCGGAGTCTGCACATCCGCAGACCCACACGAAGGAGGGCTCGGATACATGGCTTCCATGTTCCACCTCTTCACCCACGCCATGTTCAAGGCCCTCCTCTTCCTCGGGGCAGGCTGCATAATCCATGCAGTCCACTCCAACGAGATGTCCGCAATGGGCGGGCTGAGGAAATACATGCCTGTGACCCATATCACCTTCCTCGTGGCCTGCCTTGCCATTGCCGGCATCTGGCCTCTGAGCGGATTCTTCTCCAAGGACGAGATTCTGGCCGCATGCTTCGATTTCAGCCCTGTTATGGGCTGGGTGATGACCTTCATCGCCGGACTCACTGCATTCTACATGTTCAGGCTGTACTGGTGCATATTCTGGGGCAAGGAGAACACGGAACTGCATGCGGAGCACAGGCCTCATGAGGCCCCTCTCACGATGACAATCCCGCTCATCTTCCTTGCCGTCGTGACCCTGTTCGCAGGCTGGATTCCTTTCGGTGAGTTCATCAGCAGCAACGGCCAGGCATACCACATACACATCGACTGGAATGTGGCAACGGTAAGCCTCTGCGTGGCTGCGGCAGGAATAGCCCTGGCCACATGGATGTACATGCGCGAGGACAGGAAGGTGGCAGACGGGCTTGCAACGAAGTTCAGCGGACTCCACAAGGCTGCGTACCACCGCTTCTACATCGATGAGATATACCAGTTCATCACACACAGGATCATCTTCGCCTGCATATCCACACCTGTAGCATGGTTCGACAGGCATGTCGTGGACGGCTTCTTCAACATGCTTGCGACTGTCACAGGAAAGGTGTCATGGGGCATCAGGAGGATGCAGAGCGGCTATGTCCAGAGATACGGGATATGGTTCCTCGGAGGTGCCCTCGGACTTACAGTCATCCTGCTGCTGATCTGACCGCCTGACACATTGAGACCTTCCGGAAAGAGAAGCCGAGGTTGACCTCACGGGAAAAGGGGATAACTTTCACTTTTGAATTCCCATGCATAGCACATACAAAATTAACATATAGCCATTACGGCAATTTTAAAAGTCAAAACGACAGATTATGAATATATTGTCACTATTCCCGGCCATTCCGGCAGCCATGATGCTCGGACTTTGGCTGTCCAGGAACATAAGGCAGATACATGCAGTCATGGTGACAGGCTCATCCCTGCTCCTGGCGTTTGCCATATACCTTGTGTTCGCATATCTCGGAATGAGGGCCGACGGGCAGACGGCCGAAATGCTGCTGACAGACAGCCATATCTGGTATGCACCTCTCAACATCCACTACGCAGTGGGCGTGGACGGCATTTCGGTGGCGATGCTCCTGCTTTCAGCGATTATAGTATTCACCGGCACCTTCGCATCATGGAAAATGACTGACGGGACAAAGGAATTCTTCCTGTGGTTCTGCCTTCTGAGCGTCGGGGTCTTCGGATTCTTCATTTCGCTCGACCTCTTCACCATGTTCATGTTCTATGAGGTAGCCCTCATCCCGATGTACCTGCTGATAGGCGTATGGGGCACGGGCCGCAAGGAATACTCTGCCATGAAGCTCACCCTGATGCTGATGGGAGGCTCCGCCCTCATCCTGATAGGCATCCTCGGCATATATTTCGGCTCCGGGGCCACCACAATGAACATAATGGAGATAGCGCAGCTGCACAACATCCCGCTTTCCATGCAGAGGATATGGTTTCCGATAGTGTTCATCGGATTCGGAGTGCTCGGCGCACTCTTCCCGTTCCACACATGGAGCCCTGACGGACATGCCTCCGCCCCTACGGCCGTGTCCATGCTGCACGCAGGAGTGCTGATGAAATTAGGAGGATACGGCTGCTTCCGCATCGCCATATACCTTCTCCCTGACGCAGCTCAGGAACTCAGCTGGATATTCATAATCCTCACGACCATCTCGGTTGTCTACGGGGCATTCTCCGCATGCGTACAGACCGACCTGAAATACATCAACGCATATTCTTCAGTGTCACACTGCGGTCTCGTGCTCTTCGCCATCCTCATGCTCAACACCACCGCTGCCACCGGTGCGGTTCTCCAGATGCTGAGCCACGGACTGATGACCGCCCTCTTCTTCGCCCTGATAGGCATGATCTACGGCAGGACCCACACAAGGGACATCCGGGAACTGAGCGGACTTATGAAGATAATGCCGTTCCTTTCCGTATGCTATGTCATAGCCGGACTCGCCAACCTCGGTCTCCCGGGACTGAGCGGATTCGTGGCAGAAATGACCATATTCAACGGTGCATTCATGGTACATGACACCTTCCACAGGGTCGTGACCATAATAGCCTGCACCTCGATAGTGATCACCGCAGTCTACATCCTCCGCCTCATCGGCAAGATACTCTATGGCACATGCACCAATCCGGAGCATCTCAAGCTCACCGATGCCACCTGGGATGAGCGCCTGGCCGTCATAGTGCTCATAGTGGCCATCGCCGGACTCGGCCTTTCACCTCTCTGGATGAGCGGCATGATTTCCGACAGTATCGTACCTATTGTTTCTCACATTTTGAATTGACAGGAAATGGACTACTCTGCAATATTTTCTTACATGTACACGGAAACCGCCCTCATCGGGGTGATGGTGGCGGCATTCCTCTATGACCTGATCGCCGGGAAGAAAGGCCGCAGGTTCTTCCACCCGTTCGTATGCACACTGATGCTGCTCTTCATTGCAGGAACAATTGTTCCTTACCACAGGGAGTCTGCGGAAATCTTCGGCGGGATGTATGTCTATAACCCTGTCTTCGGCATAGTGAAAAGCATCCTTGCGACAGGGACCCTCATCGTCTTCCTTCAGGCGGACTCATGGCTGCGCAGGGAAGACACGGAGTTCAAGAGGGGCGAATTCTATGTCCTCACCCTCTCCACCCTCATAGGAATGGATTTCATGATAAGCGCAGGCCACTTCATGATGTTCTTCATAGGCATGGAACTCGCATCCGTACCTATGGCTTGCCTCGTCGCCTTCGACAAATACAGGAACAATTCAGCCGAGGCCGGGGCCAAATACATCCTCAGCGCCCTGTTCGCCAGCGGACTGATGCTCTACGGCATATCATTCCTGTACGGCACCACAGGCACCCTCTACTTTGATGACATGACAGCCAAAATGGAAGGAAGCCCGCTGCAGATACTTGCAATGGTCTTCTTCTTCTCCGGACTAGGATTCAAGATCTCCCTCGTGCCGTTCCACCTGTGGACAGCCGACACCTACCAGGGAGCGCCGACATCCGTCACCTCCTATCTCTCGGTGATTTCAAAGGGAGCTGCCGCCTTCACCCTCATGGCCATTCTCGTGAAGGTGTTTGCCCCTATGGTACAATACTGGCAGATGCTGCTCTACATCATTATCATCCTGAGCATCACCATAGCCAACATATTCGCCATAAGGCAGAAGGACCTGAAGAGATTCCTCGCGTTCTCCTCCATTTCCCAGGCCGGCTACATCATGCTTGCAGTCATCAGCGGCACTCCGTACGGGATGACCTCCCTGATCTTCTATGTGCTTGTCTACATGGTTGCCAACCTCGCAGCCTTCGGCGTGATCTCTGCCGTCGAGCAGAACAGCGGAGGAAAGGTCTGCATGGATGACTGGAACGGGCTCTACAGGACCAATCCGAAGCTTGCCCTCACCATGACCCTCGCCCTGTTCTCCCTTGCGGGAATCCCTCCGTTCGCAGGCTTCTTCTCGAAGTTCTTCATCTTTGCCGCCGCCTTTGAACAGGGCTTCCATGTGCTCGTGTTCATTGCCCTCATCAACACGGTGATATCTCTCTACTACTATCTCCTTGTCGTGAAGGCCATGTTCATCAACAAGAGCGACTCCCCTATCGCTTCCTTCCGCAGCGACTGCAGCACACGCATAGGCCTCGCCCTCTGCCTTGCCGGAGTCCTTGTCCTCGGCATCGCCAGCTCCGTCTACGATGGCATCAACATGTTCACCTTCGGACTGTAGCCCCGGCAAAAGCACGGAAAACAAAAAGAGTAAGCCCTTGAAAGCACACGACTTTCAAGGGCTTACTCTTTTTGTGACAAGGACAACGGCCCGTACATCCAAAGCCCCTCTTATGTCTATGAATTTTTACGGAAAGAATTTTTGACTGCATCAATAGTATAAAGGCAACAGTCCTCCAGCCTAAAATCTGTGAACGTAATATAAATAAGGCAGACATCAGGAAATGATGATCCGCCTTTCTTATCTGCCTGACTTTTCTGTTTACAGTCCCCAGTCTGAAGCGTTGAAGGAGTCCTTTGGGGCATTCGGGACATTGGTGAAATAGGTAAAGCCCGTTATTTCCTCGAGGTCGCTGACTGACATCAGATCTCTCTTGTCCACCTTGACTCCTGTAGGCGTGCTGTGGCTGCGGACGAAGGCGGCGCACATGAGCTCGTCTTCCGTACACTCGGACAGAGCCTTGCCGGTGTTGCCCTTCTTCGTTCTGAGCAGGATGTAGTAGAACATCGTCGGCTTGGACACGTCGCTGCGGCCTCCGAAAGAGATCTTGGTCGGACTTGCGCTATATCCCCTGTTGTCTCTGAACTCATCGAAATATGCGCCTATCACGACATATAGAGTATCTGAGCACACCTTCTTGTCGACCCAGTCCTCAAGGTTGTTCCATCCGCCTCCGCCGGTATTAAAAGAGGATGACTGCTGAGGAGCGATATTGCTGTAATAGAAAACCTGACGGTTGGTTGCTGCCGAAGACAACCGTTCTGCAGACCCGAGCATGTGTCCCTTGTTGCAGCCTCCTCCGGTACTTTTGCTGTTATACTGTATTGAAGCCGGTATGTCGGGATCTTTCTTGTAAGCGTCCGTGCGCTCGACATTTTTCACTTCGTACATGGCATGCCTCGGAGCGGCCACCCATACCGGGCAATGATGCTCGGCGCTGAAGCATACCGTATAGTTGCGTGCAGTCTTTCCGCCCGGCCCCTTTTCGTTTCCGTCACACAGATGATAGGCATAGTAGAGATCCGAGTCAGTGGCCTCGGTAAGATAGCCGGACGACTCCTTGAGATTCATGACCGGAAGCTCATACCAGCCGTACTTACCGTTTCCGGGATTAGGATCGGGATCCGGATTTTCCGGCTCATCAGGATCAGGGTCTTCAGGATCGCCAGTGTCAGGATCGGACGATGCCGTCCCGCTTCTCCTATATAAGACCAGTTCTTCTTGAGAGCCGGTATAAGTGCTGAAACGCGGAGCCGATTCATTCCACTGAAGCCTTCGAGAAGGTGCGGCTACGGGAACCAATTCCGGATGACCGGCAAATGAAAGTGTCCAAAGGTACTCTTTATCGTCTTGTGAAGGCTTGTCTTCAGTTATGGCCAAAGTATTTTTGCCGCCTGTATAACCGATATACCCCACATTCTCAACATGAACGGAATAATGCTCCCCTACCTTTGCAATTGTACTCCTGTACTGATCCGCATCTTCTGAACTGATTCCGTCCGGTGTCAGAAGATTTCCAAAATCCATATACTCCCCGCCATCCGATGCCGCCTGTCCAAAGGCAGAATCAGACCAGTCCGCAAACACCACCAGTCCATACTTCTCACTTTCACACGCAATAAGATAGTCCCCTGACCAGTCCTGCAAAGAAGCCGTCAGTTTCTCATAATAATATACCTCCGGTTCTTCCCCTCCGCCGTCACCCGTTCCCGGAGTCTGGCCGGAACCTGACATATCACCATCCGCCAACCCAAGACCGTCATCACACGAAACCATTGACATAGAAGCCATGGCAAACACGACAAAAATCTTAAGAAAGATATTCTTCTGCATAAAATGCCCCATATATTTTACAAAAATCAAAATAACCTCTCGAATCAATATTCCAGACAGCAAATATCGCAAAATGGCATTGAAATGACAAACAATGACAACCTACTCAAACTGATTATCATATCGGGAACCAGATGAAGACGGCGGCGTCCCAGAGGGCATGGGAAAGGATGATGGAGAAGAAGCGGTCGGGAAAGAAGCGGTAAAGGAGGCCCCAGACGATGCCGGCGACGAGGGCGGCCATGAAGAGCATGAAATTGCAGGAACCGGCATGGACAAGGGCATAGAGGAAGGCGGTGAGGGCAAAGGCGGCGTTCCTCCCGCGGTTGCCGGAAGTCTTTTCCCATCTTGAGGAAAGGGTCTGCTGGACATAGCCTCGCCAGAATATCTCCTCGGCGGGACCTATCAGAAACAGCATCAGAGCGGACAGAAGCCACGGGGATTCGCCTTCCTTTATGCAGTAGATGGCATTGACCTGAGGGCGGGCGAAGTCGAAAAGCCATGAAGACACCTTGTCTCCAGTCCAGAATATGCCCCAGAGGACAGCGGCGATGAGAATGCCGAAAAGGACATTAGGGACGGACCACTTCACAAGATGCCTCCAGCCTGGATTGAACCATGTGGAGAGGCCGCCGAGCATAACGGCTGAACAGGTCATCATCCACCAGAAATTCACATGCGGCGCCGTCAGAGGAGAAAACATCACCGTCCAGAGGATGGCAGCAAGAAGAAGGGTAAATATCAATCTCTTCATAAAAACAAATCCAGTGCGACACAAACTATCCGCTCATGAAAATAATCCTGACAACACAAGTGACAATGCAAGCAGGAGGCTGAAAACCAGCTGAAGCTTTGCCGTGGCTTCATCGAGACCGGCTATGGCTGCCGGGCCGGACCTGAAATACCCGATGGACATGCGGACATTCTGCAAGGCAGGAATACCTGCCACCCACGCCAGAAGACACCATACAGGAAGGATGCCAGCGATGATGCAGCCGGTCAGCCAAAAGAAAGGAAAAATCACTTCAAAACAATAGAGCCATACGGAAGCCTTTCCTCCTATGTTCATGGCAAGGGTACGGATATCTGCCCGATTGTCGGTGGCAATGTCACGGGTATTGTTGCAATGGAGGATGGCGACCGTGATCAGGCCCACAGGAACTGCAAGATAAAGCACATGCCAGTCTATCTGCAGGGTGCCAGCATAGACGGTGCCGATTGTTGGCAACAGGGCGTAAGCCAGAAAGATTACTGCATCACCGAGAGCATGATATTTAAGATATGGATAGAAGACCGCACAGGCCAGGCCACCTATTCCTATGTACAGAAGAGGCATGCCGGTGCGCAGCCACAGTCCGATGCCAGCAAGGACGGCAACAGACAGCAGCAGAATAGAAAGCCTGAAAATCTCCTTCGGCAAAAACATTCCTGATGTCAATGTCCTGACTCCGTAGGTGTCCTCCGCATCCACATGATGCCTGTAGTCAAACCAGTCGCTCCATGTATTGCCCGCAGCATGGAAAACCACAATGTTCAGCAAGGCCCAGATGCCGTTTGTCCAGCTCACATCTTCATGGCATGCAAAAAGATATGCCAATGATACAATCACCGGCATCGCCGATGCAGGAAATGACCAGGGCCTTACGGCAATCATCCACTCCTTGAAAGTATGTCCGCTCATATCTGAAATATTCCAATCCGGCTGCAAATGTAGAAAAAGTTTAAAATAAACTGCAAGCCGAGAGCAGAGGCAAATTTATTTGACTATGCCGAGGCGCAGCGTTTATTGTAGACGAAGATTCTCTGCACTCACATGCCCGCAATGTCCCTCCATTCCGAGCCTTGCCCTCCAGTCTCAACAACAATGTTTCTGAAAAATGGCATTGACATTATAAAAAGTCTTGCTATTTTTAAAAATTGTTTGCGTAAAACAATCCACGACAATTTATTTACTATAATCCGTCAATATTTGACATGATACGGGTTCAGACCAGAATCACATGGACATCAATGAAATCATAGAGAGGGTTCACCATATTCCGGAGGCTTCGGCGGACAAGCTTGCCTCATGCCTCAGTGAAATGTCTCTTCCCAAAGGTTTCCGTGTGCTTGAGGCAGGCAAGGTGGAAACTGACATTTATTTCATAAGGCGCGGACTTGCAAGGGCTTTCATCCCTGTCGACGGCGAGGAGATCACTTTCTGGCTCGGCAAGGAAGGGGATGCCATATTTTCCCTGAAAAGCTATACGGACAATCTTCCCGGCTACGAAACCATCGAGCTCATGGAGGACTCCGACCTGTACCGTCTCAAAAGGGACGCCCTGCAGCAGCTTTTCAAAGAAGACATCGGGATAGCCAACTGGGGACGGAGATTTGCCGAAAGGGAGTTCCTGCAGACGGAGCAGAGGCTGATTCCATTCCTCTGCACCACAGCCTCGGAAAGATACGCCCGGCTTCTTGAAGAAAGTCCGGACATGCTGCAGCGGCTCCCGCTCGAACACCTCGCCTCCTGGCTCGGCATAACTCCCGTCAGCCTCAGCAGAATCCGGGCCAAGATGAAAGATGATGAGGGCCAAGGACAATAATCGCATCCACATTTAAGACAACAACGACATGGCAGACAATTATCTTGAGAATAAATACGATGAATACCTTGAGCGCAAGGCCGCAGCCGAAAAAGCCCGCAGACTCGCATGGAAGAAACGCATGGACGCCTACCGGAAGAAACTGGCTGAAGAGGCTGAAAAGGCCGGCAAGGATAATGTAACTGAAATGCTTCCAAAGGCGGGAAAAGAGGATAAGCCTACAGAATAAATATCACGTCACTGGATATATGCCATTATTTACCAATTAAAGCCAGCTATGGAAATAATACACATCCCTGAAAATTCCCGCTTCCAGACCACCGTGGACGGGGTCACGGCACATGTTTCATACAAGATTGCCGACGGAGGTCTAGATATCAGACACACCATAGTCCCCGAAGAAATCGGCGGACGCGGAATAGCCTCAGCCCTGGTGAAAGCCGCATACGACTATGCCCGATCCCAGGGACTGAAGTGCGTAGCCACCTGCCGCTACGCCGCCATATGGCTCGAACGCCATCCGGAATACTCCGGCGAAAAAAGCTCCGACTGGTGCAAAGACGGCAGCTGCGCCCTATAAACCCACAAGTCACATGAACGCAAAAGAAAACTCCAGAAAATCATTTGACCTGCAGGCCGCCACCTATGACATTGACAGGAACGGCAGCCATGCAAGGACTGCCTATGGGCCGGTGATGGACATTTCAGAAGTGACTACTATGCCCCCTTTCCACTACGCCAGCTAATGAACCTCTTCATCAGCCGCAGCCACGACGGCGATGTCCACATCTACTCCCGCCGCGAAATCACAAGCCTCATCCTCAACGCCGGCTTCATCAATCCCACATACGGCCGCATCAGCCCCACGGTCTGCATAATCACCGCACGAAACAGATAAATCAAACAGAACAAATTAGCCCCCAAAAAGTGAAACCGGAAAATCAAACCGGGACCTGGCTACGATAAAGCCAAATCCCGGTTTCACTGTTTATATGATGAGGACGCCAAAGCAGGCTATTTCTTTATGACCTCATCGTAGATGGCTCTGAAGGAGTCTTTCTTGACTTTGAGCTTCAGTTTGGAGTCTTTCTCGACGGCAGCGGTGAGGGCATCGCCGAGGGCATCCTTGTCAAGCTGCATGCAGACATGGTAACGATAAGAACCGTCAGGAAGTTTGAAGGCCTTTTCTGCTACTATTTCAAGACCGGAGAGCTGGGAGTTGACCACGGTCCTGCCCATTTCCTCCAGGTCATTTCCGACACTCGTGGCATCACCGGCCTGGTCATTGGCGGTATAGTTCTCGACTACAAGACCGATCTGGGCCTGGACCATGGCACCTATGGACTGGCGGGTATTCTGCATGGCGACCTTTTTGGCCGTGGAGAGATCCTTGCTTATGCCGGACTGGCTGTCCCTGAAATAATTCTTGTCGGAACGGTACTGCGGCTCGTCAAAGACGAGAGCCACTTCCTGCTCGCCTTCCGTGGCGGCAACCTTCTTCGAGGCTCCGCATGAAGCCAGCATTGAAGAAATCATGATGGCAGAAGCCGCATAAATCAAAATCTTTTTCATGACATTTGATTTTTATGGTTAATGGATTTTTATGCTGTATGGTAATGTGAATGTCACATGGTCAGTCTTCCCGTCGGAATGGCGGATATCCATTGTACCCGAAACCATACCCCTTGCGCTTTTCACTTCTGCCTCAGGAAGAGATATTGTACATCTGAAAAGCTTCGTCCCCTTGCCTTCGAAGTCACAGAAATCAGTTACATCAGCCTTTATTCCTGCTGACGGAACGGAAAAATGCACATTTCCCACAGAGAATTTCCCGTCCGCCTTCGAACGCAGGGACATTGTCATTTCGGCAGTTCCGGTACTGTCGGCAAGAGGTCTGTCAATTTCAATGAAACCTACAGGAAGGACACGGTTCTCCTTCTGCGAGACATCGAACTCATGCCGATATTTCAGCGAAGCCCCAGGAAACGAATAGGAGAGCAGGACATAATTGTCATCGGCAGGATAGCAGTAGCTGTAATCGTATGTAAGCCTGTACCTGCGCCCGTCCGGCTTCAGTTCAAGAGCCGTGGCTGTTTCCGACCTCATCTGCGGAGCCTTTGAACAGGTGATGTCGTGCCCGTCCAGCATCAGGCAATAGGTGAACTCACCCAGCTCCTGGCTCACAGGCACCACAGATATGAGAGAATATGCCTTGCGGTAGGTCTTCAGTAGGGATTCGGCTTCCTGCTTCCTCACATCATCGAAGAAATATTCCACAAGCGGCTCCAGTTCCCGGATGCCCTTGTCTATCATGGACACATCGGAGAGGACGGGATATGACTCACGCAGTTCAACGAGCTTCCCGTATTGTCCTGCATCATATTCCTTGAACTCCTTTATGAGCCGGTTCCTTTCCTGCAGGGTGAAAGGATATAGGACATGGTACTTATAGTAGAATGTCCCGTCCTCCTTCCTCCGGTATTTCTCCCAATAGACTTCCTGTGCATTGGAAAGTGTGATGCCGGTGAGGAACGGAAGCTTTGCGGCGGCTGTCTTCAGTTCCGAATTGTAGGTGGAGTAAAGTTTCTCCAGACCGTCCATATTGTCGGACCCGGTGGTGCTGGTCTCCACGGAAGTGATGTTTGAGGCAATGGAGTTGACGATGTACTGGCGGATGTCCGCGAGACACCTGTCCCTCGCCGCATTGATGTCATCATCCTGGCTGAACACGGAAAAACTGTCCTGACCGGAAGTCATGAGCCAGTCCGGTGTCTTGCCAGATTTCTCGACGAGCCTGTCCTTGGCGGAAAGCCCGGAAGCCACAATAAACATCAAAGCCGCAACAGAAAATATTCTGAAAAATTTCATGGCATCAAATTTTACTGGTTCAGTCTTGTCATGGAATATGTCCCGACAAAAAGACCCACAAGCAATATACCGTCGACAATTATATATGCGGCAGTACCCGCATCGAACACGCCCATGAGCACATTGGCAATCAAGGCAACGGGAAGCACAACCGAGGCTATGGTCTTTACCAGGACCGACACTCTCTCATTGACAATGTCCACACCCATCAGAAGCACGAGGGACGGAAGCAGGACGATTTCTGAACAGACAATGTTCAACGCCCCGAAACCGAACACTCCGAAAAAGACACCGGCGATGGCGCATATCAGAACCGCTGCAACCGCAAGAACCTTATTTATTGTCACTTTCATCTTCTTTCTCTTTATGGCAATCATTGAACATCGGCATAAGCTCCGGAATCTGTGAGGCCGGCAGCCAGTCGTCCATTCCCTGTTTCCAGACATATGAGCCTGAAGTGACCGTGCCGCCGGAAATCATGGAATTGATCTCACCCATAGAAAACGGCCCCGACTGCCTTCCCTGAAGAATGACGAACCAGTTCCTGGCAGGACGAGGAACGCCTTCATCCCCGGCGATGGAATGATTGTCCATCGTCTTTCTGAAATTGTCATACATTGCAAAGCCCATTGCAGCATTTGCCATTTCATCTATATCCATAACAAAATATTTTCGTTGTTCTACATGGCCGGAGGCGCAGGTGGCACAGGAGGGGTCTGCGGAGGCATGAACGGAGGCGGCACCGCACCGAAAGCAGCGGCCAGTTCAGGTACGGAACCGGCGGCGGCCCAATTGGCCATGCCCTGTTTCCAGACATATGACTCGCGTGTCATCTGGCCTGATGAAATCATATTGGAGATCTGCGTCATGTTGTAAGGACCGCACTGCTGTCCGTTCACTATCACATGATACTGTGCCACGGCTGCCGGCGGAGGGACAGGCGGACCAGGCTGAGCAAGGTTCTGTGTCATTCCGCCCATCATGTTGGCCATGTTGGAGCCGACAGCACCACCCATCATCATTCCGGCCATCATCCCGGCCATGTTCATGCCGTCGCCTCCCATTGAGGCTCCGCCAGACGCACCGAGTTCACCGAGACTCTGTGCGGCCCGGTATGCGACATCCCCCTGCACATTTATCTGATGCGCGGCAAGATGCTCGGATTCCGTCCGCAGCTTCGATGCCCTCTGGGCCTCTTCCCTCTGTCTTCTGAGCGTGTCCTCCATATTGTCGAGAAGCATGTCATTCTGCCTTGACATACGTTTGGACTCCTCGTCTACGGCCTGCAGCTTGTTCCGGGCCTGGGCTGTCCTCGCCTGAGTAGTGAATATCACCTCCTGGGCCTTGGCGTCAGCCTGTGCCTTGAGAGCCACATAATTTTCATGGGCCGTGTCAAGGACAAGCGACTCGATGTTCAGCCTCAGCAGTTTCACGGCAAAATTGTCTTCCAGACTCTCCTCAAGCTGAGACGAAGCCATGCCGCGGATCTTGTCCGTATTGGACGGCAGGAGCACGGCAGGAATCCTGAGTTGCTCGGAGGCATTTCCGAATATCGGTTTCAGATCATCAGTTATCGTCTCCTTCACCTTTTCCTTCAGGTAGAAGGTATCCATGTCCCGGAGATTATGTGCCTGGAAAAACCTTTCGCAGTCCGAAATCCCGAAACTCACCTTTCCCTTTATCTTTGCAGGAACGGCAAGCCCCGTTTCGTAGTCTGTCAGCATACAGTCCTCAATGAAGAACGGGAACTGGTTTGCAGCCGCCGTATTGACAAAATATACACTTGCACTGAAAGGCGTTCCCCCGCCGTATCCGGCTCCGATTATGGATGAAAGGACAGGAAGGTTTGCAGTCTCGATCTTGAAGTTCTGCACAGGGCCCTTGATGTACTCCACCATATTGCCGTTGCTCTGGTTGTAGAACAGTACGGCTGTCTCACCGGGAGCGACTGTCAGAAAGCTCCCGTACCTGATTGCATCTGCCCTGAGTCCGTCAGAATCCTCCCCTTCCGGAGCCCATTTCCAGACGAGATAATCCTTCTGTGAGCATTTGATCACATCGGCTATTGCCCCTTTCTGGACCTTGTTCTTTCCAAATATTCCCATGGCCTGCAATTATTTACATGGTTGTTTCCGCTTTCTCACCGCTGTCAAGGTCACGCGACCCGAGCATGACGATGCCGGCCACGGATATTGCAAGGACCACGGTAATCACTGCAACCCACACCTTTACGGCGTGGCGGTGATTGGCATTGTGCTCATGTACAATGTCCTTCAGCTCAGAGGTTGTGTCCCTTATCCTGTCACGCACTTCCCTGGACTCGCCATAATCATTCTTCAGCTGACGCATCAGAGATTCTATTGCCACCATATTTTCCCGGAAAGCCTCCTCGCTGTCCCGATGCCGTCTGGCTCCGGAGAACTTCCTTATCAGAGAAACTATCGTCATTATGAGAAAAACAGCGGCAAGAATCAGGAAAAGCCCGCCCCAAGTCAAAAGGAAAACCACCAGAAAGACAAGGGTGACAAGGGCATACATTATATATGCCTGGGAAGAGAAATATGCACCGAAAGACTCTTTCGGCAATGCCTTGATGGATACGAGCGCCTCCTCCAGGTCATTGAGATATTCATCCATCCTGTCATCAACCACATATCCGCACCTCGGACATACCTTCGTGGCAGAAGAAAGCGCATCACCGCATTTTGGACAAATCATAACATTCAGTTTTTTGTTCAACAAATCATTTCACAAGATTCCCGAAAAGCCACTTTACAGCAGACTTCCCGGCCTCGGCTGCAGTGTTCCCGGCTGCCTCTCCGGCAGAGGCGGCAACTTCCCTGGCCACTTCCAGCTTCAGTTTCGTCAATTCGACTTCATCGTCATGCTTTTGCCTGGCCTGCTCCCGTTCGTATTCATACGATTCTATTTCTTTCTGAAGCTCAGCCTGTTTTTCTGCTTCAGCATCAGCCTTGATCCGGGCTATCATCTCATCCGCCTTGGAAGCCTTTGTGCTGTATGGATCCACTTTGGCAAGTTCCGCCATGGCTGCGGAGGCATTGCCTGAGGCAAGCTTTGCCGAAGCTGCACGAATCAGGCTGTCAGCATCCCGGTCTATGCGGCTTGTATAGATATCCACCATCATTTCCGCTATCTGCGGATAGCCGTCAAGACAGTCAGGCACGGCGGAAAGCACGGCAAGAGCCTCGTCATACCTTGTCATGGAGGCAAGGGACTGTGCCTTCGCTATGATGGACGGGAGCCTCCCGTCATAATATTCAATGATCTTCGACCTGGCATTCTCAAGAAAACGCCTCGTGTCCACACTTCTGACATTTATCTGGTTGATGGCACTGATGACTGCCTTCTGTTCACTGGCTCCCACCCCTTTCAGGGAATATACGGTCTGCCCGACTATAACCTCCTCCGGATTGTTCACCACATATACCTCTACCTCAACCTCAACCACGAACTGTGCCGGGGCAGTAGGAGTCATGGACACGCTCATCACCTCAGGAATCGCGGTGAGAAGAAAGCGGTCCGACATCCCGGCAAAGCCGTTTGCAGTGGCCATGCTTGTCAATTTCCGTTCAAGGGCGGAGGAAGCTGTCCCAGGAATGCTTTCAATGTCATAGCACACATATGGAGTCAATGCTATCCTGCTTCCGGCATCCTGTGCGGCGGCATACAGCGGCATCAGCAGAGCCGCTGCCAGCCCTATGAAATATCTTTTCATGTCAGTCTTATTTCTGGCCGAGGACAATCATGACATTGCCCAGCCCCTTTGTGTACAATTTGCTGTCTATACCATTATCCCGCAACATTCTGACAAGAGAGCGCGTCCAGTACCTCGCATCCACCTGACGGCCTTCCGGAGTCACATTCGGTATCCTGACACCCCTGAAGACGAGCACATTTTCAGAAGCGGTCACCGGAGTCTTGTTGCCTCCGGCGGCATTTTCGAACACCCAGTCCTCAATCATATAGCTCAGCATATCCTCTTCCATATCGGTTTCAAGATTGAAGCCGGCATTGTCCCACACCCTGATCTCCAGGGTAATCTCCCTTCCGTTCGCCAGGAGCTCGTCAAAGAAGGACTGGAGCTGCGACTTGAACTCATATGCGTATGAACTTACAGCCTCCTCAAGAAGGACAGGAAGTTCCACGGCAATTGTCTGTCCTGTGGTACCTATCGCCGAAGCCACTTCCTTCTGTGTATAGGCGTCAAGTGCCCTCATGGAAAATGTCAGCGACTTCTTCGGGCCGACCTGGTTCATCGTCCATCCCACCTCAAGCCAGAGGTCGGCTTTCGCCACCCTTGACATCTGTTCTCTCGGAGTCTCGGCAAACGAATCTCCAGTAGAAGAGAAAGTGACTGAATTGAGGGCATTCTCCGTCTCAATGTTCTTCAATGTGCTTTCAAGATCCACGGTCCTGTATCCGAAATCAGTCATCATGTTGTTGACGAAGCCGATCACAATCTTCAGGTCCGGACTGCTGAGGAGCGCTGTCCTGTAGTCCGTCTGGTACATCTGCACCCCGTTGTCCTCAATCACGTTCACGAAACCGTTCTCATTGCACCATGAGTCGCTCGGAACCACCATTATGGAAGGCACCGCAGCCTGTCCGAAGGCAGGAAGCAGCGAAACCGCTGCCAAAAATGCCATAGCAAGAATCCTTTTCATACCGCAGGTCATTTGGCAAAGCCGGATGTCAGTGAATTGATGATGCCCTGCTGCTCCAAAGCCTTTCTGAGGGCATCATACTGTACTGTCACTATGACTCCTACCTTGTAGTTCTTCTTTCCGTATTTGAGTATCTCGTCATTCCCGTCCGCCATGGTTTTGGTGGCAAATCTGAGATAG
This sequence comes from uncultured Bacteroidales bacterium, assembly GCA_944323825.1. Classification (GTDB taxonomy): domain Bacteria; phylum Bacteroidota; class Bacteroidia; order Bacteroidales; family UBA932; genus Cryptobacteroides. The sequence goes on from CALUTY010000003.1 coordinate 214,397, forward strand.
GGCCCGCCGTTCATGAAAAAGGCATCAAAGAAAGCCTTGTTGTTCTGTTCGGCCATGATGTCCTCAACAAGCGGGGGAAGTGCGGTCAGCCTTTTGGAAGAATTGCCCGGCACCCCTCTGAAAATGGCTCCATGCACAGCATTTTTCATGGCCTGGTCCCTGGCAGTGATCACATCCGGACCGTATGACCATACCTTCACATCACAGCTGCCCTTATATGGAGCGGCATAGGCCTCCAGCTCATAATACCATTCCATGGTATTCTCATCGGCCTTTTTCTTCTTTTTCTTCTGTGTTCCGCCGGCAGCGGCAGCCGACAGAGGAATGATTACCGCCAGGATGGCAGTCAGCAGATACTTCAAACTTTTCATTTTATCTTATTTGATTTTAACTTCCCTAACAAGCAGTCCCGGCATTATGTTGCCTGCGCCGCTCACAATTTCAAATGTGCTGGAGTCAAGGTAAGGATTTCCTTCCTCAAGTCCGGCGGTTTCAGCCGCCTCATCCGCCGTAGCCTGTGCCAGGGCTTCACTACCCTGTTCAGTACCGGCTCCAGACCCAGCCGCTTCAGCCTCGGCTTCCTTACGGTCCGCTTCAAGCATCTCCGCCTCTTCAAGGGCGCCGAACCTGTTGTCCCAGATCTTTCCGGCTACCGGTTTGAGCATGCCCACACGCTTGTACTGCACAACTCCGGAAGACATGTCCTTCATCAGCACCTCATACGAAGACCCCTCCGTGACGCCTTCCTTCAGGCCAATCTTCACCGACACCGTGCCGTCATCATTAACTGCATATATAGGCACCTTTATCTTGAACTCGTCATATTCCCGCTGAAGCTCGACGATGGCCTTGTCCAAAGCCCGCGTACAGACCTTGAGGAACTGTTCCTGAAGCGGTTTCTTTGAGAATGACTTGGATGACACGTTCTGTGCGGAAGTCATCGTATATCCCACATAAGACATTGTAAAGAGATCGGAAGCCTCGAAGGCAGCCTTCTTGGCAGGGTCCGGATTGCTTTCGTCTATCCAGTATTCAGTGAGGAAGCGGTCGAGCATTTCCTCATTCCAGTCAAGACGGTACAGGTATGAAATGATATTCACCTTGTATCCTGCGATTTCATTGGCTATGGTTCCTATCAGCTCTCCTGAACTGTCGCCAAGTTCCTGGAATGAATTGTCACCGGTCACGGCGCTTCCGATCGCCCCGAGAATGGAAAGGCCGGCCTTGATGCCCGCACTCGCCTTGGCGGAATTCTCCCCATGGTCTATGAAGGTGATGTCATTGACTATCATGAATGTCTTCCCTATGAGGTCAAAGCCTGCATCGGCAAGCATCGCGCGTCCCCTGACATTGGCGTCAGCCTCCTCTATGCTTTTCCAGGAAGCATCATAATACCCGCGCTCGGTGATCAGGTCCACATCGAAATACCCGGTCTGCGGATCCCGGTCAAACCATTTGGCCACCATTTCCCTGGCCACGTCATTGGCGTCCATGAATGCACCGATGTCCTTTATGTTCGGATCCTTCTCAGTTCCGCGGACGCTCTCCTTCACCTTTTTCGACTTTGCACTCGAACTCTCGAACGATTTCACTGCAAGGTCATGGTCATTGAACTTGTCCGGGGTCTCCATCATCATGAACACCGAATCTATCGTCTCGCCGTAATTGGCATTCGAATGTTTCACCAGGACAGAATAAAGGGAACTTCTCCTGTACTCATCAATCTTCTCGTTCTCAAGCTGCTTCACCTTCGGGCCGTCCTCCTTGACCGCCGTAGTGTCGGCCGTCTGGGCAAATGCACTTACTGAAAGCATCAATGATACTGCAACAAATACTCTTTTCATTATACCTAAGTTTTAAACAATACTTCGGTAAATTTTAACCGAAAATTTTAAAATTTAACAATCGAGTCGGATAAGGCCGGCTCAAACCCTATA
>CALUTY010000004.1 GCA_944323825.1 uncultured Bacteroidales bacterium
CAGGGAAGTTAAGCCCGCCAGCGCCGATGGTACTGCCCGGAAGGGTGGGAGAGTAGGCCGCCGCCGCTTTTATCGGGACTCCCGGAGAGAGGATGTTGCAGAAGCAACGCAACCTCTTCCCGGGAGTCCTTTTTTTGTTTATCTTTGCTTCCTCATGTGGAAGATTTGATCGAAATGAAGATAGTATTTCTCGATGCGGCGACGATGGGCCAGGTCTCATTTGCTGCGATAGAAGCCTTGGGCGACCTGGTTCTTTATCAGGTTTCTTCTCCGGAAGAGGCCATTCATAGGGTAAAGGATTGTGATGTCCTCATAATAAACAAAGTAAAGGTTACTCCGGAACTGATGGATGCTGCCCCTTCACTTAAGCTGATATGTGAGGCGGCGACCGGTGTCAACAACATTGATCTCGACTATGCCGCATCAAAGGGGATTCCTGTCAGAAATGTGGCAGGATATTCGACGGATTCGGTTGTCCAGAGCACATTCATGCATATCCTTTCCCTTGTGGGGAAAGCCCCGTATTTTGACGCTTATGTCAAGAGCGGGAAATATTCCGCCAGCGGCCTGTTTACAGACGCTTCACGGCCTTTCTTTGAGCTTTCAGGCAAGAATATGGGCATAATCGGCATGGGCAATATAGGCAGCCGTGTGGCCAGGATTGCCGAGGCCTTCGGCATGAATGTAAGTTATTTTTCCACTTCAGGCACTTCACATTGCAGGGAGTATCCGAGTCTTCCGCTTGAGCGCCTCCTTGCAGAGTCTGACATTGTTTCCATCCATGCGCCTTATAACGAAAGGACAGCCGGCCTCATCGGGGCTGCCGAACTGGCGCTGATGAAACCGGCTGCATATCTCATCAATATGGGACGCGGCGGAATTGTGGATGAACAGGCTTTGGCTGATGCCATAGACGCAGGTACCATCGCCGGTGCCGGTCTTGATGTGTTCGTCACTGAGCCGATGCCGAAGGACAATCCCCTGCTGCATGTAAAGCATCCGGAAAGGCTCAGTCTTGCCCCGCATGTGGCCTGGGCTTCCGTGGAGGCCCGCCAGAGGCTTGTCGACCTCATTGCTGAAAACATAAGGAAGGGCTGGTAAATGCGCCTTTTCTATTTATGCCATTCCTTGTATTCAAGATAGCCCGCGGCATTGTCGTGGGCCATTTTTGTTATCTTTTCAGAGCCTTCCTTCACTTTCTTTGCGGGCACTCCGGCGTAGATGCCAGGCTCGAGCACGCTGTTGGCAAGGATTACAGCCCCGGCGGCCACCACCGTCCCGTCAGGAACCACGGCATTGTCCATGACGACTGCTCCCATTCCGATAAGCACATCATTTCCTATTCTTGCACCGTGCACGACTGCATTGTGGCCTATCGAAACATATTCTCCAAGCACTGTTTCGGAAACACCCAGCGTCCCGTGAAGCACTGCTCCGTCCTGTACATTGCTGTTGTCGCCTATGCGTATTGCTCCCACATCACCTCTGAGCACAGCCCCGTACCAGATGCTGCAGTTCTTTCCGATTGTCACATCTCCCGTCAGAGTCGCATTTTCCGCGACAAATGTGTTTTCTCCGATTTCCGGGGTCTTCCCATTGATTTCCTTCGTAAGCATATATGTTTACATTATAATTGATTGTAAGTATAAAAATGGCCGGCCTGACTTTTCATCCAGAAAAGCGGCCGGCCTCAGTCATCTATTTATTCCCACTCGATGGTGGCAGGCGGTTTGGAACTTACGTCATAGACTACGCGGTTGACTCCGCGTACCTTGTTGATTATGTCGTTGCTGACCTTGGCAAGGAAGTCGTAAGGGAGGCGGACCCAGTCGGCGGTCATTCCGTCGGTGGATATGACTGCACGCAGGGCAATGGTGTTTTCGTATGTCCTTTCATCGCCCATGACTCCGACGCTGCGGACAGGGAGGAGGATGGCTCCCGCCTGCCAGATGGCCTCGTAGAGGGTCCTTGCCTTCATGGTCGGGTCAGATGCGGAACGCACTTCAGTTGCGCCCGGACCGGCAAGGGCTTCAATGGCGCTTCTGTTGCCTTCGAGGGAGTATTCCAGCAGGCCTTTGATGAAGATATCATCGGCTTCCCTCAATATCCGGAGCTTTTCTTCCGTTACATCACCGAGAATCCTGATTCCGAGGGATGGTCCAGGGAAAGGATGCCGGTTGATCAGGCTGTCCTTGATTCCGAGGGCACGGCCGACCCTGCGCACCTCGTCCTTGAAAAGGGAGCGGAGCGGCTCGACCACCTTCAGGTTCATCTGCTCCGGAAGTCCGCCCACATTATGGTGGGACTTGATGGTGGATGACGGACCGTTCACTGAGGCGGATTCTATCACATCAGGATAGATTGTGCCCTGGGCAAGCCATTTCGCATTTTCTATCTTGTGTGCATATTTGTCGAAGGTCTCGATGAAAAGCCTTCCAATGATCTTTCTCTTCTGTTCTGGCTCGGTGACACCGGCGAGGGCCTCGATGAATTCCTTTGAGGCGTCAGCTCCGATGACATTGAGCCCCATATCCTGATAGGATGCGAGCACATCCTCAAACTCGTTTTTCCTGAGCAGGCCGTTGTTGACGAAGATGCAGGTGAGGTTGTGTCCGATGGCCCTGTTCAGGAGCACTGCAGCCACGGTGGAGTCGACTCCGCCGCTCAGGCCGAGAATCACCTTGTCGTCGCCGAGCTTTTCACGGAGTTCGGCTATGGTGGTGTCTATGAAAGAAGCCGGGGTCCAGTCGCCCTTGCATCCGCACACCTCATATGCGAAGTTTGCAAGCATTCTGCTGCCTTCTGCCGTGTGGTAGACTTCAGGATGGAACTGCACAGCATATGTGTCTTCCCCTTTTATGTGATAGGCGGCATTTTCGACATCGGCGGTGGAGGCGATGACCTCGGCGCCTTCAGGAAGCCTTGCAATCGTGTCCCCGTGCGACATCCAGACCTGAGAATGAGGAGATACACCCTTCATGAGAGGCGAATCAGGCATCACTACATCAAGCATTGCCCTGCCGTATTCCCTGGCTATGGATGCATTGACATCGCCGCCGTACTTGTATGCAAGGTACTGTGCCCCGTAGCATATCCCCAGCAGCGGCAGCCTGCCTTTGATGCCGGAGAGGTCCACCTGTGGGGCCTTTCCGTCCCTTACTGAGAACGGGCTTCCGGAGAGTATCACACCCTTTACGCTGGAGTCCAGTGCCGGAATCCTGTTGAACGGATGGATCTCGCAATAGACATTCAACTCTCTGAGCCTTCGTCCGATGAGTTGGGTCACCTGTGAGCCGAAATCGAGAATGATTATTTTTTCTGTCATATCTTTAAGAATGTTTTTCCGGTGGATGATTCGACGGCGGCAAAATGATGTCCAGCCGTCGCATTCAGGCGCAAAAATAATATAAAAACTCTATAAAGGGGGGAAATTGCTCCATTAAAATGAGTCAAAAACTTTATAAAGACGGGAGAATTGTATATTTTTGCAGCGCTTTTTGTGAGAAAGAAAACAAGTTAGGGAGAATAAGATTATGCAGGAAATAAGGAATATTGCAATCATCGCGCATGTCGACCACGGCAAGACCACGCTGGTGGACAGGATGATTTATCAGGCGCGTCAGGCAAGGGAACAGGAGAAGTTGGGAGAACTCATCCTTGACAACAATGACCTTGAAAGGGAAAGGGGCATCACCATACTTGCAAAGAATGTTTCCGTACCATATAAGGGAGTTAAAATCAATATTATAGATACTCCGGGCCACAGCGATTTCGGAGGAGAGGTGGAGCGCGTGCTGAATATGGCAGACGGGGTGCTGCTGCTGGTGGACGCTTTTGAGGGCTGCATGCCGCAGACCAGGTTCGTGCTTCAGAAGGCCATTGAGATGGGAAAGAAGCCGATTGTGGTCATCAACAAGGTTGACAAGCAGAACTGCCGTCCTGACGAGGTGCAGGAGGAAGTCTTTGACCTGATGTTCTCTTTGAACGCCACTGAGGACCAGCTTGATTTCCGCACCGTTTACGGGAGTGCAAAGCAGGGGTGGATGTCGCTTGACTGGAGAAAGCCTACGAATGACATCACGGCCCTCCTTGACACGATAATAGAAGTGATACCTGCACCGGCCCACAATCCTGGCACGCCGCAGATGCTCATATCTTCTCTTGAATATTCCCCATATGTCGGCAGGATCGCAGTCGGAAGGGTGACAAGAGGCGAGCTGAAGTCAGGTATGAACATAAGCCTGTGCAAGAGGTATGACATTGTGCAGAAGCAGAAGATAAAGGAACTTATGGTATTCGACGGGCTGGGCAAGACAAAGGTGGACACCGTGCAGTGCGGTGACATCTGTGCGGTTGTCGGACTTGACGGCTTCGAGATCGGAGATACCATTGCTGATTATGAGAATCCGGAGGCTCTTCCTCCGATTTCCGTGGACGAGCCGACCATGAGCATGCTCTTCACCATCAACAATTCCCCTTTCTTCGGCAGGGAAGGCAAGTTTGTCACTTCGCGCCACCTGAAGGACCGTCTAGACAAGGAGCTTGAAAAGAACCTTGCTCTCAGGGTGAAGCCGGGCCCCAATGCGGATTCCTTTGTGGTCTACGGCCGCGGAGTCCTTCACCTTTCCGTCCTTATAGAGACGATGCGCAGGGAAGGCTTCGAACTTCAGGTAGGGCAGCCTAAAGTGCTGGACAAGACCATCAACGGGGAGCGCTGCGAGCCTATAGAGAATCTCACCATAGAGGTACCTGAGGAGTTCGTGGGCAAGGCCATCGAGATAACGACAAGAAGGAAAGGTGCCCTTATCCACATGGAAGGAAGGGGTGACCGCACCCATCTTGACTTTGACATACCTGCAAGGGGGCTCATGGGCCTCAGGAGCAATCTTCTCACCGCTACACAAGGGGAGGCCGTGGTTGCCCACAGGTTCAAGGGATATGAGCCTTACAAGGGCGACATCGAGCGCAGGACAAACGGTTCCCTGGTTTCCCTTGAAACAGGAGTGGCCGTGGCATATTCGATGGACAAGCTTCAGGACAGGGGCAGGTTCTTCGTTGAGCCTGGAGATGAAATTTATGCAGGGCAGGTCGTAGGCGAGCACACCAGGGAGAGGGATTTGAACATCAATATATGCAAGACCAAGAAGCTCACCAACATGCGTGCTTCCGGAAGTGACGACAAAGTGATGCTTCCGCCTCCGGTGAAATTCTCGCTTGAAGAGGCTTTGGAATATATCCAGGAGGACGAGCTTGTGGAAGTGACTCCTAAATCCATGAGAATTAGGAAAATAATCCTCGATGAAATAGAACGCAAAAGAAAAAGTGGAAATTTGGATTGATTATTCAAAACTTTTTTATACCTTTGCACGCTCAAATCTATTTATGGGTTATGGACAACAATGAGTTTTTGATACCTTTAAATGGATTGGCTTCCGGAAGGAAAGATTTCCGATGGAGGGCAGACAAGGAGTTCTTTGGCAGTTTCGGTAATGCCGATATACTTGATGCGGACCTTGTGGCAGAAGTTTCTGCAGAAAAGGCAGGGAGAAGCATTGATGTGGATTGCAGGATAGAGGGGACGGTCACCGTGAGGTGCGACAGGTGCATGGAGGATCTTGTCCTCCCGGTGGATTCATCCGCCGGACTGAGAGTTAAGTTCGGTGAAGAGCCTGAGAGGGGTGAAGATGGTACTGAGGACGGCAGGGAAGCCATATATCTTCCTTCGTCGGATTCGGGTCTGGACATGAGGCAGGTAATCTACGATTATGCATGTCTCGCCCTTCCGATGCAGAGATTCCATGAGGACGGGAAATGCAATCCGGATGTGATTTCAAGACTGGAGAGTGGCATTTCAATTCAGGGTACTGAATCACAGGTGAATCCGTTTTCCGCCTTGGCGGGACTGTTTGACGGTGAGGGCGGCAGAAGCTGAAATGCCGGAGATGGCTGGAAAATAATTAAATTATATAAAAATGGCACATCCGAAACACAGAGTCTCCAAGCAGAGAAGAGACAAGAGAAGAACGCATGACAAGGCTGTGGTTCCAACATTGGCTACCTGTTCAAATTGCGGCGCTACCGTGATGTATCACAGGGTTTGCCCAGAGTGCGGATACTACAGAGGCCGTCAGATTATCCAGAAGAGCGCTGAGTAAGCCGCAGTCTTCTGAAAATTGGCCCCGTAGTTCAACGGATAGAATGGAAGTTTCCTAAACTTTAGATAGCAGTTCGATTCTGCTCGGGGCTACAGAAAGAAAAGGGATTTGACTTGAATGTAAAGTCAGATCCCTTTTTCTGTTCCACTTACCACAGGGCGATTCTGCCCGCTTCTCCAAGGTCGAGGCTTGCGCTCTTCACTCCGAGAGCCTTGAATACCCTTCTCATTGTCGGAAGCGTAATTTCACTTTTACCGTTTTCCAGCTTGGATATCTGGGCCCTCTTGACCCCCATGAGCTCTCCAAGCTGCTCCTGGGTCATGTGCTTTGATGTTCTCGTCTGTCTGATGGCATCTCCTATACGGAAATTGTCCATTTCTTCTTCATATTTATCTCTGACAGGGGTTCCTTTTGTCCCTAATGTCATATCGAGGGCTTCTTCTTCAGTATAAAATTTCATCGGTGCCATATCCTTATTTTTTCAAATTGAAGTATTGTCTTCTGATTTCTTCCGCTTTTTCTATTTCTTTTGCCGGGGTCTTCTGCTTTTTCTTTACGAAACCATGGGTTGTCAGTACCAGTGCTTCGGTTTCCGTGTCCCAGAATGCCAGTATCCTGTATGAAATGCCTCCGTATGAGGTCCGGAACTCCCAGATTTCCCTTTCATTCAGTTTCTTGAACAGCTCTTTGTCTATCACATACTTGCATTTGTTTATGTTGTACATTATCTTGGCTCTTGCCTTTATGTCAAGGCTGTTCAGGAAGACTACTGTTTCTTCAGAGTATATTATCTTGAAGTTTTCTTTTGATTTCATAAGCATCCGTTTAAGTCCGATGCAAATATAGCCTTTTGTTTCCATATTTGGAAACAAACCGGATGAAAATTTGAGTCTGTATTTTACGGCAGTCATTTTGTATTGCCGGAAGTCCGGTTGCATTGTTGGAAATCCGGACAGTTTATTAAATTTGTACGATTCTTTGAAAATTCAGAAGATTTACAAAAACAGTTGTTGATATGAAAAAGGTTATTGCAACAGAAAATGCGCCGAAGGCAGTGGGGCCTTATTCCCAGGCCATAGAGGCGAACGGGACCCTTTATGTTTCAGGGCAGATTCCTGTAAATCCTGCAGACGGTTCGGTGCCTGATTCCATTGAGGACCAGACAAGGCAGGCGCTTAAGAATGTTGGTGCCATACTTGCCGAGGCCGGAATGGGCTACGGGAATGTGGTGAAGACCACAGTGCTTCTGAATGACATCGCCGATTTCAAGGCAATGAACGGAGTGTATGCCGAGTTCTTCACCGAGGACAAGCCTGCCAGGGCATGTTTCCAGGTGGCTGCTCTGCCTATGGGAGTGAAGGTGGAGATAGAGGCTGTCGCAGTGAAATAGGGGTGTTCCCGAAGATGAACTTTGCAGCCGTTGTCCTGATTTGACGGGCAATGGCTGCCATTGTTTTATATAATTCATTATCTTTGCCAATTATATCTTATTTTCAAAGGAGGATCATGAGCAAAAAAGCTGTACTCATTTGCATTTCGGCAATAGTTGTCCTGCTTGCAGTGGTGGCTGCAGCCGTTTCTGTACTTTATTCCGGAGTGGAGACCGGCAGGGACAGCGGCCTCAATGATCCGAGATACAGTCTTTTTCATGCAGTTCCGTCCGATGCTGTGGCGGTCCTGAGGTTTTCTGATGTGGAGAAGATGACGGCCATGCTTGCGGATACGGCTTCGGCTGCTTCATACCTTGTCCCGTCATCAGAGACATCATTTTCCCGTTTTCTGACGAGGCTTTCTGCTCTTTCTTCCGGGAGAAGCCTTCCGTTGGCTTCTTCTGCCGCCGTCCTTTCTCTGCATTACAACGGTTCTCTGATACCGCTTGTCATTGCGGATGCCGGCAGGGCGGGGCAGGGCATATCTGAGGAGGCGGCTGCCTTGGCGGCTGAGGCAGATTCAGCCGGACTTTATTCATCCTATACGGATTGCGGGGAGTTTGAGGATGTAGATTCAAGGCTCGCAAGGAAGAGCATTCTGCTCATATCTCCTTCTGATGCCCTTGTAAAGTCTGCACAGAGGCATCTTTCCAGAAACATATCCGTGATTGACTCTGACGGGTTTTCTCTGTCGGCATCAGATGCCGCCGGAGAAGATCTGCTTTTCATTTCAGGAAGGAACATGAAGAAACTTTTTGACGGGATGTTTACGGGAAAATACCGTCGGCATGCGGATTTTTTCAGCCGGATGTCCGAATGGAATGCATTTTCAGTCACATTTTCCGGAAGCAGCCATGTCGGCCTTGCCGGCAATGCTTCATTTTCTGAAGATGCCGCTGATTTCATGAAAATATTTTCTTCAGTGCAGCCCGGCACCTCTTCAGTTTCATCGATGCTCCCTTCGTATGCTTTTTTTGCCGCATCATTGCCTTTCGGGGATGTAAGTGCATATATAGATGCTTATCAGCAGTTTGCAGATACAGGCAATGGGGCGGTGAAACTTTTGTCTGCCCGGAAGGAGCTTGCCAGGCGCAGCGGCGTGTCCCCTGTGGAGTGGGCTTCCGCCCTGTCCATACAGGAGGCCGGTGTCGTTGCTTTCTATGCCGGCAAGAATCTGGAACAGGTCGTGCTGCTGAAAGTCGGGAAGGAGGATGTCCCTCTTATTTTCAAGGGTACTGATGTCACCGGACTCAAGGGATATGCGCCGAAGGTTCATTCTTATGCATATGCAGGTTTTGCCGCTTCCCTCTTCGGCCCTATGTTCAATGTGGGGGACGAGAGCTGTTTCACATATATGGACGGCTGGATAATTTCAGGCAGTGCTGTTGGAGTGGGCGAGTATGTTTCAGGCAGGGCTCTTGAGAATACATTGAAAGGATATATGGCTGATGCCGGGCTTGAAGACAGGCTTTCTGCTGCCAACCGGTGTTTTGTTTCCTATTTTTCTCTGTCGGAGAATCCTGAGGCACTTGGAGGCATATTCAGCAAAAGATATGCAGAGTCCATGGCCCGTTCATTGGAGGGGATCACTTACGAGCCCGTCACAATGTCGGTCGGGAAGGAGAAGTCTTCTCTGGAAATATGTCTGGACCTCGACCGTGTCACGGTGAGAAAGAGTAAACCTCCTGTTTTTGAACGCGATACGGTGATTGTCGTTTCACGCGGCCCGTTCAGGGTGAAGAACTCAGGCACCGGCAGGATGAATCTTTTCTACCAGCAGGACAACATGTACCTGTGTCTGCAGGAGGAAAACGGCAAGGGCATCTGGGCGGCACCGTTCAGCTCCCCGATAGCCGGACGTGCAGGCACAATCGACTATTTTGCCAACGGGAAGCTTCAGATACTGTTCGCATCGGGCTCGAAGCTGCATCTGATAGACAGGCTCGGCCGCTTTGTTTCACCTTTCCCGATAGACCTCGGCAAGAACATATTGCTCGGTCCGGACATATATGACTTCAACGGCAGCAGGAGGTACAATGTGATGGTCCTCCATGATGACAATACGATAGACATGTATAATCTTCAGGGCCGCAAGCCTCTGCAGTGGAAGGGCATCACGGCTCAGGAGACGATAAAAGGCCTGCCGGAGGCACTGAAAACCGGAGGCCGGACCTATTGGGTGGTCAGGACATCGATGCAGACCCTCATATATCCGTTCTATGGCGGTGAGCCTTTGACAAAAGGGACCGGGGACAGGATGATAAGGCCGGACAGCAAGGTGGTTCCGGTTTCAGGCAATACGGTCAAGGCTGTATGCTATGACGGAAAGGAGCATGATTTCAGATTGTGAACAAGCTGATTCCGGCTTGGCCGGACCAGGGATGAATTGAGATTTTTAACTTGAATATATTTTATGGAATTTCAGTCAGTCAATAAGCTTTACGAGCAGAGTTTCAGGGAAAACTGGGACAGGCCGGCCCTGTCCAATTATCAGGGCGTTACCCTGCATTACCGTGATGTGGCAAGGCGGATAGCCAAGATGCACATAATGTATGAGAAATGCGGACTGGTAAGAGGCGACAAGGTGGCCATATGCTCCCGAAACCAGGCCAACTGGGGCGTGGCTTTCATATCGGCCCTCACATACGGTGCAGTGCCTGTGCCTATCCTCCACGAGTTCAAGGCCGGGAATGTGCACCACCTCGTGAACCATTCGGAGGCAAAGATCCTGTTTGTGGATGATGTAGTGTGGGAGGGGCTGAGCGAGAATGAGATGCCGAATCTCCAGGTTGTGGTGCAGATAAACACTTTCCATCTCCTCTTTGCCAAGACAAAGCTGATAACAGAGGTGAGGGAGCATCTCAATGAGCTTTTCGGAAAGAAATATCCGATGAACTTCACTCCTGAGAGCATCGATTACTATGAGGACAAGCCGGACGAGCTCGCCCTCATCAACTATACTTCCGGCACTTCCGGCTTTTCAAAGGGTGTGATGATACCTTACAGGGCATTGTGGTCCAACATCTTTTTCGCCAGGAAGGTTCTTCCGATGCTCAATTCCACTTCAAATGTGGTGGCAATGCTGCCTTCGGCACACATGTACGGGATGATGTTCGAGGTGCTTTTCGAACTGAGCATAGGTGCACATGTGCATTTCCTGACAAGGGTTCCGAGTCCGAAGATCATCATGCAGGCCCTTTCGGAAGTCAAGCCGAACATTGTGATAGCCGTGCCGCTCATCATTGAAAAGGTCTACAAGAGCAAGCTGAAGCCTGTACTGGAGAAGAACGGCATCAAGTTCCTGATGAAACTTCCTGTCCTCGACCATGTGATAATGAAGAAGATAAGGACCGAGCTCGTGAATGCCTTCGGCGGGCAGTTCGAGGAGGTCATCATCGGCGGGGCCGCCTTCAACAAGGAGGTGGAGGCATTTTTCAAGAAGATAGGCTTCCCGTTCACGGTCGGCTACGGCATGACGGAATGTGCCCCTATCATATCTTACGATGACTGGAAGACGATACCTCTCTATTCCTGCGGAAAGGTTGCTCCGAATATGGAAATACGCATAGATTCCGAGGATTCTGAGAATGTGCCTGGAGAGGTGCTTGTGAAGGGCATGAATGTCTTCCTCGGATATTACAAGAATGAGGAGGCGACAGAGGCCGCATTCACGAAGGACGGCTGGTTCAGGACCGGTGACATGGGAGTCATGGACAAGGACGGGTACCTGTATCTCAAGGGCCGCTCAAAGTGCATGATCCTCGGGCCGTCAGGACAGAACATCTATCCGGAAGAGATAGAATCCGTGCTCAACAATATGCCGTATGTGGTGGATTCGCTTGTCATAGAGGACAAGGGTGCCCTTACTGCATTGATCTATCCTGATTTCCATCAGGGAGAGCTGGACGGCATGTCTGACGAGGCCTTGAAGAAGCATCTTGAGGCATCTCTTGCAGAGGCCAACCAGGAGCTTCCGAACTACGCAAGGATCAAGACCATCGAGATACTGCCTGAGGACTTTGAACGTACTCCTAAGCGCAGCATCAAGAGATACCTTTACCAGAGGAATTCATAATGGAGAAATTCGACCACAGCTATCTTGAAATGGCTTCTGTATGGGCCAGAAATTCATACTGCAAGCGCAGGAAGGTAGGCGCCATCATAGTCAAGGACAACATGATCATTTCCGACGGCTACAACGGCACCCCTTCCGGGTTTGAAAATATATGCGAGGACGAGAACGGGGTGACAAAGCCGTATGTCCTCCATGCGGAGGCAAATGCCATCACAAAGGTCGCGAAGTCCGGGAACAGCAGTCTCGGGGCAACATTGTATGTGACGGCGGCCCCATGTCTTGAATGTTCAAAACTGATCATTCAGGCGGGGATAAAGAGGGTTGTGTACAGGGACGAGTACCGGCTTACGGACGGAGTGGACCTTCTGAAGGCGGCAGGGATAGAAGTTGAAAAAGTTGACTGACAGGTGATGAAAAAGGAGAATCTTCTCATTGCATTGTTCGGGGTCATCATCGGTGTCCTCATATCAATGACAGCATACAGGGCTCTGGAGCGGAAGCGGATGTTCGACGGTGACTATAACCGTTGGAGAAAACTCAATCTCATACTGGAACAGGTCCAGGAAAATTATGTGGATACCATAGACATGGAGAAGATGACGGATGCAGCCGTGGTTGCAGCCCTTTCGGAGCTTGACCCGCATTCCGTATATCTTCCTCCTGTGGATCTGGAGGCATCCGAAACTGAGCTTGCGGGCAATTTTGACGGCATCGGCATACAATTCAATGTGCCCAATGATACAGCCATAGTCCTGAATGTGATTCCCGGAGGGCCGTCAGAGAAGGCCGGACTTCTGCAGGGTGACAGGATCATCAAGGTGGACGAAAGGGTAATTGCCGGAAGCAAGACTCCGCAGGACACTATGGTGGGGCTGATGAAGGGACCTTCCGGCACCAAGGTCAAGATCACAGTAAACAGGGACGGCACTTCCATACCGTTCGAGATTACCCGTGGCAAGATACCTGTGCACTGCGTTGATGCAGCATTCATGGTGAATGACACCACCGGGTATATCAGACTTTCCAAATTCACAAGGACCACTTTCAAGGAATTTTCCGAGGCCAGGGACAAGCTTCTGTCCCAGGGAATGAAACGGCTTGTATTCGACCTCAGGGGCAATACAGGCGGATACTTTGACCAGGCATTGCTGCTGTGCAATGAATTCCTTGAAAAGGGGGCTCCTGTGGTATATATGGAGGGGCTTCACAGGAAGCGCCAGGACTTCAATGCGGACGGCAAAGGCATGCTCAAGGACATAGAGGTGTCAGTCCTGACGGATGAGTCCACGGCATCTTCAAGCGAGATTTTCTCCGGGGCCATCCAGGACAATGACAGGGGAGTGATAGTGGGCAGGCGCACCTTCGGGAAAGGGCTTGTGCAGGAGCCGATCAATTTCACTGACGGTTCCGGGATAAGGCTTACTGTGGCGAGGTTCTATACTCCTTCAGGCAGATGCATCCAGAAGCCGTATTCGGATGATTATGCGTACGACATATACGAAAGATATGTGCATGGGGAGTTTACTGATGCGGACAGCATGAAGGTGGACAAGAGCATTGAATACCGTACTGCAGGCGGCAGGATAGTCTATGGCGGAGGCGGCATCATTCCTGACCTTTTCGTTCCGATGGATACTACGAAGGCCACTGATTTCTTTATAAAATGCAACAGGAAGGCGACTCAGATGCGTTTTGCTTCGGCAATGTTTGACCGCTATAAGGGCAGCCTTGCTCCGATTGATGATTTCGGGAAACTCAAGACCTATCTTGACTCCCTGGACCTCGGCCGTCTTTTCCTTGAGTATGCAAGGGATGTGGACGGGATCGTGCCGAAAAAAGGGGAATGGGAAAAGACTGAAAGCTATCTGCTCCCGCAGCTCTATGCCCTTGTGGGAAGATATTCACGGCTTGATGACGAAGCCTTCTACAGATTTTATATAGAGATAGACGAAACCATAAAGGCAGCTCTCAATGCCCCTTCTTCCGTCAGTCTTGATTAAGATTGAATTGAATATAGGTCTGAAACAAAATGCCTGTACGGAGGATTTCCGGACAGGCATTTTTACTGTGCCACGAATCTGTATACGATTTCCCCGACTTGGTTATGCGGGGCGGTAGGGGATGCCGAGAATCTCGAAAGCCTTGCCGCACGGACGGCGAAATTCCTCAGGCATTCATCTCCGGAGGATACATCGTCCATGACTTTGGCATTTACCACACGCCCGGAATTGTCCACTGTGATGATGACAGTGACTTCTCCGCCTCCGATACATCTGTAGGCCGGAATCTTGAGCGTACTTGCCTTGCGCCCGTCAAGGGTGTAGGATACTACAGACGGTCCTTTGTATACAGGTTTTTCCGCGTTTTCCGCCTGCTTCTGCACTGCACTCAGGTCCACGGTTTCGTTGCGCATATCTTCCTGTGCAAGATCTTGTCTGTATCCGTTTTTCAGCTCTTCCTGAAGCCTTGCCGCATCTGCATACAGCTTTTCTGCATCGGTGTTCCGGTCGTCTTTCAATGTTGAAGCGGAGGCATCCACTGCAATGTTGCGGATTTTCTGCTCCGGGGGAAGCTGGATATCTCCTCCTTCAAGCAGCCTGTCGAGCCTTTCGCTTATTTTTTCTTTGAACGCTTCCTCTTCGGCAAGTCTTTCCTCGTTTTCCTGCCGTGAGAAGTCGATGAGGTAGGAGGAATCACCCCTTATGGCGGAACTGAGAGTCCCTCCGAGCATTATAATGAGCACCACCAGATGGAATATCACTGTGATGTAAAGTCCTGCCTTGTCCTCCTTATGCATTCCGAGGACCTTCCCGATTTTGTCTGCAGCCACGGATATCTTTCTGCCTGCCCTGGAAAGCTCTTGCCATATCCTGCTTGCCGCCACGGTTTTCATGGCGGCAGACAGGGAATTCCGTAGCCGGAATACCGTCCTTTTCAGGGAATTCAGTATTGCGGATATGTCCGGTGACTTTTTCAAATGCTTTTAAGACGAGTCAGTTATTTTTTCTGCTGCATGGCCTTTTCTATGGTGGCGGCGATTACTTCTATGGCCACCTTGTTGTGCCCGCCCTGCGGAATGATGATGTCAGCGTATCTCTTGCTCGGTTCGATGAACTGCAGGTACATCGGTTTTACGATCCGGCAGTATCTTTCGATGACGGCGGCCATGTCACGCCCCCTTTCCTTGATGTCCCTGGTCATTACCCGCATCAGCCTGTCGTCGTCATCGGCATCCACGAAAATCTTTATGTCCATCTGTTTGCGCAGTTCTGCGCAGGTGAAGATGAGGATGCCTTCGATTATGATGACTTCCGCAGGGGTGACGGTGATGGTCTCCGTCTTTGAGCGGGAGCAGGTGAGATAGGAATATACCGGCTGTTCGATGGTCTTTCCCTGCTTGAGCTGTTCGAGCTGGCTTGTCAGCAGTGGAAAGTCTATTGAATCCGGATGGTCAAAATTGACTTTCTGCCTTTCTTCCAGCGGAAGGTGGCTCGAGTCTTTGTAGTACGAGTCCTGCGGCAGGACCACGACCTTTTCTTTAAGCTGTTCCGTGAGGGCCTTGACCACCGTGGTCTTGCCGGATCCTGAGCCGCCGGCTATTCCTATCACCATCATCTCGCTTCTGTCAGTTTAGTTGTGTTAAATTGATCAATATTCGGCATTTTTTGGTGTCCTCGGGAACGGAATCACATCTCTGATGTTGCCCATGCCTGTGACAAAAAGCAGAAGTCTTTCGAAACCGAGTCCGAATCCGCTGTGCGGAGCCGAGCCGAACCGTCTTGTGTCAAGGTACCATTCGAGGGTCTCTTTCTTCATGCCGAGTTCATTGATTCTAGCTTCAAGCTTTTCGAGTGATGACTCCCTCTCAGAGCCGCCTATGATCTCACCGATCTTCGGGAAGAGCACATCCATGCCGCGGACAGTCTTTCCGTCTTCGTTCTGTTTCATGTAAAAGGCCTTGATCTCCTTAGGGTAGTCAGTCATGATGACAGGCTTCTTGAAATGCTTCTCGACGAGGTATCTTTCATGTTCGCTCTGCAGGTCGACTCCCCATGATACAGGGAATTCAAACTTCTCCCCGGACTCTTCGAGTATCTTGATTCCTTCTGTATATGTCAGACGGACAAATTCTGTCTTCACCACGCCTTCGAGCCTTGAAATGAGATCTTTGTCGAACATGTCGTTGAGGAACTTCAGGTCGTCCATGCAGTTTTCAAGAGCATATCTTACAAGATATTTGATGAAATCTTCTGCAAGCTCCATATTGTCTTCGATTTCATAGAAGGCCATTTCCGGCTCTATCATCCAGAATTCCGCCAGATGGCGCGGGGTGTTGGAGTTCTCTGCCCTGAATGTAGGTCCGAAGGTATAGATTTCCCCGAGCGCCATCGCCCCGAGTTCCCCTTCAAGCTGTCCGCTCACTGTCAGGCTTGTCTGTTTGCCGAAGAAGTCCTGGCTGTAGTCGATGCTGCCGTCTTCCTTGCGCGGTGGGTTGTTGAGGTCGAGCGTGGTCACCTGGAACATTTCTCCTGCACCTTCGCAGTCAGATGCTGTGATGAGCGGGGTGTGCAGATATACGAAACCCTTGTCGTTGAAATATTTGTGGATTGCAAAGGCCATTGCGTGCCTTATGCGGAGCACGGCACCGAATGTGTTTGTCCTTGGCCTGAGGTGTGCGATGCTTCTCAGAAATTCAAGTGTGTGCCCTTTTTTCTGCAGGGGATAGATTGCCGGGTCGGCTTCGCCGTATATTTCGATTTCCCTGGCCTGTATCTCTACTTTCTGTCCGCTTCCGAGTGATTCTGTCAGCTCTCCTGTCACGCGGATGCAGGCTCCGGTGGTAATCTTCTTGAGCATTTCCTCGTCAAATGAGGCCATGTCCACCACCACCTGTATATTGTTTATCGTAGAACCGTCATTAAGGGCTATGAAAGACACGTTCTTGTTGCCTCGTCTTGTCCTTACCCATCCCTTGGCTGTAACTTTCCTGCCCGGATCGCTCTGAAGCAGATCCTTGACCTTGGTCCTGTTGATTTTTTCCATTGTTTCTATGTTTTTTATGTTTTATCTGGTATGTATGCGGGATTATTCCCAGTTCAGGATAAATCCTTTTATATCGGTGTTGTCCAGTCTTCCGGAGAATCTTTCAGCCCCTTTGCCGACTGCATATACCGGAACCGGAGCCCCGGTATGGTTGTTTGTTGTCCAGCCGATGCCTGCGCCGTCGTTCAGTTTTCTGTTTTCTTCAGAGGAGGAAGGCTCACCGTCTGCCTTGTATGCGTCTGAAATTTCTTTCCAGTTGAGAGTGCTCGTGCCGTGGCTCCCGAGTGTTATTCCTCCTGTCTCATGGTCGGCAGTAACGACTATTAGGGTTTCGTCCGGATGTTTCTCATAGAATCTGTATGCTGTTTCGACGGCCTCGTTGAATCTGAGGACAGCATCTATCATCGGCATTGTCATGTTGTCATGGGCTGCCCAGTCGATTTCCCCGCCTTCGCACATGATGAAGAAAGGTTGTCCGTCCCCGAGAAAATCCATGCCCATTTGGAGCATTTCGGCTAGCCTTGAATCATCTGCCTCCTCTCCGTTCACCTCATAGTTTTCAGGATTGCCTTTCCTGCCGCTCGGCTGGATGAATACCAGATGTTCTGTGGAGTCCATCCTCTCTTCGAATTCATCTTTACCGAAACATACGGCATATCCTTTTTTCTCCAGCATTTCCGGTGTAGGTTCAGATGAGTTGTCCTTGCCGCTGTACTGCAGGAATCCGGAGCCTCCGAAGAAGTCGAACCCGCTTTCAGGAATCTCCATGCTGATGCTGTAGTAGTCCCCTCTGTCAAGGTTGTGGGCATAGAATGATGCAGGTGTCGCATGGTTTACCGGAACTGATGACATTATACCTATCTTGTATCCCTTGTCCTTGAAGTCGTACGCCATGCTTTTGAGCCTGTTGCCGTCGGGATCGATGCCGAGGTAGCCGTTGTTTGTCTTTGTCCCGCATGCTATGGCAGTACCTGAAGCTGAGGAACAGGTGATATGATGGTCTGCCGAGTAGGTCGTGCAGCTTCCCAGAACGGGGAATTTCGTGAAACATAGTTCTTCGCCTCCAAGCTCCCCGCCTAGATAAGAAAGATATGATTCTGCCGCCGCCGCATGTGCTGCCCCCATTCCGTCACCGATGAATAGGAAGACATATTTTGCCGGCCCGTTCTCTTCTTTTGCGCTGTTTCCGCTGCATGAGTAGAGTGATGCCAGACATCCGGCGAGCATCACTGCCGCCGCAGCCATTTTCATGATGCTTTTTTTCATGGTCATTTCCGTCCGTTTTTTTTAACTCGCAAATTTACGCTTTTTTCTCTTATGTGACTATCGGTGCAGGAGGAAAAATAAAAAAAGCAACCCGCTTGGGGTTGCTTCTTTCATATTATTGATTCATGTCAGTCTTTTGCAGGTTTTCTTGCCGCGTACATGATCTTCAGTGCCGAGCATCTTCTCAGCTCCTGTTTGATGTCGGTGATGATACCCATCCTCACGTTTTCGTCGGCTTTGATTGCCACTGTCATGAACTGCCTGTCCGCCTCGCTCTTTGACTCCCTCTCTGTGGCTATGAAGTCACGGATGTCGTCAATTGACCTGAATGAGTCGTTGAGCTGGATGCGGGCGTCGTTTCCGTATTGAGCCTGCAGATGCTGTACCGGTGGACCTACATTGATATAAGCAGCGAGGTCTTTTCTTTCAAGCTTGGCTGACTGCGATGCCTCCGGGAGCTTTACCATAACTTTGTTTTCGGTTTCCCTGAGCTGCGTGGTCACCATGAAGAAAAACAGCAACATGAAGACGATGTCGGACATTGACGCAGTTGTCAGTCCCGGTACATCTTTCTTTCCGCTTCTTCCGAATTTTGCCATTTTTTCAACCTCCTTTATCTTTTGCTTACATCCTTAGGCTCGGCCTCAGAAATATTCTGCGGGATAGCCTCTCTCACGATCTTCTGCTTGTCTTCGTCAAGACCCAGGTAAGGCTTGCCGTAATGCGCTTTTGCGAATTCATCACGGAGTTCATCGATTGCCTTCACGATCTCGTTCTGCACGGCAATGTATGCCTGGTAGCTTGTACCGCGGTCGTTCTGGAGTGAGATGACTCCCTTTGAAACCTGATACTCCCCGAAGCCCTCGATGTTCTTGGTTTCCTTTTCAGGAAGTTTCGGGTCGTTGTTTGCGTTGACAAGGAATTCCTTGATCTTGAATTTCAATAGGCTTACATCAATAGGCTCATTCCCAGCCATAAGTCTGTCAGCAGAGTTGATCTTCACGACAACAATGTTGCGGCGGTTGATCTGCTGGTTCTGGACTTTCTGGTTTTCATCCGGCATAGGCGGCAGTCGGCGCTGCAACCCCGAATTCTGCTCCATGTTGGATGTCATAAGGAAGAACGACAGCAACAGGAACGCGATATCGGCCGTTGAACTTGAATTTATCTCTGGTAATTTCTTTGCCATATTGATTTGTCGTTATTTTCTGTTACGGTAAGCCGAGAAGCATGCTCCGAAAATGATGGCAAGTATGGCTGCACCGCATGCAATGTATGCAAGGTTCAGTATGGTATCAGTCATTTTCAGTGTGCTTGCCTCAGGCTGGGTGCCAATGTAGCCCACCAGAGGGTCACCGCTTGCAAGGGCGTAGGCCACCCCTACAATCACTGCGCAGCCTACAAGATATATGAGCATCTTGACAAGGCTCTTCGGGTTATTGATGACGGCTATGGCGAATCCGATGATAACGGCTACTCCAATGGCGATGCCTACCATCACATATGCCCATCTGAGAAGCGCATTCACAGACGCGTCATTGAAGTCGGCGGCAAAGCCCCAGACTCCGATGGCAACGCTGACGGCCATCAATATCCACAGTACGATTTTTATAATTTTGGAATATTTCATTTCTGATGATTATTTTTTCTCCTGATATTTTGTCAACATGTCCACAAGTGTGATTGAAGTATCTTCCATTTCGATGGAGATTGCGTCAATCCTTGAAACGATGTAGTTGTAGAAAATCTGGAGGATGATAGCCACGATAAGACCGCCGACTGTGGTGATCAAGGCCACTTTCATACCGCCTGCAACGACGTTAGGTGAAATGTCACCGGCAACCTGGATGGCGTCGAATGCCTGCACCATACCAACGACCGTTCCCAAGAATCCGAGAGAAGGTCCTACTGAGATGAAGAGACCGATCCATGAAAGTCCGTTCTCCATGAGGCTCATCTGTACTGAACCGTAGGAAACGATTGTCTTTTCAACCACTTCAATTCCCTGGTCCATGCGGAGAAGGCCCTGGTAGAAAATGCTTGCCACCGGTCCGCGGGTGTTGCGGCAAACTTCCTTGGCTGCTTCAGCGCCGCCGTTCTTGAGGGCTTCCTCAATCTTGGCAAGAAGTTTCTTCGTGTTGGTCTTGCAAAGGCTGATGTAGATGATTCTTTCTACGCAGACTGCGAGGCCGAGGATGAGACACAGAACAATCAGTGACATGAAGCCTGGACCACCGTCGATGAACTGGGTCTTCAGCTGCTGGTGAAGAGGAACATCCTGTGATGTGGCGGCTACAAGGTCGGCAAGAGAACCGGCCTCGCTTGCAGCAGGAGCTGCAGCCTCGGTTGCAGTTGTTTCTTCAGCGGCAGCCTGGTCCTGAGCTGCTGCGTATTGTGCAGTAACGGCCATTACGCCGATGACTGCCAAAAACATGAAAATTTTTTTCATAATTGTTTTTGTGTGTTTAATTAATAATGTATTAAATTGTTATATTCATCAAAGAACTGATTGTGTCTTACTTCTGATTCTAAAACCGGTGCAATTTAGCAATTAATTTTCATTTGACAATATTTATTTTGATATTTCTCCCCTGAGATTCCTGTCCAGCATTTCCTTGACGGCTCCGTTGTCCCCGTTTTCCCCCATCAGGTGGAAGAGTTTGGCGAGGGCGCTTTCAGTCGTGCTGTCGTAACCGCTTGACACTCCGGCATCCTTGAGGATTTTGCCGTTGGCGTAGATGTCCATGTTTACGGACCCGGCAAGGCATTGGGACACGTTCAGGAGGATCTTCCCCATTCCTGCCGCCTGTCGTATCAGCTCTATGAACCAAGGCTTTGAGGGGGCGTTTCCGGATCCGTATGTTTCGATTATCACCGCCCTTGTTTCCTTCCCGCAAAGGATGTCCCGGACCACTTGCGGGGTGATGCCGGGATGTATTTTCAGAATTGATACCCTGGTGTCGAGGGCTGTGTGGAGTACGGGTTTCCTGTTCCAGTCATCCGGCTTCCGGATGGCGGCATCGTTGTACCTTATGTATATTCCGGCTTCGGCGAGGGGAGGGAAGTTCTCTGACCTGAAGGCCCTGAAATTGTCAGCATTCACCTTGGTTGTCCTGTTGCCTCTCATAAGCATGTTGTCGAAGCAGACGCAGACTTCGGGGACGCGGGCGTGGCCGTGGCCGTCCTTTTCCGCTGCGATTTCCACGGCGGAGATCAGGTTTTCCTTTCCGTCCGTCCTCGGCATTCCGATCGGCAGCTGGCTTCCGGTGAAGATCACCGGCTTGGTTAGCCCTTCAAGCATGAAGCTCAGGGCCGAGGCTGAATAGGACATCGTGTCCGTGCCGTGCAGCACTACGAAGCCGTCATATTCGTCATACCTTTCATATATCAGGGCGGCGAGCTTCTGCCACGATGACGGTTCCATGTCCGATGAATCTATGATGGGGTCGAACGAATATGAATCTATCCTGTATGCGAATTTCGCCAGTTCCGGCACCTCTTCAAGGATCTGTCCGAAGTTGAATGGCTTCAGCGTGAGGTCGGCAGGATCCTGCTTCATCCCTATTGTCCCTCCTGTGTAGATCAGGAGCAGGGAAGCCTTTTCCTTTGCATTGTTTCCGTTCATGATAAGTTGATCTTCAAACCGATATGGATTTTCCTCCCGTGCCGTCAGGCCAGTCCGAACAGCATTTTGGCATTGGCGGTGGTGACGGCTGCCACTTCTCCGATGTCCATGCCTTTCTGTAGAGCCACCTTTTCCGCAATTATCGGGATGTAGCTGCTCTCGTTCCTTGTGCCGCGTTTCGGCACCGGGGTGAGGTAGGGCGAGTCAGTTTCCAGAAGTATCCTGTCTGCCGGTATCTTCTTTACGGTCTCGGCTATCGAGGCGTTCTTGTATGTCACGGTCCCTCCTATGCCAACAAGCCACATCCCGTACTTCTGGAGTCTTTCAAAGGTTTCAATGCTGCCGCTGAATGCGTGGAATACCCCTCTGAGGTCGAGGTGGCGGCATTCTTCGAGGATGTCCATTATGATTCCCGTGGATTCCCTGGAATGTATTATCACCGGCAGGTCCATCCTGTGCGCCATCTCCAGCTGGAGCTTCAGCGCCTTTTTCTGCTCTTCAAGAAATTCCGTTGACCAGTGGCAGTCTATCCCTATTTCACCGATTGCGTATATTTTTCTGTCTGACCATTTGAGCATCTCTTCATATTCCTTTTCCCATCCGGCGTCTACCGATGTAGGGTGCAGGCCGAGGCACGGGAATACGGTGCCGGGATATCTGTCCGCCACGGAAAACATTTCATCCCTGGTCTTGCTGTCGATGTCAGGGAATATCATTTTTGTCACTCCGGCGTCCACGGCCCTTTCTATCGCCTGTCCGCTTTCTCCCTGGAATGCTTCCTCGTAAAGATGCGTATGTGTGTCAATGAATTCTGTCATTCTATGTCCATTCTTATTCTCCGGTTCATCGGATGCAGGCTGTTGCATCTGTTTCCCAGGTTTTTTACGAAGCCGAGCGGAAGTCCCCTGTAGCAGACGAGGACATGTCCCTTTTCCTGACAATTTACCGTTATCCGGTCCCTGTGCAGGAATGCAAGTGCTGTACGGAGGTCGAGCTCGGCACGGGGAAATGCCTCTTCGGAGAGCATGACCGAAAGCGCAAGGTCGGCATCCGGTATGAAATCCCTGCCTTTCATGCTCCCTGCCGTGCATCCGCGTCTGAGGGTGCTGAGGCATGAGGCTGCTGTTTCCACATCATCGGCTATCACTTCCGGGACTGCAACCGTCAGGCTGCCGTTCTGCGATATCCTCACCTTTTCCTTGAAAAGATTCCCGGGGAGGGCTCCGCCGATTTTTTTCTGGGGCTTTGCCGTTTTCCGTCTGACCTTTTCTTGTCTGCCGTCTTCCTTGCTTGAACCTGTCTTCATCACGGCGCTGCAATACTGCCCTTCTCCCTTTACGAATCCGGGCACGAGAAGGAAGCCATATCCGGTCTGCATGACGCCCGGAAAGTCTCCGGCCTTTCCGCTGCCGGGATAAAGCGGTTCTGCCCCGAGCGTGCGGCAAATCCATTCCACATTGCCGTCGTTTTCAAGCCTGTTGAATGTGCATGTGGAATATATCAGAATGCCTCCTGCGGCAAGCGAGTCCCATACATCTGCAATTATTCTCCTCTGCCTTGCCTGGCAGAGGGCCACAGTCTCTTCCGACCATTGTTCCCTCGCCTTGGCGTCCTTTCTGAACATTCCCTCTCCTGAGCAGGGGACATCGGCCAGGATGATGTCGAACATTCCTTTCAGGTGTCCGAATCTTTCAGGGTCTGATGAGGTGACGGTCACATTGGGGTCGCCCCAGATGGCTATGTTGTCCGCCAGTACCGATGCCCTCTGCCTCATCACCTCGTTGGCAACGAGCATGAACATGTCCCCCGTGGCCTCCCGCAATGAAGAAGCAAGGTCAGTCGTCTTTCCTCCTGGGGCGGCACAGAGATCAAGGACTCTGATCGGCCTCTGGGGCATTTCCAGCCGGTTCTGCAGGATATCCCTGAATATATGCCCGGTGAACATGGAAGACGAGTCCTGTACATAATATCCGCCCGCATGGAAGCATGGGTCAAGGGTGAATTTCGGCCTTCCGTCCAGCATCAGACCATGTCTGCACCACGGTACGGCTGTGCTCTGGCCATCGAATTCAGCCCCCGGCTTCATCGGGTTGAGCCGGACTGACACGGACGGGTCAAGCCCTAATGCAGAAAAAGCGATGCCGGCATTTTCCCTGCCGATCGCTTCTTCAAGATATTCCGCAAAGCTGCTGTCCGGGCCTGTCCCCATTTCCGTATCTTAATTGAATTTCCCGGTTTTCTGTGCCTTCCTGAGCAATTCGGGGTCCACACCTTCAGGAACCCTTCCTTCCGATACTGCGGCCAGGGCGTCCACTATCTTGTCCAGCCCTTCCTGGAGCTTGGAGCCGAGCATCATCTTCATCATCATGTTCAGTTCCGCTGACAGCTCTATGTGGAAGTCCGTCTTGTCCGGGTCGCCTCCTGCTGCATCGAAGTGCATTGTTATATTGAATGAGAACGGTGCCCCGTCGTCCTTGAACTCTATCCTTGAATACGGCACCCTTTCCACAATCCTCACCCCTATATTGAAACCTTGCACGACGGCCTTTATGGAGTCATAGTCCGCCGTCACTTCGCCTTTCTTTTCCTCCGGGAGGAACTGCACAAAGTTGCGCATGTCCACAAAGCCCATGTACAGCATGTACGGGGCCCTTGATACCGTCGCGTGCTTGCTTTTTATGACCGTTGCCATCACTGTTCGCTTTTGCCCCAGGTTGAAGGGGAGAATCTCCATTCCTTGAGGAGTTCGATGTCCGAGTCCTTTATATAGCCTGTTTCGTGGGCGACCTCGATGAGGGTGTCGTAGTTGGTCAGGGTGTCCAGCTCGATGTTGGCCTCCTCGAATGCCCTTCTGGCCTGGTTGAAGTTGTAGGAGAATATGGCAGTCATTCCGCGAACATTCACTCCGGCCTTGATGAGTGCCTCGGTGGCTGACAGGCTGCTCTTTCCTGTGGAAATGAGGTCCTCCACCACAACTGTCCTGGCGCCCTTTTCCACTGAACCTTCTATCTGTGAGCCGGTGCCATGGTCCTTCGGCTTCGGCCTCACATAGATGAACGGTTTCTTGAGGATGTGCGCTATGAGCATCCCGTGGGCAATGGCTCCAGTGGCCACGCCTGCAATCACCTCTGTGTCGGGGTATTTCCTTTCGATTATTTCAGCCATCCATCTGCACACATCTTCCCTGAGTTCAGGGTATGAGAGGATTCTCCTGTTGTCGCAATAAATCGGGGAGAGCCATCCTGAAGCCCATTTGAACGGTTCTTCCGGGTTCAGCATGACGGCTTTGATGTCCAAAAGTGCTTTTGCAACCTTTCTTTCGACAGATTCCATACTGTTCATTTTATTTTAAATATATTTGGCCATAAATGTCCACATATACTGTGGCGCCTCGGCAATCGCAAACAAGTTTGCATTGCGCTCGGCTTCTGCGTATATTTAGCCTGGCGGCTACATATATTGTTGCGCCTCGGCAATCGCAAACAAGCTTGCATTGCGCTCGGCTTCTGCGTATATTTGCACAATTCAATCCTGCAAATATAGTAATTTAACGCCGAAATGCACAAGATATACATTGAAAAGAGATGCATAATCATCTGTCCTCCACACGAACAGGCTTTGACCGACCCGAATGCCGTCCAGTTCTGTCCCGGTGCGAATATGGATATCCACGCACTGATAGGAATGTTTGAGAGCTCCGGCACCCTGCACAGAATCTATATCCCTGTGGATGATGTCGAGGATACCTACCGTAAGATCTGTGCCGAGTTCGTGGAGGTCAATGCTGGAGGGGGGCTTGTCTCCAACCGGCGCGGGGACTATCTCCTTATCAGAAGGAACGGGTTGTGGGACCTTCCCAAGGGACATCAGGAGCCCGGGGAGGACATAAGCGTGACCGCCTTGAGGGAAGTGCAGGAGGAAACAGGGGTTGACCGTCTGTCTCTCAGGAAGCTGATCTGTGTCACCGACCATTGCTACCGGAGGGACGGGAAATGGCATCTGAAGCATACCTGGTGGTATGACATGCTTTATGATGATCCTCTTGACCTTACTCCGCAGAGGGAGGAGGACATCTCCAAGGCTGCATGGGTGGCAAAGTCGAGCCTCCCGCCGTTCCTTCTGAAGACATACCCGTCAATAATAGAGGTATTCAGGGCAGCCGGAATAATCTGATGTCCCGGGAATTTTTGGCAATGTGAAACAAAACATGAAAAAAATCGTATAATAAATTGATGTAAAATGATACGATACATAACTGGTCATGAAACTTTCACAATTCCAATTCAATCTTACAAAAGACAAGGTCGCATCTGAACCGCCGAGGTGGCGTGATGAATGCAAGCTGATGGTCCTTGACAGAAAGACGGGGGAGATAGAGCACAAACTTTTCAAGAACATAATAGATTATTTCGGAAAAGGCGACACATTTGTCCTCAATGACACAAAGGTTTTTCCTGCCAGACTGTATGGCAACAAGGAAAAGACCGGCGCCGATATAGAAGTTTTCCTCCTCAGGGAACTCAACAGGGAGCAGCGCCTCTGGGATGTGATTGTGGACCCTGCAAGGAAAATAAGGATAGGGAACAAGCTTTATTTCGGGGAGGATGAAAGCCTTGTGGCTGAGGTGATTGACAATACCACTTCCCGTGGCAGGACTCTCCGTTTCCTTTATGACGGGAGCTATGAGGATTTCAAGGAAACCCTTTTCAGCCTTGGTGAGACTCCGGTCCCTAAATGGGTGAAGGAAAAGGTAACTCCGGAAGATGCCGAGAATTTCCAGACCATCTTTGCGGCGCATGAGGGTGCGGTTTCAGCCCCTGCAGCAGGCCTGCATTTCAGTCGCGAGCTTTTCAACAGGATGATTCTCAAGGATATAAACAAGGCATTCATTACCCTTCACATGGGCATAGGACATTTCAGATCCGTGGATGTCGAGGATCTCTCCAAGCATAAGATGGATTCCGAGCGTCTTATAATAACAGAAGAGACTGCCGAACTGATAAACAGGACCAAGCGTGAGAAGCACAGGGTGCTTGCCGTAGGCGTTACGGTAATGCGTGGCCTGGAAACATATGTGACCACGAATGACGAGGTGAATGCCTACGACGGGTGGACCAACAAGTTCATCTTCCCCCCGTACCGCTTTGCCGTTCCGGATGCCGCAGTGTCGAATTTTCATCTTCCGTGCTCCACGATGCTGATGTCCGTGGCTGCCTTCGGAGGATATGAGAATGTGATGAAGGCCTATGATGTGGCCCTGAAGGAAGACTACAAGTTCGGTCCTTACGGGGATGCCCTGCTCATCATCTGACAGAGCTCTTCCAATAAATCTGTAAAAAAAGAAAAAATTTTATATAAAAAGAGAAAAAAGTGGCTTGATGCATTATGCTTCAGGTCACTTTTTTATGAAAATGCCCATATATTTGCCCATTATGACGGAGGGCCGGAACATGGGCGGAAAATATGATGAAAAGCTATGCTGCTGTGCATTGAACAGCATATTCGGATTTGAGCCGAAGGTGTCCGGAGCGTTGTTGGATTCGCTCGGAAGCGCCTCGGCTGTCTTTGAACTGGACAGGGAAGGGAAGGACAGCGTCTTCGGCCCGTATTCCAGATATGCCGGGAAAATATCTCTGCAGGCGCTTGAAGAGGCGGAAAAGGAGCTGTCCTTTGCGGAAAAGGCCGGAGCCTGTTTTGTAGGCCGCACGGACAGCCGTTATCCTGCCCTGCTTAAGGAATGCCCGGATGCTCCTGCCGGCCTGTATGTGAAAAGTTCCCTGGCTCCGGAAGAAATTTTCGCCGGTCCGGATATGGTCGCGGTCGTCGGGACCCGGGATGTGTCCGTGTATGGCAAGGAGTGGACCTGCCGTCTGGTGGATGCCATGTCCAGAGCTGAAGTGCGGCCTGCGGTCGTGAGCGGCCTTGCCATAGGAGTCGACATCGCCGCCCATAGGGCTGCCCTTGACTGCGGGATGAAAACTGTCGCCGTCATGGCCACCGGAATAGATTCGGTCTATCCTTCCCGCCATGCCCATGCTGCAGAGGAAATAGCCTCAACTGGGGCCCTGGTCACTGACTTCCCTCCGGGAACCTCTCCATTGAAAGTCAATTTCATCCGGCGTAACAGGATTATTGCCGGCATGAGCCGTGCAGCCATTCTTGTCGAGTCGCGTATCAGAGGCGGCGGGATGGTCACTGCAAATCTTGCTTTCTCATACGGCAGGGAACTCTATGCCCTTCCTGGCCGTGCCGATGATGTCCGTTCCCAGGGCTGCAACTGGCTCATCCGCGCCAAGATGGCCGAACCGGTGTTTTCCTCCGAGGACCTTGTCAAAAGCCTCGGCCTCGGGACGCTTGCCTCCAAACCATGCTACGACCCTGAGTCCGCCGTCAGAAAGGCATTTTCCGGACGGATGGATGAATCCCGCATAAAGCTGCTTGCCGACCTGCTCTCCGCCATAAGAAAGCACCGCGGCATCACCATAGATGAACTGGCCTCCAAGACCTCCTCATCATGGCGCCTCACACGCGAATGCATCAGCCTCCTCGAATGTGACGGCCTCATCTCCGTCGACCTCCTTCAACGCTGCACAGTCAATGTTTCCTGATGATTTCGTTTGTGGAAAATCGGGAAAAGGAGTTATATTTGCTGTCTTTACTTAATGGAAGGGAGAAAATGAAACGGTCATTCAGGGAAATTCTTTTGAGATATGCTGTTGCTACGGTTGGGCTTGTGCTGGTTGCAGTGGGGGTGGCACTTTCCATCATTTCGGATCTCGGGACGGCGCCGATATCATGCCCTCCTTATGTGGTGAGCCTGTACGGAGGGCTTACTGTGGGGCAGTACACGGCGATAATGCACTTCATCTTCATTCTTCTGCAGGTGGCGTTGCTCAGGAAGAGGTTCAAGGCGGAAAGCCTGATGCAGATAGCTGCTGCGGTGTTGTTCGGATTCCTTACTGATGCGGCGATATGGGCAACATCGTGGATTGCAGCGGAAACATATCTCGGAAAGGCAGGGCTGATGCTTCTTTCGTGCGTAATCACTGCCGTAGGGATAAGCCTGGAGGTGAAGGCAGACGCGTGGATGCTTGCGGGAGAAATGACCACGGCTGCAATAGCAGAGGTGACAGGGGCAAAGTTCCGCAATGTGAAAATCGTGTTCGACTGCAGCCTGGTGGTGATTGCGGCTGTAATATCGCTTGCGATTTCAGGAAATCCGACAGGTGACGGCGAATATGTGGTCATCCGTGAGGGAACTCTCGTTTCTGCCTTTCTGACGGGCTGGCTGATGCGTTTCATCGAGCCGTTTACGGATAAGATAAAATTCAATAAATGATTATCCGGTCATTTCTTTTTGCTGTTCATGGCGTTCAGCCGGACCCGGGCGCTTTCCTGTTCGGTTGACGGGCCATACTCTGCCATCATCTGAAGGTATTTCTTTTCGAGTTTCAGATTTTTCATGCTTCTGGCCACTATGATGCCGTTCTTTATGGCAGTATAGTCGTCCGGTTTGATTTTGAGGACCTTGTTGTACCATTTCAGGGCTGTCTTGGGATCCTTTTGTGCCACGAGCATGTATGAGCCGAGATTGTCCATGAAGGTGGTATCGTCTTTCATGTATGCCAGCATCTTTTCAGACAGGGACTTGAAGGCGTCGTATGAGTTCGGTGTGCCGAGGCTGAAGAAGATGGCGCAATACTGCTGTATCACTGACTTGAAAAATTCATCGTTTACGGTATCACCGGGATATTCCCATGCCCTGTCCCCGGAGAAATATGCATCTGCGAGCTCATTCAGGTATGCAAGCGTCATGTCCGGACTGCCTTTCTCGTAGGCATTGAGGGCGTCTGCCTTCAGCAGTCTCAGGTCGAGCCGGTCCGGATGCATCTTTATTGATTTGTCCAATGTCTTCACGGCCATGGAGAAAAGGGAGTCATCGTAGAAATATTCCTGATAATAATATACATCGGTGCCGGTGGAATCCTTGAGATGCAGGACAGGGTCCATGCCGAGATATTTCCTTTCGGGTTTTGTGACTACGGATTCTGTCC
Source organism: uncultured Bacteroidales bacterium (assembly GCA_944323825.1). Taxonomy (GTDB): domain Bacteria; phylum Bacteroidota; class Bacteroidia; order Bacteroidales; family UBA932; genus Cryptobacteroides. Next base: position 29,649 of record CALUTY010000004.1, read on the forward strand.
TTGACTTTGCGAAATAGTAGTTGAACCTTGCAGTCTGCTGCCTGAGGTCCGTGGAATCTTCCTTTTCCCACGCATTCAGAAGAGTCTCTATGCCAACTCCGTCGGCTCCTAACTTTGATACCAGCAGGTCATACCGCTGCGCAAAGCGGTCCGTCTGCTTCTCCTGTGCTTCAGCACAGAAGCCTGCTGAGACTGCCGCTGCCAATGCCATTATTGCCAATTTCCCCTTTATCTTCATGACCGGTGACTGTTTCAATGGTTACATCTATACAAAGATGCACAAAATTTCCGTATTGCAGGAAATAAAACGGATGAATTTGTTTAAATTTGCAATTTGTATTTGAAAGAATAAATTTTTGAACTGATGAAAAAATTGTTGTTTGTTATGATACCTGCCTTGGCGGTGGCATGCAACGAGACACAGCAGAGCACGCCGGCTCTCGATCCGGCAAACTTTGACACATCCGTATCCCCGACAGAGAATTTTTATCAGTACGCAACTGGCGGCTGGCAGAAAAACAATCCTCTGAAACCGGAGTTTTCCCGTTACGGATCGTTCGATGTCCTCAGGGAGAACAATCAGAAGCGCCTGAACGATCTGTTTGAAGGTCTTGACAACGAGACGGTGTTGCCGGGAAGCGTCGAGCAGAAGATCTCAGATCTCTACAAGATGGGGCTGGATTCAGTCCGCCTGAACAAGGAAGGTGCTGCGCCTGTGATGCCGCTTGTGGAGAAGATAAGGTCAGTGCAGGACAGAAGGGCGCTTGTGGAAGCTGTGGCTGAAATGCATTCCGCTTCCGACTATCCTTTCTTTTCCGCTTCCGTATCTTCTGACATGATTGACAGCAGCAACCAGATACTTTATCTCTTCCAGTCCGGACTCGGAATGGGGGACAGGGATTATTATGTGGACACTGCCAATGCTGCCATCAAGGAGGGATACAGGGCATTCCTGTCCCGGATTTTTGCCCTTGCAGGTTACGGTGATGCAGAAAAGGCCGCTGATGATGCCCTTTCCGTGGAGGATGCACTTGCAAAGGCTTCATGGTCAAGCGTGGAACTCAGGGATGTACAGAGGATGTATAATCCGCTTTCCACTGAGGAGCTTGTCAGGCAGTATCCCGATCTTGACTTCTCTGTATATTTCAGGACTCTCGGCATCAGCGACCAGGACAAGCTTGTGGTGGGGCAGCCTTCATATTTTGCAGCCCTTGACTCTCTCTTCAAGTCTACTGATCTCGGAGTGATGAAAAACTATCTTGCCGGCCAACTGCTTCAGGGTGCCTGCGGTGCTCTGGGAGATGATTTCTATGCTGCATCGTTCGACTTTTTCCAGAAGCAGATGGCAGGTGTGCAGGAGCAGAAGCCGCGATGGAAGAGGGCAATGGAAGTTCCTGACAACCTGCTTTCCGAGGCGGTGGGCAAGATGTATGTGACGAAATATTTTTCAGCCGAAGAGAAGGACAGGGTGATGCATATGGTGGAAAACATAAGGCAGGCGCTCGGTGAGCATGTGGACTCTCTTGAATGGATGAGCGATTCCACAAAGATGAAGGCTCATGAGAAACTGAACTCATTCATCGTGAAGATCGGCTATCCGGACAAATGGAAAGACTATTCTTCTCTCATCATCAATCCTTCGCTCAGCTATTATGAAAATATAAGGAATGCCGCCAAATGGTATGTGGCAGACAACTTTTCCAAGATAGGAAAGCCTGTCGACAAGACAGAATGGCTCATGAGTCCGCAGACGGTGAACGCATATTACAATCCTACGACAAATGAAATTTGTTTCCCGGCTGCCATCCTCCAGCCTCCTTTCTACAATCCTGCGGCTGATGACGCAGTGAACTATGGCGGCATCGGAGTGGTCATCAGCCATGAGATGACCCACGGATTCGATGACCAGGGACGCAATTTCGACAAGGACGGCAATATGGCCAACTGGTGGACCGAAGCTGATGCAGAGGCTTTCAAGTCCAGGACTGAAGTGCTTGTAAAGCAGTTCGATGAGGTTGAGGTCCTTCCGGGACTTCATGCCAACGGGGCCCTCTGCCTTGGAGAGAACATAGCTGACCAGGGCGGTCTGAGGATAGCTTATACGGCAATGCAGAACTCATTCGGTGGCAGCCATCCTGCTCCGGTTGACGGGTTCACTGCAGAGCAGAGGTTCTATCTTTCCTATGCTTTTCTCTGGGCACAGAACATAACAGATGAGGAGAAGGCAAGGCTCACCAAGCTGGATGTGCACTCTCTCGGAGAGAACAGGGTGAATGTCACCCTCCGCAATCTCCAGACATTCTTCGATGCATTCGGAATCAAGGAGGGCGATGCGATGTATCGTCCAGAAAGCGAGAGGGTAGTCATCTGGTAGCATCCTCTCCAAATGGATGTTTCATCCTTCATAGCAAAGAGAATAAGTTTTAGGGGGAATCTGGCAACGGTGTCCATCGCCGTCAGTTTCCTTGTAATGATAATAGCCGTCGCGATCTCGTCCGGTTTCAGGCATGAGATACGCGACGGCATTTCTTCATTGTCCGGAGATGTGCAGCTCACTTCATCCGACATGAACTGGATAGGGGAGAGTTCACCCATAGGCAGGACACCTTCGTATATCGGGATGCTTGGAGAGATTGACGGGGTACAGAGCATTGAGCCTGTGGTCTACAGGGCAGGCATAGTGAAATCCGGGGACAATATACACGGAGTACTTTTCAAGGGAGTGGAGACGGATACGACACTTGCCGGACTCGGGGTATCCGTGCCGGAGCAGCTTGCCTCCATGCTCGGAATGTCGGCCGGTGATGAACTTCTTGCATATTTTGTGGGCGAGAAGGTGAAGGTCCGGAAGTTCCGCATAGTGTCGACTTATCCCGGCCTTATGGATTCGGAAGAAAATCTGGTCATATATGCCTCCCTCGGGGATATGCAGCGTCTGAACGGCTGGGACGGGGAGAGCGTGTCCGCATTGGAACTGAGGCTTGAGCCCGGGGCACGGAGCGTCAGGGAAATTGAGGAGGCTGCGGCCGAGGCCGGGAGCATCGCCCTGCTGTATGCTTCGGAAGATGAGCCCCCGGTGGTGGCTGCCTCTTCCGTCTCGCGTTATCCGCAGCTTTTCGACTGGCTGAACCTGATTGACTTCAATGTCATGTTCATCCTGCTGCTGATGACCGTGGTGGCCGGTTTCAATATGATTTCAGGCCTGCTGATAATCCTGTTCGAGAACATTCCGCTGATCGGGATATTGAAGTCCCTCGGCATGAAGGACAGGTCCATAGCAAAAATATTCCTCTCAGCATCTTCTTCTCTTGTGCTGAAAGGAATGTGCATAGGCAATCTTCTTGCCCTTCTCTTCTGCCTTGTCCAGGGCTGGACCCATTTCCTGAAGCTTGACCCGCAGAATTATTTTGTCTCGCATGTCCCGGTGCGTGTCGACCTGCTGCCGATACTGGCTGCCGACTTCGCGGCGTATGCAGTGATCATGCTCCTGCTTCTCATCCCGTCGCTTTTCATCTCCGGTGTGGATCCTGCCAAGACTGTCAGAGTCGGATAGATTATGCCGGGCAGATTTCGCAGAAGGCTCTGTAGTGGTCCATCACATTGTCCACATAACTTATGGTCTCGCTTCCGTTGAATTTGCCGAATTTGAGTCCTGCGCTGTCGAGAAGGTCTTCATCGCTCATTTCAGGAATGGCCTTCACGATTTCTTCCCATCTTGTGCTGTCCAGGTTCTGCATTGCTGCGAATTTGCGGCAGTCTTCTATCCTGCCTTCACCGGCATTGTAGGCTGCAAGCACGAATTTTATCTGTTCTTCGCTGCTTATGTCAGAGCCTCTGAACATCCTCTGGAGCCTTTTCAGGTGGGCGGTACCTGCCTTTATGTTCTGCTCAGGATCGAGCAGGTCCATCACTTCGTAATGTTCGGCGGTGGACGGCATCACCTGCATGAGCCCTGTCGCCCCTCTTGACGAACGGGTGTTGATGGAGAATCTTGATTCCTGATAAATGACGGCTGCGAGCATTCTCCAGTCCCAGCCCATTTCTGAAGCATATTTCTTGATAAGGTCATCGTAAGGGCTTATGTTCCTTGTTCTTATCCCCCTTTCCGACTTCCTGTGCGGGTCGTATGACCCGAAGAATCTGTCTTTCAGACCGTCATATTCATCGGAGCTTGAAAAGTGGCTGATCCACAGGTTTATTTCCCTGATATGGGAGAATTTGCCTGACCTGACAGCCCATACATTACCTTCAACCGGCATGGAAACCGTAATCCCTGCGATTGAAGTGTCGCATTGCGGAAGCACCACGATGTCGACTGCACCGTTAAGAAGCGAGTCCACATAATCCGCATTTCCCTGTGCAGTGACTATGGACAATTCACAATTGTCAGTCTTCGCGAATTCTTTCAGGAGTTCATAGTTGAACCCCGTCGTAAGGTCTTTCGAGTACATGTTGTCACCGGCGGCGATTGCGCAGCGGACTGTGTCCCCGGCAAATGTGTCCCCGTTGACATCAACGGCATCAATTACGATTGACCGCTGATAGAATGTCGTAATACAGAATACAATGAACACTGCTGTCAGATACCTGACCGTTGCTTCTGTTTTTTCATGTCTCGTTTTTGAATCTTCTTTACCGCTAACCTTTTTCTTTTTTAAACTAACCATAACATTTATCTTGTGGAGCGCATCCCGGTCACTCCCTGCATGCCCGAAAGGCCTGAGGTTCCGGATGATCTTCCTCCGTCATTGCCCGACGTCGTGGATCCTACGCTCGAATTCTTCTTTGACTGGACATAAAATGGCCAGAATATTCCGAATTTGATGGCTCTCTGCGACCTGATGTAGCCGTCAGCACTGAAATAGTCCACGGCCCTGTCCGGCCAGCCCATTCCGATGTTGATGACCTTCACGAAAATGCACGCCCTTTTCCACTGGATGTTGACGAAGAGGTCTATATACGGGCAGTTGCCGTACTCTTCGCGGTTCTGGTTGTGGAACAGTCCCGTGTCGGGGCTGTATGAAGGCGCAAACCATTTGGTCGTGTAGGTCGCATTGGCTCCTATCTGCATCTGCATCACTCTCTTCACCACATCAAACTGGAGATAATATCTCAAATTGAGTGCCAGCATAGGCAATGGCAGTACATTGCTGTCAGATGACACCTGAAACAGTGCCATATTGTCAAAGTGGAATTTCCACAGCCTGAAGTTCTTCATGACAGAGGCTGTCATGACGCTCATCGGCGAGGTATTCTGCCTTGCAATGCCCATGTTGTCATAATATATATAATTGTTCAGCAGCGAATATCCGAATCCTGCCCTGAACTTCCATCTCGGAATGTCGACATAACCCTCGGCCTTGGTGACCGAAATCTTGCCGAAATCATTGTCCCACCAATGGTGGTTGCCGTGGAAGTGCTGCTGATAATAGTCCGGCTCTTTCAGGGAGGTCTCGAAATGTGCCTTGAGTGTGAGCGGGCTGTTCCTGTCACGCCTGAACGGGAAGAAATTCAGGTATACATTGGCGTCCACCCCGAAGTCATTTATTTCCGCTCCGAGGAATGTGTATCTGCCTGTGGCATCCCAGTTGAGGTATTTCTGATACTGTCCCTGTGCGCCGGCGTAGAGATACATGGAATTTCGCACGACATTCTTCCCTTTTGTGAGGTAGCCGTTGGTGCTGTTGACATCATAATAGTTGAGGAGCTTGTCACCGATTCCCACATCAAGCTTGGATACTATGCCGTCGCTGGCCCACGGCTGTAGGCGCATGTATATCCTGTTCTCGAATTTCATGACCCTCATGGAGTCGGCGGAAGAGGTCGGATTGAGATAGAAACTGTTGTTGTAATAGTTTCTTCCGGTCTCATCGGAACTTCCGATCTCATCGGTGTACAGCTTGGTGAACACCGAGTATTCCGAACTGTGTCCAATGAAGGCCGTGGTGATCCTGTTGTTTACGGAATCGGCCCTGGAAGCTTCTGCAGCAGCCTTCTCCTCGTCCTGTCTGTGCATCTCGGCTATCGCCGTGCTGTCTCCGTATGTAAGTATGCTGTCCCTGCGTGCCTGCTCTGCCTTTCTTGCCTTGCGCTTTCCCTTGCCGATGTCATAGATGAAGTCGAATGGGATCCTGTATGACTGGTCAAGGAAAATGGTATTCTTCTTGACTTTGTTCGTGGCGTCTGTGAGGTTTACTGCGATTTCCCTGGCATCGACGGTAGTGTCCCGTATCCAGAAGCTGTCGGAAAGTCCTCCGTTCTCGCTTTTTTCTATCTTGTTGTAAATGTAGCCGGCATGCATGAGATATCTCTTGCCAAGATAGTTGGTGGCGGCCACGAAAGTCCTGTTGTCCGTGTCTTCCCGCTGGAGCATTCCGTTTGACCCGTATCTGTGGTACTCCAGTGTCAGATTGAGTTCCGGAAGGATATTCTGGGTGGTGAGGATCTTTATGTTGGTCTCTTCCTTTTCGTCGTTGGCGAAGAGGGTTCCCCAATATGCCAGCTCGGTATATGGGGTCTTGGTGTTGAACATAGGCAGGCTTTCCGGAGAATAGTTGTACATCCGGTACGGCGTATAGAATATGGCATTCTCCTCGTCGGTCCTCTGGAAGAAATCATAAGTCTCCGCCGGTGAGCCTATCACTCCGAGATATGTGGCGTTGACATCCGTCTTGAAGAACGGATAGTCGTTGAAATGATAGTTGTATGTAGTGTCCTGCCTGTGCAGGGTGATGTTGTTGAAATATCTGTCGTGCGTCCATGTGATCAGCCTCTTGTACTGCATTGAGTCTGGCACGGCATATGTCTCCAGTATCCTCGGTGTGGCAGCTATGATGCTGTCCTTCCTCGCCCTGATGCTGTCCTTGGCGTTGAGGATGCTGTCCGCCCTTGCCATGAGTATCGGAAGCTCCAGCTGGGCGAGGTATTTTTTCTTTTCTCTCCTTGAAAGGGAATTGAACCATGCTATGGAGTCCCTGTAGGCAGTTTCCGAGGAATCCTTGAAGACGAGGGAATCAAGCCTGTGAAGTTCGAGCGAGTCACCGGCTGCCCTGAGCGAGTCCCTTGTCATTGCCCTTGTGAGCGAGTCCTTCAGTTCCACATAATATCTGTATCTGAAAGGGTCCGTGTCCATGAGCGAATCCGGGGCGATGATGGTGTCCCTTGCGGAGAGTTTCGGCAATGTGTCCGCTGCCGCAATGGAATCCGCTGTCATCAGGGAATCTTCCGCCGATGCAATGATGCTGTCGGTGCCGAATGTGGCTTCAGCGCTGTCCTTCAATATGGTATCTGTTGCGGACGGTATGGTGTCTGTCAACGGGAACATCCCGGAATATGCTGCCGTTCTTCCGACATCAATCCCGTAAGACTGGACCGCCGCCATCCCGATAAATACCGCCGGAATCCATATTTTGGATAACACGCTTTTCATACGAACCTGCAAAGTTATGTATAATTTCTTATTTCTCAAAATAATGCCTCCGGACCGGCCTCTGACCGGCCTCTCCGCGCCATCTTTCGTGCCGTGGTCGCGGCGGCTGGCATGCAAATAAAAAGACGATGCCTGAAATGCTCCGGTCATCGTCTTATGGTCTCCGGTACGGATTGCGTACCTGCTTATTCAATGATCATGCCTTCCGCCTTCATCTCTTCAAGGGCTTTCCTGTGGCCTGCCTCATCGACATAGCCGAGGGCATTGGAAAGCAGGCGCACTTTGAAGCCCGCTTTCTTCAGGTCTTCGCAGGTGGCCCGGACGCAGTATTCCGTGGCGATGCCGCACACATATACATTCTCGGCATCAAGAAGTCCGAGGATTTCCCCGAGGGACTGGCCGGCCTTGTTGGCAGCTTCGAAGCCTGAGTATTGTTCCACGGCCGGGTCGCAGCCTTTGAAGAAAGTCAGCTCTTCCTGCATGTACGGCTGCAGTATCTCATGTACTGCGCCCCCATGCGTGCCCTGGATGCAGTGCGGGGGCCATGTGCCGCCATATTCCCTGAACGAGGAATGGTCCGCCGGATGATGGTCGCAGACGAAGAGTATCGGGAAGGTGTCCAGTATTTCCTCATTGCTGTTTCCTTCCTGTCCGGAAGTCATGCTGTCGATGAATCCGGCGGCCTCCTTGACAGCATTCTTGGAGTTGAGGCAGGCCAGCGAGCCGTCGATGAAGTCATAGAGCATGTCCACGACCACTAATGCAGAGTTTTTCATTGCCGTCAGAGATTGAATCCGTTGATTTCTTTTGTGAGTCTGTTTATGATTTCCATCTTCAGGTCATAGAGGGAGTCGGAGATGTCCACCTTATAATAGTGAGGGTTGATGAGCCTTTTTTCGCTCGGGCTGAAATGCCTCAGAGTGTTGTCATAATAGGCTTTCTTCTCCATCAGGCTGTGCTCCGGCACACATCGCGTCCCTTCGCTGATTATCTTGTGTTGGAGCGGTCTGGCCGTATATTCGCCCGCTTCGAATGTCTTGAACTTGTACCGGTCGTTTTCATCGTAGATGGTGAATGTCTCACCTCCTTCGATTTTTTCAGACAGCCCGTCGCCGCGCAGGCAGGTGACGTCAGCCTTGAATATCTCGCCCTTTTCGGGGTCATTTTTCATGATGCGGTATGTGATCTGGAAGCCAGGGTTTATGAGCTTGGCCTTGTCTTCGGAGCGTTTCAGCACAGGCTGTCCGTCTATCTGGACGAGCTTGTAGACATTGCCGAAGCACGGGTTGGCCTTGCTGGTGGCTATGGCATCGCCCACACCGTATGAGTCTATGCAGGCTCCCTGCCTTTCGAGGTCTGTTATCAGATATTCATCAAGGGAATTGGTCGCGAAGATTCTGCATTTGTTGAATCCGTTGCTGTCAAGTGCCTTCCTGCATTCGCACGAAAGGTATGCAAGGTCTCCGCTGTCCAGTCTGATTCCGTACCCCGGAGCATAAGAGTCGTCAATGCCATTGTCCCTGTATGCTCTCATAGCATTGCGTATGCCGCATCTGAGGGAGTCGTATGTGTCAATCAGCAGTATGAGCGGCTCGCCCATGTGAGTCTTTATATAGGTGTCGAAGGCATGGTACTCTCCTTCGACGGAGCATCCGAAGGATGTCACATAGCTGTGTGCCATTGTGCCGGTGGAGCCGCATCCGTACATCACTCCCGTAAGGATGTTGGATGTGTTGCTGCATCCCGCTATGATTGCCGCCTTGGCCCCGTAGGTTGCCGCCCACGGACCGTGTGCCCTTCTGGAGCCGAATTCGCTCACCGGCCTGTTCGTGGCCCTGCATACCCTTGAAGCCTTGGTGGCCACTGCCATCTGGTGGTTCATGATGCACAGCATCGGGGTCTCCAGCACCTGTGCCTCTATCATCGGTGCCTCCACTATTATTATAGGCTGTGACGGGAAGGCGATCTCTCCTTCGCGCATTGCATATACATTGCCGGTGAATTTCATCCCGGATAGATATTTCCTGAATTCGGCGTATTCCGGTCCCGGGAGAAACTTCTCAAAGAATTCTTCCGGCATCTTCCCGAGACTTCCGATCATTTCCACCACCTCGTCCGTGCCGCTGACCACCGCCCAGTTGTTGTTTTCAGGCGCCTTGCGGTAGAACATGTTGAAGATGGCGGTCTTGTCCTTCATCCCGCTGTCATAAAAAGACTTTCCCATCGTATATTGGTACTTGTCCGAGCAGTATGCAATGTTAAGCATGTCCGTAAATTGAATATTTGCACAAATGTAGTTTATTTTTGAGACAACATTCAGTAAATTTGTCATTTTATGGACAAAACTTGATTTCTGATGAAGAAAAGCATGGTGTCCGGAAGCGGTCCGGACAATATATTGATGTCCCTTTTTGAGGAATGCAGCGGGATCAGGGCGGAGTCATCCGTTCCGCTTTCTTCCTCCGGCAGCAACAGGAAGTATTTCCGCATTTCCGGGGGAGGGAAGTCGCTTGTGGGAGTGGCAGGCACCGATGTGAAGGAGAATGAGGCGTTTGTATGCATGGCCGGGCATTTCAGAAGCAAGGGACTCCGCGTCCCCGAGGTGATGGCGGTCAGTGCTGACGGCCTGTATTATCTGCAGGAGGATCTCGGTGACTGCAGCCTTTTTGATGCCGTGGCCGCCGGAAGGGAGTCGGGAAATTACAGTCCGCAGGAGAAGTCCTTGCTTCTGGAAACCATTTCCTGTCTGCCGGAAATCCAGTTCAAGGGAGCGGAGGGGCTGGATTTCAGCGTGTGCTGGCCGGAGCCGGAGTTCAACCGCAGGATGGTGATGGCGGACCTGAATTATTTCAAATATTGTTTTCTGAAGGCTACGGGGCTGGAATTCAATGAAGCCGCTCTTGAACAGGATTTTGAACTCCTTGCGGAGAAATTGCTGGAAGGGCATGACTATGCTTTCATGTACAGGGATTTTCAGGCAAGGAATGTCATGATTCATGACGGCAAGCCGTATTTTATAGATTTCCAGGGAGGAAAGCGCGGACCTGTGCATTATGATGTGGCTTCTTTTGTCTGGCAGGCGAGGGCAAGGTATCCTGAATCCTTCCGTGACGGGCTTGTGCAGGCTTATATTGATGCTGCCGGGCAATATGCCCGGATAGATGCCGGCCTGTTCAGAAGCAGGCTGAAGCTTTTTGTGCTTTTCAGGACACTTCAGGTCCTCGGAGCATACGGTTTCAGGGGGCTTTTTGAGAGAAAGCCTCATTTCCTCAGAAGCATCCCGTATGCAATGGAGAATCTTCGCGGCATCCTGGAGGATCCTCCTGTCGGCTGTCCATATCTTGTCCCTCTGCTGCGTCTGATGGCGGAACTGCCGCAGTTTGCCATGCAGGAACAGGGCGGTGCAGATTCCGGGAAAAACGGCATGCCGGGAAAGTCTGTCGCTCAAGCTGATGCCGGGCTGCAGTCCGGGCCGCTTGAAGTGACCGTGTGCAGCTTTTCGTATAAGAAGGGCCTGCCGGAGGACCCGTCCGGAAATGGTGGCGGATATGTGTTTGACTGCAGGGCCCTGCCAAATCCCGGACGGTATGAATATTACAGGCAGTTTACCGGCATGGATGCAGAAGTCGTGGAATTTTTCCGTGACAAGGCTGAGGTGCCGGCCTTTCTCGGTCATGTCTTCTCTTTGGCGGATGCCCATGTTGAGCGCTTCATCGAAAGGGGATTCACGCATCTGATGATATGTTTCGGATGCACCGGCGGACAGCACAGGTCCGTATATTGTGCTGAAAGGACGGCGGAACATCTGGCCGGAAAGCATCCGGGAATCAGGGTAACGGTGGTGCACCGTGAACAGAATGTCAAGAAGAAGGTATTATGAAGGCAATGATATTTGCAGCGGGGCTGGGAACAAGGCTGAAGCCTCTGACAGACACCATGCCGAAGGCCCTTGTGCCTGTGTGCGGGAAGCCTCTTCTGTACCATGTGGCGAAGAAGCTTGTTGCAGCCGGATTTGATGACATTGTGGTGAATGTCCATCATTTTGCTGACATGGTCGAAGAATATCTGTGCTCAGCGGGTTTCCGTGAGGAGTTCGGGCCGGGAGTGTCTTTCTCCATTTCTGACGAAAGGGACCAGCTCCGCGAGACCGGAGGCGGCATCCGTCATGCCCGCAGATTCCTGGAGGGCTGTCCGGTCCCGTCCGCAGCCTGCCGGCCTGGCAATGAGGTCCGTCCTTTGCCTTCAGGGACATCTGATTTGCCTTCAGTGGCATCTGACCGTTGCTTTCTCGTGCACAATGTGGACATAATTTCCGATCTTGACCTCAGGTGGTTTGTTGCACAAAGCCGTCCGGACGCCCTTGCAACCCTTCTTGTAAGTGAAAGGAAGACAAGCCGCTATCTGCTTTTTGACAAAGGGATGCGTCTTGCCGGATGGACAAATGTCACCACAGGGGAGGTCAGGTCTCCATATCCGGATCTTGATGTGCAGTCATGCCGCAGACTTGCCTTTTCCGGAATACATTTCATTTCTGACCGGATTTTTTCCGTCATGGATGAAGAGGATTCTCTCGCGGAGGAGTCAGGGCAGCCTCCGTTCGGGGAAAGGTTTCCGATAATGGATTTTTATCTGAGGACGGCCGCACGCTATCCCATATATGGGGTGGAAGCGAAAAATCTGCATCTTGCCGATGTGGGAAAGATGCAGACCCTTCATGATGCTGAAATGCTTTGTTCCAGGCTGCTTGCCCGATAGCTGCATGCCTTTATGTCTTATGCACTGATTCCGATGTCTTCGGCCCTGACGGTGTCAATGTTGCCGCGGCCGGACTTCATCGGGATGTTTTTCCACAATATGTCGATGAATATCACTATCAGGATGAGGCTGGCTGCAAGGAGCGAGATGTATTGCCACAGCTCCATCACCTGTGCCCAGGAATCCAGATCCTTCAGGTTGTCAAACTGTGCGGTGATGACTGCGAATGTGTTGTTCACGCAATGCATCAGCATCGTAAGCTTCAGGGAGCCTGTCTTGTAGTAGACATATGCGAAAAGAATCCCCAGCACGAATGCCGGTATCGCCTGCCACGGGTTGAAATGAATCAGTGCAAAACACAGAGCCGAAATCACCATTGCCCAGGCGGGATGCATTTTCTGCAGAAGTCCCCTGAGTATCATTCCCCTGCACAGCCATTCTTCGAAAATCGGGGCGAGGACGGACACGGAAAGCAGGGATACCCATACCGGACTGTTTGTCAGCATGTTTTCAAACACCTTTTCAAGGAATTCCGGCATAGGCGGCATCGCTGCATTGACAGGGTCCATCAGGAAACCGGCCGCCAGGGTCACCACTGTCACCATGACAGCCAGCTGCCATCCTTTCATCCTTCCGAAATTGCTGCTGTCCAGTGCATATCCGGTGTCGAAAAGTTCATTTCTCCTGCTCATGTATGAGGCGTAGAGCATGGGCGGAATGAACATTGCCGGATAGGCTGCGAGTATCCCGTATGTGGCTGCTGCCTTCGCATCGAAGGCAAGCTGGAACAGGAATGTCACTGCGCTTCCGATGAAATTGCCTGCCACAAGCAGCAGGATAAGTCCTATTGTCCCTTTTATGCCGGGAACATAATATGTGTAGCTTGAAAAGAGGTCATACGACCTTTTCCTTGTTTTCTGGAAGAATGCTGACATGGGATCAGTATCAATAAAGAGGTGAAGGGTAAATGCCCTTGTCGGCAAATTCCTGGAATTTGGCCACCACTCCCGGCCTGTCTTCCTTGAATGTCACTCCGAACCAGCGGGAAGGCGTGGAGAGGAGTTCTGTCCTGGCGGAATTGTCCTTTATCATGCAGTCGATGGCATACGGGATATAGAATTCTGCCTTCAGTTCATTGGCATTCCTGACGATGAAGTCCTTGAAGATGGCCTCGCTCTTTTCAAAATAGTCAGGAGTGAAGCCCCACATGTTCATGGATGCGAGGGCCTTGCCGTCGAGCTGCACCTTCTCTCCCTTGCTGTTGTCACCCATGACCCTGCCTTCGGCGTCTTTGGCGATGTTGTGGTGCTCTTCCACATGTGTGAGAAAATGGTCTTTGTCGGCCGAGCAGATGCCCCTTGACACTCCGCCTGACTCTGAAAGCGTGTTGTCCAGCTCAAATCCCACCATGCAGTAATGTCCGGTGGTGTTCTCGTGTGCCCTGAGCCAGTCTGCGATGATCTTGAAGGATTCCTTTCCGTAGTAGTCGTCCCCGTTGATGACTGCGAAAGGCTCCCTGATGACATCCTTTGCCATGAGCACGGCATGTGCGGTGCCCCAAGGCTTCTGCCTTTCGGGATTGTAGGTGAGTCCGGCAGGTATCTTGTCCAGCTCCTGTGTCACGAAAACGAACTCCAGCGGAGTGCCGTCCGTGCATTTGACATGGCTGTATTTCTTTGCCACCAATTCTTCAAACTGGGCCTTGAAATGTTCCCTTACGATATAAACGACTTTCCCGAATCCGGCATGCACTGCATCATAGATGGAATAATCAATGATGGTTTCTCCGTTCGGACCGAGTCCGTCCATCTGCTTCAGTCCGCCATAGCGGCTGCCCATTCCGGCCGCCAGAACTAATAATGTAGGTTTCATACTTTATAGCTTATGTTGGTTTTGTCAATAAATATTGCTGCCACCGGCAATAAATCTCTCAAAAATAGTTATTTTTGCAGACAAATCATTTCTTATTTTCGAAAAAGTGGGCAGATTGCGGAAAATATTCAGGGGACCGCATGGCGGATTTGCAAGATTCGTTGTGTGGTCGACATCCATATTCCTGCTTCTGATGATTTTCTGGCCCGGAAACAATGTCATCCGCTGGGTCGGCGCAAGAATCGAGATTTCCCGCCAGGAGAAGCAGATCCGCGAATACAACAGGCAGATCCGCCAGATGGACGAACGCATCAGGATGCTCACCTCGGACCGGGACACACTTGAAAAATTCGCCAGGGAGCAGTTCAATTTTGCTGAGCCTGGCGATGATGTCTATATCATTGGGGATTGAATTCAGAATCCCGTATATGTCATAGGGGTTATTGCCCTGAGTTCCTCCTTTACATTTTCACTGACATCAAGGGTTTCGATGAAGTCGGCTATCGTCTTGTGGTTGATGGTCGAGCCCGTGCGCGTCAGAGCCTTGAGCGTTTCGTAAGGATTCGGGTAGTTCTCACGGCGCAGAATGGTCTGGATTGCCTCCGCGACCACGGCCCAGTTCCTTTCAAGATCGGCTTCTATCGCTGCCTCATTGAGAATCAGCTTGCCGAGTCCCTTTTTCAGAGAGTTCAATGCTATCATCGTATGTGCGACCGGAACTCCGATGTTCCTGAGCACGGTCGAATCCGTCAGGTCCCTCTGGAGCCTGGATATGGGCAGTTTCATCGAAAGATGCGTGAATATGGCATCTGCCATTCCGAGGTTGCCTTCAGCATTTTCGAAGTCGATAGGGTTGACCTTGTGCGGCATGGCCGACGAGCCGACCTCATTCTTGTTGACTTTCTGGCGGAAATATTCCATTGAGATGTAGGTCCAGATGTCACGGCTGAAGTCAATCAGTATCGTGTTGATGCGGCGGATGTTGTCGAAGATGGCGGCAAGGTTGTCGTAGTGCTCTATCTGTGTGGTCGGGAAAGACCTCTTCAGCCCGAGCGAAGCCACGAACCTGTCCCCGAACCCTATCCAGTCTATGTCCGGGAAGGCCACCTTGTGTGCATTCATGTTGCCTGTCGCCCCGCCGAATTTTGCCGGATATGAAAGGGTGTCAAGCTGTCTGAGCTGCTCTTCTAGACGCACCTGGAACACCTTGAACTCCTTTCCCACGCGGGTAGGGGAGGCAGGCTGCCCGTGCGTCTTGGCAAGCATCGGGATGTCCTTCCATTCCTCGGCCATTGACCTGATCGTGTCCAGGACTTCCTGCATCAGCGGCAAATATGCCTCATGGATGGCTTCTTTGAGGGAAAGCGGAACGGAAGTGTTGTTTATGTCCTGTGACGTGAGCCCGAAATGCACGAATTCCCCCCATTTGAGGATGTCCATTTCCTTGAACCTTTCCTTGATGAAATATTCCACCGCCTTAACATCGTGGTTCGTCACCTTCTCTATCTCCTTGACCTTGGCAGCGTCCTCCGGAGTCATGGTCCTGTAAATGTCCCTCAGCGTCTCGAACTTTCCGTGGTCGAAATCCGCCAGCTGCGGGAGCGGCAGTTCGCACAGCGCGATGAAATATTCAATCTCCACCCGCACCCTGTAGCGTATGAGTGCATATTCGCTGAAATATTCCCTGAGAATACCTGTCTGGCGCGCATACCTCCCGTCCACCGGAGATACCGCCAAAAGAGCATGACTGTCCATATCTTATATCAAATTTATTTCTGTCCTGTGCGGCTTCCTTCCCTGCCAATCTGCAAAGATATTCAGAACTTCTGACATTCTTTCATATAGCTGCGACAAATTTCGTCAATTGATAGTATATTCTGATGCAAGGGTAATGACGGCTATCCCTGAAGCATGCGCCAGGCGGTGACGGTGCGGCGGGCTTCAGCGACATCGTGGACACGCAGGATGGAGGCACCTTTCTGGAGGGCGGCGAGGTGCAGGACCTGGGTCTGCGGAAGGGATTCTTCCGGGGTGATACCGAAAAGACGGTATATCATGCTTTTGCGGGATACGCCGACGAGAATCTCATGGCCGAGTGTCAGGAACCGGTCAAGTTCCCGGAGCATCTGCCAGTTCTGCTCCACGGTCTTGGCAAAGCCGAAGCCGGGGTCGAGTATCCAGTCTTTGATGCCGGCCTGTGCTGCCCGTTCTCCGAATACACGGAAATATTGCAGCACGTCTTCCGTGACATTGCCGTATTCGCAGAGGTTCTGCATGGTCTTGGGGGTGCCTCTCTTGTGCATCGCGACATATTTCAGGCCGAGTCTGCCGACGGTCGGGAGCATCTTCGGGTCATCTTCGCCTGCGGAAATGTCATTGACGATGAAAGGGCCGATGAGGTCTGCTGCCTTTTCCACGACTGAAGCCCAATATGTATCTATCGAAACGGGCACTGACGGAAATTCTTTCCGGACAGCACGCAGGACAGGTTCGAGCCTTCTCCATTCCTCATGCTCTCCGACAGGATCCGAACCCGGTCTGGTGGAGCATGCCCCGATGTCGATGAAGTCTGCACCTTCCTCGAGCATACGGCTGACCCTGCCGAGCACCTTTTCCATGTCTGCGCTCCCGTCCCGGCCGAGACATCGGCTGGAAGCAAAATAGGAATTGTCAGTGATGTTGACAATTCCCATTATTTCTATTTTTCGTTCCTTATCCATTTTCATCCTTTGTGATTGCCGGACAAAAATAGGAATTTTTCTAAAACGGTTATCCGCAAAAGTGTCCCTGACGGCATTCCGTGCCTGACCGGGGCCATTGCCGTTGAACTGGAACAATCGGATTTCAGATGCCTGTCATATATGAAGGTACTCTTTCAGAGTCTTGACGTATTCGTCGAGTGCATCCCGTCCCTTCGGCGTCAGGGAGCATGCCGTGCGGGGCTTCTTGCCGACGATTTCCTTCCTGACGGAAATGTAGCCGGCTTCGGAAAGCTTGTCCAGCTGCACGCTTAGGTTGCCGGATGTGGCTTCCGTCTTTTCCTTCAGCCAGACGAAATCCGCCTCTTCCACCGTCAGCAGCAGGGAAACTATCGCCAGGCGCAGCTGCGAATGCAGCAAAGGGTCCAGTTCTTTCATGACCTGCTTATCTTATGTCTTACAATATGTGCCGGGAGTATCATGTAGATGAGGAACGAAGCACCGAAGAGCAGGTTCCAGGAATTGTCGTAGCTCCCTCCTGTCCATCCGCATGTGAGCATCCATATGGCTGCGGCGAGTCCGGCAAGCGGAGTCCATACAAACCATTTCTCATTGATTATCAGTCCAGTGATGGAAGTGCCGATTCCTGCATAGATTATCGACAGAGGCATCATCATCGAGAAATCAATGATTCCGGATATGGCTCCCGCCACTACGATGATGAGGAGGCTGATGCCGAACATCGATCCGATGACCTTCCATACGCTGTCCATCATCCTGTCCATGTAGGTCACCACTTCCGGTTTCCCTTTCTTGAAGAAGGACAGGAGGTATGGGATGAACATCGCAAGCCATCCGAAGCACCACATATCGTTGCCCGTGAAGTGTGTAAGCAGCCATACGGCTATTGAAATGGCTACTGCCGCATATCCGTATGCCAGAAACGAATTGAAGTCATCCCCGTTCATCTCGTTTCTTGTCTTTTCAATCATCCTGGAGATCAGTTCGATGCTCTCCTTTTCAGTCAGTTCATCTGTTTTCATTTCTTTTCGGTTTTTCTGCCGCCGAGGCGACAGTCTGGTTTATTTTATAAACTTAAGCCGGCTTTAAAAAGCAGGGAGTGCGCATCTCTCCTGCTTCTTGTTGGCAAATATAAACAAGTTTATTTTATAAACCAAAATATTTTTGTTGATGGTTTATTTTTCTTCGTTGATTTTCTTTTTCATTCTCCGATCAAGCGTATGACCCGGCAGGGGTTTCCGGCGGCGACCACGCCTGACGGGATGTCCCTGGTGACCACGCTGCCGGCTCCTATGACAGAATTGTCGCCTATGGTCACGCCGGGGAGCACGCATACATTGCCTCCGATCCAGACATTGCTGCCGACCTTGATGGGGCGGGCATATTCAAGCCCCTTGTTGCGCTGTTCTGCATCCAGAGGGTGCCCTGCCGTGTAGAACCCGCATCCGGGGGCGACGAATACATTGTCCCCGAATGTGACCTTTGCCCCGTCGAGTATGACGCAGTTCATGTTCATGAAGAAATTTTCCCCGATTTCAATGTTGTAGCCGTAGTCGCAGAAGAACGGCGACCTTATTTCGAATTTTTCCCCTGTCCTGCCAAGCAGATTCCTTATCGCCTCTTTCCTCTCCTCAGCCTTTGACGGCGGCAATGAGTTCAGCACAAAGCATTTCTCTGCCCCTGCCGCCATTTCCGCCAGCAGTTCCGGGTCATTGTTCGCATCATACAGCAGCCCTTCCGCCGCCTTTTCCTTTTCTGTCATTTGCATATTTTATTTTAGACTTCGTCTACAATAAACGCTGCGCCTCGGCATAGTCAAATAAATTTGCCTCTGCTCTCGGCTTGCAGTTTATTTTTCACTGTCGTCAGCCAAATCATACAAAATTAATAAATCCTGAAAAACAGGCAAATCGGCGGGAGGGGACTTGTGATTGAAGATAAATTGTAGTAATTTTATGGGCTGAAACCGGCTTGACGGTTGGAAAAATCTGTTAATTCAATAGTTATGGCATTGATAAATTGCAAGGAATGCGGTCAGCAGATATCTGATTCCGCTTCTGTATGCCCGCATTGCGGTGCGCCTGTGGTAAAGGATGTCTATTGTCCTGCGTGCGGGACCAAGGTTCCCGGAAATGTGAGATTCTGCCCTCATTGCGGAGGGAGGATTGTTCCACCTTCGTCCATGGCCCAGGCTGGCGGAAAAGAGAAGGTCGTGGCCGGCCTCCTTGCCATTTTCTTGGGATGGCTCGGGATACATTATTTCTATCTCGGCAAGACGACGGCAGGGATCATTACTATTGTCCTGTCCGCATGCACATGCGGAATCTGGTCGCTGCTCATGCTCGTCCAGGGCATTCTGATGCTCACCATGTCGGATGCGGATTTTGAGGAGAAATATGTTGACAACGAAAAGACTTTCCCTTTATTTTAATTTAATACGAGGGTGACATTCTGGTTGCCCTTCCATCGAATAAAAGACTTGAATCATGTTTTGTAAAAATTGCGGGACTGAACTCTCTGACGGGGCCAGGTTCTGTCCGAATTGCGGCTGTGACCAGTCTTCCGGTTCTGCGTTCCGTCCTTACGGCGGACAGGCAAGGAGGGACATGTATGGGCAGAGCAAGCCGTCCACTTATCTTGTGCTGTCGATACTGGTGACGATATTCTGCTGCGTGCCGTTCGGAATAATCGGGATAGTGTATGCTTCCAAGGTGGATTCCTGCTGGAACGCGGGCAATGCCGAGGAAGCGATGATGTATTCCCGTAAGGCGAGGAACTGGTCGTTTTGGGGAATTGCACTGTGCGTTCTGTTCTGGATTGCTTATGTTGCACTGATTGTAGCAGGGGTGTCATGGGCTACATGGTGGGACAGCGGCAATAACTTTTATGCCGGATGCCTGTTTTGAACAAGCCGCGTCCGCTGCGGACGGTACTTTGTGTCGTAGTTGTCTTGGCAGTTGCCGCCGCAGTCTTCTTTTATGTGAGATTTGACCCGTCGGATTCCGTGTGGTTCCCGAAATGCCCCTTTCTGATGTTCACAGGGCTTGAATGTCCAGGATGCGGTTCGCAGAGGGCGCTGCATGCTCTTTTCCATCTGGATATAGGCAGGGCTTTCAGGCATAATGCGCTGATGGTGGTTTTGATGCCGTTTCTTGCAGTACTTGCGGCGGCTGAGGCGTTGAAGCACAGGTTTCCTCGGTTCCATGAAGCAGTGACGGGGAGGGGAGTGGTATGGACCGTGTTCGGTGTGATTGTGCTCTGGTGGGTGTTGAGGAATATATTCCCTCTTTCTGAAATTTGACATTTCCGGTCAATTCCGGGCTGAAAATTTCATTTTGGCATTAAAAGTGCATATATTTGCACCGCGGCCGCGGAATGCTTAACTATGATATGGCCGTAAAACTTTTCGGGAGGGGCTGACCATAGTCTGGTTGGCCTCGTTTGCTGATAGGACCGGGCTGAGAAGAATGTTGTCCTTGTCTTGTCAGAGATTGTAAAATACAGAACTTATTGCAGATATGAGAATTCCTGCCGAATGGGAAAAACAGAGCGGCGTACAGCTCACATGGCCGCACAGGGATACGGAATGGTATCAGATAGACAAGGTCCTGGAATGTTATGTTGACATAGCCCGCAACATATTGGATTTTGAGCCGCTGATGATAGTGGCAAGGGATATCGCCGAGGCCAAGGCTGATATTGCCGAGGTGTGCCGGAGGACCGGGATGTCACTCGATGTAGACAAGATTTTGTTTTACGAGGCTCCGCTCAATGACACATGGGCCCGTGACCACGGCGGAATATCTGTCTATGGGGACAATGGGGAGAAATATCTTTATGACTTTGTCTTCAACGGATGGGGGCTGAAGTTCGCCTCTGACCTTGACAACCAGTTGACAAAGACAGTCTTCAATCAGGGAGCCTTCAATGATGATGTCTTCGGTGTGGACATGCGTCCGTTCGTGCTGGAGGGCGGCAGCATAGACACTGACGGCTGCGGGACGATGCTCACTACTGAGTCCTGCCTATGTTCCGTCAACCGCAATGAATATCTTACCCGTGATGAAATCGAGGGCGAGCTGAAGAGCGCTTTCGGTCTGAAGCGTGTCCTCTGGCTTGAGCATGGCGGCATAATCGGGGATGACACGGACAGCCATGTGGACATTCTTGCGAGATTCTGCTCTCCGGATACGATTGCCTATACGAAATGTGAGGATGCCTCGGACCCTAATTTTGCTGAGCTTGATGCAATGGAAAAGCAGTTGGTGACTTTCAGGACTGAAGACGGGAAGCCATACAGGCTTGTGCCGCTCCCTCTGCCCGAGCCACTCTGGCTTGATGACTACAGACTCCCGGCATCATACGCCAATTTCCTGATTGTCAACGGGGGTGTCCTTGTTCCGGGCGCTGCCTCGCCTAAGGATGAGATTGCTCGTCAGCGTCTTCAGGAAGTGTTCCCTGACAGGAAAGTGCGCGTAATCGACTGCCGGGCCCTCCTTTCCGGCCACGGCTCCCTCCATTGCGTCACCATGCAGTTTCCTGAAGGCTATTTGAGGACGGACGACTGAGATTTTTGTGATTTATTTTTAGAGAGAAACAAGAAAAATATGAAGATTTTGAAAGTCGGCATGGTCCAGCAATCCTGCACCCCCGACATCGCCTCCAACATCGCCAAACTGCAGTCCAACATCAGGGCCTGTGCTTCTGCCGGGGCGCAGCTTGTTGTCCTGCAGGAACTCCACAATTCAGTATATTTCTGTCAGACGGAAAATGCATCGCTCTGCGATCTTGCGGAGCCGATACCCGGACCTTCCACAGAGACTTTCGGGGCATTGGCAAAGGAGCTGGGCATAGTCCTGGTCCTTTCCCTCTTCGAGCGCAGGACTGCCGGCATCTATCACAATACTGCAGTGGTCATTGAAAAAGACGGTACGATTGCCGGAAAATACAGGAAAATGCACATTCCTGACGACCCTTGCTATTATGAGAAATTCTATTTTACTCCGGGCGACCTCGGTTTCAGACCGATAGAGACCTCGGTCGGAACTTTGGGCGTGCTTGTGTGCTGGGACCAGTGGTATCCGGAGGCAGCAAGGCTCATGGCATTGAACGGGGCGCAGATCCTGATCTACCCTACGGCCATCGGAGGCGTGGGCACGGACCCGGTTGAGGAGCAGAAGGTGCAGTGCGATGCGTGGAAGCTTGTGCAGCGCGGACATTCAGTGGCAAACGGACTTCCGGTCATAACCGTGAACAGGACCGGACATGAGGATGACCCTTCAGGAAATACGGTCGGGCTTGATTTCTGGGGAAATTCTTTCGCCACCGGCCCACAGGGTGAGATATTGGCCCAGTTCGGCAAGGACGAGGAAGGCGTTAAGGTCGTGGACATTGACCTTGACAGGACCGAATATGTCCGCCGCGGCTGGCCTTTCTTCAGGGACAGGCGCATAGACGCCTACGGCGATATCCTGAAAAGATACGGGAAATGACGGGGTGTCCGCATATATATTGATAGCTGTAAACTAATACTAAAGTCATGACGAAGATAGGAACTACATTTACAAAGTATGGCAAGAAGGCTGTGCTCTGCGGCTCGGGAGAGCTTGGCAAGGAGGTGGCCATTGAACTTCAGCGCTTCGGGGTGCAGGTTGTAGCCCTGGACAAATATGAAAATGCGCCGGCAATGCATGTGGCACATTCGCATCATGTGATTCCGATGCTGGACGGGGCGGCTCTCAAGGAAATCATCGAGGAGGAGAAGCCGGACTATATAATCCCTGAGATAGAGGCTATTGCCACGGACAAGCTTGTCGAACTGGAAAATGAAGGCTTCAATGTGGTTCCTACTGCCAAAGCCACGCAGCTTACCATGAACCGTGAGGGCATACGGCGCCTTGCCGCTGAGACTCTCGGTCTGCCGACTTCGAGATACCGTTTTGCATCCACTCGGGATGAGTTTGATGAGGCAGTGAAGGAAATCGGACTGCCTTGCGTCGTGAAGCCTGTAATGAGTTCTTCCGGTCATGGCCAGAGCACTGTGCGTTCTGAGGCTGACATTGACAAGGCATGGCATATATCCCAGGAGGGAGGCCGTGCTGGCAGCGGAAAGGTGATAGTGGAAGGATTTGTAGATTTTGACTATGAGATAACCCTGCTGACGGTGCGCCACAGTGCCGGAACCACTTTCCTCAAGCCGATCGGACATCATCAGGTGGAAGGAGATTACAGGGAGTCCTGGCAGCCTCAGGCCATGTCTGCAGATGCGCTTGCAAAGGCTGAGCATATAGCAGGGGAGATAACAGGTGCGCTCGGTGGTTACGGCATATTCGGGGTCGAGCTTTTCGTGAAAGGCGATGAGGTGATATTCAGTGAGGTGTCGCCACGGCCTCATGACACCGGGATGGTCACGATGATATCCCAGGACATGTCGGAATTTGCCCTTCATGCCAGAGCCATCCTCGGTCTTCCTGTCCCGGAGGTGCGTTTTTATGGGCCGTCCGCATCAAAGGCCATTGTGGTGGAAGGCAATACCAGAGAATATGAGTTCCAGAATCTGGAGAAGGTCCTGGAGGAGCCGGGTGTCCAGATGAGGATATTCGGCAAGCCAGAAATCTCCGGACACCGCCGTCTCGGAGTCCTGCTTGCCACCGCCGACACGGTTGAAGAGGCCCTTGCCAAGGTGGAAAGGGCGTATGCAAAGCTGACGGTGAAAGTCTATTAGGTAATTATCGGAGCCTGCCGGTCACTGAACATCGGCAGGCCTTACTTATAATGTGCGGACAAAATGGCGAAAAGCGGAGGATTTCTGTCATCATTGTTCTCGAAGGGGCCGTCTTTGGCGGATCTCCCGTTCGAAACGGACATGCATTCACATGTCCTGCCTGGCGTTGACGACGGCTTCAAGGATATCGGACATTCATGCAGGGCGGCAGCTGAACTCGCCGGCCTCGGGGTGAAGAACATGATACTGACGCCGCACATCTATCCCGAACTTTATCCGGAAAATGACTACGCTTTCATTACGGGACGCTTTGCCGGGCTGCAGGCCCGTCTTTCCGAGGCTTCAGGCATCAATTTCAGAATAGCAGGGGAGCACATGGTATATGAGGGCTTTGAAGATACCTTTTCCGGGGATCTTCTCCTGTTGCCGGGACGGCATATCCTCATAGAGATGTCTTACGCCTACGAGTCATCCAATATCGACGAAACGATATTCCGTCTATGTTGCCTGGATTTTCATCCGGTTCTTGCTCATCCGGAAAGGTATATGTTCTACTCCCGGGATCTCAAGCGTATCGGCAATCTTGTAGACAAGGGATGTGAACTTCAGATGAATATCCTTTCTTTGGGAGGGTTCTATGGGAAAGGGGCGGCATTGAAGGCGGAGGCCATATTGGAGAAAGGACTGTATTCGTATATAGGTACGGACCTTCATTCCCTGGCACAGACAGATATGCTCAAAAGTATGAGGTTCAAGAAAAAACATGTTTCTGAACTTGAACGCATAATGCAAAATACCACAGCCCTTTTCAACCTTGAATAGATAATTTATGTTCACTTTCTGTTATCAGAAGTCTTGTGTGCTGACGATGGTGATTTCAGCTTTTTTAAGCCCTTTGGATGTAGCCTCAAGTATGATTTCTCCGGCTTCCTCCGTTGAAGATACAATTGCTGTCATCATTCCGGAAAATACTTTCATCTGAGGGGTCTGGAAAGATTCAAGGGATGCCGGATTCCCGTTTGCTCCTGCCCGGTACCATCCGTTCCCCTTTACCTTGAACTTTATTTCATTGTCGGCAAGAGGGCAAAGGTTTCCGTCCTTGTCCGTCACCCTGACGGTTATGAAGGAAAGGTCCTTGCCGTCGGCCTTGATCGATGTCCTGTCTGCTTCAAGCTCTATCCTGTAGGGCTTGCCTGCCGTGTGAATTTCATTTTCGGCCGAAGGCTTCCCGTTTTCGTCGTATGCAACGACCTTTACTGTGCCCGGCTCATATACGGTGTCCATCCACATCAGACGGTATCTCGACTGTCTCTTCAAGTTGGCCATGGATACGGAATCTGCGCTGTTGAACACTGTGACGGACAGGTCTTTCGTGCGCTTCCCCTGGCTCTTCCCGTTTATGAACACTTCTGCAGACGGATAGTTGGTATATACAAAGATAGGTGTCACTTCTCCTTCGCGGCCTTCCCAGTTCCAGTGGGGCAGTATGTGAAGTGTCTCGGCCTCTTTGTTCCAGTGGCTTCTGTAGAGCCAGTAACGGTCTTTCGGAATGCCTGCGAGGTCTATTATTCCGAAAAGCGAGGAGTGGCTCGGCCAGTCGGAATAGTATGGCGTGGGCTCTCCCAGATAGTCAAAGCCGGTCCATACGAATTCTCCGATGCAGTATGGCAGGTCTTCGTGCTGTATGAAATCGTCTTCCGGAAGGTTGGACCATCCGCAGTGTTCGACATCATAGGATGATGCCTGATGGTCCGGATACTTGTGCATTGACCTCCTGACTACAGGGAATTTGTATATTCCCCTTGAACTGAGAGTGGAAGCCGTTTCGCTTCCGAGGATGATGCCCTGCGGCAGCTTTGCGTAGTTCTCCTGATATTTGTGCGGTCTGTAATTGAAGCCCGGGACATCCATTACGGCGGCCATATTGTTGTTCACGACTGCGTCTGGGGCATCCATTCCCTGCGTGACAGGTCTTGTCGGGTCTTCCCTGTGGCAGATGTCCTGCAGCATCTGTGACAGTTTCGGTCCCTTGTCTCCGTTCCACTGGTCAGGTACCTCATTCCCGATGCACCACATGACGATGCTCGGGTTGTTGCGGTAGTGGCGCAGAAGGTTCACAAGGTCTTTCTCTGCCCATTCGTCAAATATCTTGTGGTAGCCGTTCTGGACCTTTGCCGTGGTCCATTCATCGAATGATTCTGACATGAGCATCATTCCCATTTCGTCGCATGCCTTTACGAGTTCCGGGGCAGGCATGTTGTGTGAAGTGCGTATCGCATTGCATCCCATGTCCTTGAGAATGCGTATCTGTCTCCTTATGCCGGCTTCGTTCGCTATGCCTCCGAGAGGGCCGAGGTCATGATGGTTGCACACGCCCTTGAATTCAACCCTTTCCCCGTTCAGGAAGAACCCTTTCCCGTGTATTATTTCCGCCGTACGAATTCCGAAGGTTGTCCTGTATTCGTCTTTCAGGGTATTCCCCTCATAGATGCGGCTTACTGAAGTGTAGAGGTATGGAGTCTCCGGAGTCCAGAGGTGCGGGTTTTCTACGGTAAAGTCCTGGCGGAATATCTCCCCGTCGAATTCAGTGCCTTCCATCCTGCCGGAGGCAACAGCCTTCCCGTCGCTGTCCAGAAGTTCGGTCACTATGGTGTAGCCGCTGAATGATTTTTCTTCAGGGAAGTCAAGGGAAGTCCTCTGGGATACCTTGGCGAAATTGTTCCCGAGTTCCTCGGTGATGATCTGTGTGCCCCATACAGGAATATGTGCATCTTCAGTAAAGATGAGATGTACATTCCTGTAAAGTCCTGCACCGGGATACCAGCGGGAACTTTCCGTCTCGTTTTCAAGCCTTACTGCAAGAGTGTTCGTCCCTTGCCTTACGAATGGGGTGGCGTCGAAATGGAATGAATTGTAGCCGTATGGCCAGAAGCAGGCCTCATGCCCGTTTACATAAACCTTGGCATGACTCATGGCCCCGTCGAAAACCAGGGTGCATCTGCGCCCTCCGCTCATGTCCGGCGCATTGAATTCGAGCCTGTACCATCCTGCCCCGGTAAACGGGAGTCCCCCTGTCCTTCCGGCATGCTCCATCGGGTCAGTCTGTCCGTCCTGGAGTATGGCCGTGTGCTGCTTGTCGTTCTGTACGCTGAACGGACCGTATATGGCCCAGTCATGCGGTACTGTCACATCCTGCCATCCGGAGTCATCATATTGTGTCCCGGCAAATTCTGCGGCATCTTCTCTTATGAATTTCCATCCTTTTTCCAGCAGAGTCTCGCTTCTCGGCTGCGCAAGGGCAGCCAGCGGAATCAGCAATGCTATGGCCGTTAAAACGGCATATCTTCTGGTCATTTGAAATTAAATGTTTATTGTTATAAAATTGTTGTCCTGTACAAATGTGCGGAGAATCCTCCGCTATGCATCCATGCGGCGGCTTATCTGAATGAGGACAGCCTCTGGAGTTCATGCTCCGCCTTTATCTTGTCTATGATTGAGCATACGACCTTGTATGTGCGGCTCTCTCTTGTGTAGCTGGCGGGTGTGATGAAATTCACCCTTTTCTGCTTGAGGAGTTTCTTCGCAGTTTCATGCTTCCCCGGCACAAGCGGATTATAGACGGCTATGGAGTTGCCCCCGAACATCTTGACTATCTTCATGCACGGTACATCGGTTTCCCCGTCGCCGAAATATATCATGTGCGGAAACGGGATTCTCTTGTTTTCCTCAAGCTGGCTTTCGTTGACAAGCTTGTTGTCCCTGATGCTGAGTATTCCTTTGTTGATCTTGAAGATGAACTGGGTCTTGGCGGTGTAGTCCACTGCCACTCCTGGCCACACGGCGTTCCCTTTTTCGTCATAAAGGAACGAGCAGGCGAAGATGCGTTTGAATTCCTTCGCGATGGGGGAGCCCTCGATCATTTCCGCAAGTCCGGAGGAATTGATATAGTGCTCTACGATGACTCCGTGTTCTTTCCCGTATTCATTGACGAGACCGAACCATTCCTTGACGCCCTCGAAAAGTTCTATCCTTTTCCCGAAGCTCTTGAACTTGCTTCTTTTCAGGCTTATTCCGGCCTTCCTGGCCTCGTCGAACATCAGCTTCATGTAGCTGAGGATGTTGCTGGCATCCTGGCCTGCGGCGATCTCGTCGCTCATTCCCCAGAACTCCGCAGGGCTTTTGCCAATCGCCTGTATGAAGCCGAACTCCTGCATGTTCCCCGGCGACAGCGTGCCGTCGAAGTCATATATCAGGGCGACTATCGGTTTCTTTTTCATCTTTGTTCAGAAAATAAGTCATTCAACTTCAAAGATAGCAAATAATAAATGACATTCCGATGCCGACCCATAGTCAAAAAGAGAAATAATCACAATAAAAAGAAAAATTTCATTCGCTGCGGAGGTTGGCGGAAGGGTTTTCGGTGGCGGCTTTGGCTGTCTGCAGGGCGACGCATGCGAGAATGAGGCAGAGGAGGAGTATGCCTGTGGCGGTGTGGAACAGTACGCCGGGGCTGATCCGTTCCGGGAAGTTCTGAAGCCAGAATCCGGAAGCTATGAATGAGCCGGCAAGGCCTGCGGCTATGGCCGGGATGCTGATGGAGGACATGGATTTCAGCATCATGGCGAGGATGCCGGCGGAAGTGGCGCCGTTGACCTTGCGGATTGCGGTTTCTTTCCTTTTGCGCCGCATTTCATCGGCCACATATCCGAGAAGTCCGGTCAGGGTGATGAGCAGCATGAATGCCGAGGCGGCAGCCACTGAATTGCGGAACCTTTCGGTGTCCCTGTAGGATTCATGCAGGTCGTCCCTGTAGGTGTGCAGCACGATGTCGGTGTCGGGAAGGAGGCCTTTGAGAATGTTTTCCGTCCTGGTGAGGGCATTTGCCGTGAGTTCACTGTACCTTACGGTGAGATATGAAGGGAATTCGCCCTCCTTGGAGTAGGCGATGAGGCACAGTGGCTCCTGTTCAATGAAGATGGAGCCCATGGTGAAATCTTCACATACGCCTGAAATCGTCAGGCCGTTGTCGGGAAGGAGTTTCCCCACGGGATTATCTTCCCATCCGAGGGCTTTCAATGTCCTTTCGTTCACTATGGCCGGTGCCGGATCACTGATGTCATCCGGAATATTTTGTCCGGCCTTAAGTCTTATTCCGGCCGTTTCGATGAAGTCGCTGTCTGCAAAAGTGTATCTCATTGTGGCGACGGTTGTCTTTGTGGCCGGGTCAATGAGCTGGAAACCATGGAATTTCCTGGTAGGAATGTCCATGGAGAAGGCGGACCTTTCTATTTCAGGGCATTTCTTGAGTTCGTCCTTAATGAGTGTCCTGTCGGCTTCGGAGCAATTGTCCACGAAGCACCATGCCAGATGTTCCAGATCATAGCCGGGATCCAGGGCTGCGATATGCCTGTACTGGAGTATTGCGATGCCTGTGAAGCCGATGATGAATGCGGAACTTGCAATCTGTACGAATAGCAGGACATTTTTCCAGCCGTTTCTGTCCGGATTGTGCATCCTGAATATGTCCATGGCCGGGATGGAAGAGAAGATTCTTGCCGGAACCAGCCCGGATATTGCAGCCACTGTGACTGTGGCAAGTACATAGCCTGTCACCTGCCATGAGCCGAACAGGTTTCTGAACGGGACCCCGGTGAGTCCGTGGATGATGTCTTTGCCTGCATACAGGAGCAGAAGACCGGATGCCGCCGAGATGAGGACCAGAATGACCGTTTCCCAGATGCTTGAGATGAAGATGTCGCCGGAAGAGGCCCCCATGCATTTGAATACAGCGGTCCTCTTCGTCCTTGAGGCGAGGGATGACACGGAAGCCAATACATAATTGAGCGACACCGTGGCCAAAAGCAGGATGGTGAATATGCTGAGAATGAGGATTGTCTGCTGTGTTTCCCTGTCGCCGGAATGCAGGGACAGGACAGGCTTCAGATATGCTGTGAATGTGTATCCCATTTCCCTCTGCAGTTCCATGTCCATGTGGCGATGCATCATTTCCGGAATGGCCTTGTTGACGGCTTCCGTGTCTGATTCAGGACTCAGTCTCACATATCCGGTGAATCCGTCGCCCCTGTCCCAGGCATTTGCCTCGTATGGTCCGAGGCCCTGGACAAGATTGAATTCAAGATGGCTGTTCCCGGGAATGTCCTTAAATACCCCTGCCACTGTCGCCGGCATGATCCGGCTCTTGTCCATGAATATGGTCCTGCCCTCTGCCTCGATGCTGCCGAAGATGATGCGGGCAAGGCTTTCGGAAAGGAATACATTGTCCTCATGCTCCAGGGAATTTCCTTTTCCGGACACAAGAGGCAGCCCCAAGGTGCTGAAAAATGCGGTATCAGCCGATATCATCTTGACTTCAAACCGTTCCTCTCCGCTGAATATAACCCTGTCGCCTGATTCTCTCATGCTTGTCCCGGCGATGACCCCCGGTATCTCTGAAACGGCGGTCGGTGCCACAGGCCGCAATGTGTGCCCGTAGTCAGTCGTTTCCGCCTTGTCCGTACCGGCCTTGTCCGTGTAGAGGCTCTGGACCTGGTACAGGTTTTCCGCCTGCGGCAGCCACCTGTCATAACTCAGATCAAAGGTTATTTTCGCTATCAGGACCATGCCTATGGCCAGTCCTGAAGTCAGCGTGATGACCCTCATCAGGCTGCTCCATTTCCTTTTCCGGAGATATTTTATCGCATAAGCCAGTTCCCGCATGGATCATTCGCTCCTTAAATTGTTCACAGGATTCTCATTTGCCGTCTTCCAGCTCTGCCATACCACAGTCAATATGGTCACTGCGGCCACTGCAGCAAAGGCTGCCGGAAATACCCACCAGTGCAGCGGACTTCTGTATGCAAAGCCTTCTGTCCATCTTTCCACGGCGGCCCAGGCCACAGGTGCTCCTATTGCGAAGCAGACGCACAGGAGAATGAAATATGTCCTGCAGAACATTCCTGTCACTTCCGTCCCTGTCGCTCCGAGGACTTTCCGCACAGCCGTTTCCTTTCTGCGGTACTGGCAGTCGAAGACCACGAGCGAGAACACTCCGACTATGGATATGAATATCGCCACCAGGCTGAAAAGTGTGATGAGCGAGCCCGTCCTCTGCTCTTTCTGGTATGTACTTTCAAGTATCGAGTCATAAAAGCGCACGCTGAAAGGATATTCAGGGTCGAATCTGTCGAGTGTTTTCTCTATTTCCGGTCTTACTGCCTTCATGTCCGTCCCTGCCGCCACTCTGATGTATGCTGTCCTGAACATCCCTCCCCAATGCCAATTGCCGTACATGTAGAAGGCCATCGGACTCATTCCCTGTCTGAGCGAGGCGAAATTGATGTCGGGTATGAAGCCGATTATTTCATCTCCGTTTATTGTTTCGCCTGCCTGCATGGAATATTGTTCCCGTGCGGTTTCATTGAAGATGTAGCATCCGTCGGCTCCTGTTTCATCCTCATTTCTGAAATTCCTGCCTTCGGTCACTTCAATGCCCATGACATCGAGGAAGGTATGGCTCACCGGAATGCAGGTAAAAGATATGTTTTCTCCTTTGTAGTCCCTTCCCCAGGTCATGTAATAGTCCCCTTCGGCAATGGTGAATTGTGAGAATGCCACATTTTCTACTCCGGCAATCTTTTTCAGGTCTTCCGTGAATGCGTCCCGGCTGTTCAGAATCTTGTCATTGATTTCAGTGACTATGACCTGATCCTTTTCAAACCCGAGCGGAGTCTTCAGCATGAACCGGTTCTGGAGGTACATGAACGAGGCGGCGATGATGAGGGCGAATGATGACGTGAACTGGATGCCCACCAGCGCATTTCTCATTCTCTTTCCGGCAGGGGAGAGGCCGAAGCTGCCCTTGAGTACCATGGCGGGAGGCACGGAAGTCATATAGAAGGCCGGCCAGAGGCTTGAAAGGATGCCGAGGACAATTGAGGCGCAGGCTCCGGCTGCAATGATTCCCGGATGTTCCGCCAATGCCATGCTGCAGTCCAGCAGGGAAACCAGCGGGGTCATTCCTGCCAGATACAGAATCAGCAATGACAATGTATAGGCCGTGACGCTTACAGTGATGATTTCTCCCACAAGTCCTGCCCTTATTTCCGAATCAGTGCTGCCGAGGACTTTCCTTGTGTTTATTCCCCTGATTCTCATCGGGGTGAGGGCAGTGCTGAAATTGGTGAAGTTGATGCCTGCGATGAGCAGTATGATGAATGCTATGGATATGAGAGCATAGACAGTGCTCCTGTTTGCCTTGGGAAGACCGTCGAAATGTCCTGCCGACTTGAAATGCAGGTCCGGAAGAGGGTCGAGCACAAGGTCGAATCCGTCTTCCTCCCAGCTGAAGTCCTCTCCGAAGATAGTCCGGTTGTTTTCCTTGAAATCTTCTATGATACGGCCTGCAGATGCCGGGTCTGAGAGCCTTACGAAGCAGTA
The DNA here is from genome assembly GCA_944323825.1 of uncultured Bacteroidales bacterium. Classification (GTDB taxonomy): domain Bacteria; phylum Bacteroidota; class Bacteroidia; order Bacteroidales; family UBA932; genus Cryptobacteroides. The sequence goes on from CALUTY010000004.1 coordinate 61,585, forward strand.
ATAGTTCCAGTTGCCCCAGTTGTCATAATTTTCCTTCGGATTTTTGGATGTGTAGACAATGTTCTGCAGGGAGGCATTCTCAGGGAAGTCCCTGTACACTCCGGTGACGGTCCTGTCGATGTCGCCTTCGGCGGTGGCATGCAGTATCTGTCCTGTCGCGGGTGAGTTTCCGAACATCCTTCTTGCCATGCTTTCCGGTATGACGGCGCTTCCGGGGGCGTCAAGGGAATTGAGATCCCCTTCGATCATCCTGAAGGCGAATACTTTCAGGATTTCCGACGACACATCCCAATAGCGTTCGCTGTAGCCTGTCCTGCCGTCAGAGGTTTCTATATGCCAGAAATTGGTTCCGGACCTGGCCTCGGCAATGCAGCCTGCCTCTATTTCAGGGGATGATCCGATGAACAGCCTTGCAAGCGGTCTGCTGACGATAGCCTGTCCGTTGCCGTCCATATTTACATCCAGCCGGAATATGGATTGTGCGTCGTCATAGCATGTGTCGAAGGTCATGTCATGGTTCACCTGCATCATTATCATCATGAATGCGGTGAATGCAACTGCAAGTCCCAGCAGATTAAGTATAAAAGCCGCCTTGAAATGGCGTATCACATTCAGAAAGTTCCGTATCATTGTCTGATTCTGTTAAATTCCGGCCCTGTCATAGGATTATTCGTCACGTAATGAGTTTACCGGATTCTGTGTCGCAGCACGGTATGTAAGGAGGGTGACGGTGATCATGGTGACCGCCAGTACGGCGCAGAGCGAGGCGATGAACAGCCATATCGGTACCGGGGCCTGGTAGGCAAATCCTTTGACCCATGCCTTCATTATGAAATATGCGACAGGGACAGAGATTGCAAAGCATATCAGGGTCATGATGATGTATTGTCTGTTCAGCATCATGAGAATCGTGCCGATGGCGGCCCCGTGGACTTTTCTCAGGGCAATCTCCTTGCGGTGGAACTGCGTCTCTACGCTCACAATGCCCAGGATTCCGATGAGTGAGATTATCAGGGAAAGGACGGCGGTGATGGCTATCAGGCTGTTCAGCTTCTCCTCCTTCTCGTAGAGCCGTCCGATGCTTTCGTCCAGAAATCTCAAATTGATGTCGTTCCCGTTGATTTCAGGGTTGAACTCTTCGATGCAGTCCCGTATCCATTGGAATGTCCCGGCAATGTCCGTCCCGTCTATCCTGGCATAAACTACTGACAGGGGCCACCATGGATCAGAGCCGAACACATACAGGGCTATGGGGTCGATGCCGTACTGCAACGGTTTGAAATTGAAGTCTTTCACTATCCCGACTATCTCCGCCGGTTCACCCACATGTCCCTGGAGCCTGGCTCCGAGTCTGAGGAACGGGAACTTGAGCATGGTCTGTTCGTTCATGATGAATGTCCCGTTCGGGTTGAGGTCATCGGAAGGGGAGAAATTCCGCCCTTCCTTTATTGTCATGCCGAAGAAATCAATGAAATCGGACGATACCGGCAGCACATCCAGCTGTACACGGTGCCCGTCAAATTCGCGTCCCCATCCCATTTTCATATTGGAAACCAGCCAGTTGCCTGCAAAGGTGACATCTTTGACATGAGGATTCTGCCTGAGTTTCTGCTCGAAGCTGTCAGCCATGCTCCCGATCCGGGAACCGCATCCGAATTCGACTGTCAGATCCCGCTTGAACCCCATGTCCTTGTTTTTCATGAACGATGTCTGCACCTGGATGTAAAAGGCCATTGCTATCAGCACAAATGAGGCGACATATTGGAATCCGACCATGAAACTCCTGAGCATCCTCCCTTTAGGAGACAGGGAAAATGACCCTTTCAGCACCAGCGCAGGCTGGAAAGATGTGCTGTAAACTGCCGGAAAGATCCCTGCTGCAAGTGAAGAGCCTAAAGCCACCGCCGCCCCGATCAGTATGACAGTGACATTGTCCGCGACCTGCATCGATCCTGAAATATAATATGTAAATGAAGTCCCGGAAATCAGATGGAGCGCCAGAATGCCGAGCCCGAATGCGGCTGCAGCAATTACTATGGCTTCGTTTAACTGTCTCCAGATCAGGGAAGTCCTTCCGGAGCCAAGCACCTTGCGTGTGTTTATGTCCTTAATGATCAGAGGTACCGCTGCAGTTGCCAGGTTGATGAAATTTATGATGGCAATGGCGATGATGACAAGCCCGATGGCAAACAATGTCCCGGTCGTGGACCGGTTCCCTTTCCCCATAGAGTCCCCGCTTATGTCCTTGGAGAAGTAGGCATCATGGAGATTGGTGACGCGGACACCGTTCTCGAACATTTTCCCGTATTCGGATTCAGGATCTATCTCTAAGGACTCAAGCAGTTTTTCCTTGATCAGGGCAGCGACCTCAGTCGCCTGCGACGGGTCGGCCAGCTTCATGTAGCACATATAAGACCATTCGCTCCAGTTGTCTCTGTCACCGTTGCCGACCTGTATCAGAGCACCGTTGGCCACGCTGCTGTTTTCGGGAAAATCCTTGTAAACGGCTGCTATACGGTACTCTGACCCGGAGTATTTGTCTATAAGCGATTCTCCTGCAGGGTTTTCTCCGGGAAAGAGACGGTCTGCCACAGATTCTGCGATGATGATACTCCCGGGCCTGGCGAATTCTGCCGGGTCACCTTCCGTGAATTCAAACGGGAACACTTTCAGCATACAGGTGTCGAGGACGCTTGACTCCAGGCTGTATTCCTGCTCCTCATCGCCCTGCCTGTACCATTCCGAGGAGTAGCTTTTCCAGTATCTGTACACCCCGAGTTCCTCGATCTGCGGAATGGTCCCCTTGAGCGACTCGATGAAAGGCCGGCATATCGTTATGCCGTATGACCCGAGGTTGGACGGGTCATTGACGAATTCGAGCCGGAAGACCTTCTCGTGCTCCGGGTAGTTCCTGTCGTACCTCCAGTCATACCGTACCTGTATCATTATCACCATGAACGCAGTGAAAGCCACTGTGAGTCCGATGATATTCAATGTGGAACTAAGCCACCTGTTTCTGCTGAAAATCCGTTTGATTGTCATGCCGTTGTTTCGAGGTCTGTTTGAATTTGGAGGAATCCCGCCCGTGCATGCCGGGCAGATTCCATATCCTGAATTTTGAGAAGGTCCCGCTTACAGTTCGTTGGCCACGTCGCTGACTATCCTTCCGTCGAACAGGTCAATGGTCCTCTGTGCCACTGATGCGTCCCTCTGGGAGTGTGTCACCATCACGATGGTAGTGCCTTCCCTGTTCAGCTCGGAGAGGAGGTCCATCACCTCCTTGCCGTTCTTGGAGTCAAGGTTACCGGTCGGCTCGTCCGCCAGGATCAGCTTGGGTCCTGCCACCACAGCACGTGCAATGGCCACCCTCTGCTGCTGTCCTCCTGAAAGCTGCTGAGGAAAATGCTGGGCCCTGTGGCTTATGTTCATGCGTTTGAGGATTTCGGTGACTTTCTGCTTCCTTTCTGATGCGCTGATGTTGAGGTAGCGAAGCGGAAGTTCCACATTTTCATATACATTGAGTTCGTCGATGAGGTTGAAGCTCTGGAATACGAATCCGATGTTGCCTTTGCGAAATTTTGTACGGTCCTTTTCCTTGAGTCTGGCGACTTCATGGCCTAGAAGCTCGTAACTTCCGCTGGTAGGATTGTCGAGCAGGCCGAGGATGTTCAGAAGGGTGGACTTTCCGCATCCTGACGGCCCCATGATGGCTACGAATTCCCCGTCCTTGATTTCAAATGTCACATTGTTCAATGCCGTGGTCTCGATTTCTTCTGTACGGAACACTTTGCAGAGGTCTGTTACTTTGATCATGATTCTGTTGTTTTATTGTTGTTGTCTTTTTATATCATATTTCCGGCTGCCGGTATGTGTAATTAATGTGCCAATCTATTCAAGTTCTTTGCTGTTAATGTTTTGTGTCTATGATTAAAATGATTTTCTGTAAAATTTTCTTACATTGACTGTAAAGATTCTTTACAATGCAGTCACTCTGTCTTGAGGACATCCGCCGGATTGGCCCGTGCCGCGCGGCTCAACTGCCAGAACACGGAAGCGGCGGTGATTAGCAGTGAAATGGCCACAGTCACGATGAATATCCATGCACTCAGGTCAATCCTGTATGCGAACTCCTGGAGATATCTTCGGCACAGAATCACAGCCACAGGGATTGCCACGATGTCGGCTATGCCGGTAATTATCATATATATGCGCATTGTCCTGCACATCTCGCTCCCGACCGTGCCTCCGTATATCTTGTGCAGGGCGATGCTTCTCATATTGTTGTCCGCATGGAAAATGCTGATGGCCACCAGTCCCGAGAGCGACAGGATGACCGAGATCACCGTGAATATCTCAATGAGCCTCATGCTCCTCCTGTTCCCGTCGAGGGAACTTTCCAGAATCTCTTCCATATAGCCGTTTGTCCACGGTTTTATTTCTATACCGAAGACTTCGGAGCAGAATCCGTTGTAGGCATCAGTGATCATTTCCCTGGCCTGGTCATGGTCTCCCGTGGTCTTTATGGCATAGTTGTGATACCAGAAATCCTCAGACCGGCGGATGAATATGAGTCCGTTCTCGTATTTTTCAGACGAGCCGGCACCCTGTATGATGAAATTCCCTACTATACCGCAGGCGGTATTGTCTGCCTTGAGTCCATATTGTCCCGTGATTTTGCTTATGTCCGTATTTCCGGCATCCACACCTGCCGCCCTTGCAGAACTCTCGCACAGCCATACCGCTCCAGGGATATTCTGCCCGAATTGTTCGATGACATTGAACCGGAGGATGTTGAATGTCGTGGTGTCGCATTGTATCGGATTGAAAGGGACTTCGTTCCCGTCTTTGTCATAAGCCGTAAATGTAGTCCCTATATCTCCAGGAAGATAGTTGCAGATACCGACGGCCTCGCAGCACGGAAGCGAGCGGAGCCTTTCCGCGAATCTGAGCCCGTCATCTTCCGTGAAATCGGTATCCAGGTAATAGACATCCTCGAAGTTGCACCCTGACGGTCTTTCTGTCATGTGTCTCATCTGCATCTCCATCGTGATGGTTACCGCTATGAGTACGACCGAAAGTATGTTCTGTATGGTTATGAATACCCTTGAGAATACCATCTTGCTCTTCAATCTCAGCGCTCCTCTGACTACATCTATGGGGGCGAACCTTGAGGCGATTATGGCGGGGATGAGCCCGGAAAGGACGGATACTGCGGCGATAAGGCAGATGCACGAGAGGAATGTCGCCGGAGTGAATATGTCACTTGTATCCATGCCCATGGTGGATGATTCCAGTGAAGGGTCGTAAACAAGCCAGTTTACAGCAGGCACCATGAGTGCGGCCAGGATCATGGCCAGGGTGAAACATATTACTGTGAATATGGCGGATTCTCCGATATATTTCAGGATGATTTCCTTTTTGCCCGAACCCAGGAGGCGTCTGGTGGCCATTTCTCCGGCACGTTTGCCGGCAAGGGCGGTGTTGAGGTTGATGTAGTTGAACAATGCTGACACCAGAAGGGCCAGCCCTGCAAGCGCGAGGTTCTTGAGAGCCTTGGCGTTCCCGGAATTGAGGTAAAAATTCCCGGGGTGGAAATAAAGGTCGTCCAGGCAGGTAAGGCTTATCCGGTAGTCGGCTTCCTTGTTTCTTGCGTGCCAGTATCCTGTGTGGATTTTTTCTTGTACAATGCCAGGGTCGCAGTCAGGTGCGATCCGTATCAAAGTAATGTTAGGCCCGAATGTGGTCAAAGGGTCGCTCTGATACTGCCCTGTGAAGATTTCCGATTCGATATTCGTGATGACATCCGCGTACTTGAGTAGCCCGTCACCGAAGTCCTTGACGACTCCTGTTATGGTATATGGGGCATCATTTATCATCAACGTCTTGCCGATGACATCATCATCCGATATCTTCCTGGCGAAGGACTCGGAGATGATCACGTCGGTCAGGCTGCTGAGTGATTCGGGGCTTCCTTCCGTGAATTTTACGTCGAACATGCGGAAGAATTCCTTGTCGGCGCTCATCAGGAACGTGTTATACGCCATGTCTCCGTACATTGCAATCTCGCCGTCCCATGATGCGGAGAATCTGGTGACCGCTTCCGCTTCCGGAATCGAATTCCTTATGAGGTCCGCCATCCCGTAGCACATCACTGTCTCGTTGTCAAGGCATACGGCATAAATGTTCTCTCCGCCGGGGACTGACCTTGCAATTTTCATCTGCGCTGCGGCATAGCCGAATATGATGATACTCAGCGCCAACGCCACTGTCAGCCCTATCAGGTTGATGGTGCTGTAGAGCCTGTTCCTCCAGAGGAATCTCAGATAACTTTTCATATAATGGTGTCTTTAAGATCATGTAATTTCCTTTAAAACCGACTGTCTGGAGCCTCGGTCGCTTCACGATAGCCACGCTCTCGCCGGAAGCCCGGTTACAGTCACTGGTCTCTTAACGGAGGTCATTGCAAGGGTTTGATGTAGCCCGCCGGAAAAAGACAGACGTGACTATCAGTACGGTGAGTGCAAGTATCGCTGCCAGCACTGCAGCGAATACCCATGGATACAGGGACACCCTGTCCACGAAATTTTCCAGCCAATGCGATACTATTACGGCCGCAACCGGGCATGAAACGGCGAAGCAGATGAGTACCATTGCGATATAGCTCATGTTCGTTTTCTTCAGTATATCGGCAACTCCGGCTCCGAATACCTTGCGTATGGCCGTTTCCTTTCTCCGGTATTCGGTATCGAAAATCACCAGTCCTATTACTCCGCAAAGAGCCAGAATAACGGAAATGATACTGAATGCGACAACGAGTCTGGAGGTGCGCAGTTCGTTACTGTAGAGATTGTCCAGGATCGTTTCATACAATTCGATCTGTCCGGGCCAGTACGGGTCGGTTTTCAGCAGGAGTGATTTTATTTCCGAAACGGCTGTCATTGCATCGCTGCCGTCACTGAGCCGGAAGTAGAGGATGCCGCTGCTATAATTGTTTCCGTCATGAACGAACAGGACAGGCATTTCCGGTTCACGCACCGAGTTCAGGCGTATGTAGTCGCAGACACCGATTACCTGTCCTGCATTAGGGATGATGTCACCGGTATGGATGCCGTATCTGTCCATGAAATAGCGATTTACGATGACGGTCCCGAGAGAGTCGTACTGATTGAAATTACGTCCTTCTATGATGTCTGTCCCCATTACCTTCATGAATTCCTTGTCTATCCCTATGATAAATGTGCTGACCTTCTGTCCCTTGACGTCGATGCCCGATGTACTGTAGGTATCCTGTGCGCCTATCTTTTCACTTGAGCGCGCTATTCCCGAGATGGACGGGAAGTTCTGGGCTTCCGCACGAAGCACGTCCAGTTTTTCCATTACCGAAGACGAGACTTCCGCTACGGCGATTCGCTCTTTGTCAAACCCGAGTTCGGTATCTCTGATCAGGCGATTCTGAAGTATGACGAAAGTCATGAATATCAGGATAATGAATGCTATTGTATACTGGATTCCGCTCATTATGCTCCTGAATATCTTTCCTCCTTTTGAAAGCCCGAAGTCGCCCTTGAGCACAAGCGCCGGCTCAAAGGATGTGGCATAGATGCTCGGGTACAGCCCGGCTAGAATACCAGTTACAAGCGTTATTGCCGTTACGGACAGGATAACTCCTGTGCTGTGGATGGAAAATATTCCGTCTGTCATGTTGGCCGATACCATGGCTCCGGACAGCCATGCTGCCAGGAAAAAGGCCGCGGCAAGGCATATTAACGATATGACTACGGTTTCCATGGTCAGCATCACGCGCAGTCCGGCTGTCGAGGCGCCCACTACTTTCTGCGTGTTTATGCTGCGGATACGCACCGGTGCAAGTGAAGTGAAGAAATTGGCAAAGTTCATCACTCCGGAAAGAAGGACCAGAATGCCGATGGCGCTCAGAAGCAGGAGCATTTTTCTGCTGCCGCTCTGGAAGATCCTGCCGTCGCCTCCCTGTCCCATGAAGAAGATGTCTTCCATGGGGATGAGCTTGATAGGGCTCATCCAAGAGAGGGAAAAATCGAAATGATCATTGAAGCCTTTCTCCACAGCAGTGGCGGAATCGGCACTGTCCAGCAGCAGATAGCAGATGAAATTGGCGGGTCCGTAATTGTAGGGCATTAGCCTTTCGTCTGCGGCAAAGTATATGCTGTTACGGAGATTGCTGTTTGCAGGAAAGTCATCGTAGACAGCGCCTACGGTAACTTCTCCGCTTTGGAAGAACCAGCTTCTGTCAGTGCGCATCGTCTTTCCGATGGGATTCTCGTTGCCGAATATATTCTCGGCCATGCTTTGGGGGATCATGGCCTTTCCCGGAGTGGCGATGGCCATGGGATCGCCACGGAGGATCCGGACACCGAATACCTTGACGAAATCCGGCTGGACCAGATCGCACAGCAGCTCATATCCGTGCGGCTCGCCATTCCTGTCATCGATGTAGAACGGCATCTTTCCCAGATATGGCATAAGCATGGTCCCGGCCTCGATATGGGCTGAGGACTGGATGATATCACGGCAGAAGGCGTTCGGCAATATGCTGCGGAAAGTTTCCGTATTGCCGGGACAGTCCACTCTGAATATCCTGCCGGAAGTGGGATATGACCTGTCGTATCCTGTCTCGAACTCTATATGAGAGGATATGATGATGAACGCCGTCAGAGCGACCACCAGCCCTGCCGTGTTGATCGCGGCAGGAAGCGGATAACGCCTGAGAATATGAATCAGGTTTCTTATCAGTAATGTGAACATCTTGTTTTTGTTTATTGTATCTTTTGTGTCCGGAGTCACGCTGCCGCCTCATTCGTTCTTGAGTGACTTTACCGGATCCTCCCCGGCTATCCTCCACACATTGTACGAAGCCACCCCTACGCTGAGTACCAGCACTATGCAGGCCCCCGCCACGAACAGATACCATCCAAGCACTGTCTTGAGCGCGAACTGGTCGAGCCACTCCGTGGCCGCGAAGAACGCCGCCACGGCTCCTGCAGCGACTGACGGAAGAGCGATCTTCGCCACATCCGTGTTCATAAGCCTTGCTATGTCACGCATCACAGCCCCGTTTATCTTTCTCACGGCTATCTCCTTGCGCCTCCGGTTCACCTCGTCCAAAGTATAGCCGACCAGTCCAATGAACACTATCAGCAGTGTCACTATGCTTCCCACTGTCACGGCATCCCGGAAATTCCTTGTCCCGGTATAGGCCGCTTTCATGTCGTTCTTGTATGAATAGACAAACATTTCCTTGTCCGGTACGATACCGGCTATCACCTGTTCCGCCCGGGAGATGGCCTCCGGAGAAATACTGTGGAACTTTATCAGGGCAAATCCCCCGGTCGGCTCAGGACTGTATGCCACTACGGACGGCCTTGTGTCAGGATTCACTGCAGACCCTATGCTGATATCCTCATACACACCGCAGATGGTCATGGGCTGGCTGAAGGAAGTGATGTAAACATCTTTGCCGACTATGTCGGAGTCCCATCCCGCTGTCCTTTCCATGAACTCGACGAATCTGCGGCTGACCATGACCTCCTGGGCGGCACCGTAATTTTCATTGAATGTATTGCCTTGTATTACAGGTATTTCCATAAGGTCGAAATATCCTTTGCCGACGAAATACAGGTCAGCGCAATTGAACAGTTGCTCTGAATTGCCCGGAAGCATCACATTGTCACCTCCCGTCCCGTGCACCGGCAGGACATCGGCAAATGTGACGGCCTCCACTTCCGGAAGCCTGGCGATCTCCTGGAGAATCAGGCTTCGCTGGGCCATGTCTCCTACAGGCTCGAGACTGGCGTAGGCGAGATTGTCATATTCATATCCTGTGTCGGCATTTGTCACAAGTCTGTATTGTCCTGAAATCACAATCAGCAGAATGGCAAGGAAAGCCGCGGCGGCGAACTGTATCGACAGCAGGGCGAGTTTCCAGTGCCGCTTGGACTCCCTGTAGCTGCGAAGGGCGGACGCCACTGGGATTTTCGCGAATATGTTTCCCGGTACGGCTCCTGAAATCAGGGCGATGACTATGCATACGGCTATGAGTATGAACATCCTGCCTCCCGAGAGAAGCCCTGCAAGCGTGGTCCCTGTAAGTTTCTCGACCGTCCCGCTGAAGACAGCCAGGAGAATCATCCCTGCCGCGAATGCCAGAAATGTGTGCACGCAGGCTTCTGTGACAAGCATCCCCCTGATTTCCTTCTGTCCGGCCCCGTAGCATTTGCATACGGCCATCTCCTTGGACCTGCCTATTATTGAGGACACTGTAAGCAGTATATAGTTCATGGCTGCAGTGAACAGGAGGGCGAAGGCTATCAGGCCGAGCATCAGGGTCATGTTCCTGGTCTGGGAATCCGATCTGTGCCATGAGTCCAGCCTGCGGAATGTGATGCCGACTTCCACCCCGCTTTTTTCCAGTTCTTCCGCGATGTAGTCTTCTATGAATTTGTCCGTCCGTGCCTGGACAGAGCTGATATCGGCTCCTTCCCTGACCTTTATCAGGCTTGTGTACCTGTCGTTACCGAGAAGATTCATCGAGCCGTCCCATGTGTAATATGAAATTGAAGGCATGGAAACGAGCATGTCCAGATAGCTGAAGATGGAGTTTTCCGGGAAATCCTTGAACACCCCGCTGATAGTGAGGACTGCATCCTCCCTCCCGTCCAGCACGATGGTCTTCCCGACGGCATCCCCGCCGATATTCCTTGCCACAGATTCCGACACCATAGCCTGCAGAGGGCTGGAAAGTATTTCTTCAGGGTCTCCCTGCAGCACATCCAGAGAGAGCACATCGAAGAAACATGAGTCGGCCACCGTATATGTGGCTTTAAGCTTTTCCCTGGTCTCTGTCAATGTGAACGTAGAGCCTTCACCTAGAGTGGTGAATCTTGTGGCTGTCTCTATTTCAGGTGAGTACATCCGGAGATATACGGATACCCCGCCTGGTGTCCTGGGGTAGATCTCTGTACTGGAATTGTCTTCCTGGTCCGGAAAGGTCTCCATCACCATGTATATCCTGTCGCTGTCCAGCCAGAAGCTGTCATAGCTCTGCTCGAATGCCACCTTGGCTATGAGCACCAGCCCTAAGGCAAATCCTATGGCCAGTGAGGTGATCTTCATTATGTTGTGCCGCCCTTTCCTGAATATGCTCCTGAAGGCTTCTGATATGTTCCTGAAAGTGTCCATTGTCTTGTTCCTGATATGTGTTTCTTTTGCGTGGCCGCCGGTTTTTGTTCCTTTCTGGATATGGCGTGGCGGGAAAGCCGTGTGCTGTGCCGATACGGCATTTCATGTGCAGGGCAGTTCTTGTGTTGTGCTGTCATTCAATATTTATGTTCAATGCCCCGCACATGAATTCCGCTGTCAGGCCGTTTTATCTGAATATCAGTATGTCATTGTCCCTGTATGTCTCGTAGTTGGAGATTATGACCTTCTCGCCCGGCTTCAGCCCTTCTTCCACTTCATAGTACTGCGGATTCTGGCGGCCTATCCGGATTTCCCTCTTGATGGCCCTGGTCCCGTCCGGGGAGAGGACATATATCCATTTCCCGCCGGTGTGCTGGTAGAATGTTCCGCGCGGGATGAGGATGGCTTCTTCCGGCTGCCCGAGCTGCAGGTTCATGTAGTAGGTCTGTCCGGTGCGGATGTTGTCCGGCTGTTGTCCGGAGAATTTGAAGTCCGCCTTGAATTTTCCTTCACGCACTTCAGGATAGACCTTTCTGATGACTGCATGGTAGGATTCGTTCTGCCGTTCGAAGATGGCCTCAAGACCGGCTGTCACCCTGTCGATGTAGTGCTCGTCGATCTGCGCCTCTATCTTGTAGCTTGAAAGGTCGTTGATCTGTCCTATCTTGGCTCCCGATGCGATGTTCTGTCCGAGTACCGCGTCCAGCAGGCCGAGTTCCCCGTCAATCGGGGCTTTGATGGTCAGGTTGTCTTTCCTCTTGCGTATCATCTGCATGTTGAGGCGCATGTTTTCAAGGCTTTCTTCCATCTGCTCTATCTCCACTGTGCGGTACAGGCTGTCCTGCAGTTCCCTGTCCTTGACAAGTTCGAGCTTGTCCTTTGCGAGCAGGTAGTCCTCCTCCGCCTGCAGCCATGTCTCGCGTGCTATGAGCTTTTCTTCATAGAGTGCCTTCTGCTGTTCGTATGCCCTTCTGTACCTTCTTACATCCATCTGGAGCTGAAGCCGTTCCTGCTTCACACTCAGTTTCTGCTGCTCCATCGAGATCATGGTGTTTCTCAGGATGTTTTCCTTCTCGGCAAGCTCCGCCTCGGAGTTGAGGATCTGCAGGTCAAGGTTTTCATTGCTGAGCCTGAGGATTTCGTCCCCCTTCTTGACATGTGAGCCTTCTTCTGTGATGATTTCTTCCACCACTCCGCCTTCCAGCGGGCTGATCTGGATGGTGGTCATCGGCTGTACCTGTCCGCTGATGCGGATATAGTCGTTGAATTCACCCGCCGTCACATCTCCTGTGGTGATCGTGTCCCCGTCCACCCTGAGGGTTGAGGAATTGTCCCTGAATATCAGCCAGAGAATGAAGATGAGCAGCAGGCCGCCTCCCCAATACGGAAGAGCCTTGCGGCTGAATGCAGCCCGTATTCCTTTCTTCTTCTCTATCCTTCTGTCCATTGTATCGTTTTCCATGATGCAGTATTTTTTCGTTGTTTGTTTTCTTTTGACATGAAAATTTCAGTTTTCTTTTCTCCTGAATATGAAAATTTCAATTGTTTTTTATCAGGCAGAAAAATTCATCTGGCTTATTCCTGATCTAAATAATGTATTCCGTTGTAGTACGCCACCACCTTTTTCTTTATCTGGTATTGAAGCAGGGCATTCAGCCTTTCTGCCATCGCATTCAGGTATGTGTCGGATGCCGTATGGAATTCTATTGAAGATATCAGCCCCTGTTCGAACTTCTTCTTGTTCAGCTTGTAGGCCTCCTCCTGGACATCAGCCCTCTTGTCTGCCTGGATGAATGCGGCCGAGGCCCCGTCCCTGTCCTGTATGGCCCTGCTCACTTCCGCTTCCACCTCACGGACCTTCTGCTCATATTCGGCGGTGGCCCTCCTGTAGGCGTTTTTCTTACGGGCCACATTTGAGTGTCTTGACAGCCTGTCGAATATCGGGATTGAAAGCGACAGCTGCACATATTCTCCTCCATTGTTCTTGAACTGGTTCCAGAACGGCGTCGTCACATATCCTTCTTGTCCCGGATAGGTGTAATAGCTTGTAGACCAGCCTGCATAGAGGGAAAGGCTCGGCGCAATCTGCCATTTTGCCGTGCGCAGCTCCATCTTGGCATTGTCCATCGTCCCTTTTGCTATGAATATGTCCGGAAGTGTGCTTTTGGCCTTTTCTATCACTGTCTTTTCGTCAGCCTCGTTCTGCAGCATCCCTTCATATTGCCAGTCCGCATCCTCGGCAATCGAGCCGTCTATCTCCAGCGGTTCGGTTATCGGCCAGAACATCACATCCTTCAATGTGATATATGCGTCATTCAGACTGTTCTGCGCTGTCACCAGCTGGTATTCCTTGTCAGCCAGATCCGCGGCCATCTGCACCACATCCGCATAGCCCTTCTGGCCCAGTTCTTCCTGTCTTTTTGCAAGCTTTAGCGAATTTTCAGCCGTCTTCACCTGGTCCTGGAGTATCCCGCTCAGCCTGGTGTAGTACACCACATTGCAGTATGCCTCGATAGTGGCAAGGCATATCTGGTCCTTTATCTGCTGTTCCTGACTGATTCCCATGGCCTTGGATGTCTTTGTGATGCGCAGGTTGTTCACCGCCTCGAACCCGTTGAAGAGATTGATGCCAGCCGAGACCGAATAGGCATTGTTGAATGATGTCGAAGAAATATAAGTGTTTGATTCCGGGTCGATTGTCCTTCCGAAGTTGGAGTAGACATATGCATCGCCGCTGATTGACGGCGTGAATGCCGCAAGGATGGCGTCCCTCCGTGCCACCTGGTTGTCCCCGTTGGTGGCCTGCTGGATCCGTACCTTCGTTGAATTGGAGATTGCATATTCCATGCATTCTTTCAAGGTGAAGACTTTTTGCATCTCCGTCTGTTCTGCCTGAGGCATCATTTGCGCTTCTGCGGCCTGTCCTGACTGTGGTATCATCTGTGCATTGGCAGCCTGTCCGCAGAGAAACATCATCAGCGCCGCCGCTCCTGTCATTATTGTCTTATGATCCATTTCCATTTATTTTTTGTTTCCTGCACTTTCAATTTTGCCTTTCTGCAATAAAAAGCACCGCGCCCTTAAGAGCACGGTGCATGCCATAAATTTCAATTCATTGAGTATTAATGAAATGATTGGCCCAGTCTTTCCTTTTTCTGTAAAAAATCTTTACACCAGACCTTGCCTGTTGTAAAAAATTTTTACATCCAAGGCATTTCCCGGTTTTGTGTGGTCGGCAGTCAAAGTATTGTTATGTTGACACGCTTTCCTAATCCTTGGAAAATTTTGAAAAGTGTAGATAATTGTACATCTGATTTTCCGTTTTCTATGCGTGATATATAAGTCTTTTTGTTCCTATCCTTCTGGCCAGTTCATCTTGTGTCAGTCCAGCCTTTTTCCGTTCTTCTTTCAGTCTTTCCGCAAGTATGATCACTTTTCCTTCATCAAAACAACAGAATATCCGATATATATTGCCTTCGGCTTCTGCTCTTATTTCATATAGTCCTGGCACATTTTCTATTTTTCTTAAAAATTTAGCCGGAATGTGTTCTTCAATCCGGATTAAGGCCAGTACATAGTTGATCTTTCTTTTTACGGCAAGGCCCAGCCTGTCATAAATTATCTGTTCGGCGGAGTGGCATATTCGCCGGAAATGACATTTGGAAGGGAGGCACCGCCGGTGTTTGGGGTGGAGTAGGCCCGGAAGTGCAGGCCTTCGCCAAGGTCGTATTCCATCTGGGGCTTGGTAGGGCGGTAGACGAGCGGATCGAAATGTTTCGTGTCCTTGAAGATGGATTCATCGAATTCGAGCGGCTGTCCCGGGACGCACGGGATGTAATAGAGCCCGTTCATGACGGCTGTGCTCTTGAATGACGGATCCATGCCGTTGGTGGGTATGAAATGGCATAACAGGAAGTACAGGCCCTGAAGATATTTGTTTTTTGGCTGCCACGGCTTTATCCGTTCGAGGTATTGTGTGGTGAGATCCTTTACTGTCATGGCCGCAGCCATTTCTTTCCGGAATCTTTCAGTCTGCTTGTCTACAAAGTCATCCGGAAGGGGAAGGACGCCCGGAAGCATGCTGCTGACGGTCTGCCGGTCCGGCACCCCGGCAGCGTTGTCTTCCGGAGTAATGATGTCGTCATACCTTGTTTCAATCGAATCCCTTACTGCCTTCAGAAAGTCGATGTCCAGTCCGTTCCCGTCCGGCATCGGCCTGTTCAGCAGTGTTATGACGGAATCCCTTGCCTCGTATGTTATGGCCCCGTCTTCCGCAGCCTTTTCTGCAAGCCGTATTGTTTCTGCGGTCAATGTTTTCACTGAATCCGTCTCCTTGGAAAGAGCCGTCTGTGCTGTTGCTGAAATGCAGCAGGCTGAATGCATTCCCAAGACAAGGACCAGAGCCAGAATCCTGGTCACGGTCATGCGCAAAGCCGGGCTATATTTGTGTTTGCAGTCCATATCTTGTGATTGTGGGTTTTGCAGTGCTGCCGGTTTACGGCAAGGATTATGCCTTGCCGGTCACAGTGTCTCTGCCGGATGTCTTTTTGACATTGAATGGATGAATCCGGCAATGTCGATGATGACCTGTTCAGGAATCCGGCCTTTCTGCATGTATTCGGCAGGGGAGGGAGCACCTTCTCCCTTATGGAATATGTGGTTCAGTCCGGGATATGATTTCATTATTATATCGGAATCTATGACACATTCCTTGCCGGTCACATCAGAGCCGTCTGTGCCGCAAGCTGTGCTGAATGCCTCTTTCCAGATGCCGAAGTCTTCCATTGTCACCTGATAGTCCCGTTCGCCCTGCAGAATCAGGGTAGGGATATCCTTGCCGACAATCTTCTGCGCCGTCTGTATCCTGTCGTAGTCCACTTCCTTCAGATAGTCAGCCTGAATTGCTTCTGTTGCCTTGCGCAGCTGCTCCATCGTTTCCGGAGAATTGTACTGGCTGACGACTTTAGTCTGCTCTTCCAGCATTTCCTTCATCGGTCTCGCAGGTGCCGCCATCATTATTATTCCTGATGTGCTGCATTGCAATGCAATAAGAGGCGCACATGCCGCCCCGAGGCTGTGGCCGAGTATGAATATGTGTCTGAAGCCCATGCTGCCGGCAAGAGCGGCGGCAGATACTGCGTCATCGATTGTCTCCTCCTCCAATGTGACTTTCTCCGGATTGGAGAAAGCTCCTTGTCCATAGATAAGTGTACGCTTGTCATATCTGAGCGAGGCGATTCCATGCGCCGCCAGCTCTTCCGCGAGTTCTTTGAACACCTTGTTGGGGCCGATGCTCCCATCCTTGTCGTTCGGACCTGAACCATGCACAAGTATGACTATCGGCGTCCTTTCTCTTTCTCTGTCAGGTTCGGTCAGCAGCGCCGGCAGCGTCCAGCTTTTCGTCTGTACTGCGCATTCAGTCACATTCCGGTCTGCTGTTGCATCATCCCGTGCGGCATCCGTATCTGTATTTCTTTCGGCTTCATCCTCATCATTGTCATCAAAAGACGGCATAATCCTCAGTCCTGACACCATCCCGCCCGCATTGAACGTGATCAGCAGGGCCATTTTTCCATTTTCGAAGCTGATATTGCTGTAGACGGCTCCGTCAAGTCCAGGAAAGTCCTTCCACTGTCCGTGAGAAACATATCTACCGGCCTGGGCTTCCAGGCTTTTCCACAACGAACTCAGACTTTCGATGCCCACGGCCTGTTGCACCTGGCTGTCGCACATGAAGTAGAGCATCTTTCCGTTGCCGTCTTTCAGCAGGGAGAACACGATTTCCTGCGGTGTTTCAGGTGTATCCTGCGCTGCACAGCGGCCATGCGCTGGCAGGCAGATGAAAGAAAGTGAGAGCAGAAGCAGGAATGTCCGGACCGTACGGTCAAATGTGAGCATTTTCATATTTTGTCTTTTTTGTCGTTGCGTGTAGCTTTTTCCGTTGCTGACAGGTTTCTGTCATTGCGACTAAAGTTAGTCAATATTTCAGTTTTTTCTGTTCCTGTTGTCCGGAAACGATGAAAAAACTACATTTGCTGTTGCGGCTTGTGGAGTCCGTACGGACGATGCGGCTGAATATCTTAAATCAGACGGCATAGGTTTAAATCAGACGACATGAACAGGAAAGATTCATTTTCATCACTCTTGCAGGAGTTTTCATCCTCCTTCCCGGAGATCAGGCAGGGAATTGCAGAATATGTGTTTAATGAGGTGGTTCCGAAATATGCAGTCTTCGACCCTGCGCACAGGGAAGACCATGCACTTGCGGTGATTGACAATTCAATGGACCTGTACAGGAGGGCTCCTGAGGAGATCAAAAGGGAGGTGGATCCGGAAATCCTGTTCGTGGCAGCCGCATGTCACGACCTCGGCAGGATCAACGGCAAGGCGAGGCATCACCTTGATTCCGGCATCATCATCAGGCAGGACCCCTGGCTGCACGAATGGTTTGAAGAAGGGCAGGTGGAGCTTATTGCACAGGCTGCGGAAGACCATCGTGCCTCGAATGAGTCGGAGCCGAGGTCGATTTATGGAAAGATGGTGGCGGAGGCTGACAGGCTGATAGATCCGGAAACCATCATCCGCAGGACCCTTCAGTACGGATTCTCCGTATATCCTGAACTTTCTCCGGACAGGCAGATAGACAGGGCGGTTGACCATCTTTATGAAAAATACGGGGATGACGGATATCTGAAACTCTGGATTCCATGGAGCATGAATGCCATCCGCCTTCTTGAACTCCGCTCCCTCCTTGCCGATCCGTCCGCCACCCGTTCCGAAGTTCTCCGGATATGGAATTTCCTCAATGACCGGGACCGGTGACACAAAAAAAAGAAAAAAGGGATGACTCCTGAATGGAAGTCACCCCTTTGTTGCAATACCCCGTATTTCTACAGTGTCCTTTTGATTTCCACGATGTTGTAGGCTTCGATGATGTCGCCTGTCTTGACATCGTTGTATCCTGTGATGTTCAGACCGCAGTCCATGCCCATCGTGACTTCCTTGACATCATCCTTGAAGCGTTTGAGCGAACCGAGCTCTCCGGTGTAGACCACAATGCCGTCGCGGATGACGCGTACCTTTGAAGTTCTGGTCAGCTTGCCTTCCTTGACGATACATCCGGCGATTGTCCCGACCTTGGAAATCTTGAAGGTTTCCTTGACCTCTGCAGTGGCAGTGACCTCCTCTTTCTCTTCAGGCGCAAGCATTCCTTCGATACCGCTCTTGACTTCGTTGATGGCATCGTAGATGACTGAGTATAGCCTGATTTCTATGGACTCCTTCTCGGCCAGCTTGCGTGCATTTGCCGAAGGACGCACCTGGAAGCCGATGATGATGGCGTCCGAGGCGGCTGCAAGCAGCACATCCGATTCGGAAATTGCTCCGACTGCCTTGTGTATCACATTCACACGCACCTCTTCCGTCGAGAGCTTGAGCAGGGAGTCCGAAAGGGCCTCCACAGAACCGTCCACATCTCCCTTTACGATGATGTTCAACTCCTTGAAGTTGCCTATCGCTATGCGGCGTCCTATCTCTTCGAGGGTCATGTGCTTCTGGGTCTTTATGCCCTGGATGCGTATGAGCTGTTCCCTCTTGTTGGCTATGTCCTTTGCCTCCTTCTCGTCCGGCATGACATTGAATGTCTCGCCTGCGGTCGGTGCACCGTTCAGTCCGAGTACGGATACCGGAGTTGATGGTCCTGCCTCGTCCACTTTCTGTCCGCGTTCGTTGAACATCGCCTTTACGCGTCCCGTGTAGCATCCGCTCAGCATCACGTCTCCGACACGCATTGTGCCGTTCTGCACGAGTACGGTGGCCAGATAGCCGCGGCCCTTGTCCAGGGATGATTCTATGACGGCGCCTACGGCCCTTCTCTTCGGGTTGGCCTTCAGGTCAAGCAGTTCTGCTTCAAGCAGCACCTTGTCGAGAAGCTTGTCCACGTTGATGCCTTTCTTTGCGGAGATTTCCTGGCACTGGTACTTGCCGCCCCAGTCCTCCACAAGGATGTTCATGTTCGCGAGCTGTTCGCGTATCTTGTCCGGGTTGGCTCCCGGCTTGTCTATCTTGTTGATGGCAAATACCATCGGTACTCCGGCGGCCTGTGCATGGTTGATGGCCTCCACCGTCTGCGGCATTATTGCGTCATCGGCTGCGATGATGATGATGGCAAGGTCTGTCATCTTGGCACCGCGGGCACGCATTGCCGTGAAGGCCTCATGACCAGGGGTGTCGAGGAATGTTATCCTCTTCCCGTCAGGAAGCTCCACATTGTAGGCTCCGATATGCTGTGTGATACCTCCGGCCTCTCCGGCAATCACATTGGATTTCCTTATGTAGTCGAGCAGTGATGTCTTTCCGTGGTCGACATGTCCCATCACCGTGATTACAGGCGGCCTCGGTACGAGATCCCCTTCTTCATCCGTTTCCTGCTCTATGGTTTCTGTCAGCTCTGCCGTGACGAATTCCACTTCATAGCCGAATTCCTCAGCCACGAGCACTATTGTCTCGGCATCAAGCCTCTGGTTGATGGATACCATGAGTCCCAGGCTCATGCAGGCTGCGATGACCTTCGTGACAGGTGTGTTGTTCATCAGGGTGGCAAGGTCATTGGCTGTGACGAACTCCGTCACCTTGAGGATATTCTTCTCCATCTCCTGCTGCTCCATCTCCTCGTGCATCTTCTGTGATGCGAGCTCCCTCTTTTCTCTCCTGTGCTTTGCTCCGAAGTTGTTCTTGGACTTGCCCTCATTCATCCTGGCATAGGTCTCCTTGATCTGCTTCTGGATTTCCTTCTGCATCTCCTCCTCTTCTGCCTCCGTCATTGCAGGCTTGAAGCGGTCACGCTTGCGGTTCTTCCCGTTGCCCTGGTCCTTGAAACTCTTGTTGTCCTTGTTCTTCCTGTTCTTGTCCTTCTTCCCTGCGCCCTGGCCGGAATCCTGCTCGGAGCCGACCTTGGTGACATCGACCTTCTGGCTTCCGCCTTTGGATATTCTCTCCCTCTTCTTGTTCTTTTTCCTGTCGAACTGCGAAAGGTCTATCTTGTCCACCACCTTAGGCCCCTGGAGCTTTTCCACTTCCAGTTTTATCTCACGCGGCTCGCGCCTTTCCTCTTTCTTTTCTTCAATGTCAGGAGCCTTTTCAGGCGCTGCCGTCACCTTTTCCTCCTTCTTCGGTTCCGAGATATTTTCCGCAGGGGTTTCAACGGATGCCTTCTCATTTTCCATGGCGGAGGATGCCGGTGCGCTGTTCTTGTACTGCTCGGAGGAGTGCTTCTTCCTGTCAAACTGCGAAAGGTCGATCTTGTCGACTATCTTGAGCCCTGCCACAGGCTTTTCCTCTGCAGGGGCTGCCGGTTCTTCAGCTTTTTCAAGGACCGGAGTTTCTTCCGCAGCTTCCTTTTCGGCAGGTGCACTTTCTTCCGGTGCGGAAACTTCCGCATCTGTGTTGTCCTGCTGGGACACAGGAACTGCAGCCGCCGTAGTTTCGGCAGGTGCCTGGGCCTGCTGGACCGGTGCATCCGGCGCAATGCCCGTACTCTTTATTATTATTTCCTTGACGGGCTCGTCGTCTTCCTCCTCCACATTCTTCTTCTTTGAGCCCATCTCGATTATTTCCTTGAGCTTGATTGCCACCTTCTCCGAATCCTGCTTGAGCTTCTGCTCTTCCCCGAACTTGGACTCTATGGCCGGCAGATAGGAATCCGAAATCTTTGCGTTCGGGTTCAATTCCACGTCGGCGCCCTTCTCCTTCAGGAAATCGACCAGGGTCTGAAGGCCTATGTTGAATTGTTTGGTAAGTTTGCTAAGTCTTATTTCACTCATATAAAAATAAATTAACCCCTTTTCTTCTTTTGGAAACCGTCTTGAAGAATCTGTCTCTGAAATCTCCGGAAGGTTTCTTATTCTTCGAATTCCGCACGCAGAATCCGGAATACCTCTGCGACTGTCTCGTCTTCGAGGTCGGCCCTTTTGGCAATGTCACTTTCAGAAAGGGCGAGTACGCTTTTGGCGGTGTCGCAGCCGATGGACTCGAGCTTGTCGATGATCCACTGGTCAATCTCGTTGCTGAATTCGCTCAGGAGCACATCTTCCTCCCCGTCTTCCTCCTGCTTAGGAAGCTCTCTCCACACTTCGATTTCCCTTCCGACGAGCATGCTTGCAAGCTTGATGTTGCAGCCGCCTTTTCCGATGCCTCTCTTTACTTCGTCAGGAAGCATATACACCTTGATCTTGTCATTTTCCCCGCCGAGGTCTATGGATGAGATCTTTGCAGGGTTGAGCGCTCTCTGTATCAGCAGCTGGGTATTGTTCGTCCACTGGAGCACATCTATGTTCTCGTTCCTGAGCTCGCGGACGATGCCTATGATCCTGGCGCCTTTCACACCGATGCAGGCTCCGATAGGGTCAATCCTCTCATCGTATGACTCCACTGCCACCTTGGCCCTTTCGCCCGGTATGCGCACCACCTTCTTGATGGTGATGAGCCCGTCGTAGATTTCAGGCACCTCCTGCTCGAAGAGTTTTTCTAGGAATTCATTGGAGGTCCTTGAAAGCACTATGTAAGGCGTGGTGTTGTTCTTCATCTCCACACTCTTGATGATCGCCCTCACGGTGTCGTTCTTCTTGAAATGCTCTCCCGGAATCTGCTCCGACTTCGGAAGCCTCAGCTCGTTGCCGTCCTCGTCAAGGATGAGCACTTCCTTTGCCCATGTCTGGTACACCTCTCCGGTGAAGATTTCGCCTATCTTTGCACTGTACTTGTTGTACAGGTTGGCCTTTTCGATGTCCATGATCCTTCCCTGGAGGTTCTGCCTGAGGTTCAGGATGCCCCTTCTGCCGAAGTTCTTCATGTCCACCTTGGTGGCGTATGTCTCTCCGATTTCGTATTCGTCATCCTCCTTGTTCACCTCGGAAAGTGCGATCTGGGTGTTCGGATCTTCCACCTTGTCCACCACCTCGCGGTTCCAGTAGATTTCGCAGTCACCCTTGTCGATGTTGATGATGATGTCGAAGTTGTCAGCCGAGCCGTAGGTCTTGGCAAGCTGTGTCCTGAAAACGTCTTCGAGGACACCCATCATTGTCGCCCTGTCAATGTTTTTCAGATCCTTGAACTCTGAAAATGCATCTTTTAACTCTGTCTTTTCCATGTATCTTTTTATTTTTTGTATTCAAACTTCTTCCGGAGCGGATCAGAACTCTATGTAAGGACGCACAGAGTTTACCATGTCCATGCCTATCCTTTCGTCGTGTTCCACAAGCTCCTTCTTTTTCTTCCCCTCCACGGCTTCCCGTGCCGTATAATGCACATCTATGCCTTCTTCATCCGCCCCTGTGAGTGTGGCGATGAACTTCTTTCCTCCCTTCAGGGACACCTCAACTTTGGATCCGATTGCCTTTATGTACTGCCCTGTGACTTTGAACGGGCGGTCAAGACCTGCTGATGTCACCGTAAGTGAATAGTCCTCCTTCTCCCTGTCGAATCTCTCTTCGAACAACCTGCTGATTTCCACGCAGTCATCGAGGGTGACAATGCCTTTCTCCGACTCCACCGTAAGCTCGATGTCATTGTCGGCGCTGACATTTATTTCAACAATGAAGAATCCGCGTGCAACGATTTCATCTTTTATTGCATCTGATATTTCTGTAGCGTTCATTCGCAGTGTGTACTTGACTTATAAACACAAAATAAGGGGACTGCCCGTCCCCTGAAATCATACTCACGGCGCAAATGTACGAAGTATTTTTTCAATAACAAAAAATTTGACATTATATTTCATAAATAGACATAAAAGTATTTACTTTGTGGGATTTTTGAAAGTGATGAAAGATTGGAATTAAATTTAATCTCTAAAACTTATGGAGTTTAAAGCGAAAGAGATTGCGGATCTGCTTGGAGGCACCGTGGAGGGGGATCCGGAGGCAAGGATTTCCGCATTTGCAAGGATTGAGAACGGAAAGCCGGGGACAATCTGCTTTTTTGCCAATCCGAAATACGAGCACTATGTGTATGAATGCAAG
This sequence comes from uncultured Bacteroidales bacterium, assembly GCA_944323825.1. Lineage (GTDB taxonomy): Bacteria > Bacteroidota > Bacteroidia > Bacteroidales > UBA932 > Cryptobacteroides. The sequence goes on from CALUTY010000004.1 coordinate 84,816, forward strand.
GCTGACATCATAATTGTCAACAGTTCGTTCGTTCCGCAGAAACCGGTCTCTGCCACGATGATAAGGGTGGAGAATGCATACGCTTCCATTGCACAGCTCCTTGACTATGTGACAGCAAAGAAACGTTCCTTCAAGAGATATCGCGGGTTCCGCTCGCGCCGCTTTTTTTCCACGAAGCTCGGAAAGAAGGTCTATCTCGGGGATTTTTCCCATGTCGGAAGAAGGACGGTTGTCGGGGACTACACAAAGATATATGAGAATGTATATATAGGGGATGATGTGAAGATCGGTTCGAAATGCATCATCTATCCCGGTGTGAGGATATATCCCGGGATGGAGATCGGCAATAATGTCATTATCCATTCCAATTCGGTGATCGGGGCGGACGGCTTCGGCTTTGCCCCTCTTGAGGACGGGACATACAAGAAGATCGAGCATACGGGAAATGTGGTCATCGGTGACGATGTGGAGATAGGTGCCTGCACCACGATAGACAGGTCCCAGATGGGGGCTACCGTGATAGGAAAGGGAGTGAAGATCGACAACCTGTGCCAGATAGCCCATAATGTCGAGATAGGGGACAATACCGTGATTGCAGCGCAGAGCGGCATTGCAGGCTCGACCAAGATCGGGAAGCATTGCGTGCTCGGCGGCCAGGTGGGCGTTGCCGGTCATATAACCATCGCCGACAACACTTCCTTCGGTGCCCAGTCCGGAGTGCTCGGGAGTGTGAAGAAGGGCGGACAGGCATTCCTCGGAACTCCGGCCATACCGTACCGGGACTACCTGAAGAGCTATGCCATTTTCAAGAGGGCGGCATCCGAAAAATAGTAGGATAAAATGAAAAATTGATTATCTTTGCGGTTCGAATTGATTTTGAGAATGATACAATTACAGCAACAGACAGTCAGGAAGGGCTTCAGCTTTGAGGGGAAGGGCCTGCATACGGGGAAGGTAGCCAGAATTGCAGTCAAGCCTGCTCCTGTCGGACACGGAATAAGATTCAAAAGGACAGATCTGGGAGATGACGCCATAGTGGATGCACTTGCTGAAAATGTTTCAAGCACAGCAAGAAGCACTACCATCACAAACGGAGAAGTCTCCGTCATTACGATAGAACATCTGATGTCGGGCCTTACCGGCATGGGTATCGACAACGCCCTGATAGAGATTGACAATGTGGAGGTCCCTATTCTGGACGGCAGTGCGAAGCCGTATATAGATGCCATCTGGAAAGGCGGGATCGTGCCTCAGGATGCTCCCCGCAAATACATCGAGATAGACCGCCCGGTGGAGGTGCGTGACGAAAAGAGCGGTTCATCAGTGCTCATAGAGCCTGCAGACGTGCCTTCGTTCGATGTGCAGATAGATTTCAATTCGAAGGTGCTCGGAGTGCAGAATGCACATTGGGACCCGTCAGTAGTCTATGCCGAGGAGATAGGCATCTGCCGGACTTTCGTCTTTTTTCATGAAATAGAGTTCCTTTTCAAGAATAATCTCATAAAGGGCGGTGATGTGGACAATGCCATCGTCATTGTGGAGCATCCTGTGTCTGAGGAGCAGCTGGACCACATGTCCAAGCTGTTCAATGTGCCCGTTCTCGAAAGATGCGAAAACGGCTACCTCAACAATCTCCAGCTCAGGTTCCCGAATGAATGTGCAAGGCACAAGCTGCTGGATCTGATGGGGGACTTGAGGCTTGTCGGAGGTTTCCTTAAGGCCAGGGTCACGGCCGTGAAGTCAGGACATTCAATCAACACAAGAGCTGCCCGCGCGGTGCGGGATCTGCTGCTGAACAGAAATTAATAATAATATCATGAACAAGATACATCCACTTGCAACCGTACATCCGAATGCAAAGCTCGGAGACAATGTAGAAGTAGGTCCATACGCTTTCATTGATGAATTCACTGAGATCGGAGACGGGTGCAGGATTCTTCCGCATGCCACGATTTTCAATTATGTGAAGATGGGCAGGAACTGCAGCGTGTTCCCTGGTGCCGTCATAGGTGCCATCCCTCAGGATCTCAAGTTCGACGGGGAGGTGACATATGTGGAAATCGGCGACAATGTGAACATCCGTGAGTGCGCCACCATCAACAGGGGCACCAAGGCCAGCGGAAAGGGTGTGACCAAGGTCGGCAGCAATACCCTGGTGATGTCTTATGTGCATATCGCCCATGACTGCTGCGTCGGTGAGCACTGCATTCTTGTCAGCTATACCGGACTTGCCGGAGAGACCTGTGTCGATGACTGGGCCATCCTCGGAGGCGGTACGCTTTCACACCAGTTCTCCAAGATCGGAAAGCATGCAATGGTGGGCGGAGGTTCAAAGGTCAACAAGGATGTCCCTCCTTATATCCTTTGCGGAAGGGATCCGCTTTCATACGCCGGTGTCAATATCGTGGGACTCCGCAGAAGAGGATTTTCTCCTGACCAGATCCGCAGCATCAAGGACATGTACGACATAGTCTACAATGCTGGCTTCAATTTCAGTGATGCCTGCACCAAGATAGAGGCCGGTTTCCCTCAGTCCGAGGAAAGGGACACCATTCTTGAGTTCATCAGAAATTCAAAGAGAGGCATTGTGAGGGGACTTTCCTCAAATGCCAAGGGAGAGATTGAATAGTGCCGGCAATATTGCTTTCAACGGCATATTTCCCGCCGATAGAATATTTTGCCGCCATGGCGGACGGATTTACCCTGTCACCAGACAGGGTAAATCCGTCTGTAGTATATATTGAAGCCTGCGAAAACTATCAGAAGCAGTCTTGGCGCAACCGTTGCCGCTTCTATGCCGAATCCGGGCCGCAATACCTTTCCTTTCCCGTGGTGCACGAAGGCGGCACTCACAAACTCCCTATAAAGGAGATAAAGGTGGATTATTCAGTGCCCTGGGTAAGGCAGCACTGGAGAGCCATTGTATCTGCCTACAGGACTTCCGCCTATTTTGAATATTATCAGGACGAGCTTCTTGCCATACTGGAGTCCCGCCCGGAAACCCTGTTTTCACTGAATATGGCTCTTACAAGGTTTTTCCTTGAAAAGACAGGTGTGGCAGTGGATCTGAGGGAAACGGACGATTATGTCAGGCCTGATGCGGATGTGTACGGTGAAGGCCCGTGGTGCGGCTTCCATGCGGCAGGGGACTATGGCTGCGACCTGCGTGAAGCCATCCATCCAAAGCGGGACAATGACATAATGTCCCGGCTCGGACTGGAAAAGCCGTATTTCCAGGTCTTTGCCCCGAAACACGGCTTCGTTCCCCATCTTTCGATAATGGATCTTCTTTTCAACGAAGGTCCGGACTCCATATTGTATCTGAAAAATCTGTGTCAGTCCTCATAGGTGTCATCCCGGGCGCAGCCTAGGGATCTGCTTCTATCCCGGTGATGTGTCAGAACCCGGCCGTGTCAGTATTGGATCAGAACCGGAAGCCGATTGTCAGCAGCACATTCCAAAGTGTCCTCCTGCTGAGTATCACCGGAGTCGGCATGCTCGTGTCCACCATTGGCTGATCCCCGTCCAGATAATAATAGTCGTACGGATAGATGTATGTGTCCGCATATTTCGTCATCCTTACCGCTGCATCGGCAAAGAATGAGCCCTTGGAACTGTAGCCAAGTCCGAGGGATGCGCTGTGCGTGTTTCCTTCAATCCTTTCCCAGAGATACTGGTTCTCGTATTCGATGTCGTCCGGGATGGCCGGTGTGCTGAAATTGTATCCTGCCCTTATGGCGAGGCTTGATATGGGCTTTATCTCCACTCCGGCCCTCACTTCGTGTGATGCTCCCATATTGCTTCGGATGTCAGAATTCACAGTGTCGAAACCGCTGTTGTCATTGGTGTCTGCCTCGCGGAACTTCATCGATTTGTAATTGCACATTTCATAGTCCACGCTGATCAGCCCCATGCTTCCGAATGTGTATGCTGCCCCGACATTGAAGCGGAAAGGCGATATGAGCCTGTAGGTGTATTCACCTTCCGGGCTTTCAGCGCTGCCGCTCTGGTAGTCTTCCGCATAGCTGGTCTGCCTGGCCGACAGCCTCCATGTCTCGGTGATGGATGTGGAGGTCGGCGTCTGGATGGCGGCTCCTATCCTCAGCCCGTTCACCGGAACCGCTATGATTCCGAATTTCCCGTAGACGCCCACTCCTGATGCGTCATAGCCGTAGTTGTATGTGAGGCTGTTGAACTGCGTCTGGAAAAGGTCCGAGTCCTGGGCGGTTTCCCTTATATAATATTCATGGCTGTAGCGCATGGAGGTGATGCCGAGGTTGGCTCCGATGAAAACCACATCGGAAATATTGCCTCCGAGGTTTATCACATAGTCGTACCTGTTTCCGAGCGTCCTTCTTCCGAATGTCTGGTCGATGGCTCCTCCAAGGCCGAACTCATAGTGCTGTGTGCCGTCTCCATTGTCCACGAGGCTCCAGTTTTCGGTCACTCCGAGATATTCATCAGATATGTTCGTGTCCGGCGTAAGTCCTATTACCCGTGACTGCAATGCCGCTATGGCCCTCCAGTCGCTGACCGGTATCATGTCGTACGCATTGTCTGCGCTCAGATCACTGACGTCATATCCGTTGGCAAAAGAGGCAAGCGAACCTGCCAGCGATGTCCTGGTGTTGCTTCCTCCGGCGACAAGGTCATCCTGCCAGTTGGCTGTCTGATTGGCGACAAAGCCGAGGGTCCAGTTCTTCAGCCCCGAAGTCCTGTGCGTGTCGAAATTTATGGTGAATCCGAAGTTCGGCATGGAGAACCTTGCCATTGATGTCCTGAGATTTTTCTCAAAGCCGTTTGATGCCTCTGTGCCCGTTGCGGAATTGACCGAAATGTTTACCCCCGGCGTGACGGTCACCTGTGAGTACCTTGCCACTGCGGACCCTGCCGGATTGATAGTGACAGCTCCAAGATCTCCTCCGAGGGCCGTGAACGCATTGCCCATGGCCACTGTCCTTGCTGTCCCCGCGTAATCGCTCTTGCTGTAATTGAGCGCGTCATACATTGTCTGCGCCCCCGCACTTGCCGTAATCCCTGCCAGCAAAAGTGTAATTGCTGTCTTTTTCATGGTCTTATATGTTTAAAATTAATGTGTCTGTCGGAAAACTGCCTCTCCTGCCGTTCCTGTCGGAACCGGATGGCAGGAGGGCAATATATGCGTGATGCGGGTCCGTGTCATCTTCTGTAGCTCCCGCCCCCGCTGCGTGAGCTTCCGCCTCCGGAGTAGCCGGAAGATCCTCTGCTGAATGATGATGAACTGCTACGGCTGAATGACGATGAGCTGCTCCTGTTGAAAGAGGAAGTGCTGTTCCGGTTGAAAGAAGACGAGCTTCTGTTGTAGGACTGGCTTCCGTTGAACGATGAACTGTTCCCGTTATATGTCGCAGAGCTGTTCCTTGTGTACCCGGAAGTTCCCCTGCTGTATGAGGAGGAAGTTCCTGCGGAATAGCCGGAAGACCTTGATACGCTTGAAGAGGCCCTTCTGTAGTTGCTCATGGAGGATTTCGGTGCCGATGCAGGTACTGTCAGGATGCCTCCTCCTCTTCTGTATGCGGAGCCTGTCCCGCTGGACTGTACTGCCGATGCCGTGGTCCCTCCTCCTCTTCTGTATGCCTGTCCTGTACTGCTTCCGATGGCTGCCGAGGTGGTGCTTCCGGAGCGTCTTACCGATGATATGCCCGAAGTATAGGTGTTGCGTACCGTGCTTGAGCGCCTTGTCGGTGTCATTGTCCCTGAAGCAACTGCCGATGTCCCTCTTGCTGAGGAAGAGCCTCTCCTTACTGTGGATGTTCCTGAAGACGAACCCCTTCTTGCGACTGCCGTACCCCTGACGCTTGAGCCGCTGCCGCGTGAAACATACGCCTTTCTCACAGATGAGCCGCCTGAGGCGCGTGAGCCGTAATAATATCCCCTTCCGCCGCTGACGATGACATCATGTCCGTGGTGCCAGTGAGGGTGGTACGGGTAATATGGGGCGCCCCAGAACCACGGATTGCAGAACCACGGGTCCCAGAAGATGCCTGCATATCCCCAATACCAAGGGTCGTAATACCATCCTCCCCAGTACCACGGATCGTACCAGCCCCAGTATCTTCCGTAATACCACGGATCCCAGTACCAGCTGGAGAATGTCACAGGAGTATAGTATGTCCACGGATAATTGTTGTAGTAGATGTCGGTGAACGGGTCGTCCGTAATGGTGACCGTCGTCACGGCCGTGCTGTCAAACCTGATGACCGCCGCCTTGTTGTCAGGAATCACCACAGTGTCTTTCCTGTCGCCGAAAAGCAGCAGTTCAGTTTCCTTTGTCTTTGCCACAAGGTTGTCCACCTTTTCGTCGGCGGCCGTCACCTTTGTCTTTTCCTGCGGTTCAGGCCTGTAGTAGATCCCGTCCTGATACCTCTGTCCTGAAGAGGCGTACCGGGCAGCCGTACCGCACGATGTAAGGGCGATGGCGGCTGAAATCAAGATTATAACTCTCTTTTTCATATCTGAACCTCCCATTATTTCCAATAATTTCGTACCTTCGCAACCTGATGCATTTCTGCAATATCCGTACCTTTGCGGCTGCGGAAATCATCTGCAATGTAAATATAAAATAATTCAAAAGCAAAAATACAATGGCTAAAGAGGTTACAAAGAGAGCGGACAATTATTCCCAGTGGTATGACGATCTTGTGGTGAAGGCGGATCTTGCAGAGCGTTCTGCAGTACGCGGATGTATGGTAATCAAGCCTTACGGATATGCGATCTGGGAGAAGATGCATGAGGTGCTTGACAAGATGTTCAAGGATACGGGACATGTCAATGCCTATTTCCCTCTCTTCATACCGAAATCATTCCTCAGCCGTGAGGCCGAGCATGTGGAGGGCTTCGCCAAGGAGTGCGCCGTGGTGACGCATCACAGGCTGATGGCCAATCCTGACGGTCCGGGTGTGGTCGTGGACCCTTCGGCAAAGCTTGAGGAGGAACTCGTAGTCAGGCCTACTTCCGAGACCATAATCTGGAATACATACAAGAACTGGATCACTTCATGGAGGGATCTTCCTATACTCTGCAACCAGTGGGCGAATGTCGTGCGCTGGGAAATGCGTACGAGGCTGTTCCTCCGCACCGCTGAATTCCTCTGGCAGGAGGGCCATACCGCCCATGCCACAAGGGAGGAGGCAGAGGCAGAGGCAATGAAGATGATCAATGTATATGCCGACTTCGCAAGGAACACCCTCGCATTGCCTGTGGTTGTCGGGCACAAGAGCCCGAACGAGAGGTTTGCAGGGGCTCTCGACACCCTTTGCATAGAGGCTCTGATGCAGGACGGAAAGGCATTGCAGGCCGGCACATCGCATTTCCTCGGTCAGAATTTCGCCAAGGCTTTCGATGTCCAGTACACCAACAGGGAAGGAAAACAGGAATATGTGTGGGCCACTTCATGGGGCGTTTCCACCCGTCTGATGGGAGCACTTGTCATGGCACACGGTGATGATAACGGTCTTGTGCTTCCTCCGAAGCTGGCTCCGATACAGGTCGTGATGGTGCCTATCTACAAGAGCGAGGAGGAGAGGAATGCCATTCTTGACAAGATGGATGAGCTGAAGAAGGAGCTTGAGGCACATGGCCATACGGTGAAGATTGACGACAGGGATACTCTGCGTCCGGGATTCAAGTTTGCGGAATGGGAACTCAAGGGAGTTCCTGTGCGTATTGCCATCGGCCCGCGCGACCTGCAGAACGGCCAGGTGGAGCTTGCCCGCAGGGACACACTGGAGAAGGCATCCGTGCCGCAGGAAGGGCTCGGGAAGAGAATAGAGGACCTGCTTGTCGAAATACAGGACAACATATATGCGAAAGCCTTGAAATTCAGGGACGACAGCATCGTGAAGGTGGATTCGTGGGATGAGTTCAAGGAAAGGATAGAGGAAGGGGGCTTCCTGCTCTGCCACTGGGACGGCACCACTGAGACCGAGGAGAGGATAAAGGAGGAGACAAAGGCCACCATCAGGTGCATACCTATGGACAGTGCCGTGTGCGAAGAGGAAGGAAAATGCATCTATTCAGGAAAGCCGTCGCACAGAAGAGTCCTGTTTGCCCGCTCGTACTGATGATTGCAGTATTCAGCGGTTTTCTGACCGGCATAATGTTCACCGATTGGCAATGACTGATATGAAAAAAGAACTGATTACAATACTGCTGTCCTTTGCAATCTTGCCGGTATCCGCGCAGGAACTGCTTACGGATGCGCAGAAAGCTGCAGCCGAGGCCGCGATGGCCATCGACCGGGCACCGGTCCCGGAAACCCCTAAGGAGCCGGCGAGCAAATATTGGAAAAATTCACTTCAGACCAAGCTGGACCTGGGGCAGACTTCATTGACCAACTGGGCGGCCGGAGGATACAACACAGTGTCCTTGAAGACATTCATTGATGCCAACGCCAATTACAGCAAGGATGAGATGTTCTGGAACAACCGTCTCCAGCTGGACTACGGATTTCTGTATTCTGCTGACAAGCCGGTGCTCCAGAAGACAGATGACAGGATATATCTCGAAAGCAAGTGGGGATACCAGGCCACGAACAAGCTGTACTATTCTGCGGAATTCAGCTTCAAGTCGCAGTTCACCAACACATATGACTTTCCTACACCTTCCAAGAAGGCCGACGGTTCCGCCCTGGGGGAGAATGAGGAATACGGCCATGCCGACTGGAAGGCTGCCCGGGTGCTGAAGTCCGGATTCCTGTCGCCTGCCTACACCAATCTGGCGCTCGGTCTTGACTACAAGCCGCTCAACTGGCTCACTGTCAATTTCGCCCCTCTGACAGGCGGATTCGTGATTGTCAATGACCCGGAGCTCAGGCCTTCATACAGCCAGCCGCGCAAGAAGGAATTTGAAAATACTTCGGACGCTGACCTTCCTCTGCTTATGGATGAGTCCGGCAATCCTGTCCTGGATAAAGACGGCAACACCCAGCTGGACTACAGGAGGATATACCGCGGGGCCAAATTTGAGTTCGGTGCACAGCTGAAGGTGGACTTCAAGGTGAATGTCAACGACAACTTCGCATTTTCATCGCAGGTCGTGCTGTTTTCAGACTATCTTGACAAGCCGCAGAACATCCGTGTCAACTGGGACAACAGGATAGACTGGAAACTCGCCAGATTTTTCTCGTTCACGATCACGACCAATCTCATATATGACGACAATGTCATCATCCAGACTCCTGAAGAAAAGAAGAACGGTATTGCAGGACACCAGCGCATACAGTTCAAGGAGTCTCTTTCATTCGGTTTTGTCTATACTTTTGCTTCCAGGAATTCTTAGCATTGGTGATGCAGAGAAGATTTGACCGCATACTGCCGGAACTGATGAAGAATAATCCCGGTCCTGTGCTGCTTGCAGTCAGCGGAGGGATTGATTCGATGTGCATGGCCGACCTCTTTCTGCATTCGTCATGCAGCCCGGACTTTGCTCTGGCGCATTGCAATTTCCATCTGCGGGGAGCGGAGAGCGATTCCGACGAGGCACTGGTGGCGGAATGGGCTGAAAAACATGGGGTAAGGCTATATAAAAAGGATTTTGATACGCTTTCCTATGCCTCGGAACATGGGCTGAGCATAGAAATGGCGGCGAGGGAGCTCCGCTACAGGTGGTTCGGCGAACTTGCATCCGTGAACGGATATTCAGCCGTGGCCGTGGCGCACAATGCCAATGACAATGCCGAGACATTGATTCTCAATATGCTGCGGGGAACCGGGATAAAGGGAGTTACTGGCATGGGTGAATTGTCCGCCAATCCATACTGTCAGGGCATCATCATCCGTCCTCTGCTGCATTTCACGAGGAAACAGATAGAAGGCCATGTCCTTGCACATGGGCTCAGATATCATGAGGACAGCACAAATGCCGATGTGGAGTACAGGAGGAACAGGATCAGAAACCAGATATTCCCGCTTTTCGCCGGCATCAATCCTTCATTTGTAAAGACCCTGAACCGTGAGATGGATTATTTTTCCCAGGCGGCTGACATCGCGGATGAGTATTTCAGAGAACATTCATCCTGCATGACAGAATGTCCCGAAAACGGAGCCGGAGGTGTTGTGTGCCGTGTGGATGTGGCTGCGCTCAAGTCCGAAAGGCATTGGAAATACATTCTCTACAGGATATTGGAGCAATACGGCTTCAATTCTGCTTCAGTGCATTCAGTGTGTGTCCTGCTGGAGGAAGCCGGCACCATAGGCGGAAAGGTTTTCCGTTCGGACGGGCACGAGCTGATGACTTCATCGAGGGAACTTGTCATACGGAAAGCCGGATTTGACAAAGGTGACGGCAGGCAGTCTCATGCGTCTGTATCAGGGAGCAGGATTTTCCGGGAGCGGGACACCCTTTCCGCTTCGGACCCTGTCATGGCAATAAGGGCCGCCGGAAAATATTTTTTCAACGGTGTGTCATTCTCCATATCCGTCAGAAAATGGGACGGTAGCATATCCCTGAAGCAGCCTGCCGGCACGATAATGTTCGACAGGGCCGTGATGGATTTCCCTTTCATCTGCCGCAGGTGGCTTCCAGGTGACTGGATGCGTCCTTTGGGCCTGAAAGGCAGGAAGAAACTCAGCGACATGTTCACTGACATGAAATACGGACTGGAAGAAAAGGAGTCCGCCGTTGTGCTTGTCGCCCCTCCTTCCGTTTCATCGTCACCGGATGCTCCGGAGCATCATGTCTCCGCCCTTCTCGGCGTCCGTATAGACGATTCCCTGAAAGTCACTTCCAGCACAAAGGAAGTTATCATAATTTCCATAGATACAAATTCTTTTCATGTTTCGGAATGACCTCTTGGGGTACTTTTGCAGATAACCATTAAAATCATATTATGAAAAAAAAGATTCTCATTAATGTCTTTGCAGGAATGCTGATGCTGTGTTCCTGCTCCCGGCATTTCATTTCCGATGCAGGATACAGGGAGGAGGTAAGGAAGGACTTCTCCTCCAGGGCAGAACTGCTGGACAGGGCAGGGGTGTGCCTGGATTCCATGGAGCTTACAGGTCCGGAGAGGGAAGCTATGGAGTTCCTGTATGCATATATGCCGCTGGGTGACATTGTAAATCTTCCGCAGGAATACTGGGCAGACAATGTGAGGCTCACTGCCGAGGCTGCCGGCACCATGCCTTGGGGCAAGGATGTCCCGGAAAGGGAACTGAGGCATTTCGTGCTTCCGGTGAGAGTGAACAATGAGAATCTTGACACTTCCCGCGCCGTTTTCTTCAGTGAACTGGCCCCGCGTCTGGAAGGGCTTTCAATGAAGGATGCCATCCTTGAGGTGAACCACTGGTGCCATGAAAAGGCTGTATACCAGCCGTCGGACTCCAGGACGAGCTCCCCTCTGGCAACGGTCAGGACTGCGTACGGAAGGTGCGGAGAGGAATCCACCTTCCTCGTGGCTGCCCTCAGGTCCGTCTGCATTCCGGCAAGGCAGGTCTATACTCCGCGCTGGGCGCATACGGACGACAACCACGCATGGGTGGAAGCCTGGGCTGACGGGGAATGGCATTTCCTCGGTGCCTGTGAGCCTGAGCCCGTGCTTGATTTAGGCTGGTTCAATGCCCCTGCGAGCCGGGGGATGCTGATGCACACAAAAGTCTTCGGCCGGTATGACGGTCCGGAGGAGGTTGTGTCGGTTTCTCCGAATTATACTGAAATAAATGTGATAGACAATTATGCCCCGGGTGCGGCACGGCTTGATGTGAAGGTGACATATCCTGACGGCAGTCCTGTGTCCGGTGCAAGGGTCGAATACCGGCTTTACAATTATGCCGAGTTCTATCCGGTGGCAGTCAAGACTGCAGGGAGCGACGGCTGCTCATATCTCACCGCAGGGCTGGGGGATATGCTTGTGTATGCCACCGACGGGGAGAAGTTCGGCTTCAGGAAGGTTTCTTTCGGCAAGGATAACAGTGTGGACATAGTCCTTTCTTATGATGAGGACAATCTTCCTGACCATATCGCCTTTGAATCCGTCCCGCCTGCGGAGAATGCCGTGCTTCCGGAAGTGACGGAGGAGCAGCGGGCAGAGAATGACAGGAGAATGGCGCAGGAGGATTCCATAAGGCTGGAATATGTGGGAACATTCTATGACAGGGAGCGAGCGGAAGCATTTGCCGACAGGCTGGGCTTGTCTTCGTCTGCTTCTGATCTGATTGTCGCATCGCGCGGCAACCATCCGGAAATATGTTCATTCCTGGAATATGCAGTGTCGGAAGGCCGTGGAAATGATGCCGTTGCCTTGCTGAACTCGGTTTCGGAAAAGGATTTGAGGGACACTCCTGCCGCTGTGCTGAAAGACCATCTGGACAATGTCCCTGCCGGATGTCCGGATGAGCATGTATATGGGCCGAGGGTATCCACCGAGCTGCTCACCCCATACAGGGGACTTCTGCTGGAGAATGTGCCGGAAACAATGTGGAGTGCAGTGCGTGAAGATCCGGCCTGTCTTGTGAAATGGTGCCGGGACAGTCTGTCGATGATGGATTCCATATCCATGGGATATGTCCAGGTGGCTCCGGCAAGGGTCTGGGACACGAGGGTGGCAGACAAGGCCTCACGGGAAATATTCTTTGTCGCCATGTGCCGGACTGCCGGAGTTCCTGCATGGAAAGACCCTGTGACGGGCACGGTAAAATACAGGCACGGCGGGCAGGTCTTTGATGTGGATTTCGAGGCCGCTGAAAAGACTGTGGCAGATACCGGGACACTGAAAATAAGGTATTCTCCGATACCTATGCTTGAAGATCCTCACTATTACACCCACTTTACGCTTTCAAGATATGAGGACGGGACTTTCGTCCTTCTGAATTATGAGGAATCCGCAACATGGAAGAATACATTTTCCAAAGGAGCCGTCTTGCCTGAGGGAACATATATGCTCACGAGCGGGGCAAGGATGTCCGGCGGCAATGTGCTGGCTGACATGAGCTTCTTCAAGGTAAAGACCGGACAGACGGCTTCTGTCGGGCTTGTGGTCAGGGACGACCCTTCACAATATCGTGTGATAGGCAGCTTCAATTCCGAAGCCCTTTATGACAAGGTTCCTGCACAGGGCACCGGAAGCCTTGAGGACAAGGTGCACAAATCCGTACTCTCCGAGACCGGGCGTGGATATTTTGCCGTTGCCCTCGTGGACAGCGGCCGTGAGCCGACCGACCATGCAATGCGTGACATATCTGCCGCTGCAGAAGAGCTTGCAGCATGGGGGCGGCCTATATTGGTGATTTTCGCTTCCGAAAATGACTGGAAACGCTTCGATCCTGGGAAATACAATCTTCCGCCGACCGTGAGCTATGGAATCGACACGGACGGCTCCATGCGAGAAATGATGGTTTCGGGCATGAATCTTAAAGGGAAAGGCCGCCTGCCTCTGATTGTGGTGGCAGACACCTTCAACAGAGTGGTCTTCTTCTCTGAAGGATATTCGATAGGGCTCGGCGACCGGCTTGTGAAGGTATCGAAGAGCCTATAGGGATTTGAGGGCATTGATGGCTGCGGCTATTTCATCCGGATCTGAATCCATGATGGAATAGCCGTCTTTTTCGCTGCCCATCAGCACTTCCGGACGGCGGAATCTCATGCCGCTGCCCACCGGCCTGCGTGCGGAGAGATGAAATTCATGCGCTCCGGTGGCTTCGGCGATTCCTGCAATGTTTCCGGAATTTATCCCGCATCCCGGCATTATGGATATCCTGTCCCCGGCCCTGCGGACAAGTCCGGCAATGAGTTCCGCCCCTTCCCTGGCGGAAGGCATGCATCCGGATGTGAGTATTTTACGGCATCCGAATCCTATGATCTTTTCCATTGCCCCAAAAGGGTCCCTGGCATGGTCAAAGGCCCTGTGGAATGTCACCGGCATGTCCCCGGCGGCAGTCATGAGCATGGTCATCGCCCTTTCGTCCACATCCCCGTCAGCCGTGAGTGCCCCGAAAACAAGCCCGTCCGCCCCTGCGTCCTGAGCCGCGTAGATGTCGTATTCCATCTGCCTGACTTCGCTTTCGCTGTACAGGAAATCTCCTCCCCTCGGCCTGATGATGACATTCATCCCTATCGTAATGACTTCCCTTGCCCTGCGTATCATGCCGACGGACGGGGTCGTGCCCCCTTCCGGAAGTCCTCCGCAGAGTTCCACCCTGTCCGCCCCTCCGTCCTGGGCCGCCTTGCAGCTTGTCACCGACCCGGCGCATATCTCGACATTGAAATTTTTCCTTTCCATTTCTGTCTTGTTTCCAATAAAAAAGGGCGGCCCCGGAATCCGGGTCGCCCCTGCCTTGAATTGCGTAACTATCTTATGGACATTTCGTATGGCAACCTTGCGTAGACCTTGCCGCTTTCGTCGGCTTTCCAGTCGGAGAATGCCTTCTCCACATTTTCAAGCGGTGTACCTTCAAACACTGAAGCGCTGCTGCCGCCGAGCGACTCCATGAGAATCTCCATTGTCGTCATCGGCTTAGGATATTCCACTATCTGCCATGCGGAGAGGTCTGCCATCCCGTTCCCGGCCGCACCTGCTGCATACATTATGGCATCCTTGATGGTTCCGATGCCGTCCACGAGTCCTATTTCAGCGGCGTCGCTTCCGGCCCATACTCGGCCCTGTGCGATCGAATCCACATAAGGGACCTCAAGGTTCCTGCCCTCGGCAACAGTTGCGGTGAACCTGTCGTAAATCTTTTCAACAGAAGCCTGCATATAGGCCGTTTCACTGTCGCTCAAAGGCCTGAGTCCGGAATACATGTCTCCGTGCTCATTGGAACTGATGGTGGTGATGTTCACATGGGCGATGTCCTTCAGGGTGCCGCTGAAGTCCGGGAGCATGCTGAACACTCCGATAGAGCCGGTCAGCGTGCTTGCATTCGTGAATATCCTGTCGCAGCTGTTGGATATCCAGTAGCCGCCTGAGGCCGCATAGTTGCCGTATGACGCTATCACCGGCTTCACCTCCCTGAGAAGGTCGATTTCATTCTTTATCTTTTCCGAAGCAAGGACGCTGCCTCCCGGAGAATCCACCCTGAACACCACAGCCTTCACTGTAGAATCCCTTCTGACTCCGGATATGATTGCCGCAAACCTGTCACCGTCCACATTGTTCCTGTCTTTTCCGTCCACAATGTTCCCGGACGCATAGATCACCGCAATCTTCTCCTTCGCCTTCAGGTTAGGCTTCACGCTTATCTTTATATAGTCCTGCAGGGAAATCATCTTTACATCCTCGAACTTTTCCACCACTGAAAGGGCGCAGAGCTTGTCCATCAGTTGTGCCTGTGTCACGAGTTCGTCCACAAGCCCGTTTTCAAGATAATCCTGCGGGAAATTGAGTTCCAGCCCGTTGATCATGGCGTTCAGCCTTTCCTGGCTCAGCCCCCGTGACGCTGCCATCTGTGATGTCCAGCTGTTCCAGATGGAGTTCACAAGCTCCTGGTTCTGCTTCCTGTTCTCCGGGCTGATGGAGTTGCGGATATACATCTCTCCTGCGGATTTGTATTTCCCGTGACGTATCAGCTGTACATTCACTCCGAGCTTGTCCAGGATGTCCTTGAGAAATATCACCTGGGTTGAAAGTCCGGTGAGCATTGTCATGCCTCCTTCGTATGAAGTCATGTATATCCTGTCAGACACTGATGCAAGGTAGTAGCCTGCATTTGTCGGATTTTCCATATATGAGATTATGGCTTTCCCGCTGCTGCGGAAATTTTCAAGCGCACTCCTCAGTTCCTCCACTTCAGCCATTCCGGAAGTCATCAGCATGTCCGGCTTCATGTATATGTAGCTGACGGCAGGATCAGCCGCGGCAGCATCTATCGCCTGGATGGCGTTCCAGATGCCAACTTTGGTTACACCTTCCTTCTGAAGCATTTCAAAAGGGTTTGAATCCGCGCTCTGTTCAGTCAGGGCTATCGTGCTCATGTCGAGCTTCAGTACCGCCGAACGCGGCATTACCGGCTCACTGCTGCCGAGGGCTGCCAGCGATCCGAGCAGGGCAAAAGAAAAAATGGTCATGACAACACTTACGATGAGGAATCCGAGCATTGCCGCCAATGTCATTTTGAGGAATTCTTTCATATTGTCTTACATTAAGCTGTTCTCTTTGTTTTCCACAATTCTACAAATGTAAATAAAATCATGTATCTACGCAAACAGGTCGTCAAACATAATCTGCAAAGACATATAAATTTTTTACATTTTAAAAATATTATTTTTGTACCCTGAATTTGTGAATTGAAGAAAAGGAATGAAAAGGATATTGGTGACGATTGCGGCTGTGCATCTGGCGGCATCCGCAATGATTGCCCGGGAGGCCGGAGCTGCCATGACGGTTCAGGCGGATGTGATGCCGGAAGTGAAGGACACTGCAGGCATATATGGAGAAAGGAAAGACAGTCTTGACGCTGCGGTCTTTGTGGGACGGCAGGACGGGAACTATCTTTCAAAGAGGACTCCGATAAGGACAGAGGTCATATCTTCGGCCGGACTGCACAAGATGGCCTGCTGCACATTGGCGGAAAGCTTCGAGAATTCGGCGAGCGTGACGGTCGGGTATTCCGATGCCGTCACGGGGGCAAGGCAGATACGCCTTTTGGGGCTTTCGGGAGTCTATACGCAGATGCTGGACGAGAACAGGCCGGTAATGCGCGGACTTTCAGCTCCTTTCGGGCTTTCCTATGTCCCGGGGCAATGGCTGGAAAGCATACAGATAGCAAAAGGGGCGGCATCGGTGATAAACGGAGTGGAATCCGTCACCGGGCAGATCAACATGGAATACAGGAAGCCGACGGACGAGAAGCCCCTTTTCCTGAATGCATCCGTGATGAGCGACACGAAGCTGGATTTCAACATCGCATCATCGCTGCAGCTCGGACAGAAGTGGAGCACTGTAATCCTCGGCCATGTTTCCGGCAATGTCAGGAGCTTTGACCACAATCATGACGGCTTCATGGACGACCCCATGATGCTCCAGTTCAACCTTGCCAACAGATGGCTCTACCTTGCGGACAACGGGGTGCAGGTGCGTTTTGGGGTGAAAGCTCTGCACGACACCCGCAAGGGAGGGCAGGAAGGGTATGACCACGATACATATCAGGAATGGGAAGACGGATATGCCGACGACCCGTGGGGCTCCGACATTGTCAACAAGTCCATTGGAGGCTATCTGAAGGTGGGCATCCCCCTTTCGGAGGACAATTCGCAGAACATAGCCATTGTGGCCGATTATTCATACACGGACATGGATTCATGGTTCGGCCAGTCCACATGGCTCGGCAGCCAGCATTCCGTCTTCGGCAATCTCATGTACCAGAACGAGATCAATGAGTCGCACAGGTTCACTGTCGGCATCGGCGGCACATTCGACAGATACGATGAATACATCAACAGGTATGTCAGGTCGGAGACAATGGCTCCTGCCTATGTCAATGACAGGATTACCGGCCTTGCCACGGCGGGTGTCTTCGGGGAATACACTTTCACCGCCGGAGAGAAATTCACTTCCATAGTCGGGCTCAGGGGCGACTGGTACAAGGGGGACGGATTCAAGTTTTCACCGAGGGTAACGCTGAAGTATTCCCCTGTGGACAAGATTGCCATACGGCTGAACGGAGGACGCGGACTGAGATATGCCAATCCTCTGATTGACAACATCGGGGTATTCTCCACCGGAAAGCTCTTTTCCGGCAATTTCGAGGAGCATACCCTTGAGGATGCCTGGACATTCGGCGGCAATCTCACATATTATCTTCCTTTCGGGGCATCTTCAAACACATACATCAGCTTCGACTATTTCAGGACGGCATTTTCACAACAGATGATAGTGGACTATGAACATCTGAACAATACGATATCATTCTACAATCTGGACGGACGGAGGTCCTATACCGACAATTTCCAGGTGGATTTCAATGTGGAGCCGGTGGAGCGCTTCACGGTGACAGCCACCTTCCGGTATACGGATGCAAGGGTGACGCTTGAAGGCCAGGGACTTGTGGAAAAGCCGATGACAAGCCGCTACAAGGGCGTGCTCAACATGCAGTATGCCACCAATCTGAACAAATGGATATTTGACTTCACCGCATCTGTCAACGGTCCCTGCCGCGTGTATGACTTCATGAGGGATCTGAAGGATGCGGATGGAAACCTTCTATATGCCAATGGCTATACTCCGGTTTACCCGCTGCTTTACCTGCAGGTGACACGGCGTTTCAAGGGTGTGGATGTCTACATCGGCGGCGAGAATCTCACCAATTTCCGCCAGAAGAATGTCATCCTCGGTAGCCGTGACTCCTCCACCGGGCTTGTCTCGGCCCATCAGCCGTCATTTGACGCAAGTGCGGTCTGGGGACCGATAATGGGGGCAAGATTTTATGCCGGAGTCCGGTTTACACTATGGAAAACAAGGTGATTTTTATTAAATTTGTCCCGTTTGGAAAAAATTCCGGCATATATGTTATGAAAAGCATAATTACAATATCATTATCCGTTTTGCTGCTGGCTTTTGCCGCTTCATCGTCTGCCGCCGCCTTTCCCTTGGCAGAGGGACTGACAACTTTTTCAACAGAGAAGCCGCGGAAGGAACTGAAGGAAGTCACATTTTCAGTATCAATGCATTGCGAGAACTGTGTGAAGAAAATCACGGAAAACATATCTTTCGAGAAAGGTGTCAAGGATCTGGAGGTGTCCCTGGAGGACCGTACTGTCCGGGTGAAATACGATGCCTCGAAGACTGACTCCGCCACTCTTGCAAAGGCCATTGAAAAGCTAGGATATGAGGTGCGTGAACTTTAGGAATCTTTAGAATAGGAAAAATGATATGTTTGAAATAGTTTCAAAGGAGATGCTTTCCCCGGCCATCTGCAGGATGAAGATCCATGCTCCGAGGCTTGCCGCATCTGCGCAGCCAGGGCAGTTCCTCATAGTCATCCCTGAAGATCACGGTGAACGCATACCGTTGACCATCAGTGATTATGACAGGGAAGAGGGTACCGTGACGATAGTCACCCAGAGGATAGGAGTGTCCACGGGTGAGATATGCTCCCTGAATGAGGGCGATTCGTTCAGCGATGTGGCCGGCCCCCTCGGGCAGCCGTCCGAATTTGTGGGCATGGACAGGAAAGAGCTTGCGGAAGCCCGCTACATCTTCATCGGCGGGGGAGTCGGCACGGCTCCGGTGTATCCGCAGGTGAAATATCTCCATTCTCTCGGTGTGCCGGTGGATGTGATAATCGGGGCAAAGACATCAGAACTGATAATTTACAGGGAGCAGATGAAGGCTGTCTGCGACAATCTCTACATCTGTACCGATGACGGTTCCGAAGGGTTTCACGGGATGGTGACAGGACTGCTTGAAACGCTTGTCATTGAGGATGGAAAGAAATACACGCAGGCTGTGGCGATAGGCCCGATGATAATGATGAAATTCGCCTCGCTGACTGCTAAAAGTCTCGGGCTGCCGATTATTGTCAGCCTTAACACTCTGATGGTGGACGGGACAGGAATGTGCGGGGCCTGCCGTGTGACCGTGGGCGGAAAGACCCGTTTTGCCTGTGTAGAAGGCCCTGAATTTGACGGATATGAAGTGGATTTCGACGAAGCCATGCGCCGCCAGGGGATGTATCGTACACAGGAGCATGAAGCAGAGGTGGAATATGAGCACGAATGCCGTCTGGGAAAGACCGTAATCAATGGGAGGACAGAATAATGGCAAACAGAATACCGAGAGTGCCTGTGCGTGAACAGGACCCGAAAGTCAGGGCGACCAATTTTGAAGAGGTATGCTACGGATATGACGGGAATGAGGCCATGCTTGAGGCTACGCGGTGCCTCCACTGCAAAAATCCGCGCTGTGTCAGCGCCTGTCCTGTGAATGTGTCCATCCCGGAATTCATAGCGGCCGTAGCAGCGGGAAACTTCGCGGATGCCGCTTCAGTCATAGCCAGGGATTCTTCCCTGCCTGCTGTCTGCGGAAGGGTGTGTCCGCAGGAGACCCAGTGCGAAGGCAGCTGTGTCCTCGGCGTGAAGTCAGAACCGGTGGCTATCGGCAAGCTTGAACGCTTTGTGGCCGACTGGAGCATGAAGAACGGCAAGAAGGATGTGGAAAAGGCCCCGTCCAACGGACATAAGGTGGCGATAGTCGGCAGCGGTCCTTCAGGGCTTGCCTGTGCCACGGACCTTGCCAGGCTCGGATACGATGTCACCATTTTCGAGGCTCTGCACAAGGCCGGGGGAGTGCTGGAATATGGCATTCCGGAGTTCCGCCTCCCGAAAGAGAGGGTGGTGGCGGCCGAAATCGGTGAGGTGAGGAAACTTGGTGTTAAGATTGAAACGGATGTCGTGGTCGGAAGGACAGTGACTGTGGATTCCCTGCTTGACAAGGAAGGGTTTTCTGCGGTGTTCATCGGCTCCGGTGCAGGTCTTCCGCGCTTCATGAACATTCCCGGGGAAAATCTGAACGGAGTGTTTTCCGCAAATGAATTCCTCACAAGGAACAATCTCATGAAGGCCTATCGCCATGACTATCTGACACCGGTATATACGGGAAGGAAAGTGGTAGTGGTAGGCGGCGGGAATGTGGCGATGGATGCGGCAAGGACCGCCCTCCGTCTTGGCGCCGAAACGACGATAGTATACAGAAGGACTGAAAATGAACTTCCTGCCCGCCGGGAAGAGGTTCACCATGCCAAGGAAGAAGGCATAGAGTTCAGGATGCTCACCAATCCGGTGGAAATCCTGGGCGATGAAAAAGGCTGGGTGCGCGGAATACGCTGCATAAGGATGGAGCTTGGGGAGCCGGACGAGAGCGGCAGGCGTTCTCCTGTCCCTGTGCCCGGCTCTGAATTTGAGATAGAGACTGATTCGGTCATAATGGCTTTGGGAACATCTCCTAACCCTCTGATTGCCCGTACCACATCCGGACTTGAAACCAACAGGCGGGGATGCATAGTCGCCGACGACAACGGAGTGACATCCCGTCCTGGAGTCTTCGCAGGCGGAGATGCCGTTACCGGGGCAGCCACAGTGATTCTTGCCATGGGAGCGGGGCGCAAGGCCGCTGCAGCCATAGACAGCTATATCCGTGGACAGGAATGATGTATGACAGGAAAATTTTCTTATATGCCATTTTTATACAGACAGTTCCGGCAACGGTTACTGAAGATTGCGGCCGTCGGGGCTGTTGCATTGGCCCTTCTGCCACTGCTTTCGTCCTGCGAGTTCAGCGGCAGCAGCGCCCCTGGCGGAAGGTATGACCTGCCTTATGCCGATTTTGAAATCAGCGGTACAGTCATAGATGACCTCGGGCAGCCTGTCCAGGGCATCAGGGTCTATTATGTGGATCCCATATACGGTTCATGGTACTATGACACCCATCCGGACGGCACTTTTTACCTCGAAGGTACATTCACACCTTCATCCAGCATAATGCTCGGTACATTCGACCTCGGGGATGGCCAGAACTGGTATGACTATCAGGATGCCACATTGTCAGTGCAGCTCGACCTCGTTGAAGAACCTGATGACGACGATGACGCATGGTTTCAGGGTGTGTATGCCGCCCATAATGTCCAGATACAGATTTTCCGCAATATGGATATCTGATTATCGTATTTCTTTATCTTTCCTTTAAAAGTTTTTATTCATCCGGGGTAGAAATCAGAAATTTATATGTAAGTTTGACCTGAAGATTTTTATCTTTACGATAATCAGGATATTTTTGTACTTTATGTCGGGGGTTATGAAAGATATCATTCTGAAATTATGTCGATGGATGCTCGGCATCCTCGGCTTTTCTGCAGTGGGATGCGATATCCGCAATGTTTCCACCGCAGAGGAATACGGAGTCCCTCATGCGGACTTCGAGGTAAAAGGCATGGTGTCGGACGGCAAGACAGGTCCGGTGCAGGGCATACGGATTTCGGTATCTGAGGCAGGGGGAGCCTATAGTACATCATCCACAATGACTGATGAAAGTGGAAGCTATGCGCTGACAGGCAGCTTCTTTCCTTCTGAGACCATTGAAATAAAAGTTGAGGACATCGACGGAGAGGAAAACGGTGGTGTTTTCGAAAGCCAGACCCGCACAGTGACTCTTGAGAGGAAAAATGAAGGGGAAGGGTGGTACGGCGGTCTGTTTTCGGCAGAAGGCGTCGATTTCGTCCTCACGGAAAGTGCCGTGAGTGCCGTAGACAATGACAGGTCTTCGCAGGGAAGCAAATAATCTATCCCTGTTTTCATAAATATTTTCGTTTCATGACAGGAATTTCTGTAAGGCAGCGTCTGGCCCTGGAAATGCACCGCCGTCTCATAAAGGACGAGCAGGAGCGGCATCCTCTCCGCCATCTTTTCTGGGAGTGTACGCTGCGCTGCAACATGAATTGTCAGCATTGCGGAAGTGACTGCCATGTGTCATCCGCATGCCTGGACATGCCTTTCGAAGATTTCCGCAAGGTTTTGGAGCGTGTCAGGACGAAGTACGATTCACATAAGATAATGGTGATAATGACCGGCGGCGAGCCTCTGGTCCGTCCTGACCTTGAGAAATGCGGGAAGGCCATATATGATATGGAGTTTGCGTGGGGAATCGTGACCAACGGGTGGCTTCTTGACAGGAGGCGTTTCGATGCCCTGCTGGCTTCGGGAATACATTCTGCCACCGTGAGTCTGGACGGATTCAGGGACGACCATGAGTGGATGAGGGGTGTCCCGGGTGCATTCAAAAGGGCAGAGGCAGCGGTCAGGATGTTCGTTTCCGAACCTTCCGTAAAATTCGATGTGGTCACTTGCGTGAATTCACGGAACTGTTCCTCTCTTCCGGAATTCAAGGAATATCTGATTTCTCTGGGATTGAAGCGCTGGCGGCTTTTCACTGTATTTCCGGCAGGAAGGGCAGCAGGGAATGCGGCACTCCAGCTGGACGGGAAACAGTTCAGATGGCTCATGGATTTCATATCTGCCACAAGGGAGGAAGGCAGAATTTTGCCGAGTTACGGGTGTGAAGGCTTTCTCGGAGAATATGAGGGCAAGGTCAGGGACTATCTCTATACCTGTCAGGCAGGGATTTCAGTGGCATCGGTCTTGGCTGACGGTTCCATTTCTGCATGTCCGAGCATAAGAAGCAATTATGTGCAGGGAAATATTTACGGCGACGATTTCGTCGATGTCTGGGAGAACGGTTTCGGACTTTATCGTGACCGTTCGTGGATGAAAAAGGGAAAATGTGCAGACTGCCGATGGTTCCGTTATTGCGAAGGCAACGGGATGCATCTCAGGGACGGCAATGGTGACCTGATGCTCTGCCATCTGGACCGGCTGCGGAAATGAAAATATTTTTCTGCATCGATGCAACGTTTTGAATCAGACATGCATCTATGGGGTGTTGTTTGATTGATAATCGTTAAATTGTTGCGTCATGAGAGAATTTCTTGTAGAAGCGGTAAAAAGAGTGGGGGCCTTTGCAGTTGTGGCCTTGATTCTCTCGTCTTTTATGTGGCTTTCATGAGAGAATCCCTGATTTCCCGTATCGGCGCATGAGATGCCGGTGCCGGGGTGAAGAATATAAAGAGCGGGGCGCCGTCAAAGGCAGCCCCGTTTTTTGTCGCATATCTGTTGCGCCTCGGCAATGCAAGCCTGACGGCTTGTATGCCTGGCCCATCCCGCAACATCCATAAGACATGAAGTCTTCTGTCTGTCGCGGAATGAACCAGTCAAAATGCTTTCGCATTTGCATTGCTCTCGGCTTCTGCGATATTTGGCCTGACGGCCCCATATACTGTTGCGCCTCGGCAATTGCAAACAAGTTTGCATTGCTCTCGGCTTCTGCGTATATTTGCACCGCGTTAAGATAAATGTTTATATGGCACAGAAACCGTCCATACCGAAAGGTACCAGAGATTTCGGTCCGGCTGAGATGGCCGGGAGAAATTATATTTTCGACACCATCAGGGCAGTGTTCAAGACATACGGCTATGCCCCGATAGAGACTCCTTCAATGGAAAATCTCAGCACGCTGCTCGGAAAATACGGGGAAGAGGGCGACAAGCTCCTGTTCCGCATACTCAATTCAGGGGATGCGTTTTCGGGAATTGACTTCAACGAATATCGTCTTGAAGACGGGGAAAACAGCTACAACAGCAAGGCTCTTTCGCTGAAGGTATGTGAAAAGGGGTTGAGGTATGACCTCACCGTGCCTTTCGCAAGGTTTGTGGTGCAGCATCAGAATGAACTCTCATTCCCTTTCAAGAGATACCAGATACAGCCGGTATGGAGGGCAGACAGGCCACAGAAAGGCCGTTACAGGGAATTCTACCAGTGTGATGTGGATGTCATCGGCTCCACCTCGCTTCTGAATGAGCTGGAGCTTGTGCAGATGGTGGACAAGGTGTTCGGCACATTCGGGGTGGCAGTCTGCATAAAGATCAACAACAGGAAGGTCCTCACCGGACTTGCCGAGATCTGCGGCTTCCCGGACAAGGTGGTGGACATAACAGTCGCCATAGACAAGATAGACAAGATCGGTCTGGAGGCCGTTGAGGCTGAAATGCTTGAGAAAGGGCTTACCGAAGAGGCCGTGAAGGTGATAGAGCCTGTGCTGCAGCTTTCCGGCACTACGGCGGAGAAGCTTGCTTCCATGCGTGACCTGATGGCGGGCAATTCCGCCTCCGGAATCGTTTCAGAAACAGGAGTCAAGGGACTTGACGAACTGGAGGAACTCTTCGGACTGATATCCGCTGCCGATATCGTGCAGGATGTCGAACTCGACCTTTCCCTTGCAAGGGGACTGAACTATTATACCGGTGCCATCTTCGAGGTGAAGGCCAAGGATTTCCAGATAGGAAGCATCTGCGGCGGAGGAAGATATGACAACCTCACAGGCATATTTGGCCTTCCTGGCATGTCCGGAGTGGGCATTTCCTTCGGCGCGGACCGCATCTACGATGTCCTCAAGGGGCTTGACCTCTTCCCTAAGGAGGTCACCGCCTCCACCAAGGTACTTTTCGCCAACATGGGTGCAGAGGAACTGAAATATGTAATCCCTGTGGTGAAGAAGCTGCGCGATGCCGGTGTGGCATGTGAAATCTGGCATGAGGCCGGCAAGCTCAAGAAACAGTTCGACTATGCGGCGAAGAAGTCCATTCCTTTCATGTCCATCATCGGAGGCGACGAGATTGCACGGGGAGAGGTGAACATCAAGAACCTCTCTTCAGGTGAGCAGAAATCATTCAGCGTTTCCGACCTGTCCGGAATGGTTGGTTTTATAGAGCAGTAACCGGGAACAGTCTTTATTAAATAAATAAAGTTGGCAGTCAGTCATGTCTGTTGATTCTTTGTCTGCGTCTTCATCCGGGATTCCCGGACAGAAGCGGCCTGCTGCGGTATGGGGTTATGCAGCGGGCATCATCACCGGTGTAACATACGGTCTCAATCCCCTTTTTGCAGTTCCGCTCATCAGGCAGGGCATATCCGTGGATACCATCCTTCTTTTCAGGTATCTGCTTGCCGTGGTGATACTCGGCGGATGGCTTGCCGTCCGGAAGGAGAATTTCAGGGTGAGCCGGAAGCAGGTTTCACGCCTTGTCCTGCTCGGTCTGCTCTTTTCCATGAGCAGCCTCACGCTGTTCGAGGCATACAACTACATTCCTTCGGGAGTGGCCACCACCATCGTGTTCCTCTACCCGGTGCTTGTGGCCATCATAATGGTCTTCATGCGGGTATATCCGACCTGGCAGGTCTGGCTTGCGATAGTCATGACATTTGTCGGAGTCCTTTTCCTGTGCCGGACGGACGGGAACGGCATGCTCCATTGGCGCGGGCTTGCGCTCTCATTTGCCTCTGCCCTTGCATACGCCATGTTCATCGTGATAGTCAACAGAAGCCGGACCATCAGGAGCGTGTCCAACAGCCTGCTCACTTTCTATGCACTTCTCACCGGAGTGTGCATCTTTCTTGTCCACGGGCTTGTGTCACAAGGCGGCGTATCCTCTCTCATGAAAGGTCTTGACCATCCGTCGGTATGGCTCAACCTGACCGGCCTTGCCGTCATGCCGACTGTCGTGTCTACAGCCACTCTTGCAATGGCCACCCGCATAATCGGGGCCACGAAGGCATCCGTACTCGGCGTGTTCGAGCCTGTCACTGCCATCCTTGTCGGAGCCGTGGCCTTCGGAGAAAGCATCACAGCCAATGTCATCATCGGCATTGCCATAACAATGGCGGCCATCACTTTCATGATAGTGTCTTCTTCAAAAGGGAAAAAATCCGAATAACATAGTCATGTCATAAAAAATAGTTAAAAAATTTGATAAAATAAGATAGTTAATTATTTTATTCTTACCTTTGCTACAAACGAATTTAAGCAAGGAATCAGAGCTGTCTGATTTTAACAAAATTTACAGAGGTATGAAAACAATTCATTCAGTGGGATGTGCCGTGTTGACACTTTGTATGATTATTGCAACAGGCACATGGGCATCTGCCCAAGAAAACAACAACCGCGATGAAAACAACAAGGTGGTAAGAGGTCCGTACGAGACCAACAGGCTTTTTGACAATGTGTGGATCGGTGTTGCAGGCGGTATTAATGTATTTGAAAATTCATTCAATGATATAGGAGGTGTCAATCCTGCCCTAGACATAAATATCGGGAAATGGGTTACACCGAGTGTCGGACTCAGGGTCGGCTATCAGGGATTGACTGCTTCTTCATGGTCATCACAGCAGTATCCGTACTTCAAGAAGATGGGCGATGACGGAAGGTACAGAAATGCGTTCAACCATGCCTATATCCATGGTGATGTTCTCTGGAACATTTCCAATGCCTTCAGCGGATACAAGGAGACCAGGACATGGAATTTTGTCCCGTTTGTTTCTGCAGGTCTTGCACGCTCATTCAAGAACGGCACTGCCAACAATGAGTTTGCCATAGGAGCAGGTCTCCTCAACAATATCAGAATCAGCAACAGGGTTGACCTTACTCTTGAGGTGCGCCAGCTTGTTGTCAAGGAGGGATATGATTCATCTCCGGTCGGAGGCGTTGCAGGCATGACTTCCGCGACATTCGGAGTTTCCGTCAAGCTCGGAAAGACCGGCTTCAAACGTTCACATACTGCTGAGTACGAACGTAATATCAATGATCTCAAGGCATTGAACGCATCTCTTGCAAGTGAGAAGGAAGACGTTGAAAATGACAAGGACGAACTTGCTGCGGAGAACGCTGCTCTCAAAGATGCAGTGAAGGAGCTTCAGGCAAAGCCTGCAGTCGTTGAGAAAGTAATGCTCGATGTGACCCCGGGTGCAGTGTTCTTTGAAATAGGACAGGCTGAACTCAGTCCTCAGGAACTTTTCCATCTTGACTTCTATATGCAGAATGTGATTGCGCAAGATGAGGACAAGGTATTTACTTTGACTGGATATGCTGACAAGCAGACCGGAAGCAGGCAGCGCAACCAGCAGCTTAGCCAGATGCGTGTCGAGTATGTGTACAATCTTCTCCAGACCAAGTATAATGTGCCTGCAGAGCGCCTTGTGATCAAGGCAGCCGGCTCTGAAGTGGACAGATGGGGCGATCCTCTCCTCAACAGGTGCGTCGTGATAGAGTAGGAATCCTTTCAGAAAATGATTATACTGGAATGCGGATCCGGGGTGCCGGGTCCGCATTCCGTGTATAATCCCGGAGTTGGCTGATATTTGTGTCCTTGTTTTTTTTCTGTAATTTTATAAATTTGCAATACATTGGACAGGATGTACAATATGTCCGGAATGTGTGCAAGTGACCACCAATGCCACATGATTTATAACCGAATGAACAGATGGGAATTAGAATATTTTGTTTTCTGTTTCTGACAATATTTCTCTCTACGCACACACAGGACCTTTCTGCCCGTTATTTCAGGAAAATAGGTCCGGCGGAAGGACTGGAGCAGCCGACTGTCCTCGCCATTTATGAAGATACCCTCGGCAGGATGTGGTTCGGCACAAGGGAGGGTGTCTGCATGTATGACGGGAGCAGAGTGCGCGGATTCAAGCCTGAAACAGTTACGGAGCAGGAAAAAGGAAGCCGTTTCCTGATAGGCAATGAGGTCAACCGTATAACGGGCAATGGCACAGGAGACATATTCATGCGTTCGGAGCATTCCCTCATAAGGTATGATATCCGTCAGGAGACTTTCAATATGGTCAGGACGGCAGGTGTCGGGGCGTTGGAAACCTATGATGGGGAT
This sequence comes from uncultured Bacteroidales bacterium, assembly GCA_944323825.1. GTDB lineage: Bacteria > Bacteroidota > Bacteroidia > Bacteroidales > UBA932 > Cryptobacteroides. Next base: position 113,057 of record CALUTY010000004.1, read on the forward strand.
GTCTGCTATACAGTCAACGATTCCCTTTTCAGATACGATGCAGTGTCGGACTCCGAGGTCTTTGTCCGGAAACTCGGACTGCCGGATATCTGGTGCATGCTTGTCGAAGACGACAGATTGTGGATAGGTACGCCGAAAGGGCTTTTTCTCTCGGAAAATGGAGGGACTCCGGAAAATCTTCTGCCGGGAATCGAAATATACAGCATCTTCAAGAGCAGCCGCGGCGAGTTTTGGATATCATCAAGGAGGGACGGGCTGTATTCGATAAGGAGGGACGGTGTGCTGAGAAAAGAGCCATACGGCAAAGATAAGGTGGCAAGCAGCCAGATCAGGGAGTTTGCGGAGGACGAAGACCAGAATATATGGTTCGGGACATTTGACGGGCTGCAGATTTACAATCCATATACGGATGAATATACTATAATAACGTCTGATAACATGCCGGGTTCGCTGTCGCATCCGTCGGTGTTTTCACTTTGCCGTGACAGGCACAATACAATGTGGGTGGGGACTTATTACGGAGGCGTGAACTATGTCAATCTGTCGCGGGACATCTTCACATATCATGTAGTTGACGAAAGCCGGGATGACTGTCTTGATTATCCGATAGTGGGGCAGATGCTTGAGGACAACCACAGGAGGCTGTGGATATGCACTGACGGGGGTGGACTGAACTGCCTTGACAGGAAAACCGGCAAGTTCAGACATTATCGTGCATCAGGCCCGAACTCTGTTCTGCATGACAACATAAAGGCAATAGCATACGACAGAAAACGGGATGTGCTATATGTGGGGACCCATACCGGAGGAATGAGCAGGTATGACTGCAGTACAGGAAAGTTTCACAATTATCCAATCAGTACGGAGGCAGGGAAAGACCCGGGAGAAATAATCTATTGCATGGCTTTCTACAATGACCGCCTGTACGTTTCTTCCCGTAACGGAATGTGGATACTTAATCCGGCGACGGACAGTTTCGAAAGGCTGTTCCCATACAGTCCGGTCCTGACTTTCTGCATAGATTCAAGGGGCTTCATGTGGATGGCGGACAGGACAGGACTGCTGCGCATGAATCTTCATACTGACAGTGTCCCGGAACGGATGGATGTCGACGGCATGCCGCTTTCATGCAGGGTCACAAAGATATACGAGAGTTCAAGCGGGCTGGTTTATATCGCCACTTTGGGACAGGGAGTGAAGGTTTATGACCATGAAACTGCTGCCTTCACTTCACTTACCCGTCAGGAAAATAACCTCACGAGCAACTATTGCTATAACCTCATGGAGACCTCGAGGAACAGTATCCTGATGACTACAGACAGGGGGCTCACCTTGTATTCGCCTTTTACCGGGCTCGGACGGCCTATAGGCAGGACTGATGTGTTTACCGCAGGTGACGGAGGCGGAATATATGAATGTCTCGACAACAGGATTTTCGTTGGCGGCATGAACGGGATGGTGTCGTTCGACGAGAACACCTTGTACAAGACTGTCGGCGATGAAGTCAGCCTTTATTTTTCTGAATTGTATGTCAACAATGCGAGGGTGTATGCCGGCGACCGTACCGGAATTCTCGAAAATTCTCTGCCTTTCACCGGAGAATTGCTGCTGAAGGCTTCCCAGAACAATCTGAGCATTGTATTTGCCGTTTCGGACTATGTGCCATATCTTAACGGGGTGGAGTATTTCTACAAGCTTGAAGGCTTTGATCAGGATTGGATTTCCACTACGTCCAATCGCCTGAACTACACCAATCTGCCCTCCGGGAAGTATATTCTGAAGGTCCGGGCGGCAGGAGATTCAGCCGGGGATGACGGCCTTTACGGGGAAATGCCGCTCGTAATCAGGAAACCTATGTATGGCAGGTGGTGGGCATGGTTCATCTATTCCGTATGCCTGCTTATGTCCGGATTTGCAGTCTGGAGGATCCGCAGGAACAGGCGGCAGTGGGCAGACACCCTGAAAAGGGAGAAGGAGGAGAAGCAGCGCATTGAGGAACTCAACAAGGTGAAGCTCCGTTTCTTTACCGATGTGTCGCATGAATTCAAGACGCCTCTGACCCTGATTATAGGACAGATAGAAAGTCTTCTGCTGACGGAGCCGTTTCCGGCCTCCGTCGGCAGAAGACTTGACAGGATAAGGACGAATGCTGTGCGCCTGAGGCTGCTGATATCAGAGTTGCTGGATTTCCGCAGGCAGGAGCAGGGCTTCCTGAGGCTGAAAGTCGAGCAGCATGATATTGTTGATTTCGTGTACGGCATCTGGCAGGCTTTCGAGGAAAATGCAAGGACAAGGAAGATAACCTATGTTTTCGAGCCGGTGGAAAAGCATATTGAAGTGTGGTTTGACCCGGTGCAGATGCAGAAAGTCATTTTCAACCTGTTGTCAAATGCCTTCAAATATACTCCTGACGGAGGCAGGATCGAGGTCGGGATCAGGCGTATGATGCAACAGGTGGAGGTGACGGTTTCGGACAACGGACGGGGAATAGACGAGGAGGACAGGAGCCGGATTTTCGACCGGTTCTACCGTTCCGGAGATGAGCGGGCAGTGTCAGGTACCGGTATCGGCCTTGCCCTGTCGAAGGAAATAGTCGTGGCGCACGAAGGGGAGATAGATGTTGCGGGTGGGCCGGGCAAAGGCAGCATTTTCAGTCTGAAGCTAAGGCTCGGCAACAATCATTTTTCGCCTGAGGAACTGGAGCATGACAGACAGGTCTATTCCATAGATGAAAATTATCTTCTCGGGGCAAAAAACGAAGTGGAGGAGAGGCCGCTTCCGGACGGGCAGACGCAGGACAAAGGGAAAATGCCGGTAGTTCTTATCGTGGACGACGATAAGGAGATGCTCGAGCTGCTGGAGCAGATATTTTCTCCTTATTATGTTGTGCACAGGGCCACCGACGGGCAGAAGGGCTTTGCCATGACAGCCGAATTGCTTCCGGATCTTGTGATCAGCGATGTCATGATGCCCGAAATGTCCGGAAAGGAACTGTGCCGGAGAATCAAGACCAGTTTTGAACTGTGCTATATCCCGGTAGTCTTGCTTACGGCGATGGATTCACTGGAACAGAAGGTCATGGGCTACATGTTCGGTGCCGACGATTACATTCAGAAGCCTTTTAATGTGCAGCTGCTCCTTGCCCGGTGCAATAATCTTGTGAATAACAGGAGGATGCTTCTTGGAATGAAACTGGAACGGAAAGTGGATATGGGCATGTCGGGCGGACTCGGGGCTTCTGACAGGAAGATTGTGGAAAAGGCGACGGAAGCCATACGTCAGAATTTCGACAATCCGGATTTCAGTATGGACATGCTCGCTGCGGAACTGAACATGAGCAGGACAAAGATGTTCAATTTCTTCAAGTCGGTATTGGATGTGACTCCGAATGACTTTACCCTGAACCTGAAAATGGAGGAAGCTGCGAGAATGCTTGCCGAAAGCCCGTCATCCAATGTCTCGGAAATATCGTATGCCTTGGGATTTTCTTCCCCGCGTTATTTCAGCCGCTGCTTCAAGGCCTTCTACAATGTCACTCCTCAACAGTACAGAAAGGGGGAACCGGGGCATGAACGGCAATGACGGACACATGCCTGATCTTTGCTGAAAGTGCACATATTTTCCTGAAAGGTGCACTTTTTGTCCTGCGGATAATGCTGTAACCATCTTTGTACTATTTGTGAGCGGATAATTCTGGTTATTCGCTTACTTCGCCGTTGCAAACTTTATCAACCGCATAATTGTTAATACTGGACTATGATGAAAAATAAATTATGCCTGCTTGCCGTGGCAGTGCTTGCAATGTTTTCAGTCAGCGTCATGGCGAAGCCGCAGGACCAGCCGGTCCGGCAGCAGGACGGGAAACAGGTGTCAGGTGTCGTCGTTGACGAATACGGGCCTGTTGCCGGTGCTGCAGTCAGGGTAAAGGATCTGCTTGTCGGAACCATTACGGACGCTGACGGAAAATTTTCCATGTCCCTTTCTGAAGGGACTGTCCTTGTTGTGTCCTTTTTGGGATATAAGGATGAGGAAGTGACCTATAAGGGTGAAAACAGCCTTACAATCATGCTTGAACCTGATGTGCAGTCGCTGGACGAGGTGCAGGTCATTGCATACGGCACAACCAGAAAGGTGACGGTGACAGGGGCGATATCTTCCGTGAACAGCAGCGATGTCATGAAAACGCCGACAGGCAGCATAACAAATGCATTGAGCGGCAAGATTTCCGGCCTTTCCAGCGTTCAGTCGAAAGGGCAGCCGGGCGATGATGACGCCACCCTCTATGTCAGGGGAGTCGGTTCCTTGTCAACAGACCTTTCATCACCTCTTGTGCTCGTGGACGGTGTCGAACGTTCCTTTTCTCAGCTGGACCCGAACGAAATCGCCGACATCACTGTCCTGAAAGATGCCTCCGCGACTGCCGTATTCGGTGTCAGGGGAGCCAACGGCGTTATACTGGTGACCACGAAACGTGGAGAGGAAGGTAAGGTGAAAATCAGTCTTTCCACTTCGTATGCCGTGCAGGTCCCTACCCGTATCCCGGAATTCGCAGGAAGCTATGATTATGCCTCCATATACAATCAGGCATCCCTTGAAAGCGGCGTGGCTGAAGCAAATCTTCCGTTTACGCAGACCATGCTGGATGCATACAGGACCCATTCCTCTCCATACGCATATCCGGATACGGACTGGACAGAGCTGATGCTCAAGGATTCGGCCTTGCAGACCCAGCACAATTTCACGATGTCGGGCGGCACGAAGGCGGTAAGATATTTCGTTTCTTTCGGCGCATATACCCAGGAGGGACTTTATAAGGTATATGAAACAGACTATAACAGCAACTACAGGTACAACCGCTACAATTACCGTGTGAATCTCGATGTGGACATAACGAAAAGCACCGTGATGAGAATCAATCTGGGAGGCAGGCTGACCAACCAGCGTACTCCGAACTACAACAATGCCACAAGCACGGAGCTCGGCAAATTCTTCCAGGAAATCTACAATACCGTCCCTTTCAATTCAGCCGGAATCATCGACGGAAAATATGTCAAGGTGGATTCGGCTCTGCTCCCGTCCGGATTTACATCCACTGACCCTCTCCAGAACATCTACGGACGCGGGTACAGGCTGTCGCTGGGGAACACACTTAACTTCGACTATGTGCTGGAACAGAAGCTGGACTTCCTTACGGACGGGCTCAAGCTGTCCCTGAAGGCATCCTACAACAGCGGAGCGACACAGACAAAGATACGTGAGGGCAGAGGGGACATCTATGAAGCCAGAATGGGACCTGACGGGAATGTGCTTCTCGAAAAGATACAGGAAAAGACGACCTTGTCCTATTCCGAATCATACGCCCTTGCAAGGGACTGGTATGTCGAGGCTGCCCTGAACTATGACAGGGACTTCAGGCTTCATCATGTGTCGGCCCTGGCGATGTACAACCAGTCCATGAAATATTATCCGGCAGGCTCCTACCAGGGAATCCCGAGGGCGTATGTCGGGTTCGTCGGACGTGTCACATACGACTACGGCACGAGGTATATGGCGGACTTCAGCATAGGATACAACGGTTCTGAAAACTTTGCTCCCGGAAAGCGTTTCGGCGTTTTTCCCGCAGGTTCCGTGGGCTGGATTATCACGGAAGAAAAATTTATGGAACCATTGAAGCCGTATCTGAGCTATCTGAAATTCAGAGCCTCCTACGGGATAGTGGGAAATGACAATTCAGGCGACAATTCGAGATTTCTCTATCTTCCGGATTCATGGACGATTACCGGTGACGGCGGCGGTTACAATTTCGGTACGGGGAATTCTTCCAATGTCCCGGTTGCCTCCGAATCGAAGATAGGGAATCCGAATGTCACATGGGAGACTGCCTCCAAGCAGAACTACGGAGTTGACCTCCATCTTTTCGACCACAGGCTGAAGGCTTCCTTCGACTATTTCATCGAGCACAGGAGGAATATCCTTATCACTCAGCATACAAAACCGAGCTACCTTGCCATGCAGCTCCCTACAATGAATCTGGGAAAGGTTGACAACAAGGGATATGAAATCAGCGTGAAGTGGGAAGACAGGGCAAAGGATTTCAACTATTATGTGGGATTCAATCTCTCGTATGCCAGGAACACCATAGTCTTTCAGGATGAGATTCCTAAGGAATATGACTGGATGATGGCTACCGGGAAACCTGTCGGCACATATTTCGGCTATCAGTCCGACGGATTCTTTACGGAAGAGGAGGCCCGGAGATATAATGATGAAAAGGGCAAGACCATGCCGGACTACGGTGACGGCATGTCCTTCAAGGCCGGGGATGTGAAATACAAGGACCTTAACAATGACATGCGCATAGATTACAGGGACAAGTCCGCAATAGGCTATCCGATATATCCGCTGCTGACAGGAGGCCTGAATTTCGGCTTCTCCTGGAAAGGCCTGGATTTCAGCATGACATGGACGGGCGCCACCAAGACTTCCCGTATGCTGGAGCAGATCTGGAGGATACCTTTCGGGGAGCTGAACAACCAGTCGCTCCTGAAATACCATATTGACAACCAGTGGACTGCGGAAAAGGGGAATGATGCCAGGGAGCCGAGGATATCCTTTGAAAACAAAAGGCACAATTACGAAGATTCAGACCTCTGGCTCAGGGACGCCTCATATATCCGGCTCAAGAACATGGAAATAGGCTATTCTTTGCCGGGCAGACTGATAGAGAAAATGCGGCTCAGCCAGTTCAGAATATATGTTTCAGGATATAACATGTTCACTTTCGACAGGCTGAAGATAATGGACCCGGAACAGACCGACACCTACAATGGCGACTATCCGCTGGTCAAGGTGTTTAATTTCGGATTGAAACTTGGATTTTGACATAAAGGAGGATGAAATGAAAAGAATTATACGTTGCATATCAGTTGTTGTGCTCGGTGTCATGTCTCTGTCATGCGAGGACTTTGATTTGGGGCAGTCATTCCTCCAGAAGCCGCCGAGCGTGGACATAACCATAGATACGGTGTTCTCCAATGCGGAATATGCCCGCAGGGTATTGTGGAACAGCTATGACAAGCTGCCTTTCGGACTTCCGATAACAGGAAGGAAGACGGTGATGAACAAGGGAACAATCGAAGGTCTGACAGACCTCGCGCATACTGCCGTGAATGATTCCGGAGAGCGTCAGGTCTATTATCCGGGAAGATACAGCGCAGACATAGAGAACGGGGCGATCAGCACTTCCGTCGTCAGCAAATACCGCTTTACGGAGTTCGGTGCATGGGATGGAATCAGGCATGCATGGCTGTTCTACGAGAATGTGGACAGGGTGCCGGATATGACGGAATCAGAAAAGAACAGGCTGAAGGCTGAGGCCAAGATTCTTGTGGCAGTCTTTTATGCAGACATGTTCCGCCATTACGGCGGTCTCCCTCTCCTCGACCACAGCATAGACATCGATGAAGAAAACCTGCCGGTCAGGAGTACGGTTGAGGAAACGGTGAATTTCATAGTGAAATTATGCGACGACGCCATTGCCTGTGAAGACCTGCCGTGGGCACTTCCTGCGGGCGAGGTTTCCAACTGGGCCGGAAGGATGACCAAGGCATCCGCATGCGGACTGAAAGTGAGGGTGCTCCTTTTTGCTGCAAGCCCGCTTTTCAACAGTGCAGAGCCTTATTATCCGGGAGAGGCTTCCGACAAGCGTCTGACCTGGTACGGGAATTATGATGAACAGCGTTGGAGAGATGCTGCGGATGCTGCAGAAGACTTTTTCAGGAGAATGGAGGAAAACGGATTCTACAAGCTTGTGGAGGTCGGGGACTATTCCACGACTTCATATCGGGAGGCATTCAGGGAAGCATATTATGCAAGAGGAAGCTCGGAGATGCTGATTTCATCCCACAGGAACTATTACAGGATGAATGAGGAGCCTCTGATAATGCAGAGCATACGCTGGGGCGGCTTCTGCCCGACAAAGGAATATTTCGACATGTTCCCTATGGCGGACGGCTCTGACTTCGACTGGGACCTCTACGGCAAGAATCCGTTCGTGAACAGGGATCCCCGCCTTGCCGAAACAATCCTTCTGGACGGGGACGACTACAGGGGAACGCCCGTTGAAACATTTACGGAAAACCCTGCCGACCCGGTGAATTATCCGAAAGGAAGACATATAGGTTCATGGCCTTTCGATGCAATCAGCTTTGAAAACGGTTTCGGCCTATACAAGTTCGCCCTTGACCGTGCAGGCTCCCTGTTTAACAGCAGACAGTGCATCTGGCCCGTTCTCCGCCTTGCGGAAATATACCTCTCCTATGCAGAGGCACTGAATGAACTCGGCGAGACGGACCGTGCATATGATTATGTGAATCCTGTGCGCAACAGGGTAGGTCTCCCTGACCTTGCGGAAGGCATAGACAAGGAAGAATTCCGGGAGGCGATACTCAGGGAACGCGCCTGCGAATTCGGCTGGGAAGAAGTCCGCTTCTTTGACCTCATACGCTGGAAACGGGAGGACATCTTCACCAGGCATCTCCACGGACTGAGGATATACAGGCACAAGGACACCGGGGAATATCTCTGTGAGCCTTACCAGCTGGAAGAAAGGGCATGGCAGAAGCCGGGAGGATTTTCAGCACGCTGTTATTTGAGCGCATTTCCTTCCGATGAAGTAAACAAAGGCTACGGAATGATTCAGAATCCGGGATGGGAATAATTTTGCAACAATAGAAAAGGGAATATGAAAAAACGCATTATACTCTTATTGCCGGCAGCAGTCTGCGGAGTCATTTCGTTCGCCATGACGCCGGACAGCACTTCTTCGGCACGTGCACCGGAGCCGGTCGGATACGGGCGCGGCATCGAGATTGACAGGAATGAGGCATCCGCCGCAATATCATCGGCTGGCAGGGAGGCTTTGGGGCACAGGACGGCCATCAATCCCTCCAATCTCCTCTACGGCCTTATCCCCGGACTGCAGGTCATGCAGAATGCCGGCAACGCATGGGATGACGGGGCCACCCTGTATGTCAGGGGAATAGGGACGTCCGGAACTGCAGCCCCGCTTGTCCTCGTGGACGGTTTTGAGCGTCCGATAGACAAGATAAGCGCACACGACATAGAATCGGTCACTGTCCTGAAGGATGCGGTTTCGACAAGCCTTTACGGACTGAGGGGCGCGAACGGGGTCGTGCTGATAACCACGAAAAGAGGGGCGGAAAGCTCAGCACCGAAGATAGACTTCTCCTATCAGTTCAATATGGGAACTCCACGGAATATTCCCGTGCTGGTGAACGGATACACATATGCCCATGCCCTGAATGAAGGGCTCAGGAATGACGGCTCCCAGGCAAGATATACCGATGCCGAGCTCAGGGCATTCTGGAACGGTACCTATCCAGACTTCTATCCAGACGTGGACTGGTGGGGAGAATCCATAAGGGACCATTCCTACGGGCATGATGCCGCCTTGTCCGCAAGCGGCGGAGGAAAGCACGTGAAATACTATACGATGCTGAACTATCAGCACGACAGCGGAATCCTCAAGCCTGTAAACTGGAATGACGGCTATTCCACCCAGTTCAGGTATTCCAGGATGAATGTCAGGACAAATCTGGACATCACGATAAGCAAGACCACGAGGGCGAAGCTCAACATGTTCGGCAGCTTTTCGGAGCAGAACAGGCCGGGTCAGACTTCTGACGCCATTTTCGCCGCTCTCTACAAGGTGCCTTCCGGCGCCTTCCCTGTCAGGACGGCAAATGGAGTGTTCGGCGGAACGACCACATATTCCAACAACCCTGTCGCATATATTGCAGGTTCAGGATATGTCCGTACGCAGGGGCGCGTGCTGTATGCCGACCTTGAACTGGAACAGGATCTGGATTTTATCACAAAAGGCCTTTCGGCGGCAGTCCGCGTGGGTATCGACAACTATACCACATATCAGGACAGCAATACCAGGAATTTCGCATACGAGTATGCTGCAATGGACATGACGAGCGGGACTCAGCGATACACCACCCTGCGCAATGAAGGCACATTGTCTTTCGGAAAGAGCGTGACTGAGTCATCCAACCATTTCAATCTTGAAGCCCGCCTTAACTGGGACAGGCAGTGGGGCGGACACAGGCTGAACTCTGTAGTGATGTATTCCATGGACGAGAATACGGTGAAGAACCAGAACGCATCAAGGGCCTTCATGGATGTCATAGGACAGTTCCACTATTCTTTCCGCAACCGCTACATTGTCGATTTCTCGATATCCGGCTCGGCATCAGGCGTGTTTGAACCGGGCCACAGGTGGGGCGTGTTCCCTGCCGTCGGAGCGGCGTGGGTGCTCTCAGAAGAGCCTTTCATGGACTGCAGCTGGCTCAATCTCATGAAGTTCAGGGCATCCTGGGGAATTTCCGGTCTTGCTGACTATGACCTGAATCTGTACAGGGACCAGTACGGCAACAAGGGATCATACTGGTTCGGAGAGCAGCTTGCAGGGCTGTCGGGGCTTGCTGAAACCGTGCTCGGAATTTCCGGTCTTACGTATGAGAAGTCCCACAAGGCAAATTTCGGCATCGACATGGAAATCTTCAACCGCCTGAGCCTCAGTGTCGACGCTTTCTATGACAGGAGGACGGACATTCTTGTGGACGCTTCCGGCATCACTTCGTCCATATTGGGAATCAGCGTGCCGAAGAGCAATGACGGGATTGTTGACAATTACGGAGCGGAGGCTTATGTGAACTGGAATGACAGGGCGGGAGATTTTTCCTATAATATAGGAGGCACATTCTCCTTTACCAGGAACAGGATCATTGCCATGAATGAACAATACCGTCCGTATGATTATATGAGGCGTACCGGGAGGTCAGTGGGGCAGATTTTCGGTTATGTCGTGGAAGGAATTTATCAGACCAGGGAGCAGATAGACAACAGGGAGGTCAAGCAGTATCTTTCGGAAGTCTATCCGGGAGACCTGATGTTCCGGGACCAGAATGACGATAACAGAATAGACGAGAACGACATGGTTCCGATAGGATACAACAACCTTTGTCCGGAAATATGGTATTCATTCTGGGTGGGAGCCGAGTTCAAGGGAATCGGTCTGTACGCCCTCTTCCAGGGAGCCGGCAATTACAGCACAATACTTTCAGTGAACAGTGTCTACAGGCCTCTGATAAATGACAATACCGTTTCCGCCCATTATTACAGGAACCGCTGGACACCTGAGAATCCCGATACCAGATATCCGAGGCTCACATACGCAGGGTCGGCAAACAACTACAACAACAATACGCTCTGGGTCGAGGACGGCTCATTCCTCAAGCTGAGGACGCTCGAACTGAGCTACCGTCTGCCGGAAAATCTCCTCAGGAAGACGAAGGCAATCAGGGATGTACGGATTTTTGCAAGGGCGCATGACCTGTTCTCATGGGACAGGCTGGAAGCAATGGACCCGGAAAACATGGATGACGGTCATCCTCTGATGACGCAGTGCACATTCGGAATAAACCTCAGTTTCTAAAATGTTATCCGCAATGAATAAGTCGGTTTTGAAATATTGTCTGGCTGCAGTGCTTCCGGTATTTTTAGGGGGCTGCAATTTTCTGGACTGCGACGAGTCCTCAATCTATACAAGGGACGAGATACTGAAGAGCTATGAACGTACCAAGCAGCTGGTGACCAATGTCTACAGTTATCTACCCAACGGATTCTGCAACATCGGGGGAGCCATGCATGAGGCTGCCACTGACGATGCCGTGCATGTCTACCGTACTTCGACGATATACCGTTTCATAGACGGGACATGGAGTCCGGACCATACCGTTGATGACGTGTGGTCGAATTTCTATGCGGGAATCCGTGCCGCAAACCATTATCTCGAATATGCTTCAGGCCTCAAATTCGAGGAATGGGAAAACAGCGACGACTATGAAAGCTGGATGAACGAGTACAAGTATTATGAATACGAAGTCCGTTTCCTGCGTGCATATTTCTATTTTGAACTGATAAGACGCTACCGCAATGTGCCTCTGGTGACGGAAGTCCTTGAGCCTGACGAGGTGAACGGAGTGAAGCCGTCGTCGTTTGACGAGGTCGCCCGGTTCATCGTAGATGAATGCGAATACCTTGCGTCTGATGAGCGTCTGCCTGTAAGCTATGCCCAGGGATTCTACAACAACGAGATATGCCGTGTCACCCGCGGTGCCGCCCTTGCCCTGCGCTCCAGGATGACATTGTATATGGCGAGCCCGCTGCACTCCGCCGACAACAAGACAAAATGGAAGACTGCGGCAAAGGCCGCATACGACATCATAGGCAATGCATCGGAGCTCGGCTGTTCCCTTTCTCCGTATTCAAGGCTTTTCGGGGCGGACAACCACCTGCAGCCGGAGGTAATACTTGCACGTCCGGTCGGTGAAAGCGGGGAGTTTGAAAGGTCGAATTTCCCGATAGGGGTGACTGGAGGACGGACATCCACATGTCCGACCGAGAATCTTGTCGAGTCATACGAGATGACCGACGGCTCAAGGTTCGACTGGTCGGATGCCGCCATGAAAGCCAATCCTTATGAGAACAGGGATCCCCGTCTGGCGATGACCGTCGCATACAATGACATGCCATGGCCGAAGAACAATCTTGAGATATACGAAGGCGGTTCCAACGGTCTGCCGGTGAACAATGCCACCGTCACGGGATATTACCTGAAAAAATACTTGAATAACGAGATCAGCTTCGATGCTGGAAGCACGGCGACTGCAAGACACCACAACTGGATTCTGTTCCGCTATGGTGAAATCCTGCTGAACTATGCGGAAGCAATGGTGAACGCCTTTGACTCCCCGTCCTATTCAGACTCTGAATTTCCGATGAGTGCGTTGGATGCAGTCAATGCGCTCCGGGCACGTTCTGACGTGAATATGCCTGCATATCCGTCCGACATCACGAAGGATGAATTCATCGAAAGGCTGAAGAACGAGAGGAGGGTGGAGCTGGCCTTCGAGGGACACCGTTTCTGGGACATAAGGAGGTGGAAGGACCTTGAGGGCACCACGAAGATTTACAGGGTGGCCGTGACCCGCCTGAACAACAATTTCCTCTACGAGAAATCGCTTTACGAGACGAGGACATTCGAGGACTGCATGTATTTCTATCCGATATCGAACTCGGAAATTTTCAAGAACAACAATCTTGTCCAGAATCCGAACTGGTAGGCTGAAGAAGGAGAAAACTGGTATGATGCGCTGCCTGATTATATTGCTTGCCGCTGCCGGCGTCATTGCATGTTCCCCTGCAAACGGGCACAAGAACCTTTCCATTGCGGAAAGGGGGTTCAGCACGGCGGAGCGGCAGGTGTCCGCCCAGCTGGAAATGCTCGTGACACAGGAGGAATTTCCCCGTACTGTCAAGGACGGGGCTCTCTGCTGCACGAGGATGACGGATTGGACGGAGGGATTCTTTCCGGGCTGTCTGTGGTATCTTTATGAGCATACCGGAGAGGACAGGTGGAAGGAGGCGGCTGTCTGCTGGACGGAATGCCTTGAACCGCTGAAAAAATATACTGGCGGGCATGACATAGGATTTCTCACGATGAGCAGTTTCGGAAACGCCTTCAGGCTCACCGGGGAAAAGAAATATTCCGATGTGCTGGCCGATGCGGCTAATTCGCTGTGCACAAGGTTCAACAGGACGACTGGCTGCATAAAGTCATGGAATTACAGGAAGTCGTGGACCGGAGAGGAGTGGTTCTTTCCGGTAATCATAAACAATATGATGAATCTGGAGCTCCTCTATTTTGCATCGGAGGCAACGGGAAACCCGGAGTATGCAAGGATTGCGGACTCGCATGCCGAGATGACCATGAAACATCATTTCCGGAGTGACTACAGCTGCTTTCAGGTGGTGAACTATGACCAGGATACCGGCAAGATAATCTCAAAGGGCTCATATCACGGATTTTCCGACAATTCGACCTGGGCAAGAGGACAGGCATGGGCAATTTATGGATTTACTATGGCTTATCGGGAGTCGGGCAGAAAGGACTTTCTCGAAACGGCGGAAAGGGCGGCAGACTTCTGGCTCGGTCATCCGAATCTTCCGGAAGACGGCATACCGTATTGGGATTTCAATGCCGGGCAGCAGGGATATGCCCCTGACTGGAACTATGACCCGCTGAAATACAAGGATGTCCCAAGGGATGCTTCGGCTGCGGCAATAGCGGCTTCCGCCTTTCTGGAACTGTCCATGTATGCTTCTGACGGTCCAAAGTATTTCAGGGCGGGAGAACGCATCCTCGAATCCCTGTCTTCTCCGGAATATCTGGCGGAGCCGGGGACAAACGGGCGCTTCATCCTGAAGCACTCAGTAGGGAGCATGCCGGAGGGGGAAGAAGTGGATGTGCCTCTGGTTTACGCCGACTATTATTATCTGGAAGCTTTGACAAGATATGAAAAACTGAAATGACAGCATAATTATGAAGAAAATCATGAATACAGACTTGACGGCAAAAAAGTTTGCCATGTGCACATTGGGTGCATTGATGCTTTTCCCGTGTACGGGATGCGAAAGGGAAGAGAACGTGTCTGCCCCGCCTCCTGATGCCCCGGCATCCTATGGTGACTACGATCTCGTGTGGAGCGAGGAGTTTGACTATGAGGGGCTGCCGTCAGACGATGTGTGGGTATATGAGGAAGGTTACATGCGCAACAACGAGCAGCAGGACTACAAGGTGGCGAATACGAAATATTCGAGGGTTGAGGACGGCAGGCTGATAATAGAGGCATTCGAGGATGCCCATACCGGGGAGAAAAACGGCACGGTCTACGAGTTTACCCATTCATCCGCATCCGTCACGACGAAAGGAAAGGTCGGCTTCCAGTACGGGCGGCTCGATGTGTCCGCAAGGATTCCGAGAGGCAGGGGAATATGGCCTGCAATATGGATGAGGCCGGTGGACAATCTCTTCGGCGGGGTCTATGCCGAACTGGACATCATGGAATATGTGTGGGGCGACAATCTCAACCACGACATGATATGGGCTACAGTCCACAACCAGGACTCCCGCGACGGAAAGGAGAGCCAGCAGAGGACTAACACGATTGCCTCGCCTTCTTTGGATACCGAGTTCCACACCTATTCCGTGGTATGGACGGAAACATGCGTGGACTTCCTCTTCGATGACGAGCCCGTGCTTTCTTTCCCGAAACAGAACTCCACCTATGAGCACTGGCCTTTCGACCAGCCTTTCTTCCTCATTCTCAATGTGGCGGTAGGCGGCTCCTGGGGCGGGGAATGGGGAATTGACAACAGCATCTTCCCGGCACGTATGGAAGTGGACTATGTCCGTTATTACAAGAAAACCGAACAGAAGTCATGATGTCAGGAATCAAATACAGAAAAATCCTGTGCGGTATCCTTCTCTCCGGGATATGTGCCTCCGCATCTGCATATACGGAAAGGAATATCATAGAGAAGAATGCCGGCAGCAGGGATCGTGTCGCCGAATCCGTCATTGCTGACAGGTCGTGGATAACCGTGCCCGGCTATTGCGACAGGCAGGGGTGGGACGAGTTCCTCGGGGAGCCGCTCAAGACCATGCTGATAGCCGAGGGCGAAAAGCTGCTGGACTATGAATGGCATCTTATAACGGCTTCCGATTATCTTGAATACGGCAGGAGCGGGAACATCGAAGTCATGGAAAAGCCTTATTTCGAGAACCGCAGGAATATCAACATCCTCATGCTCGCCGAACTGGCGGAGGGCAAGGGACGTTTCATCGGGAAACTTCTCGACGGGGTGTTCTACAGCTGCGAGATGACCACATGGGCCGTTTCGGCACATCTGAAGTATCAGAATCCGAAATGCCTCTTGCCCGACTACCGCCGTCCTTTGTTTGACCTCGCCGCCGGGGATTATGCTTCCATGCTTGCGTGGACATATTATTTCTTCAGGGAGGAGTTCGACAAGATTGACCCTGTCATTTCCATGAGGCTCAGGGAAGTGTTGCAGGAGAGGGCCTTGGATGCGTATATGGAGAATGATGAGTGGTGGATGGCGAAGAAGGATTATGCTCCCGGGGATGTCATCAACAATTGGAATCCGTGGTGCAATTCAAATGCGCTCCAATGTTTCCTCCTGCTTGAAGATGACCCCGAGGTCCTGACGGAGGCGATATGGCGCAGCATAAAGTCAGTTGACAAGTTCCTGAATTTCGTCCATTCGGACGGGGCATGCGAAGAGGGGGCGACCTACTGGACTCATGCGGCGGGGAAGGTCCTCGACTATCTTCAGCTGCTCGAAGCGGGTACGGGCGGAAAGGTGTCTGTCCTGCATGAGCCTCTGATCCGCAAGATGGGAGAATACATCAGCAGGTCATGGATAGGCGACGGCTGGGTCGTGAATTTTGCTGATGCATCCCCGAGATACAATGGCGAGCCCCATTTGATATACCGCTACGGGAAAGCCGTCGGCAGCAGTGAGATGACCGGCTTTGCAGCCCTCCTGATGAAGGAGCATCCCGTTCCCATTCCGCTTGACAGGGGCGATACATACAGGGCCCTGCAGGCAATTGCCGCAGACAGGGAACTCCGTTCGGCTGAGGCCTCGCATGAAATTCACGGGGCGGTATGGTATCCTGAAACCGAGGTCTGCTACTTCTCTGGCGGCAAAGGGATATTTGCTGCAATGAAGGGCGGGCACAACAACGAAAGCCACAACCACAATGACGTGGGCTCATTCATCCTGTATCTCAATGCGGAGCCTGTATTCATAGATGCAGGAGTCGGGACATACACCAGGCAGACATTCAGCAGCGAACGCTATTCGATATGGACGATGCAGAGCGGGTATCACAACATTCCGGAAATAAACGGGGTCCAGCAGCATTTCGGACATGAATACCGTTCTTCGGGAGTCGTATGTGACCCGGAGAGGCGCAGGTTCTCCCTCGACATCTCCGGAGCCTATCCGCAGCAGTCGTCGGTAAAGAGATGGGTGAGATCCTATTCAATGTCTGACGGCAGGTTTTCGGTTGAGGACTCATTTTCCATTGACTTGCCGTCTGCTCCCAACAGGGTGATATTCATGACTCCGGGGCAAGTGGACTTCCCGGATGCCGGAAAAGCGGAGATTGCCGCCGGAGAGAAGTCAGTCGTGCTCGAATATCCGTCATATCTGACTGCGGAAGTTGAGGAAATTCCCCTCAACGACCCGAAACTTTCCGGAGTGTGGGGCAGTTCCATCAGAAGGATAGTTCTGACAGACAAAGAAATACGAAAAAAGGGAATTTACAGGTTCCTGATATACGAATCCTATAATAAGACTGAAAAATTATGAAGACACGGTTTGATTTGGATGTTGTATGCAACCGCATTGCGCATTTCCTTGGAATGGCGTGCGTGACGGCAGGTCTTTCCGCCTGCGCTCCTGAAGACAACAGGTCCGTAACCGGCTTTCCATCCGACATCAGCATGATATTTTCCGCGTCTGCCGAAGACTGGGGCTACGTGGCGGACGGAAGCGTCTGGCAAGGCGGAGAAACATTCCTTGTCCGTCTTGACGGTGAAGAAAAAAGATATGTGATATCCGACGCCGTTTCCGGGGAACTGTCGGCAGACGGGACGGAGCCTTTCTTCTGGAAGGACAACAAGGACGTGACAATCGACGCGTGGTATCCCTACAATGAAGGGGGACTTCCCGAAGTCGTTGTGAAATCGGATCAGAGCAGCATGGACGCATACCGTGCGAGCGATTATCTTGCGGCAATGCAGACTCCGGTGAGCATCTCGCTCAGCACATCCCCTCTTGAATTTTCGCATAGGGTGGCCAATGTCGTGATAAGGCTTGAAATAGACGCTGAACTCAATCCTGAGGATGTCCTGGTGACCCTCATGAATGTCAAGGGCCTGGATTCCGGTACGGATGTGAAGCCATATCGCCGTGACAATGTGTTCATGGCTATGGTCCCGCCGCAGAACATGCAGGATGTGGAGTTCATCAGCGTTGATGCCGGAGCATATTCCCTGACATACGCGCCTGACAGTTTCAAGGAAGGCTATCTGCGTGCCGACAGGCAATACACATGGACATTTGCAATCGAAAAGGACAGCATAAAACTTATCGGGACGGAAGGAAATCCTGAATGGGAATCTGACGGAGAAGAAGAGATTGAAGCCGAACCTGTCATATAAAAATTGAAGACATATGAAAAACATTTCATTCATTCCTTTCTTGTCATGTCTGATCGGCGTATCTCTTGCGTCGGGATGTCAGGAGGCGGAGCAGCCTGACGTTGAGAAGACAAGTGACATCCTGCTCGGTGTCCGGGCATCCTGTCTTGACTTTGCTGAAATGGGACAGGAGCAGGAAGCGGCGCTTTCCGGATTTTCGGCAGGGGATACCATAGGCGTATTCGGTCTGGATAAGGACGGAAGCGTCCTTTCGGGCTGCCGGAACGCCGCATTCGTGTACGACGGTTCCTCAGAGTGGAAAGGGAACGTGTATTATTATGAGGATGCTGTGTATTTCGCCTATTTCCCTTACAGCAAAAGCCTCTCTCCGCTGAAAAGCGTCCATGAAATAGAGGAGGCATTTGCGGATGAAGTGCGGAGCACCACAGACCAGAGCACATTTGAGGCATTCCGCTCATGCGACTTAATGGTTGCGGAGAATGTGGTGCCATCGGACGGGGTCCTTGACTTCCGGATGTCCCGCCGCATGTCCATGGTCGAGATTGCATTCCCTGAAATAGAGTACAGGACTTCCGCAGACTCGGAACCGTATTACAGCGCAAGTATCGGAAGCCTCGCTTTTGAGGTCAATGACATTGCCGTAAAGCCATACATGGCGGACAAGGGCGTATATCGTTACATTGTCGTTCCGGAAAACAATCTCATCTATGGGGAATACAAGGTTGCCGGAGATTGGGCGGATTATGGTGAGGAACTCGTGTTCATTCCTGGAAAATACAAGAGGATAGATGTCGTTCCTGACAATACGGTCGTAATCCACGACCTTTCGGCCGGTGACTTTTTCCTGAAATCAGGTGCCATTCTTCCAAAGGATACAGACTTGACGGCATCAGAGCAGGAGGAGTGCATCGGCGTGGTTTTCTGGACGGGAGATCCGACAGTTTCGGATGCCACCCTCAAGAAGGATTTCCCGGGATGCACCCACGGGCTTGTGGTGGCGCTGGACGAGATTGCCTCCAACTGGAGTGCCGAGTTGAATGTGAGAATCAACGACTGGCTCAAGGCCAATGCCCCCGGATACCTTTCCATAAATACGGAGGGCGACGGTGCCAATACCGACAAGGCCGTCGGGTACAACAATACAATGGCGATAGACCACTACAACAATAACGGTCTTGCCGAGAGCGCCGACGTTGCTGTGGCTGTAGAAAAGACAATGGAATACCGCAGCAGCAATTCATTGGAATGTGATGCAAGCGGGTGGTATCTCCCGTCCATCAAGGAGCTCTGTCTGCTCTATAAGGGCAATACAAACATCTGGACAGCCGCAAACAATGTGGCGGAAGAAATCAATGCCTCGATTGAAAAGGTCGGCGGCGCAACGGTCTTGACCGGAGACTACTGGTCGAGCACTGAAGCCGGGACCGGAAGCGCACACAGGATAGAGGCTTCCGGAAAGGTCACCGGCACAAGAATGTTCAATTCTTACAAGGTCCGTCCGGTGACGGCGTTCTGAAATTTATGCATAAAATTTTTATGCTATGAAAAGGATGTATTGGCTATGTTGCACATTTATAAGTTTGACGAAATGAAAAAGATATTCTGCATATTGCCGGCAGTTGCCATGCTTGCCGGATGTACCGGAAAGATGAACGCTCCTGAGTCCGGTCCTGAAGGGCAGGTCCTGACCATAGAGGCATCCTGCTGCGGATTTTCGGATATGGACATCCCTGAATCAAAGACCATCGAAGACGGTGCCGTCACCATGTTTTCGGACGGTGATGCAATAGGCGTGTTCGGAGTTGACTCCGAAGGTAACATTATAGAGACATGCCGCAATGTGAAGTGTGTATATGACGGGACTTCAGCGCAATGGGACGGCAAAGTTTATCTTTATGATGCCGGCACGAAATATTTCGCTTATTACCCTTATTCAGAAGAAATGAGTACGATGACAGGCGTTGATGACATCACTGCTGCCTTTGCCGCATCCCTGTCGGATATCACCGACCAGAGTTCCCACGCCCTTTATACGGCATGTGACCTCATGACAACGGGCATGACTGCTCCCGATTCGGAATCGTCCAGCCTCAGGCTCAGTTTCAGCCATGCCATGTCAATGGTTGAAATAGAGCTGCCCCAGGTCGAGTACAAGGTTTCGGAAGATGCACAGCCGTATTATTCGATACCTGTCACATCCTCGTCACTGAAGATAGGCGGGAAGGAAGTGGCTCCTTTCATGGTGGAGCCGGGCGTCTACCGTTTTATCATGGTCCCGGGCGAGGCGACCGTATCGGGGGAATTCAGTTCCCTCGGCAAGGATTTCACGTATGAATCCACATTGGCATTCACCTCAGGCAGATACAAGAGGATGAAAATCACTTCCTCGTCCTCCAGCATCATCCATACGCTTTCCGTCGGGGATTTCTTCCTCAAGTCGGGCGCACTCGTGTCTAAGGATGCAACCTTGACAGCTTCCGAGCAGGAAGACTGCATCGGTGTGGTGTTCTGGACTTCTGACCCTTCATCCGTTGATGTTACCCTGCAGAAAGACTGTCCGGGATGTACGCACGGGCTTGTGGTGGCGTTGGACGAGATTGACACGAAGTGGAGCGCTGAAGTTAATGTCGTGGTGAATGACTGGATAAAGGCCAATACATCATACCTTTCAATAGGGACCACCGGAGATGATGCCAACACCAACAATATCGTCGGTTACAACAATACCATGGCTATAGACCATTACAACAGGAACGGTCTGGCTGAAGCGGCCGACGTTGTGAATGCCGTGGAGGAAGTGATGCAATACCGTGCGGCAAATCCGGTGGACTGCGGAGCGAGCGGCTGGTATCTGCCTTCGGTAAAGGAACTGGCTCTCTTGTATATGGGCGACGGAAGCATCTGGGCCGGGAAAAATGATGTGGCCCTTGAAATCAACGGCTCCCTTGCAAAGGTGGAAGGTGCCGTCCAGCTCAGTGGAGATTACTGGTCAAATACCGAAACGGCTGCAGGAAGTGTCCACAGGATAGAGTCCAGCGGCAAGATTACATCTACAAGGGTTTTCAATGTCTATAAGGTCCGTCCGGTAATGGCTTTCTGATTCAGTCTGATTCACTTTTGTTTTTTTAGCCATAATTTTATATTTTTGCAACACTTTGACTTTATTAGGTGAATAATATGGCTAAAGTGCGTGGGGGGGGTAGCCTCCTCTATCATGCCAATGGATATAATTAATTGGAATTCAGCATGATAGATGGATTCCAATGCCCCGAAGTGATGTCCGAAAGCAACAGAAAAGATGAACCTTAAAGAGGAACTCCCTGTTTGGTATGCAATGCGCGTCACTTATCGCAGGGAATTGAAAGCAAAGCAGCATCTGGATGAAAAGGGTATTGAAAACTATATCCCGATGCGTTATGCCCTGCATATCAGGGGCGGGCGGAAGTTCAAGCTTCTGACGCCTGTCGTCCGGGGGCTCATCTTTGTCCATGCCAGGAAATCCGAAATCCAGCAGGCAAAGTCCGGCATCAGTTATCTGCAGTATATCGTCAACAAGAGGACCGGCGACAAGATAATTGTCCCGGAAAGCCAGATGAGGCTTTTCATCGCCGTCACGGGCACATACGACGACCATCTCCTGTGGTTCTCCCAGGAGGAGATCAATCTGAAGAAAGGTGCCCGCGTCCGGATCTGCGGAGGCGAATTCGAAGGCTATGAAGGCATCTTCCTCTAAGTCAAGGGGGCCAGGGACAAGAGGGTAGTGATAGCCATTGAGGGCGTGATTGCCGTCGCGATGGCCACCATCAGTCCTGAACTCATCGAGGTCATCGGTGAAGCCGCCCCGTCGGCATAGTCTGCACAGCTGCAAGGATGGACAGCCACTCTGAAAATACAAGACGCATTGCCAGGAACACCCTGCGATAAAATGGTCATCATCGTAATAAATGGGTGATCGCCGTTGCAATGATTACTGTAAGTTTCAATCTCATTGAGGTTGTAGACGATATGAAGTAATTTATGAATATCAGTATAATCCGTCATTGTACAGGTTGTTCGGCATGCAGTAATGCTTGTCCGGAGAATTGCATTACAATGGAGACTTCAGGCAAGGGAGGCTATCTGCAGCCGGCAGTTGAAGCGGATTCATGCATCAATTGCGGCATTTGCCTGAAGGTATGTCCGGTTTATGGTGATGTTGAACTGCATTATCCGTTGACGGCTTTTGCAGCAAGGAGCCGGGACAGTTCTGATTATATTACAAGTTCTTCAGGCGGAATAGCTTCTGTCCTTTCTTCTTACATGATTGAGCAGGGTGGAGTGGTCTATGGTTGCCATGCTGATGGCCTTGATATCAGACATGTCAGAATTGAAGACAAGGAAGAATTGTGGAAGCTGAAGGGGTCGAAGTATGTCCAGAGCAATGTATCTGACGTTTTCAGAAAGGTAAGGGCTGACTTGTCGGCAGGCCTTGATGTCTTGTTTACGGGTACTCCTTGTCAGACTGCAGGTCTTAGAAAATATGTCGGAAAACTTTCTGACAGACTTTATCTCGTGGATTTGATTTGTCATGGTGTCCCTTCGCAAAAGATGTTCAGGGAGCATGTCAGGCATGTCATCGGAAATGAGGATGTGGATGCGGTTTCATTCAGGGACGGGCCCCGTTTTGTGTTGAGCCTGTCTTCTTCCGGCAAGGTTGTCTATAGATCTGATTTCTGTAGAAACCCTTTTGAAGACATGTATTACAGGGCGTTCTTCTATGGGATTTCCTACAGGGACAGCTGTTACAAGTGCCGTTTTGCCCGGCCGGAAAGGGTTTCGGACATCACAATAGGGGATTTTTGGGGCATAAAGAATCCGGGTACACTTCCATTCGGGACGGAAGCCGGACTTTCTGTGGCCCTGCCGGTCACAGAAAAAGGCCTTGCCCTGCTGGATGCAATAAGGGACAGTCTTTTCATTGAAGAACGGCCGGTGGAGGAAGCCGTTGCAGGAAATGACCAGCTCAGACATCCTTTCAGATTCACGAGGCGTGTCAGCCTGTTCAGGGCATTTTACGGCATATTGCCGTTCGATGCCGCTGCAAGGCTGGCTTTTATGGACAAACAGCTCATGAGATGGCTGTCCGGCATGAAACATAAGATATTGCGGAAGGATGCAAAGTGATGTAAAGAAAAGGATAGCGGTGAATACCGTGATGCTCTATATCCGCATGATAATTGTCATGCTGATATCTCTTTTTACATCCAGAAAGGTTCTGGAAGTCCTCGGTGTGGATGATTATGGCATTTATAATGTTGTCGGCGGGGTAGTGTCCATGCTTTCTTTCCTGAACAGTTCCATGACAGTGGCTACCCAGCGTTTCCTGACATTTGAACTCGGAAGAAAAGATCTGAACCGGTACAGGACGGTATTCAGCATGGCATTCGGCATCCATTGCATCCTTGCAGTGATTGTGCTTGTCCTTGCTGAAACTGCGGGATTGTGGCTTGTCAATACGCATCTTGTCATTCCTGAAGAAAGGATGTGGGCGGCGAACTGGGTATATCAGACTTCTGTACTGGTCATGTTGGTATCCATTGTCCGGACCCCGTATAATGCAGCGATAATTTCGCATGAAAGAATGGGGATTTATGCGTATGTCAGTATTTTTGAGGTGGTATTGAAACTTTTGATAGTTTATCTTCTCCTCTTTCTGCCGTATGACAAGCTCGCCGTATACGGTGTACTCGGATTGGCTGTACAGTTGCTTGTTGCTTTCATATATTTTATTTTTTGCAGAAGAACCTGGACGGAATGCCGGCTTCGTGTTTTCTGGGATCGCGGGATTTTCAAGAGTATGGCGGGCTTCACCGGATGGAACATGTTCGGAACCGTGGCATGGATTCTCAAGGACCAGGGGGTGAATATCCTTATGAACATGTTCAGCGGTCCGGCCGTGAATGCAGCAAGGGGCATTTCTGTTCAGGTGTCAGGAGCCGTCAAGAATCTTGTCAGCGGTTTCCAGACGGCTGTGAATCCTCAGATAACCAAGACATACGCGTCAGGCAAGCGTCAGGAGATGCATTTGCTCCTGCGCTTCAGTTCCAAGGTGTCATTTTATATGCTTTTGTGCCTTGCCTTGCCTCTGGGGCTGGAGGCACCGTATGTCTTGGACTTGTGGCTGGTGGAAGTGCCGGAATATGCCGTCCTCTTCACGAGGATCATCCTGCTGGAAGTCCTCCTCGACACATTGTCCGGACCGATGATAACAGGGCTTATGGCTACGGGAAAAATCAAGTGGTACCAGATTGTGGTCGGCGGCATCCTGCTTCTCAATATCCCTGTGTCATATGCCCTTCTGCGCTGCGGTTTGCCTATATATCTCCCCCTCATCGTATCTTGTATCCTTACGGCAGCAGCTATTGTCATCCGCCAGATCTTTGCATCTAAGATGTTGTCCCTTCCTTTGGGAAGATACACACGCAGTGTACTTTTGCCTGTCTTTGCTGTTGCCGTGTTGTCGCCATTGGTCCCATATTTGATCATGTCGCATATCTCTGCCGGATTTGCAAGGCTGGCTATTGTCACGGCATCCGCTGTAGTTTCAGTGTTGTTGACCGCATATCTGGCAGGCTTTGACAGAAGCGAGAGGAACATGCTCTGCGGTATCGTAAGAAATATCGTCAAAAGGAAGACAATATGAAGAAAGTCGGCATAATCACATACCATGCGTCGCATAATTATGGTTCCATGCTTCAGGCCTATGCATTACAGCATGTCCTGTCTGATATTGGACTCAGCAGTGAAATAATTAATTTCAGGACTGCGAAGCAGAAGGATTTTTATCGTCCTCCATTTCAGAAAGGCCGCATTTACAGACGGTTGTACCGTGTGCTGAGATACCGGAAGCATATCCGGTCATTGCTCAGAAGACATGAGCTTTTTGAAAGGTTCATGACAGAAAACATGGTGCTGTCAGCTGAGGAGTACAATACATTTGGACAGCTGGCGGCCGCCGGTCTTGGATACGATGTCTTCATTTCCGGGAGTGACCAGATATGGAATGTCCGCTGTTTCGATTTTGACCCTGCTTATTTTCTCAGATTCACATCCGGGTGCAGGAAGGTGGCTTATGCGCCTAGTATGGGCCCGTTGCCTGATATTGAAGATGAGGATTATGAATTCATTGCTACAGCAGTCAGGGACTATGACTATGTCAGTGTGCGTGAGCAGCAGACAGCCGATGTCATAAGAAGGATTACGGGCAAGGATGTCTGTGTAATGCCGGATCCTACACTGCTCATGCCACCTGAGAGGTGGTATGCAATGGCCGGTGAAGAGCCGCTGATAAAGGGTGATTACATCTTTTTGTATTCACCTTCGTACAGACCGTCTGTCTTTCGGCAGGCGAAGTTGTTGTCCGGAATGTCCGGGATTAAGGTGGTTGTACCGATGACATACGGAAAGGGCAGGGACAGCTGGATGGATGATCCTGTGTTTTATCCTTATCTGGAAGCCGGGCCTTCTGAGTTCCTGAACCTTTGCAGATATGCTCGATATGTTGTAGGGGCATCCTTTCATCTTGCTGTATTTGCATTGTTTTTTCATAAGCCTTTGTGGAGTGAAGAACCTTTGGCTGACGCCCGCATCCGTAATTTGATGCAGATTACGGGAAACTCATTGAAATCCGATGCGCCAGTAAGATTCAATTGCATTCCGGAAGGATATGATTTTTCACGGACGGACAGTCTCATGAGGAAAGAAAGGGAGAAAGGGATAATGTGGCTTTCCGAAGCTTGTCAGGTATAATTCTGCCGGACCTTTTTTCACGATATCCTGATTTGGCTGATGAAGCGGAAATTTTATTTGTAAAAAAATATTTTTGTCACTTTCAAAAAAAAGTGCTTTCTATGGGTGCTGGGGGGGGGATTTTCTCCTATTTGATCAACTTTTCCTTTTGATTATAAACAATTTGAATTGTTGCGTTTTATTAATTTAATGATTAAATTTGCCACGATTATATAAACAGGGGAAGCATTAGTCATATTATATCAGAATGTGTCATTGTTGCTTTGCAAGTCTTTGTGATTCAAAGTGATACATTGGTGTAATAACTCTGGGCTATATTTAATGGGCAACAGATGGATACCATGCTCGAAAAAGTTTCATGGTTTGCAATGCGCGTCACATACAGACGGGAGTTGAAGGTGAAGGAAGTATTGGATAGTGAAGGCATTGAAAATTATGTCCCGGTGCATCAGACGATACGTCTGAGGCGGTCTCGGCGGGTCAAGGAGACTGTTCCGGTCGTGCGTGGAATAGTGTTTGTCCACGCCACTCTCAGCGAGATTCAGCGGGTCAAGACCCCTCTTCCATATTTCCAGTACATGACCAACAGGCGTACAGGTGAGAAGATAATCGTGCCTGATGACCAGATGCGCCTGTTCATAGCCGTCACAAGTATGGGCAATGAGAATCTGCTGTATTTCGGAGGAGATGAGCTCAATCTTGCCAAGGGCACGAGGGTGCGGGTCACCGGCGGAGATTTCGAAGGCTATGAGGGCATCTTCCTCAAGGTGAAAGGCGCACGCGACCGCAGGGTCGTCATCTCCATCGAAGGCGTCATCGCCGTCGCCCTCGCCACCATCAGCCCCGAGTTCATCGAGGTCATCCAGGAAGAGCCTGGGGGGGGAATATTAGAAGAAAATGAATTCTCACGCTGAGAATACAAAACGCATTGCCAAGAACACTCTTATGCTATATGTGCGCATGCTTTTCAGCATGCTTGTGTCTTTGTACACATCGAGAGTGGTTCTTAATACATTGGGTGTAGAGGACTATGGAATCTACAATGTTGTCGGAGGCCTGGTGTCAATGTTTTCTTTGATCTCAAGTTCATTGTCAAGTGCAGTAAGCCGCTTCCTGACATTTGAACTTGGTCGTGGGGATATGGAAAGGCTGAAGCAGGTGTTTTCTACTTCATTGCTGATTCATGCCATTCTCGCAGTAGTGATAGTGATTTTGGCTGAAACTTTAGGAATATGGTTCCTGAATACACATATGACCATCCCTCCGGAGAGATTACCTGCAGCAAGGTGGGTCTTACATGCTTCTACAGCCGGTTTTGCATTGTCATTATTGAGCGTGCCGTATAACGCATCAATAGTTTCACATGAAAAAATGGATGTTTATGCGTGGTTTGGGGTTTTAAATGTAGTGCTTTATTTTCTTGCAGTACTCTTTCTTGCTTATGCACCGTTTGGTTTTGACAAATTGAAAGTCTATTCACTTCTGCTATTCTCTGTGTCGTTCATTATGAGAAGCATTTATGCATCATATTCGAAGAGGCATTTTGAAGAATGTCGCTTTAGATTGGGATTTGACAAACAATGCTGGAAAGAACTCAGTTCATTTGCCGGGTGGAATTTTATCGGATGCACAGCTGGCCTTATGAAAGATCAAGGAGTGAATATTCTGCTCAATATATTTTGTGGCCCTGTTGTCAATGCGGCGAGGGGAATAGCGATGTCTGTAAATCGTGCCATATCGTCTTTTTCAGGTAATTTTATGACTGCTCTTAACCCTCAGATTACCAAATCCTATGCTGCAACTGATTATATGTATATGATGTCATTGGTTGAGAGAGGCTCGAGGTTTTCATTCTATATATTGCTGATACTGACTCTTCCCATATTGTTTGAAACTGATTTTGTCTTGACTGTGTGGCTGAAACAGTATCCTGACCATACTGTCAGTTTCGTCAGGCTTGTTTTGTTGCTTTCTATGCTTGATGTCTTGTCAAATACATTGATCACATTACAAATGGCAACAGGAAAGATCAGAAATTATCAGATTGCTGTCGGAGGGATGCTCTTCATGAATTTTCCTTTATCATGGGCGGCTTTGAAAATCGGGATGGCTCCGGAATGGACTCTTGTCATAGCTCTGTTTCTGTCATTTATGTGCCTTATGTTGAGATTGTTGTTTCTCAGAAAGATGGCAGGACTTTCAATGCGGAGGTACATGAAAAATGTATGTCTGAATGTTCTTGCAGTAACGATGGTAGCTATGGTATTTCCTATGGCTGCCTGTGCGAATATGGGTGAAGACAGTTGGTTCAGATTTATAGTGCTTGTCCTTGTCTGTGTGACAAGCAGTGTCTTGTCGGCATATTTTATCGGCTGCAGCAAAAATGAGAGAGCATTTTTCCGTCAGAGGATAATATCATTGAAAGATCGGATTTTCAAATGATTGAAATAAAGGATAAATCTCAATGCTGCGGGTGCTCTGCATGCGTGTCTGCATGTCCGAAGGAATGTATTTCAATGCAGTCTGATTCGGAAGGATTTGCCTATCCTGTTGTGGATCGTAAGTCTTGCATAGGGTGTGGCTTGTGTGAAAAGGTATGTCCATTCATTAATCCAGGACAGGATAGGAAGCCTGTAAAGGTATATGCTGCCAAGAATTCAGATGAAGTGATCAGAATGAAAAGTTCTTCCGGAGGTGTCTTTTATGCCTTGGCAGAATCAGTGATAAAGGACGGAGGAGTGGTTTTTGGTGCTCGCTTTGATGCAAGTTGGAATGTTGTTCATGGATATGCTGAGACTGTTGATGAACTCTATCCTTTTATGGGGTCGAAATATGTACAGAGCAGCATTGGAAAATCGTATGTGCAAGCAGAACATTTTCTGAAGACCGGGAGAAAGGTTCTTTTTTCAGGAACACCTTGCCAGACTGCGGGCTTGATGCACTATCTTAAGAACAGATATGACAATTTGTTGACAGCCGCTGTAATATGCCATGGCGTTCCGAGCCCGAAGATATGGAAGATTTATCTTGACAAGGAAATAAAAAGTCAGGTCGCAGGAAAGACCAAAGCATCGAAAAGAAATATGGCTTTGTCATTTTCTGTAGATATGCCCAAGATAACAGGCATTAGTTTTAGAGACAAGACTTCAGGTTGGAAAAACTATAGTTTTGTTGTTCGGGTAAAGTCTGTTGTTGAAATGGACAAAAGTTCAGTTCTATTGTCCGATATGCATATGGTAAATCCATTCATGAAGTCTTTTTTGTCTAATTTGAATCTTCGTCCTTCATGTTATGCTTGTGCGGCGAAAGGGGGCAGAGCATGCTGTGACATCATGTTGGGAGATTTTTGGGGAATTGAAAATGTTTTGCCTGACTTTGATGATGACAAGGGGTGCAGTGCCGTGCTCATTTATGGAAAAAGGGCATTATCTTTCGTATCAACATTGCCCTTGATAAAGCATGAGGTTTCATTTAATGATGTATCTGCGTTTAATTCTTGTCTAACCTCTTCTGTGTCACATCAGCATAATAGATATTTTTTTTTCAGGCAAGTTGCCAAAGGGGATACGATTTCATCAGCATATCATGATGTCGTTGATGATTCTTTTTTCAAAAGGTTCTGTCGTATTTTATATAGGAAGTTCGGTATATGAAAATTGCAATTTTGACTTTGCCATTTAATGTCAACTATGGAGGAATTCTTCAGGCTTACGCCTTACAGTCTGTTCTTGAAAGATCAGGACATGAGGTTGAAGTATTGGATATAGCTTATTATAAAACAAAAATAAGTTGTCTGATGCGAGTTAACTTGTTTTTCAGGAGATTACTGAAAAGATATATTTTGAAAAGAGAATCTGCATTTTATGCATGGAAAACAGAACGGGAGATTGTTTGGCAATATACTGATGCTTTCGTTAATAAATATATCAATTTAAGAAAAATAAAGAATACAACTTATATACAGGAAAATGATTATGACGCCATTGTTGTCGGAAGTGACCAGATTTGGCGTCCCATATATACACCTTCACTAAGTGATGCATATCTTGAATTTGCCAAGACATGGAGTCATGTCAAAAGAATTTCTTATGCTGCATCATTTGGTACAGATACATGGGAATATGACTCCTGTCAGACTGAAACTTGTGCGAAGTTATTGAAACTTTTTGACGCTGTATCAGTAAGGGAGTTTTCCGGAATAGAATTATGTAAAAGGTATTTTCATGTACATGCTGTTCAGATGCTGGATCCGACATTGCTTCTGACCAGAGATGACTATTTGCGATTGGCGGACGGGTATGATTTTTCTGGAGATGAGCATGGCGGTTTGCTTTACTATATATTGGATGAGACTGAGGACAAATCTTTTATAGTGAAAAGAATTGCTGATGCAAACCATCTGAAACCATTCAGAACCAACGGACGGACTGAAAATATGACCGTACATTTTGAGGAACGTATACAACCTCCCGTAGCAAATTGGATAGCAGGTTTTGAACGGGCGGATTATGTTGTTACAGACTCTTTTCATGGTTGTGTGTTTTCTATTATTTTCAACAAACCATTTACGGCTATCGGTAATAAAGAAAGAGGGTTGAGCCGGTTTTATTCATTATTGTCTATGTTCGGTCTTCTCGATCGCCTTGTTGTGGACTCCGGGACACATATATTGTATGATGCAAAAATTGATTGGAAAATTGTAAATCATATACTTGACGAAAAAAGATCAGATTCTGAAAAATTTCTTCAGAAACTTGATGTCTGATGACCGATATTACTATATAACAGTTGCTGGATTTTCATGAGGAAGGATTTTGCATTATGCTTTAATGAGGCTTATGTGCCCTATGCGTGTGTTACTATAAAGTCCATAACTGACCACATGCACGGTGATGATGATGTATATATACATATAATTTCTGATTATATTTCTGAACGGCAGAAGGTTTTCATAAGAAAAATTGCAGACAGGGCATCGGTATTGTTTTATGTGACAAGGAATGATATTTTTGTAAATTTGCCCGATTATGCTTTTGGCTGGACCGTTTATGCTTGGTATAGACTTTTGTTATCTGAATTATTGTCATCTGAAGTTCATAGGGTGTTATATCTGGATTGTGATGTGATTGTGAATGACTTTCTGGATTCACTTTTTATGTTGGACTTCAAGGGCAGAAGTATGGCTGCTTGTATTGATATTGAGACATATTATCCATATGCCGGACGATTATTGGCAAGCTTTGGTATTTCATCTGATTATATAAGTTCCGGGGTCATTCTTATGAATCTTGATAAGTGGAGGGAATTGAACTTGTCAACAAAAATTATAGATTTTGTAAAAAGTTATCCGAAAAAATTGGCATATCCGGATCAGGATGCAATAAATTGTGTCTGTGGTGATGATAAAATAATATTACCTTCACGTTACGGAGTTGTTGTCAATTTTTTCCGGCACAATAAATTTCTTCAAGAACATTATTCCGAGATGCAAGAATTGATGGATTGTCCTGCAATTATCCATTATGCGGGCTATCAGCCATGGATTTATTACAAGGACAAATCGTTACATTCTTATTTGTGGTGGAAGACATTCAGAAGCTTACATTCTTTCCCTCAAATATATTATGCATATTTTATATCTTTTATAAAGCATTGGATTAAAATGTGTCTGGCTTATTTGAAAATAATCCGGCCAGATAATAAGCATTATGTCAAAAACATGTATTACAATCACCCGAAAATAACCGTTGAAAATGTTATGGCCTTAATGAGAAATGTGACGAAATGAATTGAAAAGAAATTGTGTGGCAACATTTTCCGCTTGATGTTTCAGTCAGGAGATTTTGCCCAATTAATAGATAAGACATGAAAGCAAACCATAATCTGAAGAACGGGTTGTCGGGTTTCTTGCGTATAAGAAATGATGAAAAATTTGTCGGTGCATGCATAGATTCATGTATTGATGCGTTGGATGAACTGGTGATAGTATATAATGATTGTACGGATTCGACACCTGAGATTGTAGAACAGAAAAGAAGGCAGTATCCGGACAAGATAAGAGTTTTTCCGTATGATCATGAAGTATCCGCCTTTAATTTGACAGAAGAACAGTTTGAGTATGTCAAAAATTTACCGGAAGGCTCACCCCAACTGTTCAGTACTTATTCAAATTATCCCTTGACAAAGATTAAATATAAATATATAATTAAACTTGATTCCGATCAGATCTATTTTGCAGATGAAATAAAGAAATGGAAAGATGTGACCCACATGACTTATTTTAAGTGGAAACCCATATTTGTTTTAGGCAGTCTTTTTATGCTGTATTTCACATTTTACAGGAGAGTGTCGGCTGCAATGGGCAGACCATATTTGGAATTGTTGCCCGATTGGCTTGTAAATCTTTTCTGGAATTCATACGAGGATTATGCCAAATGGCGGTTGTTTAAAGGAACGGCATGCATATCTTTGTCAGGAGTGAATCTGTTTAAAGATGATGATCGTTGGTATGTCCCGTTTGACGGAGTTAATATTCATCCTCCTTATAACGGTGAGGGCGATACTGTGATTTGCAGATTTACGGATGAGACATATTTTGTTAAACGCTTATCTGATTCCACATTGCAGTCTTCGTCCTATTTTGTTGCAGAATCTTTCCATTGCCCATATAAAATGATGTTTACTGGGCCTGTCTGGTTTCATTTGCATGCTATCCGTGAAAATACATGGGCGAAGGTTAAGAAAATGAAGGATGAGCACCCGGAACAATTTGTACCAGTTGAAAAGTTTACGCTGATGACTTATGACCAGGTGAACGACAAGATGGATGAGAAAGCACATCCAGTATATCAGAGAACATTGTTTGCATTGGTACATAAGGCGGGAGTTAAAATGCTCGGACAGTATTGGAATTTACTGAAACATTACAATCTGTAGAAGATTCTCAATTAATGATTGGCTTTTATGAGAAAGAACTTTGCCCTCTGTCTTAATGATAAATATGTTCCGTACGCTTGTGTAACTGTAAAGTCTATTGCGGAACATGAGAAGGCGGAGGATGAGATATACATATATGTTGTTTCGGATTTTATATCTGCTGACCATAGAAAAACCATAAAGGAAGTGGCGGGTAAGACAAATGTTGAAATATTAATTGTGGGGGATGACAAATTGGCAGATCTGCCTGAAACTGCCTTGAGCTGGAGTATATATGCATGGTATAGGATCTTGTTGCCGGATATTTTGCCATCCGTACATAAAATTCTTTATTTGGATTGTGATGTATTGGTTAATGATGATTTGGATGATTTGTTTTCAATCGATATGAACGGGAAGAGCATTGCTGCATGTGTTGATATAGAAACTCATAATCCTGAACTATATAAGCGTTTGGAATATGATGCCAATTTGCAATATGTTTGTTCTGGAGTATTGTTGATGAATCTTGACAGGTGGCGAGAAACGGATAGGTGTACACATATAATTGAATATGTAAAGGAGCATCCTGAAAAACTTGTATGTCCAGATCAAGACGCCATTAATTATGTTTGCCGGAATGATAAAATGCTGTTGTCGCCGAAATATGGAGTTATGGTTCCTTATTTCCGTTATGAATGGTTCATGAGGGAGTATTATACTGAAATGCCGATTCTGATAGAAAAGCCCTGTATTATCCATTTTGCAGCATATCAGCCTTGGATTTATTTTAAGGATAAATCCATGCATTCCTATTTATGGTGGCGAACATTTTGGCGTCTTCATTCATTCCCGGAAGTCGTAATGGGATATATTGAATCATATATGAAATATTGGATAAAAATGGTTCTTATAAGATTTAAACTTGCAAAACCGGGAACTCGATTTTATTTTTTGGATATGTATTATTATCACGGGAAAATAAGGGCTAAAGATGTCTATAAGCGGATGAGAGCAATGCAAAATTCATGAAACCGTTTGATTATCTCATAGTCGGCTCAGGGCTGTTCGGCGCCACATTCGCGCATCTCGCGCACAAGGCCGGGAAAAAATGCATGGTTATCGACAGACGCCGGCATGCTGGAGGCAATGTCTTCTGTGAGAGCCGGGAGGGGATAAATGTGCACAAGTACGGGGCTCACATATTCCATACTTCGGATAAGAAGATATGGGATTTCGTCAACTCGTTCGTGGAGTTCAACAGATATACGAACTCGCCGGTGGCAAATTATAAAGGGAGGCTCTACAACCTGCCGTTCAACATGAACACGTTCTGGCAGATGTGGGGTACTGTGACTCCGGAGCAGGCTATGGCGAAAATCGAGTCTCAGAGGCAGACGGTGAAGGCCAGGATGGCCGCTCAGGGAGTTCTGGAGCCGAGAAATCTTGAGGAACAGGCCCTGATGCTGGTGGGAACAGATATTTACGAGGCCCTTGTGAAGGGATATACAGAGAAGCAGTGGGGGCGAGCCTGCTCAGAACTTCCTGCTTTCATAATCAAAAGGCTGCCTGTCCGCTTTGTCTTCGACAACAACTATTTCAATGACAAATACCAGGGGGTTCCTGCAGGGGGATATAATCGTCTTATAGACGGTCTGCTCGAGGGGATAGAGGTTCGCACCGGAGTAGATTTCTTCGGCGACAGAGGATACTGGTCCGGAGTCGCTGACAGGATAGTGTTTACCGGAAAGATAGACGAATTCTATGACTGCCGTTTCGGGAAACTTGAATACAGGACAGTGCGGTTTGAGGAAGAACTGCTGGATATGCCGAATTATCAGGGAAATGCAGTGGTGAACTACACGGACAGGGAAGTACCGTACACGAGAATTATTGAGCATAAGCATTTTGAAAATTTCGGCCAGGATGTGTACCGCCTTTCGAAGACTGTCATTTCAAGAGAGTATTCCGTGGAGTGGCAAGACGGAATGGAGCCTTATTACCCGGTCAATGACAGGAAAAACAGTGACTTGTATGCAAAATATAAAGCCTTGGCTGACAAAGAGGAAAATGTCATTTTTGGTGGCCGTCTGGCTGAATACAAGTATTATGACATGGCTCCGGTGATAGGGGCTGCCATGGAAAAGTTTTCCTGTATTTGACTTTTATTGAAGTAAGTATTTGACACCGGTAAGTTCCCGGGAAATTTCCAGACAGGATTTCCATAGATTTAATTTGTTATGTTCCAGAATTATAAGATAGTGGTGAATACTGCGGCCGGACGTCGCCGTTATATGCAGTACCTGATCCCGTATGTGGT
Source organism: uncultured Bacteroidales bacterium (assembly GCA_944323825.1). GTDB lineage: Bacteria > Bacteroidota > Bacteroidia > Bacteroidales > UBA932 > Cryptobacteroides. The sequence continues at coordinate 148,268 of CALUTY010000004.1, forward strand.
CGGATGCGATATTGTGGACAGGTACGACATTTGGATAAACACCCATAATATGGCAGACATAGAGTTCTTCAGGAGGATTGCCGGGAAATTCCCGAAGGTCAGCCTGGTATGGCAGCCTGACGGTGTTGTGAACGGGAATTCCACGATAAATGCATTCTATAAGGATTGTACGGAGCCGGAGACCATATATTTCAAACTGGACGATGACATAGTATGGATGGAGCCCGGCCTTATAGAGAAAATGGTGAAGTTCAGGGTGGATAATCCCCGGTATTTCCTTGTGACACCGCTGGTCATAAACAATTCTCTCTCTACATATCTTCTTCAGGTGGAAGAGAAATTGAAACTGGACAATTATTATCAGGCTTCTGCAAGTCATCCGGTATTGTGGAAAAGCGGAAATTTTGCTGCGGAACTGCATTCCTGGTTTATGGATCGTTATCTGAAACAGGGCCGTTGGGCGGAACTGCATATTGGAAAAAAAGAGATGGGAATGACGAGGTTCTCCATCAACTCGATACTTTGGTTCGGGGATGAGATGAAAAAATTCTCCGGTGTGGTGCCTGGTGATGATGAGGAATATCTGTCATGTATATATCCGACCATGAAAGGCATGTCAAATGCATGGAACGGAGATGCCATAGTTGCTCATTTTGCTTTCTTCACCCAACGTGAAAGCCTTGACAAGGCCGGCATATTGGAGCGGTATGGGCAGGTCAATGCCTTACAATGGCATGAATCCGGTGATTGTGCTGCCATTTATGACGCCGTACAGGAAATAATGGCGGATATCCGTGCATCGGAAAAAGAACTTTTGCTTCACGAATCCCCATACAGGCGTGTGGCCGCCTCTAAGACTCTTCACAGCCGTGTGAAGAGATTTGTTCCGAAAGTGCTGCTTGACCTCAGGGCATTCTTTGACGGAAGAAGGGACCGTTCGGGATTCATTATTGATAAGTAGAAATGGACAAGATTCTTACATTGATAGTCCCGTCGTACAATATGGAAGCATATCTTCCGTATTGCCTGGATTCTCTTCTGGTCAAGAAGGGCCTTGACTTGCTTGAAGTTCTGGTCATCAATGACGGAAGCCGGGACAGGACGTCGGAAATCGCGCATGGCTATGAGACGGCATATCCCGGAGTATTCAGGGTGATTGACAAGGAAAACGGAAATTACGGTTCCTGCGTAAACAGGGGATTGGAAGAGTCCCAAGGCAAGTATGTCAAGATTCTGGATGCGGATGACAGTTTCAACACCGGTAATTTTGAGAAATACCTTGCTTTTCTCCGGCTGACGGATGCGGATTTGGTGTTGTCGGACTTTGCCGTAGTGGATACCGGAAGAAATGTGAGAAAAGTCATCAGATATGATTTGGGGCAGGGTGAATTGTACAGCATGGACGATGTCTGTACAAGTCATATATTCAAGAATATGCAGATGCATGCCGTGGCCTACAGGAGGGAGAATCTTATCGCTATGGGATATAGGCAGACAGAGGGCATTTCATATACGGACCAGCAGTGGATATTCATTCCAATGATTTCAGTAAGGACTGTCGCGAGGTTCGGGAATCCTGTCTACGAATATATGGTGGGACGCTCCGGGCAGACTGTGGACCCTTCAGTAAAGGCAAAGAATGTCGGACAGACGGCCAGATGTGTACTAGACATGGCCATACAGTATGAATGTATCGCTGACAAGGTGGCCGGGAAGCCGGTGCAGGAGTATCTGTATTCCAGGATAACACCTTTGCTGAAAGAAGTTTATGTGTTTTCATTGACACATTACGTGACAGAATCGAGGGAATGTCTGACAAACTTTGACAATGACTTGAAGAGTGCAAGCAAGACACTTTACCGTCATGTCGGAGACAGGGAGACCAGTTCATTTCTCGGATTTGAATATATCACCTACTGGAGGTCCCACAGAAATGCCAATGCCGCTCTGGTCAGGCTGCTGAGCAGATTATATCTGCTGATGCTGAAAAAGAAAGGGGCGCGCAGGGATTCTGATCCCATGTCACTTCCGGTATCATTTTAGAGGGATGGTCATGACCCTTATGAATTGAATTTTTGCAATGAAAGCCAAGGTATCCGTAATAATACCGGTCTACAATGTGGAAAAATTCATCGCCAGATGCGCTGAATCCCTTCTGTCTCAGACCCTGCAGGAAGTGGAGTTCATTTTTGTCGATGACGCTTCGCCTGACAAAAGCATGAATCTGGTGGCGGAATGCATTTCAAGGCATCCGGAACGTGACGGGCAGGTAAGGATATTGAGCCACAAGGAGAACAAGGGGCTTCCTGCCGCCAGAAACACCGGACTTGCCGAAGCTTCAGGGGAATATATATTCCATTGTGACAGTGATGACTATACTGATCCGGGGATGCTGGAGGCATTATATGGGACGGCTGTCAGAAATGACGCCGACATTGTCTGGTGCGACTGGTATCTCACATTTGAAAACAGTGAGAGATATATGGTGCAGCCCGAATACGGCACCCCGATGGAGGCCTTGAAGGGAATGCTCGGCGGAGCGATGAAATTCAATGTCTGGAACAAGTTGACAAGGCGCAGCCTGTATACGGATAATGGCATCGTCTTTCCTTCGGGATATGGCATGGGAGAAGATATGACCACCATGATGCTTTTCGCTTGCGCCGGGAAGATAGCCTATTTGCCCAAGGCATTCTATCATTATGTCAAGACTAACACTGCGGCGTTCAGCAGGACATATTCTGAACTGCATCTGTCTGAACTGAGATATAATGTGGACAGGATTGGGCGGTATCTGAAATCCAGGTACGGGAATACGCTCGACAGGGAACTGGCTTTTCTGAAACTTGACGCGAAATTTCCTTTTCTCCTGTCGGGCGATGCAGGAAAATTGAGTCTTTGGACTGAATGGTATCCGGAGGCCAACCGGTACATCATGCAGAACAAAGACATTTCCATGCGGAGCAGGATGCTGCAATGGATGGCATGGAAAGGGCAGTTCTGGGTCGTAAGGCTCTATGGGTATCTGTTTAACAGGATAATTTACGGAATCATCTACAGATAGGGGAGATATGGCAGCAAAGTATTTTCTGGCTCCGGTAATACTGATACTTACGAGTTTCTTTTATTTCCCGTTCTATTTTACTTTTCTTCCTGCGGCGAACACCAAGATGATATTGGCAGCTGCCGGGCTGGTATTGCTGTTCTTCAATCTGGCTACGGGACGTCAGGGCAATATAAACAAGGACTTTTTTATAGTTTCCTTGCTGGCGTTGGGGGTTTCGTTTGTCAGTATGCTGACAATGATCATCAACGGCACTACAGACGGGGCGTATCTTTCCTATATAGTTTCAATGTGGGTGTGGACCGGGGCCGCCTATTTTGTCGTCAATGTGATAAAGGCGGTACACGGAAAGGTTACGGTGGAACTCGTATGCCTTTACATGATAGCCGTCGGTGTATGCCAGTGCCTGATTGCCATAACCATGGACATGTATGCGCCGCTGAAGAATTTTGTGGACAGTTTTCTTGCCGGGGAAGGTTTCATGGGAAAGTTTGAAGGCCGCCTTTACGGGATAGGATGTGCACTTGATGTGGCGGGAGGCCGTTTCGCAGTTTTGCTCATCATGATAGCCTTTCTTCTTCCTTCCATGATAAAGAGACCTGACGGTGCTCCCTATGTGGTCTTTCTCATGTCTGCATTCTGCATAATTGCAGTGATTGGGAATATGATAGGACGCACGACGACGGTGGGGTTGATCTTGAGTGTCATATATCTGATATATGTCATGATTGCCAAGGGGGTGATTGATGCGGCAGAGAAATGGGCACTGATGCGGTGGATATTGGTGTTCGTCACGTGCGCCATTGTGGTTTTTACATTTTTGTACAATTTTGATTCCTCGTGGAAAAATTATCTGAGGTTTGGCTTTGAGGGCTTTTTCTCTCTGGCTGAAACAGGCCGGTGGGTAGTGACGTCAAACAGTATGCTGATGAACGGCATGGTGTTCCCTGACACTCTGAAAACGTGGATAATCGGAGATGGATACATGGGGGGAATGAGCGAGGATCCGTATTATCAGGGTGATTTGTGGTATGGCTATTATCAGGGTACTGATGCCGGATATTCAAGATTCTTGTTTTATTTCGGTGTGATAGGCATGGGGACATTTGTCGCATTCATGTTCAAGGTATGCCAGGTGTGCATGAAACGTTTTGCTCAATACCGCTATATGTTTCTGCTGCTGCTGCTGCTCAATCTTGCGATCTGGGTGAAGGTTTCGACGGACATATTTCTGGCATTTGCCCCGTTTCTCTGCTTCGGCATGTGCAATGACGGCGTAGAAGGAGAGGAAATTCAGGAAAAGGAGGTTTAGCCGATGGCGGTAATTGTCAATATGGCCTGCGGGCTGGCGAATCGCATGTTTCAATATGCTTATTATCTGTATCTTGAAAAATCGGGATATGAGGCTTTTGTCGATTTCTATACTACGGCCAGATTGGATCATGAACGTGTGGCATGGGAGGACATATTCCCGGCAGCGCATTTCCGCCAGGCATCTGCATGGGCTGTTTTCAGGACCGGAGGGGGCGGTGACATGTTTTCAAGGCTACGCAGACGCTGTTTCAGACGGAGTTGCAGCATAAGATACATGTCATCTGCATTCGATGCATCTCTTCCGGAAAGGATTTCTGCTCCGGTTTATATATCGGGCGTCTTCCAGAATGCGGAGATGGTTGATGCAGTCAGCCGGGAAGTGATTGAAGCCTATGCTTTCAGACCTTTCACCGATTCTTTCAATCTTTCTCTGATGGACGGGATGCAGTCTTCCGAGTCCGTTGCCATACATGTCCGGAAAGGAGCCGATTATATGAACGGGAAATTTTATGCCGGAACCTGTCCGGAGGAATATTATCGGAAGGCTGTGGCGTTTGTCTGCGAGAAGGTTGAAAATCCTAAATTCTATGTCTTTACTGACAATCCGTCTTGGGTGAAAGACAATTTCAGTGGTTTCCCTTATACGCTCGTGGAGGGAAATCCGGTCACGGGGTATGGCAGCCATTATGATATGCAGCTGATGAGCCTTTGCCGGCATAATATCATATCAAACAGCACATACAGTTGGTGGGGTGCCTTTCTGAACAGGAATCCGGAAAAGATTGTGATTATTCCTGATGTCTGGTTCGCCCCCGGAAGCTGCAGGGAATATCATTCCGGAAAGGTCTTGTGTAAAGGGTGGATTGCACTATGATACCAAAGATAATTCATTTCTGCTGGCTTTCCGGAGACAGGTATCAGGACAATATAGCCGCCTGCATCAGTTCGTGGAAAGAGAAACTGCCGGATTATGAAATACGGCTGTGGGATCTGTCCCGTTTTGACATCGGGTCTTCGGTGTGGTGTACAGAGGCATTTATATCAAGTCATCAATATCCGCTATAAGATGAAAATTGTTTACTGCATACATTCGGTCTGCAATCCCGGGGGGATGGAAAGGGTACTTTGCAACAAGGTATCCTGGCTTGTGGAGCATAACGGATGGGATGTGACGGTGGTGACGACGGACCAACATGGACGGCCGCCTTTCTATAGGTTTCCGGAGCAGGTGATGATGTGCGATCTCGGGATAAACTATTCGGAAGACAACGGGAAGAATCCGCTGCTCAAGATAGTCGGATATCTCATCAAAAGACACAGGCATCGCAAGTTGCTGACGGAACTGCTGATGAAGGAAAGGCCGGATGTCACGGTGTCGCTTTATCCGTCTGAATCATCTTTCATTCCGCAGATAAAGGACGGAAGCAAAAAGGTGTTGGAGCTGCATTACAACAGGTTTTTCCGGCTGCAGTATGCCCGAAAAGGGCTTTTGGGGATGATAGACAGGTACAGGACAAGGCAGGATGATGCGATTGCAAGGAGTTTTGACCGTTTTGTGGTGCTGACAGAGGAAGACCGTGGCTATTGGGGAGAAATGCCGGGTATGGAAGTGATTCCCAATGCAGCCCTGGATACCGGAAACGGGACTTTGTCTGATGTTTCGGCAGAGAGGGTGATTGCCGTGGGGCGGCTTGACTATCAGAAGGGATTTGACAGGCTGGTAAGGGCATGGGACATCGTCATGAAGAGCGGACGATATAGCGGATGGAAACTGGACATTTTCGGTCAGGGAGAGTGGAAGGATATGCTGACGGAAATGATTGTGAAAATGGGGCTTGAAGGCAGTGTGAGGCTGATGGGGACCACGCATGACATACGGAAAGAATATCTCGGAAGCTCAATGCTGGTGATGAGTTCGAATTATGAAGGATTTCCGATGGTGATGATTGAGGCAATGGCCTGCGGACTGCCTGTCGTTTCGTTTGACTTCAAGTGCGGTCCGAAAGACATAATAAATGACAGGGAGAACGGTATCCTCGTCATGAACGGAGATATACAAGGGCTGGCAGATGCCATGATGCGGCTGATGAAAGATTGTGATTTGAGAAAAAGGATGTCTGCTGAGGCTAGAAAAGTGGTGGACCGCTATTCGGAGGATACCGTAATGAAGAAATGGACAGATCTTTTTGAGAATCTTGTGATGGGACAGGACGCATGAAGAAACTTCTGCAGATAAATCCGGTGCTCAGGACGTCGACATCCACGGGGCGCATAATGAAGGAGATCGGCGACATGGCCATGTCCCATGGATGGGAGAGTTATGTGGCCTATAGCAAGGGCCGTGACGGAATGATGTCATGTACTTCCAAAACGGTCCCTGTCGGGAACAGACCGGATGTGGCATGGCATGGAGTGGTCACGAGATTGACCGACAGGCACGGGCTGGCTTCTGCATTTGCCACTAAGAATTTTGTCCGGAAGATAGAGTCCATCAGACCGGACATAGTCCACATCCATAATATTCACGGATATTTTTTAAACTATAAGATTTTATTTGATTATTTGTCCAGGGCAGGCATTCCGGTGGTGTGGACTGTGCATGACTGTTGGCTTTATACTGGGCATTGTTATTATTATACGGCAGCAGACTGCATGAAATGGCAGACCGGCTGCGGGCATTGTCCACAAAGAGGTGAGTTTCCTGCAAGCCTTTTTGTAGACAGGTCGCACCGGAATTGGGAGGACAAGAGGAGGGCTTTCACTTCGATGCCGCATTCTGAATTTGTAATAGTGCCTGTTTCAAAGTGGCTGAAGGAGGAAATGGGAAAATCCTTCCTCAAAAACTGCAATTTCAGAATTATTCATAATGGTATTGATACGGATGTGTTTAATATACAGAATTCAGAATCGGTCAAAGCAAGGTACGGTCTTGAGAACAGGCATGTGATTCTCGGAGTGGCGAGCATCTGGAGCCGGGAAAAGGGGCTGGATGATTTCCTGTCGCTTTCGGGAATGATTGGTGCAGATGAGGTGCTGGTGCTGGTCGGGGTTACGCCTGAGCAGAGGGCTTCTCTTCCAGAAAATGTCATCGGGATAACTCGAACTGATAATGTGCATGACTTGGCTGCGCTTTATTCGGCAGCTGATGTACTTGCCAATCCGACATATCAGGACAATTACCCTACGGTCAATCTTGAATCCATTGCGTGCGGGACCCCAGTCGTGACATACAGGACAGGAGGAAGTCCGGAATCAGTTACTCCAACCACAGGTTTTGTGGTTGATACAGGCGATTTGAAGTCTCTTTTTGAGTCAGTCCGGAAAATTGAAGCGGACGGCAAGGATAGCTATAGGGCAGCCTGCCGTGAATATGCGGAGAAAAATTTCCGCAAGGAAGACCGGTATGCAGAATATATCCGTCTGTACGGAGAACTGCTGGATAGGGCTCTTGATCGTTGAGAGGCATGATTCAATGTGATTCTGTGGAATTTTTGAAAATCTTATGAAGATACTGCAGCTTGGAAAATTCTATCCCATCAAGGGAGGAGTTGAAAAGGTGATGTATGACCTTATGAAAGGACTGTCTGAAATGGGCGTTGACTGCGACATGATGTGCGCCTGTGCCGACGGGGGGGGCAATCATGTGATACGGCAGAACGGCCATGCGGAGCTGATATGCTGCAGAACGGTCTGCAAACTGGCTTCGACTACGATTTCTCCTTCCCTGCTCTCGATTCTCAAGAGCAGATGCAGTGACTACGACATAATACATGTCCACCATCCTGATCCGATGGCGTGTCTTGCCTTGTACTGTTCCGGTTACAAGGGTAAGGTTGTGCTGCATTGGCACAGCGACATTCTGAGACAGAGGATTCTTGGCAAGCTGTATCATCCTCTGCAGTCCTGGCTGATTGACAGGGCGGATGTCATCATCGGAACATCTCCTGTATACATAGAAAATTCTGAGGCCCTTGCGGGGGTTCGGGCCAAGTCATGCTGCATTCCTATCGGCGTGTTGCCTGTCCCGTATCATCAGGAGCCGGTGTCAGACATCAGGGCGGCTTTCCCCGGGAAAAAGATTGTATTTTCCTTGGGACGGCTGATAGAATATAAGGGGCACAAGACTCTGATAAAGGCGGCAGAGTATCTCAGTGATGAATATGTGGTGCTCATAGGCGGAGAAGGGCCGTTGAGGGAATCCCTTGAGAATCAGATTCATAAAGCAGGACTTGAAGACAAGGTGAGGCTGCTCGGTTTTGTGGAGGACAAAGATTTGCCGGCCTTGTTCCATGCCTGTGACGTGTTCTGCCTGAGTTCCATACAGAAGACCGAGGCATTCGGCATCGCTCAGGTTGAGGCAATGTCGTGCGGAAAGCCTGTGGTTGCTACAAATATTGCCGGTTCGGGAACATCATGGGTCAATGCGCATGGCATTTCAGGTCTGAATGCGGAGCCCGGTGATGCTTTGGCGTTGGCAAAGGCAATATTGGCCGTGTCAAAAGATGAAAGTTCATACAAGCGATATTCAGAGAATGCCTTTGAACGTTATAAGGAAATGTTTACACAACAGAAGATGTTAAAAGATTGTTTGCGTGTATATGAAAAATTGTGTTATTGTTGAAACCGAATCTATGGAATTTACACAGGAACAGAAAGACACATCCATGAAAGACGATTTGCTTGATGTATATTATGTATCTCCATTGAGAATGGGAATCAAAAGATTGTTTGACATTGTGTTCTCTGTGGTTGGAATGGTGATTCTTTCACCTCTTTATTTGTGGATCAGCATGAAGATCAGGAGAGAAGATGGCGGACCGGTTATTTTTTCGCAAGAAAGGATAGGCTTTCATGGTGAAACTTTCGTCATGTATAAGTTCCGGTCAATGTCAACAGATGCCGAAAAGGACGGCATTCCGCAGTTATGCCAAGAGGATGATGAGAGGCTGACAAAGGTCGGTAAATTTCTCCGTGAGCATCATCTGGATGAATTGCCGCAGTTGTGGAATGTCCTGAAAGGGGATATGTCATTTGTCGGTTACAGGCCTGAACGAAAATGTTTCGTGGACATGATAATGGAAAAGAACCGGGATTACAGATATCTGTACAGAATGAGGCCCGGACTGTTTTCAGAGGCTACATTGTTCAATGGCTATACAGATACAATGGAGAAGATGCTTGAACGGCTGAGGCTTGATCTCAAATATATTTCGGACTATTCGTTCTGGTTTGACATAAAGATAATCTGGTTGACTGCATACAGCATAATTTCGGGTAGAAAATTCTGATCTGTGCATATATTGAAGGCCAGTTCTTTATAATAAATTAAGGCAAGTATGAAAACATATCCTGATCTTAAACTCAGAAAGGTGGGGTGTCATCACATGATTGTAAGAGTGGATGAATCCCGTGTGAACATGACGGACGTGTTTACTCTCAACAATACTGCGGCGTGGCTTTGGAAAAAGGCTGAAAATTGTGAGTTTACAGAAGACACTCTTGCCGGGTGGCTTTGTGCGGAATATGGAATAGGTATGGAAGAGGCGCTTTCCGATGCAAGGGATACAATTGCACAATGGCGGGAGTATGGTCTCATTTCCGAATCTGATAAGTGATTTGTGATTTATACCGGGTGGCTGTACGGAGATGATGTCATGGACAGGATGGATGTGAAGATGGAAATGCTTTTTTCGCTTTTGCGTGCGGGCCTTTGGGAGCGTCCGGAAGCTGTCATGCAGTGCCGTCCGTTGTCGGAGACATCTTGGGAGGAGGTGCTTTCATTGGCGGAAAAGCAGACCGTGACAGGGGTAGCTTATCTTGGCATCCGCTTCATGCCTGAAGGTCTGGAGCCGCCGGTAAATGTCCTTGCCAAATGGGCTGCAAAGGCAGATGCCATAGAGAGGCGAAATGTCAAGATGAGCAAGGCTTTGGATGAACTGTGCTCCATGTTCAGGGAAAACGGCATTTCTCCTGTCCTGCAGAAGGGACATGACGCGGCCTCCCTTTATGAACACCCTATGCTGAGGGAATGTGGAGACATTGACTTTTATTTCATGACTTCCGAAGAGAAGTCTGCCGCATCCGCCCTTGCGGCAAGACATGGCTGCCGCATAAGGACTGCATCGGACGGAAGCGACTGCTACTCATGGAACGGAATCCCTGTGGAGCATCATAGCCGGCTTCTGGACCTATATAGCCCGTTCCGGAAGGGGCTTGCGGAAAAGCTTGAGGCTGAGTATGGATTCGAAGAGAGAGTCTTGGAGTCAGGAGATGGTCTTGGAACTCCGGTGAAAGTCCCGGCACCGATGCTCAAGCTGCTTATGCTTAACCTTCATATACTTAAGCATGTCGTGGGAAGGGGCATAGGGCTCAGGCAAATATGTGACATGGCCCGTGCATGTTTCCGTCTTCATGACAGGATAGATATGCAGGAAGCGGAATCCGTGGCGCGCAGGGCAGGAATAAGGAAATGGAACCGGCTTCTTCATTCATTCATGGTGACCTGTCTCGGATTGGACAGCAGCTGTCTTCCTTATAAGGATATGGATGCCTCAAAGACAGATGCACTGCTTCAAAGGATAATGGACGGAGGGAATTTCGGCAGGTCCTCCCATGGCGGTATGCTGTCTGGAGAGACTGCAGCGTGGAGCCGCAAGCTCAATACGGCAGCGGCCTTTCTTCTCAACAGCGGTTTTTCTATGTCGGTGGCTCCTGAAGAGACTTTGTCGGTGTTTTTTGAACTGCTTTCGGGACAGAAACGTTGTGCAGACTGACTTTGGCGATGATAGAGAAAAAAGATACATACTTTTTCAGGGTGGCGGGATTCCTCTTCGGGATATCTCTGCCGGGAAACATCTTCCCGGAGAGGATTCTCCCGTCTTTTACTCCATTCCGGACTTCATGGGACGGCAAGGAAGACCCCCTGTTTTCCCTTGAAGTCATTTCAGGCATGTCGGCAGAAGAGAAATGCAGTGATGGATTTCGTGTGATTGAGTCCATGAACAATGATATGGGACATGCCACGCTTTCAGCAGGTGATGATGCCTATCTCATCGGATTGCGGCCTCTGTCCGGCTCGTCTTCCTGCAGAATGGTTGCTGACAGCAGGTTCAGGGCAGGGCGGATTTTTGTAGACTGGGCGGACGCCAATGCCGGTATGGCTTTGTCTTCAATGCTGAGGATAGCCTTTTCTCAGGCTGTGCTTTTGCGCAGGGCCGTGGCTGTACACGCCTCTGCTGTCTGCTGCGATGGTATGGCTTATCTGTTTACAGGTAAGAGCGGAACCGGCAAGAGCACACATTCACAGCTGTGGCTCGGGCATGTACCCGGGACCCATCTTCTCAATGATGATAACCCCGTGTTGAAGGTCGGCGATGACGGCGTTGTGATGGCGTACGGCTCTCCGTGGAGCGGCAAGACTTCGTGTTATAGAAATGAAGGATATCCTGTCTCGGGTTTGGCCAGGCTTTTCCAGTCGCATGAGAACCGCTTTGTCCCGAAGACGGATGTCGAGGCTTTCGCCGTTCTCCTTCCCGGATGCTCAGTCATCCGCAAGGACAGTCTGCTGTATGGCTGCCTGTGTGATACTTTGGCTGAAATGTCGTCTAAGATCAATGTGGGTATTCTTGAATGCCGTCCGGATTACGGGGCTGTAGATGCATGTCGGATTGGGTTGAAAAGGCATCCTTGGCCGGTTGTATAAAGCTGAGGTCAAACAGATGGCTTTTGGGTATGAAAGGAAAGAAATATAAATTATTTAAATATGAAAAAATCTTTGATATTCAGAATTTTAGCAGTATCTTTGTTGCTTGGTTCATGTGCTTCGCCGAAGAAGTTTGTGTACCTGCAGGACATGGTCCCCGGTGAGTCGTATCCTGTGGATATAAAGCACGAGGCGCTGATCATGTGTGACGACAGGCTGAAGATAACTGTGAACAGCAAGAATCCGGAACTCGCCATCCCTTTCAACATTCATGAAGGGAGTTTCAGGGTAAGTGCGGACGGCAACATCAGCACCTATTCAAACGGATCTTCGGTCAGGGAGGAAGGCTACAGGGTGGATGTTGACGGGTATATCGATTTCCCGATTCTCGGCAAGCTACATGTGGCCGGATTGACTGTAAATCAGGCGATAGACCTGATAGGAACAAAGATTGTGGAGGGGAACTACATGAAGGATCCTTTGGTCTCCATTGAGTTCCTGAATTTCAAGTATACTGTTATGGGGGCAGTGACAAGTACAGGAAATTACAGTGTGACAGGTGACCGTGTCACCATCTTTGAGGCTTTGGCAAGGGCAGGGGGGCTTACCCAGAAGGCCAGGCTTGACCGGATTACCGTATTCCGCGAAGTGGGGGACAGCCGCGAAATGTATGTGGCAGACATCCGCAGCAAGGAGATATTCAATTCGCCCTGCTACTATCTGCAACAGAATGACATAGTGTATGCAGAGCCTAAGTATCTCAAGAAAGATGCTGAAGACAGGGGCTGGCAGATAGGCACGACTGTGCTTTCTATAGTCACTGCGGTATGTTCTGTATTGTGGGCAATCAATTCGTTCAATTGATGCCGGCAGGTCGCAATCTGAGTATTTTTAACATTTTTTCAAATGCAGACAACAAATCCGTCAGGAAAAAACGAGATCAATATAGTTGACCTTTGCATGTATCTCATCTCCAAGTGGAGATGGTTCCTTCTGTCCCTGGCTGTTTTCGGTGGGCTTGCCTGGATAATATATGCCAGCAGGCCATTCGTGTATTTCGCATCTGCGACCGTGATCATCAAGGATCCGTCCAACAAGACCTCAACGGCAGGCCTTGACAGGTATGACAATTTCATCAACAAGGTCAATGTCTCCAACGAGATCCTCCAGTTCCGCTCCAAGAAACTGCTGCGTGACGTCATAGGCAGGGTGCATGCCGATGTGAGCTATAAGGTGGAGGACAGGCTTCGGAAAAGGGAACTTTATACCCAGTCTCCTGTCACCGTCAATTTCCCTGATGCCCTTCCGACACGCGGCATCTCATTGGCTGTCACTCTTGTGGATGAGGATTCAGTGAATGTGTCGATACCGGCGGGCAAGAAAGACAATATGTTTGGAGCGTCGCTCAATGACACCCTGAGCATCGGCGACGGGCTTCATGCCATAGTGACCCGCACCAATTACTACAACAGTTCATGGAAAGGGAAGACCATATTTGTGACGAAGACTCCGTTGGAGTCAATGGTGGCCTATTACAAGGCGAACATAGGCATCCGACAGGAAGGGGAGGAGTCTTCCATTCTCAATCTTTCCATCAAGGATGCCTCCCCGATAAGAGCTCGTGATGTGCTGAACATGCTCATCACTGTCTATAATGAGGATGCCATAAATGACAAGAACCAGGTGGCTGTCAATACTGCCAATTTCATTAACGAAAGGCTCATAATCATAGAACGGGAGCTAGGTTCTGTCGAGACCGATCTGGAGGCTTATAAGAAGGTCAACCAGGTGATTGATATCGGCTCCACCGCCGGCATGTATATGCAGGAATCCCAGAAATACACATCCGATGTACTTGAACTTGAGACCCAGCTTGAACTTGCGGACTATATAAAGAGCTATCTTACTGATCCGGCGAAGGAAGTGGATCTGATTCCTGCCAATACAGGCATCAGCGACATGAACATTGAGTCGCAGATCAACCAGTACAATACAATCAAGCTGCGCAGGGACAAGCTGATAGATGACAGCAGCGAGATGAACCCGGTGGTGCAGGAGCTCAACAATTCCTTGCGTGCCATGAAGCAAACCATCATCCGTGCTGTGGATAACATGATTGTAAGTCTTAATGTGCGCCTGACAGATGTCCGCAGTCGGGAACAGAGAGCACAGGACCGCATGACTTCCATTCCGACCCAGCAGAGGGAGATGTTGTCAATAGAGCGTCAGCAGAAGATCAAGGAAAGTCTTTACATGTTCCTGTTGAACAGGCGCGAGGAAAATGCCCTGTCTCAGGCTATGGCTGACAATAATGCCAGGGTGATAGACGAAGCCGGAGGCAGCATGTCTCCGATATCCCCGAGCCGCAACAAGATTCTGCTTTTGGGGATTCTCATAGGCTTTGCAGTGCCCGGGGTCATATTTCTGATGATACTCTTCCTTGATACCAGGGTGCGCAGCAGAAAAGACATTGAAGATGTCGTGGACATTCCTTTCCTCGGGGAGATTCCGTTGGACAAGCGTTACAGAAAACAGGAAAGCCTGTCTGAACCTGTAGTGGGGGAGAAAAGCAGAGATGTTCTGTCGGAAGCTTTCAGGATTCTCAGGACCAACATGTCTTTCATGATGAACAGGGGCAACAGTCCGAAGGTCCTTATATTGACATCAATCAACGAAGGGGCCGGAAAGACATTCATTTCGCTCAATCTTGCAGCAAGTTTTGTGTATAGCGGAAAGAAAACAGTCATTGTTGATCTGGACATCCGCAAGGGCACTTTGTCCAAGGGCTATGGGCGAAGGCGGCTCGGTATTACCGACTATCTTGCCAATCCGGAACTCAAACTTGAAGACATTCTCCATGTCAATGACGGTAATATGCCTGACATGATAATGGCCGGCACTTCAGCTCCGAATCCAACAGAACTTCTGCTTTCCGGCAGGCTTGACGAATTGTTTTCCGAATTGAAGACAAGATATGACTATATCATAGCAGACGGCGTGCCTGTCGGACTGGTGGCGGATGCCATGGTCACCAACAGGGTGGCCGATCTCACGATATTCGTAGTGCGTGCAGGGCGCCTCGACCGCCGTGCCCTTCCTGACATCGGAAAGATGTACAGTGAGAAGAAGCTTGTCAACATGGCGCTCGTACTTAATGGCGCCGACTTGAGCCGCAATGGCTATGGGTACGGTTACGGCTATGGTTATGGCTATGGTTATGGCTATGGCTACGGCGCGGAGAAGAAGAGCGCATGGAAGCGTATCAGACATTTCTTCAGAAAGAAAAGACACAATTAAAATCAACAATAAAAACAATATGCGTATGAAAAAGAATCATTATGAAAAGCCTCAGACCTTCCGCACAGTGGTAGAGGTAGAAAATGGCTTTATGTCCGCATCCATCATGGATCCGGAAAACGGACATGATCAGGGCTTGACCACTGAGGAACATGGATTTGCAGATCCCGACAGTCAGTGGGAAGGGGATTATTCTAATGATACATGGGACTAAATCAGTATTGTTTATGAAAAGAAAGTTGTTTTTGACCGGTATGGCTATTGCCATATGTATGGTCAGTTGTACAGAAGAGAATCTTGAAGTTATCGAAAATCCTGTTCAGACAGGAGATGAAATCATATTCGGTTCTTCATTGCAGAATGAAACTCCAGATACGAAGACAGAGTATGGTGAAAGAACATCTACTGGAATACCGGTATATTGGGTGAATGGTGACAAGGTAGCTATTTTTTGTGCCCAAGCATCTCAGCCGGCTGACCGTCTTGTGAATTATGTGATAACTCGTCAAGAAGGTAATCCTGCGGCATCAGCTTCGGTAACGAAAGATGAATTGGAAAATGCCGGCTTGCAGTGGGGAAACAGTGATGTGCATCGTTTCTATGCATTCTATCCTGCAGATGCAGTGAAAGGTTCATCCGAAGAAAATGAAACCGGAATGATTACAGCAAATATTCCTGTTACCCAGAGACCTGAATCGTGGCAAGAAGGTGAATTGAATGGGGTGAAAACTTACTTCGGTCTGCCTAATATGGATTATGCATATATGTATGCCCATACTAGTGTAAAGAAATCAGAATTACCGGAAGGATCTCCGATTAATTTGGAATTTAAGAATCTGGTGACAGTATTGGATATTACAGTCCAGGGACCAGAAGATGGTGGTAGTCCTATTACAGTATCCAATATAAACATAAATGCTGTTGACGGAGCGAATGTAATTTTGACCGGAGACTTTACTTGTAATATCAGAGGTGCCGGCGACAATACAGATGAGGTGACTGCTGAATGTACAGCGGCCGGCAATCTTGATGAAGTGCGAAACCGTATTTCTATTCCTTGTTTCAATGCGGAAACGAATGAATTCATTACATTGAATTCTGGGGAGCAGTTAAATGTCAAAGCATATATTATTCCTGATGATGATGAGAGCCATATTATTAATCCTCGTCAACTCCAGATAGTAGTCTCTATAATGAACGGTGCCGCGAAACGAAAACTATTGCAGACTGCAAATGTTGTTCCCCACAAAGTCAACCGTGTAATTCTTCCTCATCTTACCTCTGGCGGAACGAACTTCTGGATGTCAGACCTGAATCCTAATATATATGTGACTGAGCTTTCTTTGCCTGGCAGTAAGATGTCATTGCTGACAGCAGCAAATGGGGCTAATATAGTTTATCAGACACAGTCAATAGCACAGCAGCTTGAAGATGGAGTGCGTGCTTTTATCTTCCAGACAGAGCGTATGCGTAATAACGAAATCAGGCTGACGGTGAATGGGAATGAACTTGACCTTACTTTAGCTGATGCTTTAGGCCAGATTGCGGATTTTCTTGAAACTTGTGAAACAAATGAAAAACAAGAAACCGCATTTGTTCTTGTTACATATAATGCTGGGGCTGGATCTGAGGCTCAATGGTTCAACGCATTGCAGCAAACAATTAATACTTGTGCCTCTAATAGCAGGTACAGGATATTCAATGGAACAATGTCTCCTAGTACTACATTTGGGGATGTGGCAAACAAGATTATCGTAAAAGCCAATTATAACAGTAACGGTATGATTGCTAGTGCAGGTACAGCGCCGATGCTTCATACCCTTTGGGAAACAGCTTATGTCGATGGAGGTGTGCCTATGACATGGAATGATCCGAAAAGTGCTAGTGTCTTTACATGGCTTTATCAAGAGGTTACATCAGTTTTGGATACTGATAGAAATGAAAATGAAAAAGCAAGTGCAGAGTCTACAGAAGAACAGAAGCATCAGTATATTCAGACTATCTTCGAGGAAAGTGTCAATGCTTATCAGAACAATGCCACTCATGATATCTGGTTCATGAATGACTTGGGTGGATACTATTATTATCAGACCGAAATAACAGGACCTTTGGGTGGACATTGGGGCTGGACTGAACATGAGGATCCAGCAGGATTGGCAGAAGAGATGAATAACTTCGGTGTCCAGTTGCTTCAGGAACGTACTGAGAATGCTGGTCTTGGACTCGTATTTATGAATTTTGCTGATAAGCAGGAAGGTTCAGGGGTTAATTATCGGAGTGACTGGCTTATCCAGACTGTCATTGACAACAATTTCAAGTTCCAGCTGCGTACCAGAGGTTCTGAAACCGGCCAGTCCTACAACGCCTTCTGTACTTCAGACGGCAATGCCATCAGCTGGGACGAGTAAAGTATAAGATAATGATATATAACAAATACAGATTTCAAATGATTCCTAAGACAATTATTGCGGCAGGCATGCTGCTTGCCTCTGTTCCGGCTTTTGCGCAGACTGCGGAGCCTGAAAACTCATCTGCAGACTTCACGGATGAGGTTACTTACAGTGAGAACAAGCACAAGGTGGTGACCAACACCTTCTGGGACAACTGGTTCATCAGCGTAGGAGGCGGCGGGCAAATTTATTTTGGTGATCACGACATCAATCTTAATTTCGGGGAATGGATTTCTCCGGCTTTTGACATTGCCGTGGGCAAATGGTTTTCTCCGGAGGTAGGTGTGCGTCTCATGTATAGTGGAGGAGCCATCCGTGGAGCAACTCAGGACGGGACACATTCGCTCGGCTCTGACATTAAGGGCAAACCGCAACAGGGCTATTGGCTTGAGAATTCAAGATTCGGCTTCTTTGATGTCCATGCTGATGTGATGCTCAATCTCAACAATACCATAGCCGGTTATAAGGAGAACCGTATCTACACCATTTCTCCTTATGTCGGAATCGGTGTGATGAGGGCATACAAGGCTCCTACTTCCACTGAATTTGCTGTCAATGCCGGCCTTTTCAATTCGTTCAGGGTAGCGAAGGCTCTTGATGTGAACCTTGACATAAGAGGAACGATGGTGAGTGACCGTTTTGACGGAGAATTCGGCGGCCGTTCAGGCGAGGGACTTCTGACGGCGTCCGTAGGCGTCACCTACCGGTTCAAGGAGCGCGGTTGGGAGCGTCCTAAGACCGTGATCCGTCATGACAATCGTGCCGTCAATGACCTTAAAGACCAGATTGAGGCACTCAAGGCAGAGAATGAAGCGCTTAAGGCTGCTATTGCCGAAGGAAATGAGACAAAAGTTGAGACCATTATCCAAAAGGTCAATGTTGCCTCTCCGGTCATGGTTACATTCAAGATCGGGAAGAGTACTCTTGCCAGGAGAGACCGGGCAGTTCTCGGCATGCTTGCTGAAGTCATTAAGAATTCAGATGAAAGCATAGTATATACCATTACAGGTTATGCTGATGCCGGTACAGGTTCTCCTGAAATCAACGAGCGCCTGAGCCGCGAACGCGCTGAGGCAGTCTATGATTGTCTCGTGAATGAGTATGGTGTAGATGCAGCGAAACTCAAAGTTGATTATAAAGGCGGTGTGGAGAACATGTTCTATGATGATCCTGAGTTGAGCCGTGCCGCCATTACTATCGGCCGCTGACACTCAGCAATATAGCTTGAATTCAATATCCCGGGAGGGTGGGCCGTTCGGCTCACCCTCCCTTTTTGTCACTACTCCTGATGGAGCGCATTTAAAACAGTAAAAAACAGCAAAAAAGAAATTTTCTTCAAAAAAGAGAAAAAACTTCATAAAAATTCAGAAAAACCGTCCTTCACACCCTTGACAACCACCCGTCTGCATCCTATCTTCGTCCCATAAAAATTTGTGTGTTATGGGCAATGTGCAGAAAGCTTACAGCTCTTTTCAAAGGTATGTCGACATCCTCTCTGACTCGGGTTTCAAGGCGGTGTTCGGCGACGAGGCCAACAGTGACATCATCATCGGCTTCCTCAACGCCGTCCTTCCCGAGGGCCGCCATGTCCTGAGCCTGTCCTTCACCAGGACGGAGGTCCCGGGCTTCACAGTGGCAAACAAGGCGGTACGTCTTGACCTGAGGTGCGAGAGCGAGAGCGGCAGGCATTTCATCGTGGAGATGCAGTCGTCGTGGCAGCGGAACCTGTTCCTGAGGTGTGTGCAGTATGCGTCGAAGGTGTATGATTCCAACTCCCGGTCAGGCGACCGGAACTATGAGCTCCCTGCGGTGTACCTGACGGGCATCCTGTCGATGGACTTCGGCTTCGAGCGGAACGGGCCGGAATGGGACGACAGCTTCATCTCGGAGTACACCTTCCGCGAGCGCCGCACACAGGATGTCATAGATGAGAGCATAACGATTATCTTTGTGGAGCTGTACAGGTTCTCGAAGCCGTTGTCCGGGTGTCGGAGTCTGGCCGAGCAGTGGTGCTATGCCCTGAAGCACATGAAGGAGTTTGACTCGGTACCGCCGGAGCTTGCCAAGGAGCCCTTTGTGAGTCTGTTCCGTGCCTGTGAGATAGCCGGCTTTGACAGGGAGAAACGCATTAAATACGAAAGAGATATGATAAGCGAAAGAGATTATTTGAACATCATGGACTCCGCCGAGGAGCGGGGCATGGAAAAAGGTCTTGAGAGAGGCATAGTACAGGGGCTTGAACGAGGTCGCGTTGAAGGCCGTGCGGAAGGCCGAGCAGAAGGCCGAGCAGAAGTTGCGAGGGCCATGTTTGCTGCGGGTATGGATATCGGAAAGATATCTTCCCTGACAGGCCTGACAGGAGAGCAGTTGAATAAGTTGCGTGCCTGAATCGGAAATTTATGGCGGGAGTCTTGCCTGTAAGACTGTCTGGCTTGTGATGGTACCGTGTGCGTCAATGTCTGTTTAGGTGGACCCTGGAAGGGCAGCAGGCGGTGACGGAAGGGCTATGGCTGACGATGATGATGGTCTTGCCGGATTCTTCTTCGGACAGGCGTTTCAGAAGGGTGCGTTCGGTGTCAGGATCGAGGGCTGAGGTCGGCTCGTCAAGAAGGATGATGCCGCCGGTTTTGAGCAGGCCGCGGGCTATGGCTATCCTTTGGGCCTGTCCTTCGCTCATTCCTGTGCCCGTTTCACCGCAGACGGTGTCAAGGCCGTCCGGCAGCCGGAGTACAAAATCTGCGGCGGCAGTGTGGAGGGCTTTTTTCATTTCTTCTTCCGAGGCTTCCGGATTCCCGAGGAGAAGGTTGCTTCTGACGGTTCCGCTTATGAGCGTGTTTCCCTGCGGCACATAGACTATGTTGCAGCGGGTACGCGGAGATGCTGGTACGGAGCCTGAATTGCTGTAGAACTCTATCTTCCCGCTGTCAGGCAGAATGAGGGCGAGGATCAGCCGGATGAGTGTGCTTTTCCCGGCACCGGTCGTTCCTGTAACGGCAGTGATGCTGCCCGGAGTAAAATCGTGGGTGAAATCTTCTATGACTGTCCTGCCTCCGTCGGGATAGGTGAAAGAAACTTTTTCAATCCTTATCCCTGCACGGCCTTTCAGCATTATGGGTGAACCTTTCTCTTCGGAAGGAAGTGAATGCAGTTCTTTCAGCCTGTCTATGGAGGCGGAGGCATGTATGAATGAGGGCAGCAGACGGCTCATGTCCACGACTGGCCTCTGTATCTGCGACACAAGCTGCAGGAACGCTGTCATCATGCCGAAGGTTATGCTTCCGTCCTTCAGACCGAAGATGCTCCACAGGAATACTGTCAGATAACCTGCTGCAAAACCGGTCTGCACTATTGTCTTTGAAAATGCCGCATAGCCTGTCCTGTGCAGCACCTGTCTCTGAAGGTCATCCTGCATGTCGGAAAGTGTTCCTGTGATTTCCGGAACTCTTTCCATCACTGAAATGAGGGTCCTGTGCTGTATATTTTCCTGAAGATGGGACTGTACACGGCTGTCCGTCTCCCTGATTTCCCTTGTGAGTCTCCGCATGGTCTTCAGCCGGCTCCTGCTTATGAGCAGGGCGGCGGGCATTATGGCCACAGTGCATAGTGCCAGTCGCCAGTCGAGTCTTGCGAGTATGACAATGGCTGCCGCCAGCTGCAGGGATGTGACCATGGTCGCAGGGATTGTCTTGCATACTGCATCGGATACGGTTCTTACATCACCTTCGAGCCTGCTCAGCATGTCCCCCGTGTGCATGGCTTCCCTTCCCGCCCAGCGGCTTTCCAGGATTCTTGTGAAAAGCATATGGCGCAACCGGTTCTTCATCCTTATCTCTGTGGAGGCGGAAATCCTTGTCCCGGCTGCAGACAGTGCTATCTGCAATGCCATGCATCCCGCCAATATAGCCATGTGCATATACAGCCCGGCGTCGGAATGTCCGGTGGCGATGTCCACAAGTGTCTTGCTGCTCCAGATGAAGACAAAATTGGCAGCGATGCGTACTGTCCCTATGACACTGCCCGCAGCAATCCCGGTCTTTGCTCCTTCTGATGCTGCCCAAAGCCATTTTATGTAATTTGTTGCCTTCATTCCTGATTATATGCATGAATCCGGAGCCGCACTGCATCACGGGTCCGCAGCATTTTCAAGGCGGCCCGTCTGACCGGCAGAAGCATTCTCCAGAACTTTGCCTTTGTCTTTTCCGCTGCTGACGAGCACAATATCGTCTTTTTGCCCCGCATGATGCTCACGGCCTTGCCTGCAATGTCCTCCACAGAACATGATTCAGTCTTTTTCAGGTTGGCATCCCCCATCAGCCTCACCATGTCGCCATTGATGCTTATTATCCTGTGCATCACATGTCTGCCTTCATCCGTGAATGCCAGCACTATGTCACCTTCTCTGAATCCCCCTTCCCGAGACAGGCATACCTTGTCCCTGTCGTGTATGAACGGATACATGCTTGAGCCTCTTGCGGTCAGCAGTACCGTCTTGCCTTCGCGCAGCATTCTGACGCACTCAGATAGCAGTTCCGATTCAGGCAGCTGTAATGTATTTTTCTCTGTTGGCATAACTTACAAAGTTAATTAATCATCTATAAAAAACGAAAAGAGGCAGAGCTCTTTTTCGAGTCTGCCTCTCTCTCTTTGTCTCAGGGCTGCTGAAACCCTTTCTTATTTCCTTTCCGGTTGTGGCCGGATGTATCTTGTTACAGGTTGCTCATCGCTTTCTGGTATTCTTCCATAGGGGCAACCAGGATCTCCTGGAATTCCTTCTGGCCGGTACCGGCAGGGATGGCGTGACCGCAGATGACATTTTCCTTAAGGCCTTCGAGGGTGTCGACGCGGCCGCGGATGGCGGCTTCGCTGAGCACCTTGGTGGTCTCCTGGAAGGATGCTGCCGAAATGAAGCTGTTGGTCTTCAATGCGGCGCGGGTGATGCCCTGGAGCACCTGGCTGGCCGTGGCCGGCTTGGCTTCACGGAGAACCATCATCTTCAGACCCTGTCTTTCGAGGGAGGAGTTCTCGCTTCTCATCTCACGGACGGAAATGATATTGCCTTCCTCGTATTTCTGTGAGTCGCCTGCGTCGATGACATAGAACTTGCCGTAGATGGCATCGTTGGTGTCCATGAACTGCCATTTGTCCACAAGTTCCTCAGGGAGGAATTCGGTGTCGCCCGGATCATTGATCTGGACTTTCCTCATCATCTGGCGCACGATGATTTCAAAGTGCTTGTCGTTGATCTTCACACCCTGCAGACGGTATACCTCCTGAATCTCGTTCACGATGTATTCCTGTACCTTGATAGGGCCGAGGATATTGAGGATGTCGGTAGGGGAGACTGCTCCGTCGGAAAGCCTCATTCCTGCCTTCACATAGTCGTTCTCCTGGACAAGTATCTGCTTGGTAAGAGGAACGAGGTAGCGTTTCTCCTGACCTGACTTGTTCCTGATGATGATCTCCCTGTTGCCTCTCTTGATCTTGCCCATGAGCACCTCACCGTTGATTTCGGATACGATGGCAGGATTTGAAGGGTTACGGGCTTCGAAAAGCTCGGTGACACGAGGAAGACCTCCGGTGATGTCGCTTGACTTTCCGATTGCACGAGGGATCTTGATAATGATGTCACCGACCTTCACCTTCTCTCCGTCGCCTACCATGACATGGGCACCGACCGGCAGGTTGTACTGCTTCTTGCTTTCGCCGTTCTCGTCGATGATGTTGATGGTAGGGTTCTTCGACTTGTCCCTGGACTCGATGATGACCTTGTCCCTGTTGAGGGAGTATTCATCAGCGGCTTCCTCGCGGAATGTCACGCCGTCGATCATGCTGTCGAAGCGTACCGTACCGGCTGTCTCAATGATGGTGATGGCGTTGTATGCATCCCATTCGCAGATGAGGTCGCCTTTCTCGACCTTCTCCCCGTCCTTCTTGTAGAGGACTGAGCCATAAGGTACGTCATACTGGGAGAATGTGATGCCTGTGTTCTCGTCAACTATGCGTACTTCAGTTGTACGGCTGACGACAACATCATGCACTGTTCCGTCATCTTCAACTCTCTGAATGGTCCTGAGTTCCTCGAATTCAAGCTTACCGTTGTATTTGGACTCAATGGAGCTTTCTGATGCGGTGCTGGATGCGGTACCTCCGACATGGAATGTACGGAGAGTAAGCTGTGTACCGGGCTCACCGATGGACTGTGCGGCAATGACACCGACCACTTCGCCTTTTTCAACCATCCTGCCGGATGCGAGGTTGCGTCCGTAGCACTTTGCACAGACTCCCTTGCGGGATTCACAGGTGAGTACCGAGCGGATTTCGACCTGTTCGATTGGCAGGGATTCGATGAGGGAGGCGATGCTTTCCGTAATCTCTTCGCCTGCAGGGAGGATGAGTTCCCCAGTGAGAGGGTTGAATATGTCGTGTACGGAAGTCCTTCCGAGAATCCTTTCCCCGAGGGATTCCACCACTTCGTCCTTGCTCTTGATGGCGGTGGCGATGAGGCCCCTGAGGGTGCCGCAGTCCTCCTCGTTGATGATCACGTCGTGTGACACATCCACAAGACGGCGGGTCAGGTAACCTGCGTCGGCTGTCTTGAGGGCGGTATCGGCAAGACCTTTACGCGCACCGTGTGTGGAGATGAAGTACTCGAGCACTGTCATTCCTTCCTTCAGGTTGGAGATGATAGGGTTCTCGATGATTTCCGCTCCCTGGGCTCCTGACTTCTGAGGCTTCGCCATAAGTCCACGCATTCCGCAGAGCTGCTTGATCTGCTGTGTGGAACCGCGGGCTCCGGAGTCGAGCATCATGTAGACAGGATTGAATCCCTGCTGGTCGCTGGAAATCTGCTTCTCCACGATGCCGGTGATCTGGTTGTCGATGGCTGTCCAGAGGTCGATGACCTTGTTGTAGCGCTCGTTGTTGGTGATGAATCCCATCGAGAAGTTGTTCTTGATGGATTCCACTGTCTTGTAGCCGTTTTCGATGAGGGACCTCTTCTCCTCCGGGATAATCACATCGCCGAGGTTGAATGAAAGTCCTCCCTTGAACGCCATTGTATATCCGAGGTTCTTGATGTCATCGAGGAACTGGGCTGTACGTGCCACACCGGTATTCTTGATGACCACGGAAATGATCTTTCTCAAAGACTTCTTTCCGAGAATCTCGTTTACATACGGCACTTCCTGCGGAACGAACTGGTTCACGATGATGCGGCCCGGAGTGGTTTCCACCATCTGTGTGCCGTTTTCAGGATTCATCTTGTCTTTCGGCAGGCGTACCTGTATCTTCGCATGTATGTCGATGGCCTTTTCATTAAGGGCTATTATGACCTCTTCAGGACCATAGAACTTCATTCCTTCTCCCTTGGCACCCGGCCTTGCCTTGGTGATGTAGTACAGACCGAGGACCATGTCCTGTGAAGGCACGGTGATAGGCGTACCGTTGGCAGGGTTGAGGATGTTGTGCGAGCCGAGCATGAGGAGCTGTGCCTCCATGATGGCTGCATTGCCGAGAGGGAGGTGAACCGCCATCTGGTCACCGTCGAAGTCGGCGTTGAATGCCGTACATGCGAGCGGATGCAGCTGGATGGCCTTTCCTTCTATCATCTTCGGCTGGAATGCCTGGATACCGAGCCTGTGGAGGGTCGGTGCACGGTTCAGGAGCACCGGATGTCCCTTCATCACATTCTCGAGGATGTCCCAGATGACCGGATCCTTCCTGTCCACTATCTTCTTGGCGGACTTCACCGTCTTTACGATGCCCCTTTCTATCAGTTTCCTGATGATGAACGGCTTGTAGAGTTCGGCAGCCATGAACTTAGGTAGACCGCACTCGTGCATGTTCAGCTCAGGACCTACGACAATCACGGAACGGGCGGAGTAGTCCACACGTTTTCCGAGGAGGTTCTGGCGGAAGCGTCCCTGCTTTCCTTTCAGGCTGTCCGAGAGGGACTTGAGGGTCCTGTTGGCTTCGCTCTTGACTGCGTTTGACTTCTTGGAGTTGTCAAACAGTGAGTCAACGGCCTCCTGCAGCATACGCTTTTCGTTTCTGAGGATGACTTCCGGAGCCTTGATCTCAATGAGTCTCTTCAGACGGTTGTTCCTGATGATCACCCTTCTGTAGAGGTCATTCAGGTCTGATGTCGCAAAGCGGCCTCCGTCAAGCGGAACGAGAGGGCGGAGATCAGGCGGAATGACAGGGATGACCTTCAAGATCATCCATTCAGGCCTGTTGATGCCCTTCGACTCCTGGAACCATTTCACTATGCTGAGCCTCTTGAGGGCTTCTGCCCTTCTCTGCTGCGATGTCTCGGTGTTCATCTTGGTGCGGAGCTCCTTGGCGAGTGCGTCTATGTCGATTTCCTTCAGGAGTTCGTAGATGGCCTCTGCTCCCATTCCAGCCCTGAACTTGTCCGGGTCGTCGTTCGGAAGATTCTGGTTGTCAGGCATGCTGTCAATCAGGTCAAGATATTCCTCTTCCGAAAGGAGTTCCTTCTTTGCTATGCCGGTGGTGCCCGGGTTGATCACTATATACTTCTCATAGTAGATCACGGCCTCGAGCTTCTTTGCAGCAATCCCGAGGAGGGCGGCTATCTTGTTCGGAGCGGACTTGAAATACCAGATATGTGCTACCGGAACGGTAAGCTCGATGTGGCCCATCCTTTCCCTGCGCACTTTCTTCTCGGTGACTTCCACTCCGCAGCGGTCGCAGACGATGCCGCGGTATCTGATTCTCTTGTATTTGCCGCAGTGACATTCGTAATCCTTGGTAGGACCGAAGATCTTTTCGCAGAAAAGACCGTCCCTCTCCGGCTTGTAGGTCCTGTAGTTCACTGTCTCAGGCTTCAGGACCTCTCCTGAAGACCTCTGCTTGATGTCTTCAGGGGAAGCAAGGGAGATGCTGATTCTTTCGAAATTGCTTTTAACCTTGTTTTCTTTATTAAAAGTAGGCATATTCCTAAAATTTCAAATTGTCAGTAAATTAATCCAATGTCACTTTCAAGCCGAGTCCCCTGAGCTCATGGAGCAATACGTTGAGGGATTCCGGAATGCCAGGCGTCGGCATGAGGTCGCCCTTGACGATGGCCTCGTATGCCTTTGACCTTCCTGTGACATCATCTGACTTCACGGTCAGGATTTCCTGCAGCACATTTGATGCACCGAATGCCTCGAGTGCCCAGACCTCCATTTCTCCGAATCTCTGTCCTCCGAACTGTGCCTTTCCTCCGAGAGGCTGCTGGGTGATGAGAGAGTATGGTCCGATGGACCTTGCATGCATCTTGTCGTCCACCATGTGGCCCAGTTTGATCATGTAGATCACACCCACTGTTGCAGGCTGGTCAAACCAGTCACCTGTTCCTCCGTCGCGCAGATATGTCTTTCCGAAGCGCGGAAGTCCGGCCTTGTCGGTGTATGCGCAGATGTCGTCAAGGCTTGCGCCGTCGAAGATAGGGGTGCTGAACTTGAGCCCGAGTTCTTCGCCTGCCCATCCGAGAACAGTTTCATATATCTGTCCCAGGTTCATACGCGAAGGTACACCGAGAGGGTTGAGGACTATGTCAACCGGCGTCCCGTCCTCAAGGAACGGCATATCTTCGTCCCTTACGACCTTTGCCACGATACCTTTGTTTCCGTGGCGGCCGGCCATCTTGTCACCCACGCGGATCTTCCTCTTCTTGGCCACATAGACCTTGGCAAGCTGCATCACTCCGTTAGGAAGCTCGTCGCCGACCTTGATCTTGTCGAGCACCCTCTTGTGCTTTGCTGCAAGTTCCTTATGGGCAATGCAGTAGTTGTTGATGAGCTCGCGGATCATCACATTTGCATTCTTGTCGGATGTCCACTTGCTTGAGTTTATGTTGGCATAGTCGATGCCCTTTATGTCGGCTGCGGTGATCTTTCTGCCCTTTTCCACAATCTCCACTCCATAGAGGTCGCTTATGCCGGCGCTCTCCTTTCCTTCGGCGAGCGCTGAGAGCTTCTCTATGAATTTGGCACGGAGCGCTTCGGACTTCTTGTTGAATTCGTCCTCCGCCATGTCGATCTTGGCCTTCTGGTCAGCCTTTGCCTCTTTCCTGTTGCTTTCCTTGGCAACCTTTGAATAGAGGGCTGTGCCGATTACGGTACCGCTGAGGGACGGGGTGGCCTTCAGTGAGGCGTCTTTCACGTCGCCTGCCTTGTCGCCGAAGATGGCCCTGAGGAGTTTCTCTTCAGGTGACGGGTCGCTCTCTCCCTTAGGGGTGATCTTTCCGATCATGATGTCACCCGGCTCGATGTGGGCACCGATGCGGATGATACCGTTTTCATCCAGGTCCTTTGTGGCGTCTTCGCTCACGTTAGGAATGTCGGAAGTCAGCTCCTCCATTCCGCGCTTGGTGTCACGCACCTCGGTAATGTATTCGTCTACATGCACGGAAGTGAGGATATCCCAGCGGATCATCCTTTCGGAAAGCACGATGGCGTCCTCGTAGTTGTATCCTTTCCACGGCATGAATGCCACTTTCAGGTTGCGTCCGAGGGCCAGTTCGCCATTCTGTGTGGCGTAGCCTTCCGTCATTATCTGTCCCTTCTCCACGATGTCGCCCTTCCTTACGATAGGCTTGAGCAGGATTGTGGTGCTCTGGTTGGTCCTTCTGTATATAGGAAGCTTGTAGACTGTGATCTCCGGGGAGAAGCTTACGAATTTCTCGTCATCGGTACGGTCGTATTTCACGTGGATTTCGTTGGCATCCACATATACCACCTCGCCTTTCCTTTCGGCAGTCACCTGTGTCCTGGAGTCGAGGCAGACCCTCTCTTCAAGGCCGGTTCCCACGATAGGGGACTCAGGGTTGAGGAGCGGAACTGCCTGCCTCATCATGTTCGCACCCATCAATGCACGGTGGGCGTCGTCATGCTCGAGGAACGGAATCAGGGATGCGGCCACGGATGCGATCTGGTTAGGAGCCACATCCATAAGGTCCACTTCATCCTTGGTCACCACAGGGAAGTCTGCGCCGAGGCGGCACTGGATCCTCTCGTCGAGGATGTCGCCCTGCTCGTCCATCTTCACATTGGCGAGGGATATCATCTTGTTCTCCTCTTCTTCAGCGCTCATGTAGAGCCAGCCCTTGTCGCTCAGGTCCACCTTGCCGTTCTCCACCTTGCGGTATGGGGTCTCGATGAAGCCGAGGTCGCTGATCCTTGCATATACGCAGAGGGATGAGATGAGTCCGATGTTAGGTCCTTCCGGTGTCTCGATAGGACAAAGACGGCCGTAGTGAGTGTAGTGCACGTCACGCACCTCGAATCCGGCCCTATCGCGGGAAAGTCCTCCCGGACCGAGTGCAGAAAGACGGCGCTTGTGCGTCATTTCAGAAAGCGGGTTGGTCTGGTCCATGAACTGCGAGAGCTGGCTCGTCCCGAAGAATGAGTTGATCACGGAAGAAAGGGTCTTCGCATTGATCAGGTCAATAGGGGAGAACTGCTCGCTGTCACGCACGTTCATCCTTTCCCTGATGGTCCTGGCCATCCTGGAAAGTCCCACGCTGAACTGGTTTGCCAGCTGTTCTCCTACAGTCCTGATACGCCTGTTGCTCAAGTGGTCGATATCGTCCACAGTGGCCTTGGAGTTGATCAGCTGGATCAGGTATTTGATGATCTCTATTATGTCCGTGTTGGTGAGCACGCGCGTATCCTCAGAGATCGTGAGGTTCAGTTTCTTGTTGAGGCGGTACCTTCCCACGTCACCGAGGTCGTACCTCTTCTCGGAGAAGAAGAGCTTGTCGATGACGTCCCTTGCAGTGGCCTCATCAGGCGGTTCGGAATTCCTCAGCTGCTTGTAGATGTAGTTGATGGCTTCCGTTTCCGTATTTGTCGGGTCCTTCTGGAGGGTATTGTAGATGATGGCGTATTCATTTACATTTGTTTCCTCTTTCTGAAGGAGAATTGTCTTGACATCTGTCTCGGCGAGCCTTTCGATGGTGTCATCGTTCAGGATTTCGCCTCTCTCGACTATAGGGGTGGTCCTTTCCACCGGTATAACCTCTCCGGTGTCCTCGTCCACGAAGTCCTCTATCCATGTCTTGAGCACTTTGGCTGCAAGTTTCCTTCCCTCATTTTTCTTGAGGTTCTCAGGGGTGGCCTCAATCTCGTCGGCAAGGCCGAAGATGTCGATGATGTCCTTGTCCCCGTTGAATCCGATGGCCCTCAGGAGCGTGGTGACCGGCAGTTTCTTCTTGCGGTCGATGTATGCGTACATGACATTGTTGATGTCAGTGGCAAACTCTATCCACGAACCCTTGAACGGAATGATCCTGGCAGAATAAAGCTTTGTTCCGTTGGCATGGAGACTCTGTCCGAAAAATACTCCCGGCGACCTGTGGAGCTGGGAAACGATGATTCTTTCTGATCCGTTGATGACGAAGGTCCCTCCCGGGGTCATGTAAGGAATGTTGCCGAGATATACGTCCTGCACACTGATGTCGAAATCCTCGTGCTCAGGGTCGCTGCATGAAAGACGGAGTTTGGCTTTCAGAGGCACATTGTAGGTCAATCCTCTCTCAAGACATTCGTCAATGGAATACTGCGGAGGATCGATGAAATAGTCAATGAACTCGAGCTTGTAGTTGTTCCTTGTGTCTTCAATCGGGAATATCTCCTGAAATACCTGGTACAGACCTTCATTCTTCCTGTTCTCAGGAGTCGTGTCGAGCTGGAAGAAGTCGCGGAATGACTTCAGCTGCACTTCCAGCAGGTCCGGATACTCAAGGAGAATCTTTGATGATGCGAAGGAAATTCGCTGTGTTTTAGTCTTTTGTGACATCTGTCTACCTTTAGTATAGAGAAAAACTTAAATACGACAAAAAGGTTTAGGGTCTGAAGTAGGCCCTAAACCTGAATCTGTTTCCCTTCCTGGGGGAGGTTGAAGTTATTTAACCTCAACTTCAGCTCCAGCCTCTTCGAGGGTAGCTTTGATCTGCTCAGCCTCGGCTTTTGACACTTTCTCCTTGATGATTGCATCCGGAGCCTTGTCTACAAGGTCCTTAGCTTCCTTAAGTCCAAGTCCTGTAAGCTCTTTCACAGCCTTTACGACTCCGAGCTTAGCCTGTCCTGCTGACTTGAGGATCACATTGAATTCAGTCTGCTCTGCGGCAGCTGCCTCGCCTGCTCCGGCTGCCGGGCCAGCTACTGCAACAGCTGCAGCTGCAGGTTCGATACCATACTCATCCTTGAGGATCTGAGCCAATTCCTGAACATCTTTTACAGACAAGTTAACCAACTCTTCTGCAAGTGCTTTAATATCTGCCATAATTGTACTTATTTAGTTTGTTATTATTGATCTTACTGTTCTCTTTCCGAAAGAGTCTTGACGATGCCTGCGAGTTTGCCGCCTGCAGACTGGAGTGCAGAAATGACATTGCGTGCAGGTGACTGGAGCAGTCCGACGATATCTCCGATGAGTTCCTCGCGGGACTTGATGTTGCAGAGTTCACCGAGCTTGTCAGCTCCTACGAACGCACATTCCTGTACATAAGCGCCCTTGAGGGCAGGCTTCTCAGCTCCTTCATCCGCATACTTCTTGATGAGTTTTGCAGGTGAGTTCGGAGTTGCTGTGTACATGATTGCCGTAGGTCCTTCGAGGATAGGGAAGAGGAGCTTCACCTCTTCGTTCTCCATGTTTTCGAAGGCTTTGTGCAGGAGAGTGTTCTTTACGACCACCAGCTTGATGCCTTTCTCAAAGCATTCGCGGCGCAGTTTCGTTGTCTGTTCAGCATTCAGTCCGGATATGTCCGTGATGTAGAAGTTCGGAGTCTCCTGGATTTGTGCTGCAATCGATTCAATTATCTGGGCTTTTTCTTCTCTTCTCATAACATTGAATTTTTATTCAGCACTACCGAATGATTTGATGTCTACTCTTACTCCCGGGCTCATTGTGGTGCAGATGGAAACACCTTTCATGTATGTTCCCTTGAGAGTCTGCGGCTTGAGCTTCATGATGGCTGAAATCAGCTCCTGAGCGTTTTCGCAGATCTGCTGGGCAGTGAAGGATGCTTTTCCGATTGCAGCATGGACGATACCCGTCTTGTCAACCTTGAAGTCAATCTTACCAGCCTTCACCTCTTTGACAGCCTTCCCGATTTCCATCGTCACTGTGCCGGTCTTAGGGTTAGGCATGAGACCCCTCGGTCCGAGGATGCGTCCTATGGCGCCTACCTTGGCCATTACTGAAGGTGTACAGATGATGACATCAACGTCAGTCCAACCGCCTTTGATCTTGTCAATGAATTCATCGAGTCCTACATAGTCTGCTCCGGCTTCCTTTGCTTCGGTCTCCTTGTCCGGAGTACAGAGCACAAGGACTCTTGTCTGCTTTCCTGTACCATGAGGAAGTGTCACGACGCCGCGTACCATCTGGTTCGCCTTTCTCGGGTCCACTCCGAGGTTTACGGAAAGTTCGACTGATGCATCGAATTTGGTGAAGGTGATATCCTTGACAACCTCACATGCTTCAGCCAACCTATATTCTTTGGCCGCATCATATTTGGCCATCACCATTTTCTGGTTCTTTGTAAGTTTACTCATTTCGCGTGTGATTTTTAGATGTCAGCAGGAAATTCTCCCTCTACCTTTATACCCATGCTCCTGGCTGTACCTGCCACCATTGTCATTGCTGACTTGAGTGTGAAGGCGTTCATGTCAGGCATTTTGGTCTCGGCTATTGCTTTCACCTGATCCCAGGTGATTGTTGCCACTTTCTTCCTGTTTGGCTCGGCTGAACCGGCAGATATTTTGGCGGCTTCCTTGAGCTGAACTGCTACAGGCGGCTGCTTTACTTCAAAAGAGAATGACTTGTCGCTGTAGACCGTGATCACTACAGGCAAAACCTTTCCGGCGCTGTCCTGAGTGCGGGCATTGAACTGCTTGCAGAAATCCATTATGTTCAGTCCCTTCGAACCGAGTGCCGGTCCTACTGGAGGTGATGGATTGGCTGCGCCACCTTTGATCTGGAGTTTGATAAACCCGGTAACTTCTTTTGCCATAATTCTTGATTATTCTTTAGTTACTTGCGTAAAGTTGAGCTCAAGCAGGGTCTTCCTGCCGAATATCACAACCATCACTTTGAGTTTGCTTCTGTCTTCGACTATCTCTTCCACAGTACCGTCGAAACCGCTGAACGGACCGTCAGTGATCTTCACTGCCTCACCTGGTGCATAGTCCACGATTGTCTCTCCCTCGCTGTCGGCCACTTCGTCCTGTTCTCCGAGTATCCTCTTCACCTCAGAATCCCTGAGCGGAATCGGAATCCTCTCTTCCTGGGACTTTCCGTTGCCCCTGCTTACATCGCGTTTTTCTGTGAGGAAGCCTGACATGTGCGGAACTTCGTTCCTGATGATATACTGAAGCTCGCCCGTAAGCTCCGCTTCAATGAGCACATAGCCAGGATAGAACAATCTTTCTGAACTGATCCTTTTCCCGTCGCGGATCTTGTAGACCTTCTCCGACGGAACCAGCACCTGCGAAACCAGATCCTGAAGACCGTATCTTTCGATTTCTTTTTCGAGGTACTCTTTGGCTTTCTTTTCCTTTCCGCCTGCCGCCCTCAGTACATACCATTTCTTGTTGCTCTCGCTCATAGCTGTACCGGGATTACAATGTGTAGATGGCTGACATCAGATTCTGGAAAGCATAGTCCATGACAAAGATGACGACAGCAAAAATCACAGAAGCCACCATCACAAGAATGGCAGAACTCTGCAACTTGTCCCAAGACGGCCATGACACCTTCTTGGTCATCTCGAAGTAGGACTCTTTCAGATAGTTTATGAATCTTCTCATCTTTACCTAAAATGGACACCCGTCAGTTGGAAGCTTGCTGTGGTGTCTGTTTGACAATTACCAAATCGTAACCTTTGATATTTTGCAGGGGAACCAGGATTCGAACCCAGACTAAAGGTTTTGGAGACCTCTGTACTACCCTTATACTATTCCCCTTTTTAAAAGAGGGATGTCAGGAGGACATCCCTCTTCGGTATATCTTGAAAATTGATTATTCAAGAATCTTGGTTACCTGACCGGCACCTACCGTACGTCCACCTTCGCGGATAGCGAAACGGAGACCTTCGTTGAGGGCTACCGGATAGATGAGCTCAACAGTGATAGTCACATTGTCGCCCGGCATTACCATCTCTACTCCCTCCGGAAGAGCAATCTCTCCGGTGATGTCAAGAGTACGGATGAAGAACTGAGGACGGTAGTGGTTGTGGAATGGAGTATGACGGCCACCTTCGTCTTTCTTCAGTACATAAATCTCAGCCTGGAACTTCTGGTGAGGGTGGATAGTGCCCGGCTTTGCAAGCACCTGACCTCTCTTGATTTCCTTCTTGTCGATACCGCGGAGAAGAAGTCCCACGTTGTCACCGGCCTCTCCTTCGTCAAGGATCTTGCGGAACATCTCGACACCTGTAACGGTAGTCTTCTTAGGCTCCTCGCCAAGACCTACGATCTCAACTTCGTCGCCAGTGTGGATGACACCTGTCTCGATACGACCTGTGGCAACTGTACCACGTCCTGTGATTGAGAAGATGTCCTCGATAGGCATAAGGAACGGTTTCTCGTTGTCCCTTGGAGGTATAGGAATATATTCGTCAACTGCATCCATCAGTTCCATAACCTTTGCCTCGTACTGAGGATCCCCGTTGAGGGCACCGAGGGCAGAGCCACGGATGATAGGAGCGTTGTCACCGTCGAAGTTGTAGAATGAAAGAAGGTCACGAACCTCCATTTCAACGAGGTCAAGCATCTCAGGGTCATCTACAAGGTCAACCTTGTTGAGGAACACAACGATTCTCGGAACGTTCACCTGACGGGCGAGAAGGATGTGCTCACGGGTCTGAGGCATAGGACCGTCAGTTGCAGCAACTACGAGGATTGCACCGTCCATCTGGGCAGCACCTGTTACCATGTTCTTCACATAGTCAGCGTGACCCGGGCAGTCAACGTGTGCGTAGTGACGCTTTGCAGTCTGATACTCCACATGTGCAGTATTGATAGTGATACCACGCTCTTTCTCTTCCGGTGCGTTGTCGATGGAGTCGAATGAACGCAACTCAGACAGACCCTGCTTTGCAAGCACTGTAGTGATAGCTGCAGTCAGAGTGGTCTTACCGTGGTCAACATGGCCGATAGTACCGATGTTAACATGCGGTTTGTCTCTTTTAAAGGTTTCTTTAGCCATAATCTAGTATTTTAATTGAGTATTATATACACAAAAAAAGCAGAGCCGGTGATGAGATTTGAACTCATGACCTCTTCCTTACCAAGGAAGCGCTCTACCCCTGAGCTACACTGGCGTAGTTTGAGCGGAAGACGAGGTTCGAACCCGCGACCCTTAGCTTGGAAGGCTAATGCTCTACCAACTGAGCTACTTCCGCTTTTTTCGTTTCTTTTGGGCATCTTCTTCGTTGGACTTCGCGCCGTCGTTCGGTTATTTACCCAAGTAAACTCCCTCACTCCTCTCTCGTCCGCCTCGAACCTGCACCAAAATTAACTTCAAAAATGGTGGGAGAAGATGGATTCGAACCACCGAAGGTATAAACCAGCAGATTTACAGTCTGCCCCATTTGGCCACTCTGGTATTCTCCCGTGTTCTAAAGAACTTTTGAGCCGATGGAGGGAGTCGAACCCACGACCCCGAGATTACAAATCACGTGCTCTAGCCAACTGAGCTACATCGGCATTTCCTTTCAGTGACTGGTTGTTTTCCGAAAGGGATTGCAAAGATAGATATTAATTCTGATTTTCCAAAACTTTTTGGTCTTTTTTCAAAATTTTCCGGATTTCTTGCATTTCGGCGACCATAACGTCGAAGATATGTGCCCTGTCCAGACCGCATTCTTCTCTCAGTTCTCCCTGTGTGCCCTGGCTGATGAACCTGTCGGGAATGCCTATGCCGCTTATCCGGATGCTCTTTTTCCTTGCGGCGGCGTATTCTGCCACTGCCCCATACAGACCACCTGTGAGGCAGCCGTCCTCGACGGTTATTATGCTGCTGCATTTTTCGAGGACACTGTCCAGCATGTCGGTGTCGAGGGGCTTTATATACCTTATATTATATATATAGGGATTCCATGAATATTCGCCTCTGCATTTCTGGGCGGCTTCAAGTGCCCTGTTGGCGATCGGACCGGCGCACAGGACGGCCACGTCGCTTCCGTTCATGAGCAGTTCGCTGCTTCCGATCCGGATGACCTTGAACTCCTCGTCGCGCCACGCCCTGCCTTCTCCGTAGCCTCTCGGGTATCTTATTATGAACGGGCCGGTTTCAGTGACGGATGCAGTGTACATCATCTCCTTGAGCTCTGTTTCATCTTTCGGGACGGCGATGATCGTGTCGGGGATGCTTCTGTATGCGGCTATGTCGAAGTTGCCGTGATGGGTCGCCCCGTCTTCTCCCACGAGTCCGCTCCTGTCGAAGCACAGCACGACACCGAGCTTCTGCAGGGCCACATCATGTATTATCTGGTCGTATGCCCTTTGGGAAAATGAGGAGTATATGTTGCAGAACGGCTTCATGCCTCCTGCCGCCAGACCGGCTGAGAAGGTGACTGCGTGTTCCTCGGCGATGCCCACATCGAAAAACCTTTCCGGTATCTCCTTGGCAAGTATATTCATTCCGCAGCCGGATGCCATTGCCGGGGTCACTCCGACTATGCGGCTGTCTTTCCTTGCGAGCTCCAGCAGCACTTCTCCGAACACGTCCTGATACCGGCTTGCGCCGTGGTGCGTGGGGGCGATTCTCTTGCCTGTGACAGGATCGAACATTCCCGGAGCATGCCAGATGGTCTGGTCCTCCTCGGCAGGGGGATAGCCTTTCCCCTTTGTGGTGATGGTGTGCAGAATACGCGGACCCTTTATGTCCTTGAGCCTCTGCAGGGTCTCGGTCACCTGTCCTATGTCATTGCCGTCAATCGGGCCGAAATATCTGAAGCCCATGGCTTCAAAGAGGTCGCCGCCGGAAGCGCTGACAATATTGGACTTGGCGTTCACGACGAATTTCTGCATCATTTTCCTGAAGGTCCCGTCACCTATCTTGTCCCAGACATGCTTCTTGATCCTGTTGTATGTCGGGTCTGTGGTAAGGCGCAGGAGATGCTCGTGTATGGCTCCTATATTCTTGTCTATGGAAATGTTGTTGTCATTTATTATGACAAGGATGTCCGTCTTGCTGCTGCCGGCATTGTTCAGACCTTCAAAGGCCAGTCCCCCGGAGAGGGCTCCGTCGCCTATCAGGGCCACGGTCTTCCTGCCGTCACGCCTGAATTCTGACGCCTTGGCAAGGCCGAGGGCGGCAGAAATGGATGTGGAGGAATGCCCTGCACCGAACACGTCGTATTCGCTTTCGCTTCTT
This sequence comes from uncultured Bacteroidales bacterium, assembly GCA_944323825.1. GTDB lineage: Bacteria > Bacteroidota > Bacteroidia > Bacteroidales > UBA932 > Cryptobacteroides. The sequence goes on from CALUTY010000004.1 coordinate 185,484, forward strand.
TTGGTGAAGCCGCTTATGCCGTCCTTTTTCCTGTTTTTCCGGAACAGTTCCTTCCTGCCGGTCAGTATCTTGTGGGCGTAAGCCTGATGTCCGACATCGAACACTATGTTGTCTTTCGGAGTGTCGTAGACATAATGAAGCCCGACTATAAGTTCCACCGCGCCGAGGCTTGACCCAAGATGTCCCGGATTGGTGGCGCAGCATCCGATCATATAGTCCCTGATTTCAGCGCAGAGTTCCTTCAGTTCCTCCGTGCTGAAACCTTTGATGTCGGCGGGTGTGTTGACTTTATCGAGCAATCTGTACATTTCATTTTTTGTTTGGAAGGTCAATCTCCAGTTCCGGGTGTCTCCGGGAGGAAACGATCAGTGCCGAGGCCACTATGACGGCCACGATGCCCAGTCCGATGAATATGAGTTCCGCACTGAATGCGGCCTGCACTTCCTGGGCCGTATTCCCGGCTTCGGTGACGGTCGTCTTGAATATCCTGCCCACGAATATCGGGACGAGGAGCATGCCCATGTTCTGGATCCAGTATATTAGGGAATATGCTGTGCCGAGGTTCTTTTCAGGGATTATCTTCGGCACTGTAGGCCACATGGCCGACGGCACCAGGGAATAGCCGATGCCCAGCAGTGATATGGCGAGATATCCCCAGAATGCCGTTCCCTGCGGGGCGAATGCCATGATGAGATGGGATGCAAGCACGAGTATCGCACCGGTCATCATCCATTTAGTGGCTTTTCCCGTCTTGTCCACCAGGGCTCCGAAGAGAGGGGTGAAGACTACAGTGAAGAACGGTATCATGGATATCATCCATTTGGCCGAATCCACCTCCATTCCGAACCTCGGGATGACTATGGCCGTCCCGAATTTCTTGAATGATATTATGCAGCAATAGAAGAATACGCAGAGGAGGGCAATCATCAGAAAGCGTGGATTGGTGAGGACCTTCAGGATGTCAGAGAATCTGAACTTGTCCTCATCCTTCACTTTTCCCCTTGCCATGGTGATGCCGGCATCCCTGTCGAACCTTGCATCCATTGCCACGAACACAGCCCAGAGAATGCCTCCGGCAAGGAGCATGCAGAGTCCCACAAGGGCTGGACGGGCTGTTTCCATGAGCGTATATATTTCACCGTAAGGCTTTTCTGCGACGAGGATGGGGGAAAGGATGAATGCAGTTGCCGTCCCCAGGCGGGCTATTGCCAATTGAAGCCCCATTGCCAGGGCAACATTCCTTCCCTTGAACCATTTTGCTATGGACCTTGTCACTGCTACTCCGGCGATCTCGCTTCCGAGTCCGAACAGCATGCAGCCGATGTAGGCTATGGTCAGCGATGTCCCCGGATCAATCCCGGACAGCAGGGCGGCAAATACCATGGACGCCCCGAGGATCATCAGGCCGACGAATACGGAGCCTATAATCCTGACTCCGAACATGTCCAGGAGTACTCCGCAGATGACAAGCCCCCCGCAGACACAGAGGAATGAATAGCCTCCGGCATAAAAGCCATAGTCCGCACTGTCCCAGCCGAGGGCGAGCATTTCCGGATGCTGGAATATGTGTGACAGGGTGGAGAACATGTCGTCAAAGAAATATGACGCGAACATTGGCACCACGAGGCATGCCAATGCAATCCAGCATGCGGCGGAACTTGTGTTGATATGTCCCAGATTCCTGTCTTTCAGCATTTCAGATCAATTTTATGATTACCTCCGGCCATTGTCCCGGGAGCCGTTTCCCCTCTATTTTTCCTCTTTGCTTATGTTCGGAAGTTCCAGTCCGAAGCCTTTCTTCCTGTCCTCCACCTTCAGCAGCAGGCTGAAGATGAATGCAAGCACTCCGAATGAGGAGAAAATGATCATAGGCACGAGATAGCCGCCTGTTGCGTTGAGCACGACTCCGATGAGAAGCGGCACAAGGCAGAGGCCGATGTTCTGCACCCAGAATATGAGGCAGTATGCGCTTCCGAGGATCTTCTCGTCAATTATCTTCGGCACGCTCGGCCACAAGGCTGCGGGCACGAGTGAGAAGCTGACTCCGAGAACAACTATGAGCAGCACGGCAAACCATTTGTGCGGGAACACCGGCAGCAGAAATGCGAAACTGAGATGGCAGGCTATCATGATGACGGCGCCGGCCATAAGCATGGAGGCCCCTTTCCCTTTGAAATCCAGGAAAATGCCGAGCACCGGCGTGAGGACCATTGCCAGGATCGGGAAGCAGCTGAACAGCCTTGATGCCGTGCTTGCATCCACATTGAGTGTGACTTCGAGGAAGTTCGGCGCATATCTCTGGAACGGGAATATTGCCGAATAATAAAGTACGCAGAGAAGGGCCACGAGCCAGAACATCTTGCTGGAGAATATCTGCTTGAGGTCGCTGACATGGAATTCGTCTTCAGGGCTCTTTTCGGAAGTGGCTTCTCCGGCTGCGATGAGTTGTCTGTCGAGCCTGGTGTCCATCACTGAGAACACTATGTAATTGATGAGTCCGACAAGGAGAAGGCATGTGCAGAGGGCAAGCGGGGCTGTCACCGAGCCTCCGAACTTGTCGGAGATGGCAGGGGAGAGCCACATCACGGCGAACACTCCCAGACGCGCAATGGCCATTTCAAGTCCCATTGCCAGGGCCATTTCCTTGCCTTTGAACCATTTGGCTATGGCCTTTGATACTGTGGTGCCGGCCATTTCACAGCCGCATCCGAATATCATGAAGCCGAGGGCAGCCATCTTTGCGCTGCCCGGCATTGCGGTCCACCAGCTGTTCAGCCAGCTGCAGAGTTCCGTAGTCTGGAACCAGTCGCTGATTCCGATGTATTTTATCACGGCTCCTGTCACCATGAGCGATGCGGAGAGCACTCCGGTGAAGCGTATGCCCATCTTGTCGAGGATGATTCCGGCTATTATCAGGAAGCCGCATACATTCAGGATATATTCCGATGCCGCATATGTTCCGAACACTCCGCTGTCCCAGCCCCTTTCGCTTTCGATCAGGGATTTCAGAGGGGACATCACATCCACGAACATGTATGCGAAGAACATCATCAGGGCGATGAGTATCAGCGCCGCCCACCTTGCTGCGGCGTAGTCATTCAGGAATCTTTTTATTGTAGCTGTCATTTTTTCGGATTTTATCTCATTATCGTTGCTTCACGGTCCGGGCCGAGTGAGATTATCTTAATAGGAACGCCAAGGTAGCTCTCCATGAAGGCGATGTAGTTTGTGAATGCCTCCGGGAGTTCGCTTTCACTGCGGCAGCCGGTCAGGTCGGTGTTCCAGCCCTTGAATTCGGTGTAGACCGGGGTGACTTCAGCATATGTGTCGAACGGCACCTGCCCGGTTTCCTGCCCGTCCACGATGTAGGATGTGCAGACCTTGATTGTTTCGAATGAGTCGAGGCAGTCGGATTTCATCATGATGAGGTCGGTGACCCCGCTGATCATGACGGCATATTTCAATGCCACGAGGTCGAGCCAGCCTGTGCGGCGAGGCCTGCCGGTGACGGCGCCGAATTCATGACCTATCTTTCTGAGCCTTTCTCCTGTCTCGTCGAAGAGTTCCGTCGGGAACGGCCCGCTGCCGACCCTTGTGCAGTAGGCCTTGAAGATGCCGTAGACATGGCCGATGCTGGACGGGGATATGCCCAGTCCTATGCAGGCTCCGGCGCAGGCTGTGGATGACGAGGTGACGAACGGATATGAACCGTAGTCTATGTCAAGCATCGAGCCCTGTGCCCCTTCGGCGAGGATGGACTTCGTCTTGAGCGTTTCGTTCACATAGTATTCGCAGTCTATGAGTTTGAATCCCTTGAGGAATTCCACTGCCTCCATGAAGGCTGCCTCCTCCGCATCCGGGTCGCACTGGAATCCCATCTGCTGCAGCTGTCTGACATGCCTTTCCTTCAGCCTGCCGTATCTTTCATGGAAATTGTCTGCGAGGATGTCGCCGACACGGAGTCCGTTGCGGCTCACCTTGTCCGTGTATGTCGGGCCTATGCCTTTCAGTGTGGAGCCTATCTTGCCTTTGCCCATGGCGGCCTCATTGGCGGCATCCAGGAGCCTGTGCGTGGGCAGGATGAGGTGTGCCTTCTTGGCCACGAGTATCCTCTCCTTGACCGGCACGCCTGTCCTGGCTATGTTTTCGCATTCGCATCTGAAAGTTATCGGATCAAGAACCACTCCGTTCCCGACTATGTTTATGGCGTCTTCCCTGAAGATTCCCGACGGCACTGACCTGAGGACGAAGCTGTGCCCTTCGAAATGAAGCGAATGTCCTGCATTCGGACCGCCCTGGAACCTTGCCACTACAGGATATTTCTCTGCAAGGACGTCCACAATCTTTCCTTTTCCCTCATCTCCCCATTGGAGCCCGAGGACTACATCTGTTTTCATGTGTTATATTGCGATTATTGTTTGTTTTCAGGATTGTCAGAACGGGAGGTCGTCATCCTCTGTGTCGGGTACAGCCGGTGCTGCCGGTGCCGTCGTAGTCTGTGCAGGGCGCACTGTGGCGGCAGTCTGCTGCATGGTCTGTACTGTGGCCGGGTTGTCCGTCCTTCTTCCGAGCAGCTGGAGAGTGTCTGCGACTATTTCCGTGACATATTTTTTCGCACCTGACTGGTCATCCCATGACCTTGTGCGTATGCGGCCTTCCACATAGACCTGGGTCCCCTTGCGGACAAATTTCTCCACCACGTCCGCAGTACTCCTCCAAGTGACTATGTTGTGCCATTCGGTGATTTCCCTGATGTTTCCGCTGCGGTCCCTGTACTTTTCGGTCGTTGCCAGCGGGAAGGTGGCCACCTTTGGATTGCCGGCGCCGGATTCGATATACCTCACCTCCGGATCTCTCCCGACATTTCCTATGAGCATGGCTTTATTGAGTGACATTTTTCTTCTTTTAGAAATACTCGGCAAGATAGTCAATTATTCAAAATAAATGAAGAAATTATTTCAATACTTTCCTCATTTTTTCCGCATCAGGCATTTCTCCGGTGAATATGCCATAGCCGCCTATGGCCTGGTACAGAAGCCATTCAGTCCCGGAAATGTAGACGGCGAGGTCATTTGCCTTATGCATCCTTTCCAGGACTGAAGGTCCGAATGACGGGGTCTTGTAATTGGCTTCGAGGATGAATTTCCTTTTCCCGGAGAACCTTCCTCCCCTGAAATCCCTCCCGTCAAGGCTGTCAATGGCATCGATTTTCCCGGGCAATGTGTAGATGATCACATCCGCCTTTCTGAAGCATTTGCGGAAATCATCCAAAGGGCGGGCTTCAAATCCGTATTCCGGAAGTCTTCGGGCGATTTCCTCTGCCCGTTCCATGTTCCTGTTCATCAGCACTGTCTTCAGCCTCAGGTCTCCCACGGCCACTGCTGCCGCCTTCCCTGCGCCTCCACATCCGACGACGAGGGCGGTCCTCCACACCTGCCTGTCATTTTCTGCAGCTTTCAGCAGGCTCATCTGGATGCCCGTATAGTCAGTGTTGTATGCAGTTATGCCGCCGTCTTTCTTCACCAGAAGGTTGGCGGCCCCTGTCTTTTCGCAGGTTGCATCCCTGACATCGGCCTTTCTGAATGCCTGCTCCTTGAACGGGGCAGTCACATTGATGCCTTCATAGCCGTCAATGAATTTCTGGTATGATGTCTCGAAGTCTGGTCCTTCTATCAGGTCGTATGCATATCTGCCGTCATATCCCGCATTGAAAAGCAGTGGGCTGAGGGAGCCTTTTATCGGGTCTCCGATGAGCCCGAACCTTTTTTCATTCTTGATATGATTCCTGCTTGATAATATGTCATTGCCGGTAAAAGTATTCATTGCCGTCTGTGATTAATTTGCATGCAAAAATAAGAAACTGTTGTTTTTTATCCTATTTTTGCAGCCCGTTGCCGGACAATTGTCAATATCCGGAGATTTCTGTCATTTGAATGTCGTGATGAAGAAAATTATAAAGTTTCTCAAGGACTGGTCCCTGCCTCTCGGCATAATGACCGGCATAATGGTGTATGCCGCGTTTCATTTCATCTCTTTTCTGAATCCTTTGAAGCCGGCGGCGTCGGTGGTTGCTGACAATCTTGTCCCCCTGCTTCTGTTCGTGATGCTGTTCTTCACATTCTGCAAGGTGGACCCGAAGAAAATGAAGGTAAGCAGGTGGCATCTTTGGCTGGCGGCGATACAGATCGTGTCGTGTGCCGCAATAGCCATACCGTTGCATTTCTTTCCGGATTTCAGCCATGCCGACATTGCTGAGGGTGCAATGGTGTGCCTTATATGCCCTACGGCCACAGCTGCTGCCGTCATAACAGGGAAACTGGGAGGGAACGAGACATCGCTCACCACCTATACCATATTGAGCAATCTCATTGCTGCAGTCGTCATCCCGTTGTTCTTTCCGCTTGTGGCGGGACATTCCGGTGCCTCCTTCCTTGCGGAATTCATCATGATATTGAAGAAGGTGTTTCCTCTGCTGATACTTCCTTTCCTGCTTGCCTGGGCCGTGCGGGTGTTTCTTCCAGGGCTGCATGCCCTCATATTGAAATATTGCGGAAGCCTTGCCTTCTATCTCTGGTCATTTTCCCTTATCATGGTCATTGCCCAGGCGTTGAGGTCGATAGTGAACAGCAGTGCCCCTGCCTATGTGCAATGGTGTCTTGCCATTGCCGGACTTCTCACATGCATCCTGCAGTTTGCCGCAGGGAAGGCGATAGGCGGCCGTTACAATGACCGCATAAGCGCCGGTCAGGCCCTCGGACAGAAAAATACCGTGTTTGCCATCTGGGTTTCGTTCACCTGGCTTTCGCCTGTCGTGTCCATTGCCCCCAGCAGCTATATCCTATGGCAGAATCTCATCAATTCCTGGCAGCTCTGGCGCAAGCAGAAAAATCGAAAAATTTAAATTACAGTCATGGAAAATACTTCTGTGCCGTCCCGGCAGCAAGGGCACTAACTGTTTCTCTGCCTTACGGCTTCATACAGTAGAATCGCCGCAGAAACGGAAACATTGAGGGAGTCGAGCTGTCCGAGCATCGGTATCTTTATGTGCGCGTCGGCGGACTTCCTCCAGAAGTCCGTGAGGCCTGTGGCCTCGGTGCCCATCACGATGGCCACCCCGCCCCGCATATCTTCGGCATAATACCATTCCGAGTCCTGCAGCTGCGCCGTCAGTATCTTTATCCCGTTCTTCTTCAGCCATCTGACCGTGTCTTCCGAAGATGCCGTGGCCACCTGCCGCGAGAACACCGCCCCGATGCTGGCCCTTATCAGATTCGGATTGTACAGGTCCGTCAGCGGGTCGCATATTATCACAGCATCCGCCCCTGCCGCATCCGCGCTCCTGAGCACGGCCCCGAGGTTTCCCGGCTTCTCCACCGCCTCCAGCACCATTATCAGCGGCTTTTCTCCGAGCCTGATCTCCTTCAGTCCCCGTTCCTTCCATTCCACTTCGGCAATGACCCCCTCGGTCCCTCCGCGGTATGCAATCTTGTCATACAGCGCTTTCGGTACTTCTATTGTCATGAGTTCCGCTTCATTCCCGCCCTTCTTCTGTTCTGTTGTCCTGGTCGTCCCTTCCGGGGCATTGCATTCTCCTGACCTGCTGCCGATGCCGTCCAATATCTCCTTCAGCCCCTCTTCTCCAAGTATCTCCCTGCACACGAAAAGTGTCCTCACCCTGAACCCTGCTCCGATGCAGTGTCCGAGTTCCCTGCGGCCCTCCACCACGAAAAGCCCCTTCTCCCGCCTCGTCCTCGACTTTTCCTGAAGCGCCAGCAGTTCCTTTATCTTCGGATTCTGTCCCGATGTTATGATTTCCGTTTTCATGATTCCGCAAAGATACCCATAAACACGGTGCCATGCAAACGTACCTGTTCCCTCTCTGAATTTTTCAAGTCTGTTTGAAAATTATACGAAATATTGAAAATCCCTGAAAAATAAATTGTCCAAAGAAAAACGCCATGTCGCTCTCCGCTGAGGAGTCCGGCATGGCGTCTGTTTCCGATATGGAAGCCTGGTGTCCGGCGCGTGGATGCCTCCGGCTCGGCAGACTTTCATTTGGCCTGTTATTGCCTGGCTGTTGTCATTCTTCCTTTTCCCCGGCATTTTCCTGTCCCTGAGCCTTCTTCGGGCGCATCTGTGGGAAGAAGAGGACATCCTGGATGGTAGGGGAGTTGGTCATGAACATGGTGAGGCGGTCAATGCCCATACCCATGCCGGATGTAGGCGGCATGCCGTATTCTAGGGCGCGGACGAAATCCATGTCGATGTACATGGCCTCGTCGTCGCCGTGCTCACGCTGCTTCAACTGGTCCTGGAATCTCTCCATCTGGTCGATAGGGTCGTTCAGCTCGCTGTAGGCGTTGGCGAGTTCCTTGCCGCAGACGAAGAGCTCGAACCTTTCGGTCAGGGCCGGGTTGCTGCGGTGACGCTTCGTCAGTGGCGACATCGATACAGGGTAGTCAGTAATGAATACAGGCTGCACAAGATGCTTTTCACAGTATTCTCCGAAGATGGCGTCAATCAGCTTGCCTTCACCCATCTCCTTGGTTACAGGCACGTTGAGCTTGTTGCAGGTCTCTCGGAGCTGTTCCTCGTCCATTCCGGCCACATCCACTCCTGCATATTCCTTTATGCACTCGAGGATAGGCATCCTGCGGTAAGGGGCCTTGAAGTCCACCTGCTTGTCGCCTATGGTCACCACTGTGGTTCCGTGCAGCTTCAGGGCAATCTTCTCCAGCATCTTTTCCGTGAATTCCATCATCCAGATGTAGTCCTTGTAGGCCACATAGATTTCCATGCAGGTGAATTCCGGATTGTGGGTCTTGTCCATGCCCTCGTTGCGGAAGTCCTTGGCGAACTCGTACACGCCTGAATATCCTCCCACGATGAGACGCTTGAGATAAAGCTCGTTGGCAATGCGCAGATAGAGCGGGATGTCAAGTGCATTGTGGTGCGTGATGAACGGCCTTGCAGTCGCTCCGCCCGGAATCGACTGGAGGATAGGGGTCTCCACTTCGAGGCAGCCAGCCTCGTTGAAATATTCCCTCATGGTGGCGATGATCTGGCTCCTCTTTATGAAGGTCTCCCTCACTGAAGGGTTCACGATCAGGTCCACATATCTCTGTCTGTATTTGAGCTCTGGGTCGGAAAATGCGTCATAGACTTCCCCGTCCTTCTCTTTTACGATAGGGAGCACGCGCAGTGACTTGCTCAGAAGGGTGAGTTCCTTTGCATGTACTGAAAGCTGGCCTGTCTGGGTGATGAAGGCAAAGCCCTTGATGCCGATGATGTCGCCTATGTCAAGAAGTTTCTTGAACACGGTGTTGTACATTGTCTTGTCTTCTCCCGGGCAGATCTCATCCCTCTTTATATATACCTGAATCCTTCCGCTCTCGTCCTGCAGCTCGATGAAGGAGGCTGCCCCCATTATCCTGCGGCTCATTATCCTGCCTGCTATGACGACATCCTGGAGGTTGCCCTTTTCCGGGTCATATTCCTCCTTGATCTTCCCGGCCGTGGCGTTTACAGGGTAAAGTGCGGCAGGGTAAGGTTCTATCCCCAGTTCCCTGAGCTTTGTGAGGGCTTCCCGCCTGTTTCTTTCCTGCTCGTTCAAATCCATATTTTCCATATTGTATGTTGATTTATATTCCTCTATTTTCCGGTCCCTGTCGGTCGGGACAGTCAATTGCCGCAAAAATACTGAAATAAATTCTAATTTGAAAAGACCGGAATCAAAAAGGACCTCTCATGATTGCACAATTATAAATTTATTCACTATCTTTGTATGTTATGGGAAAAGAATGGGTATTGAAGACTTCTGCAGACCCGGAGACAGTGAGCAGGCTGTCTTCGGAGTTGGGGATTGACCCTGTCCTTGCCGAGCTTCTGGTGCAGCGTGGAGTGTCCACATTCCAGGAGGCAAGGGCATTTTTCCGTCCGGACCTGTCCTTCCTCCATGACCCATTCCTGATGAAGGACATGGATGCCGCCGTCGAACGCCTCCACAAAGCCGTGTGCACAGGTGAAAAGATCCTTGTCTATGGCGACTACGATGTGGACGGCACCACTGCGGTTTCCCTCGTCTATTCATTCCTCCGTGACCTCACTCCTGAAGTCGCATTCTACATCCCGGACCGCTATGATGAAGGCTACGGGGTGTCCTGCAAGGGCATAGAATGGGCTTCGGAAAACGGATTTTCTTTGATAATCACCCTCGACTGTGGCATCAAGGCCAACGACAAGGCCGCCCTGGCCGCTTCCAAGGGCATCGACATGATAATCTGCGACCACCATCTTCCGGAAAATGAGCTTCCGGCAGCCGTGGCCGTGCTGGATCCGAAAAGGGAAGACTGCCATTATCCGTTTGACGACCTTTCCGGTTGCGGCGTGGGCTTCAAGCTCGTTCAGGGCTATTCCTCAAGATACGGCATACCGTTCACGGACCTGATTCCTCTGCTTGACCTGATTGCGGTCAGCATAGCTTCCGACCTTGTCTCCGTCACGGGAGAGAACCGTGTCCTTGCCCATTTCGGGCTCAGGCGCATGAATGAGAACCCTCGCCAGGGACTGCTTGCGATGATCCGTCTTTCAGGCCTGGAGCCTTCGCACCTTACCATAGACGACATCGTGTTCAAGATAGGGCCGAGGATAAATGCAGCAGGCAGGATGGAGACCGGCAGCATGGCAGTGGAACTGCTGACAGCCACTGACGAGGCCGTGGCAATGAAGATTGCCGGAGAAATCAACGAATACAACAACGAGCGCAAGAGCATAGACCGCGAGATCACAAGGGAGGCCCTGGAAATGGTCCAGGAAGGCAAGAACCTTTCGGACGGCCATGCCACCATCGTCTATGACCCGTCCTGGCACAAGGGGGTTGTCGGCATCGTGGCATCAAGGCTTGTCGAGGCGTTCTACAGGCCTACCATTGTGCTGACGCGCTCCAACGGGATGATAACAGGCTCTGCGAGAAGCGTTCAGGGCTTCGACCTGTACGGCGCAATAGAGAACTGCGCCGACCTTCTGGAGAATTTCGGCGGGCACATTTATGCTGCAGGTCTCACACTCAAGGAAGAGAATCTCGGTGAGTTCTGCAGAAGGATAGATGCCTGCATCGGAGATACCATCAGTACAGAGATGCTCACGCCTGTCATCTATATCGACTCCAAACTTGACTTTTCAAGGATCACCCCGAAATTTTTCCGTATCCTGAAGCAGTTCCAGCCGTTCGGTCCGGGCAACAACGCTCCCGTCTTCATGACGGAAAATGTATATGACAACGGCAACGGCCGCAAGGTCGGTGCGGAAGGCAGCCATCTGAAACTCGAACTCATCCAGGAGGAGCAGCCTTACAGGCACATTTCTGCCATAGCCTTCAACAAGTCATCACATTTCGACCATATCAAGGCCGGCAACCCTGTGGACATCTGCTATTCAATAGTGGAGAACTATTATCGCGGAATTGCCAATCTCCAGTTGCGCATAAAGGATATCCGCGACCGCGAGGAGCTCATCTGACATCTTCTCCGAATGTAAGTGATCTGTTGCGGGCCTTGAACCGGTCACATGTACAAATTTTGTCGGCATTTTTCCCGTTTTCGGCGAATATTCAAAATATTTCATCATCATGGATGCAATATGGCGCATACTTTGCGATTTATCCTATGGTACTTTAAAATTATGACAGTATTATGAAACGGTTGATTTTGATGCTGGTTCTCATATCAGCGGGGTTTGTCGGGTCAGCCCGGGACAAAGAAACCCGACAGGAGCGGATCAGGCGTTGGAAGAATGATATGGAGGCTTTTCAGCAGAGGCAGATGAAGAGCATGGCTGTCTATGATGTGGCAGATTCCCTGAAAGGGGCCAGTGCCCGTCATGCCCTGGAGAATGCCGGCTTTGTGCTGGAGGCGGACGCCGTGACATTCAAGAGGGGAGTCAGGGTACAGGTGAATTCTACCACCAATTTCATTTCGGTCAAAGATGGCAGGGCGGTCGTCCAGATTTCGCCTTCATATTTCTATTCGGGACCCAATGGCGTCGGCGGCGTGACTGTGGACGGCACGATTTCAGGAGTGGAGATCACGGAGGACAAGCGCGGCAACATAAGGTATTCCATGAATGTCACCGGTGTCGGCATAAGTGCCAGGGTCGACATCACGATGAACCGCGAAAGCGACTATGCCTACGCTGTGGTCATGCCGAATTTCAACTCCGAGAGTGTCAGGCTGGACGGAAGGCTCGTCCCGTATGCATTTTCACGGGTAGTGGAAGGGATGTCATTATAATAAATTGAAAAAGGATTTGTCATGAAAAAGATTTTGTTGTTCATATTGGCCGCTGCTTCGCTGGCAGCGTGCCGCAAGAATCCGGACATGTCGGATCTGGACGGCAAGTATTTCGTCTATACGGCATACGACACATCTGCCGATTTCTCCGGATACAGTTCGTATATAGTGGCCGACAGTATCCTGGTAATGGATTCCGGCAGGTACAGCTATGTCAAGGCCGGTGAATCTCCGATGGTGGCGGATATAATCAGTGCTTATGAAGACCAGATGAATTCACTCGGTTATACGGAGGCCGCTTCGAAGGAAGAAGCTGACCTCGGCATCCAGATAAGCTATATCGAGGAGACGCATTATTTTTCCCAGATTGTCTCTGACCCGTACTGGTGGTGGGGATATCCCGGATACTGGTCACCGTCATGGTGGGGCGGCTGGTACGGCGGCTGGGCACCGTATTCGTATCCGGTGACTTATTCCTATTCGACGCATTCTTATCTGACGGAAATGGTGGACCTCACACCTTTGACAGGAGATCCGGATACTGACAAGGATGTCCGCCTTTCAGTGGTGTGGAACAGTTATCTTGACGGCAGCCAGGTATCCGGAAGTGTGACTTCCCGGCTGCAGGAGGCCATAGGGCAGTCTTTTGCCCAGTCGAAGGAACTGTCGAAGCAGCAGTGAGATAAATTTGTCTGAAAGACTTTTATTCAGGAGGATCATGTTATGAAAATGTTGAAAAATATCATATTGACAGCCGCCGTGCTTTTCATTGCCGCTGTCACGGCCGATGCCCAGGTGGGCAAGAGATGGTATGTCAATGCCGGATGGCAGTTCAATGCCACTCCCGGAAGCCCGTATGCAGAGAGTGCGCAGGGCTGGGGGGCATACGCCGAGGGCGGATATTATCTGATGCCCCGCATAGCCGTCGGCCTGTTCGTGAGCTATGGCACCAACAACGAGTATATAGGGCGCCAGACATATTATTTTGACGGAGGTGCCACCAATACCGACATGTACCATTCGCTTTTCCAGCTGCCGTTCGGCGCGACATTCAGATACAGGTTCACATGGACCAAGTTCGAGCCTTATGTCGAGGCCAAGTTGGGTGCGAATTATGCCAACCAGTACAACTATTTCGGCCCGATGGCCGCATATGACAGCAACTGGGGCTTCTACGCCTCGCCTGAGGCCGGCTTCACATGGCATCCGTTCAACAAGAGCAACTTCGGCTTCCAGTTCGCCGTATATTACAGTTATGCGACCAACAGAAGTGCCTCTTTCAATATAAACGGCATCAACAACTGCGGCTTCAAGATAGGCATTGCATTCTGATGCTGCCTTAATATGGTGACATGGGTCTGAAGAGCCCGGAGTATCCGGATTGCTTTTCAGGCCCATGTGTTGTAAATTTTCGGCCGGACATCCCGGTTGTCATTTTTGATGCTTTCAGAAAATCCATTTTTCTTCCCGGCAATGTCCCATAAGTTTTGTTCTTAAAAAATAAAACAGTTGCTTGAATTCTGATAATAATTCATATATTTGCAGTTGCATAATGATAAACATTTAAAACTAACCAACCAGTTATGTTAAAACCAATCAAGTTGTCATTTTTCAGATGCTGTATGGCAATTGCTGCCGTTGCGTGTCTGAATATGCTGACATCATTGCCGTCACTGGCCCAGACAAAGTCCGGGGGGGGTATTGTCAGCGGTATTGTAACTGATGAACAGGGTCCGGTCATAGGTGCCGCCGTAATGATCAAGGATGGTCAAGGCGGAGTCACTACAGGGCTTGAAGGAGAATATTCTCTCAGCGGACTGGAGCATGGCGATGTCATCGTGGTGTCCATTCTGGGCTACGAGACGCAGGAGATCCCTTATGTCGGCCAGGCTACCCAGAATGTCGTGCTGAAAGTCTCCAGCGAATTTCTTGATGAGGTCGTTGTCACGGCTCTCGGTATCAAAAGGGAGGAAAAAACACTTGCCTACCAGGTCCAGCAGGTGAAGTCTGACGAGTTGACAGCAGTTAAGGATGCCAACTTCGTGAATTCTCTTGTGGGCAAGGTCGCAGGTGTGACCATCAATTCCGGAGCGAGCGGTCCCGGAAGTTCCACACGTGTCGTAATGCGCGGAATGAAGTCAATCGAGAAGAACAACACGGTTCTTTATGTGATCGACGGTATTCCTATGTATAACAAGAGTTTCGGCGGTGTCGGAGGGACAATGGCGGAAGCAGTGGGTTCGGAGGCCGCGGCAGACATCAACCCTGAAGACATAGAGTCGGTGAACATGCTTACGGGGCCTTCAGCTGCTGCCCTTTACGGATCAGACGCCGCTAACGGAGTCATAATCATAAACACGAAAAGAGGAGCTGAAGGGAGGACAACGGTGACGGTGAGCAACAGCACCACATTTTCAACTGCCTATATGATGCCTGAAATGCAGGACCGTTATGGCAAGTCCAGCGGGTATAACAGTTGGGGAGCCGCACTTCCTGCAGATTATAGCTATGATCCGCGCAAATTTTTCCAGACGGGGACCAATATCATCAATTCCGTATCCCTTTCAACAGGCAATGAGAAGAATCAGACCTATATTTCTGCCTCTACCACCAACACGACAGGTATAGTGCCGGAGAGCAGTTATGACAGGTACAATTTCACTGCCCGGAATACTACAAAGTTCGCAAAGGACAGGCTCATCCTTGACTTCGGGGCAAGCTTCATAATCCAAAAGGACCATAACCTTGTTTCACAGGGCACATATTTCAACCCTCTTCCTGCACTTTATCTTTTCCCGAGGGGAGATGACTTCAATGAGGTCCGGATGTATGAAAGATGGGATCCCATAAACGGAGTAATGACCCAGTACTGGCCTTATTCCGAAGGCTCCCACAACATGCAGAACCCGTATTGGATCCAGAACAGGAACAACAGGGACATGAACAAGCGCCGCTATATGCTCAATGCCTCTCTCCAGTACAATATTACTGACTGGCTGAACATCACTGCGCGTGCAAGGCTTGACGAGTCCACATACAAGAATACGACAGAGTATTATGCCACGACTCTTACGACATTTGCAGGAGAGAACGGTGGCTACAAGCTTGACAACATGACCGACAGGTCGTTCTATGGTGATGTGATTGCCAATGTGGACAAGACTTGGGGAGACTGGAGGCTTGTAGCCAATGTCGGGGCTTCCATCAATGACCAAAGGTACGACATGGACAGGGCTGCCGGAGACCTGCTCATACCGAATCATTTCGCCACCAACAACCTCAACACTTCAAGAAACTATAAAGGGAACCAGGAAGGGTGGCATGACCAGACCCAGTCTGTATTCGCTTCTGTGGAAGTGGGCTGGAAGGACATGCTTTTCCTTACGGCTACCGGACGTAATGACTGGGCTTCGCAGCTGGCCTATTCTTCGCAGCCGTCGTTCTTCTATCCTTCAGTCGGACTTTCGGCGGTAGTATCCAATATGCTGGATATGCCGAAGTGGTTCACTTTCCTCAAGGTAAGGGGATCATATTCGCAGGTGTCAACTCCTTTCGAGAGATTCCTCTCCAATCCGAGCTATGTATACAATGACCAGACTCACAACTGGGCAAAGAGCGAGACATATCCTGCCACTGATCTTAAGCCGGAAGACACCAAGTCTTGGGAGATCGGTCTCAACATGAGTTTCTTGGAAAGTCTGACTCTTGATGTCACATACTACCGTTCCAATACATACAACCAGACAATCTATGCCCCGTTGTCTGCATCAACAGGGTATAAGAATTTTGTCGCCCAGACAGGAAATGTCCAGAATCAGGGCGTGGAACTGGCTCTCGGTTATGACAACACATGGGAAGGTTTCAATTGGAGCAGCAATTTTACATTCACATTCAACGAGAACAAGATCATTTCTCTCGGACATGGCCTTGTGGATCCTGTCACCGGGCAGCCGGTAGCGGATATCACCGAGATTCAGAAAGACTGGCTCGGTGCCGGTGACACTGCACCTCGCGTTATCCTTAAGGAAGGAGGTTCGATGTCTGACATTTATGTCAACCATCTTATTGCAAGGGATTTCAACGGGAATGTAGCCACAGATGACAGAGGACGGATCTCTATGGAAAGCGTGGACATGTTCAAGGCCGGACAGCTTGCACCGAAGGCCAATCTCGGGTGGAGCAACACATTCAGTTATGCCGGAGTTTCCCTTGGAGTAGTCATTACGGCAAGAATCGGTGGTCTGGTATATTCCGCGACCCAGGGCATACTCGACTATTATGGAGTGTCGGAAGCGTCTGCTGCAATGCGTGATGCCGGTGGCATTCCGGTGAATTCAGGCATGTTGTCCGCTCAGAATTATTATCAGACCATAAGCACAGCACAGGGAGGTCATGGGGCATATTATCTCTATGATGCGACCAATGTACGCCTGCAGGAATTGACACTCAATTACACCTTCCCACGCAAATGGTTCAATGACAAGCTGGGGCTGACTGTGGGATTTGTTGCACGAAATCTTGCCATGATATACTGCAAGGCTCCGTTTGACCCGGAACTGTCTTCAGCTACCGGCAGCAACTATTATCAAGGGGTTGACTATTTCATGCTTCCGAGCACGCGTAACTTGGGCTTTAATGTCAAATTACAGTTTTAATGAGGAGGAGGAATATGAAAACTATAGTTAAAATACTGTCTGTGGCAGTCCTCCTGTCAGTATCCGGAGGCTGTACTAAGAATTTTGAAAGATACAATACGAGTCCTTATGACGTCATGACAGCCGATCCTTCCATACTTCTTCCGACAATGATCGATGCAATGATGTATGTTCAGCAGAACGATTCGCAGATGATAGATCAGATGGTCGGTTCTTTGGGCGGCTATTTCACCACTTCAAACAGATGGAACGGCACCAATTTCGATACATTCAATGTGTCGCCGGATTGGAATGCGGCACCTTATGAAACCCCGTTCCTGGACATTTACGGCAATTTCTTTGAAATAGAGCGGTACACCGGAGGATCCGGGCACTATTATGCCCTTGCCCGCCTCGTACGGGCTGCTGCCATGCTCCGTGTCGCCGACTGTTATGGCCCTATCCCTTACAGCAAGGTAAAGGACAGCCAGATGTATGTTGAATACGACTCCAATGAGGATGTCTACCATAACATAATTGCGGACCTCAGGGCAGCGGCGGATCAGCTTTATTCCTACACTTTGACCTATTCGGGTTCAAAGCCTCTGGGCAGCAAGGACCTGATATACGGAGGAGATTATTCCAAGTGGGCGAAATTGGCCAATTCTCTGATAATGAGGGTGGCTCTCAGGGGAGGAGAAGATTATAAGGATGCATTTATTGAGGCATACACTTCCCCGGCAGGGTACATTGCTTCCAATGCGGACAATGCCATGATGGATCCTGCTCCTCAGACAAACCCTTACCAGCTTGCCTCTTCTTCATGGGGAGATCTCCGCGTCAACGCTTCAATTGTGGACTATATGACAGGCTACAATGATCCGAGGGTGCCGGCATATTTTGCCAAAAGCGGGTTTGACGGAGTTGAATATGTCGGGATGAGGTCCGGCAAGATGGAATTTGAAAAGAGTGATGTCTCGGCCTATTCCCAGCCTAATTTTGAGGCGACTTCCAAGCTTCCTGTCTTTGTCGCTGCAGAAACGAGTTTTATTCTTGCGGAGGTGGCGCTCAGGCATGCTGACTGGGGTGTGACAGGTACTGCGCAGGAACATTACGAAGCCGGCATAACTCTTTCCATGGAACAGTGGGGAGTCTCGGCCGGAGGCTATATATCCGATTCTGAAAGCGTACCGGCGGACCATAAGGACGGATATGTGACAGGTTTCCCTGATTATACGAGACAGACTGATGTGAAAATTGCCTGGAATGCGGAGACGGATGACGAAAAGCATTTTGAGCAGATCATCACCCAGAAGTGGATTGCCAATTATCCGATGGGGATAGAAGCATGGTCAGAGTACAGGCGTACCGGATATCCGGAACTCTGTCCTGCCGTGGATGCCAATCCTGATTATCCGAGAGGCATGCGCCGTCTGGCCTATTCATATAATGAAGATTCATTCAACAAGGCCAACAAGGATGCCGCCGTGGCGAATTTCCTTGACGGACAGGATTCCCAGACAAAAGATCTGTTCTGGGCCAAGAAAAACTGATTAACATATTTTGTATGAAACTGAATTTTTTGAAAATATCTGTTGTCGGACTTTCTGTCCTTTCCCTTGCCGCATGCAGCAAGTGGATGACTCCTGAGGCGGAGAAATTTGACTCTTCCTACACGGAGACTGACAGGGACGATGCCTATTACGAGGCATTGAGGGCTTACAAGGCATCTGACCATAAGCGTTCATTCGGCTGGTTTGACGGGTGGGACATCTCGTCCACAAGTCCGAGTATCGCTTCTTCTCTTGCATTCATTCCGGATTCAATGGATATTGTGTCGTTGTGGAGCAACTACGGCATTGAATATCTTTCTCCGGAAAAGATAGAAGATTTGCGTTTCGTGACGGAAGTCAAGGGCACCAAAGTCCTGTGCTGCTCGTTTATATGGAGGATTGGAGACATCTATAATCCTTTGGGACCAAATGCTTCGTATGATGACATCAAGGCCCATTATGGTTTTGTGGACGGGCAGACGGAGAATAATCTGGAGGCCATAAGCAAATGGTGTGCAGATGTGGCCTGGTTCCTGAACAATTACGGCTTCAGCGGCATCGACATTGACTATGAACCAGGAGAGAATCCAGGGGAGGGCAATAATGATCCCATAATGCCGAATGCAACTTATTTTTCACATTTTGTAAAGGAGATGGGCAAATATATCGGTCCACAGTCAGGGACCGGCAAGATTTTCTGTCTTGACGGATATATCAATACTTTTCCGAATCCTGATGAACTGGGGAAATATTTCGACTATTTCGTTTCCCAGGCCTATACCCGCTGGGGCGGAGGGGACCAGAGTTCCCCTGTATTGGACAGGTCTGAACTTGACAACAGGTGGCAAAATTTCGCAAGCCATCTCCAGGGTGCATACCCCGACAGGGCGGAACTGGCAAAGAAGTTCATTGTGACGGACAATCTGGAAGCTGTCGATGTCTGCCTTGCCGGAGGATATTTCTGGAAAGACGAAATGGGGATATGGAGCCGCGACGTGATGCCGACTCTGGTGGGATTTGCATATTGGAATCCTGATGAGGAAGGAATCCGTGCCGGAGGCTTCGGAGCATACAAGTTCGGACATGAGAGGGGCAACAAGCCTCCTTACAAGTGGCTGCGCAGAGCCATACAGCAGGCGAACCCGAGCAGTCCGGATGTGGATGTCGTCACTCCTGAAGATTATGAACCGGGATCGGGCGTATTGTAGTTTCATCGATTAAATACCAAGATAATGACAAACGATATATTAAGATACGGAATCCTTTTTGCTGCCGCTGTAATTGCATCCGGCTGCAATGATTCCGAGTACAATCCGGATCTGATGGAGCCTCATGCATTCATCGTGGAGAGCACCTCATCTCCTGGAATTGCGGGAAAGACTGTCACGATCATGCTTGATGAGGAATCCACTGTTTTACAACTTACTGCCGGGGTGACAGAAAAGGTGGGGGAAGAACTCAGGTACAAACTTGCCGTAGACGAGAAGATGCTTGCAGACTATGGGGCAGAGCAGGGGACCGAATATGAACTTCTGCCTGAATCACAATATGATCTCGGCGGAGAAATAGTCATTCCTGCAGATTCATATTCATCAGAACCGGTGAATGTGACTCTTTTCAAACTTCCGGAAGAGCTGCAGGGCTTGCCGGTGGCATTGCCGCTCAGATTGGAAAAGGTGTCTGGAAATGTTGATGTCACATCCAAAACATCGGGATATGTATGTGTGGTCGCTTCTGAGGTCAAGGACGGCATTGCTTATTTTGAAGGTGCGACAGGGCTCAAGACGGCAGCATTTGCCGAAGACAAACAGTTTAATGAATTTACCATTGAAATCAGGTTCCAGATAGGTGATTATGGTCAGGAGGGGGCAGTCGTGGGAAGAAACAGGGATGTCTTTTCCAACGGACACAAGATTCTTTGTCGCTTCGAGGATCCTCAGACGACAAATGCCGATGATCCGCGTCATTCCCAGGTGCAGTTCCAGGCTGACGGATTCCAGAATCCTGCTGTCGGAAACCATTTTGAGATCAATCAGTGGCAGCATTTTGCCGTGACATACGATGGTACGGATGTGACTTTGTATTATAACGGACAGGATGCCGGAGTGGGAGCAGGCCAGAAGAGCTTCACTCCTTCTGCCTTGGGAGACTGCATCTTCAAAAGCTTCTCGTTCATGGGAGGTTCTTCGGGTGACGGAGGTCACGGCACCGGATCAGAATGGTGGGGAGACTGCAAGATTCTCTGTACTGAAGCCCGCGTATGGTCTGTATGCAGGACTCCGGATCAGATTGTAAATAACATCAAGTCTGTCTCTCCGACTGCACAGGGACTTGAAGGGTATTGGAAGATGAGCAGGAAGACATCCAAAACTGAAGATGGCGTCACCATCTTTGAAGATCTTACAGGAAAGGGCAATGATTTGTCTACAACGGTGAATATTACCCAATGGCCTGAGGTGTCCACTGAGGACGCAAAGACCGAATGGCCGGAATAATCTTTTCCCGGAGAATAACAGGTGCTTACCTGGTATGTAATGACAGAAGAGGGCTTTTCGCTCTCTTTTGTCATTTGTTTTAGTTGTCATTCCGTATGGCTCTGTTTTATCCGCGCGGATGATGATTTTCCGGAAAAAATGGTAACTTTACATTTTGGTAAATTCAAATGCTGGCTATGGATGTTCATGTTGTCATAATGGCGGGTGGCATAGGAAGCCGCCTGTGGCCTGCAAGTACGCCTGAGAGGCCGAAGCAGTTCATTGATGTCCTGGGAACGGGCAGAACCCTCATACAGATGACGGTGGACCGTTTCCTCCGTGTGTGCGACATCGGCAATTTCTGGGTGGTGACTTCGGAAAGGTATGTGGGGATGGTGAAGGAACAGCTGCCCGGGATTCCCTCTGACCATATTCTGGCGGAGCCTGAGCCGAGAAATACGGCTCCATGTATAGCCTATGCCTGCCGTAAGATTGCCATGAGGCATCCTGACGCCAATGTTATAGTGACCCCTTCCGATGCTCTGGTCACTGATGTGGATGCCTTTTCCTCTGCGATTATGAAGGCGTATGCTTTCACCGCCTCCTCCTCTTCCATAGTCACGGTGGGCATTGTCCCCGACAGGCCTGAAACAGGCTACGGGTATGTCTGCGCTTCCGGCAGGGAACATGGAAAAGTTGTCAAGGTGCTGGCTTTCAAGGAGAAGCCAGACAGGAAGACGGCTGAATCCTATCTTGCCGAAGGCAATTATTTCTGGAATGCGGGCATTTTCGTGTGGAACGTGAAGACCATAGAAGAGCAGCTGCGGAAGCATGCTCCAGGAATATGCGATGTCATGGACATGATGTCGCCCTCTTTTTATACTGACAGTGAAAAGGATGTTCTGTCGGAGCATTTCAGGAAATGCGAAAAGGTTTCGATAGACTATGCGGTCATGGAGAAGTCCGATGACATATATGTGATTTCAGGAGAATTCGGCTGGAGCGACCTCGGAAGCTGGAGCGCTGTGAAGGACCATCTGAAGCCGGATGCTGACGGCAATGCAGTGGTGGGGGAGAGCGTGGTGCTTTCCGGTTGCCGGAACTGCATTGTGCATGCGTCAGGTCCTGTTGCAGTCGAAGGCCTTGACGGCTATGTTGTGGCCGAAAAGGACGGGAAGATGCTGGTCTGCCGGCTTTCGGAGGAACAGCATGTAAAGGAATTTTCTGAGGCATTGAAGAAATGAATATAGCTGTAGTAGGTACCGGGTATGTGGGGCTGGTGAGCGGGGCCTGTTTCGCTGAAATGGGTGCCGTCGTCACCTGTGTCGATGTGGACAGGAAAAAGGTGGAGATGCTCCGTTCGGGAGTCCTTCCCATATATGAGCCCGGGCTTGAAGACATTGTGGCGAGGAATCACAGGGAGGGACGACTTGAGTTTTCGGAGGATCTGGCCTCTTGCATAGATTCAGTGGAAATAGTCTTCATCGCTGTGGGGACCCCTCCGGATGAAGACGGGAGTGCGGACCTGTCCCATGTCCTGGAAGTGGCGTCTTCCGTGGGCAGGCTGATGAAGAGATACCTCCTGCTTGTCACCAAGTCCACGGTGCCTGTGGGCACTTCCGTGAAGGTGCGGGATGCCGTCAGGCGTGAACTCGACCTCAGGGGGCTGGACCTGGAATTCGATGTGGCATCCAATCCGGAGTTCCTGAAGGAGGGGGCTGCCGTGAAGGACTTCATGAGCCCGGACCGTGTGGTGGTCGGGGTGGATTCGCAGCGGGCGAGGGAACTGATGTCGAAGCTCTACAGGCCTTTCCTGCTGAACAATTTCAGGGTGATATTCACGGATATCCCTTCGGCTGAAATGATAAAGTATGCGGCCAATGCCATGCTGGCCACCCGCATAAGCTTCATGAACGACATAGCCAACCTGTGTGAGCTTGTCGGTGCCGATGTCAATATGGTGAGGCGCGGCATAGGCTCGGACAGCCGTATCGGAAACAAGTTCCTCTATCCGGGATGCGGATATGGCGGAAGCTGTTTCCCGAAGGATGTCAAAGCTCTGGTAAGGACTGCGGAAAAGGCCGGGTATGAGATGAAGGTGCTCAAGGCCGTCGAAGATGTGAACGACAGGCAGAAGGGGATCCTTTTCAGAAAGCTTTCCGAGGCCTGCGGCGGGAATCTTGCCGGGCTGACCGTTGCCTTGTGGGGACTTGCCTTCAAGCCGGAGACGGACGACATGAGGGAGGCTCCTTCGCTTGTCACCATCAGGCTTCTGCTCGATGCCGGCTGCCGTGTGAAGGTATATGACCCGGTGGCGATGGATGAATGCCGCCGCAGGATAGGGGACAGCGTGGAATATGCCTTGGACATGTATGAGTCCGTCCAGGATGCAGATGCCCTCCTCCTGCTGACGGAATGGAAGCAGTTCAGGATGCCGAGCTGGCCTGTGATAAGGAATAGCATGCGCCGTCCGCTTGTCATTGACGGAAGGAACATCTATGACGCGGCTGAGCTGGAAGGGGCGGGATTCCTCTACAGTTCCATAGGAAGAAAGACCCCGGAATTTGAAAAATGATTTTTGTATGGAAAACAGACCTCATTACAGGACAGTGGTGATATCCGATGTCCATATAGGTTCAAGACACGCAAAAGTGGACGAGGCAGCCTGGTTTCTCGGCAGCGTGGACTGCGACAGGCTCATCCTCGACGGAGATATAATAGACGGCTGGCAGCTTCGGAAAAAGTCCGGCGTTAAGGGCTGGAGGCCCGAATATACCCGTTTCTTCAAGACCGTCATGAAGATGATGGAAAACTGCAACACCGAAGTCATATATATCAGAGGCAATCACGATGACTTTCTGGAGAACCTTGCTCCTCTGAAGCTTGCGAACATAAGCATTGTGAGGGACTACATCCTGGAAAGCGGCGACAAGAAATATTTCGTGACTCACGGGGATGTCTTCGACACCGTGACCTCCAACATGAAATGGCTTGCCAAGCTCGGCGATGTGAGCTACAATGTCCTTCTCCGGTTCAACGGCATGTACAACAGGTACAGGCTGAAGCAGGGAAAACCCTATTTTTCTCTCTCCCAGTTCCTGAAGCACAAGGTGAAGCAGGCTGTGTCATTCATTTCCGGCTTCGAGGGAATGCTTGCCGACCTTGCCCGTTCGAAAAAATGCGACGGAGTCATCTGCGGACACATACATTATCCGGAGAACAGGATGATAGACGGCATACATTATCTCAATTCCGGTGACTGGGTGGAGTCCCTTTCCGCCCTGGTTGAAACTTATGATGGGGAATGGTCCATAGTCAGGCATCCGTACATGACAGGAGGGGCGAAGCCCATCCGATGACCAGAACCGGTAATTTGAACTGAATCAGATATGAAATACCTGTTTATAGTACAAGGCGAAGGCAGGGGACACCTTACCCAGGCCATGACAATGGAAAAGATGCTTTCAGACCACGGCCACGAGGTCGTGGGGATGCTTGTGGGAAAGAGCAAGACCAGGATGCTCCCGGAATTTTTCCTGCACGGGGTGAAGGCTCCGGTGCAGCAGTTCCTGAGCGTGAATTTTCTCCCTTCCGCGGCCAACAGAAAGGCCGATATGGGCAGGAGCATCCTCTATAATCTTGTGACCATGCCGCGCTACCAGAAGAGCATGTCGTTCCTCAGGAATGCCATCAACGGCTCCGGAGCCGATGTCGTGATCAATTTCTACGAACTTCTGACAGGCCTGACATATCTTCTCTACAATATACGCACTCCGCAGATCTGCATAGGTCATCAGTATCTGTTCCTGCACAGGGACTTCAACCTGCCGCATCACAGGTATGCCGGCATCTCCGTCCTGAACTTCTATTCGAGGCTGACTTCCATTGGCGCGAGCCGTCATCTTGCCCTGTCATTCAGGAAAATGCCGGATGACAACGGCCACAATATAAAGGTGGTGCCGCCTCTCCTCCGTAAGGAAGTGCTTGACATGACTCCGGCAAAAGGCAATTATATACATGGATACATGCTCAATTCCGGCTTTTCCGCCGATGTCATGAAATGGCATGCCGCGCATCCTGATGTCGAGCTCAGGTTCTTCTGGGACAAATGGTCCGAGGGGCCTGTCAAGAAGGTGGATGATACATTGAGCTTCTATACCATCGATGACAAGGAGTTTCTCCGCCAGATGGCAGGCTGTTATGCATACGCCAGCACCGCCGGCTTCGAGTCAATCTGCGAGGCAATGTATCTCGGCAAGCCTGTTCTGATGGTTCCTTCCCATGTCGAGCAGGAGTGCAATGCCTTCGATGCCACAAGGTGCGGAGTCGGCATCGCCGCCAGAAACTTCGACCTGAGCGCCCTTCTCGAGTTCGCCGAACGCTTTGAACCCGATGCCGAATTCCCTTCCTGGGCAGCCTCAGCCGAGGAAATCATCATCAGTGAAATAGAATCTTGCATATAATGGCGAAAAAATGAAAAAAATATTTGGATAATTAAATATTAAGCCATACCTTTGCAATCCCGTTTCGGAAATGACTCGAAATCCAGAGCGATTTCTGCCCGCGGGAATAACGGAAAGATTCGTTAGCTCAGCTGGTAGAGCACAACACTTTTAATGTTGGGGTCTTGGGTTCGAATCCCAAACGGATCACGAAGTTGGCCTTTAAGATGGCCTTCATGACGCTTCCTTAGCTCAGTTGGTAGAGCACGACACTCTTAATGTTGGGGTCCAGGGTTCGAGCCCCTGAGGGAGCACCAGGGCGGAAGTTTGAACTTCCGCCTTTTTTCGTATCCACAACACCGGACGGCATGGCAAGCAGGCCCCCCCCTACCTTCGAGTTATTCCGCCCCAATTCGAGGCTTTGTGACATAGACAAGAAATTCTGTGTTGATTACGGTGTATGGCTGCAATCCGAATACCTAAATCCGCAGGGGAAAGTGATTGCACAGTCAACCGCATTTTCCTATTTCTGGTATCTCGGCATCATTCTGTCAAGAGCATGTCAAAAGGGCTATATAAAAAATAACCCGTGGAAATTGTTGAGCGACCACGAGAAGATACGGCAGCCGGAAGGCAAGCGTGAGTTTTTGACGCTTGAAGAAATCAACAAATTGGAAAATACCCCATATAAGAAGGATAACATACGCCGGGCATTTCTGTTCGCTTGTTATTGCGGTCTGCGTGTGGGTGATGTCATGGGATTGCGATGGAGTGACATATCCGTCAATGGAGGACGGCATTTCATATCAGTGGTAATGCAGAAAAACTCCAAACCCATATCGCTTCCACTCCCCGCAAAAGCGTTGTCATGGCTCCCAGAAAGCAGAGAGCAGGATGCACCCATATTTGCCTTGCCTTCCTATACGACTATCAGAAAGCATTTGCAGAAATGGGCGGAAGATGCCGGATTAGACAAACATCTGCATTTTCATTTGAGCCGTCATATTTATGGAACGATGCTGATAACTGCCGGAGTTGACCTTTATACTGCAAGCAAGATGATGGGACATGCCGATGTGCGTACTACGCAAATTTACGCCAAAATTGTTGACAGCAAGAAAATCGAAGCGGTGGATATGGTGGACAAGATGTTTGAGCAGGAGGAAGCCAAAGATTAATTCTGTTATTAGAACAAGAGAGCCTTGGAATCATTTAGAAAACGAGATTACTGTGATATTGCGCAATAATAATTTTGAGATTTACGTATTACACTTAAACAAATTGAGATTAGTGCTATATTTAATCAAATACATTTTGAGATTAGTGCTTCTGATAGCCGAGGCCGACAAGGTAAGTCCCATCGAGGTGAAATCATCCATATATTTCCATTATATTCATGCGCTATACCGCTCACACACAACGGTATGGCGCATTTCCTTTTTATTCACTTTCCCCATTCGTTCCCCATTGGGCCACTTCGGGTCAAACTTAACTTTGCATCGGAAACAGAAGAAAACAATAGGCTGACAAACAGCAGATTCCGGTTTTCCAATGGTACAAGCAACAATTATAAAACGAATGGATATGAAAAGTGAACGCAATTTAATGACCACCACTGAAGCGGCCCGATACCTCGGACTGAAACCCAGTTATCTCTATAAGATGATGATGCGCCGCGCAATCCCTTACTATAAGCCGGGAGGAAAACTTTGCTTCTTCGCCAAGGAAGACCTTGACGCTTGGATGAAACGGGTACGGGTGAAGTCGCAGGACGAAATAGACAGCGAAGCAGCACGCTATCTGGCGGCTCATGAGAAAAACAAATGATTTACCAATCTTTTATAAAACAACTATTATGGATAACTCTAAGAACATGGAGCCGGGTATCAAGGATACTGCGGCTTTTGATTCCACGAACAAGGAATCCAAGAGCGGCATACCGCACCTCCATGCCGTCGTCTGCCGGGTGGACGAGAACGGGAACATCAACAACGACCACGCCATCCACCTGCGGGCACAACGGGCGGCTGAAAAGGTTGCCAGGCAAAGGGGCTGGACTACCGCCATGCACATACACAAGACGAACATCCCACAAGTCAGTGCCGACTGTATGGAAGCCTTGCGTGAGCGGCTTGCCAATTATACGCCTGAAGAGGAAACAGACCGCCGGATAGCAGAACTGCGCGACTTGCTGAAAGAAATCAGTGCCGTCAAGGACAGCATGGCAGACATCATTACAGGCTTTACCCATGCCGTGGCGGATTTGCAGAAGAAGGACATCGGCGCACGGGTGCATCCCGACACCCTGAAAGCCCTGAATGAGATTTGCACAAATTTTGTCGTGGAGGTCGGCAAACAACTGATGGCTCACCGTGACAGGCAGCTTGAACTGCAAAAGGAACATGAAGAACGGATTGCACGTATGCTGGAAAGGAACAAAGGCTTCTTCTTTCTTTCCGAAAAGTCCCAGAAAACCGGTACGTTTCCTTTTCTGCGGTTTTTCGCGCGTACTTTTCCGAGCTATGACCGGCACTTGCTTTGCTATCTTTTCCTCTATCTCTTCTTGTTCGTAGAGTACCAGCATGATTCCATGCAACAGTTTTTCTTTTTCAGCCAACAGCTGGCATATGCTGTCTATACGCTCGCTGCGGCAGGTTCTGGACTTGAACAGGCTGAGCAGACTGTCCACCTCCAGACGCTTCTTATGGTATATATTCATATCTTCCTCATTCCAGTCCAGCACGGTCTCACCAATAAGGGATAAATCCACCATTTTAACATATACCTCGTGTATGTCCTTGCGTAAACATCTTATCTTTTGGCTTGTAATCTCTAATTCCTGTCGTCTGTGCTGTTCGTTGAGCCAAATATAGACGATGCCGAAAATGACGAATAGTATCAGCACATATCCTGCCGCTATCTTGGTGCGCAGGTGTCTGGTTGCTATTGTTTTCTGTTTCATGCGGGTTACCTCATTTTTTATATTATTCTTTTCTCCTTATTAAAATGCAGCCCACTGACCTTACGGTAGCGGGCTGCGGTGTCTGTATGATGTTACCGGGCACAATACTCCCGCCCGGAATGGGAGTTCCTTTCTTTATTGGGGTTATACTTCGGTTATATTCCGTTTCGGGCGGAACTTTTCCCGCCCGACGGTTTACTGTTCCTTCTTCAAGGTAGGC
>CALUTY010000005.1 GCA_944323825.1 uncultured Bacteroidales bacterium
ACTTCGGGCTGCTCAGACCTGTGTACATCTTCAGGAACATCAGCGCAACCTTGCCCTCCGGGGTGAAGTATGGTTTTTCGTCCTTTCTTCGCTCTCATGCTCTTGCTTGTCAGTCCAAAGTTCTCTGCCATCTCACGTAGCGGCAGCCTCTTCCTGATTTTTCCCAGCTCGCTAGTCTCGAACGTCCGCCTATACAATTCATAAAAATCGAACTCCGTGAAAGGGAGATCGGGTGATATTCCAGAGAAATTTTGTACCTTAGCCATGCAGATTAATTTTTGCGATACCTCCAAATTCGGCTTTTCCAGGGCAATTGGAGGTATTCTTTTTATCTTTAGCTAAGATACAAATTTTATATTACATTGGCAATCAATTCGTTATAAAGTTTTTATTCTTTTTACGACAGTCCCTATAATAATTGCGTTAATCTCAATTATTGAATTTTATCTACTACATTATTTTAATATTTTCTGACGCAATAAATCTTGTGAAAGCCGAACAAAATCATGCGTTCCAAAAGAATTAGACAAATTAATACTGAATATTTTTTCATTATACATTATGGCTCTATCGGAACATCCTATTTTGTCTAATAGATCGGTCATTCTTGTATCAAATCCTGACCTATCCTTAATGACGGAATAGAACGGGATGCCGAAGTTTAGAGCAAACGCCGTCCCGTGAAACGATGTTGTGATTATGAAAGATGCGTTTTTTACCAGATTGATGAACTCAAGTGGTCCGGCATTCTTGATCACAGTAGCGTTTTTTCTTCTAATATCATTGAATGAGCCATCAAGTATAATGAGATGATGTCCTAATCGATTCTGTACAGTGTCAATGATGTTGTTGATTTCAGGGTACGGATCATATGAATACCTTAGAATATAGGCCAAAATGTAAGGTTCGGGATATGGTTTAGGCATATTTTTGACCATGTCAGACCATTCTGCCTTATCTATCAGCAATGTAGGATCACATACCATTTCAGCTTCCTTGCCGGTCAGTTCTTCGACTATTTGCACTCCGGATTTTTCCCGTACAGATATGGCATTGTAACTTCCAAGAAGATCTCGATATATAGCTTTTTCTGCTTCCGGAATATGGGCTACGGAGAAACTGGATGCGTAAGAGATCTTCTTTGAATTTTCTGGAACAAATGGGAAAAAGAAACTGCGGTCATCTTTTATATGCTGCGGATTCCAGACCTGATCGCTACCTGTCATAAAGATGTCATAGTCTAATTCTGCTTTTGCGAGTTTTTCAGGCGATTCATACCTGTTTTTAGAACAGACGAAATAGTCTTTATAGAATTGCCTGAATTTCTGTTCTTTAATCAGCCTCCCTGACATAATTTTTCTCAGTGGTGAGAATATTCGTCGGATTAAAGACATTCGTTCTTTTCTGGCACCATTTGGAAAAATGTAGTCGATGAGTTCTGCGTCATATCCCAATTTACTTATATAATGCTGAAGCGCATAGGCTTGAAGGGCTGAGCCATAATTCAGGACTTTGTGCATTGTAAGAATACCTATCTTCATCTTGCTTTTCTTTTTATTGTTTTGCGCTCTGCAAATTTCAATACTTTCTCTGTGAAGAACACAAGTTTCCAAACGATGGAATCTAACGGTACATTTGCGTTCCGCAAAAGCCTGACGGCAATTCCTGATGTATATGCAGGTCGTACATTTTTCTTCATCTGTCCTTCCGCGACGACATCGAACGGATGTTCTATGAGCATACAACCGCTCTGACGCAATACTGCATCTCCTGCCTCCGTAAAAGCAACTGCTGCACTCACTCCATCTTCATTGGCAGCATATGTGTTACCCCACAAATCACCTATCCTGATATCGGCAGATGACCTGTCATATTTGAATTTGCAATTTCGGCTACATGCAGGATTGCTGCAATAGTCTCCGAGAAACAGCCTGTAGAAGATATCTCCCTCTGACAGTCTGGAATTCCAATTTCCCTGCCCTGCTGTATTGTCAGATGCTCTGTCGCTAGTGCTGCTGCCGATCATTGACATTGCCCAGGAATCATGCCATCCGGTGAATTTATTACGCCACGAAGCATAGGTTATTTTGCCGATTTTTTTCTCCACCATATCCATATACCTGCGCCATGCATTCATGGACGGCACTGCATGACAGAAAAAGTCAATAAGAATGAAATTATCCTCAATTCTGAATTTTCTGATGTATCTTCTGAACGAGTCTATCTGACAAGGAGTACCAGTAACAAGATATTTGCCTTTTCTGTCGATTGCTTTGAATCCGTTAAAGGTATAGCTCTGTAGGTATTTACTTCCAATGGTTTGCTTCAATTCTTCTTCTGATGAAGATATATAATGCTCCGCTATGCCTTTTTCTGCGTCATACCTTACTCCGCACACTTTATATCCGCTGGCAATCAATGTCCGGCCAATCTCAAATCCGATTCCTCCTGATGAGCATTGTTTTCTGATGGAAGTATCTTGGCTCCATGCGGCATAACTATGTATCGGTTTTGGAGATTCGGTCGCAAGTCCTTCTTTAGCGAATGAGCATACTCTGAGGCATATTCCGCAGTCTATGCATACATCAATATTGGTGATGTTCGGAACATAGAATCCCTCTCTGTTTTGTATTATTGAGATTATGTCTTTAGGACAGGCAGTGGCACACACTCCGCAGCCAAAACAATTTGTAATCGTATTGATGTTTGCCATTTTATTTGAGATATTCTTTACAATACTGCAGTAATTCTTTGGCTCTAGCTTCAATTGCAGTTGATTTTTTGTCTATTGTAGAAACTAGTCTGGCATTATTAGGATTTGCTATGACATATTTGATTTTACTCATTAATTCGTCAATGTCAAGCGGATTATTGATAATGTCGTTGGCGGTAAGATTCATAATATCTTTAGCCCCTACATATTGCGAAATCAAAACATCACAACCACATTGAAGGGCATCAATAAGGCCAAGACCAAAAGATTCGAATTCTGAATTTTGTATATAGAGCCTTGATTTGAACAATTCAATATTGATTAAATTATGAGGGATGACATGATAGAATGTTACACATGGTATTTCAGAAATGGCTTTACTATCATCGTTTTCTCGGTAATATCCATAAACATCTACATGTAATTTTGTACCTGCTTCGACATTAAGTCTCTGAACTGCCTGACAGATAATAATATTTTTTTTAACTGTTCTGCCTCCACCAAATAAAATGATTCGATTTGAATTGCGTTTAATATTAGACGTAATAGATTTTATTATTTCATCTGATTCTTCCCAGTTTATACCATTGAATAGAACATTAAGTTTATCTTTATATTCTGGGAAAAATTTGGCGATAATACTACGATATGTATTACTGACACAAAGTATTAGATCTGATTTTTCTAATATTTTGTTCTCTAATGGATTTCCTTTACCTGTTTCAATTTTAGCACATCCGTGCATGATATATATAATTTTTTTACCCAAGATTTTTGCCAGATTAAGTTCATACGAATGGAACATTAATCCAGAGAATACAATCACATCAGATACCAGTATTTTATATACATTTTCTATTCTACTTATAATTTTATTATAATGCGTTTTAATCCTGACTTCGTTTTTAATACATTTTGCAATGTTTCTATTCACCTCATTTGGCCCTCCCGGATTATTGTAGGGGCCATAAAAAAATACATTCAAGATCATAATCTTATTAAATGGCAATTCACGACCGATTATCCTTTTAAAAACATTTTGAGATAATGGATACGCTGTTTATATTTCTCTCTATTCATACATGAAAAGACGGCCGTCTTGAAATCCTTATGAGGATACATTGACATAAACCTACGATAATTTCGGGGCATCTTGCTTGGAGTTTGAAGTCTACCATTACCTTTTAAAGCTTCAGTCGTGTCTCGCTCTGCATATTTGCAATTCAATGATGCCGATTTCCATAATTCTATCGCTTTTTCTGTATTAATTAATACAGCTGACACGCCTCTGCCATTGGCGAAACCGGCATCTTGTCCCAATCCCCAAAAATCAGCAAGAGTGAAATCACCACATCTTGCTATGCAAGCGTATCTACAGTTATAGCAACTCTCTCTAAATATAAGCATATTAAGGAAGCCAGACATGTATGCATCTTTTGAAGGCTTCACTCCACAATAATTTTTCATGTGGGAGGTTTTATAAAACCATCCGTACTCAATATGCTCAGATGCTTCTCGCCCCGCTACGCTTGTTACCTTTCGTCTAAAAGCGACCTCTACAGTTTCATCTGAAGAACAATAATATTGAATATTATCATTTAACATTTTTTGAGAAGGAACGCCGTGACAGACAAGGTCAACAGTTATTAAATTTTTGAATTCTTTATGAAATAGATACCCATGAAGTCCTGCGACTTGGCATGGTGTCCCGACAAAAAGAACCATTCTGCCAAGTTCCAAATCATTTTTTACTGCCTGATAGGTGCTGCCAATATGGCTTTGAACATATTTTGAACCTTTTAGCAGATGGAGATCTATATGCTTCTCAACACGGATATGATGCACATTTCTTATGTCATTGCCAGAACACCCGTATACAGCGCCATTCCTATTGATAATTATTTTTGACAATTCAGTTGCTAATCCCCCAGACGCGCAAGTAGCATGCTCATTTTGATCAGCGACTGCAGCTGCGTAACATGTTGTTGGATATACAAGTTTTACCGGATTATTCGCCGGACATATTTTTTTACATAGACCGCAGTCTATGCATAATGTAGAATCTATCTGAGGATAGACAAATCCGTGTTGATCTTCAAGCATTCTTATTGCATGTTTACTGCATATATTAAAGCATGCTGAACATCCCGTGCATTTTATTCTTTCACATATATTATCCATACAGAGAGAACATTATTATAATTACATGGATAATGCTGATTTTAGATAATTTATCGAGTCTGTTTTCAGATTTTCAATTTTCTCGAATATTGCTTCGTAATTCAAAAGTGGCATATTGTCCATTTCCTTTAAATCACAATCGCCGACAAAATGTGATTCAAGCCCTAGCTCGGCGAACAGATCGGCAATTCTGGCATTTTGATCCAAATGTGCTCCGTCTTTAAACCGTTTGAACGCAACAAAATCTTTCCGATATATAATGCTAAAAGCAGCAGCGTGAAAAGAATCCGTAAAAACTTTGTACGCATTGTGGATATATCCGATAAATTCACCCGGTCCGGCAATGAGTTGCTCGTCCCCATAATTCTTGTACAACGGATTAGTAAAAAAAATCTTTATTTTGATTCCCGTTTTCCGCGAATACTCTTGGACATAGTCCATATACCATTGGTTAGGTGTAAGGAAATAACATAGCAGATATTGATCTTGACTTTTAGGCGTAATTTCTACTTTCATCCATTCTTCAGCTGAAAGCAATAGAGTTGGATCTAATGTAACGGATATTGGTTTGTCAATGAACCCCGACAATGCAAGTGCTCCACTTTTCTCTCTGACACTTATTTTTGTGAAGCATTCAATAAACGGCTTGATGCGATCTTTAAATTCCTGCGGAAGATTACCAGTGCCCGTACTAGGTGCATAAGCTATTTTTTTCTTATTTGTAAATGAAAGATAATAAAATGGATTAAATCTCACATTTGGTGACCATATTTGGTCGCTTCCGCATAAAAATATGTCGTATTTGTTGTCCAATTCACTTAAAGTTCCCCAGTCGTCATCGATTTTCATGTTATGACTTTTAAATGATTGGAAATAAGTGTGGCGAGATGGTATTTTCTTTCCGTTCAATATGCTTAAAAAAGTTCCAATGTGGCCCTTTAGACCCTTTTGCGGAATAAAGCGACGGTCATCCACAATTACATTTTCATATCCTAGTGTTTCCAATACATGTTGCAATGCATAAGCCTGCAGACATGTCCCGTAATTTTCGTATGTAATCCAAGTGACTGTTGCCGTCTTTTTCATTGCCGATGTAAGATTTTAAAACAATACCCTGATACTGATTTCAAGACAAGCTGTCGTTCATTTTTTTTCATACCGATTGTGAGTATCCCAAATGATGTGCATAGTATTGAAACTGTGCAAATAATAATAAATGTAATCCAAGATTCATCCAGTCTATTCTGGCAGTACCATGGTAATATTGGAGATATAATTGAAACAGCCAGTATTGGACATAGAACTTGCTTGACGAATTCCTTTATTGAAAGCTTGACCATATTTTTTGTCAGCAATAGACGTACAGCTATAAGTATTGTCTGAATAGCTATGTTTACAGTCATCGTTGCCAATGGCGATGCCCCTAGTCTCAATACTAAATATGACAAAGGGAAATTCAGAAACAAAAAAGCAGATACTACTATCTGATATGTCCTAATTTTTCCCGATGCTCTAGCAATTTGTGGCAATAGATTTGAAATGGTTGAAATTAGTGTGCTGATAAGTACAAGTTTACAAAATGCACCAGTATATTCGGGAACAGATTTGAGCCATATTCTTAATATGAAATCCATATTGAGAATCAGCGGGAGAGATAAGAGCAGCATTAGATAATAAGAAAAACGAGTGCTTCTAAAAAGCAATGTTTTTGTTTCTTCGTACTGATCGCTTGCATATCCCTTGATTATCTGTGGGTTTACTGCAGTCTGAAAACTGTTCACGAATCTTGAAACAGCACCATTGACTTGCACAGCTATACCTCTCGCAGCATTAACCTCAGGGCCAAAAAATAAATTCAAAATTATATTTACTCCTTGTATAGAAAAGACCCATGCCAATTCTCCAAACATGTTCCAGCCGGCAAAAGAGGTTATATCTTTAAGTGTCTTGAAATCCTTTGATGGTTTAAAGTTGGCTTCTTCATACTTTCTAACGCAGTATATGTGATATATTGTTAGAATGATAACTGTCACAACCATTGTGAGCAAGCTATACAACTTTAGTCTATCAAAATTCCATAGACCGAGTAGATATACAATTGCAAGTTTTAAAACTGCCTCCAGTATAGAAATGTAGGCATATATGCCCATTTCTTCTTTGGCAATAATAATGGCATTGTACGGTACTTGTACAATAGAAAACATTGTTGCGAATAGTGTACATTGCAAAACCCAGTTGGCCGCACTTAGTCTTTCATTAGGGATATTCATGTGCGTATTTAGATACCATACCCCGACAATCTCCATTATGATAAGTACGAAAACAGCAATAAGACAATGGGCCTGAACTGATACGCTAAAAACATTTCTGACACTTTCTTTATCTCCTCTCCCGATTTCATAGGACAGAAAACGTTGAACTGCATTCGCCATTGCTCCTGATAGGAAACCAAGAAGAGCGACTACGCCGCCAACTACATTATAGATTCCATAGTCGGTTACACCTAATTTATCAAGAACGACTCGACTTGTATAGAGCGAAACGGCCATCAATAACAGCATCCTGACATATAACATCAGGGTGTTCTTTGCTATGCGCTTGTTATTGATAGAAGTATCACTCATTGTGATGAGAGCTTATATTATAAACGCAATGATTAATTTTTATACAATATCACTTCCTCAGAGAAACATTAAAATCAAACTGGCTATGATGATTGAGCAGGGTCGCTATCGACAGACCGACATAGCCAGTTCCTGCTACTGCGATTTTCTTGTCCATGATCTTTATTTTCTCTTTTTCCTGTTTCCCCAATGGGCGCGATTGGGGATTCCACTCGCCTGCCCCATTTGTCAGTCAGTTTTGCATTTGCGGAAGCGGGGGACGGGTACGGGAATGGGAATGGAAAAAGCATTGACAGGACATTCAATCTGAACATAAAAAATCCGCACCTTCCTTTGGGATGATGCGGATTATATCCTGGAAACGACAGTATGACAGATTAGGCGTGAGGATGAAAACTGTATAATGAGAGGCTAAAGATTAACATGAGTTCTATGAGATTTAATTTGAATTAAATCTCATAGAACAACTGCAGAAGGAGCAGGATGCAATCCTGTGACTGTCCTCCCGGGGAAAGTCGTGAGCGGTTTATGAGAATGGGGCCGAGCGTTATAAATTCGTCGAACTGCATCTGCCGGCCCGGAAAATTCATTTCAAATCCCCAGACATCCCCTAAGAGTCCCATTTGCTGAATTGCCTGTACCGTTCCCTGATGTCCAGACTATACTCCTTATATTGAGGATATTTCTGTTTCTTGTTTATCTCGTACGCTACTTCCGCATAATCCCCGCAAGGCATGGTATCCACCAGGCCGGTGTCATAGATCGCCTTGATTTCAGGAAGCAGCTCCACTGCATTCATGTCTATCAGGCTGTTCATGAGCATTCCGACAAGCGTGCCGTCGCAGCATCTCCTTTCTGGGAGGTTCTCCTTGTAGAATACCAGCAGATTGCGGAACCACCCTATGATCTCCTGGCGTCGTTCCGGCTGGAAATACGGGATCATCAATACTGCAGGAAATACCAGGGCGCGGGCAAAAGTATAAAGCCCCGGCTCATGAAGGTACGAATCAAGAGCATCGAGATTGTCCTTCCCGAGAAGGTAAAGAGTAGGAATGAAGATCTCGCTTGTGGCATCTCCGAAACTGTATTCCAAAAAATCATCGTTTTGTCTGAGAATCTCCAGAATGACCGGAAGACTTTTTTCATAGCCGAGCTCCCCCAAGAAAAAGACACAATGCATAAGAAGCGGTGAATAATCATCTTTTCCTGAAGCGATTTCAGCGAGAGAGGTTCCGATTCTCCAGAGGGCCATCTGCTCGATGTCATGACTGAGTTCCGGATGAGAAATGCTCAATATCCTGTCCAATATGTCGTCTGGAAAACCGAAGTTATATTTCTCATCAGTGAATAGTGCCATGAGTTCCGTATGCAATGGACTTATTGTTGCAGGATACCCATGTGGCTTGTATGTGTATTGCTCCGCCGGCGGAACATCCATGTCAACAGGCATGAGATCCGATATGTCTTCAGGCATGTTGCAGATGTATCTGAAATTGTCGCCCAGCGACTTCTTGAGCTTGGGCAGATAATAGTCAAGCTCCACCCGGTTGTTGGCGATAAGCAGATGTCGGCCGTCCTTTCCGAAATCGAACTGCATCAACGGAATATCTTCAGTATCTGGCGACAGGATATAACGGGTGAGTTCAAAAGACTTGTCTGGAAGGATTCCTGCCTCTTCTGCAAACTCTATTGCGCCATAAATGAGGTTATGGACAGTCACATAATCGGTTTCTTTCATTGGGATTCCGTGATAGAAATCATTTATGAAGTTGTCCAGTTCATGGGAATCCATATTGAATCTGTAAATGGAGTCTTTCAGCCCAAGACAGAGGGTATCTATAAGGAAAACTCCTGCTGTCAATGTGCCTTTAGGATGGCATCTCGTGACGATTGCGATGGCCTCTCCTCCCTTTTCCCAATCTTCGCTGAGATAGCATTTGCCTGTCGGGAGAGTCCTGACACGATTCTTTATATAGTCAATCTCGCTGAATGGCCTGGATTGATTCGTCCTTTTCTTCTTTTTGCCCATAATTAGAAGCCGTTTAACTTTAAATGAAAAATTTTGTCATGTGGTCATACAGTATGCTGAGAATCATCAGATCAGTTGAGAAATACATCATAATTTTATAAATATCAATTAATGTCATACAACAATACTCGACCGACCTTACTCCGCCAACTTATGGCAAGTTATTGAAAAAATCGTCATTCTGCAAGGAAGAAAACGAAAATATTTTCTCCGTAACATCATCGTTGCAGATTATGGGATTGTTGAGTATTTTTGCAGGATTGAATAATAGTCGGGAATTATGGAACTGATTAATGAAGAACTGCTTGACAAGGTCACGGGAATGGCTAAGGAAAGCCCGAGGCTGAGGATGAACTGGAATTTCCACAAGAGCCTGGAGGCAAAGGCACAGAGGCTGGTGAATGCGCTTGAGCCGGGGACGGTGCTGCCGATACACAGGCACAGGCATACTGCCGAGACATATATTCTGCTGAGGGGCAGGATAAAGGTGATGTTCTACGATGACAACAGGAATCTGACGGAAGAGACGACGCTCGACCCTGCGGCAGGGAACTATGGAATAAACATCCCGGAAAATCAGTGGCATACGCTTGAAGTGCTGGAAAGCGGATCGGTGATCCTCGAAGTGAAGGAAGGGCCATACTCCCCTATTGCTCCGGAAGACATGCTTGGCACCATTTGAGGATGCCAATGACGGACAGTGTGTACTGAATTCATGAAAATCCGGAAGGAGTCAATATGATACCAAATAAATAAAACTGATACCAAACAATTTGATATGGCAAAGAAGGCATTGATCACGGGGATTACGGGGCAGGACGGGTCGTTTCTGGCGGAATTCCTCATTGAAAAGGGATATGAGGTGCATGGAATACTCAGGCGCAGCTCATCATTTAACACAGGGAGAATAGAGCATCTGTATCTGGACGAATGGGTCAGGGACATGAAGCGGCAAAGGCTCATCAATCTGCATTGGGGCGACATGACAGACAGCAGTTCGCTGATAAGAATCATCCAGATCGTGCAGCCGGACGAGATATACAACCTCGCGGCTCAAAGCCATGTGAAGGTGAGCTTCGATGTTCCTGAATACACGGCGGAGACGGATGCAGTGGGTACGCTGCGGCTGCTTGAGGCAGTGAGGATACTCGGACTGGAGAAGAAGACGCGGATCTATCAGGCATCCACTTCGGAGCTGTTCGGGTTGGTGCAGGAAGTGCCGCAGAGGGAGACAACCCCTTTCTATCCGAGGTCTCCTTACGGGGTGGCGAAGCAATATGGATTCTGGATCACTAAAAATTACCGGGAAAGCTACGGGATGTTTGCCGTGAACGGGATACTCTTCAACCACGAGAGCGAACGGAGGGGAGAGAATTTCGTCACAAGGAAAATCACCCTGGCGGCATGCAGGATAGCGGCGGGGTATCAGGACAAGCTCTATCTCGGCAATCTGAGCGCAAAGCGCGACTGGGGATATGCCAAGGATTATGTGGAGTGCATGTGGCTCATGCTACAGAACGAGAAGCCGGAAGACTATGTGATTGCCACAGGAGAATACCATACTGTACGGGAATTCTGCACCCTTGCCTTCAGGGAAGCTGGAATCTCTTTGAGATGGGAAGGATCCTGGCTGGACGAAAAGGGAATAGACGAGGCAGGCGGGAAAGTGCTTGTGGAAGTTGATCCCAAATATTTCAGGCCGGCCGAAGTCCAGGAGCTTCTCGGCGACCCGACCAAGGCCAAAGAGCAGCTCGGATGGAACCCGAGGAAGACATCTTTTGAAGAACTGATAAAAATAATGGTCGGACACGACAAGAAATTCGTCAGAAAGCTGTACCTGAAAGCACGGGAGGCGGAATAAGAATGTCTTCCTGCCGCGCAGAATGATACAAACGGAAAGCGCAAACATGATAGACAAAAACGCAAAGATATATGTGGCCGGGCACCGCGGACTCGTGGGTTCGGCCATTTGGAACAATCTCCTGCAGAGGGGATACACCAATCTTGTCGGACGCAGCCACAGCGAGCTCGACCTGCTCGACGGAGCCGCTGTCCGAGATTTCTTCGACAGAGAAAGGCCTGATGCAGTAGTCCTCGCCGCTGCCCATGTCGGGGGTATAATGGCGAATCTGCAGTACCGTGCGGACTTCATCTGGCAGAACCTCCAGATACAGCAGAATGTCATCGGGGAGAGCTTCCGTCACGGGGTGAAGAAACTCCTCTTTCTCGGCTCAACCTGCATCTACCCGCGTGAGGCTCCGCAGCCGATGAAGGAGGACTGCCTCCTCACCTCCCCTCTCGAATACACCAACGAGCCGTATGCCATCGCGAAGATTGCAGGGCTGAAGATGTGCGAGAGCTTCAACATCCAGTACGGGACGAACTACATCGCAGTGATGCCGACCAACCTGTACGGGCCGAACGACAATTTCCACCTCGAGAACAGCCATGTACTTCCCGCGATGATCCGCAAGATCCATCTTGCGAAATGCCTCAACGAGGGCGACTGGGAGGCTGTGAGAAAAGATATCGGCATCCGCCCGGTATCCGTCCCTGCTGAAAAGACCGATAAATTCATCGTGGACGGAAAGTCATCGGAAGAGGACATCCTTGCCGTTCTGGCTTACTACGGGATCACTCCTGAGGCAGTCACGCTCTGGGGCACCGGAAAGCCGATGAGGGAGTTCCTCTGGAGCGAGGAGATGGCTGACGCCTCGGTGCATGTCCTCCTGAATGTGGACTTCAAGGACACATACGACTCATCCGTGAAGAATGCCGACGGCATCACCGAAATCCGCAACTGCCACATAAACGTGGGCACAGGCAAGGAAATCAGCATCCGCGATGTCGCCGGGAAGATAATGCAGGAAATCGGCTTCAGAGGTGAGCTGCGCTGGGACGCCTCCAAGCCTGACGGCACCCTCCGCAAGCTCACGGACGTCAGCAAACTGCACAGCCTCGGCTGGCATCACAAGGTAGAAATCGACGAGGGCATCCACAGACTATATGAATGGTACCTCAAAGGCATCTGCATAAATCACAAGACAGTATAAGATTATCGGTATGACAAAAGCCACTTCCAGACCGGCACGACCTCAATGGCCTTGCCGGAGGGAAGTGTAATGACATCTTCTTCTTCCAAAGTCACTATTGTCATAATGTTAAGGTCTTCAATCCGATCTAACTTTATCAAGGCATCCGTTTCCCGTTTCCTGGTTTCATCATCATTCAATGTAATGCAAGCCTGTATTGCATGTTTATTCTCAGGGATATAAAAATCCACTTCCACATTCCTGCCATAGAAATACAGCCTATCGTCATATTTTTTATACAAATGAATGGCACATAAATTCTCCAACAAAGGTGCTGATGTATCAGAAAGAAAAATGTTCAGAAGACCGTTGTCAATGAAATAATGCTTTTTTACAGTTTCCTTTTCAACGAATTTCGATGAATAATTTTCAATGGAGAAAATGACATAAGCCTCCTTGGCAAATTCAACATATTGAATTATGGATGCCGTCGTAGTGCTGACTCCAGTTCCTTTGATGAGATTTGCTATTCTGTTGTACGATATAGGCTTTGTCACACTCTCTGCCAGACGTTTGAGGGTCATCCGCAGAGCCATTTCATTTTTTATCCTGTTCCTCAGAATTATATCATTCAACAAAATCTTTTCATACACATCATTGAGCCAACGGCGTCTGTTCTTATAAAGAAGAGATTCAGGAAAACCGCCCCATAGCAGATACTGATGAAACATCTGCTGTACCTTGAATCTTTCTGAACCGTACATCCATTCCGGCCCCATAAGAATTCCTTGAGCTTCAAGGTATTCAAAAAAAGAATACGGATAAATCTTCTCAGCGGCAAATCTGCCTCCTAATGTGGTATGAATATCACGACTAAGCATCTTGGCATTGCTGCCGGTCAGATACACTGCATATTTCTGACCGATATGGGCATAGTGTCAACTTTGTCACAAAAATAAAACTTTTATTTATCATCAGCAAATAGACATACTGATTTTTATTTATTATCAATAAACAAATTTACTTTAAGATATCTTATTTCAGAAAAATTTCTGTGTCTGCATTTCTTGGTAGCTACATTCCATGCCAAAAAGTAAAAACCGGCAGACATCATTATTCCCGATATGGTTCTTGTTTCATTGACACTGAAATGATGTAGATTAAAATATTTCCGGAACAAGGGGCTGTTTTACAAAAATTTAACTAAATTTGCGTGTTGAGTGTTCGCGTGAACGGACACGGAAGACAAAAATACTGACAATCCGTAAGTTAGTTACAACATAAACATTAACGATTATGGCAAACGAAAAAAAATTCATCACTTGTGACGGTAACTACGCGGCCGCCCACATGGCTTATCTTTTCAGTGAGCATGCCGCCATCTACCCGATCACCCCGTCTTCGACAATGGCTGAATATGTCGACGAATGGGCTGCCCAGGGGAAAAAGAACCTCTTCGGCGAGGTAGTGAAGGTTACCGAAATGCAAAGTGAAGGAGGAGCAGCCGGTGCAGTGCACGGTTCTCTCCAGGCAGGAGCGCTTACAACCACGTTCACCGCATCGCAGGGTCTGCTTCTCATGATCCCTAATATGTACAAGATTGCGGGAGAGCTGCTTCCGACGGTATTCCATGTGTCGGCCCGTGCTCTTGCATCTCATGCGCTCTCCATCTTCGGAGACCATCAGGATGTGATGGCATGCCGTCAGACAGGATTCGCCATGCTGGCTTCCGCTTCAGTGCAGGAGGCTCTCGACATGGCTGCAGTGGCACACCTTTCCGCCATCAAGTCAAGCGTTCCTTTCCTCCATTTCTTCGACGGATTCCGTACATCCCACGAGATCCAGAAGATCGAGCTCATCGACGAGGAAGTGCTCAAAGGAATGATCAGCACCAAGTCCCTCGCCAGGTTCAGGGAGCGTGCCCTCAATCCGGACACTCCGGTGACACGCGGCACTGCCCAGAACGGAGACGTATATTTCCAGGCACGAGAGGCTTGCAACCAGTACTATGATGCTGTCCCTGACATCGTTGCAAGATACATGGGAGAAATCAGCGAGGCCACCGGAAGGGAGTACCGTCCGTTCGACTATTACGGTGCACCGGATGCAGAGAACATCATCGTGGCAATGGGTTCAGTTACAGAGACTGTCAAGGAGACCATCGACTACCTCGCATCACAGGGCAAGAAATACGGTCTCATGATCGTACGTCTGTACAGACCGTTCTCTGCAAAATATTTCATGAAGGTCCTCCCTGCATCAGTGAAGAGAATCGCCGTACTCGACAGGACAAAGGAGCCGGGAGCACTCGGAGAGCCGCTCTTCCTCGACATCAAGACACTCTTCCAGGGCAAGGCAAACGCTCCGCTCGTAATCGGAGGCCGCTACGGACTTTCTTCTAAGGACACTTCCCCTGCACAGATCGTGGCCGTATATGAAAATCTTGAACTCGCAGAGCCTAAGGACGGATTCACAATCGGCATCGTGGATGACGTGACATTCAAGTCACTCCCTGTAAAGGAAGAGATAAGCATCGTGAAGCCGGGCACCACAGAGTGCAAGTTCTACGGACTCGGATCAGACGGTACGGTGGGAGCCAACAAGAACACCATCAAGATCATCGGTGACCACACGCAGAAATACTGCCAGGGATACTTCGACTACGACTCCAAGAAGTCAGGCGGATACACCTGCTCTCACCTCAGATTCGGTGACTCCCCTATCAAGGCCCCTTATCTCGTGTCCACTCCGGACTTCGTGGCCTGCCACGTCCCTTCATACCTTCACAAATATGATGTGCTCAAAGGCATCAAGCAGAACGGCACACTCCTTCTCAACAGCCTCTGGGATGAGGAAGAGACCCTCAAGAGGATTCCTGACAATGTGAAGGCAGTCATCGGAAAGAAGAACATCTCCCTCTATATCATCAACGCCACCAAGATTGCGGCTGAAATCGGACTCGGCGGAAGGACCAACACCATCCTCCAGTCTGCATTCTTCAAGATCACCGGCATCATCCCTTACGAGGATGCAGTGACATACATGAAGAAGGCCATCGACAAGAGCTACGGCAAGAAGGGCGAGAATGTGGTGAAGATGAACTATGCAGCCGTCGACAGAGGCGGAGAGTACACCAAGGTGGAAATCCCTGCCGACTGGAAGGACATCACTGCCAAGTTCGAAAACCCTAACAAGGACAGGCTCGCTCCTGAATTCGTTAAGCAGATTGCTGATGTTGTCAATGCACAGTGCGGTGACACCCTCCCTGTAAGCGCATTCAAGGATGACGCAG
Source organism: uncultured Bacteroidales bacterium (assembly GCA_944323825.1). Taxonomy (GTDB): domain Bacteria; phylum Bacteroidota; class Bacteroidia; order Bacteroidales; family UBA932; genus Cryptobacteroides. The sequence goes on from CALUTY010000005.1 coordinate 15,872, forward strand.
ACGGCACAATCCCTGCAGGCACCACAGCCTACGAGAAGAGGGGTATCGCAGTGAAGGTTCCTGAGTGGAATCCGAACAACTGTATCCAGTGCAACACCTGTGCATTCGTCTGTCCTCACGCAGCCATCCGTCCGTTCCTCATGACAGCCGAAGAGGCTGCTGCAGCACCTGCCGACATCAAGAAGGCACAGGGCAAGGCAGTGTTCAAGGACTACACATTCACCATGCAGCTCTCCCCTGCCGACTGTACAGGCTGCGGCAACTGTGCCGATGTCTGCCCTGCAAAGGAGAAGGCTCTCGTAATGGTAAATGCGGAGACCCAGGAGCACGAGCAGGCCAACTACGACTGGCTGCACTCACATGTAGGTTACAAGGATACCGTACAGAACAAGTTCCAGAACGTGAAGAACGCACAGTTCGCACAGCCTCTGTTCGAATTCTCAGGAGCTTGCGCAGGATGCGGCGAGACTCCGTACATCAAGACCATCACACAGCTCTACGGTGACCACATGATGATCGCCAACGCTACCGGATGTTCTTCCATCTACGGTGCATCATTCCCTGCATCTCCATACTGCACCAACGCCAACGGACACGGACCGGCATGGGCAAACTCCCTGTTCGAGGACAATGCGGAATTCGGACTCGGAATGAAGCTCGGTTCTGACAGGGCACGCATGACCGTGGCCAAGCTCATGGAAGAAGGCCTTGCATGCTCTTGCTGCTCAGACGAGATGAAGGCTCTCTTCACGAAGTGGCTTGAGAACAAGAACGATGCGAAGACCACACGCGAAGTGGCTGACGCCCTCGTTCCTATGATGGAAGAGTGCGGCTGCGACATCTGCAAGTCACTCCTTGTCTACAGGCACTTCATCCCTGCCCGCTCACAGTGGATCTTCGGCGGTGACGGCTGGGGCTATGACATCGGATACGGCGGACTCGACCATGTCCTCGCTTCCGGACAGAATGTGAATGTCCTCGTGCTTGACACAGAGGTATATTCCAACACCGGCGGACAGTCATCCAAGTCCACCCCTGCAGGCGCTATCGCCAAATTCGCCGCTTCAGGAAAGAGGGTACGCAAGAAAGACCTCGGAATGATGGCAATGAGCTACGGCTATGTATATGTGGCACAGGTTGCCATGGGTGCAAGCCCTGCCCAGTATTTCAACGCCATCAAGGAAGCTGAGGCTTACGACGGACCATCCCTCATCATCGCCTACTCACCATGTATCAACCACGGTCTGAAGGCAGGTATGGGACTGAGCCAGAGGGAGGAGAAGCTCGCAGTTGAATGCGGCTACTGGCAGCTCTACAGGTACAATCCTGAACTCGAGGAGCAGGGCAAGAACCCGTTCACCCTCGACAGCAAGGAGCCTGACTGGAGCAAGTTCCAGGATTTCCTCAAAGGCGAAGTACGTTTCGCTTCCCTCTACAAGATGTTCCCTGACCAGGCAGCAGAACTCCTCCAGAAGACCGAAGAGTTCGCCAAGATCAGGCTCAACACCTACAAGAGGCTCGCAGGCAAGGAATAACATCCTTTGAAACATAAACAGGGAGTGCCCAAACACTCCCTCTGACTCTAATGCCCCCGCTGCCTGAGATGCACCGGGGGCATTTTTCGGCATTGCACTGCTGATAAATTCCACATTTATCGGCAGTGGAATTATTAATTTCAGGCAAAATATCGGCAGTAAAATGAAAGATTTCGTCCGAAATATCGGCAGTAGAAATTTATTTGCTATCTTTATTGCAAAAATTCTGTGACAATGGACATAAGAAAACTTGAAAGAGCACTGCTGGATCAGAAGGAAGACCTTGACATATTGAGAAGCAAGAGTTTCTGCCACCGTGCGGAAGAAAGTCTGATTGACCTTGACAGCAATCTTGCGCAAGTGGTCATCGGAGTAAGAAGAAGCGGAAAGTCCACATTATGCTTTAATGCCTTGGAAGAATCAAAGGTCAGCTATGCATACATCAACTTTGACGATGAGAATCTGTATGATCTCTCGGTCAAAGACATGAATGATGTTCTTCAAGTATTATACAGCATATATGGTGATTTCACGCACCTTTTTCTTGATGAGATTCAGAATATTGAAGGATGGCATCTGTTTGTCAACCGTATGTTGCGTAAAGGTATCCGCATGCTGCTGACCGGCAGCAACTCCAGATTGCTTAGCGGAGAACTGGCCTCGCATCTTACGGGAAGGCATCACACCATTGAACTCCTGCCGTTCTCTTTCCTGGACTGGTGCAATTTCAATGGCATCGTCACGGCACCGCTGACCACCAAGAACATGGGGTTGCTGATGGGTGCTTTCGACAAATACCTGAGGCAAGGAGGCTTTCCGGAATTGCTTACGGAGCGCAACCGTACAGGGTACATTGATTCACTGTTTCATGACATCATAGCTCAAGACATACAGAAGAGATTCAAAGTCAAATATATCGATTCATTGGAACGCATGGCCGGACATATACTCAATATTGCTCCTGCAATAATCGTCAAAGAAAAACTACAGGAACAGTTCGGTTTCAAAAGTCACCATACATTGGGCAATTATCTTTCTTATCTGGCTCAGACCTACCTGATATGCAAGGTCAACAAGTATTCAACAAAAAGCAAGGAGCGTTCTGTAGCAGAGAAAGCATACGCAATAGATGTTGCCTTCATGGACAAACGTGAAAATGCCATGGCAGGAGAAAACCTCGGCTGGAGGCTTGAAACGGTTGTATATTTGGAACTCCGACGGCGCATCAGAAATGAGGAAGATGACATATATTATTTCAACAACGGAAATTCGGAAGCGGATTTTATCGTCTGCAACGGAAATAAAGCAGCAGGAATATATCAAGTGGCCTACGACATCACGGATCCAATGACACGCAGACGGGAAATAAACGGAGCCGTTGCAGCGGCTAAAAGTACCAGATGTAACAATGTATATATCCTTACAGACCATCAGGCAGAAACAATCTCCCACACCGGCATCACGATAAAAGTCATGCCGGTGTGGGAGTGGATTGTCCGTAAAGGCTAGCCTGCTGCCGCAAAGCGGTCAGCGGACATTTATACTGAAACTGTGACCTGAGGTGCTTGAGTTCCCAACATAAACGATGAATTCACCGGGCTCGACGACCTCTTTCATATTGATGTCATACATTGAAAATGAAGACACGGGCAAAGAAAACTGCAAGCGGCGGCTCTCGCCCTTTTTCAGAAACACCTTCCTGAAATCCTTCAATTCCCTAACCGGTCTGGTAAGAGAGGCATGGACATCCCTCACATAGACCTGAACTACTTCCGCTCCGTCTGCATGACCGGAATTCGTGAGGGTGACGCTGAATCTTAAAGTATCAGACCGGGAAAGGAGGGTGTCATCCGGCTCCGGTTCAGAAATGTCGAATTCGGTATATGAGAGCCCGTACCCGAACGGATAGAGCGGCTTCACTCCGACATCAAGATAATATGAAGAATGTCCAAGCACGGACTGGTATGCATTCCTCGGAATGTCATCAAGGCTTCTGATCTTCGCAGCAGGACGGCCGGTGGACTTTTGGCTGTAATAGAGAGGTGATTGTCCGGCATGCACAGGAACAGACACCGGAAGCTTGCCCGAAGGGTTTGTCTTTCCAAAGATGATGTCCGCCAATGCAGGACCGCCCATTGTGCCGGGATGAAAAGAATACAGCACGGCATCGGACTTTGAAATCTCCCCGACGGCAGTCACAGGGCGGCCCGCCATAATGACCGTAACAAGAGGCTTGCCCGCAGAGGACAGAAGCTCGACAAGGGCAGACTGCATCCCTTTGAGAGAAATGTCAGCCAGAGAATGGGCCTCACCGGTAAGGATTGCCTCCTCTCCAAGAAATGCAATTATGACATCCGCTTCAGATGCCTTGGACCTCAACGCCCCGAATCTTGAAGTATCCTTGTCCCTGCTGTACAGAAGCCCCGGTTCATAAAGGATTTCCACATCATCAGCATACCCGGAAATCAAGGCATCCAAAGGGGTTACAGTGAGGGATGTGTCGCTGTCCATTGTCCATGTCCCCAACTGGTCATGCGGGGCATCCGCAAGAGGGCCGGTGACCAGCACCTTTCTGACCGCCCTGCCCAAAGGCAGGACATTGCCGTCATTTTTCAGCATTACGACGCTCTCAGATGCCACCCTTTCCGCTAGTGCCATATTTTCTGAAGATGCCACACCACCGTTCAGGTCAGGACCGACATAAGGACGGTCAAACAGTCCGGCACGGAATTTCAGACGAAGGACACGCCTCACAGCAGAATCAAGTGCGGATTCCGGAACAATCTCCTCTCTTATCAGGTCCGGCAGATGACCGGTATAGATCTTCGTGGCCATATCCATATCCGTCCCGGCAAGAAGAGCCAGTCTGGCCGCTTCCTCCCTATCCCGTGCAACACCGTGCTTCATCAGTTCCCCTATGGCCCCGTAATCGGATACGGTCACTCCGTCATATCCCCATTCTTTCCTGAGGATGCTGTCCAGGACAAATCCGTTGGCACTCGCAGGAAGACCGTCAATATCATTGAAGGCTGTCATTACGGACGCACATCCGGCATCGGCCACGGCCTTAAACGGCGGAAGATACACTTCCCTCAGCTGGCGCTCGGTGATATTTGTGGTATTGTAATCCCGTCCTCCTTCCACGGCTCCATAGCCGACGAAATGCTTGGCACAGGCCATCACCGTATGCGGAGCCCCCGGAGAGTCTGTCTGATAGCCTCTTACCACTGCAGCCCCCATGCGGGAGTTCAGCAGCACATCTTCACCGAAAGACTCGGCGATGCGGCCCCAGCGTGCATCTCTGGACACATCTATCATCGGGGCAAACGCCCATCTGATGCCATGTTCGTATGCCTCCGATGCAGCCATACGGGCACCATCATACACAAGCTCTTCATTAAATGTTGCTGCCATTCCAAGAGGTATAGGCAGCATGGTGCGGAATCCATGCACCACATCACGAGAAAAGATCACCGGGATGCCATTGGGGGATTCCTCAACTGCAATCTTCTGCAGCCTGTCCACTTCTTCCGGGTCGGTGATATTCATTATGGAACCTATCCCGCCTGTCCGCAGCAGCTGTTCTATATACGGAAGATTGCGCCTCCCGTCAAGCTGGTTGAGCTGCCCGACCTTTTCCTCCAATGTCATACGGGACATCAATGAGTCTATGCGGGCCTCCACATCCCCGTTCCGATTCCCGGCAAATGAAACGGAAAGGCATGTCATGAATAATAAAAGTGTCATCAAAATATATCTCATCTCTGTCATCTTTTTATAAGCAGCAATGCATCGGCATGCACAGGTCCTCCGTTTCCGGTAACACGCACATATGACTCCATGTCTTTTTCAAATGAGTATGTACCCAGAAGGCACCACTCCCCACTTGTCTGCCCCAGCACATGCATGTTCCCGGCATCCAGGGTCACATGATGCAATGTGTCGGATGAAAACACTTCAAACGAGGATTCAGGGGCAAGGCGGCGGCTTGAATGCTGGTAGCTGTAAAGATCGTATTCAGCAGTTTCCTGCACGGAAAAGCGGAATTCTGCCGTCCCTTCCCCTGATGCTGACTCCAGAAAAGTGGGTCCATATCCGCCCAACATGCGGAGCCTTTTCCAGTCGCCGGAAAGTGTTACTTCCCCGTTTTCGTCATCTATCAGCAGATCAGCAGGAGTGCCGTCAAGATACGGGTCGACGGACATGATCATGTTTATCTCTGCGAAGTCCACATCCTGCACATCACCGTGACCATTCCCGGATGCAAGGAATGTGGCTATTGCAGACACCTGTCCGAGAACCATGAAGACAGGTTCCATCCTGATTGAACCGTATGCGATGTGGCTTGCGGAAAGGCACACCGGGACCAGAAGGTTTCTGCATTCTTCCCTGTGCGGTACAAGACAGCGGTAGGATATCGGATACGGTGCACCACCGTTCACCTCGACATTGCCTTCATTCTTGACCATGAAACGGCCGTCTTTCCTGACCACAACCCTCTGGCAGTTATGGGAATCCATGTTATATGCAGCCATGGCAATCCCGTCCTCCGCCACCTTGCGGCCCTGACAGTCCGCCTGAGTGGCCACATATTCTCCTTTCATCCTTCTGGACTCCCTGACATAAAGCTGCGGTGTCCAGTTGCCGGTGGCAGTGTATTCGTCCTTCGGATATCCCCATCTGAGCATTTCCGACCTGAGTTCCTCCGGCACACGGGGGTCATGCCCGATAAAGTACAGAAGCCCCTGGGTATAGTCCTTATGTGCCTTGACAATCTTTTCCCTTTCCCCGTATGTAGCCTCAGGATAGGAATGATTCATGCCGATCATGTCCGTGGAAAAGCCGCCCCTGTTGTTCACATCAGTCTTTCTCCCCGGCATCCGGCTCCAGATGAAATAGTCATTCAGGCGGCGCTTTGAAGGCTGGGCATCAAAAAGCCTCAGCAGAAGACGGTACTTCTCAGGGTCATAATTGTCCGGTATCCCTATGGGAATCATGTTTTCAAGGCTGTCGGTGAGGCAGATCCTGTAATTGTATGCCTGCACAAGACTGTCCCCCGTGCCTTCTGCAGCCTTTTCCTCCGAGGATATTCCCCAAAGCAGTCCGCTGTCGGGATTACCAGGCTCTACGAAAGGATCCACCCCGTCAGGGAACTGGTGTCCCTTCAGCATCTGCACCCCGTTGTATGTTTCCCCGTACACATCATTCCCTTCCCTGCCCACTGTATAGCTGACCCCGGCAGAAGCCATGAGGTCCCCTTCGTATGAACAGTCGATGAAATAATCTGCGGACAGTGTCAGAGACTCTGCATCCCCTTCTGCATCCGACAATACGACTCTCAATATCCTTCCGTCCTCCTTCTCCACCTTTTCAAGACGGCGGCAAGTCATCAGCGTTATCCCGGGATGTGACAGATATGACGCAAGGATTTCCGATGCCACATGAGGCTCGAATATCCATTGCTCCAGCCTGCCGTAATGTCTGCCGATTTCACGGTAGAAATGCCGGGCAAGCCCTGTCACCACCTGCTTGTTGCCTATGTCTGTAAATCCGAGGCCGCCCGTGGTCATTCCTCCGATATGCCCGCCGGGCTCCACAAGTGCCACGTCCATACCGAGACGGGCAGCCGAATATGCGGCAATCACCCCGGAAGCGGTACCTCCATAGATACACACATCATAAGATTTCTTCGAACAGCTCCACAGAAGAGGGAGCATGAACACGAACAGTATAAAATGTTTCATTTCAATTCCAGTTTTGCCTTGAGAAGGTCATTATTCATGGAGCTGCTTCCGACCATAACGGTGAACTTGCCCGGTTCCAGCAGCAGCCTTCCGCCGGAGCCGTAATACGACAGGTCATCCGTGCCGATTTCAAACTCCACCCTTGCGGTTTCCCCTGCCTTCAGTGCCACACGGCGGAATCCCTTCAGCTCCTTCACGGGCCTCGTCTCCGAGCTGAAATCATCCCCGACGTACATCTGCACCACCTCTTCCCCATCTATGGTCCCTTTGTTGGTGACACTGACGGAAACCCTGACGGATTCCCCGGGGCGTATTTCAGAAGAACTCAATTCAAGGCCGGAATATTCAAACTCTGTATAGCTCAATCCATATCCGAACTGATACAGAGGGGTCTTAGGGATGTCGATGGCAGGATGGCTGTACTGAGAAGGCTTGTGATTGTAGGTGGCAGTAATCTGGCCGACATGTCTCGGAATCGTGATGGGCAGCTTTCCGCTCGGGTTCACCTTTCCGAAAAGTATCTCACCTATGGCCCTGCCTCCCATGGAGCCAGGCTCCCATGCTTCAAGAAGGGCGGACACGTTTTCCGAAATCCAAGGGACGGCAAGAGGGCGGCCATTGACAAGAATCACCACCACAGGCACACCGGTCCGGGCAACGGCTTCCAGAAGCTCCTGCTGCCGTCCCCACAAGGTGATGTCCGTCCTGCAACGGTTCTCCCCGCATGTCTTGTCGGCCCAATGTTCGCGAAAAGAGTCCTCCCCGAGCACCACGACAGCAAGATCAGCCCTGCGGGCAGCTGCAGCGGCATTTTCAATGTCATCGTCAGATATGTTCCTCAGGTTCCAACCTACATCGACAAAATCCACTTCGGCACCGTCAGCCATTTCCTTCACTCCGTCAAGAACAGTATGGTAATTTTCCCTCGGCTGGTCAAATGTCCAGTCCCCCATTATGGACTGGTTGTCGGCATTCGGCCCTGTGACAAGTATCCTTTCATATTTTCCCGGGGACAGAGGAAGAATCCCGTCATTTTCCAGCAGGACGACAGAGCGTCTTGCCAGTTCAAGGGCAGTCTGCTGATGCTCTCTGGAAAACACCACTCCGGCGGCATCGGCAGGGTCAACATACCTGTCTTCAAAAAGTCCGAGCCGGAACTTCGCATACAGAATCTTCCGACAGGCTTCATCCACCCTCTCTTCCGGCACCTTGCCCTCCCGGACAAGCCCGGCAAGAGCCTCGGCAAACTCAGGGCCGTGCATGTGCATATCTATCCCGGCATTCACGGCAAGCATAAAGGCCTCCGTATTGTCTTCTGCCACATGATGCACCCTTGACAATGCCTCAATGTCCATCCAGTCGCTCACTATGAAGCCGTCAAAGCCGTATTCACCTCTGACCACATCCGTCATTAGCCATCTGTTGCAATGGCACGGGACTCCGTTGACCTCATTGTGGGCGGGCATCAGAGTATAAGGCGAGGTTTCCTCAATGGCGGCCTTGAATGGCTGGAGATAAATATTGCGCATTTTCCCTTCGCCCAGCTCCACAGGCGCTGCATTCGTGCCGTTGTTCGCACTTCCCCCTCCAAGAAGATGCTTGACACAGGCCAGCACTGCCCCGTCATTGCCAATGTCGCCGGTCTGTAGCCCCCTGACAGAAGCCGCCCCCATCCGGGACACAAGATACGGGTCCTCTCCGAAAGTTTCCCCGACCCTGCCCCATCTGGCATCCGTGGCGATTTCTATGTTCGGGGCAAATGCCCAATGCGAACCGGTGGCCCTCATTTCATCCGCAGTCTGCCGGCAGGCCTTCTCCCAAAGCTCCGGAGAAAATGACGAGGCTGCCGTTATCGGCGACGGATATATCGTGCTTCCTCTGTAAAGACCGTTCCCGTGGATGGCATCAATGCCGATTAAAAGAGGTATCTTCAGAGGGCTTTTCTCGGCAAGGCTCTGGAGATAATTTGCTTCCTCCAGGGTCGTGACATGCAGGAACGAGCCGATCTTCCCCTCCTGCACCATCCTCACCACCCCGTCAGAGTGCAGTCCCTTGTAAAAGCCGCGTGCATGTCCGTTCAGAAGCTCTTCCTCGGTGATTTCCTTTTCCGCCGCCCTGATATGCTCAAGCCCGGCATACTGGCACATCTGCGCAATCTTGTCCTCAAGCGTCATCCTCGACATAAGGTCCTCAACCCTGTCCTCCACCGGAAGCGAAGGGTCAAGATATGGAGGGGAAATCTCCCCTCCATACGACTGCACAGCCATCATGAGCGGCACTACTGCCGCAAAGGCATATTTCATGGCAACTGCTTTCATTTGGTTATCTTGTAATCAATTACAACTGTCTCAGTATTTTTCGCTCCTCTTGAAACTACCTTCAGCATGCCATATTCATTTGAAATACCGTCAGCATCCAAAGGGATCCTGAAACCTATGATATTGCCTGGCTGAAGTCTGTTAACGAGCTGCGCTTCAGACTGGGCGGAATTCTCATACAGGTCAATGATTTCCTTCTCAGTATAAATGGAGGCAAATGTTTCGTTGTCGACTTCATCGCTGAGATTCTTGAAATATGTGGCATTTCTGGTCGACCAGTTTGTCACGATATCCTCATCAGTGCCACCCATGGCACCTATTGTAGCTGCATTACAGATATTTTCCGCATTGACAGTAGTGGCATCAGTAATTGACATTCCTGCCCCTCCGCTGTTGCTGTAGAAGAACAGCATGTCAATTTCCTCGCAATGAAGATGACATCCGTCAAATACATAGACCGTCCCGTTCTGTGCATCAAGGAAAGAACCTGCAGCATTCCTCTGATATCCTATGGTAACACCGAAGAATTCGGAAATCTCATCAGAGGCAGGCCTTATGACTGACACGGAATATTCTGCAGAGACAATGTTTCCGTTCACATCCATCACCTCGAACCTGAAGGTGGTTTCAGCTCCGATGTCAGTCACTTCCGGCATATAGGAAAACGGATATGCCACATTTCTCCTATCTTCGAATTCTGTCATTATAAGTTCTTCAAGCACATTCCCGTTCTTGTATGTTGCTATCTGCCTGATGTCGGTTGCGGAAACCACGGACACTGAGAAAGTGAGCTCCTCACCAAGATTCCATTCCTCCGGTGCATCCTCCGGAACCGAAATCTGAATGTCCGCTTCAGCCGCCTGCACATACAGGGGCACATCATAGCTTTTCTTCAATCCGTCAGCACTTGACACCACGGCAGAAAAGTCCAGTGTGTTGCCTGCATCCTCATCTTTGACCACATAACTGAATGACCAGTCTGCAGAAACAGGGGCATCAGCCCATGTTGCCGTACTGCCCTCCAGAATTTCATTGTTGAGCATCGCGGACACTTCCTTCAATCCGCCTTCACAGGAAATGGAGAATGTGTATTCCACCTCATCTCCTGGTCTCGCCATTACAGGAGGTTCAGAAATCAATCCTATCTTTATCTGCACCGTATCATCTGCCGGAGAGACAGTGTCATCGCACGAAACAGCACATAAGGCCGCTACAGATGACAGCATCATAAATGTCTTAAATCTTTTCATGGTTCAAATCTCATTATTGCACAAGGAATGGAATGACCGCACTGGCCACTTTTCTGTTCACATCATCCAGAACAAATACATAGAGTCTGTATCCTCCCACCCCTGAAGGAGCCTTGAATGTAATCTCACTTTTCGACGGGTCAGAAATGAGACCGTCAATGCCATCTGGCATGCTTCCGTCCTCTGCTGCATCTCCTTCCTTGTATATCAGCCAATGATATTTCAATGTCGCCCCGCTCGGGGATGTCGCGGTCACCTTTGCAGTATTGACCGAAGATGGCAACACGGTTATCTTGTCTTCTGCCACCATGCCGTTCATCGTAATGTCTTTGCGGGATTCTATCCTCGGAGCCCTGACTGATGGATATTCTCCTGTCCAGCAATATTGCATGGCATCCACTGCCCCATAGGAATATTTGTCCTTGTTGAACAGTCCATACCAATTCAGCACTTCTCCATGGGTCTGATATCCCCAGACAAACACGAACGACCCGATGCACCCGTTCTTTTCGTTGGCCTTGATGCTTTCCTGCCAGGCTTTCAGATAGTCAGCCTCCTTTTCGGTGCTGGTCTGCTCCACAAGGGCTCCCCAAGGCAGAATCCTCTCCGGTTCAGGATTCATCTGCCATGTCCCGCGGGGACCAAACTCCGTGATCATATAAGGCCCGGTCCATCCTGCAGAGGTTATCTTGCCATATGTATCAGGAAGATTCGGTGCATAGGTATTTAACGACAATATGTCGATTTCCGGTGCAAGTTCCAGAATATTCTTTATATGATCTTCATTGGCACTGGCCAGCACCGTTGTCGTGGGATGGTTCGGGTCAGTTTCGTGAATCATCCTGGCGATGTCATTGATTGCCGTCCAAAGCTTCTTGTTGGTATAATTCGATTCAGCCTCATTTCCGATTGACCACATAAGCACTGCAGGATGGTTCATGAATTTCTTGACACAGGACTGGACTTCCTCGAATTGCGACCGGACTGCCGCCTCGTCATTATAGTCAAATCCGTCCCTTTCCCTCCTGATGTATATTCCGACATTCACATACAGGCCGTTCTTGTATGCTTCATCGAGAATTTCCATAGTATCATCTCCGGTACAACTGTAAATACGGAAGACATTCCCTCCGAACTTGGCTACATCCGTATAGAAATTATTGCAGGCTGCCCCGTTGATGTACAACTGCTCACCGTTACAGAACAGTTTCCATTGCCCGTCTTCCTGACGCAGCTCCACCTTTGACGGCACCTGGACCACAGTGTCAGAGCCTACTGGTATCTTATAATCGTCTTTTGCACATGATGAACATGCTGTCGATACTATAAGCAGCATAGTCATCTGTATGAATTTCATCATTTTCATAATACACAACATTTTCATCAATATTCAAGAATCTGCCCATCCTCGAGCAGTCTTCTGCTCAGGAGATTATAGTCCACATCCTGGACAGGACATCCTTCATCCAGGGCGAGTGCGGCTGCCGTGGCTGCAGACTGCCCGAGCACCATGTAGTTAGGTTCCATTCGTATCGAGCTGTAGGCCACATGGGAAGCAGAAAGGCAGACCGGCACAAGAAGGTTGGTGCATTCCTCCCGTTTCGGAACAATGGCACCATAGTCTATCTGATAAGGTACAGTAGGCCAGAATATGGTCCCTTCGTTCCTGAGAAGACCGTCATTGTCCACCACGCGTGACACATAGTGGCAGTCCAGAGCATACGAGCCCATCCCCACTGGCCTGTCCACAGGCACCCGGTCCTCCTTTACCACATTCTTCTCGGTCATGACAAAGTCACTGACCATTCTCCTGGCCTCCCTCACATAGATCTGGTACGGAAAATGTCCGTTGTCCTCAAATTCGTCGGCGGGGAAACCCCATCTGCCCATCTCCGTCCGCATCTCTTCCGGCACACGGGGATCGTTGGCAAGAAACCAGAGCATTCCCACAGCATAGTCCCTGTGCTCCTTTTCCATCTTTGCCCTTTCTTCGTATGAACCTTCCGGATAGCCAAAGCTCGCCCCGAAAAAGTCAAGATGATTGGTGTCTGTCTTCCTGTTCGGCATAGGGGTGAATGTGATTACATCCTTCAGCTCCTTGCCGGGAGTGCCGAGAATTTCCCTGAGCATAAGTTCATACAAGGCCGGGTTATAGTCAGCAGGACGCTGTATCGGAACCATATTTGAAGGGTCATCGGTCAATGTCACCCGGTAGCAATATGCCTGAGTGCGTCCGTCGGCCTCCCCTTGCCTGCCCCATGGGGCAGGGTCCACATATGGCAGCAATTCCTTTCTGCCGTCATCAAGATAAGGAGAAATGAAAGATATATCCCTCGTAGGATCATAATTTACCCTGATGCCGTTGAGTGTCTCCTCATAGACTGAGTTAGCCTCCCTTCCCACAATATAGGATACTCCGGAGGCAGCCATAAGGTCCCCTTCGTATGAAGCATCAATATACATTCCAGCCGAGATCCCTGTCCCGTCCTCCATCCGGATTCCGGTGATTTTCCCGTCTTTGACGCTGACGGCATCGGATTCTGCAAGCCTTGTGTCATAGATGACGGCCACGCCGGATTCCTCCAGCATATCTTTCATTATATCTTCAGCAACTCCGGACTCATATACCCATTGGATACGCCTTTCGTCATTCTTTCCGGTATATGTCCTCTTCAATGTCGATTTCATGAACTCTTCACGCGTCTGGCAGCGCCATGCGTCAGGATTGAGATAGTATTCATAAATCTTTCCGTAGAACTCGGCGGCAAGACCGCCAATGGTCTTGTGCCTGTTCATGTCGGTGGCGGTCAGACCTGATGTGGCCATGCCGCCGACATGGGCATTCTTGGATATGAGCACCACTTCCTTTCCCATCCTTGCCCCCTGGATGGCGGCCATCACTCCGGAGGCGGACTCACCATAGACGCAGATGTCATAGTCCGGTCTCTCTACGGAACACGCAAAAAAGATGGATGACAGGGCCAATATGGCCAGATTCCTTATTTGTCTTGTCATATTCACGCAATTAGTTTCAATATCCTATGTTCTGAGGGAAATTCTCCGCTCCCATATTGATTATTTCACTTTCAGGTATAGGCCATCTGATGAAATGAGGATTTGCAGGGAGATTGGTTCTTCCGGCAAGAGAAGCGGACAGGTCCGGATGTCCGGCATAATTCTTCACCTGGTCTATCAATATGCCAAGCCTCTTTAAGAAATACCATCTGTCTCCCTCAAAGGCAAGTTCTCTGGCTTGTTCGTCAATGATGTCCTTCAAAGTAAGGGTTCCGGTGAATTCGTCATTCCCTGCCCGCTGCCATGTCTTGTTATAATAATATTTTGCTTTCTGCTGGTCACCCTTTCGTAAAGCGGCTTCAGCTCCGATTATATATGTTTCGGCAAGCCTGTACACTATCACATCCTTATAGCTTCTGGTCTCAAACGGTTCCCTTGTCCAGATGTCACCCCATTTCACACATCCCGGAAGCACATTTTTGTTGAGAGATCCGTTCCTGTACAGAGGGAAATAATCTCCAGGAGCCACGGTGACATTCCCGTATGTAATCTCGCGGTCGGAAGTGTTCCTGTATTGATGGATATAGTATTCCGTATAACGCCTGTCTTTCTCCTGGTCGTAAAGGGAGAACAGATAGGGACTCGGCAAACAGCGGCCGTATGTATATCCCCAATTTTCATAGCTGCATGCCTCCTCTGCAGTTCCGCCAATCTCCGCCCGGTACATGCCGATGAAATATGCGGCGAAATAATTGCCCTTTGGAGTTGCAGTAGAAAGATTACCTCCGAGATTAGTACTCCATTGCTGAGTCATCAGAGCCTCTGAGTGGTTCAAATCGGCTGCATTGAACACATTCTCCAATGCCACAAGGGAATATGAAGGACACAAGTCAATAGTGTCCACCTGGTTAAGGGCCGTATCCCAGTCCTTCTGCCATAGCGCGGCCTTTGCCAGAATATGCCTTGCAGCAGCCTGGTTGAAGCGGCCCGGTTCATATGAAGTCCAGTCGAGATTTTTGATCGCATACCTCAGATCGGAATAGATGAGGTCAAAAACTTCCTTCTGTGATGCAGGATGATAGTCTCGCTTGTCATTTATGTTTTCCGGAGTTGTCGGCTCCGTATTGAGCCAGATACGGTCATAGGTCCTGTACAGGAGGAAATATGACTGTGCCCTGAAACATTTCGCTTCCGATACCGCCACTTTCAGGGCATCGCTTTCCGGCATCCCTTCAGCAGCGGAGATTATATCATTGCATTTGCCTATTATGGAATACATGGTCTTCCACATGAATTCAACCTGGCTTGCTGAAGGTTTCAGATAATTGGGGTCATAAATGCCATAGAAATTGCCCGTGCCACCATTTGTTATGGCCAGATCAGTTCCTCTTTCCAAGGCAAACATTGTGGCATTTTCCGTATCATTGGCATAATACCTCTGTTTGGCATACAAGGCATTCACCGCCAGTTTCAGTCCGTCTTCAGTCCCGTAAATGTAATCCACGGAATATTTTGTGGCATTCTCCTCAGTCAGAAAGTCGGAACAGGAAACAGCGCAGGTTGCAATCACCAGCAATATAAATATCTTTTTCATATCCTAATCGTTTGAAAAATGTCAAAATGTCACCTTAAGCCCGAACAGCATCGTTCTCGGCTCCGGATAATCGCCCGGGGTCTGTTCCGGACCATAGCCCAGCACCTCGGTATAAGTCCATAAATTGGTGAAAGACAGATAGAGCCTGAGATTCTGAAGTCTGATCTTCTGTATCATCTTCTGCGGGAATGTATATCCGAAAGTGACATTCCTGAGGCGGACATAAGTGGCATCCTGATAGCCGAGGGCATTTATATATGCCGGAGCCTGTGTCATGTTAGGAGCCGGGGCCTCATTGGAAGGATTGTTCAGTGTCCAATAATTTCTTCTGATGCCATTCCTTTTTCCTGTCATGTCCCCTCCGGTGTCGAATGAGGTCAGATATGAATTGTACATTGTACCTCCATACGACACATAAAGGTCGCCTGACAAGTCAAAGCCCTTGTAATAGAATCCCATGGTCACACTGCCTATCCAGTCGGGATCCCTGTTCATTATAACCCTGTCCGATTCGGTTATCTTTCCGTCCTGGTCTGTATCCTTTATCCTTATGTCTCCTGGATTGGCATCAGGCATATGTGATGAGGCAATATCGTCTCCTGTCTGCCATATACCGTCAAATTCATAGTCATAATATACATTGATAGGATGTCCTATAAACCATCTGTTATTGATGTCATTCCTCGGATTGCCGTTCTCGTCAGTCTCTCCGTCAATCACCTTTATCCGGTTTACATTCTTTGACCATGAAAGATCAACAGTCCATTGAAAATCGTCAGTGGTAACAGGCACTGTGTTGAGCATTATTTCGACACCCTTGTTCTGAACACGGCCAAGATTGACAAGTTGGTTGGTATATCCAAGCGACTGGTTAAGGGATTTCGTGACAAGAAGATCGGAAGTCTCAGTATCATACACTTCAAAAGATCCCGTTATCCTGTCATCAAGGAAACCGAAATCGATACCTATGTTGGCAGATGTGGAGGTTTCCCATTTCAGATCAGGATTCCACAATGTGCCACCCGGAAGGTAGCCTATGGATGTGGTCGAACCGAATTCTGTGAAATATTCGTCTGTCAGTCCCAAAGTGGTGTAGGGGGATATTCCCTGGTTGCCGACCTGCCCCCAGCTCAGGCGGAGTTTGAGGTTGGTGAGCCATCCGGTATTCTTGAGAAATTCCTCATTGTTGATCCTCCAGGCGAATGCCGCAGACGGGAAGAAGCCATATTTGTTGTTGGCACCGAATACGGACGAACCGTCGGCACGCATTGCAAGAGTAAGAAGATATCTTTCCTTATATGAATATCTTATACGGGCAAGAAATGATACCATCGATCTCTTTGAAAGTTCATATGTCGGTTTTCCGTATTCCAAGGCTGATCCTATGGCATTATAAGCAAGATCATCATTGGCAAATCCGGTCCCGTTCAGTCCCATCCGTTTCCACTTTATAAGATTTATGCTCTGCATGAGAGTGGCATCTATATGGTGCCCGGAATTGAAGTCATGCGTATAGTTGAGTATGTTTTCAAGAAGATAATCGTCAGAAAAACTTTCGCTTAGTGTCGCCTTTCCTTGCGTGTTTCTACCGGTGGTGTGTTCAAGTCCCTGATAGCTGTTGGAGTTGACACGCCTCGTGCTCATACTCGCATTAAGTCTATATGAAAGCCCCCTCCATATGTTCCAATCCGCAAACAGATTAATCAGCAGTCTGTCCTGGATGCTTTCATTCTTGGAATTATTGATGTTCCAGAGCGGATTGTAATGCGATTCGCCGGCTTCAGTCACATCTTCACGCAATGTCACTCCGTCATCCTCGTACACCTTGGCCAGCGGAGGCATGGTGACGAATGAATTGAACGAACCGTCAGCCGTCTGTTTCCATCCACGTGAAAATGAAATGTTTGCACCTACGGTCACATGGTTGCCGAGCTTCTGGTCTACATTCAGCCTTCCTGAAAATTTCTTGAATCCCGAATTCAGTACCATTCCGTCCTGGTTGAAATATCCAAGGCCGAGGGCAAACTTCGTCTTGTCACTTCCGCCCTGTACCAGGACATCATGCTTGTGCTGCACGGCAGGGCTTATCATCAGATCTTCCCAGTTCACATATTCCCCGGAATTGAGCACATCAAGCATCAGTCCACGGAAACAGTCCTGCTCATCATAATATCCGTTGGCATTATAGTAGGCCTCATGACGATATGCAGCCCATTCCTCACCGTTGTAGAACTCAAAGTTCCTGTCAATCTGCTGGACGGCCACATATCCGTTGTAGCTCACCTTCACCCTTCCTGCCACGCCTCTCTTAGTGGTGATGAGGATAACCCCGTTGGCGGCTCTGGCACCGTAAATGGCCTGCGAAGAGGCATCCTTCAGGACTTCTATGGACTCTATCTCACTGGAGTTGACATCATCAATGCTGCTCATAGGCACACCGTCCACCACATATAGAGGGTCATTGTCACCGGACAGCGACCTGCGTCCCCTGATCAGGACAGAAGATGTTCCGCCCGGTTCAGCACTTCCGAGGTTGACCTGCAGCCCCGGGGCGGCTCCCCTGAGCATCTCCGCAACGCTCGTGGTAGGTATCTTATTGGCCTGCTCGGCCTTCACGGTGGAGATTGCTCCTGTCACATCGCTTCGCCTCTGCACTCCGTATCCAACCACAATCACCTCGTCAAGCATCTTGATATCCTCTTCCAGAGTCAGTCTGACGTCAGATGTACGTCCTCCCACATAGATTTCTGCAGGAAGATACCCCATGATTGACACGGTGAGCATGTCACCCTTTGCTGCATCAAGGCTGAACCTTCCGTCAAGGTCAGTCACGGCAGAAGCCTTCGGATCGGCCTCAGAAAAGACAGTCACTCCGGGCAGCGGCTCTCCGGCAGCGTCAGTAACGGTTCCTGACACTTCCTGCCTGCCGTCATCCTTTGCTGCGGTCATGGCAACAGATTCAGCCTTGGACAGTATGATATTGCTGCCCATGATGGTGAATTCTGTACCGGTACCTGCGAATATCCGGTCCAGAACATCAATGATGTCCTCATTTTCAGCCGAGACGCTGACCCTCTGGTCTCTGTCCATATTGATGTTGTTGTAGAAGAACCTGAAGCCGCTGGACTGTTCGATGTCCCTCAGCACCTTTGTGACAGGTTCATTTTCCGCATCCACAGAAATGATGCGGTTCTGCGCATCGAGCGGGTATGATGACAGCCAGCATACGGCCAGCATGAACAGGACGGCCACGGCTTTCCTCATTGCCGTGCAGACCTGACTGCCATTCACCACACCCATGGTCAAATGATGTTGTGTTGACATAAGTTATTGGTTTTGTGTTATCGTTTCGGTACCGTAATGTACCATTTTTCAGCTATGCAGTAAGGATTCCGTCAATATACGAGAATCGTTTCCCTTTCTGTTATCTCATACTCACCGTCATCTGCATAATCCCGTTTGAAATGGATTCTTGTCGTACGCCTGAAATGCTCAAGCACAGTATCGAGGCGCTGGCTATCAAACACTCCGGTGTACCTGTTCTGCAAGAGGTCCCCGTTTGTTATCATGAACCTCACATTGTACCTGTTCTCAATCATCCTCAATGCATCGGCAAGGCTCGTGTTATCCAGCACTATCCTGCCGTCCTTCCACGATGTAACCGTCTCCGTATTTATCCCCATGCATGCCACAGCGTCACTGTCCGGATCATATACTATCATCTGTCCGGGGCTGAGCCGCACTATATGCCGGACACCTGAAGTATCGGCATACGACATGCGCACACTTCCGGAAACAAGGGCAGTCCGGACATCCCTGCCGTCTTCCCCATAGGCATCGACATTGAATTCAGTCCCAAGCACCTCCACATCCATGGAAGATGTTGACACGATGAACTTTTTTCCATTGTCGGACTTAACATCAAAATATGCCTCTCCGGAAAGGAAGACCTTCCTTTCATCACCGGAAAAGCGGACAGGATAGGTCAGCGAAGAATTGGAGTTGAGCCACACCTTCGAACCGTCCGGCAGCACAGCCGATGAAACCATACCGGCAGTCGTCTTCAGCTCAACCTGTTCATTGACGGACTCATCCTCATCAGCATAATACTTGAAACAGAAATATCCTCCTGCAGCCAAAACCGGAAGCAGAAGTATGGCAGCTGCACGCTGCATGGACGCAAGGAAACGCCTGAATGAATTTCTGCGGATATTCCCGTGCACCTTCCTGAGCGCGGCATCGGTGTCGACCGATTTCATGACTGCGACCGATTTTCCTATCTGATGGACCATGCACACCTTTTTCGCAATTTCAGCATTCTCGCTGCCTGCGGATATCCACTCCTCCACAGCCTTCACCTGCCCGGCATCCAGTTCGCCGTTGAAATATGCAGGCAGAAGCTCTTCCATTTTCATTTCATTCGTATCCATATCAAGCATGAATTCCGGTTTATTCTGGATATTAGTCTGACGAAAGCCTAAAACTCCTAAACTGAAATTGCAATTTTTGTAAAAAATTTTTCCGGGCGTAAAAAGGGTTTTGATAAATTTCAAAACAGTTTCTAAATTTACACCGTCAAAAAACAACAGCAGATTGGCAACTGATGACAGAAACCTGTATGACAGGATAAAGGACGGGGACATGGACGCATATGACATGCTGTTCAGGAGATATTATCCTCCATTGTGTGCATACGCATGCCAGTATGTCAACGAGGCGGACGCCGAAAATGCAGTACAGGACGTGATGCTATGGCTATGGGAGAAACGGAATTCCATAATAATACGCAATTCAGTGTCAACCTATCTCTACCATGCAGTCAAAAACCACTGCATGACACTTGTCAGCCGCAACATCATAAAGGAAAAGGTGATAAGTGCCATACATGAGGCAATGCGCGAGAAATTTGAGAACCCGGACTTCTTCATGGCGGGCGAACTTCAGAAAAAATTCAACGACACCCTCGAAGGAATGCCTGAACATTACAGGACGGCATTCATCAAGAGCAGATTCGACAACATGACATACAAGGAAATAGCAGCAGAGGAAGGGCTTTCGCCCAAAACCATAGAATACCGCATATATCAGGCAATCAGAATCCTGCAGACAGAACTTAAAGACTGGCTCCCGCTGCTGGCCGCATTGCTGGCTTTCAACTGGATCAAAAACTGAAAACGGGATTGCAGAGAGCCGTGCCGGACAATTTGATAAATTTCAAGACTGTCTATAAAACACAGAACAAAATGAAAATGAATCTTAGAGAAATCATCATGACAGCAATGGCGGCATCTGTCGCAATGCTGGGGGCGGTATGCGCACAGGCACAGCCGAATACGGAGCTGAGGCCGGACAAGACGGTATTTCTGTACAGTGATGATGCCAAAGGGGTATCAGACACGGTAACGGGCAGAGAAACAGCATGTGCAGGGTATTCCTTAGCGGAAAAGAACGGACTGTCGGGACAGGAAGAGCTGCAGAAAAGCGGGAACCTCGGAAACATTTCGGATGACGCGAGGTTCGACCTGTACTTTCCGGAGAAGCCGAACGGGCAGATGGTCGTGGTGTGCCCCGGTGGCGGCTATGCCTATGTTTCGACATATAATGAAGGGGTATATGTGGCGGAATGGATGGTGGAGCACGGAATCACTGTGGCGGTGGTGAAATACAGGATGCCGAACGGGCATTGGGAAGTGCCGCTGACGGATGTGCAGAACACATTCAGGTATTGCAGGGAACATGCTGAAGAATGGGGAGTGACACAGATCGGAGTAATGGGATTCTCCGCAGGCGGACACCTTGCAGCCACAACTTCAACAATGTATGCGGATGCGGAGACAAGGCCGGACTTCTCGGTGCTGATCTATCCTGTCATAACGATGGATCCGGAATACACGCACAAGGGCACACGAAACAATCTCATCGGGACTGACAAAGTATGGGAAAAGAGGGAAGGAATGAGCTGGGAAGAATGGAACAGGGCACAGGAAAAGCATGAAATGCTCGTGCAGAGATATTCCCTTGAGAACCAGGTGACGGCAGACACGCCTGCGACATTCATCGCATTGAGCAGCGACGACAACGGGGTGCCGCCGGAGAACAGCATCAGATACTACAGGTCCCTCATCAAGAATGGGGTCAGCGCAGAAATGCACATCTATCCTTCAGGAGGACACGGATGGGGGTTCACCACTCTGAGATACTCCGACAAGGACAGGATGGACTATGCCAGAAGCGAGTTCGAGGCTTCGCTTGAACGCTGGCTGGACAGCATTTCCGACAAACGCTGACGCAGCAGACCGCACAACGGGGAGGAGACGAACCTTCCGGATGCAGCGAAATGCACAGAATGACGGAAAGGAAGACCGGGGACGGGCACCTGCACAAGGGTCCCGTCCCTCAATTCTTTCTGTACGCAATAAAGCGGAAGCAGGCCCACGGCATCCGGCATTGACGCCACAAACCTTTTCACGGCATCCGGAGATGAGGAGCGGAATACAATCTTCTGCACAATGTCGACACCCAGGATGGCGTCCAGTCCAGAAAACACCTCAGACAATACTGCCATATGTGCCGGAATGTCTGACAATGACATATACCGTCCTTTGGCATGACGGCTCACGGGAGATGCGAAGACACAGACCGGGACATCAGCGATGTGCGTGGCCTGAAGAAAATGCTCTTCTGACAGACCTTCTTGAACGGGCACAGGTATGGAATACAACAGGATGTCTGAATCAGCAGTGCCCTGAAGATCAGGAAGTTCATCTTCCTGCCGGGCCGTAATTGCATTTTTTCCGGACATATACCATTCTCCACCAATTCCATCCACTATAAACGAAACTCCGGAAAAGAGGACAGAAACCGATGCGGCAAGGTCAGGGACGACGCATGACATGAGGTCCGCACCTGCAACTATCCTGACAGGGCCGGATACACCGCCGGCATCAGCAGCCTTCCCTGCCCCGAACATTGAGCCTGCAGAACCGTACCAGTACAATATATGCCCGGCATATTCCATGAACACCCGACCGGCGGGAGTAAGGACGGCCTCTCCCCTGTTCCGCTCAAAGAGCCTCACGCCAAGGTCCTTTTCAAGCCCGGCTATATTCTGGCTCACGGCAGGCTGGCTTATGCCAAGCTCGTCTGCGGCTCGTGTGAAGTTTCCCGTGCGGGAAAGGGTCATGAACACCTGAAGTCTGAAATCTCCGAACATATATCACCGACTGGAATGATTATGCAAAAATAATCATTTCGCGGCGATATGTCCGCCTTCCGGAAATTATTTGCCCGTTTCGGGCAAAATGGGAAAAATATTTTTAATTGGATTTTAAAGCTGTATCTTTGCGCCCTTGTTTTGAAAAAAGAGGGGAAATGAAGTTGAATTTAAGAGGGGTTTTCAGGCCTGAATTCTTCAGTATCTTCAAGAAAGGCAACTATGACACGGAGACTTTCGCATCGGACATCGCAGCCGGAGTGATTGTGGGCATCATCGCCCTGCCTCTTGCCATAGCATTCGGTATTGCCAGCGGGGTGTCACCGCAGCAGGGACTCATAACGGCCATTGTTGCCGGACTGCTGGTATCGGTGTTCGGCGGCTCGCGCTATCTCATCGGAGGCCCGACCGGGGCATTCATCGTGATTGTCTCCGGAATCGTGGCCCAATACGGACTCCAGGGACTTGTGATAGCCACGATAATGGCAGGAGTGATACTGGTGGTGATGGGGTTGTGCCGCATGGGAGCCATATTCCGTTTCATCCCCTATCCTATCGTCGTGGGATTCACCAGCGGCATAGCATTGACCATCTTCTCCACCCAGATGAAAGATTTCTTCGGGCTGGATGTCGCAGCTCCGGCAGGCTTCGTCCCGCAGTGGATATGCTATTTCCGGAACATCGGATCGGCAGATATTGCAGAAACGGCAATGAGCATCGGCTGCGTACTCGTGATCATCCTGTGGGGCAGGTTCAACAAAAGGATTCCGGGCTCGCTTGTGGCCCTTGTCATCGGCACGGCGGCGTCCCTTCTTCTGAGCCGCTTCGCCGGGGTGGAATTCGCGACCATAGGCTCCAAGTTTCCAGAACTCGCGGCGGGGCTGCCTATGCCGAAGCCTGTGGCTCCGCAGCTCGACTATGAAACGGTCAAAGGGCTGGTGTCGCCTGCTTTCACGATAGCCATCCTCTGTGCGGTGGAATCCCTGCTTGCGGCCATGGTGGCGGACGGAGTCACCGGAAAGAGACACAATTCCAACACGGAGCTTATAGGCCAGGGAATAGCCAACATAGTCACACCTATGTTCGGCGGAATTCCGGCCACAGGAGCGCTTGCAAGGACGATGGCAAGCATAAACAACGGAGGCAAGTCCCCTGTTACGGGCATAGTGCATGCCATCGTGCTTCTGCTGATATATCTGTTCCTCATGCCATACGCAGTGTATATCCCGCTTTCCTGCCTGGCGGCAATCCTTGTCATCGTCGCCTACAACATGAGCGAATGGCGGTCATTCAGGTATCTGCTGAAAGGTGACAGGACAGATGTGGCGGTGCTGCTGATAACATTTGCGCTGACGGTGCTGGTGGACCTTACCGTAGCCATCGAGGCCGGAGTGCTGATGGCCGTTGTGCTCTTCGTGAAACGCGTGATGGAGACTTCATCCATCAAGGTGCTCAATGACGACCATATAGCCGCCACCGAAGATGACGAGATGGCCCGCCTGGAGGACACGGAACATCTGGACATTCCGAAAGGCGTGGAGGTCTACGAGATCAACGGCCCGTTCTTCTTCGGGCTCGCAAGCCGTCTGGAGGAACTTGAGGAAGGCAGGAAAAGCGATGTCAAGGTGCGGATAATCCGGATGAGGAAAGTGTCCTTCATGGACTCCACAGGCATCAGGAACCTCCGGAATTTCTTCCAGCGCACGGAGAAACGCGGCATCAGGGTCATCCTGTCCGGGGTCAATCCGCAGGTGCAGGCCACCCTGCACAAGTTCGGGCTTGACGAGGAAATCGGTACGGACTATATCTTCCCGCATATCATCCCCGCCCTTGCAAAGGCAAATGAATATTTGAAAAAATAAATTGTTATCTTTGCAGGTTATCCGTGGCGGAACGACTTACATACTTAATGTAAGTCCATCGAAGTTCACCGGACAACCGATTAAGGAGCAGGATTTAATCCTGCGACAGTCCTCCCGGAGAGGGAGGAATAAGGTGGGTGACGCCCCTTAGTAAGGGGCTGTCGCAAAGCGACTGGGGATTAAGACAAATGGATTTCGAAGAAATCCTTAACGGCGGTCCGACAAATTCCCTGGGAGCGAGCAAAATTATTCGTCGGACTGACGTTATAAAGAATGAACCATTTATTTTTTATATGAAACGCATCTTTTTATTTTTCGCGGCCATCTTCGCCGCGATGACTGTGTCCGGACAGGACCTTTCACAGCTGCCCCAGCTGCCGAATGACCCTGCGGTCAGAAAAGGCCAGCTCGAAAACGGACTCACCTACTACATCCGGCACAACGACAAGCCGGCGGAAAGGGCTGAGTTCTATCTTGCCACCAATGTCGGTGCAATCCAGGAAACCCCTGACCAGGACGGACTTGCACATTTTCTGGAGCACATGTGCTTCAACGGCACCAAGAATTTCCCTGACAAGGGCATCCTTGAATATCTCCAGGGAATAGGAGCCGAATTCGGAAGAAACATCAATGCATCCACTGGAGTGGAGCAGACCGTATACATGCTCAACAACATTCCTCTCGTGAGGGAAGGCGTGGTGGACACCTGCCTCCTCATCATGCATGACTACTCACATTTCGTGACATGCGACCCGGCTGAAATCGACAAGGAGAGAGGAGTCATCCTTGAGGAGAGGAGAACCAGGAGGGATGCCAACTGGAGAATGTATGAAAAGGCAAAGCAGGCATATTTCAAAGGTTCGAAATATGCTGACTGCTCCCTCATCGGAAGCGAGGAGAACCTCAAGACCTTCAAGCCGGAAAGCCTCACAAACTTCTACCACACATGGTACCGTCCTGACCTTCAGGCACTGATTGTCGTGGGCGATGTTGACGTGGACCATGTGGAGGCAAAGATCAAGGAGATATTCGCCGACATCCCGGCCGCCGAGAATCCAAAGGCAAAGGAAATGCATGTCATTCCGAACAATCAGGAGCCTATAGTGGCCGTCATCACGGATCCGGAGGCGTCATCGACTTCATTTGAAGTCCTCTGGAAAAGCGAACCTGCACCTGAGGCGCTCAACAGCACCCAGGTGGGAATGATGACTGACCTCGTAAAAAGCTATGTGAGCATCATCATGTCTGAAAGGTTCAACGACATCACATCCAGGCCTGACGCACCGTTCCAGAGCGCAAGCCTCGGAATAGGCAAGCTCTGCGAGACTTGCGAGGTGACAATGGGAAATGCCACATGCAAGAACAACGAAGCCATCCCTGCCTTCAAGGCTTTCATGACAGAAATCGAGAAGATGAAGAGATTCGGCTTCACAGATGATGAAGTGTCAAGGGCCAAGGACAACATCCTCAGCAGATATGAAAAGAGGGCACAGGGCGCAGACACACGCAAGAATGACGAATTCATCCAGGAATATATCAACAACTTCTTTGACAATTATTCCTATATGGAGCCTGCAACTGAACTTGAGCTTGCAAAGGCCATCTGCGGACAGCTCAATTCAGCCATACTCAACCAGATAGCATCTTCCGTCATTACTGACTCAAATATGGTGGTGGTGTACTACGGACCTGAAAAGGAAGGGGTGACACATCCTGCTGAACAGGACTTCCTGAATGCCATCGCAGAAGTGAAGGCATCCGACATCAAGCCTAACGAGGCACAGGACTTCAACCGCCCTCTGCTCGACGCCGCCGCCCTCAAAGGCTCTCCTGTAAAGAAGACAGCCGAAGGCATCTACGGTTCCACCGAATGGACCCTCAAGAACGGGCTCAAGGTAATCGTGCTTCCTACCGAATACAAGAAAGACCAGGTGCTTTTCTCACTCCAGAAGGACGGAGGCCTCACGCTCATTTCAGACGAAGACCTTCCTTCATTTGAGGACAATATCTTCGGCCTGTTCCAGATGAACAGCGGAGTATCCGAGTTTGCCGGCACCGATCTGCAGAAGATGCTTGCAGGAAAGAATGTGAGCGTATCTCCATACATCGGCAGCCTGAGGCATGGAATCAGCGGTTCGGCAGCACCTAAGGACCTCGAGACCGCCTTCCAGCTCATGTATCTCTACTTCATGGATCCGCGCTTTGACGAGGCCGAATACCAGACAGGCATCCAGCAGCTCAAGGCCGTGCTTCCGAACATAGTGAACCAGCCGAACTTCAAGTTCCAGACAGAGTTCACAAAGACAGTCTTCGGAAACAGCCCGAGGAAGCCGATAATCAGCGAAGAACTGATTGAAAAGGCAAGTCTTGCCACAATAGAGAGAGTCTACAGAAGCCTCTTCAACGATGTTGCAGGAGCCACTCTCTACATCACCGGAAATGTGGATCTTGAAACCCTGAAACCGATGGTGGAGAAATACGCAGGTTCGCTCACCAAAGGAAAGAAAGCCACAAAATGGACTGATGCCAGTGCTGAAATCGTAAAAGGCCAGGTGGAAAATCATTTCAATGTGAACATGACCACCCCTAAGAGCAGCGTGCTTCAGGTCTACACCGCATATTTCCCTTATTCAGTGAAAAATGACGTGATGCTCGATGCAGCCAAGTATGTTCTTGACATGATCTACACCGACACTCTCCGTGAAGAGGAAGGCGGCACATACGGCGCAAGCGTAGGGGCTGCCATGCAGAATGAACCTGAGGCAAGGGCAATGATACAGGTGTACTTCGACACCAATCCTGAAGCTGCCGACAGACTCATCAAGTCAGCCGTTGAAAGCCTCAAGAATCTTGCAGCCGAAGGTCCTACAGAGGAGCAGCTCACCCGTACGATAGAAAACGCCAAGAAGAACCTTCCTGAATCAAGGATCAGCAACAACTACTGGCTGGATGCCCTGATGTACTGGAACCGCTACGGCGCGGACTATGACAAGGAATTCGAGGCTGCCATCTCCGAAATCTCTTCAGAGAACATCAAGGCAATCCTCAACGAAGTCCTCTCCCAGAATAACTTCATCGAAGTCGTAATGTATCCTGAGGAATAATTCCGGATTACAAGAAAAGACGATGGATGTCCGGAGCATTCCGGTTCCGGACAATAAAGAAAAAGACCCGAATTCGGGTCTTTTTCTTTATTGATTTATCCAGAATTCATCAATGCCCGCCTTCAGGGACATAGATGATCTCACCGTTTTCAAGTTCATAGGCTATGCCCACGCGCCGGCCGCGTCTGCCTGATGCGTCATCCTGATTTTCCGACGGGGTGTAACGGTTGATTTTCTCACCCTCCTTGGTGATGATCTCCATATTTTCCTTGCCCGGATTCTTGACAATCGTAAAATCCTCCTTGCTGAACATTTCCGTCATGTCATATCTTGTCACAAGGGCTACCATCAGCGCGACGGCAAACACCATGGCCACATCAAAGAGATTGCCGACAACGCTCATCGGGTCGTTGTCCTCCTCCTTTCCCAAAAGTCTGCGTCTTCTCATGGTCATTTCCCCTCCCCGGCGCCGAGAAGTTCGGCCACGAATTCAAGGTTCGTCATGTCCTGCATATACCAGCGGTTTTTCACCTGCTGTGTCATGAAGCCCACTGCACTCGAGAAAAGTCCGACCACAGTGGTGGCAAAGGCCACCTGCATGTTGTAGGCCATAGAAGATATGTCCCCGGTGGAAAGGCCTACGAGAGCAGGTCCCATAGGGATAAGGGTACCCATGAGGCCGAGCATGGGACCGAGCTTGGTGAGTGTCTTGGATGAAGAAAGATCCTTGTCGGCATCTGTCTCGAAATCGGCAAGAAGCCTCCTTATGTGGGCGGGACTGTCCTTGTGGGCAAGGATTTCATTGAGATAACGCACTGAAAGTGAATTGCTGCCTTTCGGGAGCATGGATTCAAGGTCGCGGACGGTCTCCGGAGTAAGCCCTTCAAGCCTGGTCCGCAATGTCCGCCCGTTCTTGCGGATATTCAGATATTGTCCGAAAAAACTTCCCACAAGCAGGAGAGAACGGAGAAAAAGAAGGATGAGAAGCACTATCACAGGCACAAGCAGGCCCGTGGAAATCCAGAAAAGTATGTCTGATATGAAATTCATTTTTGTTTATATTTTTATTGTTTCGACTTATGGAATGAATGCCACAGCCATCCGGCGAAGGCACCGGCAAGAGTGATGAGGACAATGCCCGCAAAGGCGCCCCAGTCCACCTCGGAAAAGCCTTCGACGGCAGTCTGCCCGTTCACCGTGGCTATCACGCCGAAAATGGCGGTCAGGGCATTGAGGATGAACAGCAGTTCAAGCCTCAGCTCCTTTTCCGGAACGGCCCTGCGAAATGCCCAGGCCCCGGCCGGAATGAGAATGAACACCAGTGCGGCAAGAATCCACGCCGTGAGTTTGAAATCGTTCCCCGGAAACGCAAAGATCACATAGACCAGCGTGCTGAAAAGGACAGGAAAAATCAGCACTCCGGGGAACCATCTCAATATCCTGTAGACCGTGATTTTCCACCTCGGCATCTGCCCTTCATTGGACAGGTCGGCAGCCATTATGCAGAAAGCCATCTGCAGGACAATCTCCACGCTGAGCACGACCGCCGCATCAAGCATGAGGGAGCTGTCCGACAGCCACACCGATATCCTGCTCTTGGACTGCTCGATGGCAAGAGGCCACATCAGCCCGGTGAACAGAGCCGCTGCGGAAGCAGCAATAAGAATTGTCCACGGTTTGCCGAAACTCTGCTTGAGGATAAAAACCAGGGCAATGAGCAACATCAGTACGGTTACGACGGTCTCCATGGCTATTCGTCATTTTCTCCTGACCTGCGTCTTTTCCTGACAAAGACCACTATGAAAACCACGGCAGCCACTGCCACAAACGCAATTATCGTATTGTTCAGGACATTGGTCCTTGAAGAAGTTCCGCTGTCGAGCCGTTCCTTTTTCATCACCATGCCTTTTCCGTCTCCTGCGGCAGCCGCTTCACGGACCTGACGGATGTTGTCAGTGTAGCGGGCGGCCGTCCTGCCGTCAGTCTTCGAGGCTATGAAATCCCTGAGCCTGTCATTGTCACAGACGACACCGGAACATGCAGGCCTGTATTTTTCGACAAGTCCGGCATGAAGGGCGGCTATATCCGCAAGCTGGGCTTCCGAAGCATTCCAAAGTCCTTTCCTTGCACTTTCCATCATCACGGCGGTCATTTCCTGAAGGGCGGCCGGGCTGTTCTTCTCGAAGAACTCCTGCACCCCGAGCCCGTATGAATCCTTGACATAGACATCATATATCCTGTCCCACATTTCATCGTCCACTGCCTGAGGCTTCATCACATTCCATCCGTAGGTATTCTGGACGACCTCGGCCAATGCGGCGGCATCCCCCGCCCCGCCCTTCATCTTTTCCCGGATATATTCCGGATTGAAGATGGTGGTGCGGCTTTCCACGCCGATGGCTTCCTTGACCTCCTGCATGCGGACATTGTTCCTGTTGCGATAGTCGCTCAGATATGCATCCGGATCCTTGCCTGTGACATTCCTGACGGCAAGGTTCATCCCTCCCATGAACTCATAGACATGGTCAAGGCTGAGGGCTCCCCAAGTGTTGCTCTGGCGCGGCTGCACCACGGCGTCGGTCCTGTCAAGGGCAGCCTCAAAGGCGAATTGGCGCACTTCCTCCCATTTGTCCTCGCTTCCGTAATAGGCGCCCATGTTGTTGAGATAGACTTCGGCAATCTCGCTCTCGTCCTCCCATCTGTCACCGGACTGCACCATGCCCTGGATACCGGTGCCGTAATTGCCGTTCACTCCGCCGAAGACCCTGTACAGGGATACCTCGCGGGCATCCTTAGGAGTCATACCTTTGTCAATCAGCAGTTTCTCGGTTTCCAGCACTCCGGAAGCCACCTGATTGTCATATATGTCATCCTTGGCAGCGGCGGCCATCTCCGCTGCACGGCTGATGAGGAAAAGCCTGGATGCCGCCAGGTCACGGAGCTGTCCGCTTGTCTGCACGACCACATCTATGCGCGGACGGCCGAGCTCCGCCGACGGGATCAGACGCAGGTCTGTCACCCTGCCGAATGCATCCCTGACAGGCTCCACTCCGAGCATATAGAGTATCTGGGCTATGGTGGCGCCCTCCGTCTCGATGAACTCACTGCTCCAGAGGGTGTAGCTTACCTTGCGCGGGATGCTGTCGTTGTGCCGCTGACGGTAAAGGCTGATGGTATTGTCAGCCAGCAGCTTGCCCTTTTCCCATGCCTCTTCGCTCGGGGTGGCCTCGGCATTGATGGCATAGAGGTTCCGGCCCGTAGGGAGAGTGTTGGGATTTGCCACAGGGTCTCCTCCAGGAGAAGGCACCACATAGCCGCCGTCAAGGCCGTTGATTATGCTGCGGAGTTCGTTCTCCGGGCTGGACTTCAATGCATCACGGTATGCAACAACATTTTTCAGAGCCCTTTCCACTTCCATTACGGCAGAGGCAAATGCCTTTTCCTCATCACTGTACCGTGTCATTCCTCCGGACATTGCCTCCATCATCTTTTCCCTGTCCATTCCCTTGCCCATCTTTTTCATCAGTCCCTTCATGGCCTTTCCGCCAGGATGTCCTGACGGGAGAGACGCCACGCCCGCATTTCCGTCATCCGTTCCGGAGATTGCCGTTCCGGCCAGCACGGCGGCAGCCGGCATCTCTTCCGCCATCCCTGTCATAATGGAGAACATGTCATTCCCGTGTGCGATGGCAGCGGATATCTCGCGGGCCTTTACCAGTTCATCAGCCGTAATCCCTGCCACACGGCACACATAATCGTCTCCCGGCACTGTCTTCCCGTCCAGAAGACCTGCCACCAACCTTTTTGCAGGTGCAAGATAGCGTCTCGAAAATTCCGCCCTATGCTTCTCCAGTCCGACCTCTGCCCGGCCCTTCGCCTTGTCTATGGCATAGAGCCCGTATGCAACCGGATCGGTACTCATCGCCATCACCGTACTCCTTATATCCTTGTCGGCATACGGCTTCCCCATCACATAAAGGGCACCCGTGACCTTCTCATTGACAAGTTCTTCCGCAAAATTCTCCACCCTGGACACCTCGGCCTCGGAATATGCCCTGCCCGGAACGGTGTCCAGGCCCAGTTCCCGATGTATGCCGAGCTCCAGCACGGCTTTCTTGACTGCCAGGGAAGCCCTCTGCAGGGCAGCTTCATCCCTCACATCCGCCCCGGCAAGACGGTTGTACTCCTTCAGTCTGTCCGTCAGGCCGGAATAAGCGGTGCGAACACCGCTTTCCATGAACGGAGGGGTGAGATAGGAATGCAGGCCGGCGTATGCCCGGCGTTTTGCCATCATCGCCTCTCCCACATTGGCAATGGTGTACACATAAAAATGCGGAAGGTCGCCCACAAGCCTGTCGCTCCAGTCCTTACGGCTCAGGGCCACCTGCTTGCGCGGAGTGAATTCAAGGCTTCCGTGCGCCCCGAAATGAATGAGGGCATCCGCCTTGAATCCGTATTGGGTCCACAGATAAGATGCAATATAGGCATGCGGAGGTGCGGCATCGGTGCCATGGACTATCTCGAAATCATTGTCGCCCATCCCGGCCGCAAGCTGCGGAAGCAGCACCACATTGCCGAACCTGAGCCTTGCAAGGGCAAGATTGCCTTCCGGAGTGGACATATAGCTTCCGGGAAATTCCCCGTTCACGGCCACAGCCTCGGCATACATGTCATCTCCGAGGGATTCTGAAACCCATCCTGCATATTCCTCAGGCGTGATGATCTCCGGCTCGGCGGTCCTGATGAAAGCGGACATCGCCCCTTCGGCATAAGCGCCGAACACCGCTCCCCTCTCCTGTATCATATTTCCCAGTTCCTCTGCGGAATCAGGCAGGCCGGACACATCATAGCCCTCCGCACGGAGCCTGACAAGAAGATTGTAAAGCGAAGGCACGACCTCCATCCCACCGGCAGTCAGGGCACTCTGACCCGGGCCCTTGAAATAATATATCGCGACCCTCTTCTCCCGGTTCGGCTTATGCCTGAGGGAAATATAATTGTTGACCGTCTTCACGAAATGTTCCAGCCGCTCCGGAATCGCATGAAGGTACTGCAGCCCGTCCTCCCGGCTGACATAGTTGCCGAAAAGGACGAACGGCCTTATAGCCCCGTCAATCTCTGGAGTGACGATACTCTGTGACATGAAGCCTCCGTTCATTCCCATCGGGTCATTTTCCCAGTCTTCGACAAGGCTGTTCACATTGAGAGGGGCGAAAAGAGGAACATTCTTTTCTGTCAGATAATCCACGATATAGTCTCCCATCCGGCCGTGGGCCATATTTATCACAGCAGCCACATCCACGCTGTCGGCATGTCCCCTGCGGAAGAATGTAGCGGCAAATCTCACCGGATAGACCATGTTTCCGGTCTCTTCAAGCCTGCGTATGAGGTCGGAAGGCTCGCCCATCTGCCCTGTGAGGATGACTCCGGGGGCATCGGCATCATAAAGCCCGCTGGCTTTCAGGAACGCCTCATATTCCGCCACAGAATTGAAGCCGAGGTCCTCGTTGCCCGGATCGGAGGGATCCGGATGATAAAGCATGTAGTATGTACGCTCCACAGCCACCTGAGGCTCGGGAGCCTTGAAAACTTTCCCGTCCACATGCCTGCGCACATACGAAAGCATGTTCTTGTAGTTGGCACGGCCTCCTCCGGCGATATACTGCCTTATGGCTGCATTGTCTGCGGAGTCAAGTGAAACTATATTGTTGTCCGGATTGGTCGCGGCCGTCACGAGGACCGGCAGCCCCTTTTCCGCAGCCCGGCGAAGCCCTTCCCTCTGCTCAGCCGTTATACGGATGCCCATGCCGTTGACAAACACCATGTCATACCGTCCGGCCTCGGAAAGGCGGGATACCGGAAGTTCCCGGATCTTCACAAAGCCGTTGTCATTGGCCTTGGAAATCTGCCCGAGGTCTGACACCTGCCAGTTCACAAACGCCACTTCCGTGGCGGCGAACCACCGTTGCCAGACCAGGCACAGTGCCGAAACGGCCACTGAGGCCGCCAGCACGATGATGATCTTTTTCCTGTTCATTCCTGTCCTTTATAAAAATTACTTGTACTTATGCGTAAAATGCCCAACTTCTGTCATCCATAAAATCACTTACTGAACATTTCTTCTATCGACAATGACAGGCCTGCGGCAAATGTGGTCCCGACAGTCACAGGGGAATTGCTGTAATAA
Organism: uncultured Bacteroidales bacterium; assembly: GCA_944323825.1. Classification (GTDB taxonomy): domain Bacteria; phylum Bacteroidota; class Bacteroidia; order Bacteroidales; family UBA932; genus Cryptobacteroides. Next base: position 49,694 of record CALUTY010000005.1, read on the forward strand.
TAGTCAGGCCTGTAGTTGAAGAGGTTGTCAACTATGAAATTGAGGCTTATGCCTTTCCAGATGTCCTGGGTGAACATGAGCTTCCAGATGGTGTAGCCCGGATATCTCTGCATGGCCAGGGTCTCAAAGGTGGTGTCGGCGTAGACATGGGTGCTGAACCCGGCGAGATAGCGTCCGCTCAATGACAGGTTGAACCCGTAGTTCTTCCATTCGCGTCCGTATTCAACCCTTGCGGTCAGGGAATGCGGCCGGGTAGTGGACATGGAAGGGGAGCCGTCCGTTGTGTATTCGTGCGAATATGTGTAGGCCAGTTTAGCCCCGAAGCCGCACTGGAGCCGCATTGAGAAAGTGACATCCGCCCCCGCTATATTCGTCGGGGCATCATTGGCATAACGCATGCTGTTCAGCTGCTCATTCCAGACGGTGGTGATGCCGTTGCGGACCATATTGAAATATCCGGTCACAGTGACATTGCAGTATTTCTTGAAATATTCAGCAGAAAGGGTGAAATTGTGGCTCACCTCTGAAAGCAGGTCAGGATTGCCGTATATCATGAAGATGCTTGCCATGTCGAAGGACATGTACATCTCCTTGAGCGTCGGGGCACGGAATCCCTTGGCGTACGATCCCCTGAAGGCAAAATGCCCTGCCCGGTCGCTGTCTATCCTGTACATCAGGCCTATCTTCGGGGAAAGGCTGCTCAGTTTCTTTGCGGAAAAATAATCATACCTCAACGCCCCGATGACATTGAATCCCTTCACCACATTCCAGTCGAACTGGGCAAAGGCATCAGCCGTCATCTGGCTATAGCTGCGACCGTCCTCGAACTGGTATGAGAGCAGATAGTCATTCATGAAGTCCCCGCCTGCCGTCAGAGTGCCGGTCTTGCCGAAGGTCCAGTTGAAAAGAGCCCTGACATTGTGCTGCACATTGCTGTAGTTGAGCACATCGGCACTGGTATTGGTCATCCAGTCACTCTTGTTGTATTCATCGTATGAATAGGAAAGTTCCACATTCCCGGCATCGCCGAATTCGTATGCGCCCTTCAGCCCGCCGTTGATGTCCCTGTACCTGTCCTTGACAATGGCATCCGCATCCCTTTCCCTCTGGTAATATCCTATGCGCCCGGTCAGTTTCAGTCCGTCAACGGGAGTATAGACAAGACGGTCCTTCACACTGAGGGTCCTGTTTCCATACACCGTGCTGAAATCGCCCGTGCCGCCGACATCGTAAGTGTCGATGCCGGTCACCTGGGCATTCAGGACATTGCTGACCTTTCCTGCAGAAAAGCCGGCACTGCCGTCATAGCGCCGCTCATTGTGGGATCCATACCTGGCATTCAGGCGGACCGACCAGGGTTCGCTCTGTTCCTTGGTGATGAGGTTGATCACCCCGCCCACGGCATTGGAGCCGTACAGGGACGATGCACCTCCCTTTACAATCTCTATGCGTTCCACATTGTCGAGATTGAGCCTGTTGTAGTCCACATTGTCAAGAGTCTCACCTGCAATGCGCTCCCCGTCGATGAGGAACAGAACGGAACTTCCTCCGAAGCCCTGCAGGTTGACATTCACCTGCTGATCCATCGAAAACGAGAATTCTATCCCCGGAAGTTCGGTTATCAGCAGGTCCTGGATATTGGACGCATCGCTTCTGGCTATGTCCAGGTCCGATATGACCCTTGTGGTGATGGGGGCGTCCATCAGAGTCTTCGGGGTGCGCGTGCCTGTCACCACCACCTGGTCGAGGGTCACGGGATTCTCGTCAAGGGAGAAATTCCCGTCATTGTTGCCGTCGGGCTTCACCAGACGGGACTGGGTCATGAAGCCTATGAATGATGCGACTATTGTATGGTTGGAATTGTCTGGGATTTCAAGGACATAGTTTCCGTCGGACCCTGTGACGGCACCCGCTCCGGGAAGGCCGCGGACAGTCACTCCCGCACCGGCAAGAGGTTCCCCTGCCTTGTCCGTAATCTTCCCCCTTACGGTGTATTGCGCAGAGGCCTCCACAGCAAAGCCGGCAAGCATTGCCAGCATCAGCACATATTTCACGAAATTCATTGCCGTCATCATAGATTTCCGTCCAAAGTCCTGTACTGTATGGTCATATAGCCTTTCGTCCCGCTCCCGTCCATGTAGTTCTCCAGTTTGAGGGCAATATGTCTCCCGTCCCGGAGTTTCAGTACAAAGACATTGTCGGACTTTGTGTATATAGGCGGCATCGTGCTTGTGTCCACATCGAGCCATTTGGAAAGTTCGGCATTGTACCAGTCCGCAGTATATTCTATATTGCCCTGCATCATGCCGCTCATGTCTATCGCAATGACATCTTCCGTCCAGATGTCCTCCACGAAAACATCGTCATCAGGCATCTCTCCGGAATCCGCATAGTCATCTATGTCCGTGTCCGAAGTCATCGCCACGGCCCCTCCGTTGGTCTTGGTGTCGTACCTGTGGACCGCGATGTCCCATGTATCCGGCAGGGGATCCCCGGAAACTATGTTCACGGAGTCCGCCACGGCATTCTGAAAATCAAGGTACACCCAATGCGTGTATTGTGAGGTATTAATATAGATGGTCCCGTGCCCCGTAAGCGTTTCGGTCCGGATGAAGCCGTAGTCGGAACTGGTCTCCGGCACATCATACAGGCCTCCGAGGATGCCGCTCTCACAAGACGGGAACAGCATGAGTGCCGTTCCCGCCAACATCGACGATGCCAGAAAGGCAGAATGCCTATTCATTGCCGCCCTCCACCGCACTGTCACCGCTTCCTTCGTCCGGGGCCGGAGAAGTGAACACCCCTGTTATGGACATAGGCATAGCCCCAGGCGTGAATACAAAGGTTATCTCCGCAGTACCGTCGCTGCCTACCGTACCCGACACAGACCCCGTAACCTTCGTTTCTCCGCTTACAGTGTCTATTTCACCGGAAAGAGAATACCCGTCCGCTGCTTCCGTCACGGCCACATCTTCAGCCGAAAGGGAGAATTTCATTGTCCCCATGGCGGTGAACTCGTCCAAAGCAATGTCCACCGTGCTGTCAGTCTTGTATGTTATTGTACAGTTCAGAGTCTCAGTCCCCTGTGAAGACCCGCCGACCGAAAGGGCAAAGGATCCGCCGTATGTTCCTGCCACTGCCAATGCGGAAGGCACCTCGCCCTGCGTAAATTCTATCGTAAGCCCTCCCATCACTGACGGCACGGTGAAGATGAATCCGGCAGAGGTCTTGTCAGCGGCTATGGTCGCGAAAACTGATGCATCATAACTGCTCGTACTTCCGCCCATCCCCATCTCGGTGGTGCCTGTCCCGGACACGCTGTATTCCGACCCCGTCCTTGTCACGGTGCATCCTGAAAATGAAAACTCACCCCAGGTGTCGGAAACATAGCCCAATGAAACCGTGCCGTCCGTCCCGGCGGTCACCGTAATGGTCTGGTCTTCTGCAAGCATATCCTGAAAATACGAGCAGGACGCCAGAGTATAGCCAGCGTATGTTCCAGCTATATCGTTGACATTCACTTCCGTTTCCTGGGTGCCAGCCCCATTGTCGCTGCAGGCAGCGAGAGCTGCCGAAAATGCAATCAGAGAGATTGCCTTGATGATATTTTTCATTGTATACCTGTTTTTGATGTTTTGACTTTTGGATCGCAGGTGCAAAGGTACGGGCACGCAGCATGCACGGCAATCCTCAAAAATTGGTAAAAAAACATGAAGGCCAAACACGAATGGGTATACGGACTTAAAAATAAAAAAGGAGGCTGACGGTTCCGTCAACCTCCCTGCAATGCGGCATCGGCCGCATGAAGACTGAGGGCAGACTACTCTGCCGGTGAGATTGCACCCATAGGGCATGCATCTGCGCATGTGCCGCAGTCTACACATACATTAGGGTCGATCTTGTAGATGTCGCCCTCTGAAATTGCTCCTGCAGGGCACTCGCCTATGCAGGTACCGCATGCCACGCAATCCTCTGAAATTTTGTAAGCCATTTTTTTATCCTTTTAGATTGTTAATAAAACTGAACAAAAAGACATATGCCTTTCCGCCCAGTTTCTGCCATATTTTCTTTCAACAATCTGCAAATTTATGTCATTAAGTCCGAATAATCAAATTTAATCTTAGATGGATTCATAAAAGAAATCATTATTTTTGCAGATTGCAAATATACGCAGAAGCCGAGAGCAATGCGAACTTGTTTGCAATTGCCGAGGCGCAACAGTATATGTGGCCGCCAGGCCAAATATCAGAAAATGAAATGAAAGTCAGATCTATGACACGAAAAATGTTTCAATGGCTCGCCGCCGCCGTGATTCTGCCATGCCTGTGCATCGCCACGGCCATGACTGCGGCTGCCCAGGAAAAAGTCGGGGGTACGGTGGAATTCGACAGCATGGTGCATGACTTCGGCGATGTGCTGCTCTCCGACGGGCCGCTTGAGTGCACATTCACGATGAAGAACATAAGCGACAAGCCCGTAGTGATATACAATGTGGTGACCACCTGCGGGTGTACGGACGTGAAATGGACCAGGGAGCCCATCATGCCGGGCAAGACAGGCACGATATCCTCCACCTACAGCAATGACGAAGGCCCCTACCCTTTTGACAAGAGCCTTACCGCCTATATCTCAGGGATAAGCAATCCGGTGGTATTGAGACTCAGAGGTGTGAGCCGGGAAAAGCAGCTGCCCCTTGACCAGATGTATCCGGTGCATTTCGGAGATCTTGGAATGAAAAGCCGTGAACTCAAATGCGGCAATCTGGAGCAGGGCGGACAGAGGAGCGACGAGATCAAGATAGCCAACCTTTCATCCTCCCCGCTTAAGGTTTCATTCACCGATGTGACTCCGGGGCTTTCCCTCAATGTCACTCCCAATCCGATACCTGCCAAGGGCACGGCCAGTCTCCAGTTCACCATTACGGCAGACAGGGAACACTGGGGCAAGAACCTGCATTATGCCACACCTCTCGTGAACGGCAGAAGTTTCAATGCGACAGAGGACGGGAAACCGACAGAAAAGGCGATATCGGTGTACTCCTTCACCAAGGAAAACTTCAGTTCTCTGACCAAGGAGCAGAGGGCAGAAGGCTCCAGACCGATGTTCGATGCAAGCACATTCTCCTTCGGAAAGATAAAGGCAGGGACGCCGGTAGAGGCAGTATTCAATTTCACCAATATAGGGAAGAATGATTTCAGGGTCTACAAAGTGGATATAGACGCAGACAAGGCCACCCATTCGGACGTGCCTGTCGTGAAATGCGGCTACAAAGGGGCATTCAAGGTAAATCTTGACACCGCGGGGATGCCTGCCGGAGAAACCCTCGTCATAGTGACCCTTACGACCAATTCACCGTCCAGACCCATTGTCAACCTGTTCATCACAGGATGGATAGAATAATCCGAAAACGGCATGACCCTGCATCTTCTGACCGACATACTCCGCAATTCAATCCTCATAACAGGCCTCGTGACCATCATGATGATGCTCATCGAGTCCATTGACCTTGAGTCGCACGGGCATTTCTTCAAAGGACTGAAGACGACCCGTGCGGGGCAGGTGGTCGTGTCTTCACTGCTCGGGCTGATTCCGGGCTGCATAGGAGGGTTTGCGGCAGTGTCGCTCTACACACAGAGGATAATCGGGTTCGGCGCCCTGGTTGCGATGATGATAGCATCCACGGGCGACGAGGCGTTCATGATGCTGGCCATGATGCCCGGCAAGGCTCTGTGGCTGTTCCTGCTGCTTTTCGTCATAGCCGTGGCCTGCGGCATTGTGATAGACCTTGCCGGCACCAGGATGCGCCTTTTCAGACGCCCGGAAGGGAAATGGGGGCAGACACGGACAGACGGCATGAACACAGAAAGCATTATCCTTCAAGAACATGCCTATATACATACGCATAGTCATCATTGCAGCTGCGGAAGCCATGTGGAGAACATTCTTCATGAAGACACGAACAGGAACATCGGAAACAGGAACGGCAATAACGGAAACTGCAGAAACGAGAGTAATGGAACCTCCGCAACGAAAAGGCATTGGGGATGGAAACGTGCGACAATGCTCGCAGGTATCCTCATTTTCATAGCCGCCCTCGTCACCGGCCTGCTCGACCACGGGCATCATGCACATGAACATGCGACAGAAGGGGCGGCAGCCCTTGCCGGGATGAACCTGCTGGATGAAAAGTGGATGAACTTTCTCTTTGCCGCCCTCTGCATCATTCTCGTGGCTGTGCTCTTCAAGGCATCCGACCGTTTCGTGGAAACAAGCCTGTGGGAACACATTGTGAAAAGGCATGTCCCTGTCATCTTCGCCTGGACATTCGGCATTCTCGCTGTCGTCGGCATCGGCATGTCTTACATAGACATCAGCGGCTGGATCAGTCAGAACACCCCACTGATGATTCTCCTCGCGGTGGCCATCGGCCTCATCCCCGAATCAGGTCCCCACATGATCTTTGTAACCCTCTACGCAAGCGGCATCGTCCCCCTGCCCGTCCTCCTTGCCAGCTGCATTTCCCAGGACGGCCACTCCTCCCTCCCCCTCCTCGCCGAAGACAAAAAAAGCTTTGCCGCCGCAAAGCTCATCAACTGCGCCATCGCCCTCCTCGCCGGCTTCGGCTCACTTCTGGTCAGCTGACAAGGCATTCTTGACATATTGCCTTTCCGCTTTTGATATTTTTGCTTTTTTTGATATTTTTGTCGTATAACTTTTATTTTTAGTAATATGACAATGACCGTACAAATGCATATCCCTTCACAGGACATGAAATTGCTGCAGGAACTTGCAGCAAAGATGGGATGGGACATCTCTGCCGACGGACTGGACTCCAGGACTGCATCTGATGACACTGCCGTTGACAGATTATACGGTTCCATTACATTGCCTAAGGATTTCGATTATAAACAGGAACTTGAAAAAAGCCTCAGGAACAAATATCTATGAAAAAACGCATCTTTCTTGACACCAATATAATAATTGATTATCTTTCAGGAAGAAAGCCTTTCGGAGAAAATGCATATAAAATATTTCTCATGCACAATGACGCCGAACTATGCATTTCCGCCCTTTCTTTCACAACAATATATTATGTATTAAGAAAAGGGCATGATCATAGACATCTGCTTGATCTGCTGAAAGATCTTATGGACATAGTCAATGTACTTCCGGTAAATTCCGACATCATAGAAAATGCAGTACGATCAGAATTTACAGATTTCGAGGATGCAGTACAATACTTCACTGCATTGTCTGCATCCTCGGACTATATCATAACACGGAATGTCAAAGACTATAGCCTATCTGAGATAGAAGTCTTTTCTCCCGATGAATTCCTGAATCTGAACTGATCAGTCGTAGACAAATTCGAATTCGTCGACATACATGACGCTGCCTTCACCGCCGGTGAAATAGTCGCCCTTGTAGCTGGCGCAGGCGATGACCACGGCATAGGTCGGAACTGCATCCTCCCGCCAGTACTCAAGATCCACAGTGAACGGGATATAGCCGTTGGAATCGGCATCAGAAGAAGTTGAAGTATCAAGGTCACTTTCCAGCTTACCGTATGCAATAATGCTTGTATTATTCTTGGACTGGTCAACAAAGATTCCTTCTGTCGTATTCACTTCAAACTGTTCCGTCCAGTCGGTGAGCATGACAAGAATCTGACATTTGTCCGTAGTGTTCCGCAGATCCTCATAGGGTGCCTGTGCATGGTCAATCAGAACCGGTTTGTATGCATAATACCCTTTAAGTGACTTGGGCTTGGCAGTGAAAGGTGTTCCCCAATACAATATGGCGCCCAAGCCGTTGATCTTGCCGAAATGCCCTGTAAATATGTTCCCCGCAGCAAATGCTATCAAGGCATTCTTGCTTTCAAGCCTTGCCGCATATTCTCCCTCACCTGCAACAGCCACAGTTTCGGTACGCGTCGTCAATGACCCGATAAAGCCTCCTGAGCCCGGATTGGCCGTTCCCCAGACATTATATGACTCATTGAGGTTCGGGTACCAGATGTCATAATTGCCGGACTTGGTCGAATACCATTCATCGAAGCCCATATTATATATCTGGTCCGGAGTGCCGGTCTTTACGGTCACGACATCGCTTTCGGCAGTCTCTGTACAGACCTTGAACTCGTATGAAGTGCCGGGAAGGAGGCGGGTAGCCCCCTCGACTGAAGTGTCTCCTCCAGGTATGGAAGCAGAAATGTTGATCCCGTCTACGGTGACATCATCGAACCTTATCCACTCATCGGAATCCGCCTGACGGTACTGGATATAAGGAGTGCCGGTTCGGCCGTAGGTGGCGGCTATGTCCACATGATAGGTCCACGGGATGGCGGAAGTGATTTCTATCGGAACAATTTCCTGCTGGAATGTCACTTTCCACCGCACGCTTACATCATCGTATCTGACCTCGAATTCAAGAGCCGTAAGGGCATCGACCCCCTCCATCGGGAATTCGCACGGATCAGAGGCGGCAACGCCGTCCGTGACAAGGTATATTTCGGATCCTTCCCTCTCCAGTTTCATCCCGGTGATGGTCACGCTCTGCAGGCTCTGGCTCTCGACCACATACACAAGGGCCGTCTTGCTGTCATTGTTGATAATCGGCGAAGACCCCTGGTTCTCGCAGGTGATGTAGCGCTCTATCGGCTGTGTGGCGGAGATTGTCCACTCATAGTCCTGATAAGTGCGAAGGGTATATTTCTTGGGCTCGGTCAGGTCAAGCACGTCATCCACCTTCGGGAAATCAGGACATGTGGCCTCATCCGAAATGTCGCTCTGCGTCACTTTCAACGAATTGATGTAGGCGGTTTCCTCCAGCACGATGGACACGGTCTGACTGTCCGTATTGATTGTACAGGATTCCTGTCCCTCCACGGCAAAGGCGGTTACATTCGCATACACACGAGGATAGGACATGTCATTCTCTATCAGACAGGACTGCAGCGCCAGAACGCAGGCTGCTGCAGTCAGCATATATTTCACCATTTTCATTGCAAGGCCCTCCTATTTGGATGAATTTTTCACACGGTTCTCTCCTGTCGGAATGTAGAATGAAATGCCGAGGGCTATGGAAAAGAGGTTTATGCGGAAATTCGCGCTGCTGTTCTCCATTTCGCTGCGTTCCACCTGGTTGGTGGTCTGGATGACCTTCTGATAATTGAATCCGAGGACACCCACCGATACCTCCACTGCCACTTCATTGGTAATGAATGCCGTGACTCCCGGTACAAGACCGAGCTCAAACTGATATATGTCCTGATAGGTGCCGAACTTGTCCTGACCGTCGATCTTGTATGTCTCGGACTGGCCATATCCTCCGGTCGCTCTCAATTCTGTGAACAGGGCAAATCTTTTGCTGTTGGCAAACGGCACATAATTCCTCAGAAATACGGAACCGGTGTATGACTGCTTGAAATAGTTGAAATTATTCAACGACAATGACATGGCATCACCGAGTGCAATATTCAGATTGCCAAGGCCGAGAGATGAACGGTCATAGTCAAACCTCGCTCCCACGGCAATGTTGTCCGTAAAGAAATAAGAGGCATACGGGGCCACGCCGAAGGACACCATATTTCCGTGCATGTCCTGCAGAAGAGAGAAAAGCATAGAATATCCCGCATCATTCGCGGCATTTCCGATGCTGTAATTGTTGTAGGAAAACGACACACCGGCCCCGACGGTTCCTTTCGGGATGAAGACCGTCTTTTCGCGGGAAATGCCCCTGTCGAAAGGTTCCTTCTGTTCCTTTTCCTTCGATGCCGCTGAAACATCCAGTGCCAATGCGGCAAGCAATATGGTCGTAAAAATCTTATTCATCTTTGCTTTCATATTAAAAATTCTCGGACATCAGTCATTCCCCCACAGTCATTTCAGGAGGTGTCGTAAGGTCAGACGGGTCATAGACAAACGAAAATTCGTCAACATACAATGTACTTCCTTCACCTCCGGTGAAATAGTCACCGTACTTGCTGGCAGCAGCCACGATGACAATGTATTTCGGAGTGCGGGTCATGTCACGGTATTCGAGAGGTATTTCGAATTCCTGATAAGACTCCCCTGTAGAATTGAGATCCATTGTCCCGTATGCAATGATTGCCGGGTCGTTGACCGTATCCACAAACTGTTCTGAAGATGTATTCACCCTGAAAGGGGCATCCCAATCCGTAAGCATAACCTGTATCTGGCCTATATCCATTTGACCATTCATTCCATTATGAGAACCACGATTAACGGTAACTGGTCTATAATCGTAATATCCCCTCAGGGCAAGTGGTCTTGCTGTAAATTCAACACCCCAGTCAAGCTCCGCACCCGGATCAGAAACTGAAATATTTGCCTTGACAAATTGGCCTGTATAAAGATTTCCTGCAGCAAAAATCTGCATACCTATGAATGTCGTATACATACTTTCAAGTTTGGCAGCAGCTTTTCCGCTACCGTCAGCGACAGCAAGATGGCTTTCTTCCTTTTGAGTAGGATATAGGCTCACCATAGTTGACCCTTTATTCGCCGAATCCCATCCTCCTTCAAGCGTATATTGGTCTGACCATGAATCAAGATTCATATTCGGCACCGTCTGCACCTGCTCTGTCGTGAAGGTCATCTCCTTTGTTTCCTTGTCCTCCGCAGACACTGCCCTGAACACATATTCCGTTTCAGCCGCCAGCCCCAAAAGCCTTGCCGTGTATGTACGGGATTCGGCATTAACCGTAATTTCCCCGGCAAAATCAGTCCAGTCCGCATCAGCAGTCTTCTTGTACTGGAACGAAAGCCCTTCAGGCTGCGTCTGGGCAAACCATCTGCCCTGCACATCGGCAAACATGGCCCATGCATTCACCGCCGCGGCCTCCGCATCCACATCTGTGATGACATCGAAATTATATGTCTTCTCCGTGTAGGTATTGCCGCGGTCCACGGCCAACACCGTCACCTGATATGTGGCTATAGGCAATGAAGAGAGATACGAGGTGACATCGACTTCAGTTGATGTCGTTTCCGAAGCCACTGATGAAGCCGAGATTCCTATCGCCGAAAGGGCCGATATCGTTTCCTCTGAAGCCCCTGCCAGTTCAACTTTCACCGGAGCAAATGTTGACGGGTCAGGATAAGTCAGCTGCAGGCTTGAAAATCCGTCAGGTGAATTGACTGTCAGTTTTCTTGAAACCGACTCGCCTATTTCCACAGAAATGACATCCGAATATTCAAAATCCTCCGTGATTTCCGGCACTGTCGTATCATCAGGGTCAAGCACCAGGTCATATTCCTTTTCATTCATGCTGTCATCAAGAATGACAGTGATGGCCCCTGCACCGATATTGTCCGGCTCATGGGCAAGGCTCCAAGAAAAACGGTAATGCTGGGCGGCCTTGACACCATCGATGGTCCCCGTAAGGTCCTGATATTTCTGTCCGTCATTGTTGACCAATGAAAGTGTCCATGTAAGAGTCCCCGTAACGGTAAAATACCCGTCCCTGGAAACAAGCCTGCCGTCTTCGGCGGTGCAGTCCACAGTGCTGAAAACTAGCTGTCCCTGCCCATTGGTTACGGTAAAGTCATAGCTTTGGAAATTGTCCTCTATCTCATCCGAATACTCCACGGTCACCTTGGTATTGGCCACCGTAGCCGTGATGTCGATATTGGTCACTTCATCGGCCGCAACCGAAAATTCAGTGCTTCCGCTGTAAAAAGGTGCATCGAACGCCGCAGGCCCCGAACTTGCGGATGAAGCCACGGCGGTATATGTACCGACACGGATCTCCATCGGATTCTTCGCCAATGTGCTGCAGTCCTCTACATACGCCACCTGGTTGCTGTAGGCATCGTAGACCGTGAGGCTGAACACAAGGTCATCCGTCCCGTCCCCGCTTTTCAACTCCGGGAACTTTTCATTCGGAATTTTCACGTCGTTCATACTCCCGTCCTCATACACCCTCGCGCTCAGATAGCCATGCCCCTCTTCCTGCAGACCATTTTCCGAACAGGAAACAATGGCCGGCAGCAGCATGCACGGAAATATGAGATATTTAATCATCATGTTGTCCATTCTGTCTGATCATTTTCCGGCATTATTCCGGCATCACAAATGTAAGGGACTTTGTCAGAGTCTGATCATATTCGTCAGTGACATTCAATGTGAATGTATGCCTTGAAGCAGGTGCAGCCCCCAATTTAATGAGCGGAACGAGCGAAGATAAAGAAAAATCCACATTGGTCTGCCCATCCAATTTATCTCCAGTAGGAAGGGTAGCAGCCACCGTAGCCAACATTGTTATCAGCTTCTCATCATTGATAAGGTCCATATTCATCGAGCCGTCAGTTGTCATTTCTGGCAATAATGTGGCAAGAAAATCAGATTCAACACCTACAACAAAATCTTTGATTTTCCCCGGAGCCTTGACTACAAGATTAACATCCATTCCATCTTCAATTAGCGTATCGTCGAAATCCGGATTTGCCGGCCACTCGAGGCTCGGAGCATCAGGAAGTTCAGGCTCCGGTTCATCCCCGTCTCCCGGCACAGGAATCTCCTCTATACCGTCTATCCAGATGTCTTCATCACGGTCATTTGTGCCGTCGTCAATGGTGATGAACGATGCGCCGTCCCCGGAACTCTCGCCGAGATTCGCTTCACCGGTCGCCTTGGCATCAACATTCACGGTGATATGGTCCTTAGGCTGTACATTTTCGATATTCAGGACTGCCTGCACAGGATCCTGCTGTTCTGTTGTTTCTGACCATCTGTAGCCCTGGACGGTGACAGTCAGATCCGCTGCAGAGAAATATCCGTCCCGCCAATTATCCACATCATTCTCTGTCCATGTCAGGAAGCCGTCCTCAGCCGTAGCCGCAGCGCTTGTTACGGTAATGGTATATCTTGAGAACTCAGACTTGAATGTCTCTGTGCAGTTTATCGACACCTTCACATTCGTTATCGAGCAGACAAGTTCCACAGTGGATGTGCTTCCGGTGACGATGCTGAACTCTTTAGAACCTCCGTATACAGGCTGGTCCCATGCGGCAACCTTATTGTCACCGGATGAAACTGCAGTAATTGTATAGGACCCTTCCGTAAGTTCAAGCACCGACGGCATTTCCGAATATGACCACTGTTTTGCCTCGCCCACTCCGTCATTGTTGCTGATGGTCACGAGCATTGAATTGAGGATGGCCTCATTGTCCACAGCCTTTGTCGCAGCCCGCTGCGAAGAACTGCCGCCGAGCATCCCTTCTCCCTTTTCATTATATGAATCATCCACCGAAGGATTCAGCGAGAACTTCAGCGTTCCCATTCCTCCCCCGTTCTCTATCTCTGTCTTGTTGCATCCTGCAAGCACCGCAGCCGCAGCAAACATCACAATGAATATCTTTTTCATAATCTATAATTTTCACTCGTAAATCAATTCAATATCATCTACAGTCAATATGCTTCCTATATGACGGGAGTCAAGATAGCCGGCTAAGGCACTGTAGCTGCCCTGGACTGCCTTTGTCGAAGGCGAACTGCTGTCAGTGGAAGGAAAGACCACCGTCATGCGCACTGCCTTTGACAAAGACGTGTACCCGATGTCAATACGGGCTTGGATATAAGAATATGCAGAAGCCGTTATCTGCATACTGCCATATCCCACCCTATTGTTGTCGACATCGAACAGTTCAACATAAGGAGTGGTGGTCTCGCCGTTGTAAGAATGGTATTTATACCAGAATGTGACCGATGTCGGCCTTGAGGAAAAATCTTTTCCGTAATTTTCCGATCCGTAGGTTCCCATCACAAGGCAACCTGCGGTACGGTTGGACGGAGTGGAACTTTCGCTGATCCATGAATTTCCAGTTCCCCATCCGACAGTGGCGATCTCGGCAGCATTTCCGTTGTGACCCTCTGTCGTAAGGGATGACTGACCGTCATGCGTCCTCAAATGATATGAAGCCGTGTTTCCTTCATCAGCCGTAGGGACGACGCCGGAAGCCGAACGGTAGTCCCATACGCTTGAGCTGCCAGGATCAGGGGTTGTCGTCCCGTTTGAAGTATCCCACCAGCGGCTTTCCTCCGGGGCAGATTCCGGCCAGAAATAGTAGCCGTATATGCCATTCGTGGCCCATAATACGGACTGATGATAAAGACGTACCGAATGCCATTCCTCAAACCCCGCATTCCCCACCTGTGCCGCAGCCTCGGTCGTCAGGGTCACCGGCTCCGTTGCATAGTCCTCATTTTCATTATATATCGCCCTCACCTGATACTGTGTTTCAGGCGCAAGCCCGGTAATGTCAGCAAAGGTGGCTGTTCCGTCAGAAACGCTTTCCGGATATACGGTGGTCCAATCCGTCCCGTCTGTGCTGTACTGGATTCCTACGGCCTCCGGATTGCCTTTCGAGATGCTTGCCGTGAAGCCTTTGAACCTCTTTGCAAATGCATTTCCTTCGGCAGGGGCAAACGCAGGAGTTTCCGGCTCGCTGTTGGTGACTGTGAATGTCGCAACGGCCTGGCGGTCCAGTTCATCTGTCACCGTCAGTGTGAATGTTCCGGAGAACGGCACGGCATCCCTGTCATATTTCAGCACATCAGCAGACGAAGTGAAGTCCACATTCGCAAAGCGTACTCCCTCCATACTCCTCGGCCATCTCATTCCTACAGAGCGTAATGCCTCCACGACTGCGTCATCAAGGCTTTCCGATGCTGTCAGGTCCACGCTCGCAGGCACGCCGAGGGCAGAAAGATACTCCGACTCGATGCCGAGCACACAGCTTTTGATGCCGCCTTTGGCCACGATGTCCGCCTGTGCAAGAGCGGCGCCGTCAGCCTCTATGAAAGAATATGAATTGTTTTCGTCAAATCCGCTGAGGGTTATTGCGGGCGGATCCTTCGGTGCAGCCTCAGCCGGGATGGCCTCCTCTTTCAGCACTTCCTCCATTGAATCATCCACCCTGACGGTGACGACTTTCAGGCTGCCGGACCCGAGGTCAAGCTCGACATGGAAAGTGATGAAATCATTTGGACTGCATTCCACCGGAGCAGCCGGATAATACATCCAGTCCCCCTCAACATTGACATAGAACTCATAGCCGAGGCTTCCTGCCGGAAGATATCCGGCACGCGTCTCATCCTTCTCAAAGCGGAGATAACGGCTTGACGAGCCGTCAAGTCTCACGCGGGAATGGTACTGGCTGTATTTCTGCTTAAGATTAGGGCCGTATTCGATGGCGACCTTGACCTTGGACATCTTCGCCACGGCTGAAATCTCTTCTGTGGTCTGGCCGTGCACCGTAAACTGCGTGTCGGCAGCATACCATATTGAATTGAACCCTATGCCGAGAGAATCCCCATGCTGGGCAAGCAGCCTGTATTCCCCCGCATTCAGGGCTATCGTCTTCCCGACAGTGTTCGCGTATGTGTCGCGATAGAGCCTCCAGCCGCTTGAAAGGCTGTAGATTTCCACTTCAAAGTCGTCAATGTCAGGAAGTTCAGTCCCGGAAGACGCATCATCGCCCTCCGCTCTCATGGCCGGGACTGCATTTGTGCTTCCGTCTGAAGACAAGGTGATGACCACCTCTCCCTGGGCCTCCGCCGACGGGACAGCAAGCTGTTCCTCAGTACAGGCAGACAAGAAAATTGCGAATCCTGCCAGAATAAATCCTGTTCGTCTCATTTCCGGTTAAGAAATTTTATACACATTCAATCTTGCAAAGGTAGGCAATTTGCCGGAAGATTCCAACTTTATGGCATCTTTTGAGGCCGTGGCGGCAATAATGAAGGCATGTCCGGAAATTGTTTTCATTTATTTTTCTTATCTTTGCAAGGATTTGCACATGACGGAATATGGCTGAGACTGCGACGAACTATACTGAAGAAAACATCAAGACCCTCAAATGGAACGAACACATCCGGACAAGGGCGGGCATGTATATAGGCCGGCTCGGAAACGGAGAAAATCCCGGAGACGGCATCTATGTGCTGCTGAAGGAGGTGATTGACAACTCGATAGACGAGTTTGCCATGGGCTTCGGCAGGACAATAATCATCACCATCGACGGGAAGGATGTGAGCGTCAGGGATTTCGGCCGCGGCATACCGCTGAACTCCGTCGTTGATGTCACAAGCAAGCTCAACACCGGAGGCAAATTCGACGACAGCGCATTCAAGAAATCGGTAGGGCTGAACGGGGTGGGTACAAAGGCAGTCAACGCCCTCTCGTCATCCTTCTATGTGGAGTCGTTCAGGGATGGGGAAAGTTCGTTTGCAAGCTTCTCAAAAGGAGAGCTGCTTGATTCCGGGAAAAGGCAGACAAAAGAGAAAAACGGTACCCTGGTAAGGTTCACCCCTGACGAGGAGATGTTCGGGGACTTTGCGTTCAACATGGAGTATGTCATCCCCATGATAAAGAACTACGCATACCTTAAAAAGGGGCTGACCCTCAACCTCAACGGCACTGCATACACCTCGAAGAACGGCCTTCTCGACCTGATAAGCGAGAACATTTCGGACCAGCCGCTTTATCCGCCCATCCATCTGGAGGGAGAGGACATCGAAGTGGTCCTGACCCACGGCAACAGTTACGGGGAAAACATACTCTCATTCGTCAACGGACAGAACACCAGGGACGGGGGCACGCACCTCGCGGCATTCCGTGAAGCCATTGCCAAGACCGTCAAGGAGTTCTTCAAGAAGGACTATGCCCCGGAAGATGTCAGGCAGGGCGTCGTGGGAGCCATAAGCATACAGATACAGGAGCCGCACTTCGAGTCGCAGACCAAGATCAAGCTCGGCTCCACCTACATGTGGGACAAGGTCATAAAGAATGCCGACGGCACCACCACCCCGGACCGGGGGCCGACCATCAGATCGTTTGTCAATGATTTCATAAAGACCAACCTGGACAACTACCTGCATATCCACAAGGAGACTGCAACTGCAATGCAGGAAAAGATAGTGGCATCGGAGCAGGAAAGGAAAGAGATTTCCGGAATACAGAAAAAGACAAAGGAAAGGACCAAAAGGGCCAGTGTCTACAACAAGAAGCTCCGGGACTGCCGCCTGCACTATAACGACAAGCTGCCCGCCAGCCGCCAGGATGAAGCGGAGCTGACAAGCATCTTCATCACCGAGGGCGACTCCGCAAGCGGAACCATCACAAAGGTCAGGGATGCGAACACCCAGGCCGTGTTCAGCCTCAGGGGAAAGCCCATCAACTGCTACAAGGAGAGCCGCAAGCGGGTGGCCGAAAACGAAGAACTGAATCTGCTGATAGCCGCCCTCGGAGTGGAGGACGACATGGACAACCTCCGGTACAACAACATCATCGTGGCCACCGATGCCGATGACGACGGGATGCACATCAGGATGCTTGTCATCACATTCTTCCTCAAATATTATCCGGACCTCATAAGACGAGGCCATGTCCACATCCTCCAGACCCCTCTTTTCAGGGTCAAGAACAAGAAGGAGACACGGTATTGCTACAACCAGGAAGAAAAGGAGTCTGCCATAAAGGCATTGAAGACCGGAGTCCAGATCACACGGTTCAAAGGTCTCGGAGAAATATCCTCAGACGAATTCAAGGACTTCATCGGCAAGGACATGAGACTTGACCTCGTGAAGCTGAGCGACGAAGAATCGATTGCAGAACTGATGGAATTCTATATGGGGGACAACACCATCGACAGGCAGAATTTCATCAGGCAGAACCTGCGCTCGGAAGAGGAACTGGAAGACATCAACATCTGAAAAAGACATAACAATCAGAAAACAGAAAGATATGTGGAGAAAATTTTGCGGATTTCTGCTCAGGTCAATGGGGTGGACGGCAGTCGATCCTCCGGTGCCTGAAGACAAATGTGTAATTCTCGGAGTGCCGCACACATCAGGAATGGACTTCGTGATCTCCTACCTCTATTATACTTCAGTGGGAGGCAAGGCCTATGTGATGATAGCGAAGGAATTCTTCTGGTGGCCGCTCGGCCCGATACTCAGAAAGCTCGGGGCAATCCCCGTGGACAGGAAAAATCCCACTTCCCTCCTGGTCAGCGTCATCCATGAAATGAACAAGGCCGAGACCCTGCACCTTGCAATCGCCCCTGAAGGCACAAGGAAAGCCGTCAAGAGATGGAAGACCGGTTTCCATACCATAGCCAGGGAAGTCGGATGTCCGGTCTACCTCGGCTATTTCGACTGGGGGACAAAGCGCGTCGGACGCGGCGAGAAGTTCGAACTGACCGATGACCCGAAGGCCGACATGAAACGCATCCAGGAAATCTACGAAGAGATGCACATGGTCGGCAAACACCCCGAAGGCTATGTGACTCACTGAGTCCTGCCCTGCGACAAAAAGCAAGGGTGGGCACCACATTGTGACTATGGCCCACCCTTATCTGATGTTTATGCAAGGCAGAAATTATTCTGCAATGACTTCGAATTTGAAGGTTCCCTTGATGTCCTTGTAGCATTTTACGGAAGCCTCGTAGGTTCCGAGCTCCTTTACGGACTCTGAAATGATGGTGATGTCCTTCTTGTCAACATTGACACCTGCAGCCACGAGAGCCTCTGCTATCTGGGCAGTGGTAACGGAACCGTAGATCTTTCCGTTCTCGCTCACCTTTGCCGATACCTTTACGAGTGTCTCTGCGAGCTTTGCAGCGAGAGCCTCGGCATCTGCACGGAGTTTTGCCTCCTTGTGGGCACGCTGGCGGAGGTTCTCCGCATGCATCTTCTTTGCCGACTCAGTGGCAAGGACGGCATAGCCCTGAGGGATGAGATAGTTGATGGCGTAGCCTGACTTTACAGTCACGATATCATCTGCATTGCCGAGCTTGGCAACATCTTTCTTAAGTATAATCTCCATATGGCTGTCCTCCTTATTTCAAAAGATCGGTTACGTATGGAAGAAGTGCAAGATGCCTTGCCCTTTTCACTGCCTGTGCCACTTTCCTCTGGAATTTGAGGGAAGTTCCGGTGAGACGGCGAGGAAGGATCTTTCCCTGCTCGTTCAGGAATTTCTTGAGGAACTCGGCATCCTTATAGTCGACATATTTGATGCCCGCCTTCTTGAAGCGGCAGTATTTCTTTCTCTTTACCTCTACTGTAGGAGGGTTGAGATAACGGATTTCATTGTTCTGTGCCATGATTACTCCTCCTTTTTAGCCTGTTTGTTAGCCCTTCTCTTCTCTGCGTATGCGACTGCATGCTTGTCCATTGCAAAAGTGAGGAACCTGATGATCCTCTCATCCCTGCGGTACTGTGTCTCAAGTTTTTCAATGAGCTGCGTGTCAGCCTTGAACTCGATGAGGTAATAGAATCCTGATGTCTTCTTCTGGATAGGGTAAGCAAGCTGCTTCAGTCCCCAGTCCTCTTCGTACACGATCTCACCTCCGTTCTCCTTGATGAAACCTGTGTACTTGGCAACCGCTTCCTTCATCTGTGCATCAGACAAAACGGGAGTTGCAATGAAAACGGTCTCGTACTGTTTGATCATTTTGTTTGTAATTAACTGTTAGTAAATATTCAAGCCCCTCCGCCCGACACCTCGCCAGCAAAAGGGGCTGCAAAGATATGAATTAATTCCGTAAAAACCAAGCCCGCACAAATTTAAATTCCGGAACAAATGCACAATGGATCTTGGCAGGAATTTCACATGACACACAATTGCTTTTCACAAACATTATCCTTATATTTGGCAACAATGCCGACAAACAGTACTGCGGCATATAACTAACTTAATTAATAAAACCAATCATCATGTTGTACATGCCATCCTACAAAAACGCAAGAATGTGGCTGCCTGCCGCACTTCTTGGAATGCTGCCGGTATCTGCATGCACCGATACCTCCCCCCAAGAAACATTGACTCCGGAAATCACGATTGAGCTTCTGTCCGTTTCGGACAATGCGGCAGAATTCACGATAACTGCCGTCAATTCAGAATATTTCACATGGAGCATATCAGGCAGCGGCATGACGGGACGTGAGACTAAAGTTGAAGACAGCTACCTGAAGTCATCTGCCGACGGACTGCAGTCCGGTTCTGAATACACAATCAAAGCGACAGCCTGGAACGGCTCACTCTCAACGGAAAGCTCCAAGACTTTCACCACTTCAGCCACCCCTTCCGTGACATTCGGGGATGTCACCCCGACACATGACGGCGTATCATTCATACTTAAGACAGCCAACGCCACCGCAATATGGTATGCAGTAACCGCCAAAGGCACCAAACCTGCAGATTCCGATTGGACCATGACAGAAAAAATTGAACCTGAAATGACACTCACCCAAGATGGTCTTTCACCGGAAACAGACTATACCATAAGTGCATACGGCACCAGCGGAGACATCATCGGGAATACCGTCACCCATGACTTCACCACAGCAATGGAGCCTTCTGCAAACAGATACATAACGGTGACTGCAGCCGCTGCCGCAAAAGGTGTATGCATAGATGTAACCTGCGGAAATATGGAAGGGAGAAAATATTATTGCAATATATTTGACCCTGCACAAAATGTTTATTACGGGTATCAGGTAAATTCCAAAGAAAGTTTCCTGCAATATGTCAAAGATGAGGACTACTCAATCAAATACAACGATTTATGCAGCGGAGAAACACGATTCCTATGGTGTGACTATACTGCTGACGGAAGTGAAATAATGCCAGACAAAGACTATCTGATATATGCAATAACATATGTCGAAAATGGAGACAGCTATACATTCGATGAGGACGGGATAATCGAAATCAGTATCAGGACAGAGAGCAAAGATGTCATAGGTTCAGGAAATTCCAAGATTGACTTCACGGTAACACCGGGATCTGATATTGCAACCGTAGAATTCTCCATCTCAAGTGATGTTTCTGCATGCTCATACGGTTATGTCTCTGCAGAAGAAGCCGAAGCCTCCGGAGGAATAGAAGATTATGTAAAGTCTGAATTCGAAAATGGGGATCTTCGCTTTACAAAAATGCTATATTTTTATTCCGAAACAAATCTGAGGTCACTGGTTCCTGACACAAAATACATTTATTATACCCTAAGTTATGGGAGAGACGGCAAGCTCGGCCCGGTTCATGCAAAAGAATTCAACACAGAAGCACTGCAGTTCAGTGACGAATACACATGTACTTTGCATCTTGACGAAGTAACTGCGACGACCGCAGACATATCAATCACCTTTACCGGGAGCTGTTTTCAAGGAAGATGCTGCAATATTACCGCCGAAGAATTCAGCTCAATTTATGACAATGATGTGAACAAAGTAGCCATGAGCAGGCTCACATCCAATAGGGCTGACCAGATCTTTGATTCAAGACCGCGTTATCTTTATGATCTTGAACCGGATACAGAATATGTCTTCATTGCAGTCCCTATGGGAGGAGACATGAGCGACATATATGGCACTCCTGCAAAATTGGAATATACAACCCAGCCGGAATAAAACAGCCGTTGATCATGAAAAGGCACACTTTGGCCGCAGCCATGATCCTGGCTGCATTCTGCGGATGCGAAAAAGAAAACGGGATCCCGGCAACTGAACAATGGCCCGCATTGTCGGAAGGGATCGTTGCATCGGCTTCATACCTCGGAGACTATTATGAAAGCGGGACCGGGGTAATAAACATAACATTGAGGGATGAGGGACTCATATTCGACGAAGATCTCCAGAGTTACATAGGTCCGGGCCAGTCTCTGACATTGAGCCTTGGCGTTCCTCTGGCAAACGATGCATCATCCCCGGAAATCCCGGAAGGGCAATACCTGCCGAGCGGGGATGAATCTCATCCTGCATGGACATTCTGTACGGCCGGACTGTATATGACCACCATAAACAGCTATGACACGGAAGGCAATATCTCCGTGACACCGGTCACAGGCGGGACAGTGAATATCAAGGCATCAGGAAGCATGTATTGGATATCATGCAATCTGACCACTTCTGAAGGGGTCTTCACACTTGAATATGTGGGCAGGATACGGATATCCAACATGTCATCCGAAGGGTTCGTGAGCACACTGACAGGAGATATTGTCTGTCCGCCGATGGAATACGCCGAATTCACATTCAACGGACAGGCAGGAGACGGCATTGCTGAAAGCTATACCCTTTTCCTCGCCACCGGCTACAACCCCCTTGACGGATCCTTTGAAGACGGATTCCTGATCTGCCTGAATGCGGAGCCTGGACTGACGGAAGTGCAAGACGGGACATATGTTGTCAACAGTTCATCAGATGCCTCTGAACAGAAAGAAGGAACAATTGTTCCTGGCTACGGAGCATTCATCGAGAACATGGGGACATGGTTCTTCAGCTACAGCAAAGGCAGCTCCTATGCCCAGATAAAATCAGGACAAATGGTCATCAGAAGTCTGCAGGACGGGTCAAGCAGCATATCTCTTGACTTCAAGGACGGCAACGGACATTCAATGACCGCATCATTCATGGGAACACCCGTATACTATTGATACCCGGTCCCTTAAAAACATAACAAAAATCAAAAGACATGAAAACATATAGGATACTTATCCTGCTTTCAGCCATGCTGGCCCTGACACAGGGATGCAAAAAAGAAGACATCAAAAATCCGGATGCTCCTGAAATAACAATCAAATCTGTAGGAAGCGATTCCTTCACAGCCGAGTGGACAAGGCCCGAAGGAGCCGAAAGATTCGGCTATGCCCTTGATGACTCGCCCGAATTCATGACAGGAGAAACATCCGCCAGCTTCACAGACCTGACGGACAAGTCATCCTGGACATTCAAGGTCCGTTCATATTCTGCGGATGGCAGGACTTCGGACTGGGCAACGGTTCCGGTAGAACTTGAAGAGGTCATGCCTGCTCCGCTTCCGGTCCAGACCGGCAAGACACAGACATCATTCACCGTTGAATGGAATGCCGTGGACGGAGCATCAGGATATGAATACAGGATAAACGGTTCAGAAACCGCCGCAACTGTCACTGAAAACAAGGTCACAGTGGAACAAGACGGTGAAGGCAACAGCCTCGAAGCCGGCACTGAATACCAGTTCAGCGTGAGAACTCTCAGTCCGGACCCGGACATCAGCCCGTCAGCATGGGCAACAGTCACCGTCATGACGGAATATCCTCCGTTCAATGCTTCGGTCGACATTGAAATCACCGATGTAACGGCAACTTCCTTTATCGTGAAGGCCACACCGAATGAAGACACCGAAATGTACTGCATGACACTTTCCTATTCCGAATATTTTGACATAATTCTATCCGAAGGGAAAGAAGAACTCATCGATTACCTCCTTTCGAACATCGGTAATGGTGTGTTAGCATTTGAAGAAAAAATTGAGCAGCCATTCGAAATGCTCAGACCGGAGACCGGATATGTGATAATGGCTGTGGCGATTGACAGGTTCGGGCGCTCAGATCTCTTTTACGAGAAAACCGAAACTCCAGAAGAGACCGTCCCGCCGGTAGAATCGGAACTCTATGACATCCTTGCCGGAGAATGGAAAGGCACCCAGCAGGGATATGCATTCATTGTGCCTGACAAGACCGAAAACAATCCTGACCCGGACCCGGTGCTCGACAGTGAAAGCGAACTGACGGCGACATTCGATGTCACGATCGTAAAGGATCTCGGAGAGGCATACTCATACAAAGACCATAATCAGGTATGCATCCAGTTCAAGAACTTCAAGGCAGGCAATCTTGATCTCGGCTACATGTCATATCAGGATTTGCTCGATAAGGGCTGGCAAGACAAGGATGCAAGGGAAGGCTATGGACCGAAAGCCCTGATTGACATCAAGGAAGACGGCAGCATGTCCATAGAAGGTCTTTACTGTGACACACCTGCATACACATGGGATGAGAGATACAATAATGACGTGACATTCATGAACATCACATGTGACCCGGCAGACAATTTCATGCCTTCTGGAGACAGCCTGCCTCTTGCCGTAACATTGTCAGAAGACAAAAATACACTTACAATATCCGGTACAATGGGACCAGGGTTCAGATATCAGAGAAGCGCATCAGCAGGACAGCTCTGGTGTGCTGCGGGGGACATGGTACTGACAAGGGTATCTGCCGGCAGTACTGGTGCAGCCGTCACGCTTGACCTCAGCAGCCTCATGACCGGGAAATGACGGAGGCACGGCGCACAAACCGATACAATGCAAAAACATCCACGCGATTCTGCGTGGATGTTTTTTTATACCGCATGGATATTTTTTAATTGTCAGGAAGCAACAGCATCTTCAGACACAGGACCTGGTACTTATTGTGCTGATGCACATTCATATACCGCATGCGATATGTCGGCGATCATTTTTGCGGTGGCTTCGGGAGTCTCTCCGGAGTCTTTGACGAACACGGCTATCGTATAATGGCTTCCGTCAGGAAGAAAAACAAATCCTATGTCGTTGGTGCCAATGAGTTTGCCTTCAGCATTCCTGTCTCCAGTCCCCGTCTTGTGCCCTATGACAGCATCAGTTCCGAGCAGCGGCTTGACAAGCCGGTCCTGCCCCGTGGTGCATTCTGTCATGGTTTTCCGGATAAAATCGGCATATTCCTCTTGCAGAATGTCCTGCGTGAGGAAAATTTCGAGCAGTCTCGCTGCGTCAAGTGGAGTGCTCCAGTTGTCATAGCAACGGTTGATGTCTTTGTGCATGCCGTCCTCATTGACCGAAATGGAAAAATTTCCGGGCCCGAGCGAACGGATGAAGCGGTCAGTCTCCTCCACGCCAATAATGTATTTGAAAAGGATGTCGCAGGCATTGTTGTCGGATAGCTGGAGGGTGTATTGCAGCAGATCGGCGATGCTGATGCCGAAGTTGCCGTCAGGGAATCTGTCCCGAAGGGGGCTGTAAGTGTCTTTTTGCAGGTCTTCCGGCTCTATGTGTATCTTGTCTGTCAGATGTTTGCCTGATTTTGCAAGGTGGTCGGCTACGGCCAGTGCCTGATGAAACTTGAACACGCTCATCATCGGGTATTGCTTGTCGTTGTTCAGTGTCAGCGTGTCCTTTCCGTTGAAAATCACGGCAATTCCCACTTCGGCATCCTTTCCGGAAATAATTTTCCCCAACCGCTGTTCCAAATCCTCCGCCGGGCTGCATGCGACAGCCGAAAATGCCATAAAGATCAATGATATACAATAAAATATCCTCATCATTCCATAATTTTTTTTACAAAAACAAATCTGGCCCGCACCGAATGATTTGGGCGGGATTTATCTTTATTTTGCCGGGAACTTTACATAGCCGAACATGCAAGGGGCTGTATCAAACGATCATTTTGACACAGCCCCCGTTTTGAAAGAGTTGCCCGCTGAAATGTCAAGATGCCATGACGGATGACACTTGCGGCACAGGGTGAACGGCCTATTTCTCCGGAATCTCCTCCAGGACCTTCACGAGGAAGTCCCACCATTTCTTGACGGAAGGGATATTTACACGCTCATCAGGGGAATGCGGGCTGAGGATGGTAGGACCGCAGGAAACCATGTCCCAATGAGGGTAGGTGCCGCCGAGGATGCCACATTCGAGTCCGGCATGAATGGCCATGACGGCAGGTTCCTTCCCGTACATGCCGCTGTAGACTTTCTTCATGGTGTGAAGGATGAGGGAATTGCTGTTCGGAGCCCAACCGGAATAGCCGCCGGTAAATGAGGTTTCAGCTCCGGCAAGCTCGAACAGAGAGCGGAACTCCTCTGCAAGGGCCTCCTTCTCGCTGTCCACGGAGCTTCTCATGAGGGTCTTCACCTGGAAGAGGCCGTCTGCAGCAGAAACTATGGCGACATTGTTGGAGGTCTCCACAAGGCCAGGGACGGCATCACTCATCCTCCAGACTCCGTTCGGACATGCGTTCACGGCACGGAACATCGCCAAAGCAGCAGCATCGTCAATATACGATGCCGGGATTGAGGCGAGAGGCTCCATCAGAAGGCCGGCATACGGATCTGTCGCCGCATATTCATTTCTTATGTCCTTCTGCACAGAGGCAATGTGGCTTTCAACTGCGGAAACCATGCCTTCCGGGACAAGGACATCGGCAAAGGCTTCACGCGGGATGGCATTCCTCATGTTGCCGCCGTCTACGGACACGAGTTTCACTCCATCTCGGAGAAGGGGAACGAGCACCCTTGCGAGCACCTTGTTGGCATTGGCCCGGTAGAGGATGATGTCCATGCCTGAATGTCCTCCCTTCATTCCCTTGGCGGAAATTCTGTATGCCTTGTATCCTGCAGGTGCAGGCTTCATTTCGTATTTGAGGGAGGCTGTTGCGTCAAGTCCTCCGGCGCAGCCCACATACAGTTCCCCTTCCGTCTCGGAATCGAGGTTGATGAGGATGTCACCGTCAAGCAGCCCCGGCTTCAGGGCATTTGCCCCGGTCATGCCGGTCTCTTCATCCACAGTCACCAGCACCTCCACCGGACCGTGCTTCAGGTCCCTGGACTCCAATACGGACAGGGCGACAGCCACACCGAGACCGTTGTCAGCCCCGAGGGTGGTGCCGTCGGCACGCACCCAGTCACCGTCAACCAAAGTTGTTATCGGATCCTTTTCAAAGTCATGCACCTTGTCGGCATTCTTCTGCGGCACCATGTCGATATGGCCCTGCAGGATAACGCCGCGGCGGCCCTCCATGCCGGGAGTGGCCGGCTTCTTTATGATTATGTTCCCCACTTCATCCTTGATGGTCTCCAGACCGAGTGACTTGCCGAACCCATAGAGATATTCGACTGCCTTCCCCTCTTTCTTTGAAGGCCTCGGAATCTGTGTAAGGGCATAAAAATTCTTCCATACGAGTGATGGATCAAGATCTCTGATTGTCATTTTATCTATGTGTTAAAGTTTGTCAATGGAACGGTTTCATTTTACCCTGATGTTCACGGGAAAGGTACTCTCCATGCCGAGCTGGTACACCGGCATCCTCGTCTGCATGACCACATTCATGCCGTCAAGCAGACGGACGGTGCAGATGGCCGGTATCCTGTAGGTGACGGACACCGCCTTGGAAGACGCCTTCGCAACCTTCGGGTCAACCGGGACAGAAGGGACTTCCTGCGGCACCAGTTCAAGGACCACAGGCCTGCCGGACAGATTGTCCGCAGGCAGAAGCCCCTCGGCATCAGAAATCCGGAAGGCCACATACATCTGGCTCTCCCGGTTCTTCTGAGGCACCACCTCGAATGTCATCTTCTGCGTCTGATATTCGGTATATCCTGTGAACATCGTCATATATTCCTTTTCAAGACGGGTCAGTTCCTCCACGGCAGCCCCCATGGCCTCCCCGCTGTATGTGGCATCAGTGTCGCCGGTCACTATCTGAAGACGTTTGTTCCTGAGTTCGAAAATGAGGGAAGCCGCCTCGGCAGCCCTTTTTTCAAGCGACTTTTCCACCACCATGTCCTGATGCACGGCGACCTTGCTGAACGAAGACTGCCCCTTGACAGTCCTGTAAAGAGTGGCCTCGCCGGATGTCAGATTGGATGTGACGGCCTTGTCGGAGAAATCCCCCCGGACTGCGGCAGGAAACCGCCACTCACTGCCTTTGCCGAAATCTCCGTCAGCCACGGACACAAGACCTTCGGATGTCAGACGGAGCATCAGTGCATCTGCATCCTTCCCCCGTGCCTCAAGGGCATACCTCCGGCTATGGTCAGCTTCCGTGCGCGGAATCACCGTCACTCCGGAAAGGCTGCAGGTGACCTTGTCCTTCTGCCCGGCATCTATTCCGAGATACTTCCTGGCATATCCGGCATACGGGCCGGCAAAGAAATGTTCCTGCACTGCCTCCGCCTCTATCATTATCGAAGTGGCAGGCAATGAATATGTCAGTATGCCAGGCATGTCATCTCCGGCATCCGTATCCGCATCCTGCGCCCGGGCGGAAACAGGGGACAAGATGACACATGACAAAAAAAGCATCCCGGCAGACAGGCCCCTCATGCACATCGCACGAGATTCGGCATGACCGGATTTCTTTGAATGTTTCATGACAAATGATGATTGTTGCATCGTATGACAAATAAAAAATGGTTGCATCAATCAAAGATAATGATTTTGTCACAAAATCCATCTTTTTGAGACAAAAATGGACTTTCGGTCATCCTGAACCTGATTAAGCCACTGCGTGTCGGAAACAGTATCGGATAAGCAGATCAAGACCTGCAGCATCAATGACCTTTGGGGGGGGTAATTATGCGAATAAGCATAAAAATACCTGCAAAACCGGATTTTTTTGCAAGTATTTTTAAGTTATATTGTTAAATTTGCCGACTATATATCAAAATGTAAAACAATAAACACTCGACAGAAAATGTTCAAAGGTCAACCCAAGGGGCTCTTTGCCCTTGCCCTCGCCAACACCGGTGAACGCTTCGGCTATTACACCATGCTGGCGATATTTCTGCTGTTCATCCAGGCCAAATTCGGATTTTCAAGCACCGCGGCCACACAGATCTATTCAATTTTCCTTGCGGCTGTCTATTTCATGCCTCTCCTCGGAGGAATCCTCGCAGACAAGATCGGTTTCGGGAAATGCGTGACGACAGGCATCGCGGTGATGTTTCTAGGCTACCTTTGCCTCTCTATCCCTACCGGTCCGGACGCATTCGGCAAAGTGCTGATGTTCGGGGCCCTGGCACTCATTTCGATAGGTACGGGCCTGTTCAAGGGCAACCTCCAGGTGATGGTGGGGAACCTGTATGACGATCCGAAATATTCAGCCAAAAGAGATTCGGCGTTCAGTCTCTTCTATATGGCCATCAACATAGGTGCAATGTTCGCACCGACGGCGGCAAAGGCTGTCACCAACTTTTTCCTCGGCAAGTCAGGGCTCTCTTACGACGCAAACGTCCCTGCCCTCGCCCACCAGTTCATGGACGGGACAATAAGTCCGGAAAACATCGACAAGCTCACCGGCATCCAGATGACAATGACAGGGGCATCGGGAATGGATCTCGCCACATTCTGCAGCACATACATAGAAAAGCTGTCCACTGCATACAACTACGGATTCGCAGTGGCCTGCATTTCTCTCATAGTGTCCGTCATAATATACTTCAGCTGCAGGTCCTGGTTCAGGCATGCAGATGTCAATGCAAAACAGGCACAGGCAGCACACTCAAACGAACCGGAACTTACTCCGGAGCAGACGAAGAGCCGCATCACCGCACTTCTTCTCGTATTCGCCGTAGTGATCTTCTTCTGGATGTCATTCCACCAGAACGGGGCCACGATGACGCTCTTCGCAAGGGACTATACCCAGAGCACGGTCGAAGGGGTCACCAGGATAGGCTTCAACATCTGGAGCCTTGCCCTCATAGCGATATCCATCTACACGCTCGCAGGCACAGTACAGTCCGAGACCGGCAGGGGAAAGATGCTTTCAGGACTTGCCACAATAGCACTCTGGGGCGGGGCATATTTCTTCTACAGCCAGATGGAGCAGACTGTAAGGATACAGCCGTCAGACTTCCAGCAGTTCAATCCGTTCTTCGTGGTGGCACTCACACCTATATCCCTTGCCATCTTCGGGGCACTTGCCAAAAAGGGCAAGGAACCTTCCGCTCCGAGAAAGATCGGATTGGGAATGATTGTGGCCGCAGCAGGATTCTTCATCCTCACATTCGGGTCAATAGGCCTGGCCTCTCCGAAAGAGCTCGGCGGAACCGTCAGCCCGGAACTCGTGTCGCCTAACTGGCTCATCTCCACATATCTCGTGCTGACATTTGCGGAACTCCTTCTCTCCCCTATGGGAATCTCCTTTGTTTCAAAGGTTGCCCCTCCGAAATATAAGGGAGCGATGATGGGATGCTGGTTTGCCGCCACAGCAGTGGGCAACTATCTCGTGTCAATACCCGGACTGCTTTGGGACAAGCTTCCGCTGTGGGGCATCTGGGTACTGCTCATCACCCTCTGCCTGCTTTCAGCCCTCTTCATATTCTCCATGATGAAGAGGCTCGAAAATGCCACGAAATAAGGGTCAGGCTCAAGAGCCCCCATTTTGACAAAAAAATATCCCGCCGTCCGGCAGGGATATTTTTTTAATGTCTAATCCATTACCTCAAAGGCCATTAAGACCGCAGGTCTTAATCTGTTTTTCCATACTGATTCCTAAAAGCCTTCTTGCCTGCAATGTCCTCCACCCAGGCCTTGTCCTACGGGCGGAACGACTGCAATGGTACATTGCTGGCGTTAAAGATAATAGTCGCAGTTATACCTGTTGAGGATATCCATCTGGGTATAATTGTCCTTTCTGGCAATCGGCTTTCCAAGCAGCAGCCAGTCAGTCATGGCGGAAATCGCCGATGCTGCCTGACTGTCCGAATGCTGAGCGATGAGCAGCTGCACATAGCCGTCCCTGAGCGCGGCAAGATTCCTCTCCATGACATCGAAGCCGACCACGCGGCTCGATCTTATATCCCGTGTCCTGAGATAGTCCGCCACGAGATGTATCCTTGAATTGAACATCACCATATATCCCGCCTGCTCAGGATCGGTTTCAAACAGACTGTCAAGCTTGGCGTATATGTCATGCCTGTCCTTGGGGTCTATGAAGACATTCTCGATCACGCAGTCAGGATAATGCTCATTCATATAGTCCATGAATCCGGTCCTGCGCGTGACAGTAGGGTCCGAAAGCCCTTTCTTGTCCCTGGCTATCCTCACTATGGTGACCTTCTTCACATCACGGCCGTCCGTCAGCAGGTCGGCGCACAGATAGCCGCTCTGGTACATCGGCATGCCGAAATATGCAAGATAGTCGTCATCTTCAAGCTTGGAATCAATGTACATGTACGCTATCCCCCTGGTGTCAAGTTCCTTCACGAACTTCAGGGTCTCCATGCGGAACATGGGGGCGATGATGACGCCGGTAGGATTCTCGTCCAAGGTCATGCAGCATGCACGCTGGAACGACTCCATGTCATACTGGTCATACTGCACTGTGACAACAGGGATACCGTAGGAGGAAGCCAGTTCCATTCCCCTCTTTATTCCCTTGTCAGTCAGTTCCCAGAAGTCCCCCGGTGCAAACTCCGGAATGATGCAGACTATCTTGTGTACTTTCTTTGATGCAAGGAGGGATGCATATATGTTCGGCCTGTAGCCGAGCTCCTCAATTACCTTGAGTACCCGTTCCCGGCTCCGTGAAGACACCTCCCCCCTGTTGTGGAGCACACGGTCAACAGTGCCCTTTGATACCCCCGAAGCCTTGGCAACATCATTGATTGTTATCTTGTTGAGCAATTTCATTTCATGGACTTTTTGTCATTTTT
Organism: uncultured Bacteroidales bacterium; assembly: GCA_944323825.1. GTDB lineage: Bacteria > Bacteroidota > Bacteroidia > Bacteroidales > UBA932 > Cryptobacteroides. The sequence continues at coordinate 80,960 of CALUTY010000005.1, forward strand.
AAAGGATTGCCTTTCAACTGCGGGAACAAATTTACAAAAATTTCCGTGAACGCACACGACAATCAGAAAATATTGCTATTTTTGCAAAGTTTGTGTCAGAAGCCTATTGTAAAACAGACTTTTCTGAAAATACGACAAAACTATTAAATCTATACAAAATGCCAAAAGTAATCACATTCGGAGAGATCATGCTGAGGCTGTCTACTCCAGGTTATCTCAGATTTTCCCAGGCCAGGGAATTCGCCGCAACTTTCGGAGGCGGGGAAGCAAATGTGGCGGTGTCGCTTGCCAATTACGGCATAGAGACTGAATTTGTCACGAGATTCCCGAAAAATGACATAGCACAGAGCTGCATAAGGGACCTTCACAGCTACGGTGTAGGCACCGGGCACTGCATCTTCGGCGGCGACAGGCTTGGAATCTATTTTCTTGAAACCGGAGCCGTGGCCCGTCCAAGCAAGGTGGTCTACGACAGGGCACATTCCTCAATTTCAGAGATTGAAAAAGGAATGATAGACTGGGACAAGGTGTTCGAGGGAGCCGACTGGTTCCACTGGACCGGCATCACCCCTGCCATCAGCCAGGGAGCAGCAGATGTGTGCCTCGAAGCCATCCAGGCAGCCAACAGGCTCGGCGTGACCGTGTCCTGCGACCTCAACTACAGGAAAAATCTCTGGAAATACGGGAAGACTGCTTCAGAAGTCATGCCGGCCCTCGTGGAGGGATGCGACGTAATCCTCGGCAATGAGGAAGACGCGGAAAAAGTATTCGGCATCAAGCCCGAAGGCTTTGACGTGACTGCCACAAAGGGAGAGGTGAACGCAGCTGAATTCGAAAGCGTCTGCCGCCAGCTCATGGCAAGATTCCCTCGTGCAAAGAAGGTCATCATCACTCTCAGAGGCTCAATCAACGCCAACCACAACACCTGGGGCGGAGTCCTCTTCGACGGAGAAAAGCTTTATCAGTCACCGCGCTACGACATCACCCATATCGTCGACCGCGTCGGAGGCGGAGATTCGTTCATGGGCGGCCTGATCTACGGTCTTCTCACCTGGACCGGCGACGACCAGAAGGCACTCAACTTCGCAGTGGCGGCATCTTGCCTGAAGCACACCATCTTCGGCGACTTCAACCAGGTGACCGTGGCCGAAGTGGAAAATCTCATGAAAGGTGACGGAAGCGGAAGGGTATCAAGATAAATGCATCGGATTATGGCAAAATACAGCAAATCAGAAGTATTGGCGGCAGTAAAGGAAACGGGCATGGTCCCGGTGTTCTATCATGCCGACCTTGAAACGGCCAAGAATGTGGTCAAGGCATGCTATGAAGGCGGCGTGAGAGCCTTTGAATTCACCAACCGCGGAGACTTTGCGCATGAAGTGTTCGGTGAACTTGTGAAATACGCCAACCGGGAACTTCCGGGAATGATCCTCGGCGTCGGATCCGTCGTTGATCCGGGTACTGCTGCATTGTACATACAGCTCGGAGCCAATTTTGTTGTAGGTCCCCTTTTCAACCCGGCAATCGCCCCGGTATGCAACAGAAGGCTCATCCCGTACTGTCCGGGATGCGGAAGCGTCTCTGAAATCGGAGCCGCACAGGAACTCGGATGCGACCTCTGCAAGGTATTCCCGGGAGACGTGCTCGGGCCTGCCTTCGTCAAAGGACTCCGTGCCCCTATGCCGTGGAGCCAGATCATGGTGACAGGAGGAGTGAAGCCTACAAAGGAAAATCTCGAAGGCTGGTTCAACGCAGGAGTGACTTGTGTCGGTATGGGCAGCAACCTCTTCCCGAAAGATGTGATAGCCGCCAAAGAATGGGGCAGGATCACCGGACTCTGCCGCTCAGCCCTTGACATCATCCGCGATGTCAGGAAATAGACCACAGAATCAACATTGGGATCAGCTCCAATGACATCTAAACAACCAAAAAATTTCAAATGGAACAAAGTACTTCAAAAAAACTGATGACCAACTGGCGCTGGTGGATGGTGGTATTGCTTTTTGTGGCCACTACCGTCAACTATATGGACCGCCAGGTGCTCTCGCTGACATGGAAAGATTTCATCGCTCCGGAATTCCACTGGACCGATGCCGACTATGGACTCATAACCGCCGTATTCTCAATCGTCTACGCAGTATGCATGCTCTTTGCCGGCAAGTTCGTCGACTGGATGGGGACAAAGAAGGGATATCTCTGGTCCATCGGAATCTGGTCAACCGGAGCCTGTCTCCACGCAGTCTGCGGCTGGCTGACCGTCCACATCGAAGGCTATGAAAGTGCAGCTGCCATGACGGCAGTCGAAACCGGGTCCGCCGCGGCCCTGGCCATTGCATCCACAAGCGTATGGCTCTTCATTGCCGCAAGATGTATTCTGGCACTCGGTGAAGCCGGAAACTTCCCTGCTGCCATCAAGGTGACAGCCGAATATTTCCCAAAGAAAGACAGGGCATTCGCGACATCCATATTCAATTCGGGTGCGTCCATAGGCGCACTGATTGCACCTGCAACCATTCCTGTCCTCGCCCAGTTCTTCAAGGACCGTGGCGTCGGCGGCGGCTGGGAAATGGCTTTCATCATCATAGGTGCCCTCGGATATATCTGGATGGCATTCTGGGTGTTCATGTACAACAAGCCTGAAAAGTCAAGGCATGTGAACAGTGAAGAGCTGGAGTACATCCATCAGGACGAAACGGCCGAACCGGAAGCTGCGGCAAGACAGAATGCCGAACAGAAAAGCATTCCGCTCTGGAAATGTTTCACATACAGGCAGACATGGTCCTTCATCGTCGGCAAGTTCTTCACTGACGGAGTATGGTGGTTCTACCTGTTCTGGGCTCCTGCATATTTCTCTGACCAGTACGGCTATGCATCAAGTTCCGGAATGGGAGTCGCCCTTATCACGACACTCTATGCCATAGTGACCGTGCTCTCCATCTTCGGAGGCTACCTCCCGAGGCTCTTCGTGGAAAAGAAAGGAATGAATCCGTATGCAGGCCGCATGCTTGCAATGCTCATATTTGCATTCCTTCCGCTCCCGGCCCTCTTCGCCCAGGGTGCAGGCGCAGTGTCGGTATGGTGGCCGGCAATCATCATAGGCCTCGCCGGAGCCGGACACCAGGCATGGTCAGCCAACCTGTTCTCCACAATAGGTGACATGTTCCCGAAATCCGCCATCTCCACCATCACCGGCATCGGAGGCATGGCAGGCGGCATCGGCTCATTCTTCATCCAGCTCGGGGCCGGAAAACTTTTCGACTATTCTGCCGAGATGGGAACTGCATTCCATTTCCTCGGGTTTGAGGGCAAGGCTGCCGGCTATATGATAGTATTCTGCTGCTGTGCAGTGGCCTATCTAGTAGCCTGGATGATAATGAAGGCCCTCGTGCCTAAATACAAGGTCATCGAACTCGACTGACGCAAGCGACCGGTTTGAGCATAATGAAGCGCCCCTGAAAGTTTCAAAGCTTTTAAGGGCGCTTTCCTTATATATGACAAAACGGCATCTGCCGCACATGGCAGCTCCGGGATTCAGTGTCAGGACTGACATTATGTCACAAGTTCAGATTGGCAGATATTTTGTTGAAAGCCGGGCGGCATCAACTGTGCAAGACGCATGGCAGGATGCCGGAAAATGAAGCAGGAAAAATAAAAAGACAAGATATGGTACAGGAAAATACAGAAAAAGAGATCATCTCTGAGGAAAATATCCAGAATACTACGGACAATCCGCAGGATTCTGCATCTGCCGAGCAGAAAGAAAGCGGCAAAAAAGAAGAAAAGATGCCAAGGAAAGAGGCCAAGGAACTGAAGAAGGAAAAGGAAAGAGCCGAGAAGCTGGAAAAGGAACTGGCCGAGGCAAAGGAGAAGATAGCCAAGGAAAAGGATGACTACATCAGGCTCATGGCTGAATTTGACAACTTCCGCAGGCGCACGGCCCAGGAGAAGCTGGATCTTGTCAGCACCGCATCGGAAGAAACCATAAAAGGGCTGCTCCCGGTACTTGACGATTGTGAAAGGGCACTTGATGTGCTCGCAAAATCCACGGACAGTGATGCCGCGAAGGAAGGTACGGAGCTGATATTCAACAAGCTCATGGGCTATCTCAAGAGCAAGGGACTGGATACGATCGAGGCAAGGGACAAGGAGTTCAACACTGATGTACACGAAGCTGTAGCCCAATTCCCGGTCAATGAGGAAGAGAAAAAAGGAAAAGTATTTGACGTTGTGCAGACGGGATACACGCTCAACGGCAAGGTCATAAGATTTGCCAAGGTCGTAGTGGGCATCTGAGGGCAAGGCCTCCGGAAGCCGGTTACCAACAGGCGGGATGGCCATGCAGACAACCTGGACAGCAACATGAAAAACAATTAGGAGAAAGAGGAAATGGCAGAGAAAAGAGATTATTATGAAGTGCTGGGCGTGGACAGGAACGCCTCACTTGACGAAATAAAGAAGGCCTACAGGAAAAAGGCCATCCAATACCATCCTGACAAGAATCCCGGCAATAAGGAAGCCGAAGAGAAATTCAAGGAAGCGGCAGAGGCATATTCAGTGCTGAGCGACCCGGACAAGAAGGCAAAATATGACCAGTTCGGACACGCAGGACTCGGAGGACAGCCGGGACCTGACTTCAGCGGCGGATTCGGCGACCTCAACGACATTTTGAACAATCTTTTCGGAGGCGGTTTCGGAGGTTTCAGCGGATTCGGGGGCTTCGGCGGGAGCAGAGGTTCAAGCCAGGGTCAAAGGGTCTATAGAGGTCGAGACATCCGTGTACGCGTGAAGATGACCCTTGAAGAAATAGCCAGAGGAGCAGAAAAGGAAGTTTCAGTTGAAAGGAGCGTACCTTGTCCCGACTGCAACGGGAAAGGGGCCAGAAACAGCGCCGACATCAAGACTTGCCCGGCCTGCAAGGGAACAGGACAGATCAAGAGGGTTGTCAACGGCATCTTCGGCCAGACAATAAGCTACTCGACCTGCCAGCAGTGCGGAGGAGAAGGCAAAATCATCAGCAACCCTTGCCACACATGCGGAGGCAGCGGTCTGGTACGCAAGAGGGAAACCGTAAAGGTGAACATTCCCGCCGGAGTGGAAAACGGGATGCAGCTCACAATACGCGGGGCGGGACATGCCGCCAAGAACAACGGAGTGAACGGCGACCTCCTCGTCCTTATTGAGGAAGTTGAGCATCCATACCTGAAACGAGACGGGAACAACCTCACATATACAAAGATAATTTCAGTCATGGACGCCATGCTCGGGACAACTGCCGAGATACCTTGCCTCGACGGCAACTACAAGGTCAAGGTGGAACCGGGCACCCAGTCCGGGACGGTAGTCCGGCTCAAAGGCAAAGGTCTTCCGTCAGTCAACAGCTACGGCACCGGCGACCTTTATGTCAAATTCATAGTATGGATACCGAAAAAACTCAACAAGAACGAAAAGGAGCTTTTTGAAAGCATAAGGAACAACGACACATTCACCCCTTCCCCGAGCAAGGAAGACAAGAGTTTCTTCGACAGGCTTCGGGACATGTTCTGATTTTTTCCGAAAAACATTTGGAAGTAAAAGAATTATTTGTACCTTTGCAGTCCCAAAACAAAAGCAACCTCTTGCGCCGGGTGTGAAAAACCGCAATGTTGCCACTAAAAAATTACAGAAATGGATTTGATCAAGATTGTTGACCAGGCTTTCGCAAATGAAAAAGTAGCCGGTTACCCGAAATTCAAGGCTGGTGACACCATTACCGTCACCTACCGCATCAAGGAGGGAGACAAGGAAAGGCTCCAGAAATATAGAGGTGTTGTCCTTCAGATCAGAGGTGCATCTCCTGCAACAAAGACTTTCACTGTCCGCAAGATTTCAAGCGGCATCGGTGTTGAAAGGATCTTCCCGTTCGCCTCTCCGTTCATTGACTCAATAGAGCTCAACAAAGTCGGAAAAGTCCGCAGGGCAAGAATCTTCTACCTCAGGAAGCTTTCCGGCAAGAAGGCAAGAATCAAGGAAAAGAAGTTTGCCGTTCTGAGAGAAGAAGGAGCATCAGCAGAGTAGTCTGCCGACCGACATAAATAAAGGTCAAAAGACCTTGAACCGGCCCCATAGCTCAACTGAATAGAGCATTTGACTACGGATCAAAAGGTTACAGGTTTGAATCCTGTTGGGGTCACAAAGAGACCGGATTGATGAATCATCAGTCCGGTTTCTTCTTTTATGCATATCTGTCCATTAATCCTCCCATGGAATCCCTGAGCAACAAAAATGAGGAAAACATTGCATATTAATGGCAAAAATTCTAATTTCGTAATAGGCCAAAACCTTAATACTTACTATGTTAACCAAGACGTCCCTATTAGCAAGCATATATTTGCTTTTGACAACAGTCTCTTGCCACAGAGCGGGAACCGACAGGATACTTGATGAGGCGGAAAGGCTCCTGAACAGGGATCCGGAACGGGCACTTTCAATTCTTGACAGCATCGTGCAGGATGAAATGCCGGGACGGAAATACAAGGCAAGGTTTGCCCTTCTCCATTCGGCCGCCCTTGACAAGAATAATATTGACATATTGAATGACAGCATCATCGCGCCTGCTGCCAGATGGTACAGACGGCACGGGACTGCAGAAGAAAAACTAAAGACATGGTACTATCTCGGACGGATCAGACAGAATGCCGGAGATCCGGATGCCGCCATGGAATGTTTCGCCAAGGCTGAAAGGCATGTGGGACATGCAAAAGACAGGCTCCAGACAGGGATGCTCTACAGTGCAAAAGCCTTCATCTACGAACAGCTGTACTGCATTGAAGAAGCCATGGCAAACACTGTCACCGCATCTGAAAACTATCTGGCGGCCAAGGACACATCCCGCTATGTCAACGCAGTCCTGAACATCTGCTATGACTGCCTGTCAATCGAAAATTATGAAAATGCTGAAAAATGGCTTTCAGCAATATGGCCAAGGATGGAGGACATGACAGACGCACAGAAGAGCGGATGTTATGTCGTTGCCCTGCATACAGTACATTCAAAAGGGAAAGATACTGGCCCGCTCATAACAGAGTATCTGGAAAGCATCAGGGACAGCAGTGAAATAAACTGGATCGAACTGGCCTATGCCTACGAAAATGCAGGTGATTACGAAAAGGGCATCGAAGCGTTGGAATGCCACAGGAAAACCGATCCCGGATTTGCAGATGATCCAGCATATCTTGTGGTGAACTCCTCCCTGAATGAAAGAACAGGACAATATGAGGAAGCACTCAAGTCATACAAAGAATATGTCCGGATCACTGACAACACGGACATGGACATATTTGAAAGCAATGCAAAATACGCAGAAGACAGGGAAATTGCACGTCACAGGATATCTGTAAGGGAATTATGGCTGGCCATTCTTGCCCTCGGCATGGCAACGCTGATCCTCGGCACATCATTGTTCTTCTCAAGGCTGCACGAAAGGAACAGGAAAAGGCAGGAAGAAAAGGAAAAGATCGAAAAGGAGAAAGCCGTGCTTGAACAGGAAAAGGACAACTACATGAAACTGTACCGGCATGCACTGAATGAGAAAAGACACCTGCAGAGGATAAGCAATGAAACAGGACTCGACAGGGAAATAAGACAATCCATCGAAGAAAGGCTGAACATCCTGAACAAATTCATAACCGCTGCACTTTCAAAGAATCTTGTCTCATCTGCATCGGACACCCTCAAAGAATTCATGGATGACAGGGAAAGATTTCTGCATTCAACCAAGATATCATTCATTATAATGCATCCGCAATTCATTTCTTTCCTGAAAAATTCAGGACTGACAGAATGGGAGATCGGCTGCTGCTGTCTTTACTGCATAGGACTGAACGGCAATGAGATTGCAGTCTACCTGAAACGCAAGTCTTTCTACAATGCCAGCAGCGTCATCAGAAAAAAGCTCGGACTCGAAAAGCACGGCATAAATCTGGACAATTTCCTGAAAGGGAAGATGCAGGAACTGGACTGAATGACTTTAACATCAGACAATCTTCTTTCACCGGCATATATCACTAACTGTCATTGCATTACAATGCGACCATATTATTCCGGCACTGTCAGGTCCCAGTTATATACAAAAGCAACATTCTGTAATTCACATACTTGCAAAAATCGCAAAATGAGAGATTTTATTTGCTTATGATACATCTCATGACATATTTTTGCAACAAAATCATAAAACCGACACGCTATGAAACATTTTCTCACATCCGTCTTTGCAGCCATTGTCTGCATATTCCTTTCAGTTCCGGTATGCTCCGGAGATGAAGCGGCACGCAACAGAAAGGCAATCCGCATCATCCTGACGACAACACACAACACCCCGCGTCTTGAACGCAGCCTCGGCAGCGACATAAAGGCATACGTATGCGAAGATACGGGTACAATTGAAGTGGAGCTCTACGAAGTCCGGCAGGCCGACATCTGCATCATCGATTCAAAAGACAACACAGTTGACTACTGCACGACCAACGGCCAGCAGTTCGTAATGCTTGACATGCCTGACACTCCGGGGACCTATCTTCTGGTGATCTGCTCCGAGGAATTATATGCCGAAGGCATCTTCACTGTGGAATAAGCCTCCGGGCAACCTATGAAAAACTTTTCTTCAATGGCAAGGGCAACGGACCGTTGTCCTCATTTTTGGCATACAGACGGCAGTCATTCAGCAATACGGCTGCCGTCAATGCCGTTCCGCAGACAAAGGCCGGCATATGTGAAGCCCGCTCCGAAACCGATCAGCATCAATGTGTCACCCTGACGGATATGACCGGACCTCAGACCTTCATACCAGGCCATCGGTATGGATGCAGCAGATGTGTTTCCGTATTTCCTGACACTGTCGATACATTTGTCCATCGGTATGCCTAGGCTTTTGAATACTGCCTCAAGCATTCTGTAATTCGCACTGTGCGGAAGGAAGATGTCCACATCATCAAGAGAAATGCCGTTCTTGGCAGCGAGAGTTCCAAGACCCTCTGAAAGCGTTGTAACAGCCCACTTGTACACGGCCCTCCCGTTCTGGTGAACCTTGCCGTCGGCTGAAATCTCCGCACCGTTTATGGAATTCTTGTGCGAACTGAGATACAGGTCCTTGCCCATGCTGCCGTCTGTACCTGAAAACGGTTCGAACAGGCCGTTTTCCTCACTGCGCTCCACAAGCACACAGCCGGCTGCATCTCCAAAAAGGATACAGGTGTTCCTGTCATTGAAATCCACTATCCTGGACATCGTGTCAGCTCCGAAGACAAGTATTTTTCTGTACGCTCCCGATGCTATCAGCCCCTTGGCCATTATCAATCCGTAACAGAATCCTGAACATGCCGTACAGATGTCCACGGCCCCTGTATTGCGGATGCCGAGCCTGGTCTGCACCTGGCTTGCGACATTGGGAATAGTCTGATCGGGGGTCATTGATGCCACAATGATGAAATCCACATCCTCGAAATCCACATTGAATTTCTTTTTCATATCAAGTGCAGCATTTACGCACATGTCTCCGGTGTATTCATCCGCAGCCACAAAATACCGGCTCTCAATGCCGGTACGCTCCCGGATCCATTCGTCAGTGGTGTCAAGTCTGCTTTCAAAGAATACGTTGTCAATTTTGCCATAGGGATGGTATACCCCTATGGCAGTAATGGAAGAATTATTCATCTCTATTTGGTTGAATTTGTGTGCAACTCTTATTCGCGATGCAAAAATAAGCAATAATATCCACATTTTAATGCCTATTTTTCATCATAAATGTTCCGTATGACGCCTTCACGCGACAGTCGGCACATATTCTCCTCTGCCAGGAGCCCCACAAAAAAGGATGGCCGCTCCCTTCGGGCGGTCATCCTTCACTGAAATCTGCAAGCCGGCATCCGGCCTGACATCAAGCATTTATCTTATGCGTCTGTAGCCATAGACGGCAGTATCACCAAGTTCTTCTTCTATCTTGAGAAGGCGGTTGTACTTGGCCATCCTGTCTGAACGGCTGAGAGAACCGGTCTTGATCTGGCCGCTGTTGGTGGCTACGGCGATATCGGCGATTGTAGTGTCCTCGGTCTCGCCGGAACGGTGCGAAGTCACTGTAGTGTAACCGTGGCGGTGAGCCATCTCGATGGCGTCAAGAGTCTCGCTGAGGGAGCCTATCTGATTGACCTTGATAAGGATGGAGTTTGCACATCCCTGTGCGATGCCTTTGGAAAGGAATTCGACATTGGTTACGAAGAGGTCGTCCCCGACGAGCTGGCAGCGGCTTCCGATCCTGTCAGTAAGTTTCTTCCATCCTTCCCAGTCATTCTCGCTCATGCCGTCCTCGATGGAGTCGATAGGGTATTTGTCTATAAGATGCTCCAGATAGTCAACCTGCTCGTCAGAAGTCCTCTTCACCCCTTTCTCGCCCTCAAATACGGTATAGTCATAAATCCCGTCCTTGTAGAACTCGGATGAGGCGCAGTCCATTCCGATCATCACATCCTTGCCCGGAACATATCCGGCCTTTTCAATGGCCTTCATGATGGATTCGATGGCATCCTCCGTCCCGTCAAGAGCCGGGGCAAAACCGCCCTCATCACCGACTGCAGTGCTGAGTCCCCTGTCGTGCAGGACCTTCTTCAATGCATGGAACACTTCAGCCCCCATACGCAGCCCCTCATGATATGAGGGTGCTCCCACAGGTCTGATCATGAATTCCTGAAATGCAATAGGGGCATCGCTGTGCGAGCCGCCGTTGATGATGTTCATCATCGGGACAGGCAGGGTGAATGTGTTCGTGCCGCCGATATAGCGGTAGAGAGGAATCCTGAGATAATTTGCGGCAGCCTTCGCCACTGCGAGGGAGACGCCGAGAATGGCATTTGCCCCCAGGCGCGACTTGTTCTTCGAGCCGTCAAGCGCTATCATCTTTCGGTCGATGGCCCTCTGGTCAAGGGCTGACATCCCGATGAGAGCCGGGGCTATCTTTTCGTTTATGTTTTCAACGGCCTTCAGCACGCCCTTCCCGCCATATCTCTTCGGATCACCGTCCCTGAGTTCTATGGCCTCGTGCTCGCCCGTGGATGCCCCTGACGGAACCGAAGCTACACCTGTGACACCTGACTCAAGAAGCACTTCAGCCTCTATTGTGGGATTTCCCCTTGAATCGAGGATTTCCCTTCCTCTTACTGATTTGATTTTCATAACAAAACGGCATTAAATGATTTTACCTTCCCTGACATGAGGGCAACCATGTGACACATAGTCAGTCCGGATTCGGCCCTGCATGCCCGGAGGCATTTATAGGCAATACCTGTACCAATCAGCATCGCAATTTATGATGATTATATAGCAATACATCATCATTTCACATGAGCCCTTCCTGCATGTCAATTGACTGCCTCGCGGAAGAATATGCGGCACATGTCCCGGGAAATCCCATGCCTGCCGATATCACCGCTCCGCATGTCGCACACATAGAGGCAGTCGATCAGAGAAAGATAAAGAGTATCATAGCATACCTCCAGCCCGAACTGCAGCTCCGAAGTGTATTCCACCGTAAGCCCCACTTCTTCTTCTGTAAGCCTGTCCTTGCAGAAGACATACAGGCCGAAATGATTGAAGCTGCCATAAAACCCCGAACTGACCTTCTGCACCTTGCTTGCAATGATCCTTCTGAGAGGCTGTGCCAAAGCCCAGTAGTCATACTCCAGCTTGCCGACATACTTCCCTCCCCTAAGACCATAGGCATATCCGCTGTCTAGTATGTTCCTGTAATCCTCAGCCCTCTCCTCGTCATCAGTCCCGTCGTCAGGCTCGATTATTCCTGCCATCTCCAGCAGCAGTGAGTCCGCCACCTTCTTGCTCTCCTCCATAGCCCGTGTGACTTCGATACCCAGCGAATGGTCCGGAGCCTGCAGGTCCGGACGGTCCTCATTCACAAGACACGCATACCTGTCCCCGAGAACAGTCCTGAGGGAGGCCATTGCATACCTTTCAAAAAAGCAGGTGTCGAATTTCGGTTTCGCCATATCTTTAACCTTAAAAATTTATTCCGTCTTGACAATGTCCTCCAGTTTCACGGACTGGAACACTATCTGCGAGACGCTTCCTTCATAGAGAATACCTACAGTCGAACTGTCAATCATTGTAAGGCAGGAATAGCCCCAGCCCTCTTCCGCATCAATCAAAAGGGAATTTTCCGGCAGCCATGTGATGCCGCCGTCCAGACTGGCCTTTATTGTAAGGTGGTTACGACCCTGTTCTGTATCAGGATTGGAGAAAAGGAGAATATCCTTGCCAAGGACATTCTTGTCTGCCGGCACATGCAGCAGGCCGGCCATACACACCGGTTCACGGAGCTTCTCTGAAGACGGATGGACATGCCAGGTCCTGCCCATGTCTTCCGTTGTGCAGACTATCCTGCCTGTTCCTCTGTTGTTCCTCATGTTCAGCATCAGGACACCTGACCCGACCTCCGCCACCTGTGACTCCGTCGTGTTGGTCCAGGCATGCCCGTGACAATGCCATGTCTGTCCATGGTCCTTGCTGTACATTATGCCGGCATTCGGGACACGGTCCTGTCCTACATATTGTATAGGGAAAACAAGTGTGCCGTCCTGCATGGTTATCCCGCGTCCCGGGCCCTGGAGGGTGAATCTCCAGTCTTTCTGCTTGACCTGCCCGGTGATGTTGCGCGGTGCGGACCATGTGCGTCCGTCATCAATGCTGCTTACGAGCATCAGCTGGGCCGTCTCCTCCGGTGAAAACCCGTCCCCCACCTGATTCCAGGCCCTTCCGTTTCCGAGACCGTGCGTCCACACGGCCACAACGAAGATCTCTCCTGTCTCATCATCCACCAGCACTGCCGGATCCCCTATCCCGTTCTGGGCTTCCGGGAGTCCTCCCCATTCTCCCATATCCATTATTATCTTCATCTTCTCCCATGTACGGCCTCCGTCCGTACTGCGGCTCATTCCTATGTCGATATCCTCCTGCAGATCCTGTGAAGTGTGATACCTCACATCATAGACCGCAATCAGAGTCCCATCCGGAGTGGTCACCAGCCCTGGAATGCGATAGGCAAAGACCCCGTCATCCCCATGATTGCGCAGTCCGACAGCAAGCCGATGCTCCGCACATCCCTCCTGCACAAAAGCGGCAGGTGTCCCGTTGATTCCTACACCCGTAACCTCAAGCCGGAACACATCCGATATTTCCCTGATTTTCCTCCTGTCCACAGAGACGCTGACATAGAACCAGTTCTTTCCCCTGACAAGCTTCTTCCCCGCCGCAAGCACCGCCGTACCGTCTTTCTCCGGCCGGCAACTTCCGAGACGCATCGCATAATCCGCATCCGCAAATATGCCCTGTGACGCACCATAATAAGAAAACATTGTCCTGATGCCCTGTGAAACCGTTTCCGAATACAAAGGAGCCATGGTTCCCGTATACATCAGACTGACATTGCTGACGGCTCCTCCTGGAATCCCTGACACTGCCACGGACACATCATCAACAGTGATTGCCTTCCCGTCCCCATTGTCAATGCAAATGACGGCAGCCACATTATGCTCCCTGTCAAGCACAGCCGGCAAGCACACATTGGTTACCTTGACATCCGGTCTCCAGGTCACAGGCTCTTTCTCAGAAAGAACCGGATCAGCTGCAGCAGGCATCCACCATGCCGCCATCAGAACTAAAGCAGCAAAAGACAAAGATTTCATAAATACGGTCATCAGTTTCATGCATAAAACCGGACAAGATTCCATAAAAATGACACACGGCCACTTACGGCTTGCCCCATCTGTACAAACTTACAGAAAATCTCCCGTTTTTTATCATATTGCCAGCAAAAAAGTCTCCGCATGAATTTGACCAAGCAAAAAAAATAACTCATGCTGCAAAATTGCGGCATGAGTATTTTTCTTTAACTGAGGCATTTGACAGCCCGTCCCGTATGAAGAATCCTCTGAGGATTATTTCTTCTTGTATCTCTGGTAGAATTTGTCGACGCGGCCGGCGGTGTCCACGAGTTTCATCTTTCCTGTGTAGAAAGGATGTGAAGTGTTGGAGATTTCGACCTTTACCACAGGGTATTCAACGCCCTCGATCTCGATGGTTTCCCTGGTGTTGGCGCAGGAACGCGTGATGAATGTCACATCATTCGACATATCCTTGAAAGCTACAAGACGGTAGTTTTCGGGATGAATTCCTTTTTTCATTTCCTTAATGATTTAATTATTTATCAGCCCGCAAAGATAGAACTAATTTCCGGATTAGCAAAATTTCCGTAAGGAAATGTCCGCCGGCAGGCCAGGTCCTGATTTTTTTCATCTTATCATGTTCAGAAATCGGCGATTTATGCGTATGTTTGTCCGGATGTTTGATAAAAATTGTCATTGACATGAAATACGGAAAATGGTTGGGCGGCGGCCTCGGATGGGTCCTGGGCGGTCCTATCGGAGGTCTTTTGGGATTTGCCATAGGCGCCATAATAGACAGCGAAAGCAAGCAGGAAAACAGACAGGGAGGCAGGCAGAGCGCATCCGGAAGGACACATGCAGGCGACTTCAAGGTGAGCCTCGTGGTGCTGATCGCCTGCATCGTGAAAGCGGACGGAGTCAAGAAAGCTTCTGAACTTGAGACGGTACGGCGCATTCTGGTCCAGGCTTTCGGAGCAGCCGAGGCTGACGATGCCATGGAAATCCTCGAAAGGATTCTTCCGCAGGACATCGACGAGAACCAGGTGGCATGGCAGATAAGCAGGAACACCAACTACTCCACAAAGCTTGAACTCCTCCACATGCTTTTCCAGGTGGCATACGCCGACGGGGAGGTATGCCAGGCAGAAATGGCGGCACTGGAGAGGATATCTGCAATCTTCGGGATATCGCCGGTGGACTTCAATGCCATACGGGCACCTTACACCAAAGGGAAGGACTCAGACTGGGCCTACAAGGCACTCGGCATAGAGCACACCGCCACTGACGAGGAGATAAAGAAGGCATACAGGAGGATGGCGATGAAATACCATCCGGACAAGCTGACAGGACTGGGCGAGGATGTAAAAAAAGCAGGAGCGGACAAGTTCCGCTCCGTGCAGGAAGCATACGAATTCCTCAAAAAGGAACGCGGGATCAAATAATTCTTGTCATTTGATCCTGTAAGGCTGGTCTTCATAAAGAAGATATTTCCTGGCCTTGCGGATCCATTTCTGTTCCTCAACCTTGATGTGGTCACGCATTTCCTCTGCGCTGCATGTACCTTCGACATAAGCGCACAGGACAGGGTCGGCAAGTTTCAGACGGAAATCATCCGACAGTTCGAACTGCGAATACCTGTCATGGAAATACCTCATCAGCTGCAGAGTATGCATCAGGGAATGGTATTCCGCTCCGGGCTCAAGCATTATCTGGTATCCGAAGCATTTCTCCCCGGCATACATGCCGCAGGCAGGTGTGAACGAGCATGGCCGCATCAGCACACCGGCAGGCAGAGGCAGCGGCTCATAGCTGCCTGTCTTGACGAACGGGGCTCCTATATATTCATAAGGCCTTGCAGTTCCTATCCCGGGGGTGATATTGGTATTGTTCCAGAGTCCTCCACCGCTGTACATGTCACAGGTGAACAGGCCGGGGATGTCCGATGCCGGAGCTATCGTCCACGGCATTATCTGCCTGCCCGTCCCCGTGGCCATCGCCGAAATCACATGGACGGCATATCTGGCCCCTATTTCATTATGATACAGGTTGGCAAGCTCCCCGAGCGTGAGCCCGTGCCTGTGGGCAACCTTAGGGATATTGCTTTCTGCCGGTCCTGACGGGATCGTGCCTTCCACTACTCTGCCCGCAGGATTGATATGGTCAACAATATACAGAGAAGGGGCATTTTCCAGAGCCTTCATCTCCTCCATGAGCCGGAACAGGTCGCGGGTATAGTTGAAATACCTTGTCCCGACATCCTGAATCTCCACCACCACGGCATTCAGTTCCCTGATGCTGTCCATCGAAAACACAATATGGTTCGTGCCCGGCGTCAGTTCAGTGTCGCGAGGAGAAAAGATTTCCGCGAGATTGCCTCTCTCGCGGAAAATTTCATACATATATCTGCCATGATCCGGACTCCAGCAGTTCTGGGTGCAGAAACATCCCACCCGCCCCTCTGTAAGGGCCTTGTCCAGCTGGTCCTCCAATGGCGTTGTCCTGAACGAAAACATCTGTGTCAGTTTATATGTGCAGGCTATCTGGACATAATCCTGTCGGCCATGGCCTTGATTTCCGAAGCCAGCCTGTCTGCAGACTCAGCGGTCGAGGACTCCGCATATATCCTGATGATAGGCTCGGTGTTGGATTTCCTCAGGTGAACCCATTCCTTCCTTGACTCGAACGAAATCTTCACACCGTCAATGTCATTGATGTCCTCCGAGGCATAGATTTTCTTCATTTCCCCGAGAATCGTGTCAATCATCGACTTGTCAGAAAGCTCAATCCTGTTTTTGGATATATGGTATTGAGGATAGGTCTTCAGCAGATCCGACACCTTGCATTTCCTGCGGGCAAGATTCGTGAGGAAGAGAGCCGCGCCCACGATGGCGTCACGGCCATAATGCAGGGCAGGATAGATGACTCCACCATTGCCTTCACCGCCAATAAGCGCTCCGCACTCCCTCATCTTCGTGGTGACATTCACCTCACCTACGGCTGCCGAAAAATATTTTCCGCCATACTGTTCGGTGACATCCCTCAATGCCCTTGAAGAAGACAGGTTGGACACAGTGGTCAGCTTATATGGTGCAGCGATCTCCTCCGGAGCCCTGCCTTCAGACTTGGCCTGCCCGGCCACCCTGGAAAGCAGATAGTCAGCCACGCTCACCAGCGTATATTCCTCTCCGAAAGGCTTGCCGTCCTCACAGATGAGGGCCAGACGGTCCACATCCGGATCCACGGATACTCCGAGGTCGGCCCCGTTCTTCACCACCGTATCGCAAAGCTCGGTGAGATTGGCAGGAAGCGGCTCCGGATTGTGTGCAAAATGCCCGTCAGGAGTGCAGTTGACCTGTATGCATTCCACACCGAGGCGCTCGAAAAGCCTCGGCATGATGATGCCACCGACAGAATTCACAGCATCGAGAGCCACCTTGAATCCGGCCTTGCGGACAGCCTCCGCATCCACGGCATCAAGAGCAAGCACTGCGTCTATATGCTTGTCGGTAAAGTCCTTTTCCTCGATATGCCCTATGGAGTCAACATCGCAGAAATCGAAATTGTCCTCCTCTGCGCAGGCAAGGATCTGCGCTCCTTCCTCTGCATTCAGGAACTCCCCTTTCTCATTCAGGAGCTTCAGGGCATTCCACTGCTTCGGATTGTGGGAAGCGGTCAGGATTATCCCTCCGTCAGCCTTTTCAAAGATTACAGCCATTTCTGTAGTCGGTGTCGAAGCATATCCGGCCTTTATCACATCCACGCCGCAGGCCACAAGAGTCCCGCATACGATCTGCTCCACCATCTCGCCGGAGATCCTGGCATCCTTGCCGACGACCACCCTGTACCTTTCGCCTGAGGGCTTCGGACGCCGCTCACGGAGCTTCACGCAATATGCGTATGTGAATTTAACAATGTCTACAGGGGTGAGGGCATCGCCGGGAGCACCGCCGACCGTTCCCCTGATTCCGGAAATGGATTTGATCAGTGTCATATCATTCAGATTAAAATTTGTCAAACTCATGCACCGCGCCGCCGTCCCATGGCTATCGCTTTCAACGGCATCATGCACAGCACATCATGCAAATTTAGAAAAAACAAAGGTTTTTTGTATGTTTGCACCCCGAAAAATGAAAGCAAAAATGAAAGCGTTAAGTACAATCCTCCTTCTGGTCACCTCCAACATATTCATGACCTTCGCATGGTACGGCCATCTCAAGTTGCAGGAAATGAAAATCTCCACCGGATGGCCCCTCATCCTTGTCATCCTCTTCTCCTGGGGAGTGGCCTTCTTCGAATACTGCGCACAGGTGCCGGCCAACCGGATAGGCTTCATCGAAAACGGCGGCCCGTTCACCCTCATGCAGCTGAAGGTCATCCAGGAAGTCATCTCCCTCACCGTCTTCACTGTCATCGTCACCCTCATGTTCAAGAACGAGGCCCTGCAGTGGAACCATTTCGCCGCATTCTTCTGCCTCATCCTCGCCGTCTTTTTTGTCTTCCTGAAATAAGACAAATGCCGGAAACAAAAGGCAGACGGCGCTGCCATGATGCGGATTTCCCCGCCTTTGCCACAAAAATTCCAGAAAATTCAAAATAAATTTGGAAGTAAAAAAGATTTGCCATATCTTTGCAGTCCCAAAATAAAAACCGCTCGGCTCGTATAACGGTTAGTACTCAAGATTCTCAATCTTGCAATCGGAGTTCGATTCTCCGGCCGAGTACAAAGAAAGGCTCCTGATCATCTGCTCAAGAGCCTTTTGATTTTTATCAGAAGTGTCAAAGGCATCCCCGTGTACACATCATACCGCTCCCTGTATGAAGGAACCGGCAATCCGGGCAGAGACTTCTCCGACATCATCTCGGCCGGCTATACCTGCAGGAATCCTGTAAACGGACCCGCATCGCTGCAGAAGGGCATTGTTAATCGATAGGATGTCTATTGTTTCAAAAGTACCTGTACCTCCTCTTTGAGTTTCGGCAGATGATTTATCACTATGCTCCAGAGAATATCTGCTGAAAGACTATCATAACCATGGATGATGTAGTTCCTTGCATCAACTATCTTTCTGGAATTGGTTATGGCTATATTCCTGTCCTCTTTGAGAATTCTGTTCATGGCTTCCCCTATAATTTCAATGTCACGCTCTATTGCCCGCTTCAGACAGATGTCCTGCAGATGCTTCTTTATGTTTTCAACCATATATCAGCTGCTTTGTCGAATTCACGTTCTTACGGAAATACGGGTTTCTTATCGTCTGCTCCTCCACCAAATCCACTTCTCTTCCGAACAGGTCCTGCAATGAATACTTGAAATCGAAGTAGTTGTCAAAGTAATCATCTATCTCGTCTTTCTTGAAGTCCACGACCAAATCTATGTCACTGCTGTCATTAAACCTGTCGGTCAGGATAGAGCCAAATACGAAAAGCCTGTTTACCTTGTATTTCTTGCACAAGGCAACTATACTCTTGATATGGACGTCCGTCAGTTTCATGTCAATACCTTTATGGCAAATATAACACTTTTATCTGTAAACAGATGTATTCAACGCATTCTTGTATCCAATTTTCATTCGGATTCAGATTGGACTTATCCATTTAGAACTAAAAACGGAAAACGAGATTAGCCAGCTGCGCTTGCTTTTCTCTGCCCTTTGCCGGGGAGGCACTTTCAAGAAGACCGCTGACGGACCTCCGGTCCTATGGTCTTTTCTTTTTGATGCATCGGGAGCAGGCTCCCTGCATCAAAAAGAAAAGACCACCACAGTCTTCGACTGCAGCGGTCTTCTTGAGCGGAAAACGAGATTCGAACTCGCGACCCTCAGCTTGGGAAGCTGATGCTCTACCAACTGAGCTATTTCCGCATGGCCGGTCACATTTCTGTGAAACGGATTGCAAATATAGTGATTTTTTCTGGAAATGAAATTTATTTCGGAATTTTTTGTCCGGAAAAACAGCACAGAAGAACACCGCAAACTACAAGTGCAGACATGAACATAAAAACTTTTGCATTGCAGCGAATAATGTGTAACTTTAAAAGTTGTACCGCATTTACGGAATCTGAACCGAACTTAAAAATGCCATAATCATGGAAAAGGAATTCAAAGGGACAGTCATCAACGGATTTCTGATGCTGTCTGTCATCCTGCTGATGCTGTTGGCAGGGGCTGCATTGTGCATACTGCCGGCGACTGTGGCTGCAGGGCAGGAATGGATGATTGCAGTCGGGGTGCTGCTCATAATCACGGCGCTGGTCTGCTGCGGAGGGCTGGCAAGGCTTGAGCCGAATGAGGCGCTGGTGATACTGTTCTTCGGAAAGTACATGGGGACATTCAGGCAGAACGGCTTCTTCTGGTTCAATCCGTTCAATTCGAAAAAAGGCGTGTCCATGAGGGCCAGGAACCTCAACATTGACCCGATAAAGGTCAACGACAAGGAGGGAAACCCGATTCTGATAGGGCTGGTGCTGGTCTGGAAGCTGGAAGACACATACAAGGCAATGTTTGAAATCGATTCGCAGACCATGGCGGCGACAGCCCAGGGAACGGAAAACCAGGCAAAGACGGCGGTGGCATCAAGGATGTTCGCCTTCGAAAACTTCGTGAGGGTGCAGTCTGATGCGGCGCTGAGGTCCGTTGCGGCTCTATACGCATACGACGACAATGACAAGGACACAAATGAGCCGACACTGAGAGGAGGCGCACCGGAAATAAATCAGGAACTCCTGTCCAAGCTGAACGAAAGACTGGACATGGCTGGTCTGCAGGTGGTGGAGGCAAGGATAAATTATCTCGCATACACTCCTGAAATCGCGGCGGTTATGCTGCGCCGCCAGCAGGCTTCCGCCATAATCTCCGCAAGGGAAAAGATAGTGGAAGGAGCAGTATCGATGGTGCAGATGGCACTTGACAAGCTTGAAAAGGACAATGTCGTAACACTTGACAACGCCCAGAAGGCATCGATGGTGGCCAATCTGCTCGTTGTGCTCTGCGCAGACGAACCTGCCCAGCCGGTGGTGAATGCCTCCCAGTCAAAGGGCTAAGGACATTTCACCGGACGCCGGCATGCTCTGCAGTGACATTCCGGAGCTTTCCTTTGAAGCCCATGTGAGGGTCACCGATCCGGCCGAGAGGGAAAATCAGGGTCTCCTGATACCAGATGCTGTCTATGCGGTTGCGGGCCTGGTTATAGACATCATGGCGGCGGCCTTCAAGGCGTTCGGCAAGTTCGCCGTCAACATAAAGGGAAGTGCCCTTGTGGTCGCCTTCAACACGGATCCTGGTCCATTCTCCGGCAGGAAGGCGGAAGTCATGGAATACGAATTCATATCCGTCACGCCTGAACGAGAACTTGCCCGTGCCGTGCCAGTTGCTGATGAGCTCGGAATGAGGGCCCCTGAAGAGAACGGCATCCACGGCGGGCTCTGCATCCGGACATATTTCGAATTCCACCTTGTACGGATAGCCTATTTCCGGCACGGATGTCACTACTGTATCACTTCCGGCCAACACAAGGACAGAATCAGGGACAGTGACCTCGACACAGCCTTCCACCTTAGCCGCAAGGTTCACGCCCGGGGCTTCCGGAACGGTCTTGCACAATGCATCAAACTCATTGAACGGCACTGCGCCGGAATTGTCGCCTCTCCATAATTTCTCCGACATCACCTGAAGGGCCGGGAATGTCCGGAAATGCACATCCTGCTGGCTGATTCCATTGCCCACATGATCATTCCACACGGCGAACATTGCTCCTGCAAAGTTCTCATTGCCGGATGCGGCATCGCTGTCGCCGGCATCCATATTTTCCGGCATCCACTCCTCATAAAGCATCCTGTTTTCCAGAAAATCATGATAATAATGTGCGGCCGGTACTATATAAAGGTATGCGTCACAAAGGTTCACGACCTTGCCATAGCCTTCATCCAAGGCTGTGCCCACATCAGTCCAGCCATAATTCCAGGCATTCACATGACACTTTCCGACATTGACAGGTGTCTTGCCCTCCATCATTTTGAGGCTTCCCCAGACTACCGGCGTCTTTCCAAAGCCGGAAATGTATTCTATATAATGATTGGTGAAATGCCGGAACTGCTCGGCTTCCTTCAGATTGTATTCGTCAGTGCCTATATGGACATAAGGCCCTGTAAAGACAGGATCGTCCCCGGCTATGTATTCCGCAAAGAGAGTGTCAAGAAATTCATACACCTCAGGCTTATAGAGGTCAAGGTGATCCATTCCGTATTCTTTATTGTCTGCGGCAAGACGGGGATTGTAATGTGTGAAGGCAAGAGAATGTGCCGGGACATCAATCTCAGGGACTATCTCTATCCCGTAACGGCCGGCCATCTTCTGGAACTCCCGGAACTCGTCCTTCGTATATGAGCCGTCCCTGGCTGTCAGGCCCGGAAACCGGTCGGACTCCAGCCTGAATGCAGAGTAGGTCCGGTTCCAGTCATTGCCGAAATACTGGACGAAACCATTGTCGTTCAGATGCACCTGCATCACATTCATCTTATAGAATGACATTATCTTCACATACTGGCGGAGATAGTCCATTGTGAAGAACTTGCGGCCGACATCTATCATGAAGCCGCGCCATCCGTATGATGGATAGTCGAGAGTTTCCCCTTTCTGAAGACCTTCAGGCTGGTTGTGGAGCATCTGGAGCAATGTCCTTGTCCCCCAGAATGCACCTTTGGAGGACGGGGCGGCTATGCTGACGGCAGAGCCTATGTCCATACGGTATGCTTCATCCCCATATTCTGCATCCGCATCACTGAGGGAAAGGCTGATATCACCTTTCCTTGCCTTGCCGGCAACAACCTCATAGTCCATACCGAACATTACCGACAGGTCTTCGGCAAGTATGGCAGCCGCATCTGAAAGGGCCGCATCATTGACTGTTATCCTCCCGCTCTGAGGCAGCACAAGCCGGCCTTTCGCCCCTTCCCATGTCTGGAGGGCAGGTATCACACGGGGAAAATCCTCCCGGGCTGCGGCAACAAGGCTGCACGCAGACAGAAACAGAAACAAAATGAACTTTTTCATTGTATTGAACGCTGGAAATATACTTTGAAATGCTGAAAAACCACTTTCAAGAAAATACATTTTGAATAAATGAATATTCTTTGAACAAGAAAATATACTTTGACGAGGACTGGCTTCAAATCATGCAGGTCAGGAGTTTCCTTTCGGCGTCCTTTTCATCCTGTAGCGGATGCCGCTGCCTTCGATGAAGCCGAGAATGTCGTGGAACACGCCTTCCACATAGGTCGAAGTGTGCCGGTCGAGGTCTCCGCCGAAACGCCCGGCAATGGCTGCAGGCAGTTCTGTCAAGCGCACGCCGAGCCGCCTTGAAAGGCTGACGGCATCTTCATAGCCGATGACGGCATGGACAATATGGCCGGAACCTCCCTGTCCGGAAAAGAATTCATCCGGACCGTCAGAAGAACTGTCAAGTTCCACAATGAAGCTTCTGTCGTCACCAAATCCTACAGAAACAGACGCCCACGGATCATAGTCATCATGGGTGTCAACAATCAATTCTTCCAAGGTCAGCATGTGTCCGGCTTTAAAGATATATTTTGCCAATATAGGGCTTTTTATGGACTTCACAAAATCAATAACAATAGAATTTCTTATTTTTGCGCCTCAAGAACACGAAAAGATAAAATGACGGACTTACGGGATATGCGGAAAATTTCAGAAACAATCGCCGGAGGGGAAATCCTCATCCTCGACGGGGCCATGGGCACGATGATACAGAGATACGGGCTTCAGGAGCAGGATTTCCATTCAGGAATATTCAGCGGATGCCCCAAGGAGCTGAAAGGAAACAACGAATGCCTCAACCTCACAAGGCCTGAAATAATAAGGGCAATACACGAAGAATACATAAATGCAGGTGCTGACATCATCGAAACCAACACATTCAGCGCCAACAGGATATCCCAGGAAGAGTATGGCTGCGCGGAATATGCCTTCGACATGGCGTATGCCGGGGCAAGGATTGCTCGGGAGGCGGCAGACAAGGAAGCGGTCATAGCAGAGGGCAAGGCGACGAAGTCCTGCGGCGGACACAGAAAGATATATGTGGCAGGGAGCATCGGGCCGACATCCAAGTCCCTCTCGCTGTCGCCTGACATGAACGACCCGGCATTCAGAGCCGTGTCATTCGATGAAATGGCCGAAGCATACGGAGAACAGATGCGCGGGCTTCTGCTCGGAGGCGTGGATCTCATCCTTCTGGAAACATGTTTCGATGCGCTCAATGTAAAAGCGGCCCTCTATGCCCTTGAAAAGCTGATGAAGACCCCGGAGATTTCAGAAAATGCAGGCATAAGGGAAAGGCTCTCCAAGGACGGACATTTTCCGGTCATCGTTTCGGTGTCGGTGAGCGACAGGAGCGGAAGGACACTCACAGGACAGACCCTTGAGGCATTCTACACATCCGTAAGGCATTATCCTCTGACGGCATTCGGACTCAACTGTTCCCTCGGGGCGGAAGAGATATATCCACTCCTGAAGGAGGTTTCAAATTTTGCGGAATGCGCCGTGAGCTGCTACCCCAACGCGGGACTCCCGGACGGGATGGGCGGCTATGCAGAAACACCGTCTGAAATGGCTGCCGCAATACGGAAAATGGCCGCGGACGGGCTGGTGAACATCATCGGAGGCTGCTGCGGCACCACACCTGACTATATAAGGGAGATTGCCGGGGCAGTCAAAGGGCTCAGCGCAAGGACGAACGGCAGCGGCAGGTCCGGAAGTGAAACCGGAGGACTTGCAGTCAGCGGACTTGAAACGGTCCACATTGACCTGAAAAGATACAATTTCACCAACATAGGAGAACGGGCCAATGTAGCAGGCTCCCGGAAATTCGCCCGGCTGATTTCATCAGGCAACTATGCCGAAGCCATGCAGGTGGCCGCAGACCAGATAGAGAACGGGGCATCTGTCATAGACATCAACATGGACGATGCCATGCTGGACAGCACAAGGGAAATGACCTTGTTCACAAGGCACATCTCCAACGACCCCGCCGTCGCCAAAGCGGCTCTGATGATAGATTCGTCGCACTGGGAAACCATCCTCGCAGGACTCAAGAACGCCCAGGGCAAATCCATAGTCAACTCCATCAGCCTCAAGGAAGGGGAAGAAATATTCCTGGCCAAGGCAAGGGAAATCCATGCCCTCGGGGCTGCGATGGTCGTGATGGCATTCGACGAAAAAGGCCAGGCGACCGACTTCGGCAGAAAGACAGAAATCTGCGGCAGGGCCTACCGCCTGCTCACTGAAAAGGCAGGGATTCCGCCGGAAGACATCATCTTCGATGTGAATGTGCTCGCTGTGGGCACAGGCATAGAGGAACATGCGGACTATGCTGTCGACTTCATCAGGGCTGTCGGATGGATCAAAGAAAACCTTCCCGGAGCCCTCACATCCGGAGGCATCTCAAACCTCTCATTTTCATTCAGGGGGAACAACCCCGTCCGGGAGGCGATGCATTCAGCCTTCCTGTACCATGCCATAAAGGCGGGTCTCGACATGGCAATAGTCAATCCGGGAATGCTCCAGATATATGATGAAATCGAGCCGTCATTGCTGAAATGCGTGGAGGATGTGATACTGAACACCGATGCCGGAGCGACGGAAAGGCTCATAGAAAAGGCCCAGGAAATTGCGGAGGAAAAGGCCGCCGCAGGCACACCGGGGAAGACCGGCCCGGATGCAGGAGGCAGCGCAAAAGGCAATGACGGGAATGCCGCCGGCGGAAACGGCCCAGGGCCGGACACACCGGTGGAAGAGCGGCTGATGGAAGCCCTCGTGAAAGGCCGTGCCGCATCGCTTGAAGAAGACCTCAGGTCATGCCTTGAAAAATACGGCCGCCCGGTGGATATAATAGAAGGTCCGCTCATGGACGGGATGAAAAAGGTCGGAGAACTTTTCGGCAGCGGAAAGATGTTCCTGCCGCAGGTGGTCAAGTCCGCAAAGATAATGCGCCAGGCGGTGGATTTCCTTCAGCCTTATATGGAGGACGGACAGGAAAACATTCCAGACGGCAATATGGCGGGAAAAGGAAATAAGGAACATAAAGAGGAAACGGCTCCGGATTCTCCTGCCGGCCACAAAACGGCAAAAGTGGCTGTCCCAAAGCCCAAAATCGTGATAGCCACGGTAAAGGGGGATGTGCATGACATAGGCAAGAACATCACCTCCATAGTCCTCGGCTGCAACGGATTCGATGTCATCGACCTCGGAGTGATGGTGGACAAGGAGACCATCATCGGCACTGCAATCTCGGAAAAGGCGGATATCATAGCGGCAAGCGGTCTGATAACCCCGTCCCTCTTCCAGATGGAGGAACTCTGCAGGGCCATGTCCGAAAAGGACATGGACACTCCCCTATTTATAGGAGGAGCCACCACCTCCCCGCTCCACACCGCAGTCAAGCTCGCCCCTCTCTACGGACATGTGTTCTACGGGGCAGACGCCTCGGCAAGCGCCGTAATGGCAAAGAGATGCATGATGGACAGGGAAGCCTTTGAAAATGAAGAGCATGAAAAGCAGCAGAAGATAAGGGAACTGTATCTGAAGGGAATGGAAAATGCAGTCCAGGACGGGAACGGAGCAACAGGTACAACCGATGCAACCGGGAAAGACGGACACGACACTGAATCTGTTTTCCCTCCGGAAAGCTATCTGCGTTCAGAAAATTGTATGACAGCAGGTCCTGATACAGAAAGAAAGGCATTCTGCCTTACGGACATCCCTGCCGGGGAAATAAGCATTGCCGAAGTTCTGCCATATTTCGACTGGAAGATGTTCTTCGCCATCTGGGGCGTAAAATACGGACAGATGAGCCCGGATACGCCGGAAATGGCCGACCTGAAGAAAGAGGCGGAAGAAATCATACGAAGGATGGAGTCCGACGGCTCCTGCAGGATAATGCTTGCAGCCAAATGGTTTGAAGCATTTTCCGAAGGGGATGACATACATCTGTCGGATGACCGGGGAAAGCAGAAAATGATATTTCCTATGATGCGGCAGGAAAAGCCTTCAGCACT
This sequence comes from uncultured Bacteroidales bacterium, assembly GCA_944323825.1. Lineage (GTDB taxonomy): Bacteria > Bacteroidota > Bacteroidia > Bacteroidales > UBA932 > Cryptobacteroides. Next base: position 107,726 of record CALUTY010000005.1, read on the forward strand.
CAAGGACGGCACCATGGCATGCCTTTCACTTGCCGACTTCGTCCCTCCCGCAGGATACGGCTTCACCTCCCCTGCAGGCATCTTCGCAATCAGCGTCAGCAGGACGGCATCGCACCGAAACGGATGCGGCTGCCCTGAATGCAAGGCCGGAAGCGGCTACGACGACATGATGGAACGCTCTGTCATGAACACCCTCGCCGAAGCCGCCTCGGCATGGTTGGACGGGGAAATAGGGAAAATGATTGAGAATGCAGAGGATGCCGCCGGAAACGGGAAAGGATTCAAGGTCATCAAGCCCGCAGCAGGCTATTCCAGTTGCCCTGACCACACCCTCAAACGTGACATCCTCCGCCTGCTCCCGGACTCCGCAAGCCTCGGCATCACCCTGACCGAAAGCTGCGGCATGCTCCCCGATGCTTCCATCTGCGGCATGATATTCATCCACCGTGAAGCCATGTACCCGGAAATCCGCAACATCGGACGACAGCAATACGACAGCTACATTTCCCGCCGCGGCATGTCCCCGGAAGAAGCCCGCCGCTTCCTCGGCCACCTCCTGACTGATTTGCCCGCCAACAAAAAATAAACTAACTTTGTTTGAATGAAGATAAGCGACATATTGGCGGAGAGAGGGAAGCCGTTCCCGTCCCTTGAGATAGTCCCGCCGCTGAAAGGAATGACGAAAGAGGAACTCATGGACTCGATAAGGCCGTTAATGGAATTCAGTCCGAAATACATAAACGTGACCTGCCACAGGGACGAATACGAATACAGGGAAAAGGCCGACGGGACATTTTCACGGCATCTGGTGAGAAGGCGCGTCAGTGAAACCGCGGTTTGCGGGGCGATAATGTCGGAATTCGGCATAGAGACCGTGCCTCATATAATCTGCGGAGGGGCGAACGCCGACGAGATAGAAAGCCTGCTGCATGACCTGCGTTTCATGGGCATCTCTAATGTAATGGCCCTGCGCGGGGACTCCATCATAGGTGAAAAGAGATTCACTCCGGTACAGGGAGGCTACAGATATGCAGGAGAACTTGTGGCGGCCATCCGCAGATTCGAAAACGGAAAGATATTCTCTATAGGAGTGGGCGGTTACCCTGAAAAGCATTTCGAGGCCCCGAACATGGAAACGGATATAGCCCACCTCAAGAAAAAGGTGGATGCGGGAGCCGACTACATCATCACGCAGATGTTCTTCGACAACAAGGTATTCTACGACTTCGTGGAGCGGTGCCGGGCCGCAGGCATCACCGTCCCGATCATACCGGGACTGAAACCGCTCTCCACCGTGAAGCAGATCAACATGCTCCCCGAATCATTCTCCCTCGACATCCCGATGGAGCTGACCAAGGCCATGCTCGATGCAGGGGACGACAAGGAAAAGGCCTACAGGACAGGCACGGAATGGTGCATAATGCAGTGCAAGGACCTCCTGAAGCACGGTGTTCCTGCCGTGCATTTCTACACCATGGGCAAATCCAGGAACATTGTGGAGATACTGCGGGCTGCATTCTAAAAAAGGCTGCCCGCATAAAAAAGACAGACATTATTTTCTGCACGATTTTCGGTTTGGTCATTTATATATTTTTCTTAAATTTGTAGGATTAGTTTCAAATTTCAACAAAAAATGCATGCAATGCCCTGACAGGACACAGGAAAGCGGAACATGCCGGATGAACGGAAATATAATTAATGACGCACCATATTATGCAGAACAAATTGCAAGAGCTGACAGACAAACTCTACAATGAGGGGCTGTCAAAAGGGAAACAGGAGGGTGAGGCGATAGTCGCCGAAGCCAGGAAAAAGGCAGCGGACATAATTGAAGACGCCAGGAAAGAGGCGGAATCAATCATCGCTTCGGCAAGGAAAGACGCAGAAGGTCTCAAGGCAAAGACCGAAGGGGACCTGAAGCTCGCCGCATCACAGAGCATCGCTGCCACAAGACAGGCCATAGAAAACCTCGTGGTGACCGGCCTGACAGAAAAAGAAGTATCGTCGGCATTGTCTTCCGCCGCATTCGTAAAGGAGATGCTGACATCCGTAGTAAAGTCATTCAACTCATCCTCTGAGGCCGAGAGCCTCGAAATCATGCTTCCTGAAGCACTCAAGAAGGAAACGGAACCTTTCATCAGAAAGGAGCTTGCATCCATGTTCAAGGGAGGGCTGGAAGTGACATTCTCAAAGAAGATCCAGGGCGGGTTCACAATCAGCCCGAAAGGCAGCGGCTATTTCATCAGCTTCACGGATGAGACATTCAACGCCCTCATTTCCGAATATCTCAGACCGGCCACAAAGAAGATCCTGTTTGAAAAATGAACAACTACCAATATATAATTGCGGGACTTCCTGCCCTGACGAAAGACTGGAAATTCTCCGAAGGGAATTTCGAAAGCTTTCTCGAAGAGATCAAGGGAGGATGTTCCGACAAGGACAAGACCCTGATAGGATGGCTTGAACGGGGATTTGACGACAGCAGCCTCAACGAAGAATTCTACAGGGAGGCCCTTTCGTGCAAGAATGCATTCATCAGGGAGTATTTCACCTTCGACCTCAATGTCAGGAATGCCAAGACCCGCTATCTGAACAAGGCTCTCGGCAGGCCTGCGGACAAGGATGTCATCATCCCTGGAGGCGAAGACCAGTCCGGCATCCCCACTGCGGGGGCATTCGGGGATCTGAAGCTTCCGGAAGAGTTCGAGGAGGCCGCAAGACTGGACGCAGTACTCCAGGGGAAGGACATTCTGGCCCGGGAAAGGGGGCTGGACGACCTGATGTGGGAGAAGATTGACAGCCTCACCACATTCAATTATTTCGATGTCAATGTGCTTCTCGGTTTCCTTTGCAAGCTCCACATAATATCCAGATGGGCACGTCTCGACGAACAGACCGGACGGGAAATGTTCAGAAAGCTTGTGGACGAGGTGCGCGGGACATTCAAGGGAGTACAGTACGATGCCGGGAAGACCGGTTCCGGAAGCACGGGAAGAAAGGCTCCGGAGATGTAAACCGGCAACATTAAGACAATAACAGATAAAAATTACAAGATATGAAAAGTACAGGAAAGGTAACGGGCATCGTTTCCAACCTTGTCACTGTGGAGACAGAAGGGCCTGTGTCACAGAATGAGCTGTGCTTTGTCACTTCCGGTGACACGAAGCTCATGGCAGAGGTCATCAAGGTGACCGGCAACACGGCCTCCATCCAGGTGTTCGAGAGCACCCGAGGACTCAAAAACGGCAACGCAGTCGAGTTCGAGGGGAGGATGCTCGAAGCCACGCTCGGTCCGGGACTTCTGTCAAGCTGCTACGACGGGCTGCAGAACGACCTCACCACAATGACCGGAGTGTTCCTCAAGAAAGGGGAATACACCTCGCCGCTTGACCACTCCAAAATGTGGGACTTCACCCCTATCGCAAAACCGGGGGACAAGGTGATTGCCGCCGACTGGCTCGGAGAAGTGCAGGAAGGCTGGCTCCCTCACAAGATCATGGTCCCGTTCTCTTTTGAAGGGGAATATACGGTGAAGTCGGTGGTCCCTGCGGGACAATACAACATCGACACCACGGTGGCTGTCCTCACCGATGAGAACGGGGAGGATGTCAATGTCACGATGACACAGAAATGGCCGGTGAAAGTCGCCATCAAGGGCTACAGGGAAAAGCCGAGGCCCGGCAGGATAATGGAGACAGGAGTGCGTGTGATAGACACCCTCGACCCTATCGCCGAAGGAGGCACAGGCTTCATCCCGGGACCTTTCGGCTGCGGAAAGACAGTGCTGCAGCACGCCATCGCCAAGCAGGGTGACGCCCAGGTCATCGTGATGGCTGCCTGCGGAGAAAGGGCCAATGAGGTGGTGGAGATCTTCACCGAATTCCCTGAACTGATAGACCCCCACACAGGGCGTCATCTGATGGAAAGGACCACCATCATCTGCAACACATCCAACATGCCTGTAGCCGCCAGGGAGGCATCCGTATATACGGCCATGACCATCTGCGAATACTACAGGGCGATGGGACTGAAAGTCCTTCTTCTCGCCGACTCGACCTCACGCTGGGCACAGGCCCTGAGGGAGATGAGCAACCGCATGGAGGAACTTCCGGGAGCGGACGCCTTCCCTGTGGACCTTTCCGCCATCATATCGAGCTTCTATGCCAGGGCCGGAATGGTGGTGCTCAACAACGGGCAGACCGGTTCAGTCACATTCATAGGCACTGTCTCCCCTGCAGGAGGAAACCTGAAGGAGCCCGTAACCGAGTCCACGAAAAAGGCGGCGAGGTGCTTCTATGCCCTTGAGCAGAACCGTGCTGACAAGAAGAGATACCCGGCAGTCAACCCTATCGACTCATATTCAAAATATCTCGAATACCCTGAAATCCAGGAATACCTTTCTGAAAAGGTGGCTTCGGGATGGGTCGGAATGGTGGAGAAGGCAAAGAACATAATCAGAAGGGGCAAGGAGGCCAACGAACAGATCAACATCCTCGGTGATGACGGCGTGCCTATGAGTTACCATGAACTGTTCTGGAAATCCGAGCTGATAGACTTCATCATCCTCCAGCAGGACGCCTTCGACCCTGTGGACAGCCTCACGCCGATGGACAGGCAGAAATACATGCTCGAACTGGTGCTGGACATCTGCGACAGGGAATTTTCATTCGAAGACTATGAGAAATGCCGCGACACATTCAAGGAGCTCATCAATGTGCTCAAGCAGATGAACTATTCCGAATTCATGAGCGACAATTTCAAGAAATACCGCGGACAGCTCGACACCATGCTGAAAAGCCTGGCTGCAGAAACAGAGGCGGCTTGACCTCTTCGGCAATACAGGCAGAACACCCATCGAAACTGAAAGATTATGAACAGAAAGGCATTTCAGAAAATATACACGAAGTTGGAGGGCATCACCAAGGCCACGGTCTCACTGAAGGCGAAAGGTGTCTCCAACGATGAGCTTGCCACCGTGGACGGCAGACTTGCCCAGGTGGTGAAGACAAAGGGCGACATGGTCACCCTGCAGATCTTCGGAGGCACGGAAGGAATCCCTACCGATGCCGAGGTGGTCTTCCTGGGCTCGGCCCCTACCCTGAAAGTCGGGGAAGGGCTTGCCGGAAGATTCTTCAACGCATACGGAGAGCCTATCGACGGAGGTCCTGAGATTGAAGGAGAGGAAAGGGAGATCGGAGGCCCTTCCGTGAACCCGTACAAGAGGAGGCAGCCTTCGCAGCTGATTCCGACGGGAATCGCAGGCATCGACCTCAACAACACCATAGTGTCAGGACAGAAGATCCCGTTCTTCGCCGACCCTGACCAGCCGTACAACAATGTGATGGCCCAGGTGGCCCTGAGAGCAGATGTGGACAAGATAATTCTCGGCGGCATGGGACTTTCCAACGACGACTATCTGTATTTCAGACATGAATTCGAAAGGGCCGGCGCCCTTGACAAGATCATCAGCTTCGTCAACACCACGGAACAGCCGCCTGTGGAAAGGCTCCTCATCCCGGACATGGCCCTCACCGCAGCCGAATATTTCGCAGTGGACAAGAACGAGAAGGTGCTCGTCCTCCTCACGGACATGACCCTCTATGCCGATGCGCTCAGCATCGTCAGCAACCGTATGGACCAGATCCCGTCAAAGGACTCCATGCCTGGCTCCCTCTATTCGGACCTTGCAAAGATCTACGAAAAGGCCGTACAGCTGCCTGACGGAGGCTCCATCACCATCATAGCAGTGACTACACTGAACGACGGAGACATCACCCACGCCATCCCGGACAACACCGGATACATCACCGAGGGACAGCTCTACCTCCGTGCCGACCCGGATTCCGGAAAGGTCATCATCGACCCGTTCCGCTCGCTTTCACGACTCAAGCAGCTCGTGATCGGCAAGCAGACACGCGAAGACCACAACCAGGTGATGAACACCGGAGTGCGCCTCTATGCAGATGCACAGAACGCCAAGACAAAGCTCGAGAACGGTTTCGATCTGAGCGACTACGACCTGCGCTGCCTCGACTTCGCCAAGGAATACGCCACAAGACTTCTCGCAATCGATGTCAACATCAGCATCGACGAGATGCTTGACACCGCATGGGAGCTGTTCGGAAAATATTTCACGAAGGCGGAGACCGGCATAAAGCAGGCCCTCATCGACAAATACTGGAAAGTATGATAAAGTTCCAATATAACAAGACTTCACTGAATGCCCTCGGCAAGCAGCTCAAGATGCGTCAGAATGCCCTTCCTACGCTGAAGAACAAGGAATCGGCCCTGCGTCTTGAGGTGCGCAAGGCCAAGGCGTATTCGGAGAAGCTGATTCAGGACCTTGAAGCCGCACTGAAACGGTATGACTATCTTGCCGCCCTGTGGAACGAGTTCGAGCCGGATCTCATAGCCATAACGGATGTGGACCTGGAAACGGTGAAGGTGGCGGGAGTGAAGACCCCCCAGCTGAAGGACATCCATTACGAGATCCACGAATTCAACGCCTTTGCCAAGCCGGCATGGTACGCGGACGGGGTGGCCATCCTGAAGGAACTGTCCAGGCTGGGGATAGAGTCGGAAGTCTATATGGAAAAGAGCCGCGTGCTTGATTTCCAGAGGAAGAAGACCACCCAGAAAGTGAATCTCTACGAAAAGGTGCAGATTCCTGGCTACCAGGAAGCCATCAGGAAAATCAAGAGATACATGGAGGACGAGGAAAACCTCACAAAGGCAGCCTCAAAGATAGTCAAGAACAGGCATCAGATGGAAGAAGAGGAGGAAATGGGCAATGGTAACTGAAATGACAAAATATTCCTTCATCCTCCTGGAAGAGGAGAGTGAAGGCTTCATGCAGCAGCTTCAGCAGCTCGGTGTGGTGGACATCACACGCTCCGCAAAGCCGGTGGACGGGACTTCCTCAGAGATGCTGGAACGGGCTGCTGCCGAAAAGAAGGCAATGGCACTGCTCAGCAAAACCTGTTATGACAAAGATCCGGATATCGGAGCCATAAGGGAGGCGGCTGAAAAGGCCATAGTTGAAGGGGATCTGTACAGACTCACGCTCAGGACCGCAGAAAGGCTTGCCGGGCTTAATGCGGAGCTTGACATGGCCAGGAAAAAGGCAATGAGACTGCTTCCGTGGGGAGAATTCGACAAGGCAGCCGTAGAAGGGCTCGCATCAAAGGGGCTCAAAGTCAGATACTATTCCGCTTCAAAGAAGGCATTCAACGAATCATGGAATGAACTGTATCCGCTTCAGGTCATCAATGATGACGGGAAGACAGTATGGTTCGTGACCGTCTCCGACAGTTCTGAAGAATACAGCTTTCCGCTCAACGAATGTGCTGCACCGGAAGAATCGTTCAGGGATGCCGAAGCCGAAATCCAAAGCATCGAAAAGGAGATTACTCTGCAAAAGGGTCTGATGCTCAAGCTGAAGAGCCATGCCGATGAAATAAGGACGGAATATGACAGGCTGCTCAGCGATCTGGACCTGTATCTTGCCGAAATATCGGGGGAACAGGCAGTTGAGAACAGGATAAGCCTCTTTGAAGGCTTCGCCCCGACGGAAACCGACGGGGAACTGCAGGCCAGACTCGATGCGATGGGCGTGTTCTATCTCACAGAAAAGGCCACATTGGAGGACAATCCTCCGATCAAGCTGAAAAACAACAGGTTTGCAAGCATGTTCGAAGTCCTGACAGGGATGTACGGCATGCCTGCCTACAATGAATTCGACCTCACTCCGGTGCTCGGTCCGTTCTTCCTGCTGTTCTTTGCCCTGTGTCTTGGGGACGCCGGATACGGCCTGGTACTCATCGCCATAAGCTTTTTCCTGAAAAAGAAGGTCAAGAGCATGGCAAAGCTTGCCCCGCTTGTGATGACCCTCGGAATAGGGACATTCTTCATAGGCATCCTGATGAATACTTTCTTCGGATTCAGCCTTGTGGAGCAGAGTTTCATCCCTGAATGGCTGAAGAAATGCATCCGGCCCCTGCAGGGTGATGTTGCAGGCTTCCCGGCCACGATGGTCCTTGCCATATGCATCGGAATCCTCAACATCTGTGTGGCAATGGTGATAAAGGCAATATGCTATACACACAGATTCGGGATGAAGAACAATCTCGGCACATGGGGATGGACACTGTTTGTCGTCGGAGGGGTGATTTTAGACGGCATAGCATTGTTCGGACTGCTGCAGTCCGAGATCATAAAATGGATATTCATTGTCCTCGCCATCATTTCAGGCCTGGGAATATATATCTTCAACAGTCCCGGCAGAAATCCTTTTGTCAACATCGGGGCAGGACTCTGGGACACATACAACATGGCCACCGGACTGCTGAGCGACACATTGAGTTTCATCCGTCTCTACGCGCTCGGACTCGCCGGAGGAATGCTGGGCTCGACATTCAACACATTGGGAGGCATGCTCATGGACAGTTGCCCGGTGCCGGGACTGAACTGGCTGCTGTTTGCCATAATCTTCGTGATAGGACATGCACTCAACATTGCCCTGTCCTGTCTCGGAGCCTTTGTGCACCCGCTGCGACTCACATTCGTCGAATTCTTCAAGAACAGCGGATATGAAGGAAGCGGCAAGCCGTACAATCCGCTTGCAGTAAAGAAAGAAGAAGCATAAAAGAAGAATCCGCAGTCATGACGGCCATGTCGCAAGACAGTCATGAACGGAACATACATGATTTTAAAAAACAATAAATTATTTAATATCAACAGATTATGAACGAAATTCTCGGTTATCTCGGTTGGGGTCTCATGCTTGGCCTCGCCCTGGTAGGAAGTAGTATCGGTACTACAATCACAGGAAATGCTGCAGAAGGGGCTCTTAAAAAGAACCCGGAAAAAGCCACCAGCTACATGATCCTTTCAGCCATGCCTGCAACGCAGGGCCTCTACGGCTTTGTGGCCTTCCTTATGTGGAAAATCCTCGGCATGGACTTCAACACACAGGGGCCTCTCCTCTTCGGTGTCGGCATAGGTGTGGGCCTTGCCTGCCTCATCTCGGCTATCCGTCAGGGCCAGGTCTGCGCCAACGGTATCGTGGGACTTTCACAGGGTCACAATGTCATGACCCAGACCATGATCTATGCCGCCTTCCCTGAACTTTACGCCATCCTCGGCCTCATCGCCGCCATCCTCGCCGGAATCCTTTAGGACTTCCGCCGAAGAGCATAGACAGAAAGCCGTTTCCTGACCTTGTCATGCATAAAGCAGCATAGACAATGCAGGGAACGGCTTCGATTGTTTTCTTGCAAAAGCACCGGCTCACCCATACTTGTAAAAACGGGAATAAATTCCCAATTTTGTAAAGATAAAGGCATTCTAAAAGCCGGAATGGAAGTCGGAGGAACAGGAGGGATGACGGAAGGGAGGGCTGCATGGATATAGAGAACCCGATATAAAACCATAAGACATGAAGAAAAAACATCTGCTGCCCTTGGCGGCGGCAACGGCAGCGGCAGCCGCATACGGATGCTCCGGCAAGACGGACGAAAAGCCGAATGTGATAATAATCCTGGCTGATGACCTCGGATGCGGAGATGTGAGCGCACTTGGCTCGACGGTGCTGGAAACTCCGAATCTTGACAGGATGTGTCAGGAGGGACTGAACCTGACCGACGGACATTCCACTGCACCGACATCCACACCGAGCAGATACTCGCTGATGACCGGACTCTATCCGTGGAGAAACCGCGACGCGGAAATCCTTGCCGGAGACGCAAACCTTCTGATCCGGGAGGACCAGCCGACAATCGCAAAAATGATGAAAGATGCCGGATATGCCACAGCGGCCATAGGGAAATGGCATCTCGGGCTCGGGAAAGGGGAAATCGACTGGAACAAGGAAATCACTCCGAATCCGGGCAGCATCGGATTCGACTATTCCTACATTATCGCAGCCACGGTTGACAGGGTTCCCACTGTCTATGTGGAAAACGGGAAAGTCCCCGGACTGGACCCTTCCGACCCGCTGTATGTGAACTACAAGGAAAATTTCCCGGGTGAACCGACAGCCCTGACACATCCGGAACTGATGCGCATGAAATGGTCTGACGGGCACAACTGCTCGGTGGTGAACGGGATACCGAGAATCGGCTATCAGAAGGGCGGCAGGTCCGCATACTGGAATGATGAAGAAATGGCGGATGTATTCCTCGAAAAGGTAAAGGGATTCATCAGCGAAAACAAGGACAGGCCATTCTTCCTCTACTATGGACTGCACCAGCCGCATGTGCCGCGCACACCGCACCCGAGATTTGCAGGCAAGAGCGGAATGGGACCGAGAGGTGATGCCGTCATTGAAGCTGACTGGTGCGTTGGGCAGCTGCTCGACTACCTTGACGAAACCGGGCTCTCTGAAAATACAATAGTCATCTTCTCAAGCGACAACGGTCCTGTGCTTGATGACGGCTATGCAGACGAGGCTGCCGAAAAATGGGGTGACCTCACACCGGCACTGCCGTACAGAGGCGGGAAATACAGTCTTTACGACGGAGGCACCCATGTCCCGTTCTTCGTACGCTGGACAGGGCACATCAAGCCGGGAAGCATATCTGACGCGCTGGTATGTCAGATGGACCTGTTCGCATCGCTGGCAGCACTGACAGGACAGGATGTGCCTGAAGGGCTTGACAGCATGAACACTCTGGACACTTTCCTCGGGAAGGACAATGAAGGCCGCGAAGAACTTGTCCTCGGCTCCAACGGACGCCTCACCTTCAGGCTCGGGAACTGGCATCTCATACCGCCGTATAAAGGTCCGAAAAGGAACAAGCCGAACATCGAACTCGGGAATTCGGATGTCTGGACGCTGTATGACCTTGACACGGACATCCATGAAGACAATGACCTTGCCGGACAGCATCCGGAGAAAGTGGATGAAATGAAGGAAAGAATGAACGGGATTACATCAGGAGTATTCTCATTCTGACCGATAAATCCGGCTGGAACAAATCCTCCGGCCATGCCCGGATGTCACGGGACAGACAACAAGGAACCCTGCCAAATCCGTTAACAGGACAATGACAGGGTTCCTTTTATTTATTATTTGTTGCGCTATTTGACAACAGACACTTTCAGCGGATGAGCCTGGGCATAGGCAAAATCCTTTACTGTCCGGGCCCATGCCTCAGGGGACTCAACGCCGCCCTGGCTCCATCCGGAACCGGTCCAGACATCGAATCTCTTGCCTATCGTAGCAGTCGCCTTCAGGACGGCATGCCCGTCCATAGTGGAAGCCTCTACATTCTGTTCGGCTGCATCAACAACAAGGCCGACTGAAATGTTTCCGTCACGGTCAGGGTCGGAAGTGTCGGAAGCCTTTTCCGTAAATGCGATGTAATGGTCACCGTCGGTGCGGGCTACCACATCATGGAGCACTGCCCCGAGCACAACAGGCATCTCTTCAAGATTCACGGAGTCAAACCATGTGGAAGTCTTGAGAAAACGCGTGTTGGCATCAAGCGAAATCTCCTTCACGGCAGAAACCAGGTTGCCGTCCACATCGAAAGTGTCATATTTGAGGACAGCCTTGGTACGAAGCGGACCGTTGCATATCCTCTCCTGAGTGGCATAGTTGTCACCGAGGACTATCTTCTCGCCGACAAATGGGGCAAGGGCACCGCCGCCGAGGGTATTGGCCACCTTGTAGCAGTCCATACCGTCGCCGTAGTTGTGATGATAGTCCGCCTTTGCATACCACTCGTCAATGATGAGGCGGTCAGTACATTTAAGCCAGATGTCCGGGCCGAAAGTGCAGGGATCCTCCAGAGCAGGGCCATATATGCGGCCTGCCACAAGGTTGTTCTCGTAGGCATAGTCGTCAGCCCTTTCAGGGACATAACGGCTGTAGACCAGGGTATCGTAAGGCTCACGCTCCCCTGTTGCCACAGAATATTCCGCAACCTGGCCTGCTGCTACGGTTGCCTGGAAAATCAGCTTCTTTTCCCCATGCCTTTCCGTATAGACCTGAACAGGGACCTGCTTCCCGGAGGCATCCAGAATCAGGGCATTGTCTTCAGTCAGCCCCTCTACATCGGCTGCAAGAGCCCTGAAATCCAGCTCGACAGTCTCATTCACGCGCGAAAGTTCAGAATCGTTCTCCACGACCACCTTCACGCCCTTGTCAGAGCATGAAAACAGCATTGCGGCAGAAATGAGGGCTGCCGCTCCCGTCATGAGATTTCTTTTCATCTTTATTGTCTCCATCCGTTTTACTTTGTCATTTCAATGACATGCTTCATCATTTAATGACAAGAGGGACCGGCTGAAAGCCTGACAGCTTTCCTCGGCCCCTCATGATTGTCAATGCTTGCGCCGACTGCTACTGAGGCTGCTTGCCGATGTATGCAAGGATACCGCCGTCCACATAAAGGATATGTCCGTTCACGAAATCGGATGCGGAAGATGCAAGGAACACTGCAGGTCCCTGGAGATCTTCGGCAGTTCCCCATCTTGCAGCAGGGGTCTTGGCCACGATGAACGAGTCGAACGGATGGCGTGAGCCGTCAGGCTGACGCTCGCGGAGAGGTGCAGTCTGCGGAGTGGCAATGTAGCCCGGCCCGATTCCGTTGCACTGTATGTTGTACTCGCCGTACTCGGAAGCTATGTTCCTTGTAAGCATCTTCAGTCCGCCCTTTGCAGCAGCGTATGCGGAAACTGTCTCACGGCCGAGTTCCGACATCATGGAGCAGATGTTGATGATCTTTCCGCCGCCGTTCTTTATCATTGACGGGATCACCGCCTTTGATACGATGAACGGGGCATTGAGGTCCACGTCAATCACCTGGCGGAACTCCTCTGCCTTCATTTCTGTCATAGGGATGCGCTTGATGATGCCGGCATTGTTCACGAGGATATTGATAGGGCCGAGGTCCTTTTCTATCTTGGACACGAGCTCCTGCACCTGGTCCTCCTTTGTCACGTCACATACATAGCCCTTTGCATCAATGCCTTTCTCCTTGTAGGAAGCAAGACCCTTGTCCACAAGCTCCTGCTTGATGTCATTGAATGCAATCTTAGCTCCGGCCTCGGCAAAGGCTGTAGCCAATGCGAAACCGATTCCGTAGGAAGCGCCCGTAACGAGGGCGACTTTCCCTTCAAGTGAGAAATTTACCATAGTCTTGTAAATATGAATGATAATTTATTTCAAGTCAGTTGTCGCACATCCGTCCATGTCACCGTAGTCGAGGTTCTCCCCGCACATTGCCCAGATGAATGTGTAGTTCTTTGTCGCGCAGGCGGAATGTATGCTCCACTCAGGTGAAATGACAGCCTGCTCCGTCTTCATCCAGATATGCCTTGTCTCGTCAGGCTCGCCCATGAAATGGCATACTGCCTGGTCCTCCGGAATCTCGAAATAGAAGTAGACCTCCATGCGGCGGTTGTGCGTGTGGGCCGGCATGGTGTTCCATGTGCTTCCCGGCTTCAGTTCCGTCATCCCCATCTGGAGCTGGCAGGTAGGAACGACCTCCTTCACAAGCATCCTGTTGATGACACGGTGGTTGCTCTCCTCAAGCGAGCCGAGCTCCATGTGGACAGCCTCTGCCCTCGTGGTGAGATGGTCAGGATATGCGGCATGCGCCGTAGAGCTGCAGAAATAGAATTTGGCGGGATTCTTCGGGTCAACGCTCTCAAATGTGACCTTCCTGTCACCGCGGCCGAGATAAAGGGCCTCCTTGTATTCCATAGGATATTCCTTGTCATCTGCCTTTACGACGCCCTTTCCTCCGACATTGAAGATGCCCATCTCCCTCCTGGAAAGGAAAAAGTCGGAACGGAGGATGTCAATAGGCTTGAGTTCAAGGACTTCAGCCACAGGCATGGCGCCACCGGCAATCATCCTGTCATGCATGGTATATACCATATTGATCTCATCGGCAGCAAAGACCTTCTCGACAAGGTAATGCTCCCTCAGCTGCCTTGTGTCGTAATGCTTCGCATCCTGAGGATGTGAGGCATATCTAACTTCACTGTTCAGTTTCATAAATATCAATCATTTAGTCATTGTTTACAATCCTGGGACCGTATTCCGTCCGCGTTCACGGAAAAAGTCCAGACCACATCACGCAAAAATAGGCATAAAAATACTCGGATGCAAGTATTTTCATGCCTATTTTGAAAATGCGGGCCTAGAGAGTCACGCCTGTCTTAAAGATTGAAATTTCACAATATCCTGATTTCTCATTATTTACATATGAACCGGAAGCAACGGAGAGCACAAAGTCTATAAACTCGTCATCGGTCTGCGCCACAGACTTTCCGTCCACGATAACGCCTGCATTGAAATCTATCCAGCCCGGCTTTTCGGAAGCGAGCCTGCTGTTGGTGGAAATCTTGGCAGTCGGCACGAAAGTGCCGAAAGGCGTACCCCTTCCCGTCGTGAACAGCACCATCTGGCAGCCGGCTGCGGCCAGGGCCGTGGAAGCCACAAGGTCATTGCCGGGTGCACTCAAAAGATTGAGTCCCTTCGTCCTTATCCGTTCTCCGTATTTAAGGACATCCGTCACGGCAGACTTCCCGGATTTCTGGGTACAGCCGAGGGACTTCTCTTCAAGTGTGGATATTCCTCCGGCCTTGTTGCCCGGAGAAGGATTTTCATAAACAGGCTGCCCGTTCCTGATGAAATATTCCTTGAAATCATTTATCAGGTGCACTGTCTTGTCGAAGACTACCTTGTCTTTACACCGTGACATGAGGATTGTCTCCGCCCCGAACATCTCTGGCACTTCGGTGAGCACCGCAGTCCCGCCCCTGGCCACGAGCCAGTCCGAGAAGCGGCCGAGGAGAGGATTGGCAGTGATGCCTGAAAAGCCGTCCGAGCCTCCGCACTTGAGCCCGACACGGAGTTCGCTCACCGGTATGTCCTCCCTCCTGTCCGACATTGCGGCAGAAGCTATCCTGCGCAAAAGACCGAGTCCGTGCTCCATTTCATCCCCGTGAATCTTCTGGGCCTCCATGAACATGACCCTGTCCCTGTCATAATCGCCGAGCATCTCCTTGAATGCGGACAGCTGGTTGTTCTCGCAGCCGAGGCCTACCACCAGGACTCCTGCAGCATTGGGATGGTGCACCATGTCTGCCAGTATCCGCCTTGTGTTCTCATGGTCCTCTCCCAACTGCGAGCAGCCGTAATTGTGAGTGAATGCCACCACCTTGTCCACGGAAGGATACTTTCCGATCTCCGCCTCGAAAAGTTTCTGAAGCCTCTGCACTATGCCGTTGACGCATCCGACAGTAGGAATTATCCATATCCCGTTCCTTATTCCGGCACTGCCGTCACGCCTTCTGTAGCCCTTGAAGGTGGCCATCACCCCGGCCTCAGGAAGAGCATGCAGTTCCGGACGGTAAGAATACTCCAAGATGCCGTCAAGATTGGTCTTCAAGACATTATGGTCGACAAGAGCGCCTTTCCGCACGGCTTTGAGCAGATGGCCTATCGGGAATCCGTATTTGACCACATTTTCCCCTTCCGCCATGTTCCTCAGTGCCATCTTGTGTCCTGCGGGTATTGACTCGCATGCGACAATCTCCGCCCCGTCCACCAGGCAGACGTCACCGGCGGCGGCATCGGTCACCGCCACCGCGACATTGTCCGCACTGTTTATCCTTATGAACCTTGCCATGGCCGTATCATTTCACGACAGATTCAACTGCCGCCCTCATCCCCTTCTCCTGTATAAGGGCGAGCATTCCGGAAAGCATGGCCGTCAGCCCTGGCACGTCATTGAGGTCCTCACCCCAGATGTCCACGGCACCGAGCACGCCGGAAGCCACCTTGTGCACATCTCCGGAAGCCCAAAGCTCCTTAAGCAGAGCCACTGTGGAGGCGTCATCGGCAGGGACAATCTCTACATCTCCCCTCTTTCCCCCCTTGTAATATGTGATGATTCCGGCCAGTCCGAGCACAAGCCCTTCAGGAAGCGTTCCCTTGCGTTCAAGATAAGTTTTCAGTCCAGGCAAGTCGCGGGTCTTGTATTTAGGGAACGAATTGAGCATTATGCTCGTCACGAAATGTTTCACATACGGGTTGACGAACCTTTCAAGCACATCATGGGCAAACTGCTCCAGCTCAGGCTTCGGGAGGTCAAGGGTCTCTATAAGTTCGTCGAACATCACCTTGTGCACGAATTTCCCTATGAGAGGATCTTCCACACATTCCTTCACTGTGTCAAGCCCCGAGAGGTAGCCCACCGGGGAGAGCACAGTATGAGGACCGTTCAGCAGGGTCACCTTCCTGGCATGGTAAGGGGCCTCGCTCGGTACGAACAGCACATTCAGCCCCGCCTTGTCCGCAGGGAACTCTCCGGCAATCTCCTTAGGAGCCTCGATCACCCACAGATGGAAAATCTCTGCCTTCACCACCAGCTTGTCGTCATAGCCGATACGGGCATGTATCTCGTCGATGCTGTCCTTAGGATATCCCGGCACGATACGGTCCACGAGCGTGCAATACACTCCGCAGGCCTTCTCGAACCATTCCCGGAACCCGTCGCCGAGATTCCAGAGGTCTATGTAGCTGCTGATGCATTTCTTCAGTTCCTTACCGTTCAGGAAAATGAGCTCGCAAGGGAAAATGACAAGGCCTTTTGACAGGTCGCCGTTAAAATACACATACCTGTGATAGAGCAGCTGGGTGAGTTTTCCCGGATATGAAGATGCCGGCCTGTCCTCCAGCCTGCATGAAGGATCGAATGCGATGCCGGCCTCCGTCGTGTTGGATATCACGAAACGGATGTCCGGATTCTCGGCGAGCTTCATGTATTCGTCAAACTCCCTGTACGGGTTGATTCCCCTGTTTATGACATCTATCAGATCGATGGAATCGACGGAGCGTCCTTTGTCTATCCCCTGAAGGTTAAGATGATAGAGTCCGTCCTGGGCGTTCAGCATGTCCACCATGCCCTTTTCTATCGGCTGGACCACGACCACACCGCCGTTGAAGTCCGTCTTTTTGTCCATGTTCCAGATGATCCAGTCCACGAAAGCCCGCAGGAAATTGCCTTCCCCGAACTGGATCACCTTGTCCGGGTACTTTCCCGCATGGGCGGTTTTTCTGTCAAGTTTTTCCATAACCGAAAATATTGTTTAAAAAATTTTTCTTGTCCAAAGCAAATGTACCAAAATTTCCGTGTCCGTTCACGGATTTTTTATATATTTGGACCCGATTGACAATTTTTCAATGATTTTTGAAAAATAATGATACGGAAAGCCGGAGCCTCAACCGATATTTGCAATGGGGCCTCACGGCACAAATACATCAGACTGTAACCATTACATATAATGACCATGGACATATTATCTAAAGTCAAGGAAAACATTGACGTTATCAGAGACAGGAAATTCATCAATGATGATTTCATGCTCACCAACGACTATGCCCGCGAACTCTATCATGAGAGTGCGGAAAAGATGCCTATCATAGACTACCATTGCCATCTCGTGCCGCAGATGATAGCTGAAAACCACAGGTTCAAGGATCTCACCGAGGTGTGGCTAGGAGGCGACCACTACAAATGGCGCGCAATGAGGGGCAACGGCGTGCCGGAGGAATTCATCACCGGGAAGCGCAGCAGCTACGAAAAATTCGAAAAATGGGCAGAAACGGTGCCATACACCATGCGTAACCCTCTCTACCACTGGACCCATCTCGAACTTGCACGCGTCTTCGGCATATATGAACTTCTCAATCCGCAGACGGCCCGCGCAATATATGACGAATGCACCGAAAAGCTCCAGACCGAGGAATACAGGGGGCAGGCACTGATGAAAAAGTTCAATGTGAAGGTGGTATGCACCACAGACGACCCTGTAGACTCCCTCGAATACCACAAATACATCGCCGAAAACCCGTTCGGAGTGAAGGTGCTGCCTGCATGGAGACCCGACAAGGCAATGGCCGTGGAAAAGCCCGGATACGCAGAATATATAGGCAGGCTCGCAGAGGTGTCCGGAGTGCAGATAACAGGCTATCAGGACCTTCTTGATGCTCTCCGGAAACGCCACGACTTCTTTGATTCCATGGGCTGCCGCCTCTCCGACCACGGGCTTGAAAACTTCTACGCCGAGGACTTTGAGATGGAGGAAATCGATGCCATCTTCAGGAAGGCGCTCAAAGGGGAAGCCGTATCGGAGGCAGAAGTGCTCAAATTCCGGAGCGCAATCCTCCTCGACTTCGCAAGGCTCGACTGGGAAAAGGGCTGGGCACAGCAGTTCCACATCGGTGCAATCCGCGACAACAACACGAGGATGTACAATATCCTCGGGCCTGACACAGGCTACGATGCCATCCATGATGTTTCATGTGCAGCCGCCGGACACAAGTTCCTCAACCGGCTCGCAACGGAAGACAAGCTGGCCAAGACCATCCTCTACAACCTCAACCCTAAGGACAACGAGGTGCTCGCCACCATGGCCTACACCTTCAACGACGGCACTGTCCCGGGCAAGATGCAGCTCGGCTCGGGCTGGTGGTTCCTGGACCAGGAAGACGGGATGCGCAAGCAGATGAATGCGCTTTCGGCCCTGGGCCTGTTCAGCCGTTTCGTGGGAATGCTCACGGACTCCCGCAGCTTCCTTTCTTATCCTCGCCACGAATATTTCCGCCGCATCCTCTGCAGCGTGCTCGGCGAAGACATCGAAAAGGGAAAGCTTCCTAAGAGCGAAATGGCATTCATCCACCAGATGGTGAAGGACATTTCCTACAACAATGCCGCAAGGTACTTCAACTTCTGACAATACCAAGTCATGTTATATATGTTAAAAGTTATGCACTGGAATGCCTCTGATGTGAATCGGAGGCATTTTTCATATCCGGCCGGCTACCGCAGATTGGCATTGAAGAAGCCGCAGACCATACGCTGGACCGGAAGGCCGCAGTGATGCCCGCCTTCGGCAAATACGGTATTCATCCCGGTGCCGCTCTCACAGGCCACGGAATCCTGTTCCTCCACGACACCGGAACAAGGCTTTCCGGGATGAAGGCATCCGCAAGACATTTCCCTGTATATCGACTGCATCCTTTCAAATGCCTCCGCCACAGAATGTTCAGGGAAAAGAGGATCCTGCCGTCCGCTGACAAAAAGCATCGGTCTGGGATATGTCAAACGGGCTATGTCGGGAAAATCGTGATCATCCCTCAGTTTCAGGATGCGCATGGAAAGGTCCGACGGGCTTGATGAGTCATAGTCCCGCTTCATCATCATCCAGCAGACCGCAGCCCCGCATTTCACATCATCTGAAAAGGCTGAAAGAAGCCAGCAGCGGTGTGCGCCCATCGAAAAGCCGAAGGCCCCTACCCTTTCCCTGTCCACAAAAGGAAGGGAGGCAAGGAACGAGGCCGAGGCAATGTCTTCCTGCAGAATCTTCTCAGCCCATGTCACATTTCCGGCGGCAAGACTGTCATACACCGTCCGCTGCCCTTCAAAGACCTTTTCCTTCAAAGACCTGACAAGAACCCCGATATCTGGCTTGTTTTCCGA
Organism: uncultured Bacteroidales bacterium; assembly: GCA_944323825.1. Classification (GTDB taxonomy): domain Bacteria; phylum Bacteroidota; class Bacteroidia; order Bacteroidales; family UBA932; genus Cryptobacteroides. Next base: position 127,228 of record CALUTY010000005.1, read on the forward strand.
CATTGTCCTGCATGCCTTCTTCAGTGCGGACTCAGTTTCAAGACTGTCCCCATAGACAAGTTCCGACCACAACTGCGCATCCGCGGAACTCCTTTCGCCCCAATAAAGGGCATCAGGGACAAGCACCACATACCCGGATGCGGCCAGGGAATCAGCCATATACGCCCCGTCAAAATATTTCTCCGCCCATTGCGCCGATGACGCCTTTATATGTTCCGGAGCATCAGCCGCAGGACGCACAAGCTTCTCCTTTCCGATGTCGAACCTCGCCCCATGGTCATGCAGCATCAGGACGGCAGGGCAAGGTACAGACGAAACCGGATCAGGCACCAGAAGATAAGCCCTGACACTGTCACCGGCTGCCTCATAGCTGATGTGAAGGCACTCATAGCCACCCCTGTTCTCCGATGAAAGCAGAATATATTCACTGCTGCGCAAGGTTTCAGTCCCGGCAGCCTCTGCAGCCCCGCACGGCACCGATGCCGCCAGGACCTGAAGACAGAAAAGGAGTACACAGACCCGCAGCGGAATCCGTGCACTCCTTTCCGATATATTGCAAAGCAGCATTGCTACTCCATCAGCTTCTTATACTTGAAACGCTTCGGCTCCTCGTTGCCGAGACGCCTCTTCCTGTTCTCCTCATACTCAGAATATGAGCCCTCGAAGAAATATACCTGGGAATCGCCTTCAAAGGCAAGGATATGCGTGGCAATCCTGTCCAGGAACCAGCGGTCATGTGATATGACCACGGCACAGCCGGCAAAGCTCTCAAGACCTTCCTCCAGAGCACGGATAGTGTTGACATCCACATCGTTGGTCGGCTCGTCCAGAAGCAGCACATTGCCTTCATCCTTCAAAGTAAGGGCCAGATGCAGACGGTTCCTCTCACCTCCTGAAAGGATGCCGCAAAGCTTCTCCTGGTCCGCTCCTGAAAAGTTGAACCGCGACACATACGCCCTGGCATTCACATCCCTCTTTCCGAGCTTTATGAATTCAAGACCGCCGGAAATCGTTTCATACACGGTCTTGTCCGGATCTATGCTCTTGTGCTGCTGGTCAACATAAGCGAGCTTGACGGTCTCTCCTATGGTTATGGTACCGGTGTCAGGCTTCTCAAGTCCCATTATCAGCCTGAACAATGTGGTCTTTCCCGCACCGTTCGGGCCTATGACTCCCACGATTCCGGCTGGAGGGAGGACAAAGTCCAGATGCTCGAACAGCAGCTTGTCCCCATAGGACTTGGATACGTCATTGAATTCGATGACCTTGTTACCGAGCCTCGGGCCGTTCGGGATGAAGATTTCAAGATTGGCCTCCTTCTCGCGCCCGTCCTCGCTCGCCAGCTTCTCGTATGCACCCAGACGGGCCTTTGACTTGGCGTGGCGGGCCTTCGGAGCCATCCTCACCCATTCGAGTTCCCTTTCGAGAGTCTTTCTGCGCTTGCTCTCCTGCTTCTCCTCCATGGCAAGCCTGTTGCTCTTCTGCTCCAGCCATGAAGAATAGTTTCCTTTCCACGGAATGCCTTCGCCCCTGTCCAGCTCCAGTATCCACCCTGCGACATTGTCAAGGAAATAACGGTCATGTGTGACTGCTATCACCGTTCCCTTGTACTGCCTCAGGTGCTCTTCGAGCCACTGGATGCTCTCCGTGTCAAGATGGTTGGTCGGCTCGTCCAGGAGAAGGACATCAGGCTGTCTGAGAAGAAGACGACACAACGCCACACGCCTTCTTTCCCCTCCGCTCAGAGTCGCCACCTTTGCATCTGAAGGAGGACACTGCAGGGCATCCATAGCCCTTTCCAGCTTGGAGTCGATCTCCCAGCCTCCGCAATGCTCTATCTTCTCGGTCAGTTCCCCCTGCCTCTCAATGAGGGCATTCATCTCGTCATCGGACATCGGCTCGGCAAACTTCATGTTCACTTCCTCGTACTCCTTCAGCAGGTCCATGACTTCCTGAACTCCCTCCTGCACAACCTCTATGACAGTCTTGTCCGCATCCATCTGCGGCTCCTGCTCCAGATAGCCGACCGAATAGCCCGGAGCCCAAACGACCTCCCCCTGATAGCCGGTCTCCACTCCGGCGATAATCTTCATGAGGGTGGATTTTCCCGAACCGTTCAGACCGATGATGCCGATCTTCGCGCCATAGAAAAATGACAGGTATATATCCTTCAGTATTACCTTGTTGTTGTGAGGCAGCACCTTGCCTACCCCGTTCATTGAAAAGATGATCTTCTCGTCTGCCATACTCTATAAATGATAAGTTTCCGGCAAAGATAATCTTAGTTTGCGAATTCACCAACCTCCCGCAGCCGGACATTCATTCTTCCTCCGTGAAACGGTTCCTCCGGCACCATTCCCCAGGTGACTCGTTCATGAAAAGGCGGAACGCCATGTTATACGAAGCGACACTGTGAAATCCCGACATTTCCGCCAGCTGCCCCACCTTCAGATGCGGATTCGCCTTGAAAAGCTTCATGGAATGCCTGACTCTGTAGAGATTGACATACTGGCAGAAATTCTTTCCGGTATAGAGATTTATCGACTTGGAGATATACAGCTTGTTGGTGTACAGCTCCCTTGCGATGTCACTTATCGTCAGGTTCCCGTCAAGATAGGGCTTCTTCTCCTCAAACAGGGTGTTCAGCCTCTCATATGTCGTCCTGTAGCCGATGTCCGCCTTGGACATGCCGTCTTCCGGCTCCCGTTCCGGAATCCTCAAGGAAGTCCCGCGCTTCAGCTTGTCTTCCAGTTTCCTGCACATGACGAATATGCGACCACGGCTCACCTTGACATAGAGGCTCACATGCATGAAGACCACGGCGGCGAGGCACACTCCCGCACAGATGCTGTGTGCCACGCCTGAAAGCATGAAGGAAGACATGGCAAGAATCAGCACGGACAGGAAAACGGAAATGAAGGACGAGGTCATGAATTCGGACACATATCTGCCCACCTGCATCCCCTTCAGCAGCTCCCTGAGGTCTGTGATGCCGCTCATCATCCTGAAGCAGCTGTGCATGAGCATGGACAAGGCAAGGACAGCCGGAAGCCACGCCGAGAACTCCGTAAGATACGATGGTATGCCGTCTGTGAAGAAGCGCATCATGGAAAGGATCAAGGAAATGGTGAACACTATGGCTGTCACGGCCATAACGGACACATCCATGAGCCTCCCGCCGCTGTCAAGATGGTACGCAAGCAGGACTAATGCAGGAAGGGCGGCCTCCAGCACATAGCTGCTGTACAAGGCATCATAGGAGATGATTCCGGAAGCTACAAGCAGCACTGCATTGACGGAAGAGAGCAGCAGGACGGCAGATTTCAGAAAGCCGGGAAAGCCGTTCCTGAATGCCGTCACGAAAAAGTCCACCAGCATCAGCACATATACTGAAGCCAGGGCGAGCCCCACGGAATATGAAATGATTTCATTGCCGATTATGAATTTCATAAGTTTTGGTTTATGGTTTAATGAGCGCAAAAATAAACAAAAGCCTCTCCCGATATATCATCAGGAGGGGCCTGAGATGCAGATTTTTCTCTTTTTTGCGTTTATTTCTCTTTTTTGAGAAAAACAGGGGGGATTACATGTCATGCTTTCCCTGAGTGCCGCCATGCGGAGTTTTTATTTTGATGGTGTCAAAGCCCTTTCCGTAGACTCCCATGACAGTGGAAACCGAGAGAAAGGCATCCGGGTCAATTGTCTTCACATAACGGAGCAGAAGATTGAGGTCTGTCTTGCGCGTCACCACCATAATCACATGGCTCTCCTCTTTCGTATACCATCCCTCGGCATGCACTATTGTGACCCCGCGTTTCATATCCTCCACAATGGCATCCGCTATATCCGGATATTTCTTTGAAAAGATGAACACCTGCACAGACTGCTTTGAGCCGGAAAGGTAAAGATCCACGGAATATCCGGACACCGTTATCAGTATAAGACCATATACGGCTGTGGCCAGCTTCTCCGGGAAAGGCACGAGTTCCCCCGCAGCCGTATAGGAAGGAAAGAGCATTGAAGAAAGGATGATGACCACATCCATGGCAAGTATAAGCCTTCCTGGGGAGATGTTCCGGTACTTGCCTACTATAAGGGCTATTATGTCAGTCCCGCCTGTACTTCCGCCATACGAAATCGAAATGCCGATGCCCACTCCGGAAAGTATGCCGCCTATTATGGTACACAGCATCTTGCCGTTGGAGACAGCCAATTCCTGAGATATGTATTCAGGAATCAATGGGGGCAGGACATTGAGCATTACCGAGGCGAAAAGGATGGCATATATGGTCTTGCCGCCGAATCCTGTACCCAGTATCTTGAAGCCGACCAGAAGCAGTATCGCATTTATCACAAGATAGGAATATCCCATCTGTATCCCGGTGGCATAGTAGATGATTGCGCTCAGTCCTGAGACTCCGCCGCCGACGAGATTGTTCGGTATCAGGAATATGGCCCACCCGAGCACATATGAAAGCAGTCCGATGGTAATCAGAAGGTACTCCTTTAAAGCGACCCATATATTGTTTTTCAATGCGGCCATATTGTTAATTTTTATATCCAGGCTCAGTTCTCACCCGTCTTCCCTTCCGTACGGACAGAGCCCTCGCCTGCCCCGGCAAGCTTTTTCTGTTTCTTCTTCAGATCCGGTCCCGTCTTCATCTCGTCAAAGCCCTCGCCGTACACATCGCTTGCTGAAGACACTGACACGAAGGCGGAATGGTCAATGCTCTTGATTATTGACACTATGTCATGAAGCTGGTGGCGGCGGACAATGACGAGCAGTACATTGCTGTCGGCCTTGGAATACCAGCCTATGGACTTCAGCGCGGTGACTCCCCTGCGCATGTCCCTGGTTATCCTGTCGGCTATCTCCTGATATTTGGAAGAGAATATTAGCAGCTGCACCGAAGACTTCTGTCCGAGAAGGACGAAATCCACCATGAAGGAGAAGGTTATCATCACGATATAGCCGTATATCATGTCCTCCAGGGTCTTGCCCGGAATGAGGAGGATGGAGGCAATGATGAATATGTCGGAGAAAAGATAGACCTTTCCCGGAGACACCGGCCAGTACTTGTTCACTATCATGGCTGCGATGTCCGTTCCTCCGGTACTTCCACCCTTCAGGAGCACTATCCCTATGCCGACGGCCTCCAGGATGCCCCCGACCACCGCTTCAAGGAATTTTTCATCAAAGGTGACCGTCCAGTCAAGCCTCGGAAACACATCAAACAATACCGTGGACAGTATTATCACATATATTGTCTTGAATCCGAATGCCTTTCCCAACACGAGAAAACCTATGATCAGGAGGATGGCATTGAGGATAAAGAATGAAGTCGACACCGGAATGGTCTCATTGGACGCAAAATACACTATCGTACAAAGACCTGTGCCTCCTCCGCTTGCTATCCCGTTCGGTATGAGGAATGATGTCCATGCAAGGACATATATCACCGTGCCGAATGTGAGGATAAAATAATCCTTGAAGACCGAGAGAATGTTTTTCATGGGAATGTCTATTTAACGACTATGTTCACTATCTTTCCTGGAACCACTATCACCTTGGCGATATTGCCTCCGGCAACATAGCGGGCAGTCTGCTCCAGTCCCCTTACATGGGCCTCAACCTCATCCTTCCCCATCGACTTGGAGAGGTCGACGGTGAAGCGGGTCTTTCCGTTGAAGGACACGGCGTATGTGCAGCTGTCTTCCACGGTATAAGCCTCGACATATTCAGGGAATGCGGCATATGTTATGCTATCCTTGTGGCCGAGAGCCTCCCACAATTCCTCGGCGATATGCGGAGCGAAAGGAGACAAGAGCACCACAAGCGGCTCCAGCACTGACCTCTTGCTGCATTTGTGCTCATAAAGCTCGTTGACGGCTATCATGAATGCGCTGACCGCAGTATTGAATGAGAAGTTCTCTATGTCCGTCTTCACCTTATATATGAGCCTGTGCAGGGTCTTGAGCTCCGCAGGCGTGGCGGCCTCGCCAGTAACTATAAGACCGTCCCTGTCATAGAACAGCCTCCATACCCTTTTCAGGAACCTGTGCACCCCATCTATGCCCTTGGTGTCCCACGGCTTGGACTGCTCCAGCGGACCGAGGAACATTTCATAGAGCCTCAGGGTGTCTGCCCCGTATGTGTCGCAGACCATGTCAGGATTCACCACATTGTACATTGACTTGCTCATTTTCTCGACGGCATAGCCGCAGATGTATTCCCCGTCCTCCAGGATAAATTCCGCATCGGCGAAGTCCGGCATCCATTTCCTGAAGGCATCGAGGTCGAGCCTGTCATTGTGGACTATGTTTACATCCACATGTATCTCGGTGGTTTCGTAGCTGTCCTTGAGGCCCAGCGAAACGAAGGTGTTGGTATTCACTATCCTGTACACGAAGTTGGAGCGGCCCTGGATCATGCCCTGGTTGATGAGCTTCCTGAATGGCTCCTTCTCGCAGACATATCCGAGGTCATACAGGAACTTGTTCCAGAAGCGGGAATATATCAGATGTCCGGTGGCATGCTCCGTGCCTCCGACATAGAGGTCCACATTGCGCCAGTACTCATCCGCCTCCTTACCGACGAGGGCCTTGTCATTATGCGGGTCCATATACCGGAGATAGTATGCACTGCTTCCTGCAAAGCCCGGCATGGTGCTTTTCTCTATAGGCCAGCCGTCCACATCCCAGTGCTCTGCCCTGCCGAGCGGCGGCTCACCGCTTTCCGTAGGCAGATACTTGTCCACTTCCGGAAGCTCCAGAGGCAGGCTGTCCATCGGCATAGGGGTGGCGATACCGTCCTTGAAATATATCGGGAACGGCTCTCCCCAGTATCTCTGGCGGGAGAATATGGCGTCACGGAGCCTGTAGTTGACCTTCCTGTGCCCTATACCGTGCTTCTCCACATAGTCTATGGCAGCCGGGATTGCCTCCTTGACGGTCATTCCGTTCAGGAAGCCGGAGTTGCACATGATGCCGTCCTTGGCATCGAATGAAGACTCGCTGACATCGCATCCTTCTATGAGAGGAATTATCGGCAGGTTGAAATGCCTTGCGAATGCATAGTCCCTGCTGTCATGTGCAGGCACCGCCATGATGGCTCCGGTGCCATAGCCGGCAAGCACATATTCTGAAATCCATACCGGCACACTGTCTCCTGTAAGCGGATTCACCGCATACGAACCGGAGAACACGCCGGTCACCTTCCTCGTCTCAGCAAGCCTTTCCCTCTCGGTCTTCTTCCTGGCTGCGGCAAGATATTCTTCCACGGCAGCCTTCTGCTCCGGGGAAGTCAGTTTCTCAACCCATTCGCTTTCAGGAGCAAGCACCATGAAGGTGACCCCGAAGACAGTGTCCGCCCTCGTGGTGAAGATCGTCATGTCATATTCCCTGTCCCCGTTGTATGCCTTGAAGACCATTTCCGCACCTTCGGAACGGCCTATCCAGTTCCTCTGCATGTCCTTGAGGGAATCCGTCCAGTCCAGCTCTTCTAGATCGTCGAGCAGACGGCCTGCATATGCCGACACCCGCAGCTGCCACTGGGTCATCTTCTTCTGTTCCACCGGATAGCCTCCTCGTACGGAGTAGCCTTCCTTCACCTCGTCATTGGCGAGCACTGTCCCCAGCTTCGGACACCAGTTGACGGAAGTCTCCCCCTGATATGCTATCCTCCAGTTCATCAGGGCGGCTGACTTCTCCTTGTCCGACATGGCATTCCATTCCCCTGCAGTGAAAGACAGCTCTTCGCTGCAGGCGGCATTCAGTCCGGCTGTACCGGTCTTGGAAAGGATATCCACAAGCTCGGATATCGGATGTGCCTTCTGGTCATCGTTGCAGTACCAGCTGTCGAACATCTTCAGGAATGCCCACTGCGTCCATTTGTAATATCCGGGATCACAGGTGCGTATCTCTCTCGACCAGTCGAACGAGAAGCCTATCCTGTCAAGCTGTTCGCGGTACCTGGCAATGTTCTTTGCCGTAGTCACCGCAGGATGCTGCCCGGTCTGGATGGCATACTGCTCTGCCGGAAGGCCGAAGGCGTCATAGCCCATCGGGTGCAGCACATTGAAGCCGCATAGCCTCTTGTAGCGGCTGTATATGTCACTTGCTATATATCCGAGAGGATGTCCGACATGAAGTCCCGCCCCTGAAGGATAAGGGAACATGTCCAGAACATAGTATTTCGGCTTCGACGAATCTTCTTCTGCCTTGAATGTATGGTCGGCAGCCCACCTGGCCTGCCATTTCTTCTCAATTTCCCTGAAATCGTATTCCATCTTCTTCAATATAATTTGCTCTAATCAGTAGTCACCGGTCAGCCGGCATATCAGCGGTCCCTTTTTATCTCCCTGCCGTTGATGCCGAAAGTGCCTTTCTTTTCCAGTCTGAACTCGACAGGTATGGTCATCGAGGTACGCACCTTGTTGCCGTTCATCCTGCCCGGACGCCATTTCGGCGATGCGCTTACAACCCTCACTGCCTCTTCGTCAAGCAGCGGATCCGCACTCTTGACCACACGCACATCGGTCACATTCCCATCCTTGTCTATCACGAAGTCCACGAGCACACGGCCCTGTATCCCGTCCCTAACGGCAGCCTGTGGATATTTCAGATACTGGTAGACCCATTTGGTCAGGAACTGGCGCGGATCTGTGCTGTTCAGGAACATAGGCTTCTGGTCGCAGTCATAATAAGGCACCACATCGTCGTATGAAGGTCCGCGCTTCGGCACATCCGATGGACGGAACGACAGCTGCAGCCCCGTATTGGCGATAGCCTCCGTGAAATTGTAGACATATTCCAGTTCCCTTTCCATCATTTCATAGTCGATTATCGACCAGGTGTCACGCGGCGTGTTGTGCTCCGGATATTGTCCCGTCGTGAACATCACGGACGGTATCTCCTTGGAATAGAAGGCTCTGTTGTCTGAAGGGTATATTTCGTAAGAAACCACCTCCGGCTGCACCGGATGCAGGTCCCTCGATATTGACGATATCACAGTATTGATGTCGGCATTGGAGGCGGTATAGGCATAGAAGCCCTGCTCTCCCGTCCCCACCATGTCCAGATTGATCATGGCATCTATGTTGGAGACATCCGAAAATGAACGGTTCAGAAAATACCATGCTCCGGCGTATGTTTCCGAGGAGGCTCCGAAGGCCACGAAAAGCACGGACCTCCTGAAAAGGATGGAATTGGTGCTCACCTTCCTTGCCAGCTCCATCATCATCGCCAGCCCGGAAGCATTCCCGTTTGCCCCATAATATATCTGTTCGGAAACATTCCCGTCCACGGTCATGATGTTGGTGCCGAGGTTGTCAAGCCTTGCCCCTATCACGATATATCTGTTTCTCAAGTCCTTGTCATATCCCTGGATGAAACCGAGCACATTCCTTGAAGTCAGAGTGTCCGCCCCGTCCTTTGAAATCCCGAATTCGTCCCCGGACTCAGGGCAGAGCATGTCCACCCCGTACTCCTTAAGGCACGAATACACATATTCCGCAGCCGCCTTTTCTCCTTCCGAGCCAGCCTTCCTGCCCTCCAATGAGGCAGAGGCAAGAAATCCGATATGCTTTTTGAAAGCAGTCACCGTCTCGCTGTCATACAGGTCCGAATACCCGCCTCCGCTCCGGTACTGGGCTCCGGAGACACATGGAAACATCAGGATAACTGCGACAACGGCTGCAAGTCTATACAACACACTCATAATCATTCATTTACAAGAATCCACACATCCGAAGGGCAGAAATCCTCCGTCTTTACCTTTTTCAGTGAAGCCAGAACCTCCTTCAGACTTGAAGACGGAGATATTCCTACGGCATTGAAACCGTTCCTGAAATTTATCAGGACAGGGGAATATCCCTTGATGGAAACATCGTTCAGAAGGGATTCGGCATTGGACCGGTTGCGGAACGACCCGACCACTATATAATATCTGGCCTCAAGCCTGGTCGTGAACAGGCCGCCCATTTCCGAAGGGTTGAGAATCGTACCGTGCAGCTGTTTCAATGAATCCAGGACAGAAAGGGAATCCGAGAGCATCTTCTCCACCTGACGCAGAGAATCTATGCGGGCCTGATGCTCAGCCTCCTTCTCCGCCATCATCTCCAGCCTCATCCTGTCCAGTTCCTCGGCGGTAGGGCGTCCCGCCAGCCTGCGGAACATGTCGCAGCCGGAAAAGAGCATTGCTGAAAGCAGAAGCGTCAATATGACTGTCCTTTTCATCATTTCATTCATTTGCACATCCTCGCAAATTTAACCATTTAATAATCCGTCGCAAAATAAAAATCACAGAAAGCATTTAAAATTTCAAAAAATTCAAACTGTTTCTAAATTTGCAGAACCTTCACAAACATCAACCGCATCGAGCGAATGTATGAAACCGCCGGAAATATAGCAAGAATTTCATGCTGCGTCATATCCGCTGCCTTGCTGGCCGTCCTTCCGTGCCAAGGAAAGGAAGACGGGACGCCGCTCAAGAAAGCTGCTGCCGTCAACGATGCGGACTGCCTGAAAGAAATGCTTTCCGGAACGCCGGCCGGGCATTTCACCCCTGACACCGCCTCCATTCTGTTCATCGGCGACGTGATGCTGCACGCAAGCCAGATTGCAAATGCCCACAGGAGATATCTGGAAAACGGAGGAACTGCACCGGCCGACAGTCATCAGGCATATGACTTCACACCGTGCCTGCAGGACATAAGGGACAGGATGGAGGCTGCCGACATCACTGTGGCCAACATGGAATTCACCCTGGCAGGGGCCCCGTTCACCGGCTACCCTTCATTCTCCGCCCCTGATTCGTATGCAGAGTACCTCGCCGCATGCGGGACGGATGTCTTCCTCACCGCCAACAATCACATCTGCGACAAGGGACAGGACGGAATGGCAAGGACAATCAGGAAATACAGGGAACTTGAAGCCGCCCTCGGCACCAGAATGACAGGCAGCTGCGACACTGAAGACAGTTCCTCCCGCTGCAGTCCCCTCTATGTCCGGGCCAGGGGCATCAGAATCGCCATGATAAATTTCACCTACGGGACCAATGTCCCCTGCGGGAAAAGGTTCAGGACACCGGTTGAAAAAGACAGGGAAGACATCAGGAAAATGCTGGCAGAGGCAGACCGGAATGCAGACCTTGTCATTGCCCTTCCGCATTGGGGAGAGGAATACATGTTGAGGCATTCCGCAGCCCAGGAGAAGACAGCCGGATGGCTGGCAGAGAACGGGGCGGACATCATCATAGGTACGCATCCCCATGTGGTGCAGGACTGCGACACCCTCCATGTCATGACAGCGGCCGGGCCCAAGGATGTTCCCGTGATATATTCGCTCGGCAACATAATTTCAAACATGAGCGCACCGGACACGCAGATCGGACTGATGCTGACAATAAATGCAGTGAAAAACCCTGACGGGGATATGCAGCTGCTCACACCGGAAATGACATTCACCTGGTGCTCCCTGCCCGGAAGGCTGTCGGACAGCCACAGGACTGTTCCTGTGAAAGAATTCCTTGACAGGAAAGACGAATGGATTTCCTCATACGACTGGACAAAGATGAAGACAACATATCTCCGCGTGAAGGAAGTGACTGGCATAAGGGACTGACACCATTCGACGACAAGACAATGAGACGGCAAGATAAAGACAAATGACTGAAATAGACAAATGAAAAAGACAATAAGACTCGAAGCGATAGATCCGGTCGAAATCTACGGAGCCGGCAACAAGATACTGGAAGCTCTCTGCAGCTATTTTCCCAAACTCAAGGTGGCTGCAAGGGGCAATGAAATCATACTTGACGGGAAGGAAGACGATGCCGAAGAATTTGAAGCCAAGCTGAACATGCTGATTGAAAGGAGACTGCACAAGATGAACCTCACCCCGTACGATGTGGAGGACATCTTCGACGGCGAGTCCAGCCCGGAAAGATTCAAGCTCAGCGGGGATTCGACCATAGTCCACGGCAATGACGGCAAGCCCATCAAGGCCCGCAACAGGACACAGCAGGAAATGGTAAAGGCTTATTTTGAAAATGACCTCATCTTCGCCGTAGGGCCGGCAGGGACAGGCAAGACATATGTGGCCATCGCCCTCGCAGTACGGGCTTTGAAAAACCGCGAAGTCAGGCGTATAATCCTGACCCGCCCGGCAGTCGAAGCCGGAGAACGCCTCGGATTCCTCCCCGGCGACCTGAAAGACAAGCTTGACCCATATCTCCAGCCGTTGTACGATGCCCTCGGAGACATGATTCCGCCCAAGAAACTGCAGGAGTTCATGGCTGACGGCACCATCCAGATAGCCCCGCTCGCCTACATGCGCGGGAGGACCCTCGACAAGGCCTGCGTCATCCTCGACGAAGCCCAGAACACCAACCTCGGCCAGCTCAAGATGTTCCTCACCAGGATGGGGCGTGACGCCAAATTCATAGTCACCGGCGACGCCTCTCAGATAGACCTGCCGCACAAGGAGGACTCCGGCCTCCTCAAGGGCATAGAACTCACAAAAAAAATCAAAGGCATCTGCGCCATCTTCTTCAAGAACGAAGACATTGTCCGCCATCCTCTTGTATCAAAGATTGTCAAGGCATTCGACAAAGCCGGGGAGAGCTGCACGGAAGGAATCAAATAATGGCAACAGATTCCGGACTGACGACAGTAAGGGTGATTGTTCTGGATAATCATATAAAAAGAACCCTGTCAAGCTCCATCGGGGCAATGACAGGGTTTTGATTTTACAGGAAGCCGGACTTTTCCGGTCAGCCGTTGTATTACTGTGCGCGGCCTGAAGCCACTACTGCATCGTATTTCTTGTAACCGTCGGCATATTTCTGATCCTGGTCACGGAAACGGTAGTAGATGTTCTTGAGATATTCGGCGATGCTCACCTTGATGCTCTCGTCCTTGCTGACTGTGAAAGCCTTCTCGAACGGATCGATGGCATTCTTCAGCGCAGCTTCAAACTGCTCCACAAGGGCTGTGTACTTGGCATCGTCAAACTCGTTCTGAGCCTTGTCCTGGAGGTCAAGAGCCTGCTCATAATAGAGGATACCGATTCCGATCAGTCCGAATGCATAGTTGTTGTCAATCTCGTATGACTTGTTGTAGGAAGCCACTGCCTCATCCAGACGCCCGAGCTCCTTGTAAATATTGCCTTCCACATAATAAAGGGAAGCATTGTTCGGCTCGTTTTCCTTTGCCTTGTCAAGAAGAGCGAAAAGGCGGTCCGGCTCGTCACCGCTGCCGATGTAGTAGTTTATGAGACCGATGAGGATGCTCTGATTCTGAGGGAAGGCTTCAAAGCCGTTCTCAAGAGTAGTCTTGGCAGCAGTGGTGTCTGCAAGGTTCAGCTGGCAGTCAGCAAGCTTTGCATACACTTCGCCGTCCTCGAAATAACCGGCTTCGATGCAGGTGTTGAAATATTCCTTTGCACTGGCATAGTCCTTTGACATCCAGGCTGTGAATCCTGCATTATAGGTAGCAGTAGTATCCACCTCGTTTACAGGCTCGCCGGCAACGGCTGAAGCAGCCTGGGCAAACAGTGAACTTGCCTTCTTCATGTCACCGAGCATATAGGCATTCATGCCCTCGTTGAGATATTTTGAAGACACATTCTTGATGCCGGCAACGATATCCTTTGTCTTGCTCTGCTTTACATCCACCTTATAGGCCTCCTGGTAGGCTTTGTATGCGCGGTCAAGGGCATCTGCATACACAGGCTTCGTTACCTCCACCATTGCAAGCACACCGGATGCATTGAAATAGAAGTTCTTGTCAGCGTACACTTCCTTGGTGAACGGCTCCCCGGCAAGGGTGACATTCTCAGTGGAAGACGGCTTCTCGCTGCCCATGAGGAGCTTGAGTTCCTGCTGTCCGGCACCGATCCATGCATTTCCTGCAGGGGCATCGTATGCATCGACATAGGACTTGGCAAGCTTCAGCCATGTGGCCACCTTGACAGCTTTCTTCGGGTTCTGTGCAGCTGCCTCTGCTGCCTCCACGGCCTTCTTGGCCTCAGAAGGTGTTTTCACCTGTGCATCAGCGACCTGAACGGAAAGAAGTACCGCCAATGCGATAAAAATTCGTTTCATTGTTCCAAAAGAGTTTATCAGTTAATATTATTCTTCTGTCCTGTTTCCCTCCCGAGAAGAAGCATCCTCCTGAATATCAGCTCCGGCATCCTGCGGCTGGACTTCCGGAGATTCGGCAGGCTGCTCCCTGTCTGCATCCTCGCTTCTGGCAACTGCAGAAACTGCAGCTATGGCATCCCCGTCCTTTATGTTTATGAGGCGGACGCCCTGGGTGGCCCTTCCGGCAACCCTTATGTCGGACACGGCCATCCTTATGGTCAGGCCCGACCTGTTGATGATCATGAGGTCATTCTCGTCAGTGACATTCTTGATGGCCACGAGGCTGCCCGTCTTGTCGGTGATGTTCAGGGTCTTCACACCCTTTCCTCCCCTGCTTGTAATGCGGTATTCCTCGAAGTCTGAACGCTTGCCGTAGCCATGCTCGCTCACCACAAGTATGGTGTGGGATGCGGCGTCCTCCGCAGAAGGGTCATAGCATACCATGCCGACCACCTCGTCGGACTCCTCTATGTTTATGCCCCTTACTCCGGATGCGGTACGGCCCAGCGGCCTTGCGTCATTCTCGTCGAAACGCACGCAGCGTCCGTTGCGTCCGGCAAGAAGGATCTGGCACCTGCCATTGGTCATCGCAGCCTCAAGCAGCTCGTCCCCGTCCCTCACGGTAATTGCATTGACACCGTTGGCACGAGGCCTTGAATATGCTTCGAGGGAAGTCTTCTTGATGATCCCCCTCTTCGTGGCAAGGACGATATAGTTGCTGTTCACATAATCCTCGTCCTTGAGATTCTTCACATTTATATAGGCCTTGACCTTGTCGTCCGGCTCTATGTTGATAACGTTCTGGAGGGCACGTCCCTTGGACGAACGGGAGCCTTCAGGAATCTCATACACCTTCAGCCAGTAGCAGCGGCCGTTCTGGGTGAACAGAAGCATCGTGCTGTGCATGTTGGCCACATAGATGTGCTCGATGAAGTCCTCATCCCTCGTGGTGCTGCCCTTTATGCCGACCCCGCCCCTGTTCTGTGTACGGTATTCAGCAAGCGGGGTACGCTTGATGTATCCGAGATGGGAAATGGTGATGACCACATCATCGTCCGGATAGAAGTCCTCAGGATTGAATTCCTCGGCAGAGAGAGCTATTTCGGTTCGCCTTGCGTCCCCGAACTTGGCCTTCATCTCCATCGTCTCCTCCTTGATTATCTCCATCTGCTTGTCGTAGCTTCCGAGAACCTCTTCGCAGTAGGAAATGAATTTCATGAGCTCGTCGAACTCATTCTGGAGTTTCTCCCTTTCAAGTCCGGTGAGCTGGCGGAGCCTCATTTCCACGATGGCAGAAGCCTGGACCTCAGTAAAGTCAAATCGGGCCATGAGTTCAGCCCTCGCATCATCGACGCTCTTCGAAGCCCTTATGATTCGGATTATCTCGTCGATTACATCAAGGGCTTTCAGAAGACCTTCCAGGATATGTGCCCTCTTCCTTGCCTTCTCCAGATCGAACTTGGTCCTGCGGACTATGACATCATGCCTGTGGTCCACAAAATACTTTATGAGTTCCTTCAGGTTGAGCGTCCTCGGACGGCCGTTCACAAGGGCGACATTGTTGACGGAGAAACTGGACTGGAGCTGGGTGTACTTGAAGAGCATGTTCAACACCACGTTGGAGTTGGCATCCTTCTTCAGCTTGATCACGACCCTGACTCCGTGCCTTGTGGTCTCGTCATTCACATAGGCTATGCCCTCTATCTTCTTCTCCTCCACAAGCTCTGCGATCTTCTCGATCATCTCGCGCTTGTTCACCATATAAGGGATCTCCGTCACCACTATGGTCTCCCTTCCCGACTCGCTGACCTCGATGTCCGTCCTTGAACGGATGACTATGCGGCCACGGCCTGTCTCGAATGCGTCCCTGATGCCCTGATGGCCCTGGATGATTCCCCCTGTAGGGAAATCCGGCCCCTTTATATAATGCATCAGTTCCTCTATGGTGATGTCAGGATTGTCTATGTATGCACAGATGGCGTCACAGCATTCGCCGAGATTGTGCGGAGCCATGTTGGTGGCCATTCCCACTGCGATTCCGGAAGAGCCGTTCAGAAGGAGAAGCGGCACCTTGGTCGGGAGCACTACCGGCTCCTGGAGGGTGTCGTCGAAGTTGTTCTGGAAGTCTACCGTATCCTTGTCGAGGTCGGCAAGCACCTCCTCCGTTATCTTCTCAAGCTTGGCTTCAGTATAACGCATGGCGGCGACAGGGTCACCGTCCATTGATCCGAAATTTCCCTGTCCGAACACAAGCGGATATCTCATGTTCCAGCTCTGCGCCATTCTCGCCATCGCCTCGTACACGCTGGAGTCGCCATGAGGATGGAACTTTCCGAGCACCTCACCCACAATTCTCGCAGATTTCTTGGTCTGGCCGGAATACGACAGGCCGAGGCCGGACATCCCGAAAAGAACCCTCCTGTGGACCGGCTTCATACCGTCCCTCACATCAGGAAGAGCCCTGGAGACAATCACAGACATGGAGTAGTCGATGTACGCACTCCTCATCTGCTGGTCAATGTTGACCGTCTCGATTCTTCCTGTTTTTATCTCATTGTCCATATATGATATTTTTCAGATATTGCATCGGCATAGTCCGCAAAGTTAAAAAAAAATATTAAATTAGCGAGATTTTAGTTGACAAGTATGGAAATAAAGATATCAGACGAACTTAACGCGATAATCAATTACGCCCGCGAAGAAGCAATGCGGACAGGAAGTTACGGAATATCCCCGGACCACCTCTTCCTGGCCGTGCTCCGTCATGCGGACAATGTCGCCTACGGAATACTGAAAGAGCTCGGCACCGACATGGCTGAGTTCAAACAATATATAGACAGGCATGTGTTCACCAACGAACACATCCCTTTTTCGGAAATAGACCATGTCACCTTTTCCAGGGGCGCGCAGAACATCCTGAGCATCACCGTACTGGAAGCCACCAGACTCAACTGCCCGGAAGCTTCTTCCCAGCATCTTCTCCTCGCCCTGTGCAGAAATACGGGAAGCTACGGACAGGGTTACCTCAGGGATATCGGGATTGACTACGGAAGAGTCATCTCATATATGGAACGGAACGGGCTGCTCGGAAGGCCGTCCAGAGACGAGGAAGCCGAGGAAGAAACCGATGCCGGCAAGGAACGGCAGGAGCAGGCTTCCCCTCTCGAAATGTTCGGGACCGACCTCACCAAAGCCGCCGAAGAAGGCAAGCTTGACCCTGTCGAAGGCAGGGAAAATGAAATGGCCAGGGTGATACAGATACTCGGCAGAAGGAAAAAGAACAACCCGATGCTCGTCGGCGACCCCGGTGTCGGCAAGTCCGCCATCGTGGAAGGCATCGCCTCAAGGATAGCGTCGGGAAATGTGCCGTCCACCCTCACCGGAAAAAGGATAATCTCACTGGACATAGCCTCGGTTGTCGCAGGCACCAAATACAGGGGGGACTTTGAGAAAAGGCTCAAGTCAATAATCCGCGAGCTCGGAAAGAATCCGGACATTATCCTGTTCATTGACGAATTCCACACAATGGTAGGCGCGGGAGGCACATCCGGAAGCCTGGACGCAGCCAACATGCTCAAGCCGGCCCTTGCAAGAGGAGAAATAAGGTGCATAGGTGCCACCACGATGGATGAATTCACCAAGATCGTGGAGAAGGACGGGGCTCTGGACAGGCGTTTCCAAAAAGTGACGGTGGAACCTGCGGACCTCAGCCAGACAATGCTCATCCTGCAGAGGCTGAAAGAAAGATACGAACGGCACCACAATGTGGTCTACACACCGCAGGCCCTGAAGGCATGTGCGGAGCTGTCCGACAGATACATTACCGACAGATGCCTCCCGGACAAGGCCATCGACGCGATGGACGAGGCAGGCTCGATGGTCAGGCTCCGGAATGAGAGCGGCAAGGAGGGACACATTCCCGCAGTGACAGCAGAAGACATAGCCACGGTCATTTCCGGAATGACGGGCATACCTGTCAACAGGGTCGCAGAAAGCGAAGGGAACAGGCTTCTGAAAATGAGGGAAAGACTCAGGGAAAGGATCATCGGACAGGACGAGGCCATCGACACTGTGGTGCGTGCCATCCAGAGGAACAGGGCCGGAATAAAGGCGCCTGACAGGCCTGTGGGCACATTCCTCTTTTTCGGGCCGACCGGTGTCGGGAAGACACAGCTTGCCAAGTCCCTGGCGGAAAACCTGTTCGACTCAGCAGACAACCTCATAAGGATAGACATGAGCGAATACATGGAGAAGTTCACAGTGTCAAGGCTCATCGGTGCCCCTCCGGGATATGTGGGCTTCGAGGAAGGCGGACAGTTGAGCGAGCGGGTGCGCAGGAAACCGTACAGCATCGTGCTCCTTGACGAGATAGAGAAGGCGCATCCTGACATCTTCAATATCCTGCTCCAGATTCTCGACGAAGGACGGCTCACGGACAGCACGGGCCGCACCGTAAGCTTCAGGAACACAATCCTCATCATGACTTCAAATGTGGGCAGCCGCGAGGTGGACGAATACGGCAACGGCTTGGGATTCAGCTTCGGCCCTTCCGGAAAGAACATCAGCGACAGCCGGAAAAGCATAGTGGACAAAGCCGTCAGGAGGGTCTTTCCTCCGGAATTCCTCAACAGGGTGGATGCCCAGGTATCCTTCAAACCGCTGTCAAGGGAGGACATAGAGAAGATCGTGGACATAGAACTGAAGGACCTGCGCCGGAGGATAGAGGCGGAAGGCTACAGGCTTCATGTCACTCCTGCCGCGAAAAGGCTCGTGGCCGATGCGGGCTATGACCCGAAATTCGGGGCCAGACCGCTCAAGAGATCCATCCAGAAGCATATCGAGGACCCCGTGTCCGAACTTATAATCTCAGAGCGGGCCATCGGCGCATCCGGATCAGGGGCAGAGGTGATCAGGGTCGGACTTTCCCCGGACAGGAAAGCCACATCAGTGTCGCTTTCCGGCCCCGTGTCATCCGACGGTGACATCGAGAAGCTCGAGATCCAGATCTTTGATCATGTCGACAAGTGAGAGGTAGGACGACTCAGATGAAATCATCGAACTGATGGAATCAAGGTTGAAATCTGTATTTTTCATGGCTTCAAAATTTTGTTTCTTTCTGTTTATGATGCAAAGGTAGACCGACATTGTACCAAACTGAGGCACATTCAATATTTTTTATCAAAAAAATCGAGAAAAATGACGGAACTCGTAATATTTGACCTTGACGGGACCCTGATTGACACAATCGGGGATCTCGGCAATGCCTGCAACCATGCACTGAAGATGTGCGGCTGCCCGGAACGCCGGATGGAAGAGTACAACATGCTGGTGGGAAGGGGCATCTACAACCTGTTCAGAGGGGCGCTTCCGGAGGGGAAAAAGACTGATGAAATGGTGATGAAGATGAAGGATTTCTTCATACCCTACTATGACAGGCACAAATGCGACCTTACCAGGCCGTATGACGGGATAATGGATGTACTGGACAGGCTCACGGAAAACGGGACGGCCCTTGCCGTGGCCTCCAACAAATACCAGGACGGCACCGAAAAGCTTGTGAGGCATTTCTTCGGGAAATACAGCTTCGTGAAAATCCTCGGACAGAGGGACGGACAGCCCATCAAGCCGGATCCGGAAATCGTATATGAAGCCATGGCCGCAGCCGGGACCGCCGACAAGGGAAAGGTCATCTATGTAGGTGACTCCGATGTGGACATGCTGACAGGACGGAACGCCGGGGTGAGAACAGTCGGGGTGACATGGGGATTCCGGACAAGGGAGGAGCTGGAGTCCTGCTCGCCGTGGAGAATAGCCACGGATGCGGAAGACCTTGCATCAATCCTCACCGGAGCGGACGCCGGACAGACCGGAAATGACATCTGATTTATTCTGCTACAGTTATGGAAAAGGAAAGAAGCACAGACAAGCTCGCCAGGTACATAATGTACACGGCAGGTGCGGCCGTCATCTGCGCGATATGCTGGTTCTTCAGGGATGTGATCGTATATATGCTCGCGGCAGGAATAGTTGCCCTGATAGGAAGGCCGGTGATGAACTTCTTCGGCAAGCTTAAGTTCAAAGGGAAGGGACTGCCCTCATGGCTTCATGCCATCATCACCATAATACTCATACTTGGAGTCATCCTCCTCATATTCACGATGCTCGTGCCTATAATCACCGGCATCGCCAAGGACATCTCAATGGCCAACATCGAAAGTGCGGCGATGTCGGTGGTGGCTGCACTGAAGGACTTCAACGAATTTCTCGTCGGCACATTCCCGTCACTGGGCAGTGACTTCAGGATAGAAACGGAGGTGCTCAAAGGACTCAAGAACTTAACAGACGCATCGGAATTCTCATCATTGTTCAGTTCCGCCGCATCCTTCATTGCAAGCTTCGGAGTGGGACTTTTCGCAGTCATGTTCATCTCATTCTTCTTCCTGAAGAACGGCAACCTGTTTCCGGACATCATCGCAGCACTCGTACCGGACAAGCATGAACAGAACGCCAGGGAGGCTTACAGGGACATAGAACATCTCCTTTCAAGATATTTCATCGGACTTATTGTGGAGATGGCAGGAGTGGCCCTTGTGGACTTTCTCGGGCTCATGTTCGTGGCAAAACTCGGATTCAACGCCTCCATCGGCATAGCGGCCATATGCGGGGTAATGAACATCATCCCGTATGTAGGTCCGTGGCTCGGAGGCGCCATAGGCTCCGTACTCGCGATAGCCATGCGCTACTTCTGCATGGGCGGGGTCGGGGCAGATGTCAGCTTCTGGGTATTCGTACTGATACTCATCGGCATATTCTGTGCGGCACAGATCATAGACAACTACATCTTCCAGCCTATAGTCTACTCCAGCAGCATCAAGGCCAACGCCCTTGAAATCTTCATCGTACTCCTAATGGCAGGACACATCGGAGGCATACTCGGAATGCTCGTCGCCATACCTTGCTACACCGTGTTCAGAGTCATCGCCGGAAGATTCTTCTGGAATGTCAAGTTCGTGAGGAAGCTCATCGGAGAAAAGGATGACGGCAGGAAGCCCGAAGAAACAGCCGGACAAGGCACAAACTGAAAACAAATGGAAAATCTGACAAAGAAAATCAAGGCCCTGATCCTGATGCTGCCCGCAATGCTCGGGCTGGCATCCAGGAGCGCAGCGGAAGACAAGACGCATTTCTGCCCGGACGGCACATACAAATTTGCAGAGAGGGATACATGCGACCTGTTCCTCGACATATACAATCCTTCAGCAGACAGCAGGACGGCATTCTGCGGGAAAGAAAAGCCCACAGTCATCTTCATGTTCGGGGGTGGATTCATAAGCGGAGAAAGAGACACCCCATACTACAGGAAATGGTTCAGGGCAATGGCAGAAAACGGCTACAGGGTGGTCAGCATAGACTACCGGCTCGGGCTGAAAGGAGTGGATAAGGTAGGGATCATGCAGGTCAACCTCCTTGACAGGGCCATACACATGGCTGTTGAAGACCTTTTCAGTGCCACTGCATTCCTTGTCGACAACTCTGAAAGTCTCGGAATAGACCCGGACAACATCGTCATAAGCGGGTCATCCGCAGGAGCCATCAGCGTCCTCCAGGCGGAATATGAACTCTGCAACAGGACACAGTATGCCAATGTGCTCCCGTCAGGATTCAGATACAGAGGAGTAATCTCATTCTCCGGAGCCATACTCTCAAGGGACGGGGCGCTTGACTTCGCCAGGAAGCCGGCCCCGATGCTGCTCATGCACGGGACAGAAGACAACCTCGTTGTCTACAAGCAGATAAAATTCTTCCGTCTCGGATTTTTCGGTTCAGACAAGATCGCCGAAAGGCTGGCAAAATACGGATATGAATACAATATCCTGCGTTTCACCGGGCACGGGCATGAAGTGGCAGGGAGCATGTACGAGACCCTGCGGTACCAGCTGGATTTCATAGAAGAGAACATCATCAGAGGCACGGGCAGGACTGTGGATGCGTTTATAGACGACCCGGCCATCCCTTCCGGAGAAGGGACCAGCCAGTCCCGAAAGGAAATGTACGGAAAATAATCTACAATGTGGAAAGCCTGTCGAGCGAAAGTTCTATCAGACTTCGTACAACCGGCTTGTAGTCCGGATTGCTGCTCTTGAGATAGCGGTGTGCTATGATGGCGCAGACAGTTCCGGCATTGTGTCCGAGATGCGCCGCAATGCCGGCGATTGCGGATCCCTCCATCTCGAAATTGGTGATCCTGTATCCGCCGAAGCTGAAGCTCTCGAATGTTTCAAGCATGTCAGGCATCGCAAGCGGCATCCTGAGTACACGGCCCTGAGGTCCGTAGAACCCGGAGGCCGACACCGTCATTCCCGGCACCGTGCAGTCGGCAAAGAGCGCGGACATCCTCTTCCCAGCCCTCACGAAATACGGGTCAGGGAGATGCCTGTTCCAGCCGGTGTGCTCCTTGAAGGCCGCCTCAAAGTCAGCAAGAGCAATTGCATCCCTGTCGGCATACCAGTTCAACAGGCCGTCGCAGCCGATGGAAATGTGTGAAAAGACGAAGGAACCGAGCGGCACATCAGGCTGTATCGCCCCCGATGTCCCGATCCGCAGGATATTGAGGGATTTCTTCTCCCTCTTCACCTCCCTTGTGGAAAAATCTATGTTGGCAAGGGCATCCAGCTCGTTCATCACGATGTCGATGTTGTCCGTGCCTATGCCCGTGGAAAGCACCGTGACTCTCTTGCCCCTGTATCTTCCGGTCACTGAAACAAATTCGCGCGACTGATGCCTGAACTCCTTGTCTTCAAGATAGTCTGCGACCATGTCCACCCTGCCAGGGTCCCCTACAAGGATGACATTGTCAGCCAGCTCGTCCGGCCTTATATGGATATGGAAAGCGGATCCGTCGTCATTGATTATAAGTTCAGATTCAGCGATCCTTACGCCTGATATTTCTTCTCCTGTCATGGCTCATTCTTTTATAATGTATCTTCAAATATAGTTTTTTATGACAAATTTTCCTATTTTTGCCGACCTGAAAATTTAAAATCGGACAGACATGTGGCAAAGAATACAGACTTTATACCTGGCAATATCGACATTGCTGATAGCCTCGCTGCTGATGTGCAATGTGGCCACCACAATAGGCCCGGGAGGCACTGAGGAACACATAAAGTATTATGAGAACATCGTCTACCTGATATTCATAGTGATGATAATATCAGGAAACGGCTTCACACTGTTCTCCTACAAGGCGCGCATGGTCCAGATGAGGCTGAGCATGCTCGAAGCCATCCTGATGACGGCATTTCAGATATGGATAGGTGTGGACTTCATCAGGCTCAGAAACGAAAATGAGCTGATCTTTTCCTTCACCGCCATCTTCCCTATCATTGCTGCCATACTCAATGTGATGGCAGCCAGGAACATTGCCCTGGACGAAGCAATGGTGCAGTCCGCCTACAGGCTGAGGAAATCAAAGAAGAAATAATCCCTCCCGGAGAGCTGCCGGTCAGGCCTCAGTTTCCGTCTTGCGGCCCGGAATGGATGTGTCTTCAGCTATGGTGACACCGGACGGAAAATGCTTCAGCACATTCTCCGTATAGGTCCTTGTGACTGAAATAGGGGCAATACCGTCATTGTCAAGGTCGAGGAAATACCCGTCGCTCTCCTTCCGGAGCACCTTGACCCTGTCCATGTTCACGATGTATTTCCTGTTGCAGCGCACCAGAGGCGTGTCCCTGAAGCTCTCTTCCACTGTCTTCAGACGGCATCTCAGCAGATACATCTTCAACGCTCCCCTCCCGTCGTCATACCACACCTTTATATAATTGTCATCAGCCTCCATATAATAAAGGTATGAAGACCTTATCGAAAGCTTCAGGGTGCCGCTGTTGTCAAAAAGGGAAACCAGACTGCCATGTCCGGCTTCATCAGTCTGCGCTGCATCCTGCGGCACTGCCCCGCCTCCGCAATTCATCAGGCGGATCGTCTTCTCCTTCTCCCCTATTATGAAATACATGGCTGACATCATATAGGGGACGAGAAGGGCTATTGAAGCATACAGGAGTGCCTTCATGAAAATCCGGTAAGGGACCGGGCCGCCGTCGGGACGCACCACGTCAAGGGTGACAAAGGTATAGAAAAGACAGATGACCACAACCTCCGCAAT
Source organism: uncultured Bacteroidales bacterium (assembly GCA_944323825.1). Lineage (GTDB taxonomy): Bacteria > Bacteroidota > Bacteroidia > Bacteroidales > UBA932 > Cryptobacteroides. The sequence continues at coordinate 151,536 of CALUTY010000005.1, forward strand.
GCACCACAGGGCATATTGCACCACCCTCATCTCAAACAGGTGCCGGGTCTTGTACATGAGCACCCTGCTTGCTACAAGAAAAAGTATTGAAATGGCGATGAAGCCTGCGGTAAAAAGGAAAAATACGGAATTTCCCAGCCTGAACCAGGCCGTGTCAGAAAACGGGATGTAAAGATTGAGGAACACGATGGCGAAGAGGACGGCGAAGGTGACCGTACCCGTAAGCTGGTGCTTTTCCAGAAGATATTTCGGCAGCATCCTGTTCATCATATCCGTTCAATTTTCCGCAAAGATACCAAATTTCACCACAAATATCAAAATTCCACCACATAAAGCACATATTCCATGGCATTATTGCCACACATCCGAAAAAATCGCCACAATTATTTCCCAATATGGAATATCGGAAGTAATTTTGTCCGGTTTCAAGAAAATGTTTTATCAAAAGGAATAACAACTAAATTCCAATCACAAAATGAAAATCATAGGAACGGGAAGTGCCATTCCCAAAAAGATTGTGACAAACGACATGTTGTCCGAATTTCTTGACACAAGCGATGCCTGGATATATCCGAGGACCGGAATAAAGCACAGGCATGTCATCTCGGACGAAAAGCTGGAGGATCTGGCTGCAAGCGCAGCGGAAAAGGCACTCGAAAATGCGGGGATGAAGGCGGAAGACCTGGATTTCATAATATGCTCCAATGTGGTCAACGAATATGTCACGCCTTCCCTCAGCTGCATCATCCAGGGGGCCATCGGTGCGACATGCCCTTGCCTGGACATCAACTGCGCATGTGCAGGTTTCATCTATGCCCTTGACATAGCCGAGTCATTCTACAAAGCCGGCAGAGTGAAGAATGTGCTGATCGTATGCGCCGAAGAGCCGACAAGAATGACAAGCTGGAAAGACAGGAACGTATGCGTCCTTTTCGGTGACGGGGCAGGAGCAGCCGTCCTGACAGAAGGTGACAACATAAAGGGGATAAAGCTGTCGGCCGCAAGCGCGACTGACAAGCTTTACCAGATCCGCACCCTTGAGCCGACTCCATACATCACCAAGGAAGAGGAGAGCATTTCCCTCCAGATGAAAGGACAGGATGTGTTCAAATTCGCAGTGAAAGCCTCTACTGGCGACATCAAATATCTCCTTGACAAGCTGGGGATGGCCGCAGGTGATGTGGACCACTATCTGCTCCACCAGGCCAACATCCGCATAATCCGCTCCATCAAGGATTTCCTGGAGCAGCCGGATGAAAAATTCCCTACAAATGTAGAGACGCACGGAAACTCATCTTCAGCAAGCTGCCCTATCCTGCTTGACGAATGCAACAGGAACGGCATACTGAAACGCGGGGAGACGATAGCACTGAGTGCATTCGGTGCAGGATTCATCTCAGGGGCCGTGATAATGGAATGGTAAATTGTACAACAAACTTAAATCTGACGAAAATGATAAAAAGTAGAATCTGCGAAATACTCGGCATCAGCTATCCCGTATTCCAGGGCGGTATGGCATGGGTTGCCGACGCTTCACTTGCGGCTGCCGTGTCTAATGCCGGCGGTCTCGGCCTCATATCCTCAATCAATGCCGGAACAGAGGCCGTAAGGAATGAAATCAGGAAATGCAAGGAACTTACCGACAAGCCTTTCGGAGTAAACATCATGCTCCAGGCCCCGAATGCCGGTGAGATTGCCCAGATGGTGATTGAAGAAGGCGTCAAGATCCTCACTACAGGTGCAGGTTCCCCTGCCCAGTACATGGAGGCATGGAAGGCCGCCGGCATCAAGGTGATTCCGGTGGTGGCATCAGTGGCCCTTGCACTCAAGATGCAGGCCATCGGAGCAACTGCAGTGGTGGCTGAAGGAGCAGAGTCAGGCGGACATGTCGGAGAGCTGCACACAATGGCCCTCATCCCTCAGGTGGTCGATGCCCTCGACATCCCTGTGATTGCCGCAGGCGGAATCTGTGACGGAAGAGGAGTGGCTGCAGCCTTCATGCTCGGCGCAGATGCAGTACAGGTAGGTACGCGCTTCCTCTCTGCCGAGGAATGCACCGTCCACCAGAACTACAAGGACAAGATCCTCAAGGCCACCGACATCTCCACAATCGTGACAGGAAAGACCCTCGGTCATCCGGTACGGTCACTCAAGACCCCGTTCTCCAAGACTTTCGCAAAGATGGAGTCCGATCCGGCAGTAAAGCCGGAGGAAATACTTGCCTTCGGTACGGGAGCCCTCCGCAAGGCAGTCAAGGAAGGCGACCCTAACGGAAGCTACATGGCAGGAGAATGCGCCGGAATGGTCAAGAAGATCGAGCCTGCAAAGGACATCATCGAAGACCTTATAGGAGGTGCAGAAAAGCTTCTCGCAGGAGCGCCGGAACTGCTGGCATAACACAAGGATGACGCACATTTACCTAACATAACAATAACAAGGACGAATATGAACAAAAGAGTGGTAATAACCGGAATGGGCGTCATATCGCCTGTCGGGAACAATGTCAACGATTTCTGGAACAACCTTCTTGCAGGAGTCTGCGGCATCGATTTCATCAAGGCATTCCCGACTGACGACCTTCCTGCAAAGGTGGCCGGCGAGGTCAAGGACTTCAATCCGGCAGACTATGGCGTAGAGCCTGCATTCGCAAGAAAGCAGGACAAGTTTTCCGTCTTTGCCGTGGCCGCCGCAAACGAGGCCATAAGGCAGTCCGGGCTGAAGGCTTCGGAAGGGGAAGACGGAAACATCGACCCGATGCGTTTCGGTGTATATGTAGGCTCCGGAATCGGAGGATTCAGCACACAGTATAAGGAAAGCGAGAAAATGATCAAGGACGGGGCAAAATGGATCTCCCCGCTCTTCATCCCGACAATGATAGCCAACATGGCAGCCGGCAACATAGCCATCCGCCACAATCTCTGCGGTCCATGCGTTCCGGTCGTGACGGCATGCGCCACATCAACACACACCGTGGGTGAGGCATACAGGGCCATCATGCACGGATATGCAGATGCAATCATCGCCGGAGGCTCCGAGGCAGCCACAATTCCTCTCGGAATAGCAGGCTTCGCCAACGCCAAGGCGCTTTCAAGGTCTGAAGACCCTAAATACGCTTCCCTCCCGTTCAATGCCAACAGGGGCGGATTCGTGATGGGAGAAGGAGCCGGAATGCTCGTCCTCGAGGAATATGAGCACGCCAAGGCACGCGGGGCGAAGATCATCGCCGAAGTATGCGGATACGGCAACACCTGCGACGCATATCACATGACAGCTCCAAGGACAGACTGCAAGACCCAGGCTGCCGCAGTGAAGATGGCTCTCGAAGAGGCCGGCTACAATCCGTCATCCGATGTGCTCCACATCAATGCACACGGAACAGGAACAGCCCTCAACGACTCGCTTGAGACCAAGACATTCAAGATGGCCCTTGGGGACGATGCCTACAAGGCCCACATCTGCTCCACCAAGTCCATGACAGGACACATGCTCGGTGCTACAGGTGCCGTGGAGGCAATCGCCGCAGTTCTCGCCCTCACCAACGGGATTGTGCCGCCTACCATCAACCTCGACACTCCTGATCCTGAATGTGACCTCAACTATACCCCGAACAAGCCTGAAAAGGTGGATCTCACCATCGCGATATCCGACTCTCTCGGCTTCGGAGGACATAACGGCTGCGTGGCATTCAGAAAAGTTGAAGAATAGCCGACGGCCAAGTACTGAAACCTGATTCCAAAATACCGATCAAAATGAACAGAGAAGAACTTAAGGAATACCTGCCTCACCGCGAGCCGATGCTTCTGGTCGATGAAATCGAAATCGACGCTGAAGGCATTGCACATGCCAAGTACAGGATAAAGGAAGATGAATTCTTCTGCAGGGGACATTTCCCGGGGAATCCTATAGTGCCCGGTGTCATCCAGTGTGAAATCATGGCCCAGAGCTGCGCCCTGCTTGTGAAAGACGAGCTCAAAGGCCGCACAACACTCTACAGCGGCATCGACAATGTCCGTTTCAAGAACATTGTCCGCCCCGGTGACCTCTGCGAGATCACTGCAAAGCTCACCGGCAGAAGAGGTATGATCTTCTTCACCGAAGCTTCGCTCAAAGTGGACGGCAAGCTGTGCTGCAAAGGCAACCTGTCTTTTGCACTCGTTGACAGCAAGAAGGAGGAATAGTCCTTTTCCTAAAGAATAAACCCTATCATTCTCCACTGGAGTCTGATAGGGTTTTTCTTTAATATATACGGCCATTCCCGGCTTGTCCGGAATCCGACTGATTTACTTCCCCCGAGGAACCATCATCCTCCACTTCGCAGCCCTGGAAGTAGAAGTCGGAGGCGGACTTCTCAGGAGAGAAGCAGTAGTATGTCATCTCAGCCTCGGAACACACCTCGCCCTGATAAATGATGCGGGCGGATATGAAGGCGAAATTGCGTTTCATTTCCTTTATGTGTGCCCTGACCTCTATCCTGACATCCGGACCCGTAGGCACAGGTTTCTTGAACTTGATGTCCAGATTGGTAGTCATGCCTGCACGCTGGAGCTTGCGGGCCATCACCCAGGCCGCTATCTCGTCCATTATGGCGGACTGGATGCCGCCATGAAGGGTGTGCAGCCAGCCCTGATAATTGTCTGAAGAGTTCCAGAAAGACACTATCTCGTCCCCGTCCTCATAGAATTCCATCTTCAGGCCGAAAGGATTGCACGGGGCACATCCGAAACAGTTGTAGCCGTCTTTGACAAGATCAAGCCACGGATTGATTATCTTCTTCATTTGTCGTTTCTTTATCACGAGGCGGCATATATGCAAAAACCGTACAGATTCCGCACAGTGTCATTCATGTTCCGCCAGCCTTTTTCCCGCAAGAGCCTCATATTTCGTCCCCGGGCGGCCATAATTGGCATACGGATGGATTGATATGCCTCCGCGCGGCGTGAAGAAACCCGTCACTTCGATGTATTTCGGATCCATCAGCCTGATAAGGTCCTTCATTATCTTGTTCACGCAGTCCTCGTGGAAATCACCGTGGTTCCTATAGCTGAAAAGATAGAGCTTCAGGCTCTTGCTCTCCACCATCTTCACATCCGGGATATAGCTTATGCGTATCTCCGCAAAGTCCGGTTGCCCGGTGATGGGGCAGAGGCTTGTGAATTCCGGGCAGTTGAACCTGACCCAATAATCATTGTCCTGATGCCGGTTCTCGAAGGTCTCCAGCACTTCAGGAGCATAGTCGCTCCTGTATTCCGTCTTTTTTCCGAGGGACTTCAGACCCTCATTCTCCCTGTTTTCCATTTGTCTGCTTCTGTTGAAAATCGGTTTCCTTCTGTTGAAGATATTTTTCCAGACCGGCACGGCGGAGCCTGCAGGCAGGGCAATGCCCGCATCCGTCGCCCGGGATGCCGTTGTAGCATGTCAATGTTTCGTTCCTGATGATTTCCAGCACGCCCAACTCATCGGCAAGTGCCCAGGTCTGCGCCTTGTCAAGCCACATCAGCGGGGTATGTATCACAAACTGCTCGTCCATTGCAAGATTGATGGTGACATTCAGCGACCTGATGAAAGAGTCCCTGCAGTCAGGATAGCCGCTGAAATCCGTCTGTGAAACCCCTGTGACGATATTCATGATGCCGTGCTCCCTTGCATGCACTGCGGCTATGCTCAGGAAAAACAGGTTCCTCCCCGGGACAAAAGTATTGGGGAACGAGCCTTCCGGCTTTTCCTCGTCCATAGTGATTGTCGGGTCGGTCAAAGAATTGCTTCCGAGCCGCCCGATGAGCGGGACATCCATCAGAGCAAGACTGACTCCCGCCTTTTCCGCCAATGCGGCGGCCATCTTCACCTCCAGGCTATGTTTCTGCCCGTATGTGAATGTGATTGCCTGCACTTCCTTGAAATGCTTCAATGCCCAGAAGAGGCAGGTGGAAGAATCCTGGCCGCCGCTGAACACTACAAGTGCCTTTTCTTTGTCTAACTTCATATTCAAATATCGGTTATCCGGAATGGGTTGTATGAAATGTCCGAGTCGAATGTGTCAACGCCCTCATATCTCTTGACCGCACGGACGACGGCATTGGTCACAGGCAGGATCACCACCTCGTATGCCGTCTTCAGCACAATCTGCAGGAGCATCAGCCTCAGCATGTTTTCAGCCCCTATGCCCCAGAATGCTATCGGGAAGAAAATCAGGGAATCAACGGTCTCCCCGCAGACAGACGACACCACCGCCCTCACGGAAAATCTCCTGCCCTCTGATGCCACCTTCATCCGGCTCATGACGTATGCATTGACTGTGGAGCCTGCAAGAAAAGCCAGCAGGGAGGCAAGCGTGACCCTCGGGGCGAGGGCAAAGATATAGTCAAAATGCTCTCCTCCATCCCAGAACGGGGCCGCAGGCAGAAGACGCACGATCTGGGCCATGGCCACCACGAAGAAGTTCATGGCAAAGCCCGTCCAGATGACGAGCCGGGCTTTTTTGTAGCCCCATACCTCGACTATGCAGTCATTTATGATGTATGACACCGGAAAGATGAGGACACCGCCGGTCAACGCAAGCGGACCGGCAGCAAATACCTTTGTCTCAAAAAGATTGGATGCTATCAGGCACACATTGAACACAATGGCCATCAGCACGAACGGAACGGACAGCATCGTGCGCTGCCCCGGGCTGCCGCCCGAAACCCTCCGGCGGACCTGCAGCCCGTCGGACGGCAGATTGGATTTTTTCTGCATTTTCTTGTTTTTTAAGTGGTTACCAAGCACACTGACACCGCAGGCACAGACTGCCTGCAGGCAATTATTCCGCAGCCTTCAGACGCTCCGCATTCTCGGCTATCTGCAGCTGGTCCAGCACCTCCTGGATGTCCCCGTCCATGAAGACAGGGAGATTATACATGGTGTAATTGATCCTGTGGTCCGTGACACGGGACTGAGGATAGTTGTATGTACGGATTTTCGCCGAGCGGTCACCGGTGGACACCATGGTCTTTCTCTTGGCGGAAATCTCGTTCAGATATTTTTCATACTCCATATTGTAGAGCCTGGTACGCAGCTCGGCAAGGGCCTTGTCAAAATTCTTCAGCTGTGACTTCTCGTCCTGGCACTGCACCACGATTCCGGATGGGATATGGGTGAGGCGGATGGCCGAATAGGTGGTATTGACCGACTGTCCTCCCGGACCGGAGGAGCAGAATGTGTCCTTGCGGATATCATTCATGTTCAGTTCGATGTCGAACTCGTCAGCCTCAGGGAGCACTGCCACGGATGCAGCGGAAGTATGCACCCTGCCCTGCGTTTCGGTCTGGGGCACACGCTGCACGCGGTGCACGCCCGACTCGTATTTGAGCACGCCGTAGACACCGTCACCGGACACCTTGAAGACTATCTCCTTAAAACCTCCGGCAGCGCCTTCAGACTGGTTCGTGACCTCCAGCTTCCATCCCCTGCGCTCCACATATTTGGAATACATACGGAAAAGGTCACCGGCAAAAATGGCTGCCTCGTCCCCGCCTGTGCCGCCACGGATTTCCATGATGGCATTCTTGCTGTCCTGAGGGTCGGCAGGAATCAGAAGCAGCTTTATGTTCTGCTCCATGTCCGGGATCTTCGGCTCTATCTCCGCAATCTCCTCCTTGGCCATTTCCCTCAGCTCCTCATCCTTCTCATGGGCGATTATGTCCTTCGCGGCCTCATAATCCTCCATCATCTTCTTGTATTCCTGCCCTGCCTTTATGATGGGGGCCAGTTCCTTGTACTCCTTATTGAGCTGCACATATTTCTTCATGTCGGAAATCACCGCAGGGTCAGAAAGCTGGGCCTGCAGCGACTCGTATCTGTCCTGAAGTCCCAGGACCTTTTCAAGCAATGTATTGTTCTCTGCCATAATGATCAATCAGATAAATTTTCAGATAGACTTGATGTAGCACCTTCTCCTCATGTAGAGCTCATGCTCATAACGGTCCCACACATTCACGGCAAGGTTGGTCTCTATCTGAGGGTTTGCAATGGCCCATTTCACTTCATTTTCCTGATATTTGCGGGCCATTATGCAGTGGAAGACGGATGACACGCCTGTGTTCTGCCACTTCGGGGCAGCCCCGTTAAGCATCAGGTCTATCGTGTCGAACTTTTTCAGTGCCTTAAGGAAATGGATCCAGCCGAACGGGAACATCGAGCCCTTTGCCTTCTGCAGCGCCTTGGAAATGCTCGGGAACGAAATCCCGAATGCCGCAATCTCCTTGTTCTCATCAAGGAGAAAACAGCACAGCCTTTTGTCAAGAAGCCCGATGGTCTGGGCAGCCTCTTCTTCTATCTCCTCATCGGTAAAAGGAACGAAATTATATACACTTTCCGCAAAACTCTCATTGTAGATGCGGAAAAACTCCCTCACAAGTGCCTTGTCGTGCTTCAGACTGTCTATGTCGCCCACAGTGAGACTATATCTTTCCTGGAGCCTCTCTGCAATCGCCGCCATCTTCGGCGGGACACCCTGGTCGGCCTTCATCTTGTACTGGAGCCAATCGCATTCCTTGACATAGCCGAGAGCGGTGACAAGGTCATTGTAATACGGATAATTGTAGATGCAGTTGAACGGAGCCAGATTCTCGAAGCCTTCCACAAGCATTCCCTGCTTTCCGAGGGTATTGTAATAGAGAGGGCCGTGTATCTCATTCATTCCCTGAGCCTTCGCCCATTTTTCCGCAGTGTCGAGCAGCAGCCTTGCGACCTCGATGTCGTTGATTGTATCAAACCATCCGAAGCGGGCCCTCTTTGTCCCGTACCTCTCATTGTACCTCGGATTTATCATGCCGCATATCCTTCCCACCACCTTCTTCCCGTCCATCGCAAGCCACATCACCCGAGTGCAATATTTCAGGGAAGCCACCTTTGTCAATGACTTCCTCTGGTCTGAATGGAGTGCAGGCACATATTGCGGACAATCCTTGTAAAGCTTGTCCGGAAATGAAATGAACCTGTTCAGGTCCTTCTTTGTCTTGACTTCAACAATCCTGTAATCAGCCATTGTCCAATGAATTAAATTAATGCCAACCCGTCGGGTCCGTCATGCCCGGCTCCAGGCAAAATGCAAAAATACGAAAAAACCGCTCAATCAATGAATTTTTCTTCACTTTCATCGGAGCCTGCTGCTTCATGTCCAGGCGCAGAAGATACGGACGGGCTCCCGAGCAGATGGGTTATGGCAGCCTGGGCACAGATGCATCCGAAGACTGCCGGCATATAGGAAACCGTGCCCACAGTCGACTTCTTGTTCCTTCCGTCACATTCCACTATCGCGGACTTCACGGGAAGCTCTTCCGAAAACACCACCTTGAAACCCTTTCTGATGCCCATCCTCCTCAGACGCTTGCGTACCACGAAAGCGAGAGGACAGTTGAATGACTTGGATATATCTGTGAGGCGTACCTTGGTCGCATCGAACTTCGCCCCCGCCCCCATCGATGACACAAGGGGAATATGGCTGTCCATGCAGTACTTGATCAGGGCCATCTTCGGCGACAGGGTGTCGATGGCATCCACAAGGAAATCAATTCTGTGCCCGGAGAGGACAGACGCCACCGTGTCCACATCCAGATATTCCTTTATGACGGTGAGGTCAAGCTCCGGATTGATGTCCAGAAGCCTTTCCCTGAGCACATCGCATTTCGGCCTCCCTATGGTCGAATCGAGGGCGAGAATCTGCCTGTTCTTGTTCGTGACCGACACTTCGTCGCTGTCCAGTATGAGCAGGTGCCCGGCTCCGGCCCTCACAATCATCTCCGCCGCATATCCGCCGACGCCTCCGACTCCTATCACAGCGACATGGGCCTCTTCCAGCCGTTTCAGCCCGTCCTCCCCGGCCATCATCCGGGTCCGTTCCTTCCAGTCTTCCGTCATTCTCACTCCTTTTCTTTGGCCTTGGCCTCATCCCAGAGCTCATCCATCTCCGCGAGAGTCATGTCCTTCAGACTGCGCCCCTGCCGTATCGTATGTTCTTCGAGATAGGTGAAGCGTCTTTTGAACTTGGCGCATGTGCGCTCAAGGGCAGTGTCAGGGTTAAGACCGTAGAGTCTGGCGGCATTCACCACGGCGAAAAGATAGTCGCCCAGTTCGTTTTCCGCCCTGTCATAAGCGGCCTTGCGTGACTCCCCGTCCTGAGCCTTCTCCATCGCGTCAAGCTCGGCCTGATATTCGCCAAGCTCCTCCTTGACCTTGTCCCACACCTGCGACTTCTCTTCCCAGTCAAAGCCGACACCCCTGGCCTTGTCCTGCATCCTGTATGCCTTCAGAAGCGGCGGCAGAGTGTCCGGCACCCCGGAAAGCACCCTCTTGTTCCCGTCCTTCTCCTTCATCTTCAGCATCTCCCAGTTCTTCACCACCTCGGCGGAATCAGCCACCTCAGCCGACGAGAACACATGCGGATGACGGTATATCAACTTGTCACACAGGAAATTGATGACATCAACGATATCGTATGTCCCATTCTCCTCCCCTATCTTCGCATAGAAGAGCACATGCAGGAGCACATCCCCGAGCTCTTTGGAAATGTTATGGTCATCCCCTTTAAGTATGGCATCGCTCAGCTCATACACTTCCTCGATGGTCTGCGGACGCAGCGATTCCGTAGTCTGCTCCCTGTCCCAGGGGCATTTTACACGCAGTTCGTCCAGAATGTCAAGTATCCTTCCGAAGGCGGCGAGCTTCTCTTCCCTTGATTTCATCTTCTCATGATTTTATGCCCCGCAAAGTTACAATATTAACACAATCCTTCAAATTCTTTTGTCCACGGCCGTTTCCATACCAGGCACATCACCATGCGCCTTTTCAATGCACCGCAGCAAATAAAGGAAGGCAGACTGACGCATTTTGCAGACAACTGTAAATAATTTTCAACAGGAAAAGGCTAAAAAGTTTCGGATTCAAACAACAAATGCTATATTTGGCGAATCATTTCAAGAATTACACAGGACAAATCGCATAATTGAAACAAAGAATGAAAAAGGAAATCCGTTTCGTTTCGGCAGATGAGGCCGTAAGTGTCGTAAAATCAGGCGACCATATACACCTGAGCAGCGTGGCCAGTGCACCGGGGATATTGATTGACGCCCTGTGCAGAAGGGGCGAAAGCGGGGAGCTGAAGAATGTGAAGATACATCACCTGCATACCGAAGGGGATGCACCGTACACGGACCCGAAATTTGACGGAGTATTCTTCCACCAGGCATTCTTTGTGGGAGCGAATGTGCGCAAGAGCGTCCAGAGCGGGTATTCGGACTACATCCCGGTGCTCCTGAGCGAAACCCAGAAGCTTTACCGCTGCGGGGCACTCCCATGCGATGTGGCGATGATACAGGTATGCCCGCCGGACAGGCACGGCTTCGTTTCGCTCGGTACATCAGTAGATGCGACGCTTGCCGCCATAGAATGCGCCAGAACGGTAATCGCAGTGGTCAACCCCAATGTGCCGAGAGCCTGGGGACAGGCCATGATCCCGCTCGACATGATAGACATCTTCGTGGAAGACGACACTCCTCTGAAAGAAGCCCATTTCAGCAAGCCTGACGAAGTCGAGACTGCCATCGGAAAGCACTGCGCGGAACTCATAGAAGACGGTGCCTGCCTCCAGATGGGCATAGGAGCCATCCCGAATGCGGTTCTGGCCCAGCTCGGAGGGCACAAAGACCTCGGGATACATACCGAAATGTTTGCGGACGGAGTCCTCTCCCTTGTAGAAAAAGGAGTCATCAACGGCTCGAACAAAGGAATAGACAAGGGCAAGATGGTATCCACCTTCCTTATGGGTTCAAAGGAATGTTATGACTTCATTGACGATAATCCGATGGTGTCCATGATGGATGTGGGATATACCAATGACCCGTACACAATAGCGAAGAATCCGAAGACAACGGCGATAAATTCAGCCCTGCAGGTGGATCTGACCGGACAGGTGTGCGCCGACTCGCTCGGGACAAAATTCTACTCCGGGACAGGGGGCCAGGTGGATTTCGTGTACGGAGCCTCCCTGTCACAAGGCGGAAAGGCCATAATAGCCATGCCTTCATGTACAAAACGGGGCGAAAGCAAGATTGCCCCTACCCTTCTCCAGGGTGCAGGCGTGGTCACATCAAGAGCACACATACACTGGTTCGTGACGGAATACGGGGCAGTAGACCTCTATGGCAAGTCCCTGCAGGAGAGGGCAAAGCTCGTCATAAGCGTGGCTCATCCGGAGCACAGGGAAATGCTTGACAGGGCCGCCTTCGAACGGTTCGGACCGCACTACTACCATTTCTAAAATCGGGATCTATGCATGGTCTTTCTTTGTCAGGTCAGCGACCTGCGCTCCGACATATCCTATGATGTCGGCCGGGGCGATCTTGAACTGGAGACCACGGACACCGGCACTGACATAAATATACGGAAAATCAAGGGCAGTGGAATGGAAATAGGTCGGAAACGGCTTCTTCATGCCCACAGGAGAGCAGCCGCCCCGGATGTAGCCGGTGAGAGGAAGCAGTTCCTTCATCGGAATCAGGTCGCACTTCTTGTTGCCCGAAACCTTTGCCGCAGCCTTCAGGTCCACTTCCGTGTCACCCGGAACCACACACACGAAATGCCCGGTCCTGTCACCCGCCAGGACCAGGGTCTTGAACACCTGTTCTATCGGCTCACCCAACTGTGATGCTATATGCCCTGCGGCAAGATCATTCTCATCCACCTCATAAGGTATCAGTTCATAGCCTATCCCCGCCTTGTCCAGCAGACGGGCCGCATTTGTCTTTTCTGTCTTTCCTTTTTTCATCTTATTTTCCCGGCCGGAAGAAATTAAATCCTATTTTTCCATATAGGCCTCAAAACGTCTTGCACTGTTAAGCTCGGCTTCCTTAGTGGATGCAGCGACGATTTCGGTCTTTATCCGTGATGCAGGCTTTGAAATGATACGCACCATGTCATCAGTCTTTTCAGGAGCATCGAAATCAGACTTGCTGAAAAACATGCCTCCGCCCACAGGACAAGGGTCGGACGAAACATCTGCAGGATGCACACCCCAGACGCAGATGTATTCCTCGCCGCAGATGACCTTCTCGCCCTCATGCCAGTTCACGCCGGTCAGGAAGCGTACCTTCTTCCCGTTGAGTTCCTCTGCCGTTACAGTCGCATTACGGGTCTTGGTGGTCACATCCACCCTCACTCTGACATCCACGGTGTCCCCGGCATAAGGCACCCCGTATGAAATCATTTCGGCAAATGCGCCCTTCTTTGTCTCGCCCACACGGGCCCTGCGGCCTTTTGTAGCCACAAGCTTGACCTCATTGTTCCCGTCCCAGAGGGCTATGCCGCCGAGACCTACGGTGTTCCCCACCTTATATTCATCGCAGCCAAGGCCGTATGCCTCCTGGTCCTCTGCGCTCGGATACCATCTGTATTTTTCAAGCTCCATACCCCGTCCTGTCTTGGAATACACATCAATGGCGCCGCTGTCATTGAAATATATCCTCAACGCCATGTGGGTATTCTCGACTGCCGGGCCATGATGTCCTACAGTCTTGTACTCATTTCCGGATTCCGAAAATATCTCTTCGACCTGTACTCCGTCGGACTTCCAGAAAAGGCTCTTTGCCGTCTGGGCATGAAGGGCATTCCCGGAAAGCAGGCATGCTGATGCAAGTATTATGGAAAACGCTGTCTTCTTCATAGAACTGTACCAAAATTACACTTATCCACAAAAGCCTCCAGAACTGTCATCCGACTGAAAACCACGACTTTGACATCCACCGGAATGACACATGGGGTATTTTCACGAACAATCAATAAACATTCATCAAATCTCCGAAGGATTCTTCTTCTCAAAGAATGAAAAATGGACATTGCCGTATTTTTTCTCTTTCACGAAGTCCTTATGGTCTGCAAAGGAATGTCCGGAAGGATGTTCCAGGATAAAATAGCCCCCGGGATAAAGCATGTCCGAAGAAAGCACCCTGTCAGGCAGGGTATCAAGCCCATCCAGGGCATACGGAGGGTCAGCAAATACGATGTCAAAGCTCTTGCGGCAGATCTGGATGAAATCGAAGACATTGTGCCTGACCACCGTCACATTGCCCAAACCGAGACTTGCCGCCTGAGACTTTATGAAGGCCGCATTCTGCGGAGCCATCTCCACACAATAGACTTCCCTTACCCCTCTGGAAGCGAATTCGAACGACACAGCCCCGGTGCCCCCGAAAAGGTCCAGGACAGCAAGCCCTTCCATTTCATATTCATTGCTGAGCACATTGAAAAGACCTTCCCGGGCAAAATCCGTTGTAGGCCTTGCCTTGTAGCCTGCGGGCGGACTGACCGTCTTGCCCTTGAGTATGCCCCCTATTATCCTCATGCGTTTCAGATTTGTTCCACAGCCTTGAAATACCTGTACAGGGACATTTCCTGGGCAGGGTCGAGCGGCGCCCGGAAATATACAGTCGAAATCTCCGGGTTGAGCTGAAGCTTCTTCATCACGAGAAAGATGAAATACTCGGCGGTAGTGAAGTCCGCTGCCTCAAAGGAATTGCACAGCTGGAGGGTCTTCCCTTGCGAAACTACGAGATAAAGCCTTCCGTCAGCATACGAGGCGACTATCCTGTTGTATTCGGGGATGTCCTCCGCCGCCATGAGCATCGCATAAAACTCCGGCAGTACCCTCGCCTTGTAGCCGTCGGCACGGAGCACCGTTTCTGAAACCACAGCGGAAAGCCTCTCCCCTATCGAACGGGAAAAGACCATCACGCCGCCAACGGACGGCACATCCACATATTCCACCATATCCCCCTCATCCAGACTGACGACTTCGGAAAGGATGGACCTTGCCGCTGAAGGGTCAAAGAAATGCGACGGGACAAGCGTACACTTCGGGGTGAAGAGGAATATCTCCACTTCGTCATATCTAGACTGGAACTCCGGTGCAGTGAAGATGCGGTCGGGACTCAGCCAACCGGAAGCCCTTGTCTTCCCTTCAGTCCTTATTCTAAAAGAATATCCACCCAAGCTCACTTGAATGGATATCCCTCTTTTATATGTCATGCCTTGCGCAGGACCGGGATTACTCCCAGTTACCTGCATTGTTGTTAGGCGCGTCAATGCTCCCGACCTTCAGACCCGGGTAGCGGCCCGTGTCTTCCCTTTCCGCATTAAGGTTGATTATAAGCTGCCTGTCCAGACCCCTGAGGAGAGACTTGTAGGTCATGCTTGCCTCGAAGAGAGGCACCTTCACTCCTGAAACCGTCTTGACGGCCGCAGCCATGTAGACAGAATCACCGCCGCTGAACGGAACTATCGCGAGAGAGTCCACATTGAAATCAGGACGGTCGAGGAACATGGTCTGGCGCACAAGCGTATCGCGCTCGATCTGGAACACGAGGTTCTTGTCGCCCTTTACATACATTTCATACATCTGCTGTGAAGTGATCCTCGGATTTCTCTTCTTGATGGCCTTTGTGTGCTCCACTGCCACGGAGTCATCCTGAGAGCCGACCTGCATCACGAGCTTGATCTTGCCGTTGTTGTAGAAATCCTTCAGAGAGTCAAGAGTAGGAGAAAACCTGCCGTATTCGCTTTTGAAAGCCACCTGCAGGTCGCGGATATCCTTCAGCCTCTGGATGCCCACAGCTTCCCTTGCGGCCTTGGCCTCATTGAATCTCACAGGCTCCATTACGCTTTGAACAATGGCATACACCATTCCTATAATGATTACAGGAAAGATGAAATAGACTAGAACATTCTTTAAGATTTTCATGTATGATTGCTTTTATTTTATTTCATTCAAATTCCGGACAAAGTTAAAAATTTGATTTATGATATGCAATATAATTTGTAATTTTGCAATCCATTTTTTTATGAATACAATGAACATCATCGACAGGGAGGACATCGGCAGGCTGTGCATGCTGGCCGGCAAAGCGGAGCGCATGGTCATCACCGCCCACATCAGGCCGGACGGGGATGCGATGGGCAGCTGCACGGCGCTCATGCGCTTTCTGAGGGAATCAGGAAAAGAGGCATACATAATATTCCCGGACAGGTATCCGGACAATCTCGCCTTCCTTGCGGACAGCACGGAAAGGGACTTCATACTTTCTGCAGAAGACGAACCGGCCCGGGCTGCCGGGCTCGTGGCATCCTGCGGGCTGATATTCTGCCTGGACTTCAACAAGTTCGAAGATTCCCGCTGCGGGGCCCTGCGGAAGCCGCTCGCCGAGGCAGCCTGCGACAAGGTGCTCATAGACCACCACCTCTTCCCCGACAGGGACCTGTTCAGCCTCGTGTTCTCCGAAACGGAAATATCATCCACCGCAGAGCTGCTCTTCTGGATACTCATGGCCCTCCCGCAGACCGGAGGGGACCCGAAGAAGCTGAGTCCCGGCGTGGCCGCCTCCCTTATGGCGGGCATGACCACCGACACCAACAATTTCGCCAACTCCGTCTTCCCGTCCACCCTCAGGATGGCTTCCATGCTGCTGGAGGCGGGCGTGGACAGGGACGCGCTGCTCGGGCACCTGTACAATGAATATCCGGAAAGGAGGCTGAGGCTCCTCGGCAAGCTGCTGTACAGCGAGATGAAAATCACTGAAGATGGAGTGGCATACATGATCCTCGACAGGAAGACCATGACAGAATACGGCCTCCGCGAAGGGGAAACAGAGGGCTTCGTGAATGAGCCGCTCTCGATAGGAAAGGTCAGGATGAGCATATTCATAAAGGAAGACAACGGTTATTTCAGGGTGTCGATAAGGTCGAAGAAGGGAGTTTCCGCCAACAGGTGCGCAAAGAAATATTTCAACGGCGGCGGTCATGAGCTTGCTTCCGGAGGCAGGCTGTATGCGCCGGCCGACATAAAGGACATCTCGGAGGCAGCAGGGTATGTCGAAAGGGTCACACACGCATTCATGACAGAAGAATACGGCCCTGACGGGAAATGACGGACATGCCGAAGGCAAATGACATTTATATTTGAACGGAAAATGCTGACTGACAATACAATGAAAAACGACATAAAACAGGCCGCAAGCCGCAGGAACATTGCTGCCGCAATGCTGGCCGCCATTCTGTGCGTGGCTTCCACCGGATGCAGGAAACAGAGTCTGGAGAGCACCTATTCCAGCCAGGAAGACAGAATCGACAGCTACATCACATCCCAGATGGAAAGCAACGAAGATTATGAACTTGTGCACAACAACGGTTCGAACCGCATCATCATACAGGCCGGATCCGGCAATGCCCTGGCACCGGGAGGGACCGTTTCATTCTATTATGCCGGCTATATGTTCTCGGGCAGCATCAGCGCATCCAACATGTTCGCCACCAACTGGCAGGCCGTGGCGGAGGAAAGCGGATGGAGCCTCACGGATGCGGACTACAGCGTAAAGACGGTCAGGCTGACCGAAGACGAACTGATAGACGGGCTCCTGTACGGGCTTGAAGGCGTGAGGGCCGGCGAAGAATGTCTGATTCTCTTTTCCGGAAAATACGGATTCGGGAACAGGCAGGTCGGCACGATTCCTGCAAATTCGGCGCTTGCCTATCATATAAGGGTGGAAAGCGTTTCCGAATAAACGAGTATTTATTATATTTGCAGGTTGAAGAATTAGTGAAATGAAAATGAGAGGAATTTTGATGGCGGGAGCAGCGGCGGCCGCCCTGATGGCAGCGGCGGGCTGCGCCAAGCAGATGAGCACCCCTGCAAATGAGGCGGAAAAGAGATACTTCGATGCATGGATGCATGTGCACCATCCCGAACTGACGGCCACCGGGAACTGGATCTACATAGAGGAAGAAACTGCCGGAAAAGGCAAACCGGCGGACTCGGCATTCGTCTTCGTCACATACACTGCCATGGACCTCTCCGGCAATGTCTCAGCCACATCGGACAGCACGATGGCAAAGAGGCTCAACACCTGGCAGCCGCAGAATTACTACGGTCCGGTGGTGTGGAACAGGGAATCCCAGCAGGCCGGAGTCTACTATTCCATGCTGGGCATGAATGTGGGCGGGACAAGACGGACAATCATCCCGGGCTGGCTCATGACCTACAGCAGGTATACCACTGAAGAGGAATATCTCGCCAATGTCACGGGCGGTACCAACTCCATATATGAAATAAAGATAACGGGACAGACAGGGGACATCTCCAAATGGCAGGTGGACTCAATGTACAGGTTCGTCGGGAAAGACCCTCTGGACCTGTTCGGGAAGATAGCACCGGCAGACTCCGCAGAATATGGCTTCTATTATGAAGGGATAATCAATGCGGAAGACGGCACCTACGACACTGAAAAGCGCGACACGGACACGGCTTCCACACTGTTCCCGACCGACACCACAGTGTATATCAACTACACGGGACGCCTTCTGAACGGGCAGGTGTTCGACACCACGGTGGAAAGGACAGCCAAGGACAACAACATCTACAGTTCCAGCAGGACATACGAGCCTGTGTCCATCTCATGGGGTGAAAACTACAGCGGCATTACCATGGGAAGCAGTTCAAGCAGCGTCATATCAGGCTTTGCCAAGACACTCTGGCGCATGAGCTGCGTCGAAGGCGTCAAGAGCGCGACGGGAATGTTCTGGTCCAACTTCGGCTACGGGTATTCCGGCAGCGGAAGTACCATACCGGCGTATGCCCCGTTGATATTTGAAATCGAATTCACAGAAAAACCGGAGGACTGACGATGGCGGAAAAGGGTGCCATACCTGTGGAACTCGGCACTGAGCCGATCGGAAAACTCCTGAAGAATTATGCTGTCCCGGCCATCATCGCCATGACGGCATCTTCTCTTTATAATATAATAGACAGTATATTCATCGGACATGGAGTGGGGCCTCTCGCCATAGCGGGACTTGCTGTCACCTTCCCGCTGATGAACCTCTCGGCGGCGTTCGGCTCCCTCGTCGGGGTCGGTGCCACCACCATGATTTCCGTCCTCCTGGGCCAGAAGAACTACGAGGTGGCCAACAAGGTCCTCGGGAATGTGGTCATACTGAATGTGCTCATCGGAATCATCTTCATGACGGTGTCGCTGATTTTCCTGGATCCCATCCTGTATTTCTTCGGGGCGAGTGAAAACACGATAGAATACGCAAGGGAATACATGCAGATCATCCTTGCCGGAAATGCCGTCACTCATCTTTATCTGGGTCTCAACAGTGTGCTGAGAGCCTCCGGCAATCCGAGAATGGCCATGTACCTGACCATTCTCTCGGTCATCATCAACACTGCCGTGGCCCCGGTGCTGATATTCTGGCTGGACATGGGCATCAGCGGAGCTGCCATCGCCACCGTGCTGGCCCAGGTCGTGGCGCTGACCATCATCCTTGTGTATTTCAGCCGGAAGGACAGGCTGCTGCATTTCAGCCGGAAGATATTCAGGTTCGACTGGCGCATAGCCAAGGACTCGCTTGCCATAGGTCTTGCCCCGTTCCTGATGAATGCCGCCGCCTGCATAGTGACCCTCTTCATCAACCAGCAGCTCAAGAAATACGGCGGAGACCTCGCCATCGGTGCATACGGCATAGTGAACAGGATAAGCTTCCTGTTCATCATGATCATCATGGGTCTCAATCAGGGGATGCAGCCGATAGCAGGCTATAATTTCGGGACACGCAACTATACAAGGGTGAAGGCCGTGATGTGGAAGACAGTGCAATTCGCCACCATGGTATCCACCACGGGATTCCTGATAGCCATGCTCATACCTGAGCTGGCGGTGTCGGTATTCACTTCGGACGAAGAACTGATCGGGCTGGCGTCAAAGGGCTTGAGAATGCTCACCATAGCCTATCCGCTTGTCGGGTTCCAGATGGTGGCATCCAACTTCTTCCAGTGCCTTGGCATGGTGAACAAGGCCATACTGCTCTCAATGTCAAGGCAGCTCCTCTTTCTCATCCCGTGCATCTATGTGCTGCCGATATTCTTCGGCAACATAGGGGTGTGGATGAGTTTCCCGATAGCGGACTTCGCGGCATTCGCAATCTCCGCAGTGCTGATGTGGGACCTGCTGAGGAAATTTTCAAGGCTGCATGACGGCGACGACCCGTCCATATTGGGCAGCAAGCTATAGGCAGCCTGCACACGGACTTTGAAAGACTTACGGACAACAGAGATATGGAAAAAAAGATAATAATAAATGTGGGACGCCAGTTCGGAAGCGGCGGCAAGCAGGTGGCCCTCGAACTCGGCAGAAAACTCGGAATCAATGTCTATGACAATGAACTGATCTCCAAGGCTGCCGAGAGCAGCGGATTCAGCAAGGAACTGTTCAAGGAAAAGGACGAGAAACGGAGTCTCTTTTCGTTTTCGTCATTCTTCAGCACAGGGGCATTCAGCCAGCCTGAGAACTATGTCAATGAAAACGGACTCTTCAAGATACAGAGCAGCGTGATAAGGGACATAGCCGAAAAGGAGGCAGCCGTGATTGTAGGCCGCTGCGCTGACTACATCCTCCGTGACAGGGGCTGCACCCTTGACGTGTTCATCTGTGCTCCTCTCGAAGTCAGGAAGAAAAGGGTGGCAGAAAGGCTCGGCGTGACCGAAGACAAGGCCGAGGACCTGATTGCCGGCACTGACCGCAAGAGGGAAACATACTACAACTATTTCACCTTCGGCAACTGGGGAGTGGCATCCAACTATGACCTTTGCATAGACTCCACCATCCTCGACATAGAAGGCACTGCAGACTACATAATCGACTTTGCCCGCAGGGCCGGACTGCTTAAATGACGGGAGTCCGGTGATGGGATACAAGAAATGGATACTAACGGCGGCCTGCGCGGCAGCGGCGGCCGGAATATACATATTGGCAACTGCCTCCTCCCACAGGAGCGCAGCCGTCATGCCGGTCACCGCCCCGGCCCATGTCCTGAGCCTCAACGACACCCTGACCAACTCGATGTCCGACATCAGCGGACTTGAAGGTATGGACAGGATGGTGGAAAGCTATCTCAGGAGATGGGACCTCAAAGGTGCATCACTGGCCGTCATGCGCAATGATTCCCTCGTGTTTGCCAAAGGCTACGGCTGGGCTGACGAGGAGGAAGGCATGAAAATGACCCCGCGCAACATCCTGAGGATGGCATCGGTATCAAAGCTCATCACCGCCACCGGAATAATGAAGCTCCAGGAACAAGGACTGCTCTCCCTGAGCGACACGGTCTTCGGTCCGTCCGGAATCCTCTGCGACTCTGCCTACACAGCCGCCATCGGGAAGAAGCGGAACTATATGCAGATCACGGTGGAAGACCTGCTGAGGCACAAGGGAGGCTTCACCTGCGCCTACGGCGACCCGATGTTCTCCACAAGGGACATCATGCGACAGTTCAGTCTCGACTGCCCGCCGGATCAGGAAACACTTACGGGCTGCCTGCTCAAAAGACCTCTCGGCTTCGCCCCGGGCTCGTGGCAGAGATATTCCAATTTCGGCTATCTCCTGCTCTCCATGATCATAGAAAAGGTCAGCGGGACAGACTATGAGAGCTACATCAGGAAAAACATACTCGAGCCGGCAGGATGCAGGGACATGCACCTGGCCTGCAACTATTATGAGGAAAAATACCCCAACGAGGCCAGATACTATATGCACGCAGGCTCTGAGCCATGCCCGGAATACAACATGAGCGGGAATCTCGTGGAAAAATGCTATGGCGGCAATGATATCAGGGGACTTTCCGGAGCCGGAGCATGGTGCGGCTCCCCGGCTGAATTGTGCAGATTCGTGGCGTCCATAGACGGCCGTCCGCAGGTTCCTGATGTCATAAGTGCCGGAAGCGTTGCAGAAATGACTGAATATTTCGATCCTGAAACCTTTTCCCTCGGATGGAACGACACCAAGCCGTCCGGGGAATGGACAAGGACCGGCACCTTCTCAGGGACGAGCGCCCTGATAAAATATTTCCCGGACGGGGAGTGCTGGATCATGATAACAAACACCAGCACATGGCGCGGTCCGGGACAGGCGAGATATACGGAGGCACTGTTCAAAAAATGCAGGGAACGCTACAGTTCCCTGCTTCCTGAACGTAACCTGTTCTCCCTTGTGCCGAAAGACAGGCTGACTTACCGTCTTGGACTGCTGCCGGAGGTTCACTCCCCGCAGCTGCCGGAATATATCTTGACTTCAAACTCGCCTGACAATATCCTGTAGCCGTTGTCGGCAAGCGATTCAAGCTCATTTTCACCTGGATATACGGAGACAGGAGCAATGAAAGACACTCTTTCCTCTATCTCCGACATCATCTTCCTGTTGTTGGCGATGCCTCCGGTGAGGATGATGGCATCCACCTTGCCGCAGACATCTGTCGAAAGGGCGGCGATATATTTCGCCACACTGAGACAATAGCCGCTGATGAATGTGCGGCTCCTTGTATCGCCCGCCTCGGCATTCTTCGCTATCTCGCGGAAATCGTTGGTACCGAACCAGGCCACTGCCCCGCCCTTCCCCACAAGGCGTTTCTTTATCTCCTCCTTGGTGTATTTCCCGCTGAAGCACATTTCCACAAGCGGATAGGCAGGCACGGTGCCGGCTCTCTCCGCGCTTATCGGACCGTCGCCGCCATGTGCGTCATTGGTGTCTATGATCTTGCCGTCCCTGTGCAGGGTCACTGACGAGCCTCCGCCCATATGTGCGACAATTATGGCAAGTGCCTTGTAATCGGCAATCCCGTGTTCCTTGGCGTAACGCCTTACCATCGCCCTCGAATTGAGGGCATGGCAGAGTGCCCTGCGCGGGAACTCCGGAAGTCCCCCGACCTTTGCCTCCGGCAGCATTTCATCCGCCATCGGAGGGTCGGCGATATAAGCATGGCATTCCCCCTCTATGCCTTTTCTTTTCCTGTCCTCATTGATTTCGGCGGCGATGTCGGCTGCAAGCAGCCCGCTCAGATTGCAGGCGTGCACACCATTGCGGCCTTCAATGAGGGCCTTCTTCATGACATCCGTGACCTCGTAGACTCCGGTCCTGATAGGTGTGATCAGACCGGCCCTTGACATCACGATATCTATGTCGGCCAAAGACACGCCTTTTTCAGAAAGGAACTCCGTGATGGCATCACGACGCATAAGGTCCTGTTCCATCACGGAGGCGTATTTCGAGAGGTCGGATACGCTATGCACAAGGTTCTGCTCGAACAGAATCTTTCCGTCTATGAAAAATCCTATCTTCGTTGAAGTCGAGCCTGTGTTTATAGCCAATACCCTGCCTTTCATATCACTTGGCTGACATTGCTGCAATGGCGATTGAATTCAGCTTCGTATCTATGCTGTCCGCACGGCTTGAAAGCACACAAGGCACCTTCGCACCGACTACCATCCCTGCCTGCTTCACATTGGCCGCAAGCTTGGAATTGGTCTTATAGAAGACATTGGCGGACTCTATGTTCGGGAAGAGGAGGCAGTCCGCATCCCCGGCAACCGGACTCTTGAGCTTCTTGATTTCCACGGACTCCATGTCCACTGCCACATCAAGGGCGAGAGGACCGTCTGCGATGCATCCCCTGATCTGTCCGCGGTCCACCTTCTTGGCAAGGATGGCGGCCTCCACGCATGCAGGCATTCCTTCCAGCATCTGCTCCGTGGCGGCGATGAGGGCGACCTTAGGCATGGAATTTCCAAGCGCATGAGCGGTGTTCACGAGATAGCCGAGAATGGCCACCTTCTGCTTGAGGTCAGGAAGCGGAATCACTGCCATATCGCTGACCAGAAGGAGCTTGTGGTAATTCGGATTTTCGAGTACTGCCACATGGCTCAGGACGGCCTTCGGAGGAAGAAGTCCGGTTTCCTTGTTCAGGATAGCTCTCATGAACTTGTCTGTGCTGCACAGCCCCTTCATGAGAATGTCGCCCATGCCCTGGTTGACCATTGTCACGGCCTGTGTCACTGCAGGGAGCTCGGAAGGGTTGTGGAGCACGGTGAACTTGTTCACATCTATGCCTTCCTTCTCGCATTCCTCCCTGATCATGTTCTCGTCACCCACGAGGGTGGCATCCACGATGCCGAGGTCCACAGCCTTGCTGGCTGCAGCTATGGTATGCCCGTCCACTGCCCATGCGGCAATCATCCTCTTTCTGGAGCCCCTGCCGGCAAGTTCAGCAAAAATGTCTTCAAATTTTGTAAACATGACTTGTCAATTTATTTGTTGGTTGTTTTCAATCAGTCCTCATTCTCTTCTGCGGTCTTCTCCCCCTGGACGATGTGCATGGTGTCACGAGCAATGACAAGCTCCTCGTCCGTGGTGATGACTGCCACCTTCACCTTGGAATCAGGCATGGATATGATTGTGTCCTTTCCTGTGGCGACATTCGCCTCATAGTCGAACTTCACGCCCATGAATGTGAGGTTCTCACACACGCGGCGGCGGAGACGGCTGTTGTTCTCCCCTATTCCTCCCGTGAAGACGATGAGGTCCACCCCGTTCATTGCGGCTGCGTATGCACCGATATACTTTGTGATTTCGTATGTGAGCTTCTTGAGCGCAAGCTTGGCCCTCGGGTCGCCTGCGTTGGCGGCTGCATCCAGGTCACGGGCATCTGAAGAAATGCCGGAAACGCCGAGGAAGCCGCTCTTCTTGTTGAGCACCTTGCTCATCTCCGCAGGGGAAAGGTTTTCCTTCTCCTGCAGCCATGTCACCACATCAGGGTCCACATTTCCTGACCTTGTGCCCATGGTCACGCCCTCAAGCGGGGTGAAGCCCATGGAAGTGTCCACCGAATGCCCGTTCACAACGGCTGCGATGGAGCTTCCGTTGCCGAGATGGCAGGTGATGACCTTGCAGTTGTCAGGCTGCAGCCCGGCAAAGTTCGCACCTTTCTCGGAAACATACCTGTGGCTTGTGCCGTGGAAACCGTAACGGCGGATACGGTATTTTTCGTAATATTCGTATGGGATGGAATACATGTAGGCGTATGCCGGCATCGTCTGATGGAAGGCCGTGTCGAATACCGCAACCTGCGGCACTGACGGGAGCACATGGCTCACTGCCCTTATGCCCAGAAGGTTGGCAGGATTGTGGAGCGGCGCGATGTCGCAGCATGCCTCGATCTTAGCTATGACAGCGTCATTTATCAGACAGCTGCTGACAAATTCCTCTCCGCCATGCACCACGCGGTGCCCGACGGCCTCGATGTCCTCAAGCTTCTCAAGCACCCCGTACTTCTTGTCGAGAAGGGCCTCGATGACAGCCTTGATGGCGACCGTATGGTCGGCTATCGGCATTTCCTTGACATATTGTTCATCCAGGGAGCCCCTGTGCTTTATGCACCCGGCTTCCATACCGATTCTTTCCACAAGCCCCTTGGCAAGCAGATAATAGACGCTGTCACCCTTCATGTCCAGAAGCTGGTATTTGAGGGACGAGCTGCCGCAATTCAGAACAAGGATTATCATAAAAATTTATTTAAAAGTTTGTCAAACAATATAAATTCTAACCAAAAAACATTCAAAGTTAGAAAATAATAACTATTTTAGCAAAAAATAGGAACGAAATGGGAGAGGCGAAAGATACTGCGGGCATCGCCCTGTTTTTTATGGCCGGCACGGCTGTCGGGGAATGGCTTGTCAGCGGGCCTGTACCCCCGGAACACCGGCATATTCTGGCTTCCGCCTCCATGATGCTCCTCGCATCCGCAGCCATTGCTGCAGGCCTGACAAAAACGGCAGGACCTCGCAGGACAGTTTCAGTCTTGTCGCTTTTCGCACTTGCAGGACTTCTCTGCAGGGTTTCCGTCTCCATCCACGGCGGCATTTCCGTTTTTCAAGGCAGCCTCCCGGCAGAAGCTCTGGCCTCCATGTCCGGAAAATTCAAGGCCCTCATCGATTCCGTACCGTATCGGGACAGTGACAGCGCCGCCATCATCAAGGCCCTCATATCCGGCGACCGGAGCGATGTCGCCCCGCACATCAGGGACGCATTCAGGGACAGCGGCGCATCCCACATCCTCGCCCTCTCCGGGATGCATCTCGGCATCATCTACGCCATCCTGCTCAAAATGTTTTCCGTCTTCGGCAACACCCCGGCGGCAAGAAAGGCCCGCTCCCTGTCCATAATCGCCATCTCCGCATGGTACACCGCCGTAACCGGTGCGGCCTCGTCCCTTGTGCGTGCCCTCCTGTTCATCACCCTCAGCGAAACCGCCAGGCTCGCAGGACGCGAAACCAGGCCGATGAACATATTCTTTGTCGCCCTCACCATCCAGCTCGCCCTTTCTCCGGGAAACATAACATCCGCAGGCTTCCAGCTCTCCTATCTTGCAATGGCGGGAATATACATCCTCTATCCGAAAATGAAAAGCTGGTTCCCCGGCCCGGATTCCGGGACAATGCGGGTTCAGGGCCCCAATCAGGAACAGGCACCGGTTCCGAGCGGACGGAGGGGTCCGATGAAAAGGCTCTGGGATGCGGCCGCCCTCACGATAGCCTGCCAGGCGTTCACCGCCCCGGCGGCGTGGCTGCATTTCGGGACATTCCCAGAATATTTCATCATCACCAACCTTCTCGCCGTTCCGCTGTCCAATTTCATAATGATAACATCCGTCGGCGTCATAGCCCTTTCAGCCCTCGGCATCTGTCCGTCATTCCTGATAGACCTGGACTGTTTCTGCATCGGGCTGCTGAAAGACATCCTTGTGACAATCAGCGAATTGCCATAGTTAATTATTCCTTCACGAGGCGGAAGCCGGAGGAATGCCAGGCATGCATAACCCCTTCAGAATCCTCATAGATGAGGTAGGCCTCAAGGTCAGGCCTGCCTTCGATGAACTTCACCGCCCCGTCAAGACCGAGCACCATGCAATAT
The DNA here is from genome assembly GCA_944323825.1 of uncultured Bacteroidales bacterium. GTDB lineage: Bacteria > Bacteroidota > Bacteroidia > Bacteroidales > UBA932 > Cryptobacteroides. The sequence continues at coordinate 178,349 of CALUTY010000005.1, forward strand.
GTGGCAAAGGCATCGGCAGTCACGGCATCCGGAGCCACTATAGTCGCACTGAGAAGGGAATGCTGCACAGGCCATCCCGTCCTCGGGTCCACTGTATGGGCATATTTTTTCCCGTCCTTTACATAGAACTTCCTGTAGTTGCCGGATGTCACCACCCCGCACCGCTCCGGACCGGCCTCCATCACTCCCTTCAGATCCGCCCCGGACACATTGTTCCCGTCCACCGGCCTGTCCACGCCTATCGTCCATGCCGCTCCGGCAGGGTTCACACCGCTGCACACTATCTCCCCGCCTATGTTCACGAGCATGTCCTTCACCCCGGCACCCTCCAGATACGATGCCACGAGGTCGCAGGCATATCCCTGGGCTATGGCATTGTAGTTCAGCCGCGGCAGATGCTCCAGATCCCCGTCCGCCACGACATCCGCACCTCTGAGCGTCCCGTCCGGGGCCACCGCATCCGCAAGGTCAGGCACAAGGCGGTCCATCCCGACCGTTTTCCTGACTTCCTCCACCCGGGACGGGGACGGAAGGGAATCGGAGGTGAAGCCGAATCCCCAGATGTCGAAAAGAGGGGCTGCAGACACATCCAGAGCCCCGCCGGTGGTCTTCCAGAAATCCACCGCCAGCCTGTACATCTCAATGAAAGTGCTGTCCGGCACAACGGTCTCCCCCGCATTGAAGCGGGTCAGGATGGAATTCCTGTTATATCCGGAAAGGGAATTGTCAAAAGCGTTCAATATGGAATCTATGGCCGTCTTCATATCCTCCGGGGCAGTCTTTGCCCCGTCTGTATTGACTTTAATCATGTATGTGCCCCCCTGGGCATAGCCGGAAATTGTGACATATCCGCCGGAAGGGCGGCAGGAGAGCGGCATCAGGGCGGCAAGGAGCGGCAGAAAAATCGCCGCCAGTCTGGATTTTTTCATGTTCTTGACAAAGTATTTTCACAAAAATAGCGGATTTTCATAAAAAATGCACATCTTTGTAAGATTGATGTTGTGATTAAAGATTTGTGAAATGGATTTGAGGAAATTGTACATTGCATCCATGTCGGCCCTTGCGGCATTCTTCCTGATTTCATGCAATAATGACGAGGAGGAGACCGCGACGCTTCCATATGTGGACAACACGCCTGCATTCACGCTTGACAGATACATATTGGCCGGTTCCACCCATACGATGAAGGCCGCCACAGTCACCAATGCCACAGGAGAGGCGGTGGCCTATTCATGGAGCATTACAAGAGGGTCCGACACCGTGGAGGACGATGAGTTCAGTGATGATGAGGAAGAAAGCGGCAATGACGGACAGGAACTCACATTCATGTTCAAGGGAGCTGAAACAGCTGACACTCTCTGCAATTTCACGGTGTCATGCTCAGTTTCCGCCACCGGATATTACGGCACAAGCTATTCAGTCACAACGACAACGGTAAATGGGGAATCCCTCAAGTCCGAAGGGGACGCCGGCCTCGCAGAGGGCATCACTGAAGGCTCATGCACTGACACCGAACAGCATGAATACACTACCGTAAAAATAGGCGGACTCGAATGGATGGCTCAAAATATGGCATCCAAGGGAGCGGCAGGAGCGGAAAAAGGGGCTGCCCTTGAAAACTCCGATGCTGTTTCCGACATATTCGGCAGATTCTACACATGGGATGAAGCCAAGGAAATCTGCAGCAACCTTACTCAAGACGGAGACAATGAATGGAGGCTTCCGACACGCTCGGACTGGGATGTCCTCGGAAAATATTTCTCCGCACCGGACGGCTCTGAAGACGGTTCCGCATCAGACGGGGACCTGACCGTATGGAAAGGTATCACCTCCAAGCTGATGACCAATGCGAAGTTCAACGGGAACGAAATGTGGGAATACTGGACAGCAGTCGGCGACATCTCCAATGAAAGCGGATTCTCCATCATCCCTACCGGCTATGCCACGGTGGTCAACATGACACAGGGGGACAACAGCCAGACACAGACCGTCAACAGGATATGGACATTCTTCGGTATGAACGAATATGCAGGTTTCTGGACCTCAGATGCCTACAGCAATGAAAATTCCTCCGGCACTGATGAAGGCATCTCGGACGGCGGCAGCGGCGAAGGTGATGCCCAGACACCGTCTTCTGCATACTATGTCTACATGTACGACACCAGGCCGGACCTCATGCTGAACTATGCCGACGGGGCAAGCTTCGCCCTCCCGGTACGCTGCGTCAGAGATGCACAGTAAGGCATCCGGCAGCAGACATGCCTGATTCTCAACAGACCATATATAAACCGATCATCCATCCAAAAGACAGAAAAAAATGAAAAAAGGGACAATAATAATCCTCGTCATAGCAGCCGTAGTGCTGGTTCTATTCTTCTGGGTCAAAAACTCATACAACGGGCTTGTGAAGGCCGACGAACAGGTAAGCGCAGCCTGGGCACAGGTGGAGAATGTCTACCAGCGCAGGGCTGACCTCATACCGAACCTTGTGGCCACAGTCAAGGGCTATGCGGAGCACGAGTCATCCACTCTTGAAAGCGTGATGGCAGCCAGGTCAAAGGCCACCCAGATAACAGTGGATCCGTCCGACCTCAGCGAAGAGAACATTGCACAGTTCCAGAACGCCCAGGGAGAGCTCAGCCAGGCCCTCGGCAGGCTGCTTATGATAACGGAAAACTATCCTGACCTGAAGGCCAACCAGAATTTCAGGGACCTGCAGGCCCAGCTTGAAGGCACCGAAAACAGGATCACCACCGAAAGGATGAAGTTCAACGAGACAGCCAGAAGTTACAATACAATGGTCAGAAGCTTCCCGAAGAACATCATCGCATCAATGTTCGACTTCGAGACAAAAGGATACTTCAAGGCCGCAGAAGGCGCTGAAACGGCACCGGAAGTGAAATTCTGACCTTCCTGCCAAAGAAGCCAGTCCACTGATGAAAGCAAGGGAATTCCTTTCTGAAAAAGAGAAGGCCGATGTCATTGCTGCCATAAAGGAGGCAGAACTCGGCACTTCAGGTGAAATCCGCATCCACCTTGACGAGAAATGCAGCGGGGACCCGATGAAACGGGCCGTCGAAGTTTTCAGATATCTCAAGATGGACAGGACAGAACTCCACAATGGAGTCCTGATATATGTTGCATGCCAGTCCAAAGTATTCGCCATCGTAGGTGACTGCGGCATCAACAATGCTGTTCCGAAGGATTTCTGGCACGATGTGTCACAGGTAATGCATGACAAATTTTCCGAAGGGCATTTTGCGGAAGGCCTTGCCGCAGCCGCAAGGATGGCCGGAGAAAAACTGAAAGAATATTTTCCGTACAGCAAGGACGATGTGAATGAACTTCCGGATGAAATATCCTTCGGAAAGAACGAAGAGTCAGGCCTTGAGCATAAATGATCATGAATCAGCCAGGTTCATCAACTGTACCAGGGATGACACTTGGCTTAATCCTGATTGTCAGCCATAGATTATGAAAAGAAATACTCTCAGATATTGCCTTGCGGCAGTCATGCTGCTTGTCTGCACCCTTTCCCATGCCATTCCGGCAAGACCGCAGCCGCCGAGGCTCGTGAATGACCTTGCAGGACTTTTCACCATGTCGCAGGCACAGAGGCTTGAACGCGTGCTCACCGCTTTTGATGACTCCACATCAAATCAGATTACGGTCGTCACCACAAATGACCTTGAAGGCTATACTCCTGCCGAATACGGCACAAGGATAGGCCTAGACTGGGGAGTGGGCTCTGCGGAGTTCAACAACGGAGTGGTCATGGTCGTGAAGCCCAAGACAAGGGATTCTAACGGACAGGTAAACATCAGTGTAGGCTACGGACTTGAAGGCGCCATCCCTGACGCATACGCCAAGCGTATCATAGACAATGAAATAATACCACGGTTCGCGGAAGGCGACTATTTCGGAGGCGTGGCAGCAGGCTGCACCGTACTCATGCAGCTCGCTTCAGGTGAAATCTCAGAACCCCGGGGCGATGAAGGCCTGTCCCTCTGGGACATATTCATCATTGCCATCGTTCTCTTCACATTTACAGTAATCCTTCTGTCCGCCATCTTCGGCAGACGCCACGGTGGCGGCGGCAACAACGGCAGCACCGGCGGCGGTCCAGACCTCATGGACACCATCATCATCGGCAGTCTCCTCGGCGGCAGCCACGGCAGAAGTTCAGGCTGGGGCGGCTCCGGAGGCGGTTTCAGCGGTGGCTTCGGAGGTGGTTTCGGAGGTTTCGGAGGAGGAAGTTTCGGCGGAGGCGGTGCATCCGGCTCATGGTAAGACATTACCGGAGATCAGTGACAATGAAATCGGAGGGAAGTGTCTTCCCGTCGAAAGAGAAAGAAGAGGAATCTGTCCGGGAAGAGAGGGAGAAGGAGGTGACGGTCAGGGTGAGAATGATGCCGTCATCCATCTTCATTTCAAGGCCGGCAGGGACTGGGGATTCCGCTCCGGAGAGATAGAGCACGGCGGAAGATATGCCTTTCAGGCCGGGCAGAGGAGCAAGATGAAGGGCAGTGACGGACTTGCCGCCAAAAGAAGAGGAGTTCTCGGACACGACTGAAAAGACCCGGGAAACATCGCCCACGATGAGGGCAGGATTGGCAAGATAGTCGGGATGCTCTCTGTCAAACGATTCTGCGACAGCCTCGGACGCATTCCTGTCTATGGTCCATTTCACCGAACCGTCACAATATACTTCCAGACCGTCGCCCTTCATGATGAAGGAACTGCCCTGAAGGACGACATTTCCGCTTCCGGTCATCTTCACCTTGGCATTGTCCAAGACATATTCATAGTCAAATGCGGCGGACGAGGAGGACAGCTCAGCAATGAACCTGTCAAGAATGCCGGATGACTGCTGAGGCACGGAGCCGCCATGAGGCGCAGGTACTGACCACGCTGCATACAAGGCAGGAGAGGCTTCCTCAGCAAAGGCACATCCTGCCCCAGAAGCTTCCAAAGCCATTGCAGAAGTTTCTGTTGGCACTGTATAAATTCCTGCAGCTGTCAGCATCGCTGCAATGATTGATGTCCGCATAGCATTCATTATAAAATCATTCCGTCTTCTGGAAAGACTTCAGGATAGGGTCGAGGGTGTCATAGTCCGGCACAAGCACCTGACGGGGCTTGGAACCTTCCTGAGGACCAACAATGCCGGCCGACTCCAGCTGGTCCATGACACGGCCCGCACGGGCATAGCCCATGCCCAGTTTCCTCTGCAGGGTGGATGTGGAGCCTATCTGATTCAGTACCACAAGCCTTGCGGCATCCTCGAACAGAGGGTCGAGGTTCTGCATGTCCACCAGGTCACCTGACGGAGCATCGCCGTCTTCCGACTGAGGCACCGGCAGATAATATGGGGTGGAATAGGCCTGCCTGTAGCCGGTCTGGCTTCCGATAAATTCGGTTATCTGCTTTATCTCCTTGTCCACGAAGGCGCACTGCATCCTTTCCATTTCCACTCCGGCATAATAGAGCATGTCTCCCCTTCCGATGAGCTTCTCCGCCCCCGGAGAGTCGAGAATAGTGCCGGAGTCGGTCCTGGTGACCACCCTGAACGCTATCCGTGTCGGGAAATTGGTTTTGATGAGGCCTGTGATGACATCCACTGACGGGCGCTGCGTGGCGATTATGACATGGATGCCGGCAGCACGGCCCTTCTGTGCAAGCCTGATGATGGAAGTGGTCACGCTTCTTGCTATGGTCTTGCTCTCCCCTCCCGTGCTTCCGGTCATGATCAGGTCGGCATACTCATCTATCACGACCACTATATAAGGCAGGAACCGGTGTCCCTCGGTCGGGAGAAGATGCCTGTCACGGTATTTGTTGTTGTATTCCTTTATGTTCCTCACCTCGGCCTTGCTTATGAGATGGTATCTCTCATCCATTTCAAGACAGAGGGAACGCAGTATCTCCTCTGCATGCTTTGGCTGTTTCACTATCGCATTGTCCATCTCGTCCTGTTCGCTCACAGCCTTCGGAAGCACGGCAAGATAATGCCTTATCAGCTTGGAATACAGAGTGAATTCGACCATCTTCGGGTCGATGAACACGAACTTGAGCTCAGACGGATGCTTGGAATACAGCAGGGAGGTGATTATCACATTCAGTCCGACGGATTTTCCCTGTTTGGTGGCTCCGGCTATCAGCAGATGCGGAGAGTCGGCAAGGTCGAATACCTTCACCTTGTTGGTGATTGTCGCCCCTATCGCCACAGGAAGTTCATATTTGGTGTTCCTGAATGCATCGTCATTGAGCATGAATTTCAGAGGCACGATGGACGGACGGTCATTCGCCACCTCTATGCCCACGGCATCCTCAAGAGTGACCACCCTCACGCCCTTTGCCCCGAGCGAGAGGGCGATGTCCTCCTCCAGATTCCTGATGGCGGATATCTTCACTCCCTTTGCAGGGACTATCTTGTACAGAGTGACGGTAGGCCCCACACAGGCCGACACCTTCTCCACCTGTATCTTGTAGCTCAGAAGGGTCGCCCGTATCTTGTTGTTGTTGCGTTCCAGTTCCTCATTCGCCACCTCATGCCGTCCGTCAGGGTAGTCGGAAAGCAGATCAAGGCTCGGGAAACGGTAGTTCTCCAGCTCTTCCCTGTTGTCTATCCTCGGAAGGTCCTTCTTGACCTCCGTCGCCATTTCTCCCTTTATCACCTCCAGCTGCGCAGGGTCCGGCTCCTCCGCGTCGGCAGACACGGATTCAACCATGTCCCTTCCGGACACAAACGGGGATGTCTTCACTCCTCCATTCCCGGATACGGTCCCCGCATTTCCTTCAAATCCGGCTCCGCCGTCAAAATCATCCTCTGCAAGGTCATACTCCTCCACATCAGAATCTTCAGCTTCCGGCCCAGGGTCATCTGCAATGTCCCCGGCATCCTGTCTGCGCACTTCAGCACCGGCGTCATCATTCATCACCTGCTCTCCGGATGGACCGTCCTCCGCAGCCTCTTCCTTTACTGCCGCCGGCCTGTCAAATGCGGAAAGCAGCCACGCAGAAAATCTCCTGCTGGAGAACAGCAGCCAGGCCACCACAAGAATAAGTATAAGGATGAAGGTGACAATCCGCCCGACGAGATTGACCGACCAGCCGGCTATGGCAGCCCCGCAGTCACCTCCAAGACCGCCGCCGAAGGCAAGGTCATTCCCGAAAAGTCCGGCGATGAATGCCAGGAGCACCGAAGCCGTCACCGCTCCCGAAACCGTCACGAAGAAAGCCTTCACCACCCCCATGCGCCTCTGTCCGAACAGGAGCCGTGCGGCAATGACACCGAGAAGGATGACAAGGGCAAAACTGCCGAGCCCGAAGCAGCGGCACACTAGAAAATGCCCCCACCTGTACCCGAGTTTTCCGGCGGAATTGTGCACTTCGGCCTCCCCGTCCATCATGAACGGGTCGGATAGAAGGCTCTGGTCCGCCTTCCACGTGAACAGATAGGAAATTATGGCTATGAGTGTGAATACGGCAAAGGCAGCCACGGCAAGCCCCGTGACCTTGACGGCCTTTTTCTTCTTTTCCTCATCCATTGAAGAAAGGAACGGGAAGCGGAATTTTCCGGACGGCTTCTTCTCCTTTACCTCTTTTGCTTTCTTTGGCATCTGAAACTATTTCCTCTGGTTTTTAGGCCGCATCCCGTTTTTCTGGCGCATGCCCTGGTTCTTGGATTTGACAGGATTGAGTCCCGGACGGGAATAAGACATTTCTGAAGACACCCTTGAAAGCTTCAGTCCCTCAGGCACCTTTATCCTGTAGTCCGACAGTTTCTCTATGTCCTGGAAAATGGTCTCGTCAGCCACTGAATCCTTGTTCCAGATGAGATACTGCTGCCTCATGTATATGGCGAGCGACCTTATCATGGCAGTCTTCATCTCCCCGTCCTCCATGTCGGCGATAAGGTCTATGATGCTTTCTATGTTCCTGCCGTAATGGGTGGCCTTGATCGGCTTCCTCTTCACCGGAATCATGGCCGGAGGGGTCGTGAGCTGCTCCCTCGTCGGCATCGGGTACGGCGAATCAATGTCAAGGTCAAAGCCTGAGATGATGCACAGGTGGTCCCAGAGCTTCTGCTCATAATCCTCCTGGGAATGCACCTGCGGGTTGAGTATCTCCATCACCTTCACGACAGACTCAGCCTGCTCGTTGCGCTTGGCCCTGTTCTGTATCGACCTTACATAGTCGGTCATCTTCTGCACATTGCGCCCGTATTCAGGCATTCTCAGCTTCTCTCGCTGCGTATTGTAGTCAAGTCCGAAATCTTCCTGTCCGTTCTCCATAAGAAAAAAATTTATACAGAATGCAAAGATACTTTTTTAAATCCAAATAATGCACAATCTCGGGCAGGCTGTGGAAAAATAAATCTGATTCCACCGGAGGTCAGACCATATCCTCGCCTGTGCGCACGACCCTCACCCTGATGGCCTTATGGAACGGGATAAATGCCGATACAACGGCCACGACAAGGGACGCGACCATCATTGTCCCCAAAATGTCCTTCACGGAAAGCATCAGCCCCTGCATCTGCAGCGTGCTGTTGAGCGAGGTGACGGCGACCTGCTGCGCCTGGTCGAACCCGAAGCCTTGAGAAATGGCATTCCCGAGCGACTGCCCGTATCTTGCCGCTGCCAGCGGATCTGCCTCCGTGACTGTCGCCGAGAGCGACTGGACATAATGCTGCTGCAGCCTGTACTGTGCATTGCTGTAAAACGACAGGGCGATGATAGGCGCCAGCACCGAGCGGCTGTTTATCAGGAAAAATGTGTTGGAAAGCATCAGCTTCGGCTCCAGGTCCTCAACCACATACAGGCCGAAGGCAATAAAGAGCACCATCATTCCGAATCCCCTCAGCATCATCGGCATTATGAACATCTCATACCTGGCGAAAGGTGAAATGCCGAAATAAAGTATGGCAAAATATATGAAATAGCAGAACATCCCTGCAGAGATGAGATACCTGAACCTCCACCTCTGCCACCTGAACCACCAGAAGCAGATGAACGCTCCGGCGAAATAGCCCGGCAGCTGCCACACATTCAAGGAGTATGCATGCAGGGAATCCACCCCAAGCACATTCATCAGAAACCGCGTGTTCAATGTGCTGCTGGAAGTCATGAACATCACGAAAAACATGAACGCATAGCCTATCGGCGACTTCCAGTGCTTCAGGATGGCCGTGCTGATGTAGAACTTCTTTTCCGGAGGTGATGTCATCTGCCACAGAAATACCCCGATGAGCACCGGGGCGATGACTGCGCAGGCGATGATCACAGGCGAATGGAACCAGTCCAGAGGCCTCCCGTAATTGAAGAAGAGCATCAGCAGCATTATGCCGGCCGAGACCACAGTCATGTTCTTGAAGTCAATCTCCTCCACAGGCACCCTGCTTCCTACGGAAGTATGCCTGAATACCATGAGCACCGCCAGCATCGCCGCCAAAAGCAGGATTATCATCAGATAATACATGTACTTCCAGTCGTAATAATAGGAAAGCATGGCTGTGAACATCATCGAAAGCTGCCCGGTCGAAAAGACCAGCGGATAGAAATACGCATAGAATTCGCTTCTGACATCCTTAGGGGAAAACCACGGCTTGATCGCCCTGATGAACCATAGCATCACGAAAGCCTTCAGGAATCCGAGAAGGAAACTCGCCGCCGTCACCACGGAAATATGCTCCGTCCTGGCACATATAAGGCTCAGGAGCACCTGAAAGAAAAGATCCACCAGCAGGAGACTCCTCGGACATACATTTGAAAGTATTTTCGGGACAATGGGGTAGGCGATGGCCATCCCTGCGGAGGTGCAGTAATATGCCATCATCACATCCTCGCTCATCGCCCCGAGGGTATTGGAAATCTCCAGCGCACTCCCGGTGTAGGCCCCGTTCATCATAGACACAGGAAGTATCACGATGAACGAAGTCAATATCCCTGCCCACTGAGGGAATCCGCGCCTGAGAGGAAGGTCCAGCTTCATTTCCGCCTCCTGACCGCTTCCGTCACGACCATCATTCCTGCCCTCATCTGCGCCATGTCCTCATCCGTGACGCCGGTGAACTCTATGCGGACAGGTATGCGCTGCTGCACCTTGACAAAATTGCCTGCGGAGTTGTCCGTCGGGACAAGGGAATATTTTGAGCCTGTGGCCTCAGAAATGGCAGTCACCTTCCCCCTGAACACCCTGCCGGGAATGGCATCCACCCTGATGCGGACATCCTGCCCTATGAAAATGTCTGAAATCTGCTTCTCACGGTAATTGGCAGTCACCCACTTGTCCGTATTCCTGACGAGATATGTTATCGTCTGCCCGCCCTGCACATATTGTCCAGGCTCCAATGTCCTGCGCCCTGTGTAGCCGTCATACGGGGCAAGGAGGACAGTATATGAAAGGTTCAGCTTCGCAAGGTCCAGGTCCGCTTCCCTTCTCATGATGTTTGCCTGCGCCCCTGTCTGTCTTTTCAGGGCCTCCCTGTACTGCGACTCCAGGGCGGATTTCTGCCGCAGAAGCGCCTCGTACCGTGCCTGGGCGGCATCATGGTCGGCCTTCACCTGTTCATACTGGTGCCTTGCCACCGACTCCTCCGAAAGCAGACGCTCATACCTTTTCAGGTCCTGTTCATATTGCCACAATATGGCCTTTGCCTCCTGGATGTTGGCATCCTGCACATCTATATTGCTCCTGGATGTGACAATGCCGGCGGAAAGCACATCACTGTTGCCCTGCGCATCCAGAAGGGCAGCCTCGGCCTCCTTCACCCTTATATGGTATTCGCTGTCGTCAAGTATCAGCAGGGTGTCCCCCTTCTTCACATACTGATGCTCCCGGAAACGCACCTCCCGGATATATCCCGACACCCTTATGTTCACGGGCGACACATACTGGTCTATGAATGCGTCGTTCGTGATGTCATATCTGATATATTTCCAGAAATGGCTGCATGCCCACACCAGTCCGGCAGTCACCACCGAAAAGAAGAACAGGTTTATCACAAGGTTCCTGAGCCTGAGCTTCTTGAGCAGTCTGTGCCTTTCCGGCCCTCCTGCTGCAGCTGAAATCTTATCTTTTTCCTTTCCCATTGTCATAGTCTCCCGCAGGCTTTCTGCAGCCTGTAATAATTGTATATCACCCTTGTCCTTGCCCTGGTCAGCTGAAGCTCGGCGTCCAGCATCACGCTGTTGGCATCCAGAAGATCAGTGAGTATGCTCAACTGCTCGAAATAGCGGTTCTGCATTATCCGGTAATTTTCCTTGGCCTGCAGCACAGAAAGTCCAAGAGTCTTCACCTGCTCCACCGACTCCTCATGTCTGAGCCACGCATCGCGCACTTCCATCCTCAGACTCTGCAGGGCCCGGTCCCTGGCATTCACCGACAGGCTCACATTCTGCTTCCTCTGTGTCACTATGCTGCGGTTCCTGTAGAGCGACGATATCGGATAGGATATGCTCAGGCCGATGCTCCAGCTGTTGCTGAACATGTCCGCCATCGTTCTGGTGATTGGCCTTGCAAGCGTGTTCCCGGCATAAAGGGAAACTGTCGGCAGCCAGTCCGCCTGCGCTATCTTCACCTCATTCTCAGCCAGTACTATCCTCTCCCGTGCAAGCCGCAGCGACGGGTCAGCCTCGCAAGCCTCCATAAGGCAGCTTTCATAAGAACCCGGCAGCATGACAGACCGGAGGGCGGATGTGTCCGGAACTATGAGCAGCCCCTCGTCAAGCCCCAGAAGGATGTCCAGCCGCTGCGAGGCAAGCAGGATGGAATTATGCGTCTGCCTCAGTGAAATCCTGTCATTCGAAAGCTGCAGTTCGCTGCGCAGCACATCATTGTTGGTGATAAGCCCCTCCTCCTTCATCCGGATTATGTCCTGCAGCCTCCTTTCCGACTCGGAAATGTTCTGCCGCATCACATCATATTCCTTATAGAGACAGAACAGGTTCAGATACTGCTCCATCAGGCTCAGTTTGATGTCCGAGGCATCCGCAGAAGTCTGGAGCCCGGCTATCTTCACCTCTGTCTCCGACCGTCTGATGGAATTGCGGATCCTTCCTCCTTGATACACAGGCTGGTTCACATCTATGGAATAGTTCTGCGACCAGTCCGGGCTTTCAGGCAGCGTGGCGTCGCTCAATCCGTGGAGGAACACCACAGGCTGTCCGAGATACCCTCCCGTCAGCCCCACCTGCACATCCGGAGCCTGGGCCAGCCTTGTGCTTTTCAGTCCCTGCGCTGCCATCTGATGATTCAGCGAATCAGCCTTGAGCACAAGGCTCGCCTCCATGCCCATCCGGAACATTTCTTCCACCGTGAGCATCAGCGTGTCTGTCCTCTCATGGCCCGAAGCCAGGCCGGCCGAAACTGCAACGGACAGCACGGACACGGCAAAGCCCCTCAAAGCCCGGCACACCGGAAGTCCCGGCCTGCCTGTATTTTTCAGATATGTCATCCGTCTCCTCCTTTTTCTAATTTCCCGACACGGGAAAACAAGATATCCCGACAGCTGTGTCGGAATTGCCATCAGACTTCAGAATGGCAGATGCCGCTTGACTTGCAGACAAGATTCCAGTCCGGCAATCTTTCCGTTCAAACATCATTCAAATGCGAACAGAACCGCAAAAGTAGAAATTTTCCGTCAATACATGCATCCCTTTTCAATTTTTCTGAAAAAAAAATCAAAATTAGGCCACAGGATTTCCAATGCCTTTTTATCCGCTCAATCCTGAAAGACGGTGTAAGTCCTGCGGTCGGGGCCGACACCGCGGATTGTAAGGCGGGTCCATGACGGAGGAAGCACGGACCGCCTCTGCACAATGCCCTTTTCTGTGATTTCAAGGCCGCCGAATCCGGACAGGACAGCCTGCAGGAGCCCTCCTGCCCCGGTGGCGAAATAAGGATTGTCAGAAACGGAGGTCTCGGCAAAGGCCCCGAACGGCTCCCGTACAAACGGCTGCCAGCATTTTCTGAACATTTCATAAGCCTTGTCTGCATTCCCCAACCTCGCATACTGGATGCAGAAGATGCTGAATGACATGGCAGGTCCGTTGACAGGATCTATCCTGTCTTCATAATATTCCAGATCCCTCAACATCTGCCTCTTGTCCATGATCACTCCGAGCGGCCAGGCAAGCAGATTGACATCAGCCTGCTTTATCATTTCCCCGTCATATCCGTCATATTCCATTGTGACCCCGTCGGAATTCCGCAGGATCCGCAGACCGTCAGCAATCTCAGCCCATTCAGACGGACATGTGCGCCCGCATTTTTTCGCTGCCTTAACAGCACATCCCAAAGCCGTCTTTGCCGCGCCGTTCGTGAAGGCATTGTCTGTGACATTGTTGGCATATTCATCCGCCCCTGTCACCCCATGTATTGACCAGGTCCCGTCACCGTTGCACGAAGCCCTGTCAGCCCAGAATTCCGCCGCCGCACTGATGAGCGGCCATCCCTTTTCCTCCAGCCATTCCCTGTCCTGCGTCACGCAGAAATAATTCCACGCCGCAATGGCAACATCAGCCGTGATATGATGCTCCATAGGCCCGGTGATGGCCCACACCGGAGTAGCCTCCTCCCCTGCCCCGTCCGACTCCCACGGGAACATCGCACCCCTGTAGCCGTATGCCGAAGCCCTGCCGATGGCCTTGTCCAGACGGTCAAACCTGTATTCCATCATCGATCCTGCTATGCCGCTGTTCAGCATGAGCATCGGAGGAAACATCCAAAGCTCGCTGTCCCAGAAGATATGCCCGCCATATCCACGGGATGAAAGCCCCATCGGCGGTATGCTCAGCCCCGTACCTTCCCGTCCGAAACTGTACAGGCTGTACAAAGCCAGCCTTACGGCCTTCTGTGCCTCCTCGTCCCCCTCTATCTCAATATCACCCTTCCACAGCTCTTCCCAAAGCCGCCTGTGCCCATCAATCAATCTGTCCGGAGTCATCCTGTCAATATAGACAATCTGCCTCAGAGCCTCATTGTACGGGTCACTGAAATCGGCCGTGGAACATATCGTTCCCGCAAGGGTGAATGAAGCGCTCTCCCCTTTCTTCATCTTCCTCGAAATGACATCCTCCGCTCCGGAACGGCTGCGGACAAAGGTCCCGTCATGCATGAACATCGCAGCCGCAGCCACACTGTGGCTTCCATGAAGCGTCTCCGCACCGGTGCACAGGGCATCTATCTGCCTGCTCTCAGTCATGAATGACCTGCAGAATGACAATGGACTGACATATTCATCCGGAACTGCCATCCTGTTTACGAATGTCACATCCGTTTCATCCTCAGCCATGATCTCGCAAGTCATGAGCAAGGCATGCGGCAGATTCCGCAATGCAATGAAGCTGTATCTCACCGCCACCTTCCCGGGCACTTCAAACTCAGTGACATGTTCCGCCCTCTTCATGTCGATTTCCTGCCGCAGGCCTCTGACATCGGCATCCCCGATTTCCTTCCCGTCCATATGCATCGACAGGCCGAACGGACAGATGCCTCTGACAGCAGTGGCGACCATGTCCTCACCTGAACGCTCAAATACATTGTTCAGCATCACATGCCTCACGGCAAACGGCCCGTTCCAGGGCAGAAGCCCGAGAGTCCCGTTTGCAGCGCATATCCCTGCATATTCCTCTGGATCAGATGAATAATCTTTAACATATGTCAGGATGAATGAAGAATCAGCCCCGGCTGCCTTAAAGTCTTCCTCATATCCGGGAAAGGCTGCAGCCAGTGCATAAGACCGCCCTGCGGCCATAATCGCCGCCACAGCAACGGCGGCTCCCATCATATTTTTCCATTTCATAGGCAATGGAATCAAAATCTTTATTACAAACATACATAAAAGAATGTAATTTTGCACACGGATTCCCCGGCAGTCTTATGCCGGAGAAATGCAGTCCGATTTCCCGGCCAGGAAACAGGCTGACATCAGAACAATGTCCAAAAGCATAAGGAAATGACTGAAAACGAAGAAAGACCGGACAAGATAATTGTACACGGGGCGAAGGTACACAACCTGAAGAACATAGATGTGGAGATTCCGCTGAACAGGATAGTCGGCATCGCCGGAGTGTCAGGCTCAGGCAAGTCCTCGCTTGCGCTCGGCGTACTGTATGCCGAAGGCTCAAGACGCTATCTTGAGTCGCTATCCACCTACACCAGACGCAGAATGACACAGGCTGCCAGGGCTGATGTGGACGAGGTGCTGTATGTCCCTGCGGCTCTTGCCATGCACCAGCGGCCCGGCATTCCCGGCATCCGCAGCACATTCGGCACCGGAACGGAACTTCTCAATAGCCTGAGGCTCATATACTCGCGTCTTGCCAGCCACAGATGTCCCAACGGACACTATCTGCAGCCCTCCCTTCTCGTTGCGGCCGGACAGGAACTTGTCTGCCCTGAATGCGGGGCACATTTCTTCGCCCCGTCCGCCGAAGAGCTTTCCTTCAACAGCCAGGGGGCGTGCCACTCCTGCGACGGCACAGGCACAGTCCGCACCGTGGATGAATCCACCCTCGTTCCTGACGAGAGCCTGAGCATTGATGAAGGCGCAGTCGCCCCGTGGAATACCCTGATGTGGTCGCTCATGACCGATGTCTGCAGGGAAATGGGTGTACGCACGGACATTCCGTTCAATCAGCTGACCGCCAAGGAAAGGGACATAGTGTTCCATGGGCCGGCGGAGAAAAAGCACATCTTCTACAAGTCAAAGAACACTAACCAGGCCGGAGAACTGGATTTCACATACTACAACGCCGTATATACCGTCGAGAATGCCCTTGCCAAGGTCAAGGACGAAAAAGGGATGAAGCGGGTGGAAAAGTTCCTCAAGACGGAAATCTGCCCGGACTGCGGAGGTTCCAGGCTTTCGGATGCGGCAAGGGCGCCTTTGGTACGGGGCATTTCATTGGCGGAAGCCTGCAGGATGCCTCTTTCCGAACTCGTAGTCTGGGTGGGCGGCATTCCGGAATCCCTGCCGGAAGAGATGCAGCCGATGGCCCGGAACATCTGCGAATCATTCCTTGACGCCTCACGCCGCCTGCTGGATCTCGGTGTCGGATATCTTAGCCTCGACCGCACAGCATCCACGCTCTCCACCGGAGAACGGCAGAGGATGCAGCTGGCCCGTGCAGTAAGAAACCGGACCACAGGCGTCCTCTATGTGCTGGACGAGCCTTCGATAGGTCTGCACCCCGCCAATATGGTCGGACTCGCCGGAGTGATGAAAGACCTGATAGCCGACGGCAATTCCATAATACTTGTGGACCATGACACGCAGATCCTGTCCGAAGCAGATCATCTGATAGAAATGGGCCCTGGAGCCGGTTCGGCAGGAGGAAATGTCATTGCAGCAGGGACAATAGAGGAAATCACACGCAACAGTTCTTCCAAGATAGGCCCATACCTCTCCGGGAAGGCCGATATCCGCGTACGGCAGACAATTCCTGCCGGAGAGATTTTTGAAAATGGGCGCATCCACCTTTCCACAGGCCCGATACACACCGTCAAGCCTCTTGAAACGGACATTCCCAAAGGACGGCTCACGGTCGTAACCGGAGTTTCCGGCTCCGGCAAGACGACCCTTGTCCTGGAAAGCCTCATCCCCGGACTGCAGGCCCACATAGCCGGCAACAGGCTGCCGGACCATGTGAAAGGCATCGAAGCGGAAGGCATAAGGCAGATAAAGCTGATTGATGCCTCCCCTATCGGAATCAACATCCGCTCCACCGTCGCCACTTATGCCAATGTACATGACGAACTGCGCAAGGTGTACGCAAAGACAGAGGACGCAAAGAAGGCCGGTTACAAGGACGGCGACTTCTCATACAACACCGGCCGGCTCCGCTGCCCTACTTGCGACGGCACAGGCGTAATCAGCCTCGATGTACAGTTCCTCCCAGATGTGGATATCCCCTGCCCCGAATGCCGGGGGTCCAGATACGCCAAGGCAGCCGGCCTGATACGCCGGGAAAACGGCGCAGGTGCATACCATTCTCTTCCGGAACTGATGGACATGGACATAAACAGCGCCATGGAAGCCTGCTACGACCTGAAGACAGTCCGGCAGCGTCTGGCCGTGCTCCAGGAACTCGGACTCGGCTATCTCACCCTCGGAGAACAGACCCCCGGACTTTCCGGCGGCGAAGCCCAGCGGCTGAAGCTCGCCAGCGAAATGGGCAAAGGCCAGGAAGGCTCCGTATTTGTCTTTGACGAACCTACAATCGGGCTCCATCCGTCAGATGTCAGGACTCTCCTCCAAGTGTTCCAGAAACTCGTCAGCCACGGCGCCACAGTAGTCGTCATCGAGCATGACCTGGACATCATCCGCAATGCCGACTACATCATTGACATGGGCCCAGGAGGCGGCGAGGAAGGCGGCCGCATAGTCGCAGCCGGCACGCCGGAACAGATAAAGGCAGCCCGGGAAAGCATTACCGGCAGGTTCATCTGAACAAACAGGAATGGCAGACCGGCTCAATGTCGCATATTTTGACTAATTTTGTCGAAACTGGAATTTCTTTGAAGTGACCATATTTGACAACCTGACGACATGGCAAGTGCAGACACACCTCTATGGCTTGAAATAAAGACCGAATACATTGACGCCAATCTTGACAAGGTCATACAATACCTCTCAAAAGGCTCTGCCATGAGTGGAGACTCATTCTATCAGGAAACAGTGAAACTGCTCTCCAGGCGGATAAGGGAACTCATCGACAGCATGGCCGAAAGCAAGATATGCGAAGACAACACCGGCACGGCAGACGGAAAGATTGTTAACCTCCGCCTGCTTGGAGCCTATCTGCTTATTCAGGAAAGCTGGACAGACTCCCTCACCCATGAGGCATTTTTCTATTTCATAAAGACACTCGTTGAAATACTTCCTGATGAATATACCGAAAGTCTCACAGAAACAGCCATAAACTGTCTTTTGTGCGATACCGTGACAAATCCGGGATTCGGATGGACTGACATCTCAACGGACAATTTCATGCCTAATGTCCTTGCCCATAAGCTGCTCCAGTCCGTGAAGTTCAGCAACAGGAAGTGCCCTGACACATGGTTCCAGGACAAAGGTTCAATCAGGATAAACAACGGTTTCATAGAGATTTCCAGCCTTAACCGCAGCGATGCCCAATTTGCCCGCTGTTCGTCCTCGCTTCCCCTTCTCAATGAGAAAGTGGTCGTGCTTTCCCCTCCGTCGGAAAGGATAAAACAGTCCGAGGAAAATGACATAGAGGTCATGGACACTTTCACCGTCAACTACCTGCGGGACCAGGGAAAGACCATTCCGAGCCCTTCCAGAAGACTCAAGACATATTCACCCGGAGAAACCATGCCGGTGTGCTATCTGGGGAAAGACTTTCTCGGCAATCTTCTCGTAGAAACCGCCGAAAAAGACCATGTAAAGATCAAGGGGCAGATTCCTTTTTCTTCAAATGCATTCCGAAACATATACAAGGCCTCCGATATTGCAAAATACCTCAGGAAAGGGGACATTTTTGATGCCGAATACAAAGGAGGGAGCAGAAATACCTTCGATCTCACCAGGACATTCACATATGCAATAGTGAACAACTGCATAAGGACCGGCACAGAACTGAATGCAGTACTGAAAAACATCAATGCCAAAGGGCTCATGACATGGTGGACAGAGGACGGATACCCGGCCTATGTGGCACCTGAAAAGAACCCGGGTACATACTCAACAGGTGATGCCGCCATCCTGATGATCGACGCAAGGAGTAACGACGGGTATGTATATGCATCCATATCAGAAGAATCATACCAGCCTGTCGATGAAGACGAATCCCGAAGCTATTGCGTCACGGACTGCTTCCTGTATCCAGAAGATACCGTCTTCCCCGATGAACCGGCTGAACATATTCTGAGCAGGGCCCTCGTCAAAGGGCTATGCCGCCTCTTCTTCAACTATCAGCGCAGCATAAGCCAGGCAGCCGAACGATTCAGAATCCTGTGCGTATGCCGGATTCTGGCCACTTTGACCCAAGACTCGGAAACGCTTGAATACATCAATGTGCTGGCATCATATCTTAAAGATCTTGTCCATTTCGCCAACGGACAGCTGGGGAAAATACGGCCGCTGTCTCCTGAAGGAAGCCTTTCCGCCATGCCGGCCATCCGCAGAAGGGAGGAAATCGTGCGGATACTTATGGCCTACGGGACAGATGCCGACTCGGAATACCTCAGTTCTGTCATCCATAGTCCTGAAGCTGACCAGATTGTAGTCCAGCTTGCCAAACTGGTACAATCCTGCAACAGGATAGACGATGTCTACCCGGCCATCAAGATCGTAATCAAACGGGAAATCACCAGATTTCTCGCCGTGGAGACCGAAGACAACACGGATTTTGAAGAAACTTCCGGGCCGAACCTCGGCGTGGAGAACATCAGGACCGAATTCAAGACCTCATTCTTCTTCGCCCCGGCCAATGCCAAGGAGCAGAATCAGGAAAAGACCATCTTCCGCTCCCTGTGTTCTTTCCTCAACAGCCAGGAAGGCGGCAGTCTGTATCTCGGAGTCAACGACTGCGGAGGCATCAACGGACTTGACAGCGACCTGGAATACCTTGAGAAAAAGATTGTTGGCACATATAAAGGCATCGACGGTTATGTACGCTATATCACCGACAGGGCCAAGGAATACTTCGACCTTGATGTGCGCCTGCATTTCCGCATAGAGCCGGCCTATGACGGCAAAGTGGTCATAATCATGGTGGAACCGTACAGATACGGAGTGGTGGAGTTTGAAGGAATTCCGTATATCCGCAACAACAGCGAATCCGTCAAAATGAGCCAGACGCTCCGCCGTCAGATTGAAAGCCGCCGCCTTTATGCGGACAAGGAGATGTCTGCCAACATAGTGTCACTGAAAGAAGCCATAAAGGAAGAGCGGCAGGTAATTCTGCACGGCTATTCCTCATCCCACAGCGGAGAGATCCGTGACCGCCATGTGGAGCCGTTCTGCTTCATCGGCAACTGCTCTTTCATCTGGTGCTATGACCTCGACGACAGCCAGAACAAACTTTTCCGTCTGTCACGCATCGGCAATGTGCAGATACTTCTCCAGAAATGGACTGAAAAAGAAAAGCATGAAAAAGGCAAGACCGACATATTCCATTTCACCGGAGACACCCCGATACCGATAAAACTCGAACTGGACATGCTGGCAAAGAACATCCTGACAGAAGAATATCCCGATTCCGCCAAGGAAATCATTCCTGCCGGCGACGGCCACTGGCTGCTTGACACCTCAGTCTACAGCATCTACGGGATCGGCCGCTTCTACACCGGACTCGCCGGCCACACCCGGATAATCGATGCCCCAGAACTCGCCGCCTACGCAAAGGAATATTTCGCCGAATCACTGAAACACCTCGACACCGGCGAAACTTTCTGAAAAAAGCCGAATGAATACTACCAATGGCAAGAAATTATTTCAAAAGTTACATATGGCTGCTGGAAACTCTCCAGAGCCGGGGACATCTCACTCTCAAAGAACTCCGGCGCCTTTGGCTGAACAGTTCTGTAAACGAGGAGAAGAAGGAATTGGCACCGCGCACGTTATCCAACCATATCAAATCCATCTTCGATATTTTCGGTATAGAGATAACATGTGACCGAAGGGACAATACCTATTATATCAACAACGAAAATGAGATAGGAGGCAGCGACATAAGGAACTGGATGCTTGCATCATTGAGCCTTACCGGCCTTTTGAACGAAAGTGTCGGATTAAGGGACAGAATTATCTTTGAGGATATACCCTCAAGCCGGAAGTATCTGACAACGGTTATCCAGGCTATCCGGAATGAAACTGTGATAAATGTCACATATCAGAGTTACCGCAAGCCGACTCCCGAGAATCTCGTTCTGGAGCCATATTGCCTTCGGGAATTCAAAAGGCGGTGGTATCTGTATGCCCATAAGGATGGTGACGAAGGGCCTCACATGTTTGCCCTTGACAGAGTTCTGGGCATGGAGATAGGCACGGAAAAATTCACGCTTCCAAAGACATTCAACGCACATGAATACTTTGGCGGAATATACGGAGTAAGAGTATACCCGGATATGAAGCCGGAAACAGTCATGCTGAAAGTTTCTGACATGCAGTCAAAATACTTCAGGTCCCTGCCGCTGCACCAGTCTCAGGAAATCATTGAAGAGACTCCGGAATATACTGTCTTCAAATACTTCCTGACTCCGGATTACGATTTCAAACAGGATGTACTCTCGTTCGGAGCAAGCATTGAAGTCCTGGAACCGGAACACGTGAGGGATGAAATAGGGAAAACGGTAAGAGACCTCAACAGTATATATAACGGCTGAAAAGCTTGCTTAAGCGATTTGTCGGAAAAAACAGAAACTTAATTATGGAACTATCATTTAAGGGGAAAAAGATATTTGCGTTCGCCGACACGCATGGCAGGCACAGGATGATCAGGGTATCGGATGACACTGATATACTGATTTGTGCCGGGGATGCCGTCGAGGATAACCTCCGAGGCAATGAATATGATGATTTTCTGGATTGGTTTTCGATACAGCCGGGCAAGCATAAAATATTCGTCCCGGGAAATCATGAGCTGTCATTTGATATCGGGGTGGCTGAAAATGTCAGGCCTCTGTTTGAAAGGCGCGGGATTATCCTGATGGAAGATGCAGTGGACGATTTTGACGGCATTGTAACAGGTGCAATTTCCGGAAACAGCAGGATTGCCGATGAAGATATCCCGGCTGATCTCGATATACTGGTGACCCACTATCCGCCATTCGGCATACTGGACGACGGATTCGGCAGTCCGGAGATACTGAACTTCGTACTTAAGGCTCAGCCTCGCTATCATTTATTCGGTCATATCCACCGGACCGGCGGTCTTACGGAAAGCGGCAGGACAAACTATGTGAATATCTCCGAATATGAAACTTTATGCCACCAATGTTCCGGGAAATAAAATATGCTAAAATTAAAAACAATTATGCCATTTTTTTGCCGAAGCATCCTGTAACTTTGCAGAAAAATAAAATATGACAGTATTGACAGATATTCCAGGTTTCGAACGAGGCAAACTCCACTGCATCGATAGCAGCAATAAACTGGCAAAGATACTCTTTGCTGCCAAACTCATTGCCGAACTCAGAAGCAGATACTGCACTTCGGTAGCATATTTTTCCACACATGGTACAGCCGGGAATGTTGAAGACATCCAGAGCGACTATACCGGGCTGGCAGGGGCACTCTATGCCGAGAATCTCGAAAGCAATGACTGCGATGACCTCTACTGTAAAGCCGTCGAAATGATCGACAGGAAGTTTGTCAGAGCAATAATTGTCGACTGTATTGAAGGCTTGGATGTCAAAGACTTCGAGGGTGGAGTCCGGGCTAAGCGAAACGAGATCAAGACCTGTCTGCATATACTGGCTGCAACGAAGAAAGTCCCTGTGCTTCTCTTCTGCCCTGGCAAGAAATCACGCAGCGCCAACCAAAAAGAATTAAACCCGTATCTTGCTGAAATACTTCCGCAGATGAGGGACGATAGTCAATAATCAGATGATTGTACTTGAAACTCAGGAAATCTCGCCAGACGGCAATAATACGAGATATGTTACAGCCGTCACACAGACTGTCATAAAAGCTGTGGATGCCCAGGGGTATCCATATTACTACAGCAGGGACAATGGCAAATTGAGATGCTCAGCACAGTCATCAAGGATAATGGAGGACAGAACATTATTCGGCTTGTCAAGGATAGAAGGCCATGTGGCAAGATATGGATATTCCCCTGTTGTGCTCGGCAGGTTCACATGGAATGGCGGCTTGCGGCCTTATCTTAACGCCGACAACACTATAAACCCGCAATGGAAACGGCCAGACGGGGCATCCGTTCAAATCAAGGCGATTAAGGGTATCAGGATAAAAAAGATCAAATAAAAACCGTAACTTTGATAAGATGAAACTGACCATAGACAATAACACGCATATTAAATTTCAAACACATTAAAATTAAAAGATTATGAACTCTGAAATCGAAAAGATCAAAGAAAATATTGATGAAGTAACTGAAAAGACTTTTAAAGTTATCAAGCAGGTTTATGATTATCAAAGGGAATCAAATCCTAAGAAAAGTAAAATGTGGTCGGAAGTGGGTTCTCGAATCATATTCCCGAAATATTCCGAGCATCGCAAATCAGAAGAAATAGACAGAATCAGCGAGCAGGAGTTGAGATTTGTTTTTGTTGAGCAGTTGATACTATATGCAAACGAAAATAAGCTCGACATATACTATTCTGTAGAAACTCCTACCGATGGCCGTTATAAATTTTCAGGTGTCGAGAAACCAGAAAAATCAGACTACGGCGTTTCTGCAAGGACAGATTTGTCAATCCACGACAAAGATTTCAAAAGAATTTGCCTTATTGAATTTAAGAATCCAAAGGCATCAAATTACGAAAAGGATATTCTGAAACTTGATCAAGAAACCTCTGATTTGAAATATTTTATTCAGATCATCAAAAATTACGACAAGCGAACAATTAATAAACTGGCAAAAATGACAGAGAAAATGAGTTCCGCTCGTATCGAATATAGATGCTACTGTCTTGAAAAAGGTAAGCTATATCCATTTGACAAATAATTTAAGATGAAAATCACTATCCACCGCGGAATAAACCAGATAGGAGGCTGTATAACAGAGATACAGTCTTCCTCCGGGACAAAAATCCTTATCGATCTCGGACACAACCTGCCGGATGCAGACGGTCAGGCGGAAGACGAATATGATGTGCCGGAAAATCTTGACCGTCTCCTTGAAGGGGTCTCGGCGATATTTTACACACATTACCACGGGGATCATATCGCTTTTGAAGCTGCCGTTGCAAAGAAAGGCATTGACCAGTATCTCGGACGGCTGGCGAAATTGGTCAAGCTGAAATTCTATGCCCACATGAAAAATGTCCCTCATGAAGAAAGCCGAAAAAAATATGAGGCTGCATTCCAGGCTGTTCAGAATTTCAAGGAATATCGTAAGGATCAGACCGTCCGGGCGGGAGACATAAAAATTACGCCATATTATGTAAGTCATTCGGCTGCAGATGCATATATGTTCGTAATAGAATGTGACGGAAAGAAAGTCCTGCATACCGGGGATTTCAGAGACCATGGTTATCTCGGCAAAAATCTTTCCGGCACATTGAGCAAGTATGTGGTCAGAAAAAGGATAGATGTACTCATAACCGAAGGTACGATGCTTTCCAGAGGCAACGAAATAATGATGCCCGAAAAGGACCTGCAACAAAGGGCATATGAGCTGATGTCCCGATACAAATATGCATTTGTGTTATGTTCTTCCACTGATCTGGACAGGCTTGCATCATTTTATCAGGCCACAGCACGGCATCAGGACAGACTGTTTATTGCCGACAGCTATCAATGCAAACTATTGAAGCTGTTTTCCAATTGTCTGGGCCGGAAAATTCCGGAATACTGTTTTCCTGATGCCCGTCAGTTTGACGGGGCACTACAGCAAACCATGGTTGAATCAGGATTCACCATGATCGTAAGGAATTCGTCAAAATTCCAGGAATGGCTGAAATCATTGCTCCCGCAGCTTCCCAAAGAAGACACTGTACTCATATATTCCCAATTCATGGGTTACATCACTTCCAGGGATAAGGCATACAATGAATCTTTGGACAAATTCATACATTCGTACGACTGGAATCATGAGTACCTGCATACATCCGGACATGCTTCGCAGGAAACCCTTGCGAAGGTATGCAACATGGTCAATCCGGCTGCCGCAATCATTCCCATACACAAGGAGGACGGAAGCGACTTCAAATCCCTTGACATCGATAATGCATTGAAAGACAAGGTCGTGGAGCATGATACAATTGTGGATGGCATTGAAATACATGTGCTATGAGTCAGAAACTGGATTTGAACTATCCTTACGGGACTTTCTGGCGCGGGATTGTCAGATGGAGCCGGGAAGGAGAGATAGATTTGAAAAGTGATGAAGGCATAGCCAGGATCAATGCTCTCCTGAAAATCATCTGCCATTCCCCGGCATTCGACTGCTATGACGGCAATTTCAACGGCTTGCCACTCGATGCTGTTGCAGGCAGTCTGAATATTGACCTTGAAGCCGGAGAATACCACTCAGACTATCCCCATAGTTACAGGATAGAACTGATTGAATCCTTTGCCCAGGCGCAGGAATACAGGAAGTATGCCCCTGACTGGTGCATACTCCAGTCTGAATTTGCATACGACGAACATGCAGGCTATGGAAAGAACCGCATTTATTTCTGCATCCGGGACGATATGGAGAAAGTTCCGGCATTTCCCGGCAAGGATTATCCGCACGATGAATACGGGTACTCCTTGATCGCAGTTATAACCGCTCCTGACGGAGAAATCCTTTCCATAACCTCACGATGGAATTATGGTGACGATGAAAATGACGATTTCCTGACACGGGAGCAACTGCACGAATTATTGCCGGATACATTCTGATGTCCGGCATTTTCCGGAATTCGTATCACGTAAAAACACTTGAATAGCTTATGACAATCTCAGGAAAATACGCTGCCGCTGAAATTTTTACCGACAATATTGAAGAGGCGGCCTTGCAATGGGTCAAGGAGCAATGCAACCACCCTGCATTCGAGGGCATCAGAATCCTGCAGATGCCGGATGTACATGCAGGAAATTCATGTAATGTAGGTACGGTTTACAAAATAGGCACATACGTCAATCCTGACCATGTCGGCGTGGATATCGGCTGTACGATTTCCATGCATCGGCTTTCGGAGACTGTCAATCCGGCCGATTTTCCTCTTCTTGACCACAGGATACGTGAAACTGTGCCGACAGGTACTGAAATATGCGTAAAAAACAGTATCAACGAGAAAGACCTGTTCCGTTTCTTGAATACGCAATATCAGAAAGCCCGCTCAAGCGCGCCTGATCTCATCAATGAAGCGCCCCGCATAGATGCCCGTTTCATATCCGACTTCTGCCGCAGGATAAAATTGCAGGAGGGCATTTTCTACAAAAGCCTCGGCACTCTCGGCGGCGGCAACCATTTTATAGAATACGGCGAAGATGCGGAATCCGGTGAAGGCTGGCTGACAATCCATTGCGGCTCACGGAATCTGGGAGTAAAAGTCGCAAATTATTGGCATAACATAGCGAACAATCCCAAAAGAACGGAATATATCGGGTATCTGTGGGGTGATGCCCTGACAGGGTATTTGTCCGACATGGTTATTGCCCAGGCTTACGCGATTTTCAACCACGACACGATAAGGGACAGGATATTTGCAATACTCAGAAAACTGTGCAAGGCAAAATGTACGGAATCAATATATACAACCCACAATTACATTTCCGTAACCGAAGAATTTCCCATGCTTCGGAAAGGGGCCATCAATGCTTCACAGAACAGGAAAGTATGCATCCCGTTCAATATGCGGGACGGTATAGCCATCTGCATGGGGAAAGGTAATGCGCAATGGCTTGACAGTGCTCCCCATGGAGCCGGACGCAAAATGACCAGGAATCAGGCCAGGAAACAGATTCCGCTTTCGGAATACGAATCCGCAATGACAGGAATTTTTTCGACCTCGGTCTGCACGGAAACTCTTGACGAGTCACCGCAGGCATACAAGTCCGCAGATGGAATCCTGTCTCTGATAACACCGACAGTGGATGTCATATCTTTTGTCAAGCCAAAATTCAACATCAAAGACACCGGGAAATGAAAAAGTATATCCAGATAACAGCAGGAAGAGGCCCTGTAGAATGTGCCAGAGCCGTCACACTTGTCTGCCGGGAAATTTGCCGGGCAGTTCCCGGACTGGCAGTATTTGATATGGAACCGCATAAATCCGAACCGGATTGCCATATGTCAATAACCCTTGTTTCTGAAAAAGAGATTCCGCCGACGGTGGCTTCAGAATGGGAGGGCACGGTGCTTTGGCAGTCTACGGCCAATCCATACCGGCCAGGGCACAGACGCAAGAATTGGTTTGTAGGAGTTCATTTTATTGATGAACTGGAACTGCCGGAAATAGATGAAAAAGACATTGCCTATTCTTCATGCCGCTCAGGCGGGAAAGGAGGGCAAAATGTCAATAAAGTGGAAACGGCAGTAAGGGCGACACACATTCCGACAGGAGTTTCAGTTAAATGCGACGACGAGAGATCCCAGTTCCAGAACAGGAACAAGGCAAGGGAAAGGCTGCTGCTGAAATTGCTTGCCATGCAGGACGATGCGAAGAATGTCCAAAATAAGGAAAACTGGAACAGGCATGATTCTCTCGTCAGAGGAAATCCTGTCAAAAAATTCTCCGGTTCATTATGACCGGTAAATTTTGGCCAATCTTGTCACAAAGTTGTCCTTTGACGAACTCATAGACTGTTATTTCAGAATCCCCTGAATGCAAGCCTTGCAATCACGAGGACATGTCCTCCATTACCGATACCTTTGTACGCAACAATCAAAACACTCTTGCTATGGAAAAGGAAATCAGAACAGCCAATGTCTACAATCTCATCATCCTTGACGAATCGGGATCGATGCACTCAATCTACTCCCAGGCACTTTCCGCCCTCAATGAGACCCTCAACGGAATCAGGAATACCCAGGCGGAGTATCCGCAACAGCATCATTTCGTATCCATCATAACCTTCGAGGGCCATGGTATAGGCGCAGTAAAGGTACGCAGAGACCGCGTTCCTGTGGAGAAGGTCGAGGATATGACGGAGAAAGACTACAGGCCCGGAGGATGCACCCCACTGTATGACGCGATGGGTTCAGCCATCACCAGTCTATCGAAGGTAGTGTCCGAGGGAGATGCCGTCCTTGTGACGGTCATCACCGACGGAGAGGAGAACTCATCGCAGGAATACTCAGGGACAGCCGTCAAGTCATTGGTATCGCAGATGAGGGAGAAAGGATGGACATTTGCCTACATAGGTGCCAACCAGGATGCAGTAGAAACGGCAAGGGATCTTAACATCTCCAACGCACTTAACTACGATGCAACCCCGGAGGGTATCGCCAAGATGTCCGTGAGGTGGGAAAAAGCAAGAAAGAAATTTGCACGAAAAGTCCAGTGGTGCCTTGAGGAAGGAGCAGCCGCCCCGATGGCCAGTTTCAGGGGTATCTTCGAAGATGACGGGAATGAAGAGAAGGAATAGACGGAATCATTCCCAGATGACCAGGGAACGGTCGAGAGCTATACCCTTGGCAGCGCCCTGGTTTCCATCGATGTAGTAAAACCTGGCAATGCGGTCGTCTACTGCGTTTCTGAAAGCTTTCTTCACCTTTGAGACCTTCTCGTTGATGGAATTGTCGAGAGGGTTTGTAAGACTTACTATGCTTCGTCGTATAGCTACGATGTCAGTGCGATCGGTGATTGTCAGATAAAGTTCCTCCAGTTCTGCGGCATGTTCCGACAGCTCCTTGAAACGTATGCCTTCCGGATGCCTGAGAAAAAGCAGGTAGACGGCCTTTGTGAGAGTGTCCATCCGAACCTCCCTGAAGTCAAAGTCGTCGAGGATAATTTCCTTTCGGCAGGTAATTCTCAAATGGCTGAGCTTCACCTTGTATGAGAGCACCGCCTCGATCTGTTCGATGGTAACTCCATACCTGCGCCGGATATCTTCGATTTCCTTCATCACCATATCCGCAAGATCCTCAGGAATCTCATCTGTCCTCTCATCAGTGGACACGTATGGTGCTGCAGGTACATCAGGAATGGATATTTCCCCGAAACAACATACTTCCGATATCGGGGCGAAGTCCATATCTGTTTCCTGTATCAGTGGGATGTTGCCTCTGACCGATAAACAGCAAGGCTCCCGTAAGTCATTAATGGCAAGTCCCGGGAAGAAATACTCCAGTGCCTGAGGTGACAACTCGTCGAGAGCTCTCAAGATATGTCGTCTGTCCGTCATTGGTTACGCGTGTTTCTGTAAAAATACGAATTATCCCTGGAAATCCGACACTTATGTGTACTAAAGTATCGCTCTCCCGGCATTTCACTGGAATTGGTATGGTCAGCATCGAATGCACCAGAAACGGGAACCGAGAAGAACAAAAGAGAAAACCCTCAAAACCATCAGAGAATCCCCCCTAAAAATCACTGATTTCAACTCCAAAATTTCTTACAAAATAAGGGTAGTATTCCTCCACGTTGAATTTATTCAAATATTCATATAACTATTTAATTATCAATATAGTTGTTTTTAGCAGAACATGGTAAAGGTAAAAAATAAGGCAAACTCTAAAACCTGCAAAATATTGCAAATTCCTATACAACAGTCTATTACCTATGATTAATTTTCCACAATGCCATCGGATGGGATGCTATCCTGCGTAGGATTTCCTCCTCGTCTTGGAATAAGAGTTCTGGTCTATAACTGCCATTGTTGAACTGCTCTATGAATTCCAGATCCCTATCGTCAAAGCGCATAAGGACCGGCAGGAAATCCATTACACGCTTCTTTGCCGATTCAAAATCAAATTTCTCCGATTTCCGCAGGACTGGCAAAAGACTTGCCCTTATCTGGGCAAATCTGATTCGTTCTATAGCACTGAAATCGTATTGGGACATCGGAGGACGGGAGCCGCCGACAGCAAGATAACACAAGACTACCTTTCGGAGCAGAGTATAGTCATCGGGTGAAATGATCCCGGACTCTATCATATTGTTCACATCATAAAGGTCCCTTGAGGCCGAGCGTTCAATGAGTGCCTTTATTTTGCTGCCAAACAGTTCAAGCGGGGCAAGAGCCAAGATTTCAGTTACTTCGAGATACGGAATATTTACACAGGCTTTGACAGGTTCATAGATATGCACACGCATCAGATAGTTTATCTCTATCTTGATATTATCCCTGTTCCCAGCTGTGTTGATGTATGTGAAAACCCATGAATCGAGGGCATGTGGGCTTTTGCTGCCGGGATGGAGCGAATATCCGTTGGCTTGCATATAGCCCATAACTGCCGCACTGATTGACTTCCTGTCCGCCATCATCGTATCACGGTCGCACTCATTGTCATAATCAAGGTCTATGTCAACGGACAGCCTGGGCATTTCAAATACGGTCAGGTTGATTGCCGTACCTCCTTTCAGCACAAGTTTGTCCTTGGTCAGACTATTGGTGTTCAGGAATGTCAGGATGCCGGATAGACGGATGACTTTTTCAAGGTTGTCCCTGATAAATCCCGTTTCCTGCGCAATACATTCCAGTTTATTTTTGTCATACGATTTCATAGTCATCTTGTTGCACCAAATCATAGAATATTTCAGGATAATATATCCTCCACTTACTGTCAAACTTCGTGCAGGCTTCGGAGGAGGCCAGCAGTTTTGAGCCGACATTGTCCTTTTCACGGCAACAGTCAAAGAAATCCTTGCTCAACCGAAGCCTGTCCCCATAATGTTCAAGGACAAATCCTGTCTTCTTATATAACGTAGCCTTGTTGTAGTCTTCCAATATCTCCAGAAGCCGATTTTCATCAAGATACTGCACTGACCGGATGCTTTGCAGCAATTCTTCTGTCCCACCGCTCCTGTCGATTCTGTCAATGCAGTCAATGACCGTCCGTTCAAGGGTAGTGACCTTGACATTTCCGGACATCAACGGTGTCGTAATACCTTTTTCAGAGCCGCTGCCGCAATAGCGGTATGTCCTACCGTCAAACTCAAAATCATTGAACCGACTTTCACTCGACACATAGACATCGTAGAACATCTGGTTGGCAAGCCCATAGTATTCCAATGCCGAATGATATGAGATATATGATGACGGAGTTATCGAGGAACCGATTTCAGACCAGTCCGCCAGAATATGTCCCGTGGCAGGATTTGTGACGCCGTACAGATTCCTCCGGACCTTGCAGACAAGACCTTTATCCACATAATTCCTGAGCAGTTCGGATGCGGCACCTTTCTTCCCGAGGACATTGGCGGCTTCCTCCAAAGTGAATAGTTTCAGATTATGCAATTTTATCAGATACTCATGCATTTTGACCAAATTTTACACAAAATTAAATAAAAATATTGAACTTCGGGTAAATTTTGGCTATATTGAAAGTGACTAAACCGGTCTTTTAATATTATCCATGACCTGTTTGCTAATCTCTATGTTGATTTCCGTCTCGAACGTCCGGACATATATGAAGTCCGTTATGGCAAACTTCGTGTGGTCAAAAAGACAGCATCACACAGTTCCTGTCTATCTTCTACCTGCACCGGATGAAATTCCGGATAATTATTTGACAGAAAACATTTTGCTGTCAATTTGATTTCATCACCCAATGTATTGTTACCCTTGACAGTATCCCATATACGATGTGCCCTGTCATACATTTCTTTGAGAGCACTGCGCAGAGCATCGTTAAAGGCAATTATATCGGGGAGGATATCCCCCTGACGGGCAAGGGCCTTTTTGTTGATCAGATTTTTTCTCCAGTCAAGCAGGCAGTCACAATCTGGATATATCATCCTCTTGTCATTGTATGTCAGAAGAATCCGATCTTCTATCAGCTGTATTTCAGTATCATGTATATCAAGCATACAGTTTTACCAATGATTTCAATCAACACAATCCATCACTTTATTTCGTTCATGTTTAATGGCTTATTTTGTGAAATCCAACTTCAGCAATGCGCTCCTCATCTCATCGACTTCTTCTTGCTCAAAGTATTCTGAATGATTCTCCATATATGCGATTATTTCTTTCCAATGATCTTTCCAGGCAGGCACGTATGCAAGCACATGGTACTCCTGACCATTTACGGCTATTTTGAATCGCTCGCCATAATTGTCCTTGACATCCTTCAGCATGTCGCCCGTATAAATAAGATGCGCACTACCTTTTTGTGAAGAAATTAAAGATTTCGGGAACAATTTTGTCATATCATCGTAATTCTGAACATTGTTCCGAATCGCAATGCGCTCAATAAGCGGGAAAACCAATGTTTTCAGAATTTCCCCGCCATTATGCTTCGCTAACTGAACTGATATCTTTCTTCCGCATTCTTTCGCTTTCCGCGCGTCCGCAGTGTCATTCGTATCAGCATTCAAGATATCCAACATATCTGAAATATACGGTCCATACTGATTGAAAAATTTTTCAATCTCTGCTTTCATATTCATATCCAAAGCCATAATTTCTCGTTTATTTGATTCTCTTGTAGGCAACGACAATGCCTTTATATATGATTCTACAAATCTTTTCAGGGACTCGCTCACACCCGATTCCCCTATCAACGGTAAAAATATACCGTCATACAGATCCTGATATGTTATATGGACAAAATGAGGACAAGAACAAGTTTGCGTATCAGTTACAGGTGTCAGAAACAAATATACGGTAGGTTCTTCTTCAATGGAATAATGGGAATAATATTTGGATGTCTGGTCATTGCTCTCTTTCGCATATACCTTGTTTTCCAGTACTATACGCAACTTTTCAATTCCACAGCCTGCCAGTTTCGCCATCATGACAATGTCGCACCGCCCATCAACGACACCGACTTCGGTTTTTACATCAAGACCCTGCACATTTAAACTGCTCTTGCCAATTTTATTCAGAACTTTTCTGCAATCATGGTTTTCCGAAGAGCGGCCCATGATCACATGTAATAAATTTTCAATGCTGCCATGCCTAGATGATTCCCGGAATATATGTGCCAAAGCATGACTGTGAGACAATTCTCGCCTCTCCACCCCATATATTTCCATATCGGACGGAACATCCAACTTCGCTTTCCATCCGTCCATAATCTTCTGCAATTCAGAAATTTTTGAATTATCCATTTTCATCCAAATCAATAAATGAGACGATTGCCAATGTCGTAGTGTTCTCCAAATATATCAGTTATACCATGATGTCTAATATATTCATCATTAGTGATTATCATGCCATCGTATTTGCACAGGTTCTGCTTGCGTGAACAATCAGGACAAAAACAATACTCTGTGCCACACTTGTCACACCTGTATTGTGCGAATTGCACAAGACCCCTAAATTTTGCTCCACATTGCGAGCAAGTCATTGTTTCCTGTATAAGCATAATCTTCTTTTTGTGCAAAATTA
>CALUTY010000006.1 GCA_944323825.1 uncultured Bacteroidales bacterium
GAGACCGGTGACTGGGGCTAAGTCGTAACAAGGTAGCCGTACCGGAAGGTGTGGCTGGAACACCTCCTTTTTGGAGCATCAACATCGGTTGCTCCTCTTATTGATGTCTTTCATTATTATATAGTCCTGTAGCTCAGTTGGTTAGAGCACCACACTGATAATGTGGGGGTCAGCAGTTCAAGTCTGCTCAGGACTACATGGGGGTATAGCTCAGTTGGCTAGAGCACCTGCTTTGCAAGCAGGGGGTCGTCGGTTCGACTCCGTCTACCTCCACCATCATTCAGGCAGTCACATCAAAGTGGCTGCCTTTTTGTTTTTCTTGAATAAGAAAGAAGTCTTAATTGTCAATCTTGGGTATAAGCATAATCCTGCTGTTTTTCCAATCAGTGCTGCAAATGTTTGCTTTTTCGTTTTGCTGCAATCATAGGAAAAAATTGTATGTTTGCAGCGCTAAAAAGTATTTCTGAGATGGCGCGTATAATATTGATGACAGATTTTTCAGAGGCATATGCAAGGGATATGCTTCTTGGAATAGCACGTTATGCGCATGATGTGGGTGAAGCATGGAGCCTTTGCCGCCTGCCTTTGTCCATAAGGGACAAATATGGGGTGGGAGCGGTTGTAGACTATGCATGCAGGATGCAGGCAGATGCGGTAATAGGACAGTTTTATGAAACGGACAATGTAAGCCTGTTCGCGTCAAGGGGAATATTGGCCATCGCACAGGATTTCAGAAAAAGGTTCAAGGAGATACCCAATATTACCGGGGAGCATTATATGGCCGGGAAGATGTGCGGGGATTATTTTCTGAAGAAGGGATTCCGGCATTTTGCATTTTATGGAATCAGGGATGTAGTATTCTCTGATGAGCGTTATCTGGGGTTCAGAGAGACGGTGTCTGTGGCAGGAAATACATTTTCGGCTCTGATAATGCCGCAGGTGAGCATGTGGAATTATGATTTTGACAAGATTGCCGGGTGGCTGCGTGAACTGCCGAAACCGGTGGCTGTGATGGCATGTGATGACAATCAGGCATATTATATTACGGAAGTATGCCGGTGGATGAGTGTAAATGAGGGTTATGGTCAGACCAATATCCCTGAGGCAGTCGCCGTTATCGGCGTAGATAATGACGAGACAATCTGCCGGCTTTCTTCTCCTACCCTTTCTTCTCTCGGGCAGGATGCGGAAAGAGGTGGATATGAAGTGGCAAAGCTTATTGACGATGCCATCCGGTTTCCCGGAAAGAAGCTGGACGATGTTGTGGTGCACCCTACGCATATCTATACACGCCAGTCGTCAGATATTTTTGTGAATGATGATCCTTATATAGCTGATGTGCTGAAGTTTATTCATGAAAGGATAGGGCAGAAAATTTCCGTGGATGACATTGTCAGGGAAGTGCCGCTTTCGAGGAGATTGCTTGAAGTCCGCTTCAAACATACGATGGGAACATCTATCTATGATTATATCCTGCAGATACGCATTCAGAAAATATCGGAGCTGCTGAGTGACGGGATGACAGTGTCAGAAGCTGCCTCTGAGCTTGGAATCATTGATGTAAAGAACCTTTCACGGGCTTTCAGAAAAATAAAGGGCATGACGCCGTCTGCCTATAGGGAAAAGAAATTGAAATGATATAATTGCGCGATATGAGGAGATAAAAGCGCAAATTACTCCG
Organism: uncultured Bacteroidales bacterium; assembly: GCA_944323825.1. GTDB lineage: Bacteria > Bacteroidota > Bacteroidia > Bacteroidales > UBA932 > Cryptobacteroides. The sequence goes on from CALUTY010000006.1 coordinate 1,682, forward strand.
CAAAAGATATGTTTCTTTCATAAATTTGTCAGAAAGGATGGAAGCCGGATACAATGGCCTCCAGCAAGAATGACCATATAACACTGAAACATGAAGCGTATATTCATTTTGTCTGTTGTTGCCGCATTATTCTGCGGATGTTCCCGGCAGGCCAGTCCGGTTGAATATGTGGATCCGATGATCGGTACAGGTTTTCATGGACATACATATCCAGGTGCATCAGTCCCATACGGGATGGTGCAGTTGAGTCCGGACACCAGGACAGAAGGGTGGGATGCATGTTCAGGATATCACTATGACGATAAGGAGATAATAGGATTTTCACATACTCATTTGAGCGGAACCGGATGTGCGGACCTGTTGGACATCTTGGTTACACCTTCCGGCCGCCGTCCGGAGATTCGTGACAGTCTTGCAGTAATTGAACCGCATCCGTTTTCCCATGATGGGGAGCATGCCTCATGCGGCTATTATTCTGTTGATTTCACCAAGGAAGGAATATTCGTCGAACTGACTGCCACATCCCGTACCGGAGTTCACAGATACACATTCAACAAGGCCGGAGACCGCTGTCTGCTCATTGACCTGAATCATGTCACATCAGGAGAAAAGATTGATCAGTGTAGTCTGGAAGTCCTTCCGGCAGGGGAAATTTCCGGAATGAGACTGACCGGCGGATGGGTGGCTGACCATCATGTGTATTTCAATGCAAGGTTTTCAGAACCGTTTTCGGATGTTGAGGTATTGTCCGGTTCACAGGCGTTGCTGACTTTCCCTTCCGATGTGAAAAGCATTACAATGGCTGTCGGAATTTCATCGGTGAGCAGCGGGAATGCAAGGGAAAACAGTATGAAAGAAGTGCCGCAACTGGATTTTGACCTTGTACGTGACAAGGCGGAGTCATTGTGGAGTTCAGCTTTGGATGACATCGTTGTCAAAGGCGGGACAAAGGATGAAAGGATAAATTTTTATACGGCAAGATATCATGCCATGCTTGTCCCCAACATCATGAATGATGTGAATGGCCAGTATCGCAGAAATGACGGTACGATTGCCTCGGTTCCTGACGGAATGTCGTATTATTCCACACTTTCGCTTTGGGACACTTTCAGGGCATGGCATCCTTTGCAGACCTTGATGGACACGACGCTGGTGAAGGATATCATATTCAGTATGCTTGACATGTATGATTGTACAGGGGAACTTCCGATATGGCCCCTTGCATCCGGGGAAACAGGCACCATGATAGGGTATCATGCTGTTTCGGTCATAGCTGACGCCTATTTGAACGGGATACGCGGCTTTGATGCGGGAAAGGCCCTTGAAGCAATGATGAGGTCTTCTGACATCAACGGGAAGGGCTCGGACAAATACCTTGAATATGGTTATGTGCCGTCTGATCTCAAAAGGGAGTCAGTGTCGCTTACTCTTGAATATGCTTATGATGACTGGACTATAGCGAGAATGGCGGAGGCCATGGGTAAAATGGAAATCGCTGAAAAATATTACCGGCGTGCCGCCAATTATATGAATGTATATGACGGGAGTACCGGATTTTTCCGGGGAAGAAATACGGACGGCAGCTGGACCAGGCCGTTTGAACCGTTTTCAACCGGAAGGGACTATACGGAGGCTACGCCGTGGCATTACCGTTTCTTTGTGCCGCATGATGTGAATGGGATGATGCAGCTGTTCGGAGGGAAAGAGCTTTTTGTGAAAGCTTTGGATGATCTTTTCTCTGTTGAGTCTGAAGATCTTCAGCTTGACCTTGACGATGTCACCGGTCTGAAGGGACAATATGCTCATGGTAATGAGCCGAGCCATCACATGGCATATCTCTACAGTTATGCAGGGATGCCGTGGCGTACCCAGGAACTTACCAGAGAACTTCTTGATGAGATGTATGACATTTCTCCGGAAGGTATTGTCGGGAACGAAGACTGCGGACAGATGTCGGCATGGTATATATTCTCTTCCGCCGGATTTTACCCTGTCTGTCCGGCATCCGGACAGTTTGTCCTGACATGTCCGCAGTTTGATGAAATGCAGATTGCCCTTGCCAGCGGAAAGACACTGAGGATTACGGCGGACAATCCGCAGAAAAACCGGCATGTGTCCAGTGTTATCCTTAACGGGCAGCCGCTTGATGCCGCATATATTACATACGGGCAGCTGATGCAGGGCGGAGAACTGCATTTTGTGCTTACTGACAAACCTGCATATTATGGTGTCCCGTCGCGTCTTCCGTATTCAATGACTGCAGGGGAGGCCGTTTCCATGCCATATACGGCTTCGCAGGTGTATCTTTTTGAAGGTGATTTGGATCTGGACCTCGGAACATCTACTCCCGGAGCAGTGATAAGGTACACTCTGGACGGAAGTGAGCCTGATGAACATTCTGCCTTGTATGAAGGCCCTGTCAGGATAACCCGCTCCGGCGTCATCAAGGCGAAGGCGTTCAAGGAGGGCCTTGCCCCGAGTCCGGCTCTTGTCCTCAAGGCGGTAAAGGCCGATTACATCAGAGCTGCGAAGAGTGCTCCCGACGAGACCATGCGTCATGGGGTGGCGTATTCGTTGCATGAAGGAAAATTCTGCGATGCAGATGCCGTGGCTGCTACGAGGCCGGCAGATGCAGGAGTGATGCCGGTCCCGTCGATAACCTCGGCCCCGTACGAGGATCATTATGGCTATGTGTTCAGCGGATTTGTTGACATTCCGGAGCGTGGCGTGTGGGAATTCATGACCAAGAGTGATGACGGCAGCATATTGTATATTGACGGAAAGAAGGTAGTGGACAACGACGGTTCCCATGCCGCCGTATCAGCCACAGGACGCATTGCTCTGGACAAGGGTCTTCATCCTTTCCGTCTGCTTTACTTTGAAGATTATGAAGGGCAGGAACTGTCGTGGAGATGGAAGGCTCCGGGAGAAAATACCTTCTCTGATATTCCTGAAGACAGATTGTACCATTGATTAAAACATATTGTCATGAAATGTATATTCAAGACCGGCCTCGCCTTGTTGTTGGCATTAGCCGGCATTGCCGCAGCGGCTCAGTCGCCTGTGATGATTCATTCCCATAATGATTATCGTCAGACGGCTCCGTTTTGGGAGGCGTATTCCCAAAAGGTTCATTCAATTGAAGCTGATGTTTTTCTGAAGGGAGGAGAACTCCTTGTCGGACATGACCGGGAGGAACTGTCTGAAGACATGACATTCAGGTCTTTGTATGTGGAGCCGCTTGTCACTCTTTTCAGCCGTAACGGCGGTCGTGCGTGGAAAGATTCTGACCAGGTGCTCCAGCTGATGGTGGAGCTGAAGTCGGCGGGTTCCCCCACTCTTGATGCCGTTGTGAAGCTCCTTTCCGAATGGCCGGATGTCTTTGACCCTTCTGTAAATGAAAATGCCGTGAGGGTGGTGATTACAGGCAATGTGCCTGCACCTTCGGCGTTTGACAAATATCCGGAATTCATAAGCTTTGACGGATCTTTTGCCTTTGAGTATACTTCAGGGCAGCTTGAAAGGGTGGCTCTCATAAGTGCCAATTTTGCCGGTTATTCACAATGGAACGGGAAAGGGTCCATAATTCCGGAGGAGGCGGTTCTGATAGCCGAAGCTGTGGAGAAAGCCCATGTCATGGGAAAGCCGGTCCGTTTCTGGAATGCCCCTGAAGGGGTGACTGTCTATTATACCTTCTATGACATGGGTATTGATTACATAAATTCTGACCATCCTGAGGCCTGTGCAACATTTTTCTCTGACTTCGGCAACAAGAATTTCATGATAGGGACAGCCGGTACAAGGAATGAAGGGGTTACCGGGACAAAGAAGCTCGACAAGACGACCAGAGACTTTGCCGGATTCCGGAATGAAAAGCTGCAGCTTTCAAAAAAGATTATGATTATCCGCAAAAATACCCCCCAAGGGCTAATATAAAGAAAATCGCTGACAATTCCCAAGTTGTCAACGATTTTTTCTTTTATTGGAACATAATTTGCTGATGATTTGAAAAAATAACTTTATGTATAAATCCGGATTAAAACATAAGGCATTAGAAGAGGTATTTTCTGAAGATTACGAATTTCTTAAAAATGAGTATAACCAAGAAATTAGGCACGATAAGAATAAAATATTGTACTACAACAAGATGGCTCATTTATACTTTAGGGATGAGGATATCATAGAACTTCTCAAAGATGAAATCCGTAATGAAATGTGGTCATATGTAGTTTTTAAAATCCCTGATAAGAATAAAGACATTAATGAACTTAATGAAGTTTATTTTATCGTAGATATATTTCCTGTCCCAAGAACAGTCAATCTTGAAGCAAAGGCATATTTGTATTTTTCACGACCAATATCAGATGAAGCAAAAATAAACCTACGAAGAATGCCTTTGTTTAGAGAAATTATAAAAATGCTTATTCATATTGAGAAAACATATCCGGATGTGTTCTTATCAAATATGATAGATGCCCGATGATTCTGTTTTTTCGATTTATTGTTCCCAAGTCTTCGGTCCATCCATACTCTACATCAAACGAATGAGAGGCAATACTTTCAGGAGAACCATAGTCCTTTTGTAGTTCCTCTGAGTTATAATATGCTTTATGGGCAGATTTTATGCCTGCTTCAATTTCACCCCATGTTAGTTCTGATAATTGTTTCATTGTAGTATGATTTTCCCTTAAAAAACGCCTAAGTGTCTAGATTGTAAACACTTTTTCTTGTTTGTACCGCAGTTTGGCACATTGTCTTACTATCTTTGCATACAGAAACAGAGATATAACAAGAGACAATGAAACTGCTTGATTTCAATAAGTACTTTCCGGATGAGGAGACATGCAAGACAAAGTTCAGGGAACTGAGGCTGAGGCAGGGCATCGTCTGTCCTAAGTGCGGATGTACCCATCACTATTGGAAGGCTTCCAAGGAGCAGTTTCAGTGCGCCGACTGCGGACACAGGATTGGGCTGAGGGCCGGTACGGTGATGCATGGCTCCAAACTTCCTTTCCGCTATTGGTTCATGGCCATGCACCTTCTCACCGCCACAAAGCAGACATTCTCCTCATGCGAGATACAGAGGCAGTTGGACCACAAGAGGTATCAGCCAATATGGGAGATGATGCACAAGCTGCGTTCCGTCATGGGCATCCGCGATGGGAGGTATGTCCTCAACGGCAGCATTGAGATTGACGAGGCTTTCTTCACCACGGAGACCCCGAAGGAGAAGAAGGGACGGATACTGAAGGCAGGAGCAGGCAGCGAAAGAAAGGCGAAGGTTCTTGTCATGGCCGAGAGCAGGGATGTTGAGAACCCGAAGCCATATATGAAGCCGAAGAAAGTTGAATTCATGAAGATGCGTGTCATCCCCGACCTGAAGTCATCGACAATATCAGCATCCGTCAAAGTTGGGGTCAACTGTGAGAAAAGCGTTGCCGTCACTGATGCGAGCAAGTCACACTCCAAATTCTCAGAGATGTTCGACAAGCATATCTCACAGGTTGTTGAACCTAAGGATATCGGGAAGGTTCTTCCGTGGGTCCATATCGCCATAGCCAATGCAAAGACAACCATTGCAGGCACATATCACGGTGTGAAGGCGGAGTATCTTCAGGAATACCTCAATGAGTTCTGCTATAAGTTCAATCGCAGGTACTTCAAGGAAAACCTGTTTGACAGGCTTCTAATGGTAGCTGCCGAGAACAGAACACGGTTTATCCATAGGATTTACAATAAAAATCTCCATTTCAATGCCATAAAAGCAGCATAAGACTTTTATGTATGCCAATTTTGTTATCTTTGCATTATGGAAAAGAAAAGCATTGATATGACCTCTGTGCTACATAAGGGAGGAACAAAAGATTCAGAGCGAAAAAACGGCGAGACATGGATTAATTATTGGCAAAGAAAAATGGAGGAAAAATTAGGCTATACACTTAATATTCCTGATTATTGCTATTCTTGCAAAAAGACTCTTGCGCAAATTAAAAAGAACAATCCTAAATTAAAAACCGTTGAAATGGTTGGGGCACATGTATATGAGTGGATAATGATGTGTAGTTCAAATCCAATTAATTACATTGTTCCCACTTGCAACATATGCAATGATACATACCCGAACTCACAAGAGTCACCTCATGTATTTGATGTCCCCTCAGTCTACTTAATAGAGGCAAAAGAAAGTGACGATGATTAATTGATTTTAAGTATATCTTCATAATGCCCATTTGAATATAATGGAGAAAAATATAATCCATAATGCGTTAGTTCTTCCACCTCATCTTCCGTTAACTTGCCATTAAGATATAATCTTGACAAACATTCTCCGAATTTCTCCAATGCTTCTGATTGGCTTAATCCATGGGGTTTTATAAAGGATTCGTTCAATACTTTTGCTAATATTGCTCTAACGCAATGTCTAATATCGGCTTCAGTAAGCCTGATGACATTGCGTTTTTGCTCATGTAACTCCCTTTCCACAGTATTCACACTTGTAAGCAATGCCTTTGTCCTATCCTTGGACATCCTATATCTGAATATGAGTCTGTATTTCTGTCCCGGAATATCATAATAGCAGTATCCGGGCATATTGGCGTTGAGATTTCTGAAATGTCCCATAATGGCAGAAACAATTCCTGTCTTGCAATTTTCTACTGCAAGACGCGGAAATCCCATCTTTTTTAAAGCGGAAACTATCCAAGGAACAGCATCAATTACACTTTGAGATACGACGATGTTCATTGCTGTATTTTTTTCTGCCTTATTTGGTTCTGCTTGGGAATTTGCTGTTGCTTCTGACCCTGTTGAGGCATCATGCCCTGTTGTTGAACTGAATTCTGCCGTTGGGCCTGCTGCATTTGCTGATTGGGTGCAGCCTGACCGTGATATTGCCTTAAAATCTCACTGTCAAAATAATTTCCGAAATCCTTCAATGAATATGTTCTCTCTTGCATTGCCTGTCGGGTATTGATGCTCATATAGTAACCTTTAATCCATAAATATCAAGAGGAAATAAGAAACAGCAGACTATAATCGGTATATCGCAAACTTTTGCTATCTTTGTCATCAAATCCACAAAAAGTAACAGGATGAGATAAAGAATATATATAACTGACATGACATAAAGGCGTTGGCTTTTATCGTGCTTACTTGAAACTTGGACACTTTCATAGGATGCTACACGATGAGAAAGCAAATGTCCCACGGTGCTGTCATCAGCATGTGTGGACTTTGTTCTATTGTATTGTGTAGCGGGTAGTCCAAGACCTCAAGAGCATACAAAAGATGAAGTCCACTTTTTTATGTTTTGAAACAACAGACAGCACAAATGGAAAGCGAAATCATATACCGTCCCGAGTGGACATGCGGAAGATACAATCCTGATGCGGAAACCGCCATCATGTACAACCTCATAACGGGCGTTTCCTCATTCTTCGAATCCCATTCAGCCCGCGTCATAGGCGAGATACTGTCAATCCCCAAGAACGGCCATGCAAGCATAGAATCCATAGCCGGACATACGGGCATAGCGACCGAAAGCATATCCGATTTCATGGGCATTCTGAGGCAGAACGGCCTTGTGACGGACAGACTTCTTTCAAGGGATAAAATCACTGAAATAAGACGGAGACAGGGACAGATATACAGGGAGCATCCCGTGGAGCGTGACTTCGGCAAGAGCAATGGGCAGGTGGACATGTCAAACGCCGAACAGATGTATGCCCAATCTCTGAACATCGGGAAGTGCATCCCCTCCGTGATGTTCGAACTGACATACAATTGCAGCGAAAGGTGCATCCACTGCTACAATTCAGGCGCATCGAGGAACGAATGCGAGGTGAGCCACAGGAACAGGGATGAAATGTCATTGGATGACTACAAGAAGGTCATAGATGAACTCTATGACATGGGCCTGTACAAGGTATGCCTGAGCGGTGGAGACCCGTTCTCAAAGCCACATATATGGGAAATAATTAACTACATCTACAGCAAGGATATCGCCTTTGACATATATACCAACGGGCAGGCCATATCGGGAAATGCAGACAGGCTTGCATGGTGCTATCCCCGTCTTGTGGGACTGTCAATCTACAGTGCATTGCCCGAGGTACATGACCGGATAACAAGGGTGAAGGGCTCGTTGGACAAGACCCTCTCTGTGGCGGAACAACTATCTGAACTGGGTGTGAACATGGCCTTCAAATGCGTCGTGTTCAGGACCAATGTGAAATCATACCGCACGGTGAAAGGCCTTGCAGACAGATACGGGGCCATACCCCAATTCGAAATCAACCTCACTGACGGTGTGGACGGTGATGTGTCAGTGACAGAGAACCTCGGTCTCTCTGACGAGATAATGGAAATTGTATTGCGTGACCCTGATATCCCCATGTATATAGGCCATGAAACCGGATTGGAGGGGATAATGAGGAAGCCACTTGATGCCCATCCATGCAATGCTGGCGTGCAGTCGTTCTCAATCACCCCCGAAGGCGAACTACAACCGTGCTGTGCATTTCCTGCTACCTTCGGCAATGTCAAGGATACACCGTTGTCCGAACTTCTCCAATCCGAAAGCCTGAAGAAGTGGAGAAACACATCCGTGGGAGACATCGGAGACTGCGGGAGGCTTGAGAAATGTAACTTCTGCTTCCTCTGTGTCGGTAACGGATACATAGAACATGGAACTGCATTGGAGTCGCCACGAGTCAGTTGCCACATGGCCGAATTGAGATACAACCTTGCGAAAAAACTCTCCGAAGGCTCTGACCCGTTGGACGGGAAAAGTATAGACGAACGGCTGAATGAAATTGATGTTCCGGCGACAAGGGAATTCAGCCGGAAGATTAAGGAAAGTTACAGGAACCGCACCCTTTGAATGTGGAGGAGGATTGTGCCTCCTGAACATTGCACTGTTTCAAAGAAAAAGCTATTATCATCATGAAAGTAAATCTTTTCATTACAGCGCAGACAAGGACACATATGGCGATGGATGGCTGTTCAAAGTATCTTGAAGCGATTTGTGGTATTATGTATCGTGCATTTTAATCCTCTCAGCACGCCTGAAGTACAGTAGGGCGTGCCTTTACTTACTGTAATCAATATTCACACTTTAATTTGTAAAATGGGTTATGGAATCTATAACCTTTAAACCTTATGCCATTTTAATGATTGATGACGAGTCCCAAAAATATGGAGTTGTGAGATTCAATACATTAAAAAAGGATTGGGAAGCCTTAAGAGATACATTCAATGACATTAATGATGCAAAAGAATTCATTAATGAACTGAATGCAGAATCTGGCAATGTTACTATTCCTCTTGAAAATCAATGATTGATATTCTTGTGCCACATTTAGGACAAGTCATCATATGTCCTATCTGTTTCATAACTTCGCGACTCGGCATATCCAATAGTTTATATTTTGTTCCACATTGAGGGCAACGAAATTCGTAGTCGGTATGATTATCACAAGAATACATTTCCATTGATTTGATACATTAACATTTAATTAAAGATATTCCCCTTGATTGTAATTGTCAAGGGGAATTTTAAATTGAAACGAATATGAAAAGGTTTATTGCATCAGTTGTTCTTGTGCTTATTGGGGCTATAGGCTCATTTTCATTGGGGGCACAGGCTCTCCGCAAAGGAGATACTATATTGAAGGACAGTGTATATGTTGTCCCTTCCGAAGGAGGATATTATGTCGGCTTCAGAGACCTGAGAGTTGATAAGATTGGTTTCGTGTTTAACAGCAGCGACTATCCTGTTGTCGTTGAACCCATATATGAAGATTTCTATAACGAAAACTTTTGGGTTTCAAAGAGAATCATAGTCAAGAAAGACGGCAAATGGGGTGCTTTGGGGGCCGAATTGGGCCAACTTGGAGATGTCCTTGTCCCGTTCATCTATGACAAGATGACTCCGTTCAAGGACGGCAAGTCTTGGGTTACTTTAAATGGCGAATCATTCTATATTGACGGATTCGGGAAACGATTATAGCACTCCCTTTATATAATCTGAATTATAAAGAACATCCCTGTTGCCGTTTGTATATGGCACAGGGATTGTTCGTTTTGAGTTAATGCCCATATAAAAGGGCAGAATTGTAATGTCAAATAATAAAATTCCTTTAAATGGAGTCAGAGACGGTAAGGTCGTCTCTCGACTCATGCTCGATATTGAGCGCATCAAATATCTGTTTAATTACGGGCAATAGCATATTGCCCTGATTAAATGACTTTTCAGCACTTAACGGCTGAATGTGGGCTTTCACAAGCACACGCCTTTTCAGGCTATTGAATCCTTATGCTGTCCATAAGGATTTTCTATATATATCATTTTCAGATTCAATGTCAGTTCAATTCATCCATCCTATCCATCAGGGACAGGATTTTCCGAACTTCGGGATTTTCTTTGACAATGAAAGCTGAATACATCATTTTTGTGATAATGACTTTTTGCAACTTCTCATTTATTAAATAAGCAAAAGTCCATGGCCTGTTGGCTTCGTCTTTATAAACAAACTGCCTCAGGTGTAAGTTCATTGGCTTGCCTCTGTAGAATGTCTGTCCCAAGTCCTTGTATCGGCACACGGGATTCGCAAACGGATTTGATGCGATAGATTGAAGTGCGTTGAACATATTATCAATCTTTTCGCGTGCCCTGTCATCAGAAATCGGATAGTTTGCCAAGGAATCAGTATATTCAGCAATTGCTGACAAAACCTGCTTACTGTATATTACTACCATACTTCTCATGTAGTTTCTTCAAGGCTAATTCTAATGTATAATCACGCATCTCCTGATGAGTCATCACCCCGTCCTTCGTGTAGTACTGCCACCAATCGTCAAGAGTCCAACTCTGCTTTGCCTCGTTCAACTCCTCTTCGTTGAGTTTTTCTATTTCTTCCAAATTCATATCAAGTCCTTTTCTGTAAATATCTGACTGATGCAAATATATGGATTTGTCCCGGATTTTCAAAGGTATTCGAGACATTAATGACAGCATCAGTTATATTGAAGAAAAAATACCGACACCGCTGAAGGTATCGGTATTTTAACTAAATTTGTGATGGGTCTAAATGGTGTTTAGACGCATCTGAATAATGCTGTTAATTTTTTTTACCATGGAACAGCAAACCAATGAAACCCTTTCATTCATTGAGAGGTTTTATCAACTCGTTAACCACGAGTTAGGTGACTCCTTCTCATGAGTGAGCAGGGCGAAAGTGACAAGAGGGCCCGCTTGTCATTTTCCTGTATTATGGGAATAGCCCCGGCTTTCAGGATACGCCGTAAACAAATCCTGCTATGCGGTGCCGAACTTATCGCGAAAGGGAAGCATCGCATTGTTTTATAAATATTAACCGGCGTTGAAAATTTGTCAAGTTTTTTCTCCCCTCTTGACTTTTTCGTCATCCGTATTACATTTTAGTCGCTCTTCTTAGTTAGGGGTATTTTTGCGGATAATCATTAAAAAGATTGATGTCTATACACCTGCTTATGAATGCGACAGGACTGACGCTGAGATAAAGAATGTGATTCTTCTCATCGGTGATGGTATGGGCCTTAACCAGATAACTGCAGGGGCTTACGCCAACAAAGGTCTTTCGCTTCTGGGCTTGCATAGCATCGGATTCCATGTGAATCTGGCGAAGAATGCCTTCACGACAGATTCTGCTGCCGGAGGAAGCGCCCTTGCTACCGGAGAGAGACATGACAACAGGCATATTTCCATGTCTGATGACGGTGTCGCATATCCATCGTTGACAGATTGGTTTGCGGACAAGGGGCATGCTGTGGGGGTGGTCTCTCTCGGAAATATAGCGGATGCCACGCCTGCAGCCTTCTATGCGCATAATGTGGAACGGGACAGTGCAGATGCCATCACTCGCTGTATCCTTGAAAACAAGGTGGACCTTCTCTGCGGTAGCGGCCTGGACCTGTTTACGGAAAGGAAAGACGGTCTTGATATGATATCTTTATTGTCTGAAAATTATGATTTCATTACGGATACGGACAAGATCTGTGACAGTGACGGCAAGGTGATCTGCATCGATGATGATATGGGGGATGCTGCCGAGGAAGCGAATCTTGACCTGCTGGCTGATGTGACACGGTCCTCAATTGCCCAGCTCAGGAAATTGGACAAAGATGGATTTTTCCTTATGGTTGAAGGAGCCAAGATTGACTATGCCGGACATTCGCGCTGTCTTCCGGGCTCAGTAATAGAAATGCTCAGCTTTGACAAGGCCATTGCGGAGGCCCTTAAATTTGCTGATGAAGACGGCCATACTCTTGTCATAGTGACAGCTGACCATGAAACGGGCGGGCTGATGCTGCTTGACGGGGATGAAAAGACCGGCAGGATCATGGGGGTATATGTCTCGGATGACCATACGCCTTCAATGATACCGGTATTCGCTTATGGACCTGGTTCGGACAGATTTTCAGGAGTGTATTGCAATACCGAGGTAGCAAGACGTATCCGCCTTCTTACGGAGTGAGGCAATTCCGGATGTCTTTGAATGTGAATTTTTATTGTCTGTATGAAAAATTCAATAATACTTTGCGCGTTGCTGTCGGCGGCATCATTCCATGTTGCCGGCCATGCCCAGGACCTCAAGTCAGGTCCGTATGAACTGCCGTACAAGAATACATATGTCAAGAATGTATTTGTAGCTGAGAATGAATTCAGAACGGCGGAGCCGGTAACACTTCTGCCAGGCTCCTTTGAAGAGGCTGAGGCCATTCTACCGTCTCCTGTATGGAAGGGACATGAAGCCGAGGTGGATATGTATTGGCATGCATGGAAGATTGCCGTGGGGAATATCCGTCAGCCGCAGGAAGGGTCGGGTTTTGTTTCCCCCTACCTTGACATTGCATATAACGGCAACATCTTCATGTGGGATGCTTCTTTCATGATGCAGTTCGCAAGATACGGCTACAGGTATTTCCCTTTCCAGAAGACTTTGGATAATTTTTATGCCAAGCAGCATCCGGACGGGTTTATATGCAGGGAGATAAGGGCGGATGGCTCCGATTGTTTCGAAAGATATGATCCTACATCGACAGGTCCGGACCTGCTTCCTTGGGTGGAACTCTCATATTATCGCCAGTTTGGAGACATTGACCGTCTCCATCATGTATTCCCTGCCTTGTGCGCGTATGCGCAATGGTGGAAGCTGAACCGAACATGGCCCGACGGCTCTTATTGGTCAAGCGGTTGGGGAACCGGTATGGACAATATGCCGCGTGTGCCTGAAGGTTACAATCAGATATTCTCAAACGGACACATGGTGTGGCTTGATACCAACCTGCAGCAGATGCTTGTTGACGAATCGCTGCTTCAGATAGGGTTTTATATAGAACGCTGGCAGGAAATTGAAGAGCTGGAAGATGAAATGAAGTTCCTTAAAGGTTATGTCAACAATTATTTATGGAATGAGGAGACAGGTTTCCTTCATGACCGTTATGCTGACGGATCGCTTTGTCCGACAAAAGGGATCGGAGCATATTGGGCTTTGCAGACGGATGTGCTTGACAAGGCGCGTCTTGACCGTCTTGTGGCCCATCTTTCTGACTCCTTGGAGTTTATGCGGCCACATCGTGTGCCTTCCCTTTCTGCCGATCATCCAAAATACAATCCCAACGGGAGGTATTGGCAGGGCGGAGTCTGGCCAGGCACCACCTATATGCTTATAGACGGACTTTGGAGAAAGGGCTACAGGGATCTTGCCAGGGAGATTGCCGACAACCATTATGGAGCTGTTTTCCAGGTATGGAAAGATACAGGTACATTCTGGGAATATTATGCTCCGGAAAAGATTGAACCGGGTTTCATGGCACGCAAGGACTTCGTCGGGTGGACAGGGCTTCCGCCTGTTGCCGTGTTCATTGAATATATACTTGGCATAAAGTCGGATTATTCCGAAGGAAAGATAGAATGGGATGTCCGGCACCTTGAGGAGCACGGGATAGAGCGTTATCCTTTCGGTCCGGACGGTTGCATAACATTGATGGCTGACAGACGGAAAAGGGACGGCCAGCCTCCTGTGATACATGTCGAAACCAATGTCCCGTTCGACCTTACAGTGACATGGGGTGATGATGAATGCCGGACAGTGCATGTGGACGGAAGCGGAATTGTGAAAATACAATGAACCAACAGTTGATTTTATGAAAAGGATATTATTGGGAATATGTGTCATGGCGGGCATGACCTGCATGGCGCAGAATAATGAAAGTGTTTTGAAATTCAATCAGGACGGGACATTCAGGATAGTCCAGTTCACGGACATGCATCTGGATGCAGGGTCCGGGTACAGGATAGCCCAGGCAGAAAAGACATTTGCCCGACTGAGCCGGGTGATGAATGAGGAAAAGCCTGATATGGTCGCATTTACCGGGGATATAGTGACAGGAAAGCCGGCTGCGGAAATGTGGAACAGGCTGTTGGATTCCATGGCTGTCTATAAGGTGCCTTTCTGTGTGGTTTTCGGCAACCATGATGCCGAGCAGGATCTTACAAGACAGCAGATAGCAGAACTTGTCGTGTCGTCTCCCTATAGCCTGAACGGCAAAAATGTTTCCGGGGAACTTGCTGACATGTCGTTTGACGTGGCTGGCTCAAGGAATGGCAGGCCGGAAGCCGTGCTCTATTTCATGGATTCGCATGACTATTCCACGATTGACGGACTGGACGGTTACGGTTGGTTTACTCCTGGGCAGGTGGAGTGGTTGAGGGAAAGTTGTTCCGCAAAGACTGATGCGAACGGAGGCCGGCCGCTCCCTTCCCTTGCATTTTTCCATATCGCCCTGCAGGAATATGTCTCTGCATGGGACAATGAAGAAAATTCCCATATAGGGCGTGCAGCGGAAGATGAATGTCCCGGTGTGCTCAATACTGGCATGTATGCCGCCATGGTTGAGACCGGAAGTGTCATGGGAACATTTGTAGGACACGACCATGACATTGACTATGTTGTTGCGCAGCATGGGATAGCTCTTGGCTACGGCCGGTTTTCCGGAGACGATACCACCTATAACAATCTCCGTCCTGGAGCAAGAATTATAGTCCTGAAAGAAGGGGAGCGCGGATTTGAGTCATGGATAACGGAAGATGACGGACGTGTGGTGGACCATATGGTGTTTGATGGAGAAAAGATCACTGAATTGTAGAATTTATTGGCTGGAATACGAAGATGAATATTGCTGTTGATTTGGGCGGGACCAATGTCCGGGCGGGACTTGTGGACGGAGACAGGATTGTGAGGCTCCTTTCTGAACCTTGTCTTGCAAAAGGCAGTGAAGAAGATGTGCTCAGACAGATATTTTCCATGATTTCATCCTTGATGGGAGCGGATGTGGAAGGAATCGGAGTCGGCGTCCCTTCTGTTGTAGATGTTGAAAAGGGCATCGTTTATGATGTCATCGGGATTCCTTCCTGGAAAGAGGTTCATCTCAAGGAGTTGCTCGAAGCACGGTTCGGACTGCCGGCTTATGTCAATAATGACTGCAACTGCTTTGCTCTTGGAGTCAGCCGTTATGGGGAAGCCAAAGGTTACAGGGAGGCTGTAGGGGTCACATTGGGCACAGGAGTGGGAAGCAGTCTTGTCATAAACGGCAGTCTGTATTGCGGGCATAATACCGGTGCCGGCGAGATAGGGAATATCCCGTATCTTGACAGGGATTATGAGTATTATTGCAGCAGCCGCTTCTTTGCAGGCAAAGGCACTTCCGGGAGAAAGGCTGAGTTGGACGCATTGGCGGGAAACGAGGTTGCATTGGGCCTGATGGATGAATTCGGCATGCATGTGGGCAGGCTTGTGAAAGTCATAATATATGCATTCGACCCCCATATCATAGTCTTTGGAGGCAGCATTGCCAAGGCATTCAACCTCTTCAGGGCAAGCATGTATAATGAACTTGAGACCTTCCCGTACAGGAAGAGTCTGGAAAGGCTTCAGATATGCCGATCAATGACTCCGGACATAGGCATACTCGGGGCGTCTTCCTTATGTGAAGGGCATGTCCGGCTTGGAATCGGAAATCAGGGCGTGGATCTGGGCCGTCAGTTGTTGTGACTATGAAAAAGTTATACTTCATATTTTGTGCAGCCGTTCTGATGTCCGGATGTTCCGGTCATGCTGTAGTTTCCGAAGGGATGCCGTCAGTTGTACCTGTCCCTGAAAGCATTGTTCCGGGAGATGGTCATGTGGCGATTTCCCATGAGATGAATGTCTTCATCATGTCTGATGCGGAAGGAATCGATTACGCCGTCGGGGAGCTTGCCCGTCTGGCCCGAAGGATATTCGGGGACCGTCTTGACATTTCCTGCTCCAGGGTTTCTGCTCCGGATTCCGATGATTTGTCAATGGTGCTGCCGGAGTCAGCAGGTAAGGAAAGATGTCGTCTCATGTTTGCTGTTGATCCTTCTCTTTCACCGTCTTCATACAGGCTCGAAATTGCACCGGATGGCATCGGAATATATGGAGGTGATGCCGCCGGATGTTTCTATGCCGTCCAGACATTGCGTCAGATTGTGCCTGCGGAAGCTTATTCGGGGAAACGCATTTCTTATGTGGACCTGCCTGTAATGACTGTCTTTGACGGGCCGGACATGCAGTACAGGGGTCTGATGCTGGATGTGGCGAGGCATTTCTTTACGGTGGATGAAGTCAAGGAAGTGCTTGATATCATGGCAATGCACAAGTTGAACATATTCCATTGGCATCTTACTGATGACCAGGGCTGGAGGATTGAAATTGACCGTTATCCGGAGCTTACGCGTATCGGTTCGGTAAGGAAACGGACTATCATAGGCAAAGACCCGGGTGGAGAATACGACGAGACCACGATGTATGATGAGACCCCGCATGGAGGGTATTATACCAAGGATCAGATACGGGAAATTGTAGCCTATGCGGCTGCAAGGTTCATCACTGTCATTCCGGAAGTTGAATTTCCCGGCCATGCCGTCGCAGCACTTGCGTCATATCCTTGGCTCAGTTGTACCGGGGAGCAGTATGAGGTGCGCCAGACTTGGGATATAGATGACAGGGTGTTCTGTATCGGCAAGGAAAGCACTTTCGGCTTTATGGAAGATGTGCTTTCGGAAGTGATGGAACTCTTCCCTTCAGAATATATCCATATCGGCGGGGATGAGTGTCCTGACAAGATGTGGATGTCATGTCCGGACTGCCGCCGGAGGATTCAGGAGGAGAACTTGCCGTCTTTCCGTGCACTTCAGGGTTATGGAGTGGCCCGGCTCGGAGCTTTTCTTGAGTCACACGGAAGGCATCTGATAGGGTGGGATGAGATTCTTGAGGCAGGAGTCACTCCGATGTCGGTTGTAATGTCCTGGCGTGGTGCCGAAGGCGGCATAAGGGCGGCCAATCAGGGAAACAGGGTGATAATGTGTCCGACAGAATACTGCTATTTTGATTATTATCAGTCAGAGGACATTGAAAACGAACCTCTTGCATGGGGCGGACTCATTACCCTGGACAAGGCTTATTCATTTGACCCGTATGCAGGTCTGGACTCTGATGTATCCAGCAATATCCTCGGTGTCCAGGCTAATCTATGGACTGAATATATTTCTGACATTGAAGGAGTTGAATATATGTTGCTGCCGCGGCTTGCGGCTCTTGCCGAGACAGGGTGGAGTACCGGCAGGAAAGATTGGGCGGATTTCAGGCAGAGAATGTCAAGTCTTGTGAACCTGTATGACATTTACGGTCTTTCGTATGCGGACTATGCGCAAAATGAGGACTAAAATGCGTAAAAAGCGCGCACGCCATTGCGGCATTTGGTTATATTTGCCTTGAGAACTGAAGATTGTAACCATAACCACATTCTTTGTTGACAAAATGATATAAACAAGACATAATACTAACAATTTATATTGTTTTTTATTCCTATACTATTAACAACAAAATTTATGAAAATGAATTTGTCTATTGCGGGAAAGAGACGGTCGTCCTTCGGCCGTATTCTGATGGTGGGCATGTTTCTATGCATGCTTATCATGCCTGTCCGGGCACAGGACAAGATCTCCGTTTCAGGTTTTGTCACGGATGACACCAAGCTGCCTCTGATCGGTGCGTCCGTACTTGTAGAAGGCACTACTGAAGGTGCTGTAACTGATGTGGACGGTCGCTATGAAATGATGGTGGCTCCTGATGCCGTACTTGAGATTTCATATGTAGGTTACAAGACCCAGACAGTCAGCGTGAACAACCGTTCCAAGATTGATTTTGTCCTTGTTCCTGATGCTCTCATGCTCCAGGAGGTAGTAGCGATAGGCTATGGTTCGCAGAGAAAGGAGGACCTTTCCATGGCAGTCTCCACGATGAATGTGGATGAATCTATAAAGAGCCGTTCTTCTGATCTTGCCACCGTTCTTCAGGGCCGTCTTCCTGGTGTTACTGTGATGCAGTCCGGAGACCCGATGTCAGAAGCCACATTCTCCATCCGCGGACGCGGTTCAAAAGGTAATGACGGAGACTATAATTCCGGTTCAGGAGTTCTTGTCGTGGTGGACGGTGTTCCGAATGCTCCTTATATGGTTGAGGATATTGAATCCATTACCATTTTGAAAGATGCAGCCTCTGCAGCCATCTATGGTGCATCCGTAGGTTCTGCCGGTGTAGTGCTCATCACCACCCGGAAACCGGAAGGAGGCAAGGTGCGTGTCAATGTCAATGCTTCATACGGATTTGAAAATGTGACAAATCTGCCTGATATGCTCAATGCACAGCAATTCTGTGATGTGTGGGCAAAGGCAGTAGAGAGCAATCCTGGCTCTTCGCTTCCGAACAGTGCCAATCCTGATGTCTATCCGTTTGCGAATGTCACCCACACGGACTGGCTTGATGAAATCTTCAGGACAGGAACAAAGCAGCATTATGCCTTGAGTGTTTCTGGTGGGGGTGAAAAGATACAGTCTATCCTGAGTCTCTCGTACGATGACCATAAGGGTACCCTTCTGAATACCTGGACAAAGAAATTCAGCGGAAAACTCCAGTCAGATTTCAAAATCACCAATTGGCTCAAGCTTTATGAGCGTGTTTCATTCAATGTTTCCAACGGTCAGGGGAATGTCCCTACAAATCATCAGGGACCTATCATGGGCGCCATCTGGTATCCGCGTTCTGCGCCGGTATATGAAATGAACCAGGACGGCACCTATGCCCTTGATGCAAGCGGAAACCGTTATTTTGGAGGAACAAGACCACAGTGGGCCACCAACGTGTCCGAGACACCTAATATCTACAATCCTGTAGCCTATCTTACAAGAATGCACAGGCGTTATCCTGAGAACGAGATATTCTCTACTACAGGTCTTGAGATCAAGCCTATATCATCTGTTACGATCAAGTCTGAGTTTACGGCCGATCTTCATAATTCTCAGGATGATGAATTCTATCCGATAATGTCCGAAGTGGGTCTGCAAAGAACCCAGAATTTCCGTGAGGAATTCTTCAACAAGGATAACCACTGGCTTTCTGAGACCACGATTTCCTGGGCACAGATTTTCGGCAAGCACCACATCAGCGCCATGGGCGGTTTTACTGCGGAATATACCAAGACCAGGTACAGAGCAATGTTCACCAGGGATTATATCTCTGAAGATGAAAACAAGCTTTTGTGGGGTATGGCTCAGAACTGGTCACAGACCCAGCCTCAGGAGGAAATATATGAGGAGACCATGGCATCTTTCCTCGCAAGGGTCGGATATTCATACGATGACCGTTATTTCTTGACGGCAAGTATACGTCGTGATGCTTCATCCCGCCTTCCTGACAGCAGGAACTATGACTGGTTCCCGTCCGTATCCGGTTCATGGAAAATCAGTTCAGAACCGTTCTTCAAGAATTCTTCCGTTAAGGATGTCCTCAATCTTGTAAAGCTCAGGGCAGGATGGGGAAAGATAGGAAATGTTGACCTCTATCCGTATGATGTAGCTTATGCCCCTACAAACAATTACGATTATTCCATCATTATCGGAGGGAATCCATACACCGGAAGCTATTTTTCCACCATACCTAACTATAATGCCCGTTGGGAAACCACAGTACAGACAAGTGTGGGACTCGACCTTACTCTCTTCAATTCATTGGACATCACCGTTGACTGGTACAACAAGGTGACGAGGGATCTGGTGGACGAGATTCCGACAGTGGTTCATATGGGTGTGGAAAATAATCCTATGGGCAACATCGGAAATGTGCTCAACCGCGGATGGGAACTCTCCCTGAATTATAACGGCTCAGCCGCAGGCGGACAGTTTACCTACAATGTATGGGGCAACTACTCATACAATAAAAATGTTGTCCGCGAATATGGCATAAGGAAAGAACCGTTGCAGCATAGCGAGCCTCTCCTTAACAGCAGCTATCTGCTTTATTCCGATGTGGGACAGCCTTGGTATTCATTTCTTGTATATCAGACAAACGGCATCTTCCGTTCACAGGATGAAATTGACAATTATACATGGACAAATCCTGAGACAGGTCAGACTTCACAGATACAGCCTGATGCAAAAGTGGGAGACCTCATTTTCGCCGATACGAACAATGACGGTGTAATCAGCGATGATGACAGGGTGTTCATGGGGTCATATGCTCCTGTCCATACTTTCTCTTTCGGAGGTTCCCTCAACTGGAAAGGCTTTGATTTTTCATTCCAGTTCCAGGGCGTTGCAGGAAACTATGTCTATAATGGACTGAAGCAGATGGCCATGAACGGCAGAAATGATTATGGCAACCTTATGACCGATGTCCTTGACACTTGGGATTTCAATCCTTCTTCCAGTACATATCCGAGACTTGGACTTACTGAAGACCTCAACGGAAATTATACCAAATTTTCAGACCTGTTTCTTGAAAAGGGAAATTATTTGAGGCTCAAGAATATCACCCTTGGCTATACCTTGCCGAAATTCGGCAAGAATATGCCTGGAATCAGGGTATATGCAAGTTGCGACAATGTATGTACCATCACAGGATACTCCGGAATTGATCCTGAGGTAGGCAATTATGGTATAGACAGCGGAGTATATCCTCTTACCCGCTTCTTCAATTTCGGTATCAACCTCAATTTCTAATTGATTAAGGAGATAAGATAATGAAAAGGATTATATTTATAATCAGCTCATTGGCATTTGTTTCCGTGTTGTCCGGATGTTCTGATTTTCTGGAGAGACAGAAATATGGACCATCAGGAACATGGGAGACTCAGGAAGAAGTTGAAAATGCCGTGGCGGCTTTGTGGTCCAATGTTTCAAATAATGCCGAAGGTGTCACAGGGCGTGGCATAATGTGGTTTGAGTGCTGCAGTGACAACATGACGGTCGGCAGGCCGCAGGACGAGGCCAATCAGATCAGGAATTTCATGATGTCCCCTACGAACGGGCGTGATGTCAGAGACACATGGCCGGAGATGTATAAGGTAAACGCCAAGGCAAATAACCTTATTTCAACGGTTCCTACCATGACATCGGTACTCAGTGACGAGTATATCAATGAGGTGCTTGGTATCGCCTATTTCTGGAGAGGGCTTGCAATGCTGTGGATAGCCCCTTATTATGGGGACAACGGACCTAACGGCGGCATTCCGATAGTGCTTGAAACCACCGCCACCGAGGATATTGATGTGGCCCGTCCGGAGTCTGTCATAATGAATTATGACCAGATTATAAGCGACATGAGGGAGGCAGCCCGGAGACTTCCGTATCTTTCTGAGCTCAGGGCTGACCGTACAGGCTATCCGCATAAGGCTGCGGCCTGGGCACTTGCAGCGAGGGCTGCATTGTATGCCGCTTCGTACGACAATGGAGGCAGAGCCAATCCGGACTACTATTACAACATTGTGATAGAGATGTGCAACAATATCATGAATATGAGCGGTGCGGATGCCAGGGACCTGTATGATGACGGCTCAGATGACGCTTTTGCAAATCTCTGGACAAGTGAGAACAATTACAGCTGTGAATATCTGTTCTCTTTGGTCGGCAGCGCAGTGGACGGACCTAAGTTCCATGGAATGTCCTTCCAGAACGGAGGCTGGGGATTCTACAACACATGGGGGTATTACCAGCCGACATATGGATTGTGGGAGGCATACGAAAACGGTGACATCAGAAGGGATGCGACCATACTGTATCCGGGACAGCATATCACTTTTGTCGGCAGGGATATCCTGTTCGGAAGCAATACCTATACGATTTCATCTGATACAGGCATGACATTCAGAAAATTCATGTCTCCATGGGAGGATGCGGACTGCATAGGGAAAGATGTCAGTACGAACGGGGACAACTCAAGCAATAATCTCGGAATGTCTTTCATAAGATTTGCCGATGTGCTTCTGATGAAGGCCGAGGCCCTTATAGCCTTGAACGGGGAAGGTGATTCGGAAGCCAAGGCTCTGCTCAACCGTATCCGCAAGCGTGCAAGACTGCCGGAAGACAGCCAGGCCACATGGGCCGAACTCAAGAAAGAGCGTCGCTGTGAACTTGCATTCGAGTTCATGCCGAGCCGTTTTGTGGATCTCGTGCGCTGGGGGGATGCCCAGGAGGTATGTGCACAGCCTACTTATGGCGTGTCTTCACATTGGGACGCCGCTTCAAGTTCTGTTGTGGTTGACGGACCTGTCCAGTACGACAGCGGAAGAACATTTGATCCGGCCAAGAATCATGTGTTCCCTATCCCGTCGGCAGCATTTGACGGTTCAGTCAATCTTATGCAGAATCAGGGATATTGATTCTGACTGATGAATGACGGTTTATGTTTTTGGTGGCTGGAAGGCTTGTCTTTCCGGTCACCATTGTAAAAAAGAAAATATATGTCAAGGAATCATTTATTCAAAATCGGTGCAGTGCTTTTGGCTTTGTCAGTTGCGTCGGGCGCTTTTGCCCAGACGCCTGAAGTCACCATTGCAAGCTGGAATGTCCGGTCTTTTGAGGTCAGCAACGGTTCTGGCCAGAATCTGACCGATGACATCAGTGATTATATCACATTGCTTAGAAATACAGGGGCAGATATAATCGCTCTCAATGAATTTGAAACCGCCACAGGAAGGATGGGACGAGAAAGGATGTCTGAAATTGCATCAGCATTGGGAATGTATGCCTATTATATAGAGTCTTATCCGAAAGATGTGGGATATTATGGAAATGTCATACTCTCCAGGTATCCGATAGTCTCTGCGGCCTCACATCTGATGCCATATGAGAATGTAAACGGTGACGGATATTATGACCATAACAGCGGTACATATCTCGAACAATACGGATCAGACCAGAGAAGTGTGGGATATGCAGACATTCTCGTGCCGGTCTCAGCGTCTGAAAGCAGGGTCATCCGGGTGGTATGTTCGCATTTTGACCATTATGTCAGCCCCGATGCAGTGAGGACGATGCAGGCTGAGGAGTCAGTTGAATTTGCATCCCTTGACAATCCTTCTTATCCTTCGATCATGGCCGGAGACCTGAATACGACATCCCCTGCTACTGTAATCCCTGCAATATGGAATTGTGGTGACCAGGCTGCCGCAAATGGTCTGGACCACATATTTACATTCCCGAAAGGTGCATGGACTGTCACTGATACGGAAACAGTTTCATCAGGGAATCTTTCCGATCATAATGCAGTTGTTGCAACATTGACATTGAATGAATAATCAAGGAGGTTCATCATGAGAATTAATGGATATTATAAATGGCTTTTGATGTTGTCGGCTGCCATGGCATTTGCCGGATGTTCAAAAGACGGTGGAGATGACACGCAGCAGCCTGGAGGATCGTCTATAAAGACTTCTGCAAAGGTGCAGTTTGTCAGCCGGCTCACTGATGCATCTCTTTTCTCGTCATCATCAGATGCGGACGAGGTGGATGGCTTTGTGAATACGGCCTTGAATGACAACGGGACTGTTGTTCTGCTTGACAGAACAGACAAGTCCGGGGTGTCATATGTGGCGGATATGATTGTCGCTTCGAGAAAATGGTCCGGATTCGTGTCTCTCGGACAGAACGGGACTGATGATTTCGATGTTTCAACCATTGTTTTCAACAATCCTTCCGACCGGATTTCCGGATATCAGATCTTGTCCGGAAGCTATGTGTCCGGACTTTCCGTAGACATTTCCGGAACCGTGACAAATCTTGATGCTGACGGCAATGTGACCAATACCAACAATGTCACAGTGTCTGTCCCGTTTTATTCGTGCCGGTTCGAGACAGAAGATCAGATAAATGCCTTCGGCGGAGCTTCCGGCGTGATGAATGTCATGAAATCCGTGAGTCGGGAATTTGTAGTGATCGGCACTGTCAAAAATGACCTTATGCAGGCCCTTCAGTCTGCCGTGACCTCAGCTGATTCAGGCTATACTGCCGCCGAGGTCTTCAAAGGTTCTGAATATTCCATATTCATGCTTTATGCCACCCGCTACTGGGGGTTCAACGGAGTTTCCGAGTCTGAGATAACCGACGGTATTACTGCATACGCAGTGGATATTTCCTGGAAATAGCGCAGTATTCCTTTCAGGGATCCAAAATATCATTTTGGAGAGGGTGGCCAAGGTATTTTTGTCCACCCTCATTGTCGTGAATTTTGCCTGATTTGTAAAGATCCGAGCCATAAGGTGATCTGGGGAAATTCTTTCGTGGTCCGATATGCGGCTTTCATGCGAAAAGATTAAATTTGCCTTGCATAACACAAAAATTTGATAAATGGACAGAATACTATCCACTTTGACATTGTCCGCGATGGCGGGTATTTTCATGATGGCAGGAACGGAAGGGTCTGCTGTGGCTTCTGTGCATGCGGCAGATGGTGCGGCAGCGGAATCCGGGGAATATGTTTCACAGAGGCCTGCAGAAAAGGACAGGCTTTTCAGATCTGAGGCTGTCGAGAAGAAGATAGAGGAGGTGCAGGGGCTGCTGACGAATCCGAGGCTGGCCTGGATGTTCGCGAACTGTTTCCCGAACACGCTGGACACGACGGTGCATTACAGCGAGGACGAGGATGGCACTCCGGACACTTTCGTATATACGGGAGACATCCATGCGATGTGGCTGAGGGATTCAGGGGCACAGGTGTGGCCATACATACAGCTTGCCGATGCGGATGAGGCTCTGCGCAGGATGATTGCCGGAGTCATCAACAGGCAGTTCAGCCTGATAAACATCGATCCTTATGCGAATGCATTCAACAACGGGCCGACAGGAGGGGAATGGATGAGCGACATCACGGACATGAATCCGAATGTCCATGAGAGGAAATGGGAGATTGATTCGCATTGCTATCCGGTCAGGCTTGCTTACGAATACTGGAAGAAGACCGGGGATGAGTCGGTTTTCGGCGACACTTGGGTGACGGCGATGAAAAACATACTGAAGACTCTGCGGGAGCAGCAGAGAAAGGACGGTCCCGGACCATATTCATTCATGCGTGTCACGGAGCGGCAGCTGGACACAAAGTGCTGCAACGGATATGGCAATCCGGTGAATCCCGTCGGGCTGATAGTTTCTTCTTTCCGGCCTTCGGACGATGCCACTACATTTGACTTCCTGGTGCCTTCCAATTTCTTCGCCGTGACATCGCTGCGCAAGGCTGCGGAGATACTGAAAAAGGTCAACAAAGAAAAGGCTCTTGCTGAAGAATGCCTGGCATTGGCATCCGAGGTCGAGGAAGCCCTGATGAAATATGCTGTGGTGGAGCATCCTGTGTTCGGGAAAATCTATGCCTTTGAGGTGGACGGATTCGGCAATGCCTATCTGATGGATGACGCCAATGCCCCAAGCCTTCTTTCGATGGCATATCTCGGGGATGTGGATCTGGATGACCCTGTATATCAGAATACACGCCGTTTCGTATGGAGTGAGTACAATCCATATTTCTTCAAGGGAACAGCTGGTGAGGGCATAGGCGGGCCGCATATCGGATATGACATGATATGGCCTATGAGCATAATGATGAAGGCCTTCACTTCTACCGACGATGCCGAGATAAAATGGTGCATCGAGACCCTGATGACAACCGATGCCGGCACAGGATTCATGCACGAGTCATTCCACAAGGACAATCCTGAAAATTTCACCCGTGCCTGGTTCGCCTGGCAGAACACCCTTTTCGGGGAACTGATTCTCAAGCTGATTGACGACGGAAAGCTCAGTCTGCTGAATTCGATAGAAATTGGCAGGTGACAATCTGAAAAAAGGGGATGACACGAGTGAAAGTCATCCCCTTTTTCCTTGTTTTTCATGAGGTTAACCTCGGTTCCTCCTTCGGATATCCGATTTTCAGAGCGATATCAGCCTGTCAATTCAATGTTATCGGACGGCTCTGCGGGGCCGAGCCGAATTTCTTGTCCGGCCTTTTGCCCATGATGAATGTCAGGGTGCCGCCGTTGACAATGTCCTGCCATGTGATATAGCTCTTGTCGTATGGCTTGCCGTTCAGATAGACTTTTCTGATGTATATGTTTTCGGGACTGTTGTCCGGAGCCTCCACGACGAAGGTCCGTCCTCCGTGTACCTTCATTTCGATTCTCTTGAACCTCGGACTGCCGAAGACAAAGACACCGTCTGAAGGATTCATCTGGTAAAGCCCCATTGCGGACATGAGATACCATGCGGACATCTGCCCGCAGTCTTCATTGCCTATGAGGCCGTCAGGCCTGTCCGTATAGAATTCATCCATGATGAACCGCACCTTTTCTGCAGTTTTCCATTGCTCCCCTGCGTATGCATAGAGGTAGGCCACATGATGGCTCGGTTCGTTGCCGTGTGCGTATTGGCCGATAAGACCGGTTATGTCGCTTGATGCACCCTCGCCCATGTCATCGGTATTGGTGAAGAATTCGTCAAGCTTTGCAGTGAAAGGCCTGTCCCCTCCGAAAAGGGCGATCAGTCCGTATGGATCCTGCGGAACGAAGAATGTGTATTGCCACCCGTTCCCTTCGCAGAAATCTCCGACTGTATGTATGGAGCGGGCGGGGTCGTATGGAGTACGCCATGAACCGTCTTCCAGTTTGGGCCTGATGAATCCTGTGGAGGCGTCGAAATAATTCCTGTAGTATCCGGCTCTTTTCGCAAATATTTCTGCATCAGCGGTTTTCCCGAGCTTGCGTGC
This sequence comes from uncultured Bacteroidales bacterium, assembly GCA_944323825.1. Classification (GTDB taxonomy): domain Bacteria; phylum Bacteroidota; class Bacteroidia; order Bacteroidales; family UBA932; genus Cryptobacteroides. The sequence goes on from CALUTY010000006.1 coordinate 28,831, forward strand.
CACTGCGGCTATTCCCCAGTCATCCACGGCATATTCCATTGCTATGGATGTGGCCTCATGTATCCTGTCGGCAGGGATATAGCCTTTTTCCAAGACATACGGCACGCCTTTCTGCCTGCTGTATGTGGCGGTGGCCTTCATTGCCTGGAAGGCTTCTTCCTTGTCGAATCCGCTGAATCCCTTGAGGATGGCATCCGCAATCACGGGCAGTGAACTGTATCCCGGCATCTGGTCCGTCTCTCCGCTCATCAGAGGCCATATCGGAAGCTTGTCCTGCTGACGGTATATTGAAATCATTGAATTGACCACCTTGTCCACCATATCCGGCTGCATGAGCGTCATCAGCGGGTGCAATGTCCTGTAGGTGTCCCAAAGTGAAAGGGTGGTATAGTTGGCGGCTTCGGGGTCGGTATAGATCATGTCGTTCATTCCCCTGTATTCCCCGTTCACATCACAATAAAGGGTCGGGGCAATCATCGTATGGTACAATGCCGTATAGAAAATGCGCCTTGCTGCCTCATCGTCCGTATCGACGGTCATTCTTTCCAGTCGGGCATTCCATCTTGCCGCGCTTGTGTCCACGACCTTGCCGAAGTCCCAGTGCGGAAGTTCCGCATTGAGATTCATGGCTGCATTTTCGCAGCTTACGGAAGACAGGGCCACCTTCAGCTGTACTCGGTCCACATCTCCGAAAGTCAGGACAGCCTTGACGGAAGGGACTTTCAACTGGTCCCACGGCTGCGGGTCATTGTCGTCGTATGCCGTGAACTCTTCGATCTTCACATCGCTTTTGAGCACGAAATATACTTTCCGCGACGGGCTCCATCCCCTTACATACCGGTAGCCTTCGACCGTGTAGTCATCCACTTTCCTGATGTAGCTGTCGTATGCGTTGGAGCCGTTTCCCTCGCGCAGGTCTATCAGCACGGAGGCCGGCTTGCCTTCAGGATAGGAATAGCGGTGGAATCCTACGCGGTCCGTAGCCGTAAGCTCGGCCTTTATGCCGTACCGCTCCACCATGACGGAATAGTATTCCGGGCGGGCGACTTCGCTGTCATGGGAATATGGGGAGGCATATCCTCCGCTGAAGTCATCCTGGTTTCCTCGCGGTGTGCGGATTTCGTTCATCGGCATTATGAGTATGTCTCCGAGGTCGGTGCAGCCCGTTCCGCTGAGATGGGTATGGGCAAAGCCTATGAGAAGGCTGTCGGAATAGTGGTATGCCGAGCACCAGTCCCATCCCTTGTGGATGTTGCTCGGACCGAGCTGTACCATGCCGTAAGGGACGCTTGTCCCAACGAACACATGCCCGTGGCCGCCTGACCCGATATACGGGTCGACATATTGCAGCAGACCTTCGCTCCTTGAATAATCCCGTGCCTGCGCAGCCGGTGCGGCTGCAATGAAAATGGACAGAATGGCTGTCCCCAGTATATCTTTTTTCATGCTTGACTTCATTTTGAGATTGCCACTCCGACCTTTGAATCGGCGCAGCCGTAATACAGGAACCATTTCCCCTTGAACCAGGCCATCCCTTCTATGAACACTGTCCCGTCTTTGTACTGCCCGCTTTTTTCGAAAGGCTCTGTCGGGACGAAGAACGGTTCATCAAGGCGTGTGATGAAATGCAGCGGGTCATCTGCAGAGAAAAGCGCCTGACCGGCGGCATATACATTGGGCGTGTACCGGCTGTCGCCTTTCGTGGCACTGTTTTTCCCGTTGTAAAGCAATACGATGCCGTCCGGAGTATATATGGCCGGAGGCCCGCATTCCGTGAGCTGGCTGTCAAAATAACCATCCCGGGGAGAGAACAGTATGCGGAGCGACCCGTCTGCATTGGTGACCGGAGTCCAGTTGACGAGGTCGCCGGATGTTGCTGCATGGACATTCTCTTCACCCCAATACATGAAATACTGTCCGTCAACTTTTTTTATCACCTGTCTGTCTCCGGCTATTTCAGTTAGGATTGAGGCGGACTTGCATCCCATGTCCAGGAATTTTCCCCCGAATGCCCTGGCGAATGCCGGGCCATGCTTGGTCCAGTTCCGCAGGTCGCGGGAGGTGGCTACGGCAAGGCGCGGTGTGCGCCTGTTCCATTGGGTGTAGAACATCACATAAAGTCCGTCTTCAGTGACGGCAATCCTCGGATCTTCACAACCTCCTGGCCATTCGTATTCCTTCTGGGCATCTTTGTCAGGGTAGAATACCGGTACGCTTTCCCTTTTGAATTTTATCCCGTCCCTGGATTCTGCATATCCGAGGCGGGAAGTCCTTCTGCCGATTCCCTCTCCGGACTTGTCTTCTGCCCGGTACAGGAGAACGATTTTCCCGTCATGTACGGCGGCTGCCGGGTTGAATGTGTCGTTGGATTCCCATGCCACCGGTTTGCCTGTCATCGGGCACAGGAATTTTGACTTTTCGTCCGGTGAGATTACGGGATTGGCTCCTTCAGGACGCACAAATTCCCCTATGGTCCAGTCCGGAAGCCCTGACTCTGAAAATGAATACGGTGCGGCCTCTTCTGAAGTTCCACGGCCATATTCCGGACGGTCGGACATGCTGAAGGTAATGTCCGGCCCTTCGAGCAGGGAGGAGTGGGTCAGGTAATTCCTGTTCCATTCTTTCCCGTTTACTTTCATCTTTTGGATGTAACATCTGCCTTTTCCGTTGTCCTCTGCCGAGATCGTTACGGTCTTTCCGTTTTCCAGATGGAGCCTTGCCGATCTGAACAGAGGCGAGCCTATGATATACTGGTCTGTTCCGGGGCAGACCGGATAGAAGCCGAGGGCAGAGAATACATACCATGCCGATGTCTGGCCGTTGTCCTCATCTCCGCAATAGCAGTCAGGAGTGGGGGAATAGAGCTTTTCCATGATTTCCCTCGTCCGGTATTGGGCTTTCCACGGCTGTCCGGACCAGTTGTACAGATACACCATGTGCTGGATGGGCTGGTTGCCGTGGGCATACTGTCCCATGTCCATCACCTGCATTTCCCTCATCTCGTGTATCATGCCGCGGCTTTCCATTCCAAGCCTTCCCGGGATTACGAATACGGAGTCCATCATCCTGTTGAACTCATCCTTCCCTCCCATCAGGTCCATCAGTCCCTTAGGGTCATGGAATACGCAGAAGCTCCAATGCCAGCTGTTGCCTTCGCAGAAGTCCCCGCTCCAGTCCACAGGATCAAAGTCAGGACTGAAATGTCCCTTGTCATCCCTGCCTGCCATGAGTTTTCTGGCAGGGTCATAGATCTTCCTGTAGTTCAAGGCCCTTTGGCCGAACACGGCGATTTCGCTTTCCGGCTTTCCGAGCTTCTTTCCGAGGGTGTATATGGCCCAGTCGTCATACGCATATTCAAGGGTCCTGGCTGCATTCTGCCCGATTCCGACATTGTTCGGTACATATCCGAGGCGGTTGTATTCCTCATATCCCACGCGTCCGGATGCCGTCCCTTTCAGTTGGGATGCGGTCCCGTGCTTGACGGCTTCCCACAGGGCTTCAATGTCATAGCCTTCAAGCCCTTTGATGTATGCATCCGCCACCACCGAAGCGGAATTGTTTCCCACCATGCAGTCCCTGTGTCCGGGGCTCGCCCATTCAGGCAGGAATCCGCTTTCCTTCCACGCATTCACAAGGCCCTCCTGCATCTTTTCACCCATGGACGGATACATCAGGTTGAGCAGCGGGAAAAGGCTGCGGAATGTGTCCCAGAATCCTGTGTCGGTGAACATGTAGCCAGGACATACCTTGCCGTTGTACGGGCTGTAATGCACCGTGTTCCCGTCTCTGTCGATTTCATGGAAGGCGCGCGGGAACAGGAGACACCTGTACAGGCAGGAATAGAATGTCCTGAGGTTGTCCACATCGTCATCCTCCACTTCTATTTTCCCGAGTTCCCGGTTCCATATCTTTCTTCCGTCCGCGGCCACTTCATCGAAAGTCCTTTCTCCGATTTCCCGGAGGTTGGTTTCGGCCTGTCCGAGACTTATGAATGAAGACGCCACCTTGGCATGTATTGTCTCTCCTCTTGCGGTGGAGAAGCCGACTATCGCTCCGGCATGTCCGCATTCCGCTTCATCCTTGCCCCTGAGGATTTCACCGTCTTTCACCGCATGGAAAAATTCAAACGGCTTGTCGAACTCTATCACAAACCAGTTCCGGAAGTTGTCCGGAACCCCTCCGCTGTTGCGGGTGGAATAGCCGACCACCTTGTTCTCCGACGGTATCACCTTTATGTATGAGCCGTTGTCGAATGCGTCTATCACCACATACGAGCTTTCTTCTTCCGGATAGGTGAAACGGAAGAATGCCGCCCGTTCGGTGGGGGTGATTTCGGCTGTCACATCATGGTCGGCAAGGTAGACTTTATAATAATATGGCTTGGCGGTCTCCGCCTTGTGCGAGAACCAGCTGGCCCTGCTGTCCTGGTCAAATGCCGGTTCTCCCGTGGCAGGCATGATGGCAAACTGCCCGTAGTCATTCATCCAGGGGCTCGGCTGGTGTGTCTGCCTGAATCCCCGTATCTTGTCCGCATTGTAGGTGTAGATCCACCCGTCCCCCATAGTCCCTGTCTGCGGCGTCCAGAAATTCATCCCCCAGGGCAATGCTGTAGCCGGGTAGGTGTTGCCTGTGGACAGCTCGAACTTTGAGTCCGAGCCGCAGAGCGGATTGACAAGGTCGACCGGATCATCTGCCCCGTAGGCCTGGATTGCGAACATCGCTGCAGTGCAGGCAGAAAGCGTATGCTTCAGAATTGTATTCATCTGTTCTCTGATGGTTTTAATGAAAATGACTGTCCCCATTGGAAATGGCAGGGACAATATTGCCTGTCTGAAAAGTTGAACCCCATACAAAAATATAATGAAAACGGCTGTCTTTTCACCGGTCTTTCCGGCCTTTTTCCGCTTGGCACCGTATTTAACTACACTGGCACTGAAATTAACATTATTTCCCGTCATGGAAAAATGCAGAAAACAAATTTAGGGTAATTTTGTATGACAGAAAGACCATATTGAGACGCACCATGACCAGACTTTATGCACTGACATTGTTCCTTACGCTTAACTTCTTGCCAATCACGGTATATTCCTATAATCTGAAACAGATTTCCGACAAGGAATACATGTCCAACAGTTCCATCACTTCGCTTTGCCAGGACTCGCTAGGGCTCATGTGGATCGGCACATGTGACGGGCTGAATGTGTATGACGGCAGGCAGGTGGGGGAATTCAGGTCGCGGGACACCATTGATTACCTCTCGGGGAATCTCATTGACAATATGGTCTGTACCGGTGACGCCTGCTGGATACAGACATACTACGGTCTGAACAGGCTGGACCTGAATACGAGTTCCATCACGCATTTCAACGAATTCCAGAAACTCTTCTTCATGGCCGGGGACAGGAACGGCAACCTGTATGTCCTGAAGGACAGCAACTGCATATACTATTGCCATAGGAACTGCAATTATTTCAGGAAAATCAACCTTACCGGGCTGCCTGTGTCCGATGTCCTCTGTTTTTTTGTGGACAGCCGCAATCTGATGTGGGTGGTGATGAAAGGATATAGCAGGTGTTTCAGGATAATGCCGGGAGCATCTGAGGATGAAGTGTCGCTCGTGCCCGAATCCGGGGGCTTTGAGCATCAGGTGCCTCTGGTGTACTGCTTCAGCGACGGGACCGACATCTGCTATGTGGACAATGAGCACGACCTGTATTCCTATAATATAGAGTCTGGTATTACTGCCTTCATAACAGGGCTCGGCGACCAGATTGAGTCCCGTGGCAGGATATCTTCAATAGTCAGGCATCATGACAGCTTTTTCGTCGGCTTCATCATGGACGGGCTTCTGAAGATAGAGAAGGACGGAAGCGGCTACAAAACTCTGGAGATGCCGGTCAACAGCGGCATCTTCTGCATCAGGAAGGACAGTTTCCAGGATATAGTCTGGATAGGCACTGACGGGCAGGGCGTAGTGATATATTCCGATCCCATGTATTCTATCCGGTCCGTGGTGCTGAACAGATATGAGGATGACATCCAGAGGCCGGTCCGCGCTCTGCATATTGATGAAGACAGGACGCTGTGGGTGGGTACCAAGGGCAACGGCATACTGAAGATATATGACTATGACATAGCTGCAAGTCCGGCGGAATGCCGCAAGGAGACGCTGAATGTCTCAAATTCCGGGCTTGGAAGCAATGCCGTCTATTGCTTTGAAAGAAGCATGCGTCCGCTGCTGTGGATCGGCGACGAGGAAGGGCTGAGCTTTTTCTCATATCCGGACGGAAAGGTGCATAAGGTCCCGGTAAAGGCTGACGGGCTTGACTTCAAGTATATACATGACATTTATGAGACACGGGACGGTACCGGGATATGGCTTGCCAGCGTAGGAATGGGCGTGGTGCGGGCAAGAATCGGGGGCACTGCCTCCCGTCCTGTCCTTGAGGATGTGAAGCTTTATTCAATCAATGACGGAGACCTTAATTCCAATTATTTTTTCAGCATCTATGCTGAGAATGACAGCACGATAGTGTTTTCCAACAAGGGATACGGGGCTTTCCGCTGGAATCCCACAACGGACGGGATAGAGCCTCTGACATCAGCCAAATATGACAACATGACCCTGAACAACATTATGGATATAGATCGGGACAGCAGCGGAAACTGGCTGATAGGCACAAGCTATGGACTGATAAAATATGCTTCGGAAACTTCGTGGAGCCTCTTCAACACGAGGAACGGTTTCCCCAACGGTACTGTCCACGCCATCCTGAAAAGCGGCCCGGATGATTTCTGGCTCAGCACCAATCTCGGTCTTGTGAATTTCAATTCGGCACATGACGTGTTCCGGACCTACGGGTTCAATGACGGGCTTGATGTGGTGGAATTCAGTGACGGGGCAGAGTTCTATGACGAGGCATCGGGGACATTGTATTTCGGGGGCATCAACGGTTTCACCGCCGTGATGGCTGACGGGAGTCCTGAAACCCCATATATGCCTCCTGTCCATTTCGACAGGCTGACAATCTTCGGCCGGCAGCACAATATAGGCGAATACCTTGTCCGCAGGGGAGGGAATGAGGTGCTTGATCTTGACTACGGGCAGAATTATTTCACCGTTTCCTTTGCTGCGGTGGATCATGTCAACGGGAACAACATAACATACCGGTATAAATTGAAGGGACGCGGCGATCAGTGGATAGACAATGGGCATGATGGGGCCGTGTCATTCACCAACATGTCGCCCGGAGAATATACATTGCAGGTAAAGTATTATAACAGCGCCTTTGACAGGGAAAGTGACATATATTCCATTGTGATACATGTGGCAGACCCGTGGTACGGCACCTGGTGGGCCTATGTCATCTATTCCGTCCTCGCCCTCCTTGCCGCAGCGGGCGCCGTACATTCCGTCATCCAGAAGAACCGCAGGAAAAGACGCGAAATGCTTGCCGAACTGGAAGCCCGGCACAAGGAGAACGTATTCGAGTCCAAGCTCCGTTTCTTCACTGATGTGGCAAATGAATTCAGCACTCCGCTTACCCTCATATACGGGCCTTGCGGCCAGATATTGTCTGAAAAGGGGATCAGCCGCCCTGTCTCAGGCTATGCCAGGATGATACAGACCAATGCCAGGAGGCTTGACAGCCTTATCCACGAACTGATAGAATTCCGCCATATCGAAACCGGCAACAGAGAGGCAAGGATCGAGGCCGTGGACATGTCATCCACATTGAATGACATAGCCTCGACATTTGAAGAAATGGCCAAGAGCCGGGGCATATCCTTCGGACGTGCTGTCCCGTCCGGGCTGGAGTGGAATACCGACAAGGGATTCATCTGTACCACTGTGACCAATCTCATATCATATGCATTCCGGCACACGCCTTCAGGGGAATCCATATTCATGGATGTCAGGCAGGATGCAGGGGCAATGCTGTACATAGGCATCACCAGTACCGGGACGGACATACAGGATGAGGATCTCCACCATGTGTTCAACAGGTATGCGGCGCTTGACAATATCGGGAACGGGGAGGGCACCGATTTTCCCCGTTCCGGGCTCGGGCTTGCCATTGCACATAATATGGTAAGGCTTCTCGGAGGTACTCTGGATGCCCGGAAATCTGATGCGGGGGGGGCAATATTGGATCTGTCCCTGCCGGCGGCTGAACTTCCTGCAGAGTCCGGCAGATCCGGATGGACAGATACGGGGTATGTCCCTATGCTGGAGTCTGGTCCGATTTCCCTGCCGGAATATGAATTCGACAAGATGCGCCCGACACTTCTCGTCATTGACGATGAAGCGGAGATGCTGTGGTTCATCGGAGACATTTTCCATGACGACTATAATGTGATAACGCTGCAGGATGCCTCAAAGTTGGGGCAGGTGATGAATGATGTCTATCCGAATGTTATAATCTGTGACATGACGATGCCTCATGTCAGCGGCATAGAAATTACCCGGCAGATAAAGTCTGCCAAGGAAACGGCCCATATACCGGTTATCATCATTTCCGGAAAATACGAGATGGAGAACCAGATGGAAGCCCTTTCCGCCGGAGCACAGCTGTATGTCACCAAGCCTTTCAGCGCGGAGTTCCTCAAGGTTTCCGTAGCCCAGATGATGGAGCGTAAGAAAGTCCTGAAGGATTATTTCAGCTCTCCGATAAGCTCGTTCGAGAAATCCGACGGAAAGCTTACGCACAAGGAATCAAGGAAATTCCTCCAGAAGGTCCTGAAGGTCATCAATGACAACATCACCAGCAGGGAGCTTTCACCGCGGTTCATCGCTTCCCATCTTGCCATAAGCACCAGGAGTTTCTACAGGAGAATGGAGGAAGCCGGCGGTGAAAGTCCGACCGACCTGATCAGACAGTGCAGGCTTCATGTGGCCAAGGACATGCTGCTGAGCACCCAAAAGACCATAGATGAGATTGTCTTTGCTTCCGGGTTTGCCAACAAGGTGACATTCTTCAAGCTGTTCCGGGAAAAGTACGGATGCACGCCAAAGGAATTCCGCACGAAACATCTTGAAGTTGTGAATCCGCGACAGGAAGCCGGAAGTAAACATCCGGGATAATATGGTAAAGTCCTGTGCCAATCTCCTCCGGGCAGCCGGATGTGATGCATAACATATTTTCAGGCTGTATACCTTTGACATGTCAGAAATCTGAACCCCAACAAATGAAACTTGTAACCGATAACACTAAATTATCCGAACCGATGAAAAGAAAATCCATCTTTCTGTTTCTCCCGGTCATGGTTCTTGCCTTCATGTCTCTCTATTCATGTACGGATGTACTGGAGAATAAGGCGACAGATGAGGCAGCGGATCTTGTCGTGGACAATGACGCCGTAACCCTGGTCCAGGGGGATGAAATCACCGTCAACATAACATCAGGCAACGGTGACTACTTCACAAGATCTTTTGATGAAAGCGTGGTGACTGCATCCGTAAGCGGGACAGAGGTCACCATAAAGGCTGTGGAAAACAGTTCTCTTGGAGAGGACGATGTGCTCGGGACAACTGTCATCGTGGTTGACGGCCGGAAGAAGGTCGTCAGAATCAATGTGCAGGTCGCTAGACTCTGGGATCTGACCACGGATGTCGCGGAGTCCGGACTGGACCTGTTCATTGGAGAGACACGCACTGTGAAGATACTGACGGGCAACGGCGATTATAAGATCTCCGCTGCCGAAGGCTATGAGAATCATATAGGCGTGTCGGAAATCACAGGACAGACATTCACGGTCACGGGCCTGCTCGAAACGGCTGAAGACATTATGCTGACCCTCACGGACAAGAAGGGAAAATCAGTGACATTCCCTGTCAAGGTTAGCATTGTGGATCTTACCCTTGATTCCAATGAGGCCGTGTTTGCCGAGCCGGATGCATCTGCACAGTACATAACGATTGAGCAGGGCAACGGCGGCTATTCATTTGCCTACCGAACCGGTGACGGTGAACCGGCGACCGCATCTGCGGTAGTTGAAGCCGTTGAAAGCGGCAATCTCATCACCCTGACGCCGAAGTCGGCTGGAGAAGTGACAGTGATAGTGACCGACCAGAAAGGCTCTTCGGAAGAGATTGCGGTAACCGTGAATCCTTATGAACTGAAGCTGGCGGACAATGCCTCGTCCATTACCGTAGAGGGCTTTGCCAATGCGGCTTCCGTGGCCATTGCCAGGGGCAACGGCGGATATGAGCTTGCGGACCTTACGGAAGAGAATCTGAAATGCATCAAGTCCGCAGAAATTGACGAAAACAACAATATTGTCGTTGAGGCAAAATGGCTCGGCACCACCACTCTGACTTTGAGCGATGACGCCGGGAAGACATTGGAGGTGCCGGTGACGGTTGCCCCTGTGGCTGCGGAACTCAGTTCTGATTATTGCTTCAGGATGGGGATAAGGGAGTATATCGAGTCGCATCCTGATTTTGACCATCAGGAGAAGCTTACTTTCGAGATGGTATTCTGGCCGACCTATTCAAGGTCACTCCAGTCTTTCATCGGGCTTGAAGGTGTGTTCCTTTTGAGATGTGAGAGCAACGGGGATACGGATCTGCGCTTTGAAATCGCCACAAATATCCATAAGGATCGCTACAATCTTTCCGGAGATACTTATAATGATCCCCGTTTCAGGAGCCAGCAGAGGATGGGAAATGACCGTCAGGGCAATGCCCAATGGTATCATATAGCCATAGTCTTCGACGGAACCCAGTCCAGCACCAAAGAGGCCTATAAGATGTACATAAACGGAGTCCGCGAGGAACTAACCCCGGCTTCGGATGAGTATGCGGATGTTGCTCCTGACCAGTATCTCGTGCTGTCTGCCGTAAAGGGAGATGAAGCCTTGATGATAGGCCGCTCAGGAAACAGCGAATACCGTCTTGGCTATTGTGCAGTCGCTCAGGCCCGTATGTGGACCGTCGCAAGGACAGAGGCAGAGATCAAGGCCGATATGTGCACATATTTCTCTCCGGAGGAAGCTGCCGAAAAGGAAGGCCTTGCCGGCTACTGGGTCCCTTCTGAAGGCACTTCGGGTATAGATGCCTTCCCTAACTACGGCTACGTCGGCGAAGGACTTGACGGAATTGTCTACAACAACGCCGTGAAGACGATAACAGAGACTCCGTTCACAGGAAAATACAGACTTGTGGACTGCCCGTATTTGGTCCGATGAAATGAATGTTCAACCAAGAAGTAATATGACAATCAGCAGACTGACCAGATTCGCCCTGCCGCTCTTCCTCATCTGGGGATTTGCGGCCTGCGAAAATGTTGTGAATCCGGGCTTTGATCCGGATGACTATGAGCCGATAGTCGCACCTGACCCTGTGCGTACGCTCGACTCCATGGCAAGCGGGGAGCGTGTGGTGCTCTCCGAAGGCTCATTGACGGATGTCGTGCTTTCATGGACACCGACGGAACGGCACGGCAACACTGTTTACCGCTACCAGGTGCTTATTGACACCCCGGAAGGCGACTTCTCTTCCCCGGTCGAAACATTGTTCTCGGACAACAGCGGCCTTGACACTAAACTCACCCTTACTCACTACCAGCTCAATACGATAGGGAAGCTGGCAGGCTACCGCAGCAATTCGGACGGGACCCTGCGTTGGAAGGTGAGGGCTTATTGCGGGCTTGACGAGGCCATGAGCAGTGTGGAAGGGTATTTCATCATATTCATGATGGACGGGATAGATGACATTCCGGGAGAGGATGAGCCTGTATATATCACCGGTCTCGGGACCGAGGATGGAGGGGACAGGAATGCCGCCCAGCAGATGCTCCGCCAGGGTGACGGCATATACCAGTCGTTCACTCAGCTGAAGGCCGGACTGCCGTTCATGTTCGTTTCAACTGTGGACGGGAAGGAATGCCGGTATTATGTGAATGAAAACGGGGTGCTGCGGGAGATGAATGACGGGGAGGAACATGAGATGACGGTCGGCGAGTCCGGAATATACCGCATCACCATGAACATGGGAGACCAGACTGTCACATATGAAACCATAGGAGATGTGTTCCTGTACAATGTGTCGGGAAATTACCGTCAGGATTTCAGTTATCTCGGATACGGCAGGTGGGGAGTGAAGGACTATACGGCCCGCAAGCAGCGTGAGAGCTGGGCAGGCACGGGTGAGACCCGCCACAGCTTCAAGATGATCATTGACGGGACCGAATGCCGCTGGGGCAACAGCGGCAGGGACGAAGGCTCTCCGAATCTCGGTACTGACGGCAGCTATTACAATCTTCATCAGCTCGCCCCGGGTACGGATTCATGGGACTACAGTTTCCGTTACAATGACGAGCTTCTCCAATGGGGAGAAGAACAGAACGGGGTATGGTATGCAACCGTAAAGACAGATGTAACCCTTTATTTCAATGCCGAATACGGTGCCTATACCCACCGCTGGACAGTTTCCGGAGCGGAAAGTCAGGAATAATCAAACAGATGGACAAAAATGAAAAAGAATATGCCGATATTGCAGACTTTGGCCATGACCATCGGATGGGCCATGGCAGGAACCGTGCCTACTTCCTGTGACAACGGGAATCTGGAGGACATATATAAGGGCAGCGCCTCCGGGGAATATGTGTCTGACATCAACTGGACAGAAGCTGCAGACCTGAGTACGGAAACCTATATAAAATATTTCTATGAAAATGCCGGCGGCCGTGACACTTTCGGAGGCAGCATCTGGTGGGAGAAGCCGAATACCCCGCAGACAGGTGAGCCGTCAAGTGCCGACGGGGTCGGAGGATGGTCGCAGGGCCATGCTTTGGACATAGTGACGGACTGTTATATACGCCATTCAGATGATCCGGAGTATCAGACTTATCTGTATGAAAATATAATGAAGCCGTTCCTTCCTGCCTTTGACGAGTGGAACCGGACCTGCGGTTATGGCGGGGATGATTTCTGGAACAATTTCTATGATGACATGGAATGGATGGCCCTTGCCAGCCTCAGAGTCTATGAACTTACCGGAGACCAGGACTATTATGATGCCCTGATGAAGATGTGGAACCATATAAAGGGAGCGAAGAATGATTATAAGGGTGCAGGAGGTATGGCATGGAAAACTGACCTTCCGGCTTCCCGGATGTCATGTTCCAACGGTCCCGGATGCCTGCTTGCAATGAAGCTTTATCAGCTGACCGTCACTGAAGCCAAGGAAGGCTGGGAAGAGCAGGCGGCATATTATCTGAATTTTGCCAAGGAGGTGTACAGCTGGATGACCGCTTATCTCTGCGACACATCCACAGGACAGGTGTATGACAACCTCGGCATCAATGACGACGGTACGATAGGAACTCCGGATCAGGTGGCGCTTTCTTATAACCAGGGCACATTCATGGCTTCCGCCCTTGCCCTGTACAATGCCACCGGGGAAGATGAATATCTGCGCAATGCAATATCATTCGCTTCATATCAGGTGAACCGCAAGATGGACTCCAATTATCCGGTGTTCAGCGGTGAGGGCAATTCCGGCGACAACCTGCTGTTCCGTGGAATTTTTGTCCGTTATTTTCTCGACATGCTGAAGCAGCCGGTCAATGACATATATACGGAAAGTACAAAGAATAAATTCATTACGGCTTTGAGAAGCTGCTCGGATGTAGTATGGGAACTGGCTCATCCTGAAGGCTGGTATGTCTGGGAATACGACTGGGCGGCAGCCCCTGAGTTCGGCAACAGGAACGACAATCCTGACCGTCTTACCATAGAGCTCAATGCGGAGGTTCCCGGGGCCACTCTGATTGAAATCCGTGCCCGCTATGAGGACTGGGTTGCCGGCAAGGACAGTGAAAAGCCCAACTGGACAGGCCCGGACTTCAATGCCGGAAAATAGTTTCACCATGAAAAGACAAGAATGATGATAAATCTGAAAAGAAACATATGCCTTCTGGCCGTTTCGGCTGCATTCCTCCCCGGCTTTCAGGTTCAGGGTGCGGCAGAGGCAGCCGAAGTCCGGTCCGCCGTCGTGCAGAGCAGCAAGGTGACAGTGACGGGAACCGTGCTTGACGAGAAGACGAAGGAGCCGCTCATCGGCGTCGCAGTCATTGTGAAAGGAGTTAAGAATACCGCGGCGATTACTGACCTGGACGGAAAATTTTCCATCGGGCTGCCTTATGCGGAAGCTCCGCTCATTTTTTCATATCTCGGCTATCAGCCGCAGGAAATAATCCCTGGCGACAGGAGCAATCTCACCGTGCTGCTTGTCGAGGATACTCAGGCCCTGCAGGAAGTCGTCGTTGTGGGCTATACCACCCAGCGGAAAGAGACGATGATCGGTTCGGTCGCCACCATCACCACAAAGGAGCTTACTCAAAGTCCGGCTGCCAACATCAACAATGCCCTTGCCGGCCGGCTTCCGGGACTCATCGTCAACCAGTACGCAGGAGGTGAACCGGGAGTGGACCAGAGTGAAATCTTCATCAGGGGAAAGGCCACATACGGTGATCAGAGTGCAATAGTCATAGTGGACGGCATAGAAAGGGACATGTCATATCTGGCTCCGGATGAAATAGAGACCTTTACCATCCTGAAAGATGCTTCAGCCACGGCTGCGTACGGCATCAGGGGAGCCAACGGCGTCATAGTCATCACCACCAAGCGAGGAAAGGCTGCGGAGAAGGCCACCGTCAATCTGAAGGCTTCGGTCGGAATCAACCAGCCTATAGGCTTCCCGGAATATCTGGGTTCTGCGGACTATGCCACACTCTATAATGAGGCAAGAATGAACGATGCCCTGATGACCGGGGCCGATGTGAGCACGCTGAACCTGTTCTCTCAGCAGGCGATAGACAATTTCCGCATTGCCAAGGGGGACAATTCCGACGGCCTTGGCTACAACTGGGATTATTATGACTTCGCATTCAAGCCGGGTCTGCAGGAAGATGTGAGCCTGTCCGTGCGCGGAGGTACGGACAAGGTGCGCTATTATGTGCTGGCGAATTTTTTCTCCCAGGGAGGAAACTATAAATATTCCGATGCCGGCCCTTATAATTCCCAGTCGCGCTTTACCCGTTATAACTTCCGTTCAAATGTCGACATTGACATAAGCAAATGGCTCACCGCGAGGCTTGACATCGGTGCCCGCATCACAAACCGTAATGCACCCGGCACCACAGCCGGCCGTCTTATGACGATATGCGCCACACAGCCGCCGTATCTGCCTATTCTCGTGGAAGAGAATTCACATCCGCAGAATGAGGAATATATCCGCCAGAATCCACTCGGCATGCTCTACGGGGACAATGTGTACAGGTTCAACATTCTCGGTGAACTCAGCCGCACAGGCTACCTGAACGAGAAGAACACATATCTGAACGGCAGTTTTTCGATGAACCTTGACATGGGGTTCCTGACAGAAGGCTTGAGTGCGGATGTGATGTTCTCGTATGACGCCTCCGAGGGGCGGTGGATCAACCGCAAGCTGGACACCTATAAGGACGGTTACCGGGAATATCCTATGTATGCCACGTTCATGCCTGTGAACGGCTCTGATGTCTATATGAACGGAGGCCATTACACCGGGGCATACAAGACAGGCAACAAATATGAGATAGACCAGACATTGGGCAACGGATTCACCCATAATGCTTCCGACGGGCGTACATATTTCCAGGTGCGTCTTGACTATCACAGGGTGTTCAATGACCGCCATGAGGTGACTGCCATGCTGCTCGCCAACCGCAGCAACCGCACGGTCAACAATGAAATCGCATACCACAGTCAGGGACTCACCGGCCGTCTGGCGTATTATTACGGTGGCAAATATCTTCTGGAGTTCAATTTCGGCTATAACGGCTCCGAAAACTTTGCTCCGGGAAAAAGATACGGCTTCTTCCCTGCCGGTTCAATAGGCTGGGTCATATCGGACGAAGATTTTGTCAGATACAATGCGTCCTGGATCAACTTCCTGAAGGTAAGGCTTTCGTACGGACTTGTCGGAAGCGATGCAGTCAGCTCCCGTTTCCCATATCTTGCATTCTATGGAAGCGGGGACGGCTATGATTTCGGCAATAATTTCGGTACCAATATAGGCGGCACTTCCGAAGGCAATCTGGCCAATGAGAACCTCACATGGGAAAAGGCAAGGAAGCTCAATGTCGGACTCGACTTCACGACCTTGGGAGAACGGCTGGCCCTGAATGTCGACTTTTTCCATGAATACCGCTATGACATCATCACGGACATGACCTCTGAAGGGATAATGGGCTATCCTGATGTCGTCGGCAAGGATGCCGCCCTGCAGAATCTCGGCATTGTCACCAACCGCGGTGTGGATGTGGAGCTGAGCTGGAGCGACAGGATAGGAAAGAATTTCCGCTATTATATCCGGCCGAACCTGACATTTGCCCGCAACAGGTTGGAATACAAGGCTGAAGTCGCCAGGAACAATCCTTGGAGACAGGAGACGGGAAAGCGTCTCTATGAAAACTTCGTCTATGTGTTCGACCATTTCGTTGCTGACCAGGCCGAGGCTGACCGCCTGAACGAAATCGGCTACCAGCCGTGGGGAACGCTCATTCCGGGAGATGTGGTCTATAAGGATCTTGACCGCAATGGCGTAATCAATGATGATGACCGTGCTGCCATGGGAAATCCGCGCAGCCCGGAAATAATGTTCGGCATCCCTGTCGGCTTCCAGTGGAAGAACCTGGATTTCAGTCTTCTTCTTCAAGGAGCCACCAGCACTTCAATCCTGCTGAACGGGGCTGCGGTGTATGACTTCCCCCAGTTTGACCAGGACAAGATAGGCAAGGTGAAGGTGATGCATCTTCAGCGCTGGACACCTGAAACAGCCTCTACGGCAAAATATCCGGCCCTGCATTACGGAACTCATGACAACAACAAGAATTCCAACAGCAGCCTGTTCCTCTATGACGCATCATACCTTCGTCTGAAGAATGTGGAGATAGGCTACAGCCTGCCGCAGAAATGGATGCAGAAGATGAAGATGCAGCAGGCGAGGATATATTTCCAGGCCTTGAATCTCCTTACCTTTGACAAGCTTGAAGATGTGGACATAGACCCGGAGACCAAGTCTGGGGACGGCGCGTCGTGGTATCCTATCCAGAAAGTTTTCAATTTCGGCATTGACATCACATTCTAAATACCAATGAAAATGAATTTCAGACATATAATGACAATCATCTTTCTGCTGCCGGCATTGTCTCTTGTCTCCTGCAATGACTTTCTGGACAGGGAAGATGACGACAACATCACCGAGGCTGAGGCCTTTTCCCGTTATGAAAAGGTAAACGAGATGGTCTCGGACGTATATGCCGCTGCCAAAAGGGCTGACCGTCCGCTGGTGTTTTTCGAACATTTCAGCAACAGTGCGATTACGGATGAATGCGAAGGCACAAATGTGGAGGGCAACATTACCAATAATTTCAACAACGGTGCGTGGAATTCCAATTCTCTTCCGGGCAGCTGCGGACAGTATTGGGAAAACCTGTATGAAGGGATACGGAAGGCCAATCTCATCATAGAGAATGTGGAGAAATACAATACTCCGGACAATCCGCAGCAGGACGGAGACCTCCGCAACCGTATAGGGGAAATGTATTTCATGCGCGGATATTTCCATTATCTTCTGATGCGCATGTATGGCGAGGCCCCGTATATCGACAGGGTCATTAAGGCCGGAGACGACATGAACTTCAAGAAAGAGTCCGTGCACTCCATGGCGGAGAAGATAGTTGCGGATGCCGAGACTGCATACGGAATGGTGCCGGGCAAATATGTCAAGACTTCCGAGAATTTCGGCCGTGTGGACAAAGGCGCCTGTCTCGGTCTTGTCGCCGTCACAAGGTGGATTGCGGCAACTCCGCTCTGGAACGGGGCTGCACAGTATGGCTATACACAGCAGCGGGTGTATGAAAGCGAATACTCATACGACCAGGAGCGCTGGAGACGGGCCAAGGATGCTGCCAAGGCCGTCCTTGACTTTGAGGTCGGAGGTACGAAACGCTATTCTCTGTACATGGAGCACGGCGCAGATGATTTCCTTGACCCGGCAGGCGGCAATCTGAATGACAGCCGTGTGTATGCCAGGCTTTGGGACATGTTCTACGATATGGATGCCTTTGCCAATGAATATGTCTTCTTCATGACGAAAAGCAAGGACCAGGCATGGCAGGGGGACATATATCCGCCGAGCCGGGAAGGCAGTTCCCGTCAGCAGCCAGTACAGGAACAGGTGGATGAATATGAGTTCATAGTAGGGGATTATGGGTATCCTGTATATTCGGCCGAAGCGCGTAAAGGCGGATATGATGATTCCAATCCGTATGCGAAAGGGACCAGGGACCCGCGCTTCTACAGGGACATCATATATCATGGTTGCCCGTACCGTAACAACAACAATGAGCAGAAGACTCTCAATACGGCAAGCGGCTCTGACATGATAGGGGCAACCAATGCCACCACCACCGGATATTATCTCCGCAAATTCCAGCAGGAGTCATGGAACAAGTCCGGCAACTTCAGCATCAATGCCCCTGCCATCTGGAGGCTTCCGGAATTCATCTACATCTATGCCGAGGCATGCAATGAACTGGGAGAGAATCTTCAGGAAGCCTATGACCTTGTCAATGAGGTGCGTGCCCGTTCGTTCATGAAGCCTATGCCTCCTGAGGTGATGACAGACAAGGATCTGATGCGCGAGTATATCCAGCGTGAGCGCCGGGTGGAACTCTTCTACGAAGGCAAGCGGATGTGGACATGCCGTCTGTATCTGGAGCCTACAAGCTCGGCTGAACTTGCCAAGGAAAGCATCTGGCAGGCCAGTGGCAGTGACAATTCAAGCCGCACGCAGGCATATTGGGCCGCAAACAACGGGGCTCTTCCGCGCTGTCAGAGGATGATCAACGGCATGAGGCCTGTGCAGGATGCCAACGGTCCGATTGAAGTGGACGGCGTACGGTACAGGATGGAACGGTTCTGTGTGGAGACCCGTACCTTTGGCATACAGCATTACCTTTTCCCGATCAGGCAGAGCGAGCTTCAGAAGACACCGTCGCTTGTGCAGAATCCGGGGTGGTAGGCCGTGAGTTTCAATTTTAATCAAATTGCGTCAGCTATATGAAAAAATACATATCAAGAAATCTTTCACTTTTCACCGCCTTTCTGATGGCTTCTTCTTCGCTTGCCGTCCTTTCGGGATGTGAGGAGAAAACGGAGCCAGAGTCCGCCGGGGATCTCTATGAGTTGATAGTCAACAAGCCTGTTGTCCGTATCGGTCAGAATGAGGAAGTGACAGTGGACATAATTCTCGGCAACGGCAATTATTCGGTGAAGAGCTACGATAC
Source organism: uncultured Bacteroidales bacterium (assembly GCA_944323825.1). Classification (GTDB taxonomy): domain Bacteria; phylum Bacteroidota; class Bacteroidia; order Bacteroidales; family UBA932; genus Cryptobacteroides. Next base: position 48,171 of record CALUTY010000006.1, read on the forward strand.
GGACATAGCGGAAGCCGTAGTGTCCGGGGAGCAGATAACCATTAAAAGCGGTTCCTCAAATGGTGCCACTACTGTCGAAGTCACTGACGGGGAAGGCGTTTGTGCTGACATTTCAGTGAATGTCGGTCTCTTTGACCTGAAATTGAGCCAGACGGAACTTTCCATGGAGCCGGGAGACAGCAGGCAGCTTGAAGTCAGCATGGGCAATTTTTCCAGCAATGACGAACTTTCCATTGAAGTGGCTGACGGGACAGTGGTGAGCATTGAGAATACAGACCCTCTCAGGCCTTATTATACCGTCACGGCATTGAGACGCGGCCACACTTCCATCACATTCATGGACAGGAAAGGCAAGTCCGCCGTGGTGGATATCACTGTCAACCCGTACACCCTTGAAGTCTCTGCCGTCAATCCGAAGGTGGGTGTGGACAACAAGCTGACAGTCTATGTCGTGTCCGGCAACGGAGGCTATGAAATGGTCAGCGGCGACGGGAGCATTCTTGCCGTAGAGCCCGTCTCCGGTAATGAAACTGCATTCCGTCTTGTCGGGTTGAGCGAGGGAACCGCTACGGTGACTGTTGCCGATGATGCAGGGCAGAAGATAGAATTCCCTGTTACCGTAGTGCTTGCGGACAAGTCCGCCGACCTCGGCAGCGGCAATTATTTTTCCGTGCCTTTTGAAATGCATGACGGTACCGTTGATGAAACCATGAACGGCCTGAATTCCATTACATTTGAAGCCCGTGTCAATATTGCCTCCCTGAATGGAGATGACAACGGTAATGCAAGGATCAATACCGTTATGGGAGTTGAAAAGATCTTCCTTCTTCGCGTGGATGTGCATAGGAATGCTTCCGACACGGGAAAGCGTTATCTCCAGCTTTCTGCCGATGACAAGGGCGGTATCCGTTATGAGGGCTCCACAGAGATTCAGACAGGGCAGTGGTACAATGTCGCGGTGGTTCTGGACGGCAGCAAGAGCGGATCTGAAAGGATATCCCTCTATGTGAACGGCGTGAAAGAGACTCTTCAGCTTCAGGACGGTACCCCTGATGACCTGAACAATGTGGACCTGACTTCAAATTTCTATATCGGACGCTCTGACGGCCGGCGGCATCTGAACGGTTCAGTGACATACGCCCGTATCTGGACCAGAGCCTTGACGGATCAGGAGATAGCTGACAACAGCGGCAAGATCCTGACTTCAGACATGGACGGCCTCGCCGCCAACTGGATATTCACCAATGTCAACGACTCCGCATCATCCTTTGCCTCCATCACAGGCAACAGCTTTGAGGCGGAAGCCGGCTCCGCTGTCACTGCGTGGACAGCTGACCCTGTCCTCTCCGAGTGACCTTCCATCAAGGAGTCATTCTTCCGTCGCGGTGTTTTAGCAAAGAACCTTGCAATCTCCATTTCCGGAGTATAGCAAGGTTCTTTTCTTATTATACATGTCCGTAAAAGCCCCCCCTGCTGTCGTTCCGGCCATAGGGCGAAGCCCGGAGTGGCAGGACCTGTATCATTTATCACACTTATTTTATGCCGCTCAAGTCTATTTTGTAGAAGGCTGGGGCGTCATTTTTCTTTTGGAGAAACATTATCATGTATATCGGGGCGTAGGTTACCTTCCCTTTCACATAAAGATTTTCATTGTTCAATACTATTGCCTCGTCCAGCTCGTATTCCCCGCAATCCATTATGTTTGAAAGGGCGTGGTGCGTTTCATAGTCTTTTCCGGATTTGACTTCAATAGGGAGGATTTTGCCGCCTGTTTCTATGACGAAATCTATTTCTCCGCGTTTCTTGTTGTTGTAATAGTAAGGTGTCAGGCTGTGGGCTGTCAGTTCCTGGGCAACGGCGTTTTCATAGATGGAGCCGAAGTTTATGTCCTTGTCACCTTTGATGATGCGCAGCTGGATTCCTTCGGCATATTGGGCGGCAAGCAGGCCGATGTCGCTCTGAAAAAGTTTGAACAGATTCCTTGAACGGGCGAGCAGCAATGGCATTTTGGGCTCTTCCACATTGTAGACCGGTATTGCGACTCCGGCGTTTTTAAGCCAGAGGAAACTGTTCCGGAACCTTTCGAATTTTGCATTTTCATTCAGCCGCTTCAGGATGAACCTTTTGTTTTTTGCATTGAGTTCCGGCGGAATGAGGTCGAATATGTCTTCTATGTACAGTTTGTTGTCCGGATCATACTGCGCGATGTCACGTTTATAGAGCCGTATGATATCCTGCTGGATGGCCATTACCTCCTGCAGGTTATTGTTTTCCAAATATTTGCTGACGGCGGCAGGCATACCTCCGGTTACAAGGTATAGCCGGAAGAGCTCCATCATTTTGGAGTGCAGAAATCCGTCAATCGGAATCCTGTTTTCCCACGAATTACGCAATGCCCCGATGACATTCCCGCTGATGCCGACAGCTGAAATGAACTCCTCGAAATCAAGCGGGTACATGTCCACAACTCCCATATATCCGACAGGTTCCGAACGCAGGTCTTTCAGGCTTACTCCCAATAGGGAGCCGCTGAGGATATAACGGTAGGAGCCTTCGTCAACAAGAAACTTGACTGCAGTCACAATTTCCGGGCATTTCTGCACTTCGTCAAAGAATATCAGCGTTTCTCCTTTGATGAGCGGGACAGACGTAATGGCAGACAGGCGCAAAAGAATGTCTGCACTTCCCTTGGCGTCCCTGAAGGCTTCAGCCGCCTCCGGATTATCCACAAAATTGATTTCAATGAAGCTCTTGAATGTTTTCCCGAATTCACGTATGGAAAAGGTCTTGCCTGTCTGTCGTGCGCCTGTGACAAGCAGAGCATTCCGTGTCGTTTTGTAATAATTGCGGATATAGTTGTCAATCTTGCGTTTAAGCATAATCCTGCCGTTTTTCCAATGCGAAAATATGTCATTTTTGCCACTTTTCCAAGGAAAATCAGGGCGGTTTTGCCGTTTTTCCAGGAATTCAAATAAAAATTGCAGAATTATCTGATTATGGAGAGAAGGAATATAACAAACAGCATGTCTCCCAAATCTTGTCTCAGAAGCCTATAGGCTTTCCCTATATGATTCTCAACAGTCCTTATGGATATGTTTTCCATAATGGCTATCTTAGCCGGCCTTATGCCTTCAATCTGATTGAGAATGAATATTTTCCGGCATTTTTCCGGAAGACGCGCAATGGCTTCGTCAATTCTTTTCCTTAATTCAGATTCAATTACATAATCTCTGGAATCGACATCATTCACTGCGGCAGATGCAAGATTCTGGATGTTGAGAGAGGTTTTTCTGTGTTTCAGTATGTTATAACATTTGTTTCTTACACATGTGAAAAGATAGGCTTTGACAGAAGTTGTAAAATAAATCTTGGCTCTCTGATTCCACAAGTTCAGGAAGACATCCTGGACAGCATCTTCGGCCGCAGTCATGTCCAATCCCAATCTGGTGGCATAAATGACCAGGCCGGAATAGTGTGAAAGGAATATGTAGTCGAAGATACGTCTGTTGCCTTCCAGGATTCCTTTGGATAATATTGTATCTTCTATATTTCTGTTATTTCCCATCATGTTCGGACCATTGCTCATGCAATTTGCAAAAATAAATATTTTTTGAGTAAGTATTTTTTTACGAACAGTTGTCATATAAGAAAAAAATTATGAAATCAGGAATTGAAGACATACTGATAGCGAAATATGTATCCGGATCCATGACTGACGATGAGAGGATTGAGATCGAAGAATGGGCTTCAGAATCTGATGCAAACAGAAAATTTCTGGAAGATGTGTCGGATATAAGGCGCGATATTGATATGTTGTCAGCCATGAGTCGAATAGACAGCAGAATGGCATGGAAAAAGGTTAGCGAAAAGAGTTGGAACAAATCGTCATTCCGGAATCTATTGTCATTGTGGAAAAATGTTGCCGCCGTCATTGTGTTGCCGCTGCTTGCAGTTTCTTTGTATGCTTTTATGAAAAATTCGGAATCTGTGCCTGCCGGAGGGTGGAACGAGGTTATTTCTCCTTATGGGCTTGTTTCGACTGTGGTCCTTCCGGACAGTACTGTGGTACATTTGAACAGCAAGAGCAGACTCAGATATCCTTCTGAATTCAATGGAAAAGAACGCCTTGTGGAACTTGAAGGCGAGGCATATTTTGATGTGGCGGCCAGTAGAGAATATCCTTTTATCGTGGCGTGTTCATCAGTGGCGGTGCGGGCTACCGGTACGGAATTCAATGTTTTTGAACATGAAAATGGTGATGTTGCAGTGTCATTGTGTGACGGCCATGTGGAATTGATGAGAATAATAGATGAGGACAGGAGTGTCATCGGCGTCCTGTCTCCTGGCCAGACTGCTTTTTATGACAAGGCAGGAAATAAGATTTCCCTGTCGGATCAGAACATAGAAAAGTATACAGGATGGAAAGACGGAATGATTGTTTTTGCAGAAGATTCGCTTGGCGATGTGCTCGGACGCTTGGCAAGGACTTATGATGTCCATTTTGACCTTGATGCGGATATTGACGACAGCTATTTGTATACAGGAACTTTTGAGAGTCCGTCCTTGGACAGGATATTGAGATATATAGAAATGACTACACCGGTGACATTTGTACGTGTGACTTCCGGAACGGACATGGTAATTGAAGTTCACGGAAGGGAGTGACAGGCAAGATATAGCACTACAATACATAATTTACATAATTAATAACAACTGAAATAGGAACATAAGATGAGAATGGGGTCATTTCCAGCCTGCAGATTGGCAGGTGTAATTGTCGCATTGCTTTTCTGCACTTTGGCATTTGCTCAGGAGCGTCCGGTTTCCATTGATGTGGCGGATGTCCCGGCCAAGACAGTCTTGCAGGAGATTGAAAGACAAAGCGGTTATCGTTTTTTCTACAATTCTGGAGTTACGGATATGGATTTTGCTGTTTCTCTGACAATATCGGATGCCGCAGTAGAGTCTGTCCTTCAGAAATTGTTTGCGGGCACAGACATTACATGGCGTATCGAGGGCCGGGAGATAGTCCTTGCCGGCAAGATACAGAAAAAGATCACGATAAGGGGGAGGGTGACGGATACTGCTTCAGAACCTCTGATTGGAGTCAGTGTATATCCCAAGCATAATATTCAGGGGGGGGTTATAACTGATGTGGACGGAAATTATGAAATAACAATCACGGATCCGTCGGAAACACTGTGTTTTTCATACATAGGTTTTGAACAGCAGGAAATAAAGCCTGGCAAAAGGACTGTAATCAATGTAATGCTCAGCGAAAGCTCAATTATGCTTGATGAGGTGGTGGCCATTGGCTATGGAGTACAGAAACGCAGTACGGTAACCGGTTCCATATCAAGTGTAAAAGCGGAAGAACTGCCAAAGTCTGCAAATGCATCTGTGAACAATATGCTTTCAGGCAAAGCTTCAGGAGTGCAAGTGTCTCAGACAAGTGCCCAGCCGGGAGGCGGTGTCAGTGTAATTATCAGAGGAGCCGGTTCTGACCAGGCCGGAAATCAGCCGCTTTATGTGATAGACGGCTTCCCGATCAACAACAGCAGTGTGGATCCCGGAGACGGAGATTATAGCGTAGGGTCGCGTGATCCTCTGAATTCAATAAATCCTAATGATATAGAGTCAATTGAGATTCTTAAGGATGCGGCTTCAACGGCAATATATGGCGCACGTGCCGCCAATGGAGTGATCCTTATAACCACCAGACGCGGATCTGAAGGCAAGACAAAAGTAGACTTGTCGTATACCAATTCCATTCAGAAAATGGACAGGTATTTCGATATGCTGAATGCCCGTGAGTTCATGGAATATTCAAACATTCTCGGACGCGAGCAGTATCTCATATCCAATAATCAGTATCCGTACGGTCCAAAGACGCAGGACTTCAGCTATTATACTCCAAAATATACGGCAAGGGAGATAGCGGCTGCAGGTGAAGGTACGGACTGGTGGGAAGAAGTCACGAGGCTGGGAGTTGTCCATGATGCCAATGTTTCGGTGTCTGGAGGCAACAGCAAGACTACATTCCTCGTTTCCGGCAATTATTTTGACCAGAAAGGGCTGGTTGTCAATTCTACCTTCAAAAGGGTTTCCGGGAGAGTCAATCTGGACCATAAGATATTTGACAATCTGAAGATAGGCGTTTCTGCTACCGGATCATATGTGGACAACGGCAATGTGCAGCTCGGGGACGGACAGTGGGAAACATCCGGAGTGCTTGTTGCCGCCTTGCAGATGAGCCCGGTATGTCCTGTATATGATGAGACAGGTGACTATTATATAAATCCCATGGATGCCGTTCTGCCGAATCCTGTGTCATTCAGGGAAATAGATGATCATACAGTTCAAAAGAGGCTTCTTGCGAATGCTTATGTTGAATATGTGCCTGTAAAAGGTTTGACATTGCGTGTCAACGGCGGAATAGACAGCAAGTCTGGAGAACGGAGCAGTTATACCCCTACAACATTCCTTTATGGAGCCTCATACTCCGGAAAGGCACTGAAGGCTTTGAACAACAGCAATGATGTCCTGTTTAATGCTACTGCCAGCTACAATGCCACATTTGCTTCGGTGCATAATTTCGGGGCTATGCTCGGTTATGAATATCAGAAGTTTTTCTATGATGGTTTTTCTGCCCAGGCGAGTGATTTCTTTACGGATATGTTCGGCAGTAACAATCTCGGGGCGGCGGAAGGGACTCCTACCGTCAGTTCCTATAAGAATGCTACTGAACTTGCATCATATTTTGCCAGACTTACTTATGATTATAAGGAGAAATATCTGTTGAGTTTTACATTACGCCGTGACGGGTCGTCAAATTTCGGGTCCGGGCATAAATGGGGATGGTTCCCGTCTGTTGCCCTGGCTTGGCGGATGACCCAAGAACCTTTTATGGACAATGTGAAATTCATAAGCATGCTTAAACTCAGGGCTTCATTCGGGCAGACCGGGAACAGCGGCATAGGAGACAAGGCTTTTGCATATTATGGAATTACGGATTTTCCATTCATGTTCGGAGGCAATATAGTGATACCCGCCAATAAGACACAGCTTGCAAATCCTGATTTGAAATGGGAGACAACCACAGAATATAATGTCGGATTGGATTTTGGCTTTTTCAGCAACAGAATCACCGGTACATTGGAATACTATAATAAAGTTGTCAGTGACCTTCTCTCCACCCGGACACTTCCGGCCTTCAGCGAGATAAGATCTGTCGCAGACAATATTGGCGCCACACAATTGAGCGGGGTGGAATTTGAATTGCATACTGTCAATATTGACAAGGAGTTCAGATGGACGACAGACCTGAATATATCTTCATATTATGACAAATGGAAGGAACGTAATCCGGATATTGTCCTGCAGCCGTGGGAAGGTGAGCACGACAGGATCCGGTCAATGTACGGATTCAAGACTGCAGGTATTGTCCAAATCGGACAGGATATTCCTTGGATGGAAGGTGAACTGCCGGGGAATCTGATATTTCAGGACATTGACGGGTTTGACGAAAACCATCAGCTGACAGGACATCCTGACGGAAAGATTGATGATGCCGACAAGACATATCTCGGCAGCAGTGATCCGGCATTTTCTTTCGGATTCGGAAACACATTTGAATTCAAAGGTTTTGACCTGAACATATTTTTCTATGGTATGGCAGGCAAATATATGATGAATGTCAATAAGGATAAATATCTTCTTGGGGCATCAAGGCTTCCGACCAATGAAAACAATATGATGAAGGATGTTGACAAACTGTTCCTGTCTACAAAGCCGAGCACTACCACCCCCGGCATAGCCACTAACCCGTATCAGGGCTATAGCGATTATCTTATTGAAAATGCGTCATTTTTAAGGCTTAAGAATGTGACCATAGGATACACAATCCCTCCAAAACTGTTGAAATACAAAGCTGGCATCAGGGTGTTCTTTGATGCCCAGAATCTGTGGCTTCTGACCGGATACACCGGCGTGGATCCTGAATTTGACAGTCTTGGGACATATCCCAATGCCAAGACATTCTCGTTTGGCCTTAACCTCACTTTTTAAAACCTGAAAAAAGATGAAATACAGTAGTTTCATAATTGCTGCAGCCGTGCTTGGCATTTTTTCCGGCTGTGAAGGAAATCTTCAGCCGGATATATATGACAAACTGACCGGAGACAATTTTCCTGCAACCGGGAGGGATGCTGAAAGTCTTGTCAATTCTGTATATTATCAGTTCCGGGCAGGAGAATGGGATCGTTATAATTCCGCAAATGACTCTCGTCTTGTGGTAGGACTTCTTGGCACAGATGAATTTACCTGTCATTGGGACGGTTATTGGGGGAGTCCGTTCAATTTTACATGGCGTCCTGATGAATTCCCGTTTTCAAAGATGTATTATGACATGATGCCGGCTGTGACGATTGCAACATCAGCCATTGCCCAGCTCAGAAAAATGGATGATGTCGTTGATGCTGATCTTCTGAACCGCTATATATCGGAAATCAGAGTCGCCAGGGCTTATTTCATGTACGATCTTTACAATCTTTATGGCCCTGTGGCTGTGATCAATGATGAGAATGAAACGATTGATATAGACAATCCTGTCTATCGTCCGCGTCCCACAAGAGAGGAGATGGTCCGGCAGATTGAGGCTGACCTTACGGATGAAATCATTGACAGACTTGAGGTCACATATCCGGACAGTGACTATGGAAGGCTGACACAGGGGGCGGCCAGAATGTGTCTGCTGAAACTTTATCTGCATGAGAAGAATTTTCCAAAGGTTGAGGAACAGGCGAGAAAAATAATGGCGCTCAATGTATATGACCTGGAGGATAATTATGCCGATATATGGTCTATAGACAATGAGCGTAATCCGGAAATAATATGGGCTCTTGCCTGTGCCCCGTCGCCTGAAGGAGTCGCCAATAATTTCCGTGCGCATGTGCTTCCTTCGGACTGGCAGTCTCCAAATGGGTATCCGGCTGAGGGATGGAATGGCTATAAGGTGCCCTGGGCATTTTACGACAGGTTTGACCCTGATGATAAAAGACGGGAGTGCCTTGTTCGCTATTATACCAACAAGATAGGGCAGACTGTTGATGCAAGGGATACTTATTATGGCGCCATCCCGTTGAAATATTCCGAGGATCCTGCAGGGACTGGGGTCAATCAGGGTGTTGACTATGTTGTCTACAGGTACGCCAATGTGCTTCTTGCTCTTGCCGAAGCCTTGAATGAGATCAACGGCCCTAACCAGGAGTCCATAGACCTGATAAACAGGGTCAGGGAGAGGGCCTTTGATCCGGACAAGCCGTTGAATCTGGCCGATTATCCGACAAAGGAGGATTTACGCGACCGGATACTTGATGAACTTGGATTTGAATTGTATTTCGAAGGCAACAGGAGAGAAGACCTTATCCGTCACGGAAAATATGTGGAATATGCAAATGACCCGGTCAGGATGGGCGGTCCGGATTCCAGACCAATAAATCCGCAGCAGAATGCACGTCCGTATCATGTCCTCTATCCTATACCGAACGAAGTGATCGTGGAAAGCGGAGGCGTCCTGAAGCAGAATGAAGGATATTGATATCTGAATAACATTAAAGTCTAATTTCTAAAAAAATCGCATTATGAAAGCTTCTTATTGTGCAATTGCAGCAATCTTTTCTTTGATTGCCTTTACATTTGTGTCTTGTGACAGCGGGACGGATGATGGTGGGCAGACGGCAAAGCCTGTCGCTGATTTTGATTTTTCAGTTGAGGAAGGTACCGGTAATGTTACATTCATGAACAAGTCTTCTGATGCCGTTTCTTATGAATGGGAATTCGGCGATGACAAGGACGGTTTTTCAACAGAAGAAAATCCGTCATATACTTATGATCGCTCAGGAGACTATACTGTAGTCTTGACGGCAATAAACGGAGATGCCGTTGATGTTGCCGAGAAGATCGTTACGATTTCACTGTCGGAAGAAAAGCCGACCATAAACATCAGTCTGGAAGACGGATCTATTGACGATTGGGCGAAAATCCCATGGCGTGAAGATGTCTCGATGGGCGGTCCTCTTGAAGGCCTGAAGACGGCAGCTACTGAAGATGACCTCTATATTCTGATCAGAGCAAAAGCTGACCTCATAACAAATACCGGTTATACGGCTCTGGGGTTTGACATGGATTATGATTTTACAACCGGATGGAATGTCTGCCCGTTTACAAAAGATCAGATTGCCGGAGCGGATGTGATGCAGGAAGTTGCCGGATTCCACGTCTGGGGCTGGCGTTTAGAAGAAGGAGCAGTAGGCTGGGACTGGATATATGACGGCTGGCTTGAATATGGCAATGACCTTGATATTGAAGGCTCATATTATAAGGAATGGCACGTGGACATGAAAAGGGCGAGGACAGAACTGCTGGCAAATCCTGTGTTCAGCCAGGCTTCTGAAGAAGACATAGAAGACTGGGATCAGTTCGCCACTGAAGTTTCTTCCGACAAGATTCGCGGATACATATGGTTCAGAAATGCTGCGTGGGAGTATGTGGCATCATTCCCTGCTGAGGGTGGTGTGCCTTTTGACATACAGATGGGAGAATATCTTGAGACGGGAAACTGAATTTCATATGAAAAGGATTTCAGATACAATGCTGATCTCTGCTGTATTGATGTTGTCTGCATCCTTTGCAGGGGCTTGTGATTCTTCTGCAAAAGATGATTCATCATCAGCAGAAGAATGGTCCGGTGTCAAGACGTTTTATCCTGACACCGGATCAAATCTCAAGAATCCATATATGGGTTGGACGCTTTATTCGGAAGGTACAGACAACACGGACAGGCCGCAGGTGTATTGGGCTCTTCAAGATGAGGCGGCACAGAAATATGCCGGAGTGTATTATATCAGATGGCGGTGGTCCGACATGGAGCCGGAGGAAGGGAAATATGCATGGGAATATAATGAAGATTTCAAGGGGCTTGTTCAGGGTGCACTTGACCGCGGGCTCCGGCTTGCATTCCGTGTATATGTGAATGGAAGGGACAATCTCCGTCCGGCTACGCCTCAATATGTGCTTGACGGAGCCGAAACTTATACTGTTTCTCCAGGCCATCAGACGCCTTATCCGGATGACGGGTTCTTTCTGGAGAAATATACGAAATTCATTGAGGCATTCGGCCGTGAGTTTAATGATCCGTCACGGGTTGATTATGTTGACAGTTATGGTCTCGGATGGTGGGGAGAAGAGCATAATATACAATGGAAAGATCCGGCAAGAAGACATCAGGCACATGACAGGATTGTCAAAGCGTATGAAAAGGCATTTGACAAGGTCATAAATGTCATCAATTTCGGAGTAAGGGATGATTATGAGGACAATATTGTCTACAATGATCTCGGTTTTACACCGCGCCGGGACGGGTATGCCAGCGAATATTTCCCTGAAAGCCAGCAGGAGGAGCTTGTGGCGCATTTCCCTCACACACCGGTTGTTGCCGAGGCATGCTATTGGAGGAATGACCCGATAAGTTCCTATGAAAACGGAAAATGGTCCACATGGAGTTCATATTATCATGATGTGGTGGATCTTGCGGTGAATACGCATGCCAATTATCTGGATTTGAGGACACCGACAGAGACCGACCGGTATCTTGAAGATGCTCTGGATGAAGTGAAAAGGTTCATTTCTTTAGGGGGATACAGGATTTATCCGGAGCATGTAAAGTATAGGGCAGAAGGCGGGAACCTTGTTGTAGAACATACCTGGGTGAATATTGCCAATGGCGTTCTCCCGAACAACAATGTTCATATGAGGTATAAATATAAGGTATCCCTTGCCCTGTTTGATGAAGAAGACAATATCGTGTCACAAATCCTGTCTGATGGCGTAGAGGTCAGTGAACTTGTCGGGGACAGGCATATTATGGCAGAAGATACGATTGATATTGCAGAACTGCCATCAGGCAGCTACAGATTGGGTATAGCTATTGTCAATACCATTAAAAATGATTCTGAAGACATCCGGTTGGCAGTCAAGGACCCTGATATTATAACAGGAGAATGGGTATATGTGGCAGATGTTGCTGTAGATGGAGACTGATGTCTGATTGCCGGTTTTGAAAACAGGATTGTTTATGGTTTTTGGTACGGGGCTTGTCTTGAATCTGCCCCGTACCATCTTTTTATGGAAAGCTGCGGTGGCTTTGTTTGGGATGCCGTTTTTCCAGGAAATCCAAGTTACATTTCAAAGAATTCGCGGTAGTAAGGGAGGTTTTCCCTGACGATGATGTCGATTGGCATGATGTGGTGGACGGTTTCTTCCTCCTGGTTGTAGAGGAGGCGGCGGATGACGGACTTGAGGGCGTGGAAGCCCTGGAGTTCCGGACGCTGGCACAGGATGGCGGAGATGCTCCCGTCCCTGATGCCCCTGGTGTTGTTCAGGGTGAGGTCGAATGAGACGAGGCTGATGTCCCGGATGTTGTTCTTGCTGAGGATTTCGGAAAGGATGTATCCGCGGGAATTCATTATGGCCATGCCGTGTATGCCCGGGTTTTCCCGGATGAAATCCAGTATCTTCTTCTCGCTTTCCTGAGGATCAAGGACAGAGAATGAAGTTTCCTTTATCTTTTCTTCAAGACCGGCGGACCTGAAATAGTCCTTGAAGCCCTTCTTCCGTTCGAGGGAGTTGCTGGATCTCTCGTTTCCGATGCGTTGTGAACTCATTATGGCATATTCGGAGTCAGCAGGGGTGAATGTCCGCAGGAGTCGGCCGAGGAGATAGCCGCAGGCATACTGGTCCGTCGAATAGGAGGCTATCGGGGAGGTACCTTCTATGACTGCGTCCACGAAGACATACGGGATCCTGTTGCTGTCTAGTTCGGCGCAGAGCTTCTTCGTTTCCGACCGGAATGTCGGACCGATGATGACGGCGTCCGGCTGCTGGCTTATTATCCCGTCGAATGAAGACCGGCAAGAATAGATGTCGAACTGGTTGTAGAATGAGAAAAGGCAGTTGAGCCGGACATCGGAATACTCGTTTATTGCATGGGTGATGCCGTCCTGTATCGCGCCCCAGTATTCGCCTTTTATGGCGGTAGGGATGGCTATGGCAATCTTGTATTCTTTCCTCAGGGATATTGCGGAAGTGTGGATGTTGTAGCGGTAGCCGACTTCCGAAAGGACTTCTTCGACGGCCTTCAGACTTTTTGCCGATACGTTCCCCCTGTTGTGCAGAACCCTGTCCACCGTGCCTACCGACACTCCGGCCATCTGGGCTATGTCCTTGATCTTTACCTGTCTTGCCATATTCTCAAATTGTGTGTTCAGTTAATAAGATGTTATCCGTTGACAAATATTGTGCTTTTTATCGGATTTTCCAAAAATAGATGTCAATGTGCATTGCTGCACAATACTGTATTTTAATTTATTTTTGAATATTTCTATTGACTGCTTGAAAAAAAGTGTTAATTTTGTGTTCGTACACGGAAAATGCTCATTTTTTATGATATGAAAGAGAACCTTTTTGATTTGTCAGGCAAGGTCATGGTGATGACGGGTGCCTGCGGAATATTGGGGACCAGCATTGTGAAGTATTTTGCCGCGCAGGGAGTCAAGGTTGTCCTTCTCGACCTGGAGCGTGCGGCGGAAACGGGGGAGAAAATTGTTTCGGAGATCAAGGCGGAAGGGGGCGAGGCCTGTTTCCTGCCCACGGATGTCCTTGACAAGGCGGTCCTTGAAACGAACCATGAGGAGGTCGTCAGACGGTACGGACGCATTGACATTCTCATGAATGCGGCTGGAGGAAATATGGCTGCAGCGACGGTGCCGCCGGACAAGACAATCTTTGACCTGGATGTGGATGCCGTGAAGAAGGTGACGGAACTGAACCTTTTCGGGACGATAATCCCGACAATGGTTTTCGCCAGGACAATGGCGGAGCAGAAGACAGGCTCCATCATAAACTTCGCGAGCGAATCTGCGCTCCGTCCTCTGACACGCGTTGCAGGGTACGGGGTGGCAAAGGCGGCAGTGGCCAACTGGACGAAGTATCTTTGCGCCGAACTGGCAATGAAGTTCGGGGAGGGGATAAGGGTAAATGCGATTGCTCCCGGCTTCCTCCTCACCAACCAGAACAGGACGCTGCTCACCAATCCGGACGGGAGCCTGACGCAGAGATCGCATACCATTCTGGCCCACACTCCGATCGGCAGGTTCCTTGAGCCTGAAGAGCTGCTCGGTACGCTTCACTGGCTTGCTTCCGATGCCTCCAGGGCTGTCACCGGCACTGTCGCAGTGGTTGACGGCGGCTTCGATGCTTTTTCAATATAAAAATATCTGATTATGTATCTGATGAAAGAAAGCTGGCGGTGGTACGGCCCGAATGACCCTGTCAGTCTGAGCTATATAAGGCAGGCGGGCGTGACGGACATCGTGCATGCCCTGCATCATATCCCCAACGGGGAAGTCTGGCCTGTTGAGGAGATCCGTGCACGGCAGAAGATGATAGCCGATGCCGGACTTGTGTGGAGCGTCGTGGAAAGCGTCCCTGTCCATGAGCACATCAAGACCCGGACGGGGGACTTCATGAAATATATCGACAATTACAAGCAGTCGCTGCGCAATCTTGCAGAATGCGGGATAAGATGCGTCACATACAATTTCATGCCTGTGCTGGACTGGACGAGGACGGACCTGTCATACGAAATGCCTGACGGCTCCCGTGCCCTGCGTTTTGAAAAGGATGCATTTATGGCATTTGACCTCCATATACTTAAAAGAAAAGGGGCGGAATCAGAATACACCGATGAAGAAAAGTCCCGAGCAAAGGCGCGTTTTGAGAAGATGGATGAGGCGGAAATAGAGCTGATAACGAGGAATATGATAGCCGGGCTGCCGGGAAGTGAGGAGAGTTTCACCCTTGACCAGTTCCGGGAGGCCCTTGCCAGATATGACGGCATAGATGCGGAGAAGCTGCGTGCCAATCTGATTTTCTTCCTGAAGGAGATCTGCCCTGTGGCTGACGAATGTGGCGTGGAGATGGTCATCCATCCCGACGACCCTCCTTATCCGATTCTCGGGCTGCCGAGGATTCTTTCCACTGCCGAGGATTTCAGGAAGCTCGTCGAGGCTGTGCCGAATGTATCGAACGGTCTGTGCCTGTGTACCGGCTCGTTCGGGGTGCGTCCGGACAACGACCTTGTGTCAATGATGTATGAGTTCGGCGACCGTGTCGGCTTCGTGCATCTGCGCAGCACCAAAAGGGATGACCGGGGCAATTTCTATGAGGCCAACCATCTTGAGGGCGATGTGGACATGTACGGAATGATGAAAGCGCTGCTGGAAGTCCAGCAGCGCCGCAAGGTTTCGATTCCTGTCCGTCCTGACCACGGGCACCAGATGTGTGACGATCTTGGCCGCAAGTCCAATCCGGGCTATTCATGCTATGGCCGTATGCGCGGCATTGCCGAGCTCCGCGGTCTGCAGCTGGGCATCGCCTCCGGCATGGCCGGAGAAAAATGAATGCTAAGCAAGAAGCTTCTTGACAATCGTTGATATGAGCTTGCCGTCAGCCTGACCGGCAAGCTTTTTCGTTGCCGTGCCCATCACCTTGCCCATGTCGGAAGGCTTGCTCGCCCCGACTTCAGCGATGATTTTCTTCAGTTCCTCTTCCACTTCGGCCTCGCTGAGCTGCTTCGGAAGGTACACTTCCATTGCGGCGGCTTCTGCAAGTTCGTTCTCAGCCAGTTCCGGTCTGTTTTGCTGCGAATAGATTTCTGCGCTTTCCTTGCGCTGCTTGACCAGTTTCTGGATGATTTTCACAACATCTGCATCCGTCACTTCCCCGTTTCCTCCTTCGGAAGTCTTGGCAAGGAGGATTGCTGCCTTGATGCCTCTGAGTGCCGCAAGACGGGCTGTCTCATGCGCCTTCATGGCTGCCACCATGTCGGCCTGTATCTGTTTTTCCAGTTCCATGATATTGTTGTTTTTAATGATTATCTGAAGTCTTCAAAGTCCGGCATCGCTATTCCTGCGACAAAGTCCTTGAATTGTCTGTTCTCTTTCGGACATATGAGAAGCACATCGTCGGTGTCTATCACCATGAAATTCTCCAGCCCTTTTATGGCCATGAGCTTGTCCTTTTTCTTGGAGTAGACAAGAAGATTCCTGTTCCCGTCGGAAAGCCTTTCCCCTGAAATGAAAGCGTTGCCGTGGTTGTCCTTGTCTTCATAATGGTCGTACAGGGCTTCCCAGTTGCCTATGTCGGCCCATCCGAATCTGGCAGGATAAATCCATGCCCTGTCAGTCTTCTCCATCACCCCGTAGTCAATGGATATCTTTATGCAGTCCGCATAGACCCTTTCTATGAATTCCTTTTCCACAGGTGTGCCGAGCACATTTTCCCATCCTGTGAACAGCCTCGTTATTTCCGGCAGGTATTTTTCAAGTTCATTCTTTATGGTTTCGGCGTTCCATGCGAAGATACCTGCATTCCAGAAAAATTCCCCGCTGTCTATGAATACCTTCGCCAGGGCCGGGTCCGGTTTTTCTGTGAATGTCTTCACGGGCATCGGCTCTTCCTTGTCGAATGCCGCCTTGCCTCCCGTGGCCTGGATGTAGCCGTAGTTGGAATCCGGCTTCAGCGGCCTTATGCCCAATGTCATGAGTACATCCGTCTTCGAGGCGTATTCCAGCGCATCCAGCATGGTCTTTCTGAATTTGTCCTCGTCCATGATGAGGTGGTCGGCAGGGGACACTGTCATGGTGGCTTTCGGATTGCGTTTCAGCAGGGTGTATGTCGCGTATGCTATGCACGGGGCGGTGTCCCTGCCGTAAGGCTCTGCAAGAAGGTTCTGCGGCAGAAGCTCCGGGAGCTGCTCCTTCACGAGGTCAACATATCTTGCCGTGGTCACCACCAGGATGTTTTCTTCCGGAATGATCTTGGCGAACCTTTCAAAGGTGTATCTCAGGAATGTCTTGCCGGTACCGGCTATATCGAGAAACTGTTTCGGGCAGGAAGTCCGGCTCACAGGCCAGAACCTCGTTCCGGCACCTCCTGCCATTATCACACAATAATAATTGCTGCTGTCCATATATATTATCGGTTTTCAGTGTATTCATCAATGTGTCAGTTGCCTGCCGTGCGGCATTCTCCTCCGGTTCAGACGAACATGGGGATGTATGCCTGCGGGCAATACCTTATTTCCGTCCCCTTTCCGTCGAAGACCACTGCGGCGACATCGAAGAAGCATTCAATCTCTCCGAACCCCTTTTGTCTGAGGTAGCCGGACGCTGCGGCGGCAATCCTCTTCTGCTTTGCCGCATTGACGCTTTCGGCCGGATCTGCCTGTACCGGAGTGCGGCGGCTCTTGACCTCGACAAAATGTATACCATTCCCGTCCATGGATATGATGTCAATTTCAAGGTGTCCGTATCGCCAGTTCCTTTCCAGGATCGTGTGCCCGGCATCCATCAGGTACCGGCACACGAGGTCTTCCCCGTGCCTTCCTACCGTGCCTTCGCGTCCCTTATCCTTTCTATCGTCCATCTCTCCCCGTCCCTTTTCAGTTCTGCCGTCTTTTCCTTTGCCTCCTCTCCTGCCGAAATGGTATAGTCCACAAAATATTTTCCGTCTTTCCCCTTTGATGTGCCTGTTACGGTGATCCCCTGCTCACGGAGTATTCTGACCGCCGCCTCAAGCACGGAAGAGTCCTTTGTCATGTTCATCTCCCATTCTTCCCTGAACGAGGAAATGTATCTGTCCATTCCGCTTCCGCACATCGCTTCGGCCTCATCCCATTTCCCTGACAGGAGCAGGGAATGGAAATTTTCCACTGCATCTGCCGGAGCCGTTTCCCCGTTCTCCCTCTTTCCCGATGTGCCGGAAAATGCCCATATCAGCACCCCGAAGATTCCCAACACGAGTATCGGAGCTGCCATCAGGGCTATTCTTCTTAAATTTTCCATAATTTTAATCAATCAAATGTCACCACCGTCACTCCCGACCCTCCGAACTGTATGTGCTCGTCCGTGGCCGAGGCCACTCCCGGAGTCGCCCGCAGGAATTTCTGTATCTCCTCCCGCAGGGCCCCGGTGCCTTTCCCGTGGATGATCCTGACGCTGGATATGTTCAGCATTATGGCGTCGTCCACATATCTCATCACCTTCTCTATGGCATCATTCACCCTTTCTCCCCGTACATCAAGTTCCGGGCTGAAATTCAGCTTCCTTTCGGATATCGAGCTGTCTATCTTCACTGCGGACACCGGCCTGGCGGCTTCCTTCACAGCGCTCTTGAACTCGTTGGCGGAGATTCTCTCCACCTTGTCCGGGCTCATCTTGCTGCTGATGTTCCCTATGTTCACGGTAATGGCCTTCGGGGACACTCTGGACACTTCCCCCACCATCCCGTTGCTCTTTATCCTCACCTTTTCCCCGATGGTCAGCGGGGCGTTGCGCATTGCCTCAAGGCGTTTCTGCTCCTCCATCTCCTCCTGCATCTTCTGCCGCGCCCTTTCATCGGCCCGCTGCGCCTTCCTCAGCCTCTCCCTTTCCCGTCTGGCATCAATCTGCCGTATCTTCTTTTCTATATAGTCATCCTTTTCCTTCTGCTCCTTCTCCTTCCTGCTCGTGAGGGCTGAAACGAAGTTCTGGAGCTCTTTCCTCGCCTCAAGCGTGGTTTCTTTCTCGGCCTGGGATTCCTTTATGGTCCTGATGGTGTTTTCGACCTGCCTGTTGGCACCCTTTATGATTTCCTGGGCTTCACGCCTGGCCTGCTCGAGAATTTCCTTCTTGGTCTTCTGGATTTCCAACAGCTCCTTCTGATAGCGGTCGGTGATGTTTTCAAGGGTCTTGTCCGTGTTTTTGATGCGGGCAAGCTTCTCGTCAAGGATCTTCCTGTTCCGCGCTATCTTTCTAAGGTTCCGTTCTATGCCCACGAACTCCTCTCCGGCACGGGCTTCGGCGTCCTTTATTATGGATTCCGGCAGCCCCATCTTCCTTGCGAGCTCGAATGCGAAGGAGTTGCCCGGCAGCCCCATCTCCAGTTTGAACATCGGGGCTATGTTCTTCACATCGAACATCATCGCTCCGTTGATAACTCCCGTGTCCCCGTTCGAGGCATATAGTTTCAGGTTGGTGTAGTGGGTGGTGATCACCCCGTACACGCCTCTCCTGTCCAGTTCGTTGAGGATGGCTTCCGCAATGGCTCCTCCGGCTGCCGGTTCCGTGCCGGAGCCGAACTCGTCTATCAGCACGAGGGTCTTCCCGTCAGCCTTCAGCACCATTTCCTTCATGTTGGCAAGGAAGGAGCTGTATGTGCTCAGGTCGTTGTCTATGGACTGGTCGTCGCCGATGTCCACCATTATACGGTCGAACACTGTCATTTCCGAAGTCTCGGAAGTAGGTATCAGCATCCCCCACTGGAACATGTACTGGAGCAGGCCGACCGTTTTGAGGCAGACGGACTTGCCTCCTGCATTCGGTCCCGATATGAGCAGGATGTGCTTTTCCGGCGTGAGCTTGACCGTGAGCGGCACAATCTGCTTCCCCTCCCGTTTCAGGGCCTTTTCGAGAAGCGGGTGTCTTGCCTTGCGCAGGTCGAGTTCATTCTCAGACGATATCACCGGCATTCCGGCTATGATGTCCAGCGCCACCTGGGCCTTGGCCATCAGGAAGTCTATTTCCCCGAGATAGCGCGCAGCACCGATGAGGTCAGGCACATACGGCCTCACAAAGTCGCTGAATTCCAGCAATATCTTCAGTATTTCCCTGCCTTCCGCGAATTTGAGTTCCTTTATCTGGTTGTCGAGCTCCACGATCTCGGCAGGCTCGATGAATGCCGTCTTTCCTGATGCGGATTCGTCATAGACAAATCCGGATATCTTCTTCTTGCTGGCTGCCGGCACCGGAATGAGCATCTTGCCGTCCCTTACGGAAATGCCCGCGTCGCTGTCCACTATGCCTTCCTCCTGTGCCTTCCTGAGTATCGAATTGATTTTCCTTGATATTGCCCCTTCCTTTTCCTTCAGGGCCTTCCTGATGCTGTAGAGTTCGTCGGAGGCCGTGTCCCTCACATCCCCGAACTTGTCGAGGATGGAATCCGTCCTGCGCTGCACTTCAGGGAATTCCATTATTCCGGAGGACATCTTCTTCAGGTTGGGGTAGACCTCGTCCTTGATGCCTTCGAAGAATGAAGTCACTTTCCTGAGCGTCTCCAGCATTGTCCTGAGTTTCCTGAGGGAGAGGAGGTCTATTGCCGATGACGGCCTTTCGAGAGGCCTGAGAAAGTCGAGGCAGTCTATGTACCCGTTCGAAGGAAAGCTTTCCTCGAACATCATTATCAGCCTCATTTCATCGGTCAGAAGCAGCCGTTTCCTGATTTCATTTTCCTTTGTGGAGAAAAGTTCCGTCTGTGCCCGTTCCGCCGCATATCCTGTCGCACAACGGTCCGAGATCATCTTCCTTATCCTGTCAAATCCTATCTTCTGTTCAAGCCTGGTGTCTATCGCTTCCATTCCTTCTTCCCGGCTTGTGTCTTCCTGTATCATATCCGTTTCCTGCATGTCGGTCTTCTCCTATTCTTTTTCTGTATGCATTCTCATCCGGCGGTGGTCTGCTGCTGGTCAGACAATGAGCTTCCCAGCAGGAGCTTGAGCTCATTTATGTTCTTTATCGGGGTGACATTGCCTCCCTTTACGAATGATATGCGGCCCGTTTCTTCCGAAACCACGATGACATCAACATCCGTTTCTTCCGAGATTCCGATTGCGGCCTTGTGTCTCATGCCGAAGCTCGGCGGGATGTTCACCCTTTCAGTTATGGGCAGGGTGCATCTGGCCGCCACTATCCGGTCCCGGTTGATTATCACCGCCCCGTCGTGAAGCGGCGAGTTCTTGAAGAACAGGTTCATTATCAGTCTTCTGCTTATGTCCGCATCAATCTTGTCCCCGGTGTTGATGATATCATCGATGTTGTTGGAATGCGGGATCACTATCAGCGCGCCTGTCTTGGTCTCGGACATGCTCCTGCATGCTTCGGTGATTTCATTGACGGCGGTGCTGCCCATCTTGATCTCACCCTGGCCGAACAGCTTGTTGAGAAAGCCTTTCCCGTTGGTGGCTATCCTGTAGCGGTTCCCGAAAGTGATGAGGAATCTTCTTATCTCCGGCTGGAATATGATGATCAGTGCAATGACTCCGACATCCAGCACCGTCCCCAGGATCGATGACATCAGCCGCATGTCGAGGGCGTTCACCACTGTCCTGATCACATACAGCGATATGATCGCCACGAAGATGCTCATCGCCGACGATCCGCGTATCCATTTGAATACCTGATATATGAGAAGTGCCACAAGGATGATGTCAAGCACATCCGCCAGTGACATGTTCAGAAATCCGAATAATGCCAGGACCATTCCTCAGTCAAAGTTTTGTCGGCGGAGGGACAGCCTGCGGCCTCCTTCTGCCTTTGCCGACACAAAGATACTATAAACCGGCGATTTTATGAAATATTATGAAATTTCATTCAAAATATTGAAAATTAAAATTTTAATTGTATATTTGCAGCCCGCAAAAATGTATTGTGGGGTACAAATTATTGATAAACAATTAATTAACAAACCAATGCCTGGATTAATTGGAAAGAAAATCGGAATGACTTCCGTTTTCGGTGCCGATGGAAAGAACATTCCATGCACCGTTATTGAGGCTGGTCCATGCGTAGTCACGCAAATCCGTACAGTAGAGAATGATGGTTATGCCGCTGTACAGCTTGCCTATGACGAAATGAGTGAAAAGCATGCCAGCGCTCCGCTCATGGGGCATTTCAAAAAGGCAGGAACCACGCCTAAGCGCAAGCTTGTCGAGTTCAAGGCAGACTTCGCTCAGGAGCTTAAATTGGGTGATGTCCTCACCGTTGCAGATGTCTTCGCCGACACTGCATACATTGATGTCACCGGTACTTCTAAAGGTAAAGGTTTCCAGGGAGTCGTGAAGCGTCACGGCTTTGCGGGAGTGGGCGGCCAGACACACGGCCAGCACAACAGGCTCCGTCACCCTGGTTCTCTCGGTGCATCATCATGGCCTTCCCGCGTGTTCAAGGGAATGAGGATGGCAGGTCACACCGGCAACGCCCGCGTGAAGATCTTCAACCTCGAAGTCGTGAAGGTTATGCCTGAGAACAATCTTCTCGTAGTGAAAGGCTCTGTACCTGGAGCCAGAGGTTCTTATCTAATTTTGGAGGATTAAGGTTATGGAATTGTCAGTTTACAAAATTGACGGGTCAGAGTCCGGGAAGAAGGTTGTTCTTGACGAGAACATTTTCGGCATCGAGCCTAATGATCATGCCATCTATCTTGATGTGAAGCAGTACCTCGGCAACCAGAGGCAGGGTACTCACAAGACCAAGGACAGAAGCGAGGTAGCATACAGCACCAAGAAGCTCATCCGTCAGAAAGGTTCCGGCGGCGCACGCCACGGAAGCCGCAAGGCGGGCATCTACACCGGCGGCGGACGCGTATTCGGCCCTAAGCCGCGCGACTACCGTACAAAGCTGAACAGGAAGATCAAGCAGCTTGCAAGGTTCTCCGCACTTTCATACAAGGCAAAGGAAAATGCCATCGTGATGGTGGAGCCGTTCGCAATGGACGCTCCTAAGACAAAGGAATTCATCCAGATCCTCAAGAACATCAAGGCCGGGGACAGGAAAGTGCTCTTCGTGCTTCCTGAGAATTCCAGGAACATCTATCTTTCATCACGCAACCTTCCTGAGGTAAAAGTGATTTCTGTGGACGAAATCAACACCTACACCATCATGAATGCATATTCAATGGTACTTGTTGACGGCGTTCAGGACATCCTTTCATCAAGAATCAAATAAACAGATTGAGCGATGGGAATTATAATTAAGCCGATAATAACAGAAAAGATGACGGTTCAGGGCGAGAAATTGAACCGCTACGGTTTCATCGTGGACCGTAATGCCAACAAGATAGAGATCAAGGCTGCCGTCGAGCAGATGTACAATGTCACTGTTGCCGACGTGAACACCCTGAACTATCATGGCAAGAAGAAATCACGCTATACCAAGGCTGGTATGCTCAGAGGCCGTGAGAACCACTACAAGAAAGCGTATGTGACTCTCGCAGGCGAGGACAAGATCGACTTCTACAGTAACATTTAAGGAGGAAACAGGAAATGGCAGTGAGAAAATTCAAACCGGTAACCCCGGGACAGAGGAACAAGGTAATCAGTGCGTTTGATGACATTACCTGCAAGACTCCTTACAAACCGCTTCTCGAGCCGGTGAAAAAGTCCGGCGGACGCAACAACCAGGGCAAGATGACCATCCGCTACATCGGCGGCGGTCACAAGAGGATGTACCGTATCATCGACTTCCGCCGCAGGAAGGACGAGTGCAAGGCTACGGTGCTGACCATCGAGTACGATCCGAACCGCAGCGCACGCATCGCTCTGGTGCAGTATGAAGACGGTGAAAAGAGATATATTATCGCTCCAAACGGACTTAAGGTAGGACAGGTTATCGCTTCAGGCTCCGGTGTGGCTCCTGAAGTCGGGAACACTCTTCCTCTTGGTGAAATTCCGCTCGGTACTCTCATCCACAACATCGAGCTCCGTCCTGGCCAGGGTGCCGCAATGGCACGCAGCGCCGGAACATACGCTCAGCTTGCCGCTCGTGAGGGCAACTACGCCATCCTCCGTCTGCCTTCAGGCGAGACCAGAATGGTGCTCATCACCTGCCGCGCCACTGTGGGTACAGTATCCAATCCGGACCACAATCTGGAGTCTCATGGAAAAGCAGGTCGCAGGAGATGGCTCGGCCGTCGTCCTCGCAACCGTGGTGTCGTGATGAACCCTGTTGATCACCCGATGGGTGGTGGTGAAGGACGTGCATCCGGTGGACATCCGCGTTCACGCAAGGGCATGCCGGCCAAGGGCTATAAGACACGTAATCCTAAGAGCACTTCAAACAGGTTCATCATTGAAAGAAGGAAAAAATAACGGAATAAAACTTAAGAGATTATGAGTCGTTCTTTAAGAAAAGGTCCTTATATCCAGGAGAGCCTGGAGAAGAAAATTCTTGCTATGAATGAGGGTAGCATGAAGAAAGAGGTTGTCAAGACTTGGTCACGCGCAAGTATGATCTCTCCTGACTTCGTGGGTCACACTATCGCTGTTCATAATGGAAACAAGTTTATTCCTGTTTACGTTACTGAGAACATGGTGGGCCACAAGCTCGGCGAGTTCGCTCCGACAAGAACATTCAGAGGCCATTCGGGCAATCGTAAATAATTTTAAAATGAAATTGTAATTATGGGAGCTCGTAAAAGACAAATGGCCGAGAGGCTTAAAGAGATAAAGAAGCAGACAGCCATAGCAAAGCTGAATGACGTGCCTACATCACCCCGCAAGATGCGTCTGGTTGCAGACCTCGTGAGAGGGGTTGAGGTGAACCGTGCCCTTGACATACTGAAGTATTCAAAGAAAGAGGCATCCATCCGTCTTGAGAAACTTCTCCGCAGCGCAATCGCCAACTGGGAAGCAAAGAATCAGGACAGGAGTCACGAACTGGATAACGGCAACGTGTATGTGCAGACCATCATGGTAAATGAGGGCCGCACGCTCAAGAGAATCCGTCCTTGCCCGCAGGGAAGGGCCGGCAGGATCCGCAAGCGTTCCAACCATGTCACCGTCATCCTCGATGTAAAGAAACCAACTGCAACAGTGGAGGAATAATTTATGGGACAGAAGACAAATCCTATCAGCAACAGAATCGGTATCACCCGTGGTTGGGACTCTAACTGGTGTGGTGGTAGCTATGCGGAGAAGATAGCAGAAGACTATGAGATCCGCAAGTATCTCGTGAACCGTCTTGCAAAGGCTAGCCTTTCCAAGATTGTCATCGAGAGGACACTCAAACTCATCACCGTGACTATCCACGCTGCCAGGCCGGGTGTAATCATCGGCAAGGGCGGCGCTGAGGTCGACAAGCTCAAGGAGGAGCTCAAGAAGGTGACCAAGAAGGATGTCCAGATCAATATCTTCGAGGTTAAGAAGCCTGAGGTTGACGCCCACATCGTGGCTGACAACATCGCTCGTCAGATCGAGGGCCGTGTTTCCTACAGAAGGGCCATCAAGATGGCTGTAGCCACCACCATGAGGGTAGGCGCAGAGGGTATCAAGGTTCAGATCAGCGGCCGTCTCGGCGGTGCCGAAATGGCCAGGAGCGAAATGTTCAAGGAAGGACGTACTCCTCTCCACACATTCCGCGCTGATATCGACTATGCCCTCGCTGAAGCCCACACCAAGGTAGGTGTCCTCGGCATCAAGGTATGGATCTGCAACGGCGAAGTCTATGGCAAGAGGGATCTTTCCCCTAACGCCGGCATCGCAGCCAACGCCCAGTCCCATGGCGGACAGAACCGCGGAGGCCGCTCTGACCGCCGCCGTGACCGCCGCCGCGGTGACCGCAAGGAAAGCAGGTAAGCCCATCGGCTTCAAGATACTTTCAGACCGGACCTCTTCAGGCCCGGTCTTTTTTTTATCTCTGCCTTCCCTCCACCCGATTTTGAAAATCGGATGAAATGATGTATTTTTAAAAGATTTTTCAGAAAACAGTTTTTAATCAGGAAATCATGAAAAGAATTGCAATGGCGGCGCTGGCCGTCGCGGCTCTGGCGGGATGTGCCAGGGTGTCGGATGTGACAAAGATTACCGGGACGATTGCTTCCGAGGGGATTGACGAGGTGAATGTGATCATTCCGGACCTCCAGATAGATACGCTTGTACCGGTAAGTGACGGCAAGTTCAAGGTGGAGCTCCCTGCTGACCCGACAGTGATCGGAAGCGTGCAGGCAGCCAATTACGGGGTGGAATTCATTCCTGACGGTACTCCGCTTTCCGTTGTCCTCGGCACGGAGTCGAAGGTGACTTCAAAGGCCGGTGCCAAGTCTGTCCAGGAGCGCTTCAATGAATATCAGACCAGATCAATGGCGATACAGAATGATTTTGCGGCGCAGATGGAGCAGATCACTGCAGACCAGTCCTTGAGCGAGGAAGAAAGGACAGCCAGGCTTCAGGAGAACTATGACAAGGTGATCTCGGATTTTGTAGACTATAACAAGGAGGTCTTCTCCGCCAACAACGATAATATAATTTCTCTCTTCGCTGTCCAGAATGTGGCAGGAATGATGGAAGATCAGCAGCTGGATTCGCTTCTGAACACGCTTTCCTCCAAGCTTCAGGAGAACAGGTTCGTGAAGACCGTCAGGGAGAGTATCCGTGTCAGGGAAGAAACTTCCGAAGGCAAGATGTTCAAGGACTTCACCGTGGAGGATTCAGACGGAAAGAGCGTGAGCCTTTCAGACTATGTCGGCAAGGGAAAATATGTGCTTGTGGATTTCTGGGCTTCATGGTGCGGCCCATGCAAGGAAGAGATTCCGAACATAAAGGCAGTCTACGACAAATACAGGAAGAAAGGTCTGGAAGTGCTCAGTGTGGCAGTATGGGATGACCCTCAGGCCACTAAGGACACGGCGAAGGTCTATGGTGTGAACTGGAAGCAGATAGTGAACGCACAGAGAATTCCGACCGAAATCTACGGCATCGAGAGCATTCCTCACATCATCCTCTTCGGACCGGACGGCACCATCCTCAAGAGAGAGCTCCGCGGCGAGGCCATAGAGGCAGAGGTCAGCAAATATCTGAAATAATAGTCAGCTGGAACCGTGACTGGCAGCCAATGACGCTTAGGGAAAAAATAGCTTTGTTTCCGCATTCCCCCGGAGTCTACAGATATTATGACTCCGAGGGGAATGTCATTTATGTGGGCAAGGCCAAGGACCTGCACAAGAGGGTGGCGCAGTATTTCGTCCCGCCGGAGAGGCTGACCAGGAAGACGGCGATAATGGTTTCGAAGATAGCGGATGCCCAGTATTCAGTGGTGGACACGGAGGCGGATGCGCTTCTTCTGGAAAACAATCTCATCAAGCAGTACAAGCCGAAGTACAACATACTCCTGAAGGATTCCAAGACATATCCGTGGATATGCGTGAATGCCGATGAGTTTCCCAAGGTGTTTCTGACCAGGAGGATAGTCAAGGATGGCTCACGCTATTTCGGTCCGTACAGCTCGGTTATGCATGCCCGCAATCTCCTTGAGCTTTTTTCCACCCTTTACCCGTTGCGCACTTGCAACAACAAGATCACTTCCGATGCCATCCTGCGCAGGAAATTCCGTCCATGCCTCAATTATCATATAGGAAAATGCAAGGGCTGCTGCATAGGGGCGGTGTCGCAGAAGGAGTACAACGGATATATCGAGGAAATAGTGAGACTGCTCAAAGGCGGGGGAAAGGAGATGATCCAGCATTATAAGGCACTCATGACCGAAGCTGCCGGAAATCTGGACTTTGAAACAGCCAATGAGTACAAGGAGAAGATGCTCTCCCTTGAAAAGCATTACAGCAAGTCCATCATCACCGGGAGCGCCTCTCTGGATGCGGATGTCTTCTCTCTGGTGTTTGACTCCAGTGATGCGTACGGCAATTTCATGCGTCTGAGGCAGGGGGCCGTCATCCAGTCTCTCAATCTCGGCTTCAGGATGAACATAGAGGAGGAGCAGGCGGAAGTGCTTGGGATGTTCATTGCCGAAATCCGCTCCAAGTTCGGGGAATTGTCTCGCGAGGTGATAGTGCCGTTCTATCCGGATGTGGAGATGGAGGGTGTGGAATTCAGGATTCCTGTCCGCGGCGACAAGCTTGCTTTGCTGGAACTGAGTGCCAAGAATGCCAAGGAGATGCGTTTCAATGCCCTGAAGCAGAAGGAGCATACAGACCCGGATGAATTCAAGAGGAAGGTGCTGGAGGAACTCAGGGATGCCATAGGCATGAAGGAGCTGCCTGTCCATATAGAGTGCTTTGACAACTCGAACATCCAGGGGACAAATCCGGTGGCTTCATGCGTGGTTTTCCGTGACGGTGTGCCTTCCAAGAAGGACTACCGGCATTTCAACATCAAGACCGTGGTGGGTGCGAACGACTATGCTTCAATGAAGGAGGTCGTCAACAGACGCTATTCACGGATGCTGATGGAAGCTCCGGATGATCTGCCTCAGCTCATCGTGATAGACGGAGGCAAGGGCCAGCTGGCATTTGCATACGAGGCCCTGAGCGAACTGGGACTTACAGACAGGCTCACTGTGGTGGGGCTTGCCAAGCGTCTGGAGGAGGTGATAAGGGTAGGAGACCCTTATCCGCTTTTCATTGACAGGAATTCCCAGGCATTGAAGGTGCTTCAGCGCATCAGGGATGAGGCCCATCGTTTCGGCATCACCCATCACAGGAACAGGCGCAGCAAGGCCCAGGTAGAGTCTGCCCTCCGTGAGATAAAGGGTGTGGGTGAGAAGACGGAACAGCGTCTGATTCTGCATTACGGCAGCGTGGCGCGGATAGCCGCAGCCTCAGTGGATGATCTTGCAGGGCTTGTCGGCCGTGACCTTGCCGTCAGAATACATGATTACCTCAACGACAATTCGGAAAAATGAATGCCATGGAAAGACAGGACAGGATATTGGGCTTATATGACATTTTCCTGATAGCCGGAGTGACAGTTTCAAATGTGATCTATTCCGTAATGACAGGGGCGGTTGACATTGCAGGTTCAATAGCCGGGATAGCAGGGGTCATCTGCGTGGTTCTTGTCGCCAAGGGCAGCATCTGGAACTATCTTTTCGGTCTGGTGAATGTCAGCTTGTATGCATGGATTTCGTGGAAAGCCTCCCTGTACGGGGACGCCGCCCTCAATGCGCTGTATTATCTTCCCATGCAGTTCGTGGGCTGGTGGCAATGGCGCCTCAGAGGAGCAGCCACATCCAGGGCTGCTGCCGACAATCCCGGGCACGATGTAAGGGTGCGGGCAAGACGGATGACATGGTGGCAGCGCCTGGTTCTTGCCGCAGGCTGTGCCGTGCTGGTCACCGGCGCCGGTTTCCTGCTGGAGCATTTCGGGGATCCCCAGCCGTTCAAGGACTCTGCCACGACTGTCCTGAGCATTGTAGCCCAGGCCCTCATGTCCCTTGCCTTCATGGAACAGTGGATCCTCTGGATACTTACAAACGCCATCAGCATAGTCATGTGGGCAGTGCTTGCAGCGAAGGGCGGGGCCCATGCCGAGGTGATGGTGATAATGTGGTCCTTCTACCTTCTCAATTCGCTGAACGGGTTCCGGATCTGGCAAAAATTAAGTGCATCAGACAATCACTGAGCCCGTTGTAATGCCCTTTTTGCAAAAAAATCTTTTATTTTTCGTATTTTTTTACTTATTTTGCACCCCAGTTTGAAAACCGGAAAGATCATTCATTCCGAGAATATAATGTGTATTGAACATAAACTATTAATTATTTAAAATTTACGACTATGTCAGAAGTTGCAGCAAAAGTAAAGGCAATTATCGTTGACAAATTAGGAGTTGACGAGTCAGAAGTTACAGAAACAGCAAGCTTTCAGAACGATCTCGGAGCCGATTCCCTTGATACCGTAGAACTTATCATGGAATTTGAAAAAGCTTTCAACATCACCATTCCGGATGAGGATGCAGGCGAGAAGATCTCCACAGTAGGTGACGCCATCGCTTACATCGAGAACAAGCTGAAATAATTTCTGGACAGATGATAGATATAGAGGGTGAACCCGGGTAGCCGGGTCACCCTCTTTTTTTATGCACAAAAATGACATGAGGCCGGACAGAAATATCTCTGTAGCCGGCCTCATCGTATTGCATTGTGCAGGACAGAGTCCTGACATTATTTCTTCGGAACGGAGTAGGTGACCGAAACCATCGGCCTGCGCTGCAGTTCCGGCTTGTCATTTTCTGTAATTTCGCCTTCAAGAGGAGCTTCAGGACCGCGCAGGGTGCAGGTGTAGTACCTGTCCTTGTCAAGCTGGGCGGAACTGCTCGTGGTCTGGCTTGAAGAATTGCTCATCATGGCGGCCATCATGTAATAATTGTAGTAGTTGTTATAGTCGTAATATCCGCCGTATCCTCCATAGCCGTATCCGTACCCGTATCCGTACAGGTTGTTGTAATAATTGTAGTATGCAAGGTTCTGGAGATATTCGTTCATGTCCGAATTGTCATTGTTCGTGGTGACAGTCTCGGTGGCGAGGATAAGCAGCCAGATGTCCCTTATGCTCCAGTCGGTGTCATCATCCAGCTTGATGATTTCCTGTACATGGTGGGTGATGTCCGGGGCATATTCGCCGAGAGACCAGTTCACATTGCCCTGGTTTTCGGATGACACGCTGGCGTCCGTCAGTCCGGCGTAATACAGCGAAAGCCTGTTTTCTTCTCCTTCCACATCGCTTTCCACCTCTGATTTCAGCCTTATTGTCGGGCTGAGCATTGTCGGGTATATGTCCTTGAGCACATAGTCCGGATCGTCAAACGGAAAGATGAGAGAAGCCTTGTTGATGACCACTTCATCCATGTTGACATTGTTGTCTGCAAAATGTTCGTGGAGCCTGTCCCTTATTTCCTTTGCAGAGATTACCGGTTTCAGTCCGCCTCCTCCCTCCACGGTGATCTTGTCTGTAACGGAGGCCGGCTTGTCTGCGGCATCGGAATACTTTTCGTGCCCGCAGACATTCAGGGCATATTGTGTCACGCTGCTAGAATATGTCAGGTCCTGTGCCCCGAAGTAGAACAGGAACGATGTGTCCCTTTCCGTGCCGTTGTATGTGGACCTGAACTTCAGTTCGGCATAGTTGCCGGTCACATAGTATGAGTCATTTACCTGCAGGGTGAGACCGAACATGTTGATTCTGCCTCCCATGCCGGCAGGCTCGTCTGCGGTGATGTATATTCCCGGAAATGCCTCGTTGTATGCGTCGATGTCCTCCAGTCCGGAGTATTTTTCCGCCAGGCCTTCAAGGAACCTCTGTGAAAAGTCGTGTGAGAAGTCAAAAGAAAGCGAGTCCCCTCCGCTGTATATGACGGTACCGTCGGTGATGCTTCCCCCTATTATGCCGTCCTTTGCCATTTCATATCCTGAACTGGTATATATATAGGTGGAGCCGAGCTTTTTGTCCAGTTCATGGACATGGATGTTCTGGAGTATCTTTCCTTCATCTTCCGAAGGGAATGAGAGTGTGTCCCGCACTGCCGTGAAATGGAACTGCGTTACCTCGGGATTTTCCCCGAAGTCCATGCTTTCTTCCAGAGGCACCAGTGTGAATGCGCTTCCCCGCGTCGTAAGCCCTGTCTCCGGATCCCGGACCGCACCGACGGTGATTCTTGAGGAGCTGAAGCCCGAAAGGCTGTCTGCATACTGCATGGTTATGTCTTTCAGCGGGAATGACATGGTGTACACATCATACTGCTGGCTGGTGGGGATGAAATTCTGCCCGAGATTGTCGTCTATGTATACGCAGGAAGAAAGACATGCCGCCAGAAAGCAGCATGCTGTAATTGTCTTAAGCGGGGACAAGCCCGTCTGATTGGTTTTCATTGCTCTGTTGTTCCGTCTACTCTTCCGCAGCCGCCACCCGGCTGTAGAACCTGTCATATTCATCAATATACGAGCCGTCTTTCAATGCTGTCTCATTGTAAGGGAGGAGCGGCACCCCCGAAGAAATGCAGAATTCCGCAAGTTCCGGACGGATGCTGCCGGAGCCCATTATTATCCCGTCCGCATAACGGGCGGCAAGTTCCGCAAGATTTATGCCATCAGGATGTTCCGGAAGGCCCATGTCCTCTCCGGTTATGTTTCCGACGGCGATTTTGTCCTTGAAGTCATCAGGGAATTTCTCATCGGCGATTTCGTCATAGAGGGACAGCACTATCTTGCTGTTGGAGAAGATGGGGTCGTCCTTGTATGCCTTCTTGAGGTAGAGCGGCAGGATGTGCGAAATCCATCCGTGGCAGTGGATGATGTCCGGGGCCCACCTCAGTTTCTTCACCGTTTCGAGCACGCCCCTCGCAAAGAACACGGCACGCTCCCCGTTGTCGGCGAAGAATTTTCCGCTTTCGTCGAGATATATCTGTTTCCTGTGAAAATAGTCCTCGTTGTCAATGAAATACACCTGCATCCTTGCAGCTGATATGGAAGCAACCTTTATCACGAGCGGCCTGTCCACATCATTGATGATGATGTTCATCCCGGAAAGCCTGATCACTTCATGCAGCTGGTTCTTCCTTTCATTGATGCAGCCATATCTCGGCATGAATGAGCGGATTTCCTTTTCCCTCTCCTGAATCCCCTGCGGGAGATATCTTCCGATATTCGAAATATCGGATTCCGGCAGATATGGGAATATTTCGGAATTGACAAACAGAACTCTTTTAACAGAATCTCCCATATTCAAGTTTTTAAAGACAAAATCTCAACAAAGATAATAATTATTTTTGATATTTCACTATCTTTGAGCCCGATTGGGTCATATCGATTGATACTATGCCAAAGGGAGAGAACAGGTCAGTGCGCAGACGGATAGTGAATGCGTATATTTCTTCGGTGATAAGCATCAGCCTCGTGCTGCTGCTTGTGGGAGTGGCGAGCCTGCTGCTGGTCAATGCCAGATCGGTTTCCGACTACTTCAAGGAGAACATGCAGGTATCCGTGATGCTGAAGCCTGATGTGGGAGACAGAGAGGCCATGGCATTCATGGAGAAGCTTGACAAGATGGATTTCATCCGCAGCGCCGAATTCATCTCGAAGGAGCAGGGTGCGGCGGAGATGTCGGAGCTTCTGGGGGAGGATTTCCTCAGCATCTTCGATGCGTCGCCGATACCGGTGTCCATAGATGTCACCCTCAATGCGGACTATGTGTCGGCAGACAGCCTGGAGGTGGTGCGCAGCAGGATTTCGCGTTCGTCCCTTGTGGACGAGGTGGTCTACCAGCAGTCGCTTGTGGAGGCCCTGAATGCCAACCTGAGCAAGATTTCATCTGTCCTTGCGGTGTTCATAGCCCTGCTGCTCTTCATATCATTCGTGCTGATCAACAACACGGTGCGCCTGAGCGTGTTCGACCGCCGCTTCACCATCCATACCATGAAGATGGTCGGGGCCACGAGGTCTTTCATCCGTGCCCCGTTCCTGGTCCAGTCGCTGTTCCAGGGGATATTCTCCGCGATTCTGGCCATCCTCATGCTTCTGGCGATACTCTTTGTCGTCAGAAGCGAGTTTGTCCAGCTTTTCGAGATATTCAGGCTTGACCTGCTGCTTGTGGTCATGGGCATAGTGATTGTGTCCGGTGTTGCGATATGCATGATCAGCACTGCCCTTGTGGTCAACAGGCTCATTTCATTGAACAAGAACGAACTTTATTATTAATTGATAAACTCATTTGATATGGTATACGACAGCAGAGGCGGAAAGGTTTCCGCAGACCGTGACAAGGCTGATTCGGGAGAAATGTCGATGTCCATGAAGGGCGTCCGCCTTCTTCTTGCCGGCCTGGTGGTCATGGTGGCCGGATATGTCCTGATGTGCGGAGGAGGCAGTGACGACCCGCAGGTGTTCAATTATGCAATGTTTGATTTCAGGAGGCTCGTGGCTGCCCCGGTGGTCATAATAGCCGGGATAATCATTGAGATAGTGTCCATAATGAAAATATTCAAGGAGCAGTAGTCTATGGAATGGTTTGAAGCGATAATTCTCGGTCTTGTGCAGGGCCTGACCGAATTCCTGCCGGTGAGCAGCAGCGGACATCTTATCATAGGAAAGGAACTCCTCGGCATCGAGGCGGCTGACGACCTTGTCTTCGAGGTGCTTGTCCATGCAGCCACCGTGCTGAGTACCATCGTGGTGTTCAGAAAGCAGCTCTGGACCTTGATAAAAGGTTTCTTCAAGTTCAAGTACAATGAAGAGATGGACTATGTGCTGAAGATCTGCGTGTCGATGATTCCGGTCTTCATTGTGGGTGTATTCTTCAAGGACTTTGTGACGGGGCTTTTCCAGTCGCTCTTCGTCGTGGGGGTTGCTCTGATGGTGACGGCCTTTCTGCTGTTCTTTTCGGACATGGCTTCCGGCACCCGCCGCAAGATGTCCCTTTCGGAAAAGAAGAATTACCGCAATGGCATTTCTTATTGGCAGGCTTTCGTCGTGGGGCTGAGCCAGGCCGTGGCCGTGGTTCCTGGCCTTTCCCGCTCCGGCACCACGATTTCCACAGGTCTGCTGTGCGGAGTGAGGCGTGATGTGATGGCGCAGTTCTCCTTCCTCATGGTGATGATACCTATTCTCGGCGAGTCGTTCCTTCAGATTGTCGGCGGCGAGATGTCCGGC
Source organism: uncultured Bacteroidales bacterium (assembly GCA_944323825.1). Taxonomy (GTDB): domain Bacteria; phylum Bacteroidota; class Bacteroidia; order Bacteroidales; family UBA932; genus Cryptobacteroides. Next base: position 82,469 of record CALUTY010000006.1, read on the forward strand.
TCTTCAATAGGAGCCCTTCCGCTGATTCTCGGCTTCCTGTCGGCATTCGTTTCAGGCCTCTTCGCCTGCAAGGTGATGATAGCCCTTGTCAAGAGGGCAAGGCTCAGCTGGTTCGCCCTCTATTGCGCTGTTGTCGCACTCCTCATCTTCATCTTCGGATGACGGGAATTTTGTGCCGGTAACCTTGCTGCCTATGCCCCGTACCCTTACATACTTTGTTGCAGATGTCCATCTGGGGCTTGATGTCCAGGACCCGGCAGACAGGGAAAGGCGGTTCGTGTCCTTTCTGAAGTCCATCCCGGCTGACAGGACTGCAGCCCTGTATCTTCTCGGGGATGTCTGGGATTTCTGGTATGAGTACCGTGACGTGGTGCCGAAAGGCTATGCGAGGGTTTTCTCCGCCCTCATGGATCTCATGGATGCCGGAGTGGATGTGTATTTCTTCCAGGGCAACCACGATGTCTGGACCTATAGTTATTTCGAGGAGCTGGGCATGAAAAAGCTGGTCCAGCCGGCCTGTGTGACCATAGGCGGAAAGGTGTTCTGTCTCGGGCATGGGGACGGGCTCGGTCCCGTTCCTTCCGGATACCGGTTCCTCCGCCGGATCTTCCATTGCAGGCTGCTTCAGGTGCTGTTCAGCATGCTGCATCCTTGGATTGCTTTCCGTCTCGGAAATTCGTGGTCGAAGCACAACAGGCTGGCGCGCCATGAGGAATATGTGTACAAGGGGGCATCAGAACCTCTGACGGTGTTCGCCGAGCGGTATTCTGCGGAGCATCATGTGGATTATTTCATATTCGGCCACTATCATTCCGGCATCAGCATGAAGCTTTCTTCCGGTGCGGAGATGTTCATCCTGAAAGACTGGATGAATTCTTCTCCCTATCTGTATTTCGACGGGATTTCTATTACTGGCGGATATTGCCAGAACAACGAATAATAAAGGCCCTCGAACTCCCCGTTCTCCCATTTCTGCACAAGTTCCTCGATCGGCTCGTCCTCCCCGTCGGGGTCATACGGCCTCTTCAGGTCGGTCCCGAACAGTTTTGCGATGCCTTGCCAGAATCCGGCTGCCATTCCGTTCTTGTAGTCCTTGATTATATTATAAGAGGATTTTCCCACCTCTCTGTCTATCAGGCGCATGAGCATCGCCCCTTGAGACACGGTGAGGCTTCTCATGGGCTTTTCAAACACATCGAACAGTTCCTTCTGCATCCGGCTGATGTATTTGTCCCTCCTGCCCCTCACGAGATTGTCAGCCGCAATGGTGCTGTCCACCTCCGCCACGAGCTTCCTCGCCACGAGCGCGTATGGGTACACCTTGCTGAAATTGTGCACGAGCCTGTAGTATTTCCTCCATTCCCTGCCTTTCTGTCTCGGCAGTTTCTCATACACCCTTGCTGCCGGCAGGTCATCCACATAGACCGTGTCCTTTCCGTCCACAATGTACTGCATGTACCTGTCCTCCCCTGTGGCTGATGCCGGCGGATTCTGCGGCAGCATGTTCTCATGTCCCGCATTCAGGGCTCCGTCCGCCCCTCCTGTCCGCGCCGTCACCGTGCAGATATTTTCCGCCCCCGCCGTCATGCAGATGCCCGCAAACGCCGCTGCGCAGACAATTATATGGTAAAGAAATCTTTTCATCTTTCAGTTGAGCGACTGCAAATATAAGCTCTTCCCTTAAAATTCAGACATAATACTTCTTTTTTCTTGGTGTCTCCCCTGATTTTGGCATGGCAGGTTACGGGATGGCCTTGAATCTTTGGCGGCTGATGGTCGAAAACCGGCGGAAATATTTTTTACCGGGGTTTGTAACTTTGTGATAAGGGAGGATTTAGGGTTCAAGTTTTCCGGTCGAAAATATTTCGATTTTTCTTCATTTTTGTTTGGTTTTAAGGAATTTTTGCTATCTTTGCAGTCCCTTAATTGAGGATGAGTGTGTCCAATCGGGTGATACTCAGTGATTTAAGGTGCAGGAAAATATTATTTAAAGTAATAGAACGATGTTACAACCGAAGAAAACAAAATTTAGAAGGCAGCAGAAAGGCCGCATGAAGGGGCTTGCCCAGAGGGGCAACCAGCTCGTGTTCGGATCCTTCGGCATCAAGACCTTGGAAAATTGTTGGCTTACAGGTCGGCAGATTGAGGCTGCCCGTCAGGCTGTTGTCCGCTACATGAAGCGTGAGGGAAAGATCTGGATCAGAATCTTCCCGGACAAGCCTTACACCAAGAAGCCTGCCGAGGTGCGTATGGGTAAAGGTAAGGGTAATCCTGAGGGCTTTGTATGTCCTGTCACTCCGGGCCGCATCCTCATAGAGGCAGAAGGCGTTCCTATGGAGATCGCAAAGGAGGCACTCCGCCTCGGGGCGCAGAAGCTTCCGGTGACCACGAAGTTTGTCGTACGCAGGGATTATGTTGAATAGTTTAATGGAGAAGGGAAATGAAAGCATCTGAAATACGCGAAATGTCAATCAGCGAGCTCCGCGACCGTATCGAGTCCGAGAAGGCTGCCCTTGACACGATGAAGATAAACCACGCCGTCTCTCCATTGGAGGATACGTCAAAGATAAGGAAGACAAGGAAAGACATCGCACGCATGATGACCATCCTTGCTGAAAAAGAGAAACAGAACTAAATTCAGAGTCTGATGGAAAGAAATCTTCGTAAGGAAAGAATAGGAGTTGTGGTCAGCAACAAGATGGACAAGTCCGTTGTCGTTGCGGTAGCAAGAAAAGAAAAACATCCTATCTACGGCAAGTTCGTAAAGAAGACCACCAAGTTCGTCGCTCATGATGAGAAGAACGAGTGCAGTGAGGGCGATACCGTGCGCATCATGGAGACCCGTCCATTGAGCAAGACAAAGAGATGGAGATTAGTAGAAATCGTAGAAAAAGTTAAATAGCAATGATACAGCAGGAAACACGTTTACAGGTGGCTGACAACAGCGGTGCGAAGGAAGTTCTTTGCATCCGTGTCCTGGGTGGTACCCGCCGCCGTTATGCAAGAGTGGGCGACAAGATCGTCGTTGCAGTGAAGAGCGCGATCCCTGGCGGTGACGCCAAGAAAGGTTCGGTGTCCAAGGCTGTGGTAGTGCGCACAAAGAAGGAAGTCCGTCGTGCTGACGGCTCATATATCCGTTTTGACGACAACGCCTGCGTCCTCCTCAACAATCAGGGTGAGGTCCGCGGAACCCGTATCTTCGGGCCTGTTGCAAGGGAGTTGCGTGAAAACTATATGAAGATTGTTTCACTGGCACCGGAGGTCCTCTAAAAGATAGAATCATGAAAAAGTTCCATATAAAGAAAGGCGACACCGTTTATGTGAATGCCGGCAACGACAAGGGGAAGACCGGCAGGGTGCTTGAGATGATCACGGATAAGGACCGTGCCATAGTTGAAGGTGTCAACATGGTGAGCAAGCATACCAAGCCTAATCCAAAGAATCCTCAGGGAGGTATTGTTAAACAGGAGGCACCTGTCCATGTGTCAAATCTTCAGCTGGTGGACCCTGCGAAGGGCGGTCCTACGAAGATAGGCTACAAGTTCGTGGACGGGAAGAAGATCCGTTATGCTAAAAAATCTGGAGAGGAGATCAAATAATGGCAAAGACTAAGAAAAATACAGCCGAGGCAGCTGTGACTGCTGCCGTGCCTGCGGGATATGTCCCGACTCTTAAGAAAGTATACAAGGAGGAGATCGTTCCGAAGCTCATGAAGGAATTCTCGTACACTACAGTGATGCAGGTTCCTAAGCTTGTGAAGATCACCATCAACCAGGGTATCGGCGACGCTACCGGTGACAAGAAGCTTGTGGAAGTGGCTCAGCAGGAGCTTACCCTCATTGCCGGACAGAAGGCGGTTGCCACACATTCAAGGAAGGACATCTCCAACTTCAAGCTCCGCAAGGGAATGCCTATCGGAGTTAAGGTCACTCTCCGTTCCACCAGGATGTATGAGTTCCTTGAGAGGCTTATCCGCATCTCCCTCCCTCGTATCAGGGACTTCAACGGAATCTCCGAGAAGATGGACGGAAAGGGCAACTATACCCTCGGAATCAAGGAACAGATCATATTCCCGGAAATCGACATCGACAAGATTTCGAAGATCCTAGGAATGGAGATCACTTTCGTGACGACAGCCAGAACCGATGAAGAGGCCCATGCCCTTCTTCGAGAATTCGGTCTGCCATTCAAGAAACATAACAACTAAAGGAATAGAAGATGGCAAAAGAATCAATGAAAGCCCGCGAAATCAAACGCGCGAAATTAGTTGCCAAATATGCCGAGAAGAGGAAGGCTCTCAAAGAGGCCGGGGACTGGGCTGCCCTTGACAAGCTCCCTAAGAACTCCAGCCCTTGCAGGCTTCACAACCGCTGCTCCCTCACCGGCCGTCCGAGAGGCTATATGCGCAAGTTCGGACTCAGCCGCATCCAGTTCCGCGAGATGGCAAGCAACGGTCTTATCCCGGGCGTGAAGAAGGCAAGCTGGTAATACCGGAAACATATTCAACAATCATATTTATTAACAATTCGGATATCGGGCGTCGCAGACGCCGGGTTCTGTTAAAAAGACAAGACAATGACTGATCCAATTGCAGACTATCTTACAAGGATCCGCAACGCTTACCTCGCAGGCAAGAAGATTGTGGAGATTCCTTCGTCAAAGATGAAGGTGGCCATCACGAAGATACTTTGTGACAAGGGCTACATCCTCAGCTACAAGATCGTTGAGGGAACACCGTTCAACACCATCAAGATTGCTCTGAAGTATCATCCTCAGACCAAGACTGCAGCCGTCAAGAAGATCGTGCGCGTTTCAAAGCCTGGTCTCAGAAAGTACACCGATGTTGAAAACATGCCGCGTGTCCTCAACGGACTCGGTATAGCCGTGCTTTCGACTTCAAAGGGCGTGATCACCGACAAGGAGGCAAGGGACCTCAATGTGGGCGGTGAAGTGATATGTTATGTATATTAATCTAAAAGAATCAGATAATGTCAAGAATTGGTAAATTGCCTGTACACCTGCCAGCCAAGGTGACCGTTGAGGTTCTCCCCGGCAATGTGGTCAAGGTTAAAGGACCTCTCGGCGAGCTGAGTCAGAAGGTTTCTCCTGACATCACCGTGACTGTAGAGGGAAATGAAGTCAGAGTGACACGTCCTACTGACCTTCCTAGACACCGCTCTCTCCACGGTCTTTACCGTGCGCTTATCCATAACATGGTTGTGGGCGTGTCAGAAGGATATACCATCAAGCAGGAACTTGTCGGTGTGGGTTATCGTGTGGATGTGAAGGGCCAGGTCCTCGAGTTTTCCCTCGGTTTCTCACATGATATCCATCTGATGCTTCCGAAGGAAGTGAAGGCAGAGGCTGAGCCTGTGAAGAAGGGTGCCAATCCGGTGCTCGTCCTCAAGAGCGCTGACAAGCAGCTCGTCGGACAGGTGGCAGCAAAGATCCGCTCACTGCGCAAGCCTGAACCATACAAGGGCAAGGGTATCAAGTTCGTCGGCGAGCAGCTCCGCCGCAAGGCCGGCAAATCAGCAGGCGCTAAATAATAGGAGGTAGAGTTATGGCATTGAATAAGATAGAAAGAAGAAAAAGAATCCACTACCGTATCCGCAAAGTAGTCAACGGTACTGCTGAGAGGCCTAGGATGGTCGTTTTCAGAAGCAACAAGCAGATTTATGTGCAGGTTGTGGATGACACCAAGGGAATGACTCTTGTTGCAGCGGCTTCCAACGACAAGGAGCTTGCGGCTGCATGCAAGGGCAAGACCGGAATAGAGGCTGCTGCCATTGTCGGAAAGGCCATTGCCGAGCGTGCCATTGCAAAGGGCATCACCGCGATTTCCTTTGACCGTGCGGGATACCTCTATCATGGAAGAGTAAAAAGTTTGGCAGAAGCCGCCCGTGAAGGTGGTCTGATTTTCTAATAAGGAGACTATGGCAAATACGAATGTTAAAAGAGTAAAGACATCTGATCTTGAGTTGAAAGACAGATTGGTAGCCATCAAGAGAGTGACCAAGGTCACAAAGGGTGGCCGTCACTTCAGCTTTGCTGCCATTGTTGTGGTCGGTGACGAGAACGGAGTAGTCGGTTATGGTCTCGGAAAGGCAAACGAGGTCACTACGGCGATTTCGAAGGGAATTGAAGATGCAAAGAAGAATCTGGTGAAGGTTCCGGTTCTCAACAGGACCATACCTCACGAGCAGGAAGCCAAGTTCGGCGGAGCAAGAGTGTTCATGAAACCGGCTGCCCCTGGTACAGGAGTAAAGGCCGGCGGTGCAATGCGCGCAGTGTTCGAGTCTGTGGGCATTCATAATGTGCTTGCAAAATCCAAAGGTTCTTCCAACCCTCACAACCTTGTGAAGGCCACTGTGGCCGCCCTTGCAGAAATGAGGGATGCCTATACTGTTGCCGGACTTCGCGGAATTCCTATGAGCAGAGTGTTTAAAGGTTAATGAAGGAGGAACGAGAAATGGCAAAAGTCAAGATAACTCAGATCAAAAGCAAGAACGGAGCCAGCAAGAGGCAGATTGCAAATCTTCAGTCTCTCGGAATCCACAGAATGCATCAGACCGTAGAGGTGGAACTTACTCCTGTCTCAAAGGGCATGCTTGAGAAGGTTCTGCACCTGGTGAAAGTAGAGGAAATTTAATTTGGAGGATTTACAGATGAAATTACATAATCTTACACCTGCTGAAGGTTCCAGGGGAAGGGAGAGAAGGCTCGGCCGTGGAGAAGGTTCAGGCCGTGGCGGCACATCCACCCGCGGACACAAGGGTGCACAGGCCCGTTCCGGATATTCCCGCAAGATCGGTTTCGAAGGAGGCCAGATGCCTATCCAGAGAAGGCTGCCTAAGTTCGGATTCAAGAGCCCGAACAGGGTGGAGTACGCCGCTGTCAATGTTTCGGCTCTCCAGGCCCTCTTTGAGAAGACCGGCACCAATGTGGTGACTCTCGACACTCTTGTTGAGGCAGGTCTTGCTTCCGGCAAGGATCTCGTGAAGATTCTCGGAAACGGTGAGCTTACGGCAAAGCTTGAGGTGACGGCAAATGCGTTCTCAAAGTCGGCTGTCGCCAAGATTGAGGCTGCCGGCGGAAAAGCTGTAACTATCGAATAAAGATGAAGAAGTTTATCCAGACAATCAAGAACATCTTTAAGATTGAAGAGCTGCGCAAGAGAATCGGCTACACGCTTCTCCTCCTGCTGGTATATCGCCTCGGAAGCTTCATTGTGCTTCCGGGGATTGATTCCACCATGCTGGCAAATCTTCAGGACAATGCTTCGACAGGTCTTGTGGGCCTGTTGAACATGTTCTCGGGAGGAGCCTTCGGCAACGCTTCCATCTTTGCTTTGGGTGTGATGCCTTATATCTCGGCATCCATCGTGATCCAGCTTCTCGGCGTTTTCGTCCCTTACTTCAAGAAACTCCAGATGGAGGGTGAAAGCGGCCGCAGGAAGATGAATCAGCTTACCAGGTACCTCACCATCGTGATCCTGTGCATCCAGGGACCTGCCTACATGGCATCTCTCCACAGCCAGATCCCTGAGGAGGCGTTCCTTGCAATCAACCGTCTCGGATGGAGCAGCTTCATGTTCAATCTTGTTTCCACTGTCATTCTCATCGGCGGAACCATGTTCGTGATGTGGCTCGGCGAGCGCATCACTGACCGAGGTATCGGAAACGGAATATCCCTCATCATCATGGTGGGTATCATCGCCCGTCTTCCGTATGCCCTCACTGCCGAGGTCGGCGAGAAGGTCAACTCCACTGCAGGCGGACTTCTCCTTCTCGTGGTGGAACTCATCATACTGTTCTTTGTGTTTGTTGCCGCCATCGCCCTTGTACAGGCTACAAGGAGGGTTCCGGTGCAGTACGCAAAGAGAGTTGTCGGCAACAAGCAGTACGGCGGTGCCCGCCAGTATATTCCGATCAAGATCAATGCTGCCGGCGTGATGCCTATCATCTTTGCACAGGCCCTCATGCTGTTCCCGCTGATCTTCTCGAAGTTTGATGCTACCAGAGGCTTTGCAGCCGTCATGAGCAACTATACGGGATTCTGGTATAATTTCGTGTTCTTTATCCTCGTGGTGCTCTTCACATATTTCTACACTGCCGTTACGGTCAACCCGACCATGATGTCAGAGGACATGAAGAAGAACGGAGGATTCATCCCGGGCGTGAAGCCTGGCAAGAAGACTGCGGAATATCTCGACACCATCATGTCGAGGGTTACCCTTCCGGGTTCCATTTTCCTCGGCCTTATCGCCATTCTCCCGGCATTTGCAATGCTGTGCGGCGTGAACAACCAGTTCGCGAGCTTCTACGGAGGTACTTCCCTCCTGATTCTTGTGGGTGTTGTCCTGGATACTCTCCAGCAGATAGAAAGCCACCTGCTTATGCGTCACTATGACGGACTGATGAAGACCGGGCGTCTGAAAGGCCGTTCCGGAATGTAATTTCAACGGGTTCATTGGAAGATGGTAAAGCCGAAGACAGAAGAAGAGATAGAGCTGATGCGCGAGAATGCGATTCTCGTATCAAAGACATTGGCGGAGGTCGGTAAGGTGGTTGCCCCAGGTGTGACAACTCTCGAGTTGAATAGGGTGGCCGAGACCTTTATCCGTGACCACGGAGCTATACCGAGTTTTCTGGGATATGAAGGCTTTCCTGCAGCTCTCTGTATCTCTGTGAATGATGTTGTCGTGCATGGATTCCCTTCGGACTATGTGCTCAAGGAAGGCGACATCGTTTCCGTGGACTGCGGGACATTGTACAAGGGCTATAATGGGGACTCTGCCTACACCTTCCCGGTAGGGGAGGTGGATGCGGAGACCAGGAAGCTCCTCGATGTCACGAAAGAGTCCCTCTACAGAGGTATTGCGGCGGCTGTGCATGGAAACAGGACAGGCGACATTGGACACGCGGTACAATCGTATGTGGAGTCATTCGGGTTCTCCGTAGTCCGCGAACTGGAAGGACACGGAATCGGAAGAAACATGCACGAGAACCCTGGAGTGCCGAACTACGGCAAGCCGGGCAAGGGTGCAAAGCTCACCGACGGGATGACGATATGCATCGAACCGATGATCAATGCCGGCACACGGGGTGTCTACCTTGCTGACAACGGCTGGGAGGTGCACACTGCGGACCGGAAGAAGTCAGCGCATTTCGAGCTTACGGTTGTTGTCAGGAAAGGAGCCCCTGAGCAGCTGTCAACCTTTGAATACATTGAAAATAATTGTTGAATCCAAAAGTGATATCTTAATGCCAAAACAGTCAGCTATAGAACAGGAAGGAGTCATCATCGAGACTCTGCCCAATGCGATGTTCAAGGTCGAATTGGAAAACGGCCATGTGATAATCGCCCACATCTCAGGAAAGATGAGGATGAACTACATCAAGATTCTGCCGGGTGACCGGGTGAAGGTTGAAATGTCACCGTACGATTTGACAAAAGGAAGAATTTCTTTCAGATATAAATAAAACCTACGATAATGAAAGTAAAGGCATCCATCAAGAAGCGCAGTGAAGACTGCAAGATCGTAAAGCGCAAAGGCCGTCTTTACGTGATCTGCAAGAAGAACCCTAAGTTCAAAATGCGCCAGGGATAATGTTGATTTGTATAACAATAAAGTAAAGATAGATTATGGCAAGAATAGCCGGTGTTGATTTACCTAACAACAAGAGAGGAGAGATAGGACTTACCTATATCTTCGGTATCGGGCGCAGTTCTGCAAGGAAGATCCTTTCTCAGCTGGGCATCGATTATGACATCAAGGTCGGGGACTGGAACGACGAGCAGATTGCCGGTATCCGCGGGGTCATTGCCCAGGAGTACAAGATCGAAGGTGAGCTCCGTTCCGCAGTCCAGATGAACATCAAGCGTCTGATGGACATCGGATGCTACAGAGGCATACGCCATCGTCTTGGCCTCCCGGTACGCGGACAGAGCACGAAGAACAATGCCCGTACAAGAAAAGGCAAGAAGAAGACCGTTGCCAACAAGAAGAAAGCAACCAAATAACAATTGATGAATTATGGCAAAGAAGACATCAACAACAAATAAGAAAAGAGTTGTCAAGGTTGAAGCTTATGGAGAAGCCCATATTTCATCGACCTTCAACAACGTGATCGTGACCCTTACGAACAATGCGGGCCAGGTCATCAGCTGGTCGTCTGCCGGAAAGAGCGGTTTCAGGGGTTCCAAGAAGAACACTCCGTATGCCGCACAGGTGGCTGCTGCCGATGCTGCGAAGACAGCATATGATCTCGGTCTCCGTAAGGTGAAAGCTTATGTAAAAGGACCTGGTGCAGGGCGTGAGTCCGCCATCAGGACTATCCACGGTGCAGGTATCGAGGTTACGGAGATAATCGACGTCACTCCAATGCCACACAATGGTTGTAGACCAAAAGGCCGTCGTAAAGTTTAATTCTGTAATTGATAAAGATAAATTACCATGGCAAGATATACTGGACCAAAAACAAAGATCGCACGCAAATTCGGGGAGCCGATTTTCGGTACTGACAAATATTTTGAGAAGAGGAATTTCCCTCCGGGACAGCACGGTCTGGCAAGGAAGCGCAAGAAGACTTCCGAGTACGGTGTTCAGCTGAAGGAAAAGCAGAAGGTGAAATATACCTATGGCCTGCTTGAAAGGCAGTTCCGCAACACTTACGAGAAGGCTTCCCGCATGAAGGGACAGAAAGGTGAGAACCTTATAATCCTTCTCGAATCCCGTCTTGACAACATCGTGTACCGCCTTGGCATAGCACCTACAAGGGCTGCTGCAAGACAGCTTGTTACACACTGTCATGTAACCCTCAACGGCGAGGTCTGCAACATCCCTTCAGCCAATGTAAGGCCGGGTGACACCGTTGCCGTAAGGGAGCGTTCAAAGAGTCTTGAAGTCATTCAGAACAGCGCTGCTTCCGCATCAAGGTACTCATGGCTTGAGTTCGATGCAAAGACTCTCACGGGTAAATATCTCAATGTCCCTGTCAGGGAGGAGATTCCGGAGAACATCAACGAGCAGCTTATCGTCGAGTTGTACTCCAAGTAATAATTAACACCTTAAAAAAGCATTAACATGGCAATCTTAGCATTTCAGAAGCCGGACAAGGTGATAATGCTCGAAGGAACGGATACCGTCGGCCGGTTCGAGTTCAGGCCTTTGGAGCCTGGCTACGGACAGACCATAGGCAATGCGCTCCGCAGGATATTGTTGTCTTCTCTGGAAGGTTTTGCTATCAATTCGATACGTATCTCCGGTGTGGACCAGGAGTTCGCCACCATTCCGGGCGTGATCGAGGGTATGCAGGACATCATCCTCAACCTCAAGCAGGTGCGATTCAAGAGAATGGTGGAGACAGTAGACTCTGAGGTGGCAAACATCGTGATCAGCGGCAAGCAGGAATTCACTGCCGAGGATATTTCAAAGGGATTGTCTTCTTTCAAGGTGTTGAATCCGGAACTCCATATCTGCTCTCTTGAAACGGCTGTGAAGCTGGAGATATCCCTCACCATCGGCAAGGGCCGCGGATTTGTCCCTGCCGACGAGAACAGGGATCCTGACACTCCTATCGGGACCATTCCGGTGGATGCCATCTACACTCCGATCAAGAATGTGAACTGGACAGTGGAGAACTGGCGTGTGGAGCAGAAGACCGATTATGAAAAGCTTACTTTGGAGATTGTGACAGACGGTTCCATCTCTCCGAAGCTTGCTCTTCAGGAGGCTGCCAATATCCTTATCTACCATTTCAAGCTGTTCACGGACGAGAAGAAGCTCTCCCTGGAGAGTGCCGTCGAGTCCGAGTCAAAGGAGCTGGATGAAGAATCTCTCCGCATGAGGCATCTTCTTCTTACCAAGCTTTCGGACATGGGGCTTTCAGTAAGGGCCTACAACTGTCTGAAGGCAGCTGACATCGACACTTTCGCTGACCTGGTTTCATATTCGAGGTCCGAGCTCATGAAGTTCAGGAACTTCGGTAGGAAGTCTCTCAACGAGATCGATCTCCTGGTGGAGAAGATGAAGCTTTCATTCGGAATGGACGTTACCAAATATAATATCGAACCCAAGAAAAAGACTGTATAAATATGAGGCACAATAAAGCAATCAATCACCTTGGTCGCAAGAGCGGGCACCGCAAGGCCATGCTTGCCAACATGGCGACGTCCCTCATCCTCCACAAAAGGATTGAGACTACCGTAGCCAAGGCAAAGGCGCTCAGGATGTATGTTGAACCTCTCATCTCCAAGTCAAAGGAGGATTCAACCCATTCACGCCGTATGGTTTTCAGCTATCTCAAGAACAAATACGCTGTCACTGAACTGTTCCGCGTGATTGCACCTAAGGTCGCTGACCGTCCGGGCGGATACACCCGCGTTCTCAAGACAGGCTTCAGGCAGGGTGACGGTGCCGACATGGCCCTCATCGAGCTTGTTGACTTCAACGAGGCAGCTCTTGCATCCTCACCTAAGAAGGAGACCAAGAAGAGCGGTACACGCCGCAGCCGTTCAAAGAAGGGCGCTGCGACTCCTGCCGCAGAAGCTCCTGAGGCTGTCGAGGCTGCTGCAGCTCCGGTTGCAGAGCCGGCTGAAGCTCCTGCTGCAGAGACTCCTGCCGAGGAAAAGAAAGCCGAGTAATCGGGGGGGGTATGGCTATGCCATACATTCCATAAAGATCCGGTCCGTATAGTTTCGGGCCGGATTTTTTTAACAAATATTTTACGTGTCCGTCCACGTCGGATTGTTCTTAATACAGTATTTTTGCCCGGACAATTTTCTGGAACATGGACTCTGAAAAGAAATATTCCGACAAAGACCTTGTAGCCGCCATGCAGGCTGTCCGGGTAAAGGCAGACTCAGACATAAAGGCGTTTGAACAGATATTCCACAAGTATTATCCGATGCTTCGTAATTTCATTGCCGGATTGCTGAAGAACCAGGCGGAAGCCGAAGACATAGCGCAGAACTGCTTCATGAAACTGTGGTTCAACCGCTGTTATTTGAATCCGGAGCAGTCTTTGAAGAATTACCTGTTCGTGATGGCACGTAACGAGGCTTTCAATGTTCTCCGCTCGCGACGCCTGCAGAATGTCCCTCTTTCCGTCCGGCATGACGGCTTTTCACCGCTGTGCGCCGTGGACGACTGGCTCAACTTTTCCGAGACGAATGCCATACTGCAGAATAACATAGAAATGCTGCCGCCACAGCGCAGGGCCATCTTCAAGATGAGCCGTTACATACACATGAGCAACATGGAGATCGCCGTGAAGCTGAACATTTCCGTACGGACGGTGGAAAAGCATATCGAGCTCGCCCTCAGGGATCTGAGGAAGGGCATGGATGTACAAAAAGTCAACTGACGTTAAATACAACAGACATGAGAAAGATCCTTTCATTCCTGTCCGCCGCAGCCGCGCTGTGTATCCTGTCCGGATGCAGCGGAGAACCGGAGACCGTCAAGGTCCTGTACTGGAATATCCAGAACGGGATGTGGTCCGACCAAGGCAACGATTATGACAATTTCGTGGAATTTGTCAGGCAGGAAGATCCTGACATCTGCATCTGGGCTGAAGCGGAGTCTATATACCGCACCGGGACAGCTGATGTCATGCCGGCCGAGGACAAGTATCTCCCGTACAACTGGGATATGCTGGCCCGCAGATACGGGCACCGGTATGTCTGTCTGGCCGGAAAGAGGGACGAGTTCCCGCAGGTGGTGACTTCCAGATATCCCTTGAAGACGGTGGAGCGGATCAACGGGAACGGCCGGGATACGGTCGTTGTCCACGGGGCCGGATACGTGGTTGCGGACATAGACGGGAAACAAGTCAATATCGTCACTGTCCATACCTATCCCCAGAAGTATGCCTATATGGCTGAAGACAAGGAAAAAAGTGCTGCAGAAAACGGAGGGGACATTTTCCGTGCGGCCGAGATGAAGTACATATGCGGACAGACGATACTGGAGCATGACCCGGAAGGCCGGGACCTCTGGATGATGGCCGGGGACTTTAACGCGATATCCCGTGCCGACAATCCGCATCTCGGCAGACCGGAGGACGACAAGGCCTTCCTGCTGCATGACTACGTGAGGTCAAGCACCCCGTACATCGACATTATGGAGCACTTCTACCCGGGCGAATACCGGAAGAGCACCTTTTCCGGACGCCGTGTGGATTTCATCTATGTCACGGAACCCCTGCTCGGGCACATTACCTCGGCCAGGACTATCACCGACGGTTTCGCGACGGCATCGAGGGATCCCAGGAAACTGAGCAATTTCTGCAATCCTTCGGACCATTATCCGATCGAGTTTACGATGGAATTCTGATAATGATGAAAAAAAACAGGACAGGGCTTACGTAACAGTAGGCCCTGTCCTGTTCTTATAGCGGAACAGGCAAATATGGAATTTCTGAAAAAATATTTCTACGGACAGCTGACCCCTCAGGAGGAGACCCGGGTGCAGGACTGGCTTGCTGAACATTTTGATGAACCGCAGGTCCAGGAAATGCTTGAGACGCTGATGTCGGAAATGGAAGCGGAGGACAGGGAAATGTCGTCTGCCGCTTTCGATGAAGTCAGTGCAAAGCTCGGTCTTGACAGGAAAAACCGCAGGAGAAACCGGGCGAAGACTGCCGGACTCCTTGCCCTGAAGGCTGCGGCCTGCCTGTTGCTGATAGTGACAGGGGCCGCAGCATACGGCCTTCTGGTTCCGGAGAAGCAGACGGAGTGGGCCGAACTGAAGGTGCCATACGGACAGACGGAAAGTCTCGAACTGTCCGACGGGACGCAGATCCGCCTCAATTCCGGCAGCCGGATCACCTATCCGTCCAGTTTCCGCGGCAAGGAACGCCGCATATTCGTGGACGGGGAAATATATGCCGAGGTCGCCAGGGATTCCCGCCATCCTTTCCATGTAACCTCAGGAAACGTCGAAGTGAAGGTCCTGGGGACAAAATTCAATTTCAAGTCATTCGATGATTCCGAGAATGTCGAGCTCCTGCTCTTCGAGGGGGCGGTGCAGGTCGATGTCGCTACCGCCACCCGTACAAGGCAGGTCGTGCTGCATCCGGGAGAAATGCTCCAGTACGACAGGGAGAGCGGGAGAATCAACCTCGACGACTTCAATCCGGGGATTTACAAGGACTTCTATGATGACGGGGCCATACATTTCTTCAATCTGCCGATGAAAGACATTGCCTCGGACCTGGAACGCCTTTTCGGGACCAGGATCGTAATCCTCGATGAATCACTTGCGGACTGCCGCTTCTTTGCCTGGTTCACCAACGACGAAACTCTTGAACAGATTCTTTACAGCCTGAACGCCGACGGACGGATGGAAATTTCCCGGGATGACGGCGTAATATATATTGACAGAAAATAGCCCGTTGCAAGCAAAACAGCAATAACAACTAAATAGACCAGTTCATGAAAAGCAACAACCGAAAAAGCGGAGACCGTCTCAAACGGTTTCTTATGATGGCTTTTGTCTGCGGACTGATGGCTCCATTGCCGATGTCTGCACAGAAAATCAATTTTTCAGTCAGGAATGTGACTGTCCAGGAGGCTGTTTCGGCTCTGAACAAGTCCGAAAACTACTCGGTGATCATCAATGCGGATGACCTCGACCTTGACAGGAAGGTCAGCGTATCCGTCAGGAACGCCACCGTCGAGGAAGTGCTCGACAGTATCTTTTCAGGCCAGAATGTCACTTACGTGATTGACGGACGCAGGATCTCGGTGACTGCCGGCAAGGCACCGGACGGGAACGAGGAGGACAGCGTCCGGGCCCGGGAGACGAAGATTTCCGGAAAAATTACCGATTCCGCAGGGGAACCGCTTGTGGGGGCCTCCCTTGTTATCGTCGGGACAACACAGGGATTCCTTACCGACATCGACGGAAACTTCGAGATTTCGGGAGTCAGGTTCCCGGCCAAAGTCATAGTCTCGTATATCGGCTATTCCGACATTGAACTGGACCTTACCGGAAACGAGCCGTCGCCGTACAATATCGTCCTCGACGATACCCAGAACATCCTCGATGACGTGGTTGTCATAGGCTACGGTACACAGAAGAGGTCCAACCTCTCCGGCGCCGTGGGTATAGTCAGCGGCAAGGAACTGAATGCCAGGCCTGTCGTGTCTGCGGCCAACGCCCTTCAGGGAGCCGATCCTTCCGTGAACATCACATTCGGGACAGGATCTCCGGAGGCGAGCTACAACATCAACATCCGCGGTGCGCTTTCCCTTAACAGCGGCTCTCCGCTCATCCTTGCGGACGGTGTGGAGGTGAGCCTCAGCCAGATAAATCCTAATGACATAGAGTCCGTGACCGTACTCAAGGACGCGTCCACGTGTGCAATCTACGGAGCCAAGGCCTCGGCGGGAGTCGTGCTCATCATGACCAAGGCCGGCAAGAGGGGAGACAATGCCAGGGTATCCTACAACGGCCGTTTCGGCTGGCAGACCAACACCACCTCCACGGATTTCATCTCGAACGGCTACAAGCATGTGACGATAGTGAATGAGTTCATGAACAATTCGTCCGACGCCACCAAGAACATCTTCCAGTACACTGAAGAGAACGGCGGACTGCAGAAGCTCTGGGAACGCAGGAACGACGTTACCGAGAATCCGGAACGCCCGTGGGTAGAGGTCGGGGACGACGGCAAATACTACTATTACGGTAACTTCGACTGGTACGGGTACTTCTACAACCGCGTACGCCCTCAGCAGGAGCACAATATCTCGGTTTCGGGAGGTTCGGAAAAGATATCCTACTATGCGAGCGGCCGCTACCTTTCCCAGGACGGGATGTTCAAGGTCCAGCAGGACAATTACAAGGACTATGCTTTCCGCGCCAAGTTCTCGGCGCAGATGTTCAAATGGCTGAAATATTCCACGAACATCTCGTACGACAACTCCATATTCACCTACGGCGGGCATTCCAACTACGAAGGCACCATCAAGGCCCTCCAGTCCAACATCTGCGCCGCCTTCCTTCCGTATAACCCTGACGGGACCATCGTGCAGTATGTCAACCAGCTCGCCAAGAATTCGCCGATAGGAGCCGGCCGCGGAGGCCACATGACGGCAGGAACGGGCCACAATTCCAAGTCGAAGAAATACATTACCATATCGAACCAGCTGGACATCACCCCTATCCGGGATCTGACCTTCACGGTGGCCTATGACTACCGCTACCGCGATATCCTGAACAAGTACAGGAACAATACTTTCGAGTATTCCAGGGCCGAGGGCGTGATAGAGACATTCACCTCGGGTTCCGTGGCCAACACTTACCAGGAGGTACACGGCAACTATGCCGGACACAACCTCAACATCTACGGTACATACAACCACAGCTGGAACGACCATAACTTCAAGTTCACCGGCGGAGGCCAGTATGAAACCTACCGTTCCGTATCCCTCGACGTGAGCAATACCGACCTTACCAACGATGATCTCAGCTCCTTCGTGGTGGCTACAGGCATCCCTGTAGTAGGGCAGGATATCACGGCCTACAAGACCCTGGGATTCTTCGCCCGTGCGAACTACGACTGGAAAGGCCGGTACATCGTGGAGGTCAGCGCACGCGCCGACGGATCTTCGAGGTTTTCTCCTGGGAGCCGCTGGGCCTTCTTCCCTTCCGCTTCCGCAGCCTGGACCATCTCGGAAGAGAACTTCTTTGCCCCGGCCAGGACCGTAGTGGACAACATGAAGCTGCGTTTCTCTGCAGGAAGCCTCGGAAACCAGCAGGTGAGCAACTACGCCTGGATCGAGACCATCACTCCGAACAGGGAAATGAACGACTATACATTCGACTATATCGAGACAGGAAAATACTCCAGCATATCCGACCCTATCTCGTCAGGGCTTACCTGGGAGACGGTCACAACCTACGATGTCGGTCTCGATATGTCCTTTTTCTCCAGCAGGCTGAACTTCACCGTGGACGGCTATATAAGGGATACCAGGAACATGCTTACCACTTCCCTGACCCTTCCGGACGTGTACGGGGCCAACACCCCTAAGGCCAACTGCGCCGATCTCCGCTCCAAGGGATGGGAACTTACCGTATCCTGGGCCGATTCCTTCGGACTGCTCGGGCATCCTTTCAGCTACAACGTGTCCGCCACACTCGGCGACTATGTGACCCACATCACCAGGTATCACAACCCTGACGGTCTCATCTCCGACCACTATGTCGGCGAGAAGCTCGGGGATATCTGGGGCTACCATGTCGAGGGCCTCTTCAAGACCGACCGCGAGGCGGCCGAGTACCAGGCTACCATCGATGACACGGCAGTGAACAGCCGCGTGTACCAGTGTACCGGACCTGCAGGAAACTATCTCCGGGCCGGTGACGTCAGGTATGCCGACCTGGACGGCAACAATGAGATTTCCGAAGGCTCCGGCACCCTTGACGATCACGGAGACATGATAATCATCGGAAACACAAATCCGCGCTACAACTATTCCTTCCGCTTAGGGGTGAACTGGCTGGGCATAGACATCTCGGCTTTCTTCCAGGGTGTGGGGCGCCGTGACTGGTATCCTGTCGCAGGCCAGGCTTCCTTCGACTTCTGGGGACCGTATGCATTCCCTCCGACTTCCTTTATACACAACGACTTCTATGACAATGTCTGGACCGAGACGAACAGGAACGCCTACTTCCCGAGGGCCAGAGGCTACAACGCCTACGCCAGCGGAGCCCTGGGCACACCGAACGACAGGTATATCCAGAATCTCGCATATCTGCGTCTGAAAAACCTTACCGTTGGCTATACCGTACCTCAGAAATGGACCCGGAAAGCCAAAATAGAGCAGATCCGCGTCTATTTCTCAGGGGAGAACCTCTGCTACTGGTCTCCGTTGAAGAGATATACCAAGACCATGGACCCGGAACTTGCAGGTTCCAGCGGGACCGATACCGCCAATTCCGGAGTGGGCTACGCTTATCCGAGGACATTCTCGATAGGACTTGATATCCAGTTTTAATCATAATAGGAAATGGAAATGAAAAATATATTCAGATTTGTATCCGCAGTCTTTCTGGCAGTCTCTGCTGCAGGCTGTGACCTGACCCTCTATCCGGAGGATGCCGTCAGCCCGGGAGTCTACTTCAAGTCCGAGTCGGATTTCGAGCAGTGGACCAACTACCTGTACCGGGCTCTTCTGGACGATGCCGATGCCGTGTCCCGTTACAATGCCGATGACATGGTCGACAAGAGCATGGGAAGCATCATACAGGGCACCCGCCTTGCGTCCGACAATATGAACGGGCAGAACGAATGGAACTGGACCATGCTCCGCAGGATCAACTATCTGCTTGAGAATTCCTACAATTGCGAGGATGAGGCCGTGAGGACAAAATACGAGGGCATAACCTATTTTTTCCGGGCCTATTTCTACTATCAGAAGGTGATGCGTTTCGGGGACGTGCCGTGGTATGACAAGGTCCTTGAGTCCACTGACGACGAATTCCTGAACAAGCCCCGGGACGACAGAGGCTTTGTCATGGACAAGGTCATGGAGGATTTCGACAGGGCCATAGAGATGATCCCGCCCGACAAGGACGCCTATTCGGCCCGTGTCACCAAATGGGTAGCCCTGGCCATGAAGTCACGTGCGGCCTTGTTTGAAGGTACATGGCGGAAATACCACGGGCTTCAGGACTACGAGAAATACCTGGAACAGGCTGTCGCTGCCGCCAAGACCTTCATCGACGAAAGCGGCTATACCCTCTACAGCCAGGGTGACCAGCCGTACAGGGATCTGTTCTGCTCGGACAATGCCAAGACCGAGGAGGTGGTGTTCGCCCGCCTCTACCAGTTCGAGACCCTCAATGTCTCCAACTCCGTACAGTTCAATATACGCAATGATGCACAAGGCTTTACACGCCGTTTCATGAACCATTATCTCATGGCTGACGGCTCGCGCTTTACGGACATCGAAAGGAACGAGACCATGTCTTATGCCGAAGAGACACAGGGCCGTGACCCGCGTATGGCGCAGACCGTGCTCTGCCCGGGCTATGTGGCTGTCGGTGAAAGCAGCACCACTCCGAACGACATGACATCCCTTACGGGTTATGAACCGATAAAGTTCGTCGCATCATCCGACCACAGCGGAGCTTCCAAAGGAACCTGCGACTGGCCGCTTATCCGCGCTGCTGAAGTTTATCTGAACTATGCCGAGGCACTTGCCGAACTCGGAACCCTTGACCAGACGGCTCTCGACATTTCCATTAACAAGATACGGGACAGGGCCGGTATGCCTCACCTGGACATGGCCGAGGCCAACGGCAACGTGGATCCTTTCCTCGCTTCCTGCTATCCTCGCGTGGCTGACGGTCCGAACAAGGGAGTCATCCTGGAAATCCGCCGCGAACGCACGGTGGAACTCGTGAACGAAGGCTTCCGCCAGTGGGACATGCTCCGCTGGAAGGAAGGCGAGCAGATGGTGAACAAGGACAAGCCTTACTATGGAATCTGGTTCCCTGCCGAAGGTCTCTACGATATGGACGGCGACGGCAAGAACGACCTGGAGATTTATTCCCAGGTGCAGCAGAGCAAACCGTCCGACGGACTGACAGTCAAGAAGATCGGTACTGATCTCGTGCTTTCGGAGGGAACATACGGCTACGTGGTGGCATGGTCCACCCTTACCTGGGAATGGAATGACAGGGAATACCTCTGGCCTATCCCTGCCGACCAGAGAGTCCTTACCGGAGGGGCCCTGACCCAGAATCCTGGCTGGACCGACAGTACAAACTTTAATTAGACCATACAATGAAATTCCGTTATATGATTTTGTCCTTTGCCGCAGTTCTGGCAATAATGACCGGCTGCGCCAAATTCGATGACTCCTCTCTCTGGAACGACGTGGACCATGCGTACAACCAGCTGACAGAAATAAAGGCCCAGCTTGAGGAGCTTGCTTCCCAGACAGATATGCTGTCTGCCGTAGTGGAAGGAGGAGCCATTACCTACATTTCCGAGAATGCGGACGGCGGCTATACTGTCCGCTACAAGGATTCCGGAAACGAAGAGAAGACAGTGGTCATAGCCGGTAAGGAGAATGTCACGACTTCTCCTCTTCTCGGGACAAGAGAGGACAACGGTGTCCTCTGCTGGACCATAACCGTGGACGGGAAGACCGATTTCCTGACCGATATCGACGGGGCGAAGATCCCCGTGGCAGGCAGGACTCCTCTCTTTACCGTTGACAGCGAAGGCTGCTGGTGCGTGAACGGAAACCCTGTCCTGGACCATGAAGGCAACAAGGTCAAGGCGGAAGGCAAGGTGGCGTCCGTCATCTCCGCCGTGGAGAAGGATGCTTCGGGGAACGCTGTCCTGACCCTTGCCGACGGTTCCAAAGTAACCGTTCCTGTCTTCGATGCCTTCAGCATCACCCTTTATTATTCCGGGGAGGAGATAATGAACCAGCTTCAGGTAGAGAGCTCCGACGCTCCGGCCGTCATATCCTACGAGATAGGCGGACCGTCCGCGGACCAGGTGATCGTAAAGGTAATGCGTGAGGAAAACCTGACGGTCGATACGGACATTGCCTCCGGCACGATGACGGTTTCCTTCGGAGAGGATTTCGAGACCGGCAGCTTTGCGGTCATGCTTGCCGATGCGGAAGGCAATGTGATCATACGTCCGGTATATGTCACCGACCTCTCGGCCCTTCCGGACTATTACGGTATAATGACCTCCGACGATCTGTCCGCCTTTGCCGCCGCAGTCAACTCGGGAGCGAGCCTCTCCCGCTTCATGGACAGCAACGGCCACGTGGTGCTCCTGCAGGATGTGGATATGTCGGGAGTGGAATCATACATCCCGGCAGGCACCGATGAAAAACCGTTCTCAGGAGTATTCGACGGCCAGGGATTCACGGTCAGGAACATCTCTGTCAAGACGGACATCACCTCGCAGGCCAATACCGGGATTTTCGGGGTCATCAGCGGGGCCACGGTCAGAAACCTCACTGTCGGGGACGAAGGTGACGTATGGACCATAACCGGAAAGGCGGCCGGCGGCAGTGCCATAGCCGGCGTAGCGGCAAAGGCTCTGGAAGGTTCAGTGGTGGAGAACTGTGTAAACTATGTCTCCTTCGATTTCCAGGCGGAAGACGGGGCCAAGGTGGTGGTGAGCATGGCCGGAATCGTGGGTGACGCCACAGGACTGTCCGTTACAGGCTGTACGAACAATGCCGATATGCATGTTTCCTCTCTCGTGAACACCGAAAGCGGAGGGAACGGATTCCAGCTTGGCGGTATCGTGGGTTATGCAAGGTCTGGAGTGAAGGCTTCCGGATGCGAGAACAACGGTGACCTTTCGGCACCGTCCGGACGGGGAGGCGGGATCATTGCCACACTTGCCGGAGGCACGATGTCGGAATGTGTCAACAACGGAACCATAGAAGATGACAGGGACGGACAGTATGCAGCCGGCACGGCATACGGTTACAAGCGCATGGGCGGGCTTGCCGGCGGGACTTCAGGCACCACGACCATAGAAAAATGTACAAATAACGGTACCGTCATCACCTGGACGGGCTGCCGCACCGGCGGGTTCGTCGGACACAATGACAAGGGATCCACAATAAGCGGCTGCGTGAACAACGGGAACATATTCGGCCTTGCCGCACACGATGACCACGGGGCTGGCTGGGCCTGCGGGTTCACCGGGGCCGACAACATCTCGGGCTGTACCGGATACGGCCATGTCGGCGATCTTTCTCAGGCGGATTCACCGGAATCGGCGCCTCATGCCACCCATTACAATGCTGTCAAGTATATGTACGAGGAAAGGTATGACCCTGAAAGCAATATGATCGACTGGACCGGGGACTTCTACTACGAGATGTCCGTCACCGGAAGCGAGGAACTGGCTCCGGGACTGAAATATACGGCTTACCAGTGGACGAACGTGCCGCGGAAAATGCACGTCCTCGAGATCGACCTCACGAGTCCGGACATCGAACTGACCACCTCAATGGCCGATGATATCGTCCCTAATCCTAACGCGAACGGTAATTCGAACAACGGCTTCAACATAAGGGAGACCCTCTCCCAGCTCTGCACACGCAAGCGTGCCGAAGGCGAGGATGTCCTTGCCGGCATCAATACGGGCTTCTTCGACTCCAACGACGGAATCCCGCGCGGCCTCCATATAGAAGACGGAGAGCCGGTCTATGTGAACAACCAGGGTGTAAGAAGCGGTTTTGTCAACCATGCATGGGCCTTTACGGTCTTTTCTGACGCTACCGCCAGCTGCGGGAAGAAAGAGTTCAAGGGGACATTCGAGGTGGCAGGAAAGGAATACGAGTACTATTCGGTCAACGACACCATTGTCCGGTCCGGACACAAGACATATACCGCAAATGTGTACACGTCGAGGTACAGGGAAGTCCCTCATGACGGACATCCGGAGATAACCAACCCGTTGAGCCGTAACGTATTCTACATAGTTGCCGAATACAAGGACGGCCCTATGAAGGTCAACATGGGATATGCGGAGGCTACGGTATCCGCTGTCTATGACGGGCGTACAACCGCCCTGGACAAGGCTCCGTATCTTACCGGGGACGGACAGGTGGCCATCCAGCTTACAGGTGACACTGCATCTGAAGTGGCGGCCGCTGTCAAGGCCGGTGATGTCATAAGGCTCAGGGCCGATGTCACCGTGGACGGACAGGCCAAGGCCATCCTGACCCAGAACTCCACCATGTATCAGTTCATGAAGGACGGGCAGGATGCAACCGGCAGCCTTAGCGAGACCAATACGAACAATACCAAGTATGACCCTATGACATTCGCCTGCGTCGACCGGTCCGGCTCGAAAATCTGGCTGGTTGAGGTGGACGGACGGCAGATAGACCTGTCTGCCGGAACATGGACTTCCATGGGAGTAAAAGCGTACGAGGTCTACAGGATTGCCGACTTGCTCGGAGCATACAACGTGACAAGGTTCGACGGCGGCGGCTCATCCGCCATGTGGATATATTCCGGCGGAGAAGGCGGGCTCGTGAACAATCCGTCCGACCCCAAGGGCGAGCGCAGCTGCATGAACTACATTTATATCCGCACGAAATAACAAACATGAACAGGATAGTGATGAAAAAGTTATCATATATATTCGCATTCATTGCCTTGCTGCCTTTCCTGGGTTCCTGCTCCTACGATGACTCCCTGCTCCGCGAGGAGATAGGCAAGATAGAGGAGGAGCTGTCCGGGTACGAACGGCAGGTTATGGAACTTGAAAGCCAGATGTCTTCCCTGACGGCGATAGTCAACAGTTCCTTCATTTCATATCTCGGGACTGACGAAGCCGGAAACTATGTCATAAGCTATATGGAAGAAGGAGGGGAGGTGAAGACCCTTACCCTGGCCCTGGACAGTGATGTGGTCACTTCCCCGATCATAGGGACCAGGGAGGACGAGGACGGGAAGCTCTACTGGTGCCAGACTCCGGACAACGGGACCACCTGGGACTGGATACTGGACAGTGAAGGCAAGAAGATGCCTGTAGGAGGCATTGAGCCGGAGGTCAGTATCGATTCCGGAGGATACTGGACGGTAAACGGGGCCCGCGTCCCTGGAGCAGACGGCAATCCTGTGCTTGCGGACGATGTGTCTAACATACTGTTTTCAGGGGTGGAGTATGACGAGGAATCAGGTCTCGTCGTGTTCTCGCTTGCCGACGGCACCTCTTTTTCCGTGAGGATGTACGAGTCTCTCGGAATCACGTTCGACGCCTCTCCGGTGGTGGCAGTCCCTGATCCGTCTGTTCCTGTACGCCTGTCCTACAATGTCACCGGTACGGATGCCGCAGATGCAGTCGTGGACTGGTTCTCCGCCTGGAATGTGACAGTGGAGATAGACAAGTATGCCAGGGCCGTGACCGTCACCCTCGATGAAGGGGCGGAGGAAGGCAATACCCTGATTATGGTCTCTTACGGGAAGAACGTGGTCTTCAAGCCGCTTTTCTTCACTGCCGGGACGGCCGAAATACAGCAGCCTGTATGGGATGACAAGTACGGTACGGGCCAGGAGATTGTGCTTGAAGGAGACCTTACGGAATTCGATATAGAGGTTTCCCACAATATCGATTATACCATGACCATCTCCGAAGACTGTTCGGACTGGCTGAGGGAAGCCCCTGCCGTGAAGGCGGATATGGTGACGACGACGCATTCTTTCATAGCGGACTACTACGAAAACGATTCCGGTGCCGACCGTACCGGTACGATAATCTTCTACAACAGGCCGTACGACGTGTCCGTGGAGCTTACGGTGCGTCAGTCTCCTGTGATTCCGGAAGGTCCGGACGTCCCTGGAATCTCTACGGGTGCCGACCTCAATGCATTCGTGAAAGCCGTGAATTCCGGCGCAAGCACGAGCCGCTGGCAGAACGAGGCCGGAGAGGTGGTCCTCCTCAACGATATAGACGTGTCGGAAATGACGGAATGGACTCCTATAGGTTCCGGAAGGGCCACAGGTACTCCTGCATACACTCTGACAAATCCGTTCTCCGGAGTATTCAACGGCCAGGGCTTTGCCATCAAGGGTATAGACTGGACCTGGAATGTCTCGGAGTCCGAGTCGCACCTGTTCGGCTTCTTCGGCGCACTGAAGGATGCCACCGTGAAGAACCTTGTCCTGGGCGGGGAAGGTGACCGGATAACGGTTGTGGGTGCCACAAGCGATGTAGTGGCTGCCGGTGCGCTTGCGGGTTATGCCGAATCCTCGACCATAACCGGAGTGACGAACAATGTGAGCGTGGTGCTGGCTGACAAGAACGCGGCTGTCCCGGGTGACAATCCTGGAGCTACTCTGATGATGCTCGGAGGTATTGCCGGGGCTGTCAAGGCGCCGATGCTCATAGGTTCGAAGGAATCGCCGGTGATAAACTACGGCTCCGTGATGACGGGAGCGATATCCAATACCGCCAACGGAGGTACGGGAATGAACGTCGGAGGTATCGTGGCCTTCACCGTGGCAGTGGCCGACCTCGAGCTGAAGCTTGACTACTGCAGCAACTACGGAGAGGTCAGCTCGCCTTCCGGACGCGGAGGCGGACTTGTCGGGACGATCGGCGGGGCTACGTCCGAGACAGCTGTGACAATCGTCGGAAATTCCACCAACTACGGCCTTATACAGGACGATGCCGTCGGACAGTACGGAGGTTCCAAGGACCAGTACAACCTGAAGCGTATGGGAGGACTTGTCGGAGGAACGGTCACCAACACCAAGGGAATCCGTATCGAGTACTGTACGAACAACGGGAACGTGTTCTCCCAGCTCGGCTGCCGTGCGGGAGGCTTTGTAGGGCACAACCAGGCTTCCATCATCGGATGTGTGAACAAGGGTATCATCCTGGGGAACACTACGGTCAATGACAAGGGCGAGCCGCAGCACGGACCGGGATGGGCCTGCGGCTTCAACGGAGCCAAGGAACTCATCACCTCCTGTGCAAGAGGCGGCCGGGTCGGAGACTGGGATACCTACAAGGACAATCCTTCCGCAGCTCCCGAGGCTACGAATGACAATGCGGTCTGCTACATGAACGCGGACAGGTTCGATCCATCCATAAACTTCTAAAGAATACAAGGTTATGAAGAAAATATCAGGATATATAATGCTTTTGTCCTTTTTCCTGGCCGCCATGTCCTGCGTGGATGTTGAGTCGGAACTCCAGGGAGAGATTGACGGACTCAAGGAGCGTATCGAGATCCTTCAGGGCCGGGCCGATGCCTTGAACGAACAGCTTGCGACCCTGGGCCATATCACTTCGGGCAATGTCATCACCTCGGTCTCGCAGGATTCCGAAGGCAAGTATGTCGTCACCTATCTTGACAGCAAGGGCGAGTCCGCTACGGTGGTTATCGCCACCATGGAGCAGATGGTAAACGTCCCTCTTCTCGGAGTGGAACAGGACGGACAGAACCATCTGTACTACTGGACCGTAACGGTGGACGGAGAGACATCGTACCTGATGAATGACGGGGAGAAGGTACCTGTCAGCGGTTACACTCCTGAAATATCGGTCGATGCCGACGGTTACTGGACAATCGGCGGCCAGCGGGTGAACGATGCTTCCGGAAATCCAATCCAGGCCAACGACGGGGAAAGCTGCGTATTCCGCAATGTAGAAGTGAACGCCGACGGTGATCTCGAAATCACCCAGGGAGACGGTTCCGTCATTACACTGCCCGTACAGCAGGCGCTCAACCTTACCTTGTCAGCACCTGTCAATACGACTGTCGCCTTTACATCCACTTCTCTCGACATAGAATATGACGTGACCGGGACAAATGCCGGCGACGCGATGGTCGCAGTTGCGGAGGCCGAAGGTGTGGAGGCTTCGATCGACAGGGCCGTGAAGACTATTTCAGTGACTTTTCCTGAAGGGTTTACGCAAGGATATATCATAGCCGTGGCCAACGACCTCGGCGAGCACACTGTTATCCGTCCGGTATTCTTCGAGAAAGCGACAAGCGACAGGATAGAGATATACACTGCCGAGGACCTCGTGGAATTCGCAGACAATGTGAATGCCGGGGGCGGAGCCGAGAATATGGACGCGATACTGATGAATGACATAGACATGAAGGACGTTTCCTCGTGGACCCCTATCGGCAACGGGAAGTTCAACGGTACGACTTCTACGTCTACATACGAGGGCCCGGCATTCAAGGGTACCTTCGACGGGCAGGGCTACAGCATCAGGAATTTCAGGCTGACAGCTGACCTCGAAGGGGACAGGTGTGTATTCGGCCTGTTCGGTATCCTTGACGGAGCTACCGTGAAGAACCTTACTGTTGGAGCGGCAGACAACGACTCAGGTGAGCTGACTTTCTCCGCAACCGGGATTACGGAGGCCGGAGTCTTTGCCGGAGCCGTGATGTCATCGGTCGTGGAGAACTGCGTGAACTATGTCCCGATGTATGTCAAGGGCAATTCTACCAATGCGAAGAGGACCACTATGGGAGCATTTGCGGGGTTCGTCTATGGCGGTGACACTCCTTCTGTCCTCAGGAACTTGACCAATTACGGTTCGATAAAGGCCGAGCCCGGGAACAATACCGGCAACGGAGGAACCTCGGTCATGGCAGGAGGCATCGCCGGCTTTGCCAACGCAGTATCTTCCATCAATTCCGTATACGGATGTGTCAATTATGCGGACATGGTTTCTTCCTGCCCGAGAACATCCGGCATAGTCGCGACAATGCAGGGGAATACGACTCTGGAACTTTGCCGGAACTACGGGAACCAGGAGAACAGCAGCGCAGCCAGGGCTGGAATGATAACTTGCATAATGGCCGGCAACTGCACTCTCAAGGATTGCGAGAATTATGGCGATGCGGTGATGTCCGGTGGTTCCAAAGCCGGTGCCGGCGGTATGGTCTGCCTGACCAACAGCACGACGGCTGTCATTTCCGGAGGCGGCAGCTACGGTGATGTAGTATGCGACAATACGGATTACAGAGGTATCATCGCCGGTCAGTTCGGCAGCGTCGGAAAGGTGGAAAACGTGAAGGTCGGCGGCAGTGTCGGCACCTACAACGGCGGGGATTTCAAGATGGAGGTCCTGACTTCCGACAACTATATGGACTATATCGGAGCCAAGGCGGATGCCAACGCAGGCAAGATATCGAATATCATTTTCTATGCTGAAGACCGTCCTGCCGGCATCTATACGGCTTCTGACCTGGTCGAATTTGCCGAGGCCGTGAATTCAGGGGCGTCAATCGAAAAATGGCAGGCCGAGGACGGCGGGGTGAACATGTACGCGAACATAGACCTGGCTTCGGTCACTGACTGGACCCCTATCGGGAATGCCGTCTGTCCGGCCGGGGCGGCGGATGCAGAGATCACAGGCAATGCCTGGACCGGAAACTTCAACGGGAACGGCAAGACGATCAGCAATCTGAAGCTGGTGTCTGACGGGACTTCCGCCGGGCAGGACTACGGCTTCTTCGGCGTCCTGGCACCGGGCTCGACTGTACAGAACCTCGTGTTCGATGCGTCCTGCTCCCTGGAAGTCACGGCATCCGCTTCCGTGGCAAGCGGTGTGGTGGCCGGATACGTCTGGGATGCTACCGTACGTGATGTGACAAGCTACGCTTCCATGAGTTTCAAAGGCCATGCGGGCAATACATTCATGGGAATGGCGCTGATAGGCCAGATATACTCCTCCGGACAGGGCGTCACTGTGGACAGTTGCCACAATTACGGTGAGATAACGGCTGAAAATACCGACGGAAACGATCAGAGCGATGCCGCGGCATACCATATAGCCGGAATAGTATCTTTCGCCCATGCGGTTTCCGGTGCCACGGTCTGCAATACCGTTTCCGATTGTTCCAACTACGGCGACATCACTTCCGCTACGGCCCGGACATCCGGTATCGTGGCTGCCTGCAACAGGAGTACACAGCTGCTGAATTGCGTCAACCATGGTGACCAGACCAACACGTTCTTCAAGGAAGACGGCTCCCGTCTTGGAAACATTACCTGCAACACAGGCACCGGAGTGTCCCTGACAGGGTGTATCAATTACGGGAACCTTACTTCGCTTACCGGAGGACGTGTCGGAGGCATATCTTCCCTTACCAACAAGGCGGTATTCGAGAACTGCGCCAACTATGGTGTCATCCTGTCCGACAACAGCTACAGAGGCCTTTTCTGGGGCTACAACTCCGATGCCGCCACCTGGAAAAACTGTATTGCCGGCGGGAAGGTCGGGACCTACAATGACGGGAATCCGGTATACGATTCCTACTCCGGAGAAAATCTTGCAGCCTATCTCGGTACTGTCAGGGACGGTGTCGTGACGAACGTGGAAGGAATCACGTACCAGGTGGGCACTACAGATCCGGGAGCCGGTACGGGAGATGCCGAGCTCAGCATCCTTTTTATCGGGAACAGTTTTACCAAGGATGCAGTGGAGCATCTTCCGGGAATACTCAAGGCGGCGAGACTGGACAAGATCCAGCTGACGCATATGTATTACGGCGGCCATCTGATTTCGCAGTATTATTCCGAATGGGAAGTTTCTGCAGGATATCACCGGTATGATTGCGGCCCTGGTGCCGGAGTCTGGACCGAATCGACCGGATACAGCCTGAAGGACGTGGCCGAAAGCCGCTCCTGGGACATCGTGGTGCTGCAGGAGCATACGGGCAATTCCGCTGCCTGGATGTGGAACGCGGACGCACAGAACAATATCCAGGGCCTTGTGAACAAGGTCAGGGCTTCACAGACCGGGGCGATGCCGGAGTTCTATTATATCCTGTCGCAGGCCTATCATGACATGGGCAAGATAGGCTCGGCTTCCAAGCCGTATATCACCTGGACAGATCAGGCCGGTATGTGGGAGGTGATTGCAGGATTCGGAAAGGCTGTAATGGAGAACGTATCCTTCGACGGCATCATTTCTACCGGAGCGATGCTCCAGAATCTCCGTACTTCCTCCCTGAATGTCGACAACGGCATGGACCTGACCCGGGACGGATACCACATGGACTACGGAATCTCGCGTTACGGTGCCGCATGTACGGTTTTCGAGACATTGATAACCCCTCTTTACGGGATAACGATGGACGACAATACGTTCCGGTATTCGGTTTCAGGCACTTCGTCTACGGCCTACAGCACCCCCGTCACCGATGAAAACGCCCCGGTAGCCCTGCAGGCTGCCCGGTATGCAATTGAGTCTCCGTACGAAGTCACGGATATGTCCGGAATGTAGACAATGTTCAACAGTATAAGTTTGTCTGACTGAAACAAATTGTTTTGGAAATGAAGAAGATTATAGGAAATCTGATCGGGCTTGCGGCACTCGCCGCAGCGGTTTCATGCTCGCAGTCGCCTGAACCACAGTATGCGACACGTGCGGAGAAGATACTTTCCGAGATCAATGATCCGGAATCCGATTATGTTGCTGTGATTTCGCACAGGGGAGACTGGCGGAACTATCCGGAAAACTCCATACCGGCTATCGAGTCGGTCATCCGCATGGGTGCGGATATGGTGGAGATTGATGTCAGCATGACCAGGGACAGCGTGCTTGTCCTCTGCCATGACAAGACGATAGACCGTACCACGAACGGGAAAGGACGGGTAAGTGACATCACGTACGACTCCCTTATGACATTCAATCTCAAAAGAGCCCATAACGTCGTGACCGACACCTTGAAGATGCCTACCTTGAAGGAAGCCCTGCTTTGCTGCAAGGACAGGATACTCGTGAATGTCGACAAGGCCTATGACTACTATGATATGGTCATAGCCCTGACAGAGGAGCTCGGGGTTACGGGACAGGTGCTGATGAAGGGAAAAAGCAGTGTCGGAAAGGTCAGGGAGGATATGGCAAAACATGATACCAACCTCCTGTATATGCCGATAATAGACATCAACAAGCCTTCCGGCCAGGCACTCTTCGCCGAATACCAGGAGAAGGGAGTGGTGCCGATGGCATACGAGGTCTGCTGGGCAAGACCGGGCAAGGAACTGGACGAATGTGTGTCGGCCATACACAGGACCGGTTCCAAACTCTGGGTCAACACCCTGTGGCCGTCCCTGTGCGGAGGTCCGGGAAATGACGATGATGCCGCATTTGCAGCTGCAGATCCGGGAGAGGTCTACGGCAAATATATTGACATGGGTGTCTCTATGATCCAGACCGACCGTCCGGAACTGCTCCTGGAATATCTGCGCTCAATCGGAAGACACGATTGAGCGCAGATGGCCGGATTGTAATCGGCTATGCCGAATATGGCCTACTTCCAGTCGTCGCTTCTGAACGGACTCGCCGGGATGCCGGAGCAGTTGAACAATGTCGCTTCCGAGCAGTTCCTCATTCCGTAACGGACAGCCACGGGAGCCTCTACTTCGGGGCTTGTCACCTCAATGAGGCTCCTGTCTCCGAGAACCCGTGCTGTGGCAGGATGGAAAACATGGTCTTCCCCGGCAAGTTCGAATCCCGGGAGGTCCTTGTTTATCGGGCTGAGCCCCATATTCCCGACATCGAATTTTACTCGGGCCTTGTTTCCCGTGAACTCCACGCTCTTGAAGACAGGCGGATTCGGGTCGATTCCCTTTATTCCGTAGTCGTTCACAAGGGCGAGGTAGCCGAGCCTGTCCCCGACCGTTTTCTTGTCGGCCGGATGGATGCAGTCACAATCTCCGCTATCGTGCGTGGCGGCCATCCCGCTGTGCGGAATTTCGGCCAGGGTCTGTGCCTGTGCCCACATCATATAGCCAGCAGCCCTGCTTTGCGGGTTCCCATAGCTAAAGGGAGCTATCTGTGTGAAATAGAACGGCATATCCTCGTTCCCCCATTGTTCGCGGAGCATCTTGGCGAAGGCCGGCTGGAGCCTCCGGTACTGCTCGAAACGGTCTTTGTTGTCGCATCCCTGGTACCAGATGAAGCCTTTTGCAGTGAACGGTATTACAGTGTGCAACATTCCGTTGTAAAGCACGCCTGGTACCTTGTGCGGGTTCTTTTCCCGGAATTTGCCGGTCTCATAGCTGCTCATATCGAATTCTCCGGCGAATCCGCTTGCAATCACGTCCTTGTCCATCCATGCCTCTATAGGGGTGCCTCCCCAGGAAACATTTATGATTCCGACAGGGACACGGAGAGTCTTGTAGAGCCTTTGAGCGAAGAAATAGGCCGTAGCGCTGGCTTCTGCCACCCCTTCAGGGGTATGCTCGTACCACGTTGCCGGACAATCGAACTCTTCTTCCAGGGACTTGATCCTTTTAAGGTTGCATGACCTGATCGGAATCTCAGGCCTGGCGCTGCATATATATTCTGCAGAATTTTCGACCGGTTGTCCTGTGAATCCTTTCATCGGCATTTCCATGTTTGACTGTCCGGAGCAGATCCAGACTTCGCCAAGAAGTACGTTCTTTATGTCCACCCTGTCTTTCCCGGAAGTGATGGCTATTTCGTATGGTCCTCCGGCGGAAACCGTACTGACCTTCACGGACCAGTTCCCGTCTTTTCCGGCAGTGGCTACGGCCTTGTCGGAAGACCAGGATGGAGAAATGACGACCTTGTCTCCGGGATCGGCTTTCCCCCAGAAGGCGACATCAGTGTTCTGTTGTAGTACCATGTTGTCCGAGAATACGCTCGGAAGCCTGATCTCTGCACCGAGATCCGTGATCGGGCCTGCAAGCAGCAGGCAGAGTAATAATGCTTTTATCTTCATTTTATAAAATAGATTGGTTATTGTTTCCAGTATCATCCCGCAGGCGGCTCCTCAATCTCAATAGATGATGTACTTTCCGTTTTCCTGCCTGTAGTGCAGCCCGGTGGAGAAGCAGATGGACTCCAGCACGGACTCTATGGACTTGTTGTCGTGCGTACCGGAGAGCCTCGCTCCCGACGTAGTGTCCCGCAGCTCGATGTCGCAGGAGTAGTACCTGCGGAGCATCCTGATGGCCTCCGGCAATGTCTGCTGCCTGAAGACCAGGCTCCCCTTCATCCAGGACAGGGACTTTTCCGTATTCACGCTGTGCTTCGACGCGGAACTGCCGGAGGTGCTAATGACAATCTCCTCATCCGGGAGCAGGTTCATTATGATGTCGTCATTCCCGTAGGATACACCGACCTTCCCCGAGCGCACCGTCACGGAGTTCCAGTCGTCGTCCGGATAGGCCTTGACATTGAAGGAGGTACCCTTGACGGTTACATCCAGCTCACGCGCGTGAATGCGGAACGGGCAGCCGGCATCGGCCGTGACATCGAAAAACGCCTCCCCGTCGAGCCAGACATCCCGGGTCTCCTTGCCGTACCTGGCGTTGTATTTCAGGGTACTGGCTACGTTCAGGGTCACTGCGGTCCCGTCCGGAAGGGTTATTTCCCTTATCTCCCCTGGTGCCGTGGCCATGGTCTCGTAGGAGGCGAGCTGCCTTTCTATCCTGTCCCTGACCACCTGCCTCGTGGTGAAGAATCCTCCAGTCAGGACTATGACGACAGTCGCGGCGACCGCCACAGCCCTGCCGGCATGCACCCGCCTGGTCCGGCTTTTCCCTTTTCCTATCAGTTTCAGGGCTTCCTTCCTGTATATCTCGTAGGCCCTGCTGTCTACATCCTCCACGGGTTCCCGGAGCCAGTATTCCCTTGCTGCGTCATCGAATTCGTCGAAGGTTCCGGTCCTTTCCCTCATTATCGCGAGGAACATCTTCAGTTCCTCAACAGTGCAGGTGTGGTTGATATACTTTACAACCAGCTCCTTTGTCAATTCTTTCCCGTCCATGGTGTCAATGCAGGTTGAAAAAATCAATAACAGAGGGAATATGATGTCGGAATGTTTCGATACATAGTCCTTGATGGACTTCAGGGAATCCGACATATATTCCTATATGGTATATACGGACAGCCCGAGACGTTCTGCTATCTCCTTGTGTGTCATGTTGCCGTTCCTGCTCATGCAGAAGACCTGCCGCTGCCGCGGGGAGAGCCGGAGGATAGCCTGCCGCAGGAGTGCGAAGTAGTCTTTCTCCAGCAGCTCCTCCCCGCATTCCGGCTCGTATTCCGGACTGTCAGAGTAGGCCTGGATATATTTCCTGCTGAGGGTCTCCGACCTTGCCACATGCCGCAGGTAGTTCAGGACCTTGTTCCTGGCTATCGTGTACAGGTAGGAGGAGAATGACTTTTCCGGGTCGAGAAGCTCGCGGTTCTCCCATATCTTCATGAAGATGTCCTGGGCATAGTTCTCGGCCAGGTCGTACGATTCAAGGAACCGGCTGCAGAAATTGCACAGCTTTTTCCAGTAGCACGCATACAGCTCGCAGAAGGCTTCTTCATCTCCTGCCGCGAGTTGCTTTACCAGTTCGTTGTCGGGTCTGCGGATCATGTCCCACTCCTCAATGTGTGCCAGGGGTG
This sequence comes from uncultured Bacteroidales bacterium, assembly GCA_944323825.1. Taxonomy (GTDB): domain Bacteria; phylum Bacteroidota; class Bacteroidia; order Bacteroidales; family UBA932; genus Cryptobacteroides. The sequence continues at coordinate 117,394 of CALUTY010000006.1, forward strand.
TTGCCACCGTTCCCGGTCTGCCTGCCGAATACCGTCTGTGCAGCCAGCTTTTCCTTGAAGGTGTCCGGGAGCCTGTCATAGCTGCCGACCTCCCCGTTCACGAACACTTTCTCCGGGACACGGAAGCCGTCGAGCATTATGCTTACTTTCCTTTCGTCGAGCATCCCCTTGAAGGAACCTTCTTTCGGCAGCACTGTCAGCTCGAGGGAGCCGGCATCCGACTTCCTGGTTATCCGGGTAAAGGCGTATTCGGTGCCGTATGTCTGGGTGGAGCCGTCGTCTTCATAGACTTCCGTGCTGCTTTCCCCGGTCCCGGGAACCACGAGGAGCCTCAGTTCCGGGTCCTGCCCCTGGAGGTTGGATATCCCGGCCCCGGCCATAGGTATCACCGCACCTGCCTTCACGAAGTAAGGGTTCTCGTTTATGGTGTACAGGAGCTCGTGCTCCGTCCCTCCCTTGTACATGATACCGGTGGAGACATCGTACCAGTCGCTGCCTTCAGGGAACCACATCGTCCTCTTTGCCAGGCCGGTGACCGAGTCCGCAGGCTCGCATACCGTGGTGGCGAGGATGTCGTCGCCGAACATGAATTCCTGGGTCCGGACGTATGCCTCGTCGTCTTCAGGCCAGTCGTAGTACAGAGGCCTGCATATGGAGATGCCGGTGTCGTATGCCTGCCTTGCCGTGGTGTAGATGTACGGGGTGAGGTCGTACCTGAGCCTTATGGCAGCACGCATGGCGTCGAAGTGGTCAGGGAATACCCAGAACCTCTTTTCCATGGACATGTCCTTGGTGGAGTGGGTCTTGTATATAGGTGTGAACACCCCGGACTGGAGCCAGCGCGTATAAAGCTCGGGATCGGTGCTGTGCACTCCGGAAGGCTGCTGGTGCCCGCCTATGTCATGTCCCCAGTAGCCGTAGCATACATTCGATGCGGTGGCCGTGAAGTAAGGGAGATACCCGAGCACCTTCCATGTCGCGAAGGTGTCCCCGGAGAAGCCTACCTGGTAGCGGTGGCTGCCTATGCCGCCCCAGCGGTGGTAGATCATCGGTCTCGGGGCATAGACGCCCTGGGATTCGGTCTGGCGTATCTTGTCATGGAAGAAGGCATAGTTGAGCCAGAACGTATTGCTGAGCCCCGGAGTGTAGTGGCTGTCCTTCCACTGCTGCCAGTCGGGCCACCAGAAGTCGACCCCCATGTTTTCCAGGGGCCGTATGACGGAATTGAAATAGGCGTCCGTCCATTCTATCTGGTCTATCCTGAACGGGACCGGAGCCTTGCCTCCGTCTTCCTTGAGGTATCCTTCCGGACCGTCATAGTCCGATGTGCGGGACAGGTAGTCTTTCACGAACCTGTCGTAAGGCTCCTCGTAGGGCTGTATGCCGTTGCAGAAATGCAGGTTCAGGGAGGTCTTTATGTCCATCCTGTGCAGTTCTTCCAGGAAATTCCCGGGATTCGGAAAAAATTCCTTTTTCCAGGTATATCCCGTCCAGCCGATGGTCTCCCCGAATTCGTCCAGGCCCGGCCTTCCTCCCGGCTCCCTCGGCGGGGTGGCGGCCTTGAGTTCGGACCAGGTCTCATGCCAGTCCATGTCTATGATCATGACATCTATAGGGATGTTGAAGTCCTTGAAGTGCCTGGCCAGGTCTATGAGCTCGAAATCCGAGTATTGCCAGTAGCGGCACCACCAGTAGCCGAATGTGTATTTTGGAGGGAGAGGTATCTTTCCGGAGATTTTCGTGAAGTCCCCGAGGGCGGCCTTGTAGTCATGCCCGTAGCCGAAGAAATAGAGGTCCTGCCTGTCTGTGCTGTCCCTGCTCTCCACCCAGTTCTTCCAGTCGCTGTCCACCGGGACGAACACGTGCCTGCCGCTCTCGTCTATCACGGCCCAGCCGTCCTTCGAGATTATGCCCGGGTCGTACGGGTCGATGACGGTCTCTCCGTCGCACCTGTCCAGGGTCCTGGCAGTACCGAGGAGATTCCCGGAGGCGTCTGCCCCGGGATACCATTTCACCCTCTCCTTTCCGTCCCTTCCCGTCCTGAACGTGATGGAAAGGTTGTCTCCGGAGAATTTTCCGTTCCCGCGGTATTTCAGTGTGAGGTATTCTGTCTGTACTGTGACGGAGCCGACATGGCCCTCATCGAGCTTGTAGACTTCAATGAGGCAGCTCTCGCATCCTCACCTAAGAAGGAGACCAAGAAGAGCGGTACACGCCGCAGCCGTTCAAAGAAGGCCGCAGCTCCTGCTGCCGAGACTCCTGAGGCTGAGGCTCCTGCTGTTGCCGCTCCGGCTGAAGAGGCTGCTCCTGAGGCTCCGGCCGCCGAGGCTTCTGCTGAAGAGAACAAGGCAGAGTAATTTTGTATGGATTGCCGGTGGTTGGATTGCCGGTTCCATATTGAAAATAAAAACCGATCCGTTTCCGGGTCGGTTTTTTATTTTACATGGATTCCGTTTATTCCTTGTCCCTGTCCGCGGAGAAGCGCACCGGGTCACCGTATTGTTCCTGGAGGTCAAGGAGGCGGGATTTGAGGTCTTTGGTGACGGTTTCATAGCCTTTCTGGCCATAGAGGTTGTGCAGTTCCTGCGGATCAGACCGGAGGTCGAACAGTTCCCACTCATCGATGTCATTGTAGAAATGGATGAGCTTGTATCTGTCGGTGCGGATGCCGTAGTGGCGTTTCACCATGTGCTCGGCCGGGTATTCATAGAAATGGTAGTAGAGGGCATCGCGCCATGTGTCCGGGTGTTCTCCTTTGAGGAGGGGAACAAGCGATACGCCTTGTATGTCATCCGGAATTTCCGCTCCGGCGAGTTCGAGGAAGGTCGGGGCGTAGTCTATGTTCTGCACCAGCTCCGGAATGTCACGCGGCTTTCCGTCATTTGCCCCGTCTGCTTCCAGTCCGTTTTCTCTCACGAAGCGGTCCGGGAGTCTCATTATGAGCGGGGTTCGCATGGACTCCTCGTACATGAACCGCTTGTCGAACCAGCCGTGTTCTCCCATGTAGAATCCCTGGTCTGAAGTATAGACCACCAATGTATTTTCCAGAAGCCCTTCCTGCTCGAGATAGTCAAGGACACGGCCGACATTTTCGTCAAGGGACTTGACGGTCTTCATGTAGTCTCTCATGTATCGCTGGAATTTCCATTCCGCGAGTTCCTTTCCCTTGGGATTCTTCTTTATGAAATCTTCGATTATCGGATTGTAGAACCTGTCCCAGGCGGCTCTCTGCTCCTTGTCCATCCTGCTGAGCATCGTTTCGTATGTGTGCCTTAGCCTGGAATCTTTTCCCGGAGCCAGCATCTTGAGGTCATATATGGGATCCATGTCCTTTGCTATGCTCATTTCCTGCGCTGCTGCAGCCGTCCTTCCTGCATAATCATCATAGAATGTTTCCGGGACGGGGAATGTCCTGTCCTCATACAGGGAGAGATGGGTCGTGTCGGCCATCCAGTTGCGGTGTATAGCCTTGTGGTGGATGAGCAGGCAGAACGGCTTTCCCTTGTCCCTGCCGTTTTCCATCCAGTCTATGGCGTCGTCAGTGATGATGTCGGTGATGTAGCCGTGCCTGTGGACGGTGCCGTCCTGCATGGTGATGAAGTCCGGGTTGTAGTAGTCTCCCTGGCCGGGAACAATCTCCCAATAGTCGAATCCGGTCGGGAGGCTTTCCAGATGCCATTTCCCGATGACGGCTGTCTGGTAGCCTGCCTTTTGGAGCAGTTTCGGAAATGTCTGCTGGGTGGAGTCGAATACGCAGGTTGTGTTGTCGTAGAACCTGTTTGCGCAAGAGTGTTTTCCTGTGAGCATGCATGCCCTGCTGGGGCCGCTCAGAGAGTTGGCCACGAAACTGTTGGTGAATCTCACGCCGTCGGCGGCGATGCGGTCGAGGTTCGGGGTCTCCATGTAACGGGTGTCATAACAGCTCATCATCTGTGCAGTGTGGTCATCAGTCATGATGTAGACGATGTTGTAGGTCTCTTCCTTGCCGTCTTTCTGCTGGCATGAGACGGCTGCTGCCATCCCGAGGACTGCCGTTCCCGCCATCGGGCAGATATGTTTCAGCCTTGTCATGAAAAATGTGGTTAATGGTAATTTATATATGTCCGACCTGCTGGCCAATTTTCATATCGGCAGCATACAAAATTAGCAATGTTTTTCGGAAACTTGCTGATATGGATGAGTCAATCGTTTTTTTGTTTATTGGATGTCGTGGTTGTCTTGTTCTTGACAAAGAAAAAAAGACCCGGCTTACTGTATGGGCCGGGCCTCTTTTTCTTGAAGGGATTCCGCCGTCACCTTATGACCGGAGGCCCCTTACATAGTCAGGACAGGATCAGAGATTGTCTTTCTCTATGTCCTTGAAATATCTGTAAGTGTTGACCTTCAGTTCTCCTGCGGCAAGTTCGTCGCATACAATGATGCCGTGAGGGTGAGCCTGGAGCGCAGAAAGAGTGCATGTGTGTGAGTATGCACCTTCAACAGCCTGCTGCAGGGCACGGGCCTTCTTGTGTCCGAAAGCGAGGACGAGAACTTCCTTGGCGGAGAGCACTGTCCCTACGCCTACGGTGAGGGCATGTTTAGGCACTTTTCTGATGTCGTTGTCGAAAAATCTGGAGTTCACGAGGATGGTGTCGTAGGTGAGTGTCTTCACCCTTGTGCGTGACACGAGGGATGAGAACGGCTCGTTGAAGGCAAGATGTCCGTCTTCTCCCACGCCGCCCATGAACAGGTCGATTCCTCCTGCTGCGGCAATTCTTGCTTCATAGGAAGCGCATTCCGCCTCAAGGTCCGGGGCATTCCCGTTGAGGATGTTGATGTTCTCCTTCGGCACGTCCACATGGTCGAAGAAATTCCTTGCCATGAATGAGTGGTAGCTTTCAGGATGGGATTCCGGAAGCCCGACATATTCGTCCATGTTGAATGTGATGACATTCTTGAACGACACTTCTCCTGCCTTGTGCATCCTTATCAGTTCCTGGTATGTGCCTATCGGAGTGGACCCGGTAGGAAGTCCGAGGACAAACGGCTTGTCGGTAACCTCTGCCTTTGCCTCTATTTTTGATACAATGTATCGTGCTGCCCATACTGAGCCTTTCTTGTCGTCGTTTTCTATTATAAGTCTCATATTTTTGTTTTTTATTTCATGCCGTCAGAAGTTTCCGGAGCACCGGACTTGCCGAAACCTGTCGTGGTCATACGGTTCTTCTGCCGGCATATGTTTGTCATATGTTTGTCTTTCTGCCTTATGCAGGTTTTTCTCTGCCAGGCAATCATGCCCCGTCAGAACAGTTTTACGAACACTTCGATGGCCTGATATTCTGCCATTCCAAGGTCGTTGTAGAGTCTTGCCGTGTTCTGTGTCCTGTCCTCGGCTCTCTGCCAGAATTCACGGGAGTCGTCACCAGGGAACGGCACAATGTCTTTCTGGGATACATGCCTGTAGATGGCGTGGCGCTTCTTGATGACTTCGTCCGGGCTGAGCGGAACCGCCATGTCCACCTTTCCGAGCTCCCATTCCATCCAGGCTCCCCTGTAGAGCCATACATGGCATTCCTTCATCCAAGCTTCATCCTTGAGCTGGTCAAGCGCCTCGAGAACGGCTTCTGTGCATACCCTGTGAGTCCCGTGAGGGTCGGCAAGGTCACCTGCCACATAGATCTGGTGCGGCTTCACTTCCCTGAGCAGGCCGATGATTATGTCAATGTCCTTCTGGGTACGCTCCCCTTTCTTTATGCCGCCGGTCTCATAGAACGGCAGGTTGAGGAAGTGGGCATTGGTGTTTTCGTTCAGTCCGAATGACCTTACGGCTGCCCTGGCCTCTGCGCGGCGGATTGATGCCTTTATGTCGAGAAGCGGCCTCGGTTCGGGTTCGCCCGGTTTCTTGGTGGCGATGATGGCCTTGACTTCATCGAATTTGTCTGCAAAGCCGAGCTCGTGTGCCGTGTCCATATGCTGGAGCACCACATCATCGTGTACTGCCACATTGCCGGAAGTCTCATATGCCACATGCACGTCGTGTCCCTGTTCCACAAGACGGATGAATGTTCCTCCCATCGAAATCACGTCATCGTCCGGATGCGGAGAGAAGATGACCACCCTTTTCGGGAACGGGGCGGATGATACCGGTCTTGTGGAGTCGTCCGCATTCGGCTTGCCGCCAGGCCATCCGCTGATGGTGTGCTGCAGATCATTGAAGACATCTATGTTGATCTTGTCGTATGCCCCTTTTGTCTCAAGGAGTTCGCCGAGCGAATTCTCTATGTAGTCCTGGTGGGTCAGTTTCAGAATAGGCTTGTGAACCGTCTCGCAGAGCCATACCACTGCTTTCCTGACGAATTTCGGAGTCCATTCGCACGGTCCGACCAGCCATGGGGCGACCACCCTTGTCAGCATGCTCCCCGAATTGTCGTCCGTGTAGATGCGTATGTTTTCATGCCTCTGGAGGTATGATGCAGGGCAGGACGGGGTCACCGGCCCTTCTGTCACGTCTTTCACAACCTGGGCCTTGTCTTCTCCCCATGCCATAAGGATGATGCGCTTTGCGCTCATTACGGTGGCTATCCCGATGGTGATGGCCGTCTTCGGGGTATCGGATATGTTCCCGTTGAAATTCCTTGACTGTGCCTTCCTTGACTTGTATGACAGGAGCACTGTTCTTGTGCGGCTCTTGTCGGACGAGCCTGCCTCATTGAACCCGATCTGGCCCTGTTCCCCTATCCCCAGGACAAGGAGGTCGAGTCCGGATGCCGCCCTGTCGTAGTCGGCGCAGTATTCCGTAATCCTGTCCTTGCCGACCTTGCCGTCTGGGATATGTATGTTTTCCTTCTTGACATCCACATGGTTGAGGAATTCATCATAGAGCCTGAAATTCCTGCTCTGTCTTTCTCCGGAGCCTGTAGGATAGTATTCATCTATGCTGAAAATCTCCACGTCGGCAAAGGAGATTTCACCGGCTTCGTACCTTTTCACAAGTTCCCTGTAAAGCGTCACCGGGGTCGTGCCTGTGCTGAGTCCCAGTCTGAACACATTTCCCTGATGATCCCTGATTGCGGAAATTATTGTTTCCGCGAGATCCGAGCATGCATTTTCTGCCGTGTCATATATTTCAGCCGGTATCTTCTCATAGCTGTGGAGAATGTCTTTCGGCAGGCCTGTTTCAATCAGCCCTCCGTCTTTCGGTAAAGAAAAATGTTTCATATTGTGGTGTGTTTGTGTCTTTCTGTCATTGTGTTGCCGGACATGCCGGAGGCATGGATACCCCCGTCTCCAATCTACAAATATAAAAATAATATTGATTGGTTTTACATTTCAAAAAATAATTGTCAGTTGAAGGCAAATCTTTCATTTTCTTGTGCTTTGACTTGAAAAATGTAATTTTTTTGATGGCTGTCCTTCCGTCCGGTGATGAAATGAAAAATAGTTTTCCTATCTTTGTCAGATGCGGACGGCTTGTCTTGCGGCTGTCCTTGATAACCATTGTTGTAACACTAACTGATGATTTTATGACTGGTCTTTTTTATCTTGTGCCGGCCGCAGCTGTGGCTGCCCTGTTCTTTGCCTGGCTTTTCTTCCGCCAGATGATGAAGGAAAGCGAGGGTACCGCCACGATGAAGGAGATTGCCCTTTATGTGAGAAAAGGGGCGATGGCCTATCTGAGGCAGCAGTATAAGGTAGTCACGATTGTCTTCGTGATACTTGCCGCATTCTTTGCGGTGCTTGCATACGGTTTCAATGTGCAGAACCCGTGGGTGCCGTTCGCCTTCCTGACCGGAGGCTTCTTTTCAGGCCTGGCGGGATTCGTGGGCATGAAGACTGCGACTTATGCTTCAGCAAGGACTGCCAATGCGGCCATGCGTTCCCTGAATTCCGGACTCAAGCTTGCGTTCCGCTCCGGAGCCGTGATGGGGCTTACCGTTGTGGGGCTCGGTCTTCTCGACATTTCCTTGTGGTACATCATCCTTGATCATTTCATAGATGCCACAGGCCCGCAGAAGCTTGTGACAATCACCACGACGATGCTTACATTCGGTATGGGGGCTTCGACACAGGCTTTGTTTGCCCGTGTGGGAGGCGGTATCTATACCAAGGCGGCCGATGTCGGGGCTGACCTTGTCGGAAAGGTCGAGGCAGGGATTCCGGAAGACGACCCGCGCAACCCTGCGACCATAGCGGACAATGTGGGAGACAATGTGGGCGATGTCGCCGGAATGGGCGCCGACCTTTACGAGTCCTATTGCGGTTCGATACTGGCGGCTGCAGCCCTCGGTGCATCGGCTTTCTACGGCATCGGGGAAGACATGCAGATGAGGGCGGTGTTTGCCCCTATGATCATTGCGGCAGTAGGTGTGGCCCTTTCCATCATCGGCATCTATACGGTACGGACAAAGGAGGGTGCCGGAATGAGCCAGCTCCTGAAGTCTCTCGGATTCGGCACCAACCTCAGCGCAGTGCTGATTGCTGCGGCGACATTCGGTGTCCTGTATCTTCTCAAGCTTGACAACTGGCTCGGAATATCGTTCTCCGTAATCGTCGGACTGCTGGCCGGCGTCATCATCGGCCAGTCCACCGAATACTATACCTCACATTCATACAAGCCGACTCAGAAACTGGCTGAAAGCTCAAAGACGGGGCCGGCCACAGTCATCATTTCCGGTATCGGACTCGGAATGATATCCACAGCCATTCCTGTGATTACAATAGCCGTGGCCATTCTTCTTTCATATCTCTGCGCCATCAATTTCGACATGGCAAATATGCTGGACCCTCAGAATCTGAGCATAGGTCTGTACGGAATAGGCATCGCTGCCGTAGGAATGCTTTCCACTCTCGGCATCACGCTTGCCACTGACGCATACGGGCCTATAGCAGACAATGCCGGAGGAAATGCACAGATGAGCGAACTTGATCCTGAAGTGCGTCGCCGTACCGATATTCTAGATGCTCTTGGAAATACCACGGCCGCCACAGGAAAAGGCTTCGCCATAGGTTCGGCTGCCCTGACTGCCCTTGCTCTCCTTGCTTCATATATGGAGGAAATAAAGATAGCTCTCGGCAGGACCGGTGAATTTATTACAGGAGCTGCAGGGGAAGCCGTGGAGGCGGCAAAGGCTACCATTCCGGATCTGATGGCCTATTATAATGTGGATCTCATGAATCCGACTGTGCTTGTAGGTGTCTTCATCGGGGCGATGATGTCGTTCCTGTTCTGCGGGCTCACGATGAATGCCGTCGGCAGGGCTGCCCAGAAGATGGTGGCCGAGGTGCGCAGACAGTTCCGCGAAATCAAAGGCATACTTACGAAAGAGGCCGTTCCTGATTATGCCAGATGTGTGGAGATTTCCACGAAGGGCGCCCAGCATGAAATGCTTTTCCCGTCTCTCATTGCCATCATAGTGCCTGTTGTAGTCGGCCTTGTACTTGGAGTTGCAGGTGTCATGGGGCTTCTCATCGGAGGCCTCGGCTCCGGCTTTGTGCTTGCCATTTTCATGGCCAATTCCGGCGGAGCATGGGACAATGCCAAGAAGTATGTAGAGGAAGGGAATCTCGGCGGCAAGAATTCCGAATGCCATAAGGCCACGGTTGTCGGCGACACTGTCGGCGACCCGTTCAAAGATACTTCCGGCCCGTCACTGAATATCCTCATCAAGCTCATGAGCATGGTATCCATCGTCATGGCAGGACTCACCGTCTGGATCCACTGACAGATTTATGACGGGGACTCCGGACTGTGTCCGTCCCCGTCTTCTTTTTGTCCGTCCTGCATAATTGGCAAAAATTGCTATCTTTGCAAGTTCCGATAAGATATGACTATGGACGAAAGGACGGAAAAAGACATATTGCAGGAGATAGCCGGTCAGGAGTATGAGCATGGTTTTGTCACTGATGTCGAGCAGGAATTCATTCCGAAAGGGCTCAACGAGGACATAATAAGGCTCATTTCCTCCAAGAAGCAGGAGCCGGAATGGCTGCTGGAGTTCAGGCTTGACGCATTCAGGCGCTGGCAGAAGATGAAGATGCCGGCATGGGCGCATCTTGACATCCCGGAGATTGATTTTCAGGACATAATATATTATGCTGCCCCGAAGAAGGACAGCGACAGGCCGAAGGAGATAGACCCCGAGCTGGAGAAGACCTTCGACAAGCTTGGCATCCCTTTGAACGAGAGGGCCGCCCTTGCCGGGGTGGCTGTGGATGCCGTCTTCGACTCTGTGTCGGTGACCACCACTTTCAGGAAGGCGCTTGCAGACAAGGGAATCATCTTCTGTTCGTTTTCCGAGGCGGTCAGGGAACATCCGGATCTGGTGAGGAAATACCTTGCCTCTGTCGTGCCTGTGGGGGACAATTTCTATGCTGCCCTCAATTCGGCTGTGTTCAGCGACGGCTCATTCTGTTACATCCCGAAAGGGGTGAGATGTCCGATGGAGCTTTCCAGCTATTTCAGAATCAATGCAAAGGGAACAGGGCAGTTTGAAAGGACCCTGATTGTTGCTGATGAAGGCTCGTATGTGAGCTATATGGAAGGCTGTACCGCTCCTATGCGTGATGAGAACCAGCTGCATGCGGCTGTGGTGGAGATAGTGGTCGAGAAGGATGCCGAGGTCAAGTATTCCACTGTCCAGAACTGGTATCCTGGTGATGCCCAGGGCAGGGGAGGAATATTCAACTTCGTCACCAAGAGAGGAATATGCAAGGGCAGCGGAAGCCATCTTTCATGGACCCAGGTTGAAACAGGCTCTGCCATCACATGGAAATATCCGAGCACCATATTGAAAGGGGACAATTCTTCATCCGAGTTCTATTCCGTGGCTGTGACCAACAATTTCCAGCAGGCGGACACGGGAACGAAGATGATCCATGTCGGGAAAAACACGAGGAGCCGCATCATAAGCAAGGGCATTTCAGCCGGGCACAGCCAGAACAGCTACCGCGGGCTTGTGAAGATGCTTCCCGGTGCGGACAATGCCCGCAACTACTCCCAATGCGACAGCCTTCTGATAGGCGACAGGTGCGGGGCGCATACTTTCCCGAACATAGAAAATGCCAACAGGACTGCCGTAGTGGAGCATGAGGCCACCACTTCCAAGATAAGTGAAGACCAGCTGTTCTACTGCAACCAGCGCGGCATCGGGCCGGAGGAGGCTGTCGGACTGATAGTCAACGGCTATGCCCGCGAAGTGCTTTCCAAACTGCCGATGGAATTTGCCGTCGAGGCCCAGAAACTGCTCCAGGTTTCCCTTGAAGGCTCTGTAGGTTAACGTTATTCGATTATCCGCAATAATACTCCTAACCAAACAAGTTTGATTGCACTCGGTTTGTCGTCGGTTCAGGATCCTTTTAGGAAACAGTATTGGAAAAACAGATTAAGACCTGCGGTCTTAATGACATTTGGAGGTACTTATGCGGATAATCTATAATTTATTATAAATGAAAGAATTTTTGAATTATACGCTGTTCACCATAGGCGGGGATGTGCCGGTGCTGCTGATAGACCTGGTCACTTCGGTCCTGGGGCTGACCTGTGTGTTCCTTGCCGGACGCAACAGCAAATACAATTTCTGGGTGGGCTATCTCTATACGACATTCCTGTTCCTGATGTTCTGGAACAAGAATCTGTATGCCAGCCTGCTCCTGCAGCCGGTATCCCTCGGGATCAACATTCTCGGGCATTACCGCTGGACCCATCCGAAGAAGTCGGAGGAGAGTTCGCAGGACCACAGTGCACTGAAAGTGTCTATGCTTACATGGCCGCAGCGCGGGGCTGCCGTCGTTTCGGTGTTTCTGATAGCCTGGCTTTGGGGGTGGCTCCTCAGCCAGCTCGGGAACAGGTGGTGCGTCGGGATTTTCCCGTCCGACCCGATTCCTTATCTGGACGCCTGCGTGACTGTGCTTATACTTGTGGCACAGTTCCTTTCGGCCCTGAAGAAATGGGACTGCTGGATAGCATGGCTGCTGGTGAATGTGACCCAGATGATATTGCACATATCGGTAGGCCATGTGTTCATGCCGATAGTGTCAGGCCTTTACCTCATAAACGGCATAGTTTCGCTGTACGGCTGGTACAGGCTGTATCAGAAGAAGGCATAGGGATTTTTTGAGGGTTACCCTCGCGAAGCAACCGGGGATTAAGACAGACGGATTTCGAAGAAAAAGTTTTTAGGATATGAGTGACATATTGTTGGAAATAAAAGGTCTGAGAGCTTCCGTTGAGGACAAGGAAATCCTCAAGGGAGTGGACCTTGTCATACGCAAGGGTGAGATACATGCCATAATGGGTCCCAACGGGGCAGGAAAGAGTACCCTTTCCGCTGTCCTTGCCGGGAGGGAGAATTTCACCGTTACGGACGGTTCCGTGACCTTCATGGGCATGGACCTGCTGAAAATGTCCCCGGAAGAGCGTTCCAGGGCAGGGATATTCCTTTCATTCCAGTATCCGGTGGAGATACCGGGTGTGTCCATCACCAATTTCATGAAGACTGCGGTCAATGCACACAGGGAGGCAAAGGGGCTTGAGCCGCTGAAGGCAGGGGATTTCCTGAAGCTCATGCGGGAGAAGATGGCATTTGTGCAGATGAAGCCGGAGTTCTCCAAAAGGGAGGTGAATGTCGGATTTTCCGGAGGGGAGAAGAAGCGCAACGAGATATTCCAGATGGCCATGCTCGACCCTGTGCTTTCTATTCTTGACGAGACGGACAGCGGACTGGATGTGGATGCCCTCAGGATAGTGGCCAACGGGGTTAATTCCCTTCACACCCCGGAAAAGTCTGTCATAGTCATCACCCATTACCAGAGGCTTCTGGACTATATAGTCCCGGATTTCGTGCATGTCCTGAAAGACGGGCGCATAGTGAAGTCTGCGGGCAGGGAACTTGTGGCCGAGATAGAGGACAAGGGATACGACTCCATAAACTGACGGTGAGATGGAAGGCAAAAGAACCATAACATTGGCTCCGGGGGAAAGCCTGCAGCGGGTGTTCATGCTCAGGGATCCGGCGGAGAACACCCTCCCTTTCAGCCGTCTGGTGCTCGGGGCGGACTCCAATGCGGACATAACCGTGGTGGTGATGCCCGGAGTAAGCTGCGACGTCAGCCTGACGGTGGACATTGACGGGCAGAATGCCGGATGTACGGTCCAGGGAGTCTATATCTGTCCCGGCTCCGAGAATGTCAGGATAGCGGTGGACATGAACCATAATGTGCCCCGCTGCACTTCTCGCCAGCTGTTCAAGGGCCTTGCCGGAGGCGCATCGAGGGTTGATTTCTACGGCAAGATCATCGTGGCGCAGGATGCACAGAAGACTGAGGCATATCAGGAGAACCACAATCTTCTCCTCTCTGATGACGCCAAGGTCAACACCCGGCCTCAGCTTGAAATCTATGCGGATGATGTGAAATGTTCGCACGGGGCGACAATCGGCCGCCTCAATGAGGAAGAACAGTTCTATATGCGTTCCAGGGGAATATCCCTGCAGGATGCCCGTGTCCTTCAGATGATTTCATTTGTTTCGCCTGTATTCCGGCATATTCCTGAGTCTGCGGTGAAAGGTGAGATTGTGGAGGAAGTGGAACGGGCCATCCGCAATAACTTTTGAACCATTACAGTCTATTTTGAATCATGACAGTCTATCCTTGCGTCAAAGTCAATCTCGGCCTGAATGTGCTTCGGAAGCGGCCGGACGGATATCACGATCTGGAAACACTTTTTGTGCCTTCCGGAGAATACCATGATGTCCTTGAAATCATAGCAGGAGACGACTGGAGCCGCACTTCGGCCTCGCTTTTTGCGAGATACGGGGCATTTTCGTCCTCTGAACTGTCTTCGTCCCCGTCCCCGTCTGTCCCGTTTCCGCCAGAGCAGGAATATGAACCGGGAAAGCCTCTTGTTCAGGCTGTTTCAGAGGACGGGAAGCTGATGATCACGATAGCAAGGAAGGAAGGAGTGGACTGGAATCCCCTTGATGACCTCTGTGCAAAGGCATATTCCCTTCTTGACAAGGACTTTGACCTGCCCCCGGTGAAGATTTTTCTTGAAAAGCTTTCACCTGTGGGTGCCGGACTTGGCGGAGGCTCTGCAGACGCAGCCTTTGCCATAAGGGAGATTGCCCGGCTTTTTGACCTCGGGCTTGATGATGCAGTGATGGCTGGATATGCCGCCAGGCTTGGCAGCGACTGTGCCTTCTTCATATATGGCAGGCCCATGTTCGGGGAGGGAAGGGGAGAGCTGCTTTCGGATTTTCCCATGCCGTGCATGGACGGCTTCGAACTGAAGATAGTGGTCCCGGACGGGATATCTGTTTCCACCGCTGATGCTTACCGAGGCATAAGTCCGCGCATTCCGGAGATTCCGTTGAGGGAAGTGCTCATGCGTCCGGTCAGTGAATGGAAAGACCTGCTTGTGAATGATTTTGAAACGACTGTCTTTGCAAAATATCCTGTACTTGCCTCCATCAAGCAGTCCCTTTATGATTCCGGTGCCGTATATGCCTCCATGTCCGGCAGCGGCTCCGCCCTTTTCGCCCTTTACGGGAAATGACATATACAATCGCAAACAGAGAAAAAGATGATAGAAGCTCACGGAATAAGGAAGTCATTCGGGAATCTCCAGGTGCTTAAGGGACTGGATTTCTGTGCAAAACGTTCGGAAGTCGTTTCCATAATGGGGGCATCCGGGGCAGGAAAGTCCACATTGCTGCAGATACTCGGCACATTGTCGCGTCCGGATTCCGGCACGCTCACCATAGACGGGACTGATGTCCTGAAGCTCAGCAGCAACAGGCTCTCGGAATTCCGCAACAGGAAGATCGGGTTCGTGTTCCAGTTTCATCACCTGCTGCCTGAATTCACATCTCTTGAAAATGTGATGATACCCGCTCTGATTGCCGAAAGGCCGGAAAAAGAAGCCAGGAAGGCGGCAGAAGCCCTTCTGGAAGACCTCGGTCTGGCAGAAAGGATGTCCCACAAGCCTTCGGAACTCTCCGGAGGGGAGCAGCAGAGGGTGGCGATAGCGCGGGCACTGGTGAACAACCCTTCTGTCCTGTTTGCAGACGAGCCTTCAGGCAATCTTGACAGCCGTACAAAGGATGAGCTTCACAAGCTTTTCTTTTCGTTGAGGAACAGATACGGGCAGACAATAATAATCGTGACTCACGACCCGGATCTTGCGGCCATGTGTGACCGCTCTCTTTTCATGCAGGACGGGCTTTTCCTTTCTGAAACGGAAGAATGAGCATCCGATGGGAAGGAAGGCAGAAACAAAGCATGTTCCAGGAGAATTCCGGTTCAAGAGGTTCTCGGTCCGGAATGAAAGGTCCGCGATGAAGGTCAATACGGACGGGGTGATTCTTGGTGCGGCCATGACCGTCACCGGAAAGGAAAGGCATATCCTTGACATCGGCACGGGTACCGGGACCATAGCGCTTATGACGGCCCAGAGGCTTTCGGAAATCCTCGAAAAAAAAGATTGCGGGCAACGGACAGGACAAGGCGGCGTCAACGTGGCATACAATCAGAATGCCGGCACTGCGGACAGTGCCGGCTTCAGAATCACAGGTATAGACATAGACAAGGATTCAGCCGAAGAAGCGGCGGAGAATTTCATCCGCTCGGAATGGGGAGGGCATCTGGAGGCCGTGCATCTTTCCCTTGAAGAATATGCTTCGACGCTGCCTCAAGGAACTGCTTTCAGCCTCATCTGCTCCAATCCTCCATATTATACAGGCGACCTGAAGGCTCCAGATGCGAGAAGGTGCAATGCAAGGCACTCTGATTCGATGTCATGGCAGGACATCACTGACTTTGCCGAAAAATTCCTGTCGGAAGACGGTCGGCTTGCCCTCATCCTGCCGTCGGACCAGGAAAAAGATCTGATACGCCATGCTGCAATGAAGGGGCTCCATGTTTCAAGGCTGCTGCGCATAAGGACGGTGCCGGGGAAGGCGCCGAGGAGAACGGTGGCGGAATTCCTGCGCCGCCGCACGGCGGACATCACCGAAGACATGCTTACAATACAGGAAGGAGGAATTTATACTCCTGAGTACAAATCCCTCCTCTTTGACTTTCTGCTTTGTATTAAGTAACTATCTGGCAGGTGCCGGGCGTTCCGGACCGCAATGGTCGTTGCGATGAAGCCTGTGTATCTGCTCCCTGCGGAATTTCTCTTCCGAAACATAATATTTCGCAACCTTCTCGGCTGGCAGCACCTTCTTCAATCTCTCGCAGGCGGTATCGCTGATTTCATGACGCTTTTTGACTGCATCACGGTAGCGGTCAAGGGCGGACTCCATTTTCTTTCCTGTCTTGCCCTCGGCAACGGCGGTTTCAAGTTCACGGTATGCATCCATGACCTCTTTCTGGGCCGCATTCCTCTCATCCTGAAGCTGGTTGTATACCGGCCAGAATTTTTCCGCCTCGGCAGGGGTGATGTCCATTTCCGATGTCAGGAATGCCACCTTTTCACTTCTGAAGCGGTCTCTCCAGCCTTCTTCGCACCTCGGACGGGGCTGGGCAGTGACAGAAACAAATGCCGCAAGCAGCACGGCTGCAGATAACAAGAATCTTTTCATGAGTGATAACATTTATTGTTCATACTGTTCGGTCGTGTCGGCATCAAACAGCTGCAATGCTTCTTCAGCGGATGCTCCGGAAGAGATGAGATATTCCACGATGTCATCTTCCGTGACCCCGGACTCCAATCCGTCGTATTCCTGCAGTTCATCTTCGGGAATGAAAATGGATTCCGGATCCGCCTCGGAAACGAGGTCGGAATACAGGAAACTGATGTAGAGTTCCTCAGCATCGGCACCATCCTGAGTCTGTCCCGCCGGATACAGCAGAACCCCCGCAATGAGGGCGGCCGCGGCAACTGCAGCTGCAGAGAAACCGATGACCCGGCGCGCAACGGGCACGGATCTGCGGGCGGCAGCCTCCTGTGGACGCATCCTTTCAGCGAAGTCTTCAAAATATCCTTCCGGAACAATAAACGGTGACTTTTTCATGCAACAAATTTTTGCCGACAGTTATTTAGACACGGAAATCATGAAAAGTTAAAAATCTTTCCCTATTTCATTCTTTATTTTTACATATGCATGATGATATGAGGCTTTGAGCGAGCCGACGGAAGTCTTCAGAATTTCTGAAATCTCCAGATATTCCATTTCTTCAAAATATCTCATGACAAAGACTAGCCTCTGCTTCTCAGGAAGCTTGCCTATGGCAAGCATCAGCTTCTTCTGCGCCTCATCCCCGTTGAAATACGGGTCGGCCTCCATCTGCCCTATAAGGACCTTCTCTTCGGAAGTGAAGGAAAGGACGGATTTGAGCCGCCTTTTCCTCAGGAAGTTGAGCACCTCATTGGTGGCGATGCGGTAGAGCCAAGTAAAAAGACGCGCTTCCCCCCTGAAACGGGGAAGCGCATTCCATATCTTTATGAATATGTCCTGAAGGATGTCGTCCGTATCTTCATGCGAGCACACGAACCCGCGCACATGCCAGTAAAGCCTTTCGCTGTAATTGCGTACAATCTCATTGAAAGCCTTTTCCCTTTCGCCTTCACGATGCAGGGCTATGATTTCCTCATCCTTCATTTCCGGACGGGGCTATTTCCTGGCGATGGACTTCTTTGCCGCTTCAGCAATGTGCACGGCATCAAGCCCGTAGGCTGCCATGAGTCCGGCAGGGGTGCCTGACTGGCCGAATCTGTCACCTCCGTTGATGAACTCTACCGGAGCAGGCCTGTTCATCACGAGCACGCCTGCGATCAGCTCTCCGAGTCCGCCTGCGGAATTGTGCTCCTCAGCACATACGGCGGCTCCGGTCTTGCCTACAGATGCCAGGACGGCCTCCTCGTCGAGAGGCTTTATCGTGGCTATGTCTATCACTTCAGCGGAAATGCCTTCGGCTTCAAGAAGGGCTGCCGCCTGCAGGGCCTCCCATACAAGGTGCCCGGTGGCGAATACAGTGACATCCGTGCCCTCATTCATGACTATGGCCTTGCCTATCTCAAACTCCGCATCTGCCGGGGTGAAATTCGGGACTGAAGGACGGCCGAAACGCAGATAGACGGGACCGTCATATTTTGCTGCGGCGATTGTGGCGGCCTTCGTCTGGTTGTAGTCGCACGGATTGATCACCACCATGCCCGGAAGGGCACGCATCAGGGCGATGTCCTCCATTGTCTGGTGTGTGGCTCCATCCTCTCCGAGTGTAATCCCTGCATGGGAGGCGGCTATCTTGACATTTGTCCGTCCGTATGCGACTTCCTGCCTGATCTGGTCGTAGACACGCCCGGTGACGAATTCTGCGAACGAACCCACGAACGGGATCTTTCCAGTGACGGCAAGACCGGCAGCCACGCCTATCATATTTGCCTCGGCGATGCCGCACTGGATGAACCTCTCCGGAAATTCCTTGGCAAAATCACTCATCTTCAAAGAGCCTTCAAGGTCGGCGGTCAAAGCCATGACCCTTGTATCCTCTTTTCCGGACTCATGAAGTCCGGCTCCGAAACCGCTCCTGGTATCTTTGTTCCCTGTATTGACATATTGTTTCATATCCCTTGCCTTTAATCAGATTAATAGTCTCCGAGAGTTTCCTCAAGCTGTGAAAGCGCCTTTTCGCACTGTTCCGGGTCAGTGGCTTTGCCGTGCCATTTGTGAGTGCCTTCCATGAAATCCACTCCTTTGCCCATCTCCGTCTTCATGAGTATCATCACCGGCTTTCCCTTGCCGCACAGCTTCCCTGCCTTGGCATAGGCGTCAAGGATTTCTGCAAAGTCATGACCGTCACACTCCAGAACCTCCCAGCCGAAAGCCTCCCATTTGCCTTTCAGGTTCACCAGTCCGGCCACATTTTCAACACGGCCGTCAATCTGCTGCCTGTTCCAGTCAGTAATGGCCACGAGATTGTCAATCTTGTGATGTGCGCAGAACATTGCCGCCTCCCAGATCTGTCCCTCTTCACACTCACCGTCTCCAAGCAGGACATACACACGGTTGCTGTCTCCGTCAAGTTTCTTTCCGAGAGCGGCCCCGGCTGCGGCTGAAAGCCCCTGTCCGAGTGAGCCGGAAGCCTGGAATATGCCCGGAAGCCCCTTGTCCACGCACGGATGGCCCTGAAGCCTTGACCCGAGCTGCCTGAATGTTCCGAGCTCGGAGATGTCAAAGTAGCCGCTTCTTGCAAGAAGTGAATAGTACACGGGACTGAGGTGTCCGGCAGAAAGGAAGAACATGTCCTGTCCCTTGCCGTCACGGGTCCATGACGCGGGGTCATGCTTCATGACATCGAAAAACAAGGCCGTCAGAAAATCGGCGCTGCTCATGGAGCCGCCCGGGTGTCCGGACCCGGCAGAAGTCACCATGCGGATAATGTCCCTTCTCACCTGGGAAGAGATTCTCTTCAATTCATTGGTATTAGCCATTGCTATCTATGTATTTTAACTTTGGTATCGCCCCCGGACGGTATTGTACCGGGGTATTTGCGCAAACCTTTGTGCACATTTTTTACACAATGGACAAATCTACTTATTTTTTTCGGTTTATGAAAAATATCGGGAACAAAAAAAGGAAGGGCTGCCCCGGGGCAGCCCTTCCTTTCAGATTCCTCACATCTGATGATTGTATCAGAGATTAGGGTTGACGGTCTTCCAGTCTGCTACAGGCGGGATGATGCCGAGGCCGATGATCTCGTCACGCATTGCGCAGAGGTGTGCGTAGGATGCATCAAGGGCAGCCATTTCTTCTGCAGTACCCTCGATCTCGCCGTAGTGCACTCCGGTTTCGTCGATTACCGTAGGCATGGCCATCATCACATTGTGATATTTCTCTGTGTTCACATAGCATCCTGCAGGCCATTCGAACTTCTTTCCGCCCATTGCTGCGGCAATCATTTCAACTGAAACATATGCCGGGCTCTGGAATGAAGAGCGGCCGCGGAGTTCGATGATCCTCTTTCCGCCCTGGATCACATTGCCTTTGATCTCTTCCCATCTCACGAGAGGGAGCTTGGAGCCGAGAAGCTCCGAGAACGGCTTGCCGTCCACAGTCACCTTGGAAGCGAATACTGCCATCTGCTCGCCGTGTCCGCCGTAGGTGTGGCAGTTCTTCACAGTGCTCTGCTGCACGCCGAACTCCTTGGCAAGTGCGCTCTGAAGACGGGTGGAGTCGAGGGCTGCAAGGGTAGTGACCTGGGATGGCTTCAGTCCTGAGTGGAGAAGGGTCACGAGACCGGTAAGGTCGGCAGGGTTGAAGATGATCACCACATGCTTCACGTCAGGGCAATATGCCTTGAGGTCCTTTCCGAGCTGCTCGGCAATCTCGCAGTTGCCTTTGAGAAGGTCCTCGCGGGTCATTCCCTGCTTGCGCGGAGCTCCGCCTGATGAAATCACATATTTAGCACCTGTAAGAGCCTCCTTCATGTCTGTTGTCCAAGTGATGTTGGCCCCTTCAAATGCACAGTGGTACATTTCCTCTGCCACGCCTTCAAGACCTGCCCCGTATGGGTCATAAAGACAGAGATTAGGCGTAAGCCTCATCATCATGGCCGTCTGGGCCATATTTGAACCGATCATTCCGGCTGCGCCGACAATGGTCAGTTTCTCATTTGTCAAAAAATTCATAATAAATACTATTTAAAACATGTATTGTCAGACAGACTGCAAATATAATAAAAAAATGACTATATTTGCCGGAAATTAATTATTGTAAGACACGTGGAACCTCCCAGTCCTATATTGACGAATCAGCCAGCGGCGGAACCGAAGTCAGAAGATCCGCTGTCGGACCGCATCTACATGATACTCAATGCGGACTCCGATGATGAATCGGAGCGTTGCCTTGTGTGTGCCTGGTCGGCACGCACAGGATTGTCGTATATAGGGGTCACCGGGGAAATCGTGTCATGACCGTGAAATGATATGTCTTTATTATAATGGGACTGTATTTAAGAAAAACGCTTGACAACAAGGCTGAAGTTTCGGTGTGGAAAATAACCGAGACGGAGGAGGAACTTATGCGGCTCAGTTCGGTGCCGACCGACGAGATGGAGGAGATATCTCTTATACGGAACGAAAACATGCGCAAGCAGAGGCTTGCTGTCCGCGCCCTGCTCAACGAGGTGTTTGAAGACAAGGTATATCTCAGTCACCATGACAACGGGAAGCCTTTCCTCGAGAACTGCATCACCAACATAAGCATCACGCACACCGACAGATATGTGGCCATCATCACACATCAGGAAGAGGACCTCGGCATAGACATGGAGTCTGTGGACAGGGACTTCAGTGCAGTGAGGGAAAAGGCGCTCTCAGAAGACGAGAAGGACGACCTTGACGAAGATGACAGGCTCAACGAGCAGCTCGCCCTGTACTGGTGCGCAAAGGAGGCAATCTTCAAGAGGATGTCGCAGAGCAAGGTGGACTTTGCGGGGCAGATCCGGGTAAAGAGATTCAACCCGAAGGACGAGGGGGAGCTTGAGGCGACATTCATCCATAAGGACGGGTATGAGGAGGAATTTGAGCTCGGCTACATCACCTTCGACAGGCATGTCCTCGTGTGGGTTGTAGGATGACAGGCGCCATGTTCCGCGGTCCCGTCCCGTAAAACAAATTTGTTATGCAATTTTGAATTTTTCAAATTTAATTTTATTATAATAATCTGTTAGCTAAAAAGTTAACAGATTATTTTTATATATGTTGATAACTTTTAAAGACCTTTTCCCGAGAAGGTAAGCATATTTGAACTATATTTGTCCTCACACTCCGGCAGGTCATCTGCCGGCAATGGCAAACAAACTCCGATTGAGGCCGAGGCTGGCGGTGCCATCCTGGTCCTCATAAATTTTTTACTCTGAAAATCATGGTGAAATTTGTAATCAAACGCGACGGAAGGGTCGTTGACTTCGACAAGAGAAAAATCATTGATGCAGTCCTCAAGGCAATGGATGTGACCGAGGCCGGGGAAGACATAGTGCTTGCCGCCGAGATAGCCGCCACCGTTTCAAAGATAGAGACGGAAAGCATGAGCGTGGAGGACATCCAGGACCATGTCGAAATGGAGCTGATGAACAGCCCGAGGAAGGAGGTCGCCAAGAAATACATTGCTTACCGCAACCAGAGGAACCTTGCGAGGAAGGCGAAGTCACGCGAGATATTCAAGGAAATCATAGAGGCCCAGGCCACCGATGTGACCAGGGAGAATGCCAACATGAATGCCGACACTCCTGCCGGCATGATGATGAAGTTCGCCTCGGAGTCCACAAAGTCGTTCGTGGACGAATGCCTGCTGTCGGAGGATGTGAAGGAAGCCGTGCAGAACTCATATATACATGTGCACGACAAGGACTATTACCCTACAAAGAGCCTCACATGCGTGCAGCATCCGCTGGACAAGATCCTGAAGAACGGGTTCTTCGCTGGGCATGGTGAGTCCAGGCCGGCAAAGAGGATAGAGACTGCCAGCATTCTCGGCTGCATCTCCATGGAGACGGTGCAGAACGAGATGCACGGAGGGCAGGCCATCCCTGCATTTGACTTCTATATGGCACCTTTCGTGAGAAAGACTTTCCACGAGGAGATAGACAAGATAAGCGACATGAGCGGGACCGACTACAGCCACCTCAAGGACATCCCGATTGATGACTACATCAGGAGGGACCTCCTCGGGATCCAGGGGGAGGAGAGGGTCATCCAGCACGCCATCAATATGACCGTAAGCAGGGTGCACCAGTCGATGGAGGCGTTCGTACACAACATGAACTCAATACATTCAAGGGGAGGCAACCAGGTGGTGTTCAGTTCCATCAACTACGGCACCGACACATCAGCCGAGGGTCGCTGCGTGATACGTGAAATCCTCAACACGACATATGAAGGGGTAGGAAACGGCTCGACAGCCATCTTCCCTATCCAGATCTGGAAGAAGAAGCGCGGGGTGAGCTACCTGCCTGAGGACAAGAACTATGACCTCTACAAGTTCGCCTGCAAGGTGTCAGCAAGGAGATTCTTCCCGAACTTCCTCAACCTCGATGCCACATTCAACAGGCACGAACTGTGGAGAGAGGACGACCCTGAGCGCTACCAGTACGAGGTAGCCACGATGGGGTGCCGCACAAGGGTGTTCGAAAACAGGTTCGGGCCGAAGACATCCATCGGGAGGGGGAATCTTTCCTTCACCACCATCAACCTTGTCCGCCTTGCCATCGAATGCATGGACGAGACCGACCAGGCCGAGAAGGTGAAGAAGTTCTTCCACAAGCTGGACTGGGCCCTCGACATCACTGCAAGGCAGCTCTGCGAAAGATATGACTTTCAGAAGACAGCCCTGAAAAAACAGTTCCCGCTTCTGATGGGCGCACTGTGGCTGGGAAGTGAAAAGCTGGCAGAGGAGGACTCCATCGAGCCGGTCATCAATCAGGGCACACTCGGCATCGGCTTCATCGGGCTCGCCGAAGCTCTGATAGCACTCACCGGAAAGCATCACGGGGAATCTGAAGAATCACAGGAACTCGGTCTGAGGATAATCACATACATGAGGGACAAGGCCAACGAATATTCCGAGAAATTCCAGCACAATTTCAGCGTGCTCGCCACCCCGGCAGAAGGTCTTGCGGGAAAATTCACCAAGGCCGACAGGAAGAAGTTCGGAGTCATCCCGGGTGTCACGGACAAGGAATACTATACCAACTCGAACCATGTTCCTGTCTACTACCACTGCACTCCTAAGCACAAGGCGGAAGTCGAGGCTCCGTACCATGACCTCACGAGAGGCGGGCACATCTTCTATGTGGAAATCGACGGTGATGCCACCCACAATCCGGAGGCCATCATGGCTATCGTTGACCTCATGGACAAATACAACATCGGCTACGGCTCCGTGAACCATAACAGGAACAGGTGCATGGACTGCGGATTCGAGAATGCGGATGCAGACCTTGAGGAATGTCCTCACTGCCACAGCCACAGGATAGACAAGCTTCAGCGCATCACAGGCTACCTCGTAGGCACGACCAACAGGTGGAACAGCGCCAAGCTTGCCGAGCTGAAAGACCGTGTAGTGCATAAATAAGACAACATCCGTCCCGGCACAGGGACAGTCTTCATTCAGCATATATGACAATACGGATACTGGACATATTGGAGGAGACCATGGCCGACGGCCCCGGTCTCCGTACTTCAATATATTGTGCAGGATGCCTGCATCATTGCCCCGGCTGCCACAACCCGCAGTCATGGGACATGTCGGGCGGACATCCCATGGAAGTGGACGACCTGCTGAAAGTAATCCTGGATGATGAATTCAGCAATGTGACATTCACCGGAGGAGATCCTTTATATCAGGTGGAGGCCTTTACCGAACTGGCAAGAAAAATCAAGGAGAAGTCGGACAAGACGATATGGTGCTATACCGGCTTCACCATCGAGGAGATCAGGGCGGACGAAAGGCTGTCCATGATACTGCCGTATCTCGATGTCATTGTGGACGGCCCGTTCATCATGGAAAAGAGGGACACGGAACTGCTCTTCAGGGGCAGCTCCAACCAGAGGATAATCTATCTGAAAGAGAAACAGGAAGATGTCATTCCCGGTACCGTGAAGACAATACCTGCGAAATGAACCGGTTCTTTCCGGTGCTCATCTTCTCGGCATTTGAGGAATTGCATTCAGGACACCAGCCTCCTCCGAGCAGGACATATTCAAGGGAGGCCTTGAACCTGTGCCCCTTTTCGCATTCCCACTCAAAGACGGTTCCCTTTGTGCCTATGGATTCTTCCGGTCCGAGGAAGCGGCCTCCGCGAAAAGCCGCAGCCTTTTCCAGTTCTTCCACAGAAAGTTCATGCACCGGCTTTGAAGTGTCATAGCCATGGTCGAGGACACGCACGGCTCCAGTCGCCCGTGCCTTCTCCAGATTCTTTTCCATATACGGCGGACGCAGCTGCTCCCAGCTCCTGATGCTCCGGTACTCTTCCTCCGAACTGTAATATGCGGCGAGCTTCTCCGGGTCATCCTTTATCCAGCTCTGTGTGCCGAGGTCCTTTTTGTACGCAAGCGGCTTCAGAAATGCCTTGATGAGAGAGGCTGGCACAAACCTGGCGAGGGAGAAATACCATGGCAGCCGGGAATTCAGGCGGCGGAAATACTCATCGACAGGCACATTTTCCCTGAAATGCAGATAGTCTTCGAGGACATCCGCATCCGTGTACCACATCCCGTGGAAATTGCGCGTGGCGAACCACTGCGGCTCGAACACCCTTTCTATTGACCTGATGCCAAGAGGTGCAAGCAGACGCGACTCGAACTCATAATTTGTCATGCGGTACTGTTCCCCGCTGCTGATATTGTATATGCGGTTCCAGAACTCATCCGGCACCCAATCTTCACAGACATTGGCAAGAAGACGGCCGGAATCCTCTATCGTGGCCCATTCGAGCACCCCCCTGACAGGCACATGAAACATGGTAGGGCTTATCTGCATGAAGATACCCGGGTACAGTATTCCTGTCTGGCGCAGTGACACCCATTTGCTTATGCCGGAATCCATTATGATCCTTTCCGCCTCGCATTTGGAGACGGCATACATGTCAAATGCGCTGGCATACGCAGGATCTCCGGCACGGCCCCAATGCATGGGAGGCATCCTGTCCCCGCACTGTGCGACCGAACCGATATACACCACCTTGATCCTGTCCTGATCCGGCTGTGCAAGGACAGCGGCCGCGATGTTCTTCGCAGCCGCCACATTCACCTTCAGAGTCTTTTCCGGATAGAAGTCCGCCTTAGGTGACACCATGCCTCCCACATGGAGGACATAATCAGCTCCTGTCACTCCGGCGAGGACATCGTCATAGTGTGTGAGGTCGCCCCAGACTATTTCGACCGAAGGATCGGAAAGATAAGGCTTCAGCAGTTTCTCGTTTTTCCTGCTGCGCCTTGCGAGTATCCTTATATTGAATCTGTCCTTCCTGTCATACAATTCCTTAAATCCGGCCCGACCCATATTTCCGGTCGCGCCGGTCAAAAAAACAGTTTTCTTCATAATCTTATTCCGTCTCAAAAATAATATGATTCATTTTTTCCTGAGCCACAGCTCCGGATTCTGCGGGGACTGGTCCTGCCATATCTGGAAATGCAGTTTCGTCTCCCCGTTGATCGTGTCTACGGTTCCCACCTTCTGCCCGGTCTTCACCTTGTCCCCCGCCTTCACGGCAGCATTCTGCAGCTTGCAGTAGAACGAGAAATAGTTCCCGTGCTGGACAAGGATGCAGATGTTGTAGCCAGGCATGACCACAATCTGTTTCACCACCCCGTCAAAGACTGCATTCACCGCAGTGCCGGGGGAGAGGGCTATGTCGATCCCGTTGTTGAACGGAAGCTTTATCTTTGTGAATACGGGATGGTAGCGCTGCCCGAAGCCGTCCACGACAGGCCCGTAGGCAGGCCACGGGAGCCGCCCCTTGTTCTTGGAGAACTCGGATGCGAGCTTGTAGTCCACAGGCTGCTTCCCGGACTTGTCGTCCTTGTCTTTCATGGCGGCGGCGACAAGACGCTGGATTTCCTTGTTCAGGGCCTCCACCTGCTTCTTCTTGTCCGCAAGCTGCCGCTCGTATTTCCTCCTGTCACGCTTGAGGTTGGCGGCGGTGGTTTCGGCCCGTTTCTCGTCCGACTGGAGTGAGGCAAGCTCCTTGGCCCTCTGGCTGCGTACATCCTCCGTTTCTTTTTTCAGCTTCTGTAGCCGCTCTTTCTCCGCGGCAAGCTCTGCCTTTGCCTCCTCTATCCTGACCGCCTGTTCCCTTATCTCCCTGGAAAGGTTCTTGAAATAGCCGTAGCGGCGGAAAGCTTGGCCGAGGTTGTCGCTGGCAAGGATGTACATGTACCAGATCCTTGCATCACGGTTCTTGTATGCGCTTCTTATGAGCCGGCTGTAATGCTCCGAAAGGGTGTCTATCCTCTCCTGGAGCCTGTTTATCTGCCGTTGTGCCGAATATATGCCGTCGGAATACACCCGTATCTGCCTGTCCGCCTCGTTTATGAGTTCTTTCCTGTTGGATATGCGTTTCCTTATGAGGGTGAGGTCGGAAAGGAGGCTGCGGCTTTTGGAGGCGTTGTCCGAAAGCTGTCTGTCAATGATGGCCATTTCCTTTTCCAGTGCCGCCACGCGTGCCTTGTAGGCCCCCGTGTCCTGGGCATCGAGCCATGACGCGGTGAAAATGAGTGCAAGGGCGGCTATGAATGTTCTGAGGAAAGACATGGTCATCTGTTCATTTCGGACTTGCGCTGTCTTATCTTTTCGTCAAGGCCCTTTATTTCCCCGTTGTTCCTGGACTGGGCCTGCGTCCAGTAGACAAATGCAAGGTCGTATTCCTTCAGGGCGAAAAGCACCTCCGCATAATGGTCGAGTATCACCACGCTCTCCTTGCCCCCGTAGAGCATTGCATGCTTAAAGAACGGCTTGGCTTCCAGTGGCTTGCCCTGGAGATAGAGAATCCATCCGAAGGTGTCGAGATAGGTAGGGTTGTCCGGCTCCTTTTCCACCGTTATCTTGCTCATGCCGTAGGCCTTCTTAAGCTTCCGGCCCTCGACGCTCAGGAAATAGGCGTAGTTGTTGAGCACGGGCACATAAGTCGGATTGATTTTCAATGCGGCTTCATACGCCCTGTATGCCTTCTTGTTGTCTCCGAGCTGATGATACATGTCACCCATGGTGGTATAGGCATTCAATGAACGCAGGCTGTCCCCCGGACACAGGGCGAGCACGGTGTCGCAGATGTCCAGTACCTTCTCATAATCACCGAGATTATAGTCGGCCACACTTGCCATCTCCAGGAAAGCCGGCTCGGAGCGGAATTTTCCGAAAGCTTTACGCCCCTCGGAAGAAAGCTCCTTCCATTCCCTTGTGTACATCAGGATTTCGACATAATTGGCCGCTGCGGACAGGCTTTCAGGATAAATGTCCATATTCTTTCTGAACATGGCCTTCGCCTCGGCAGGGCGTCCGGTACCATAATAATATATTCCGGCAGTCATCAGCATTGAACTGTCCCTCGGATAAAGGTCCAGGCATCCCGTCATCATGGAATCAAGCTGAAGGGAGAATGTCTTCAGGAACATGGGGTCCGAACGCTGGAAAAGCGACTTGAGATAATCGGCCTTGCCTTCCGGAGACACGGACGGCGAGCCGAGGAAACTGCCTATGACAGAAAAATATTCATCATATTTCCTGGTGACACGGAACACCTCAGCCTTTCCCAGCAGTGCGGGAGCATAGTCCGGCTCCAGTTCCAGGGCCTCGCCGTATGACTTCAGTGCAAGCGAATCATCGTACATCGACATGTGCCAGTCACCGAGAATGGAAAGCACCTGCGGGGAGGAATACTCCCTGTTGAATTCTTCAAGAGTCCCGTATGCCTCATCCTGTTTCCCGGAATTCCTCAGCAGATCGAACCTCGTGAGGGCGGTGGCTTCATTCTTCCCGAAGACAGTCTCGATCTGGGAAAGCGTCTCCAGTGCCCTGTCCGTCTGTCCCTGCGATATATAAAGGTCTATCAGGCTGTAATACAGCTCGCTTTTCTTGGGAAAGTCCCTCAGAAGATCCTCGAACATGGCCGTTGTCAGCTCCTTCCTGTCGGTGGCGGAATACACCATCGCAAGCCTGTAGCGGTACCAGAAATTGGTGGAGTCCAAAGCCACAGCCTTCTTGAGCTCCGACTCGGCGGCATCCATGTGATTGAGACAGAATTCCGAAAGTCCGAGATAGAAATGGGCGGCGTCATTGTCCGGAAATTCCGATATGACTCCCTTCAATATTCCGGAAGCCTTCCCGAAATCCCGTTCATTGTATTTCTCCACCGCCGTTATTATCTTGTTTTCAGCGATGCGGGCCTTGTCTTCCTCCTGGGCATGGACCTGTGCAGGGATGCACAGGAGCACGGCGAGCACCGGAAATATGATTTTTTTCATCATTTTCATGTCCATTTATAATGTCACGACGAATTGCAAAAATAGCACAAAATCTCTTATATTTGCAGGACGCGTCTGAAAGAATTTCAGTGAAGATGCAACATTCTGCCGTAAGGCTGCATCTTCTATCTCGCGGGAATGTGTATACGAAACCTGACAAGTGGAGACTGTACTGTGACCGTAAACCCTGAGCATGAACTGATTGGTCTGTGCATAAAAGGAGACAGGATGGCCCAGAAGGCGTTGTATGACCGGCTGGCATCCAGAATGTTTCCCGTATGCATCAGATATGTCGGAGAACGGAGTGTGGCGGAGGACATACTGCAGGAGGGTTTCGTGACGCTTTTCACACGGCTGGACAGTTTCAAGGGGGACGGCTCCTTTGAAGGCTGGGCGAGAAAGATCTTTGTCAACACTGCACTCATGTACCTGAGGAAAAAGGATGCCCTGAAGATGAGCGACGAGCTGGAGACGGCCCGCAACCTGAGCACGGACATCACCTCGCAGATGGACAACATCGGGTACAAGGAGCTGATGAAGCTCATAACCTCCCTGCCGACGGGATTCAGGACGGTGTTCAACATGTATGTGATAGAGGGGTATTCCCATAAGGAGATAGCTGAAATGCTGAACATTTCCGAGACCACGTCACGGACCCAGCTGAGCAGGGCGAGAGTGTGGCTGCAGAACAAGATAAAAGAAATGAAGAAAGATGCTTGACGACCTTGAGAAAGAATTCGACCTGAAGATCCGGTCAATGATGGAAAACGGGCGGGAAGAAGTACCCGGCCGGGTGTGGGATGCCGTCAGCGGCAGGCTCACTGAAATCAGTGCCGGAAGACGCAGGAGGACAATGCTTATACGGCTGCGCAACGCCGGAATCGGCGTTGCCGCCGCAGCGGCCGTGGCCGTGGCGGCGGTGTTCGGCATCAGGCAGGAGCCTGTGCCGGACAGCAGCGCCATAGCTGTGGTGTCCCCGGCTCCGGAAGACATGGCGGAGACAAGCAGGAAAGCGGCATCGTCCCTCATTGCGGCAGCGGCGACCCCTGTGGAAACATCAAAAGCAGAACAACCGTCTTCAATGCCGCAGTCAGTGCTTGACATACCTGCGGAAATCTCTGAAGAAAGCCTGGATGCACAGACAGATGACAGCATATCAGACGAATCTTTGACTGGCGCAGCGACAGACATTTCCCCGGAAAAGGAAACCGTAACCGTGAACTCCGCCGGCAAGTCTGCCGGGGAAAACTCATCATACAATCTGCCGGACCCTGCGGCGGAATTTGCCGCGGACTTCCCGGATGATGAAGTGAGGAAGAAAAGGCCGGACGTTTCCCTTGCCATGTTCGGAAACGCCATCAGTAACAGGACTTCCGACGGGAACGGAGGCTCTATCCCTCCGATGCAGAGCCAGGGACGGACCATCCGGGACGAGATAGTCGAGAGCCACGCCACATCCTACGGCATCCCGATGTCATTCGGCCTCGGGGCAAGGATAGGGTTCACCGACAGATGGTCCATGAGCATCGGTGTCAACTACACCCTGCTGACAAGGACATTCGACGGCACATATTACGATGCTGAGGGCACAGCCTTCACAGACTCTGACATCAGGAACAGCCAGCATTATATAGGAATCCCGGTAAATGTATACTGCAGCATCTACAAGGGCAGTTTCGTGGACTTCTATGCATATGCAGGCGGCACGGTCGAGAAGTGCGTGGCGGACAGATATCTGATTGACGCCACCGACAGGGTCATAAGCCACAGTGAAAATAGCCCGGGAGTGCAGCTGTCAGCCAATGCCGGCATAGGCGTCGAATTCATAGTGGGCAACAGGCTCGGCATCTACATAGACCCGAGTGTCAGGTATTATTTCGAAAGCCGCCAGCCGAACAGCATCAGGAAGGTCCAGCCTCTCATGCTCGGCTTTGAAGCAGGCCTCCGGGTAAGGCTCTGACCTTATTCCGATTCATCTATCATGTGCCTTGCAAGCACATTCGCGCCGACGAAAGTGCGCAGTTCCCGGCAGGAAGTGTGCATGATGGAGTGGCGGTCCCCTTTCCACAAGACTGTACCGTTGCAGATGAATTCTATGCTGTCACCTATTTCCAGGATGGAATTCATGTCATGCGTATTTATCACCGTGGTGATGTTGAATTCTTCGGTGATTCCATGTATAAGATTGTCTATCAGGCTTGCCGTGTACGGGTCCAGTCCTGAATTCGGCTCGTCGCAGAACAGGAAGTCCGGATTGAGTGCAATCGCCCTGGCTATTCCCACTCTCTTCTGCATTCCGCCGCTCAGTTCGCTGGGATATCTGTTGTCCGCCCCGCTGACATTCACCCTGTCAAGGCAGAATCTTGCCCTTTCGACCTTCTCCTTTTCCGTCCAGTCGGTGAAAAAGTTCATCGGGAATATGACATTCCCGAGCACTGTCTCGAAGTCAAAGAGGGCCGCCCCCTGGAACAGGACACCTATCTTCTGCCTGAGCCTGGACTTTTCCTCATAGCCCATGTCCGAAAGTTTCTTGCCCCCATACCAGATCTCGCCTGAGTCCGGTTCGAGCAGTCCTATCAGATTTTTCAGCAGGACGGTCTTTCCTGATCCGCTCGCCCCTATTATCATGTTGCATTTCCCGGCCTCGAAGTCAAGGTTTATGTCCCTGAGGACCTGCAGGTCCCCGAAACTCTTGTAAAGGTGCTCAACTTTTATCATGACTGTCTTTTAAGCTCAGTTCAACGAATTTATTGATGAGATCCGATTGAATTTCACCGGACTCATGTTCCTGTCAATACAGCATAAGCTGTGTGACAATCAGATCGAACAGCAGGATCAGTATGCTCGTCACCACGATTGACCTTGTGCTCGAAGCCCCTACGCCGAGGGACCCGCCTTCGGCATAATAGCCGTTGTAGGCGGATATGGAGGATATGAGGAAGCAGAACAGGGCCATCTTGAACCCGCTGTAGAACACATAGAACCCGTTGTATGCATATTTCAGCCCGGCAATGTATTTTGCAGCCGGTATGATTTCCGTCATTTCCACCACACACCATCCCCCGAAAATGCCCAGGGCAAAGCTGAAAAGCATGAGAAGCGGGCTGAGCAGTGTCGCCGACATGACCTTTGGCAGCACGAGAAAGCCGGCGGAGTTGACCCCCATCATGTCCATGGCATCGATCTGTCCCGAAATCCGCATGCTGCCTATCTCCGATGCAATGTTTGATCCCATCTTCCCGGCCAGGATGAGGGCCACGACAGTGGAACAGAACTCAAGCACGAGGGTCTCGCGGACCATATAGCCGACCAGCATCCTGTCAAGCATCGGATTTGACATGTTGGACGCCGTCTGGATGACCAGGACCCCGCCTATGAACACGGAAATGACTCCGACGATGATTATCGACGAAAGGATCAGCTTGTCGGTCTCTATGACAAACTGCTTCCAGAAAATCTTCCATTTCTCCGGTCTGCGGAACACCATCCTCAAAAAAAGGCACCAGCTTCCCGCGGCCTCCAAAAATCTTCTTATCATACCGAATGCTCCAATGATGTCAGGCAGCCTTTATGCCGCACCATGATTCACAAATGGCAAAATTAATAATTTTGAGCAAAACGGCGGCATCCGGTCATATTTTTCAAGGAAGTCCGGCCAATTCCGTGAAATCATCCATGGGCATGATGCCGGAAATGCCCATACAATCACTTCAGAAAAGGTTCCGGATACGAAAAAAATGCTGTCCGGCACTTGATTTTTCTGATGAAATGACTACATTTGTCTTGTTTATAGACCAATTGATATTATGTTTAACGCCCCATTTATCATGAAAAAGAACTGTTATCATCCGTTTCTTGCTATGCTGGTTTCCGCATTCGGAATTGCCGGAGCAGCGATGATGACATCCTGCACGAATGAGGACGCCATTGCACCGGGCAATGGGGGGGGAAATTCGTTTACTTACTGTGACACCGAACACAATATCGGCTCTGTAGTCTACACTGTCGACGAAAACAAGGTTTACACAGTATATTTCTCGCCTACACCCGGACTTGCCACCCTTTCTGCAATCCAGATGGCAGATGACTACATCAAGGTAGTCACAAAGACTCCAACCGGGGAAATCGACCTGCTTTCATCAGGCAACAGCCTCGTCTATGAGAATGTAAACGTATCGGCCGAGACAGCCGGAAACGTATCCAGAAGCACACTTTCACTCAAACTTACTTCCGTCTCCACCGTCATGATGAACCTCGATGTGGCCATGTCGGGAGGAGAGACATTGACCGGCCGATATGAAGGCCTCTGCGTCAATGTGTCAGAATCAGGGAATGATTCCGGCATAATAACACTTGACCGGCAGGTATTCTTCTATTATTACGGGCAGGTACAGGATGATGAAAGGAATACGGTGAACAACTATTACCTTGCCCTTTCCGACATCGAGGAATGGAGCGGCTCGGGCATCAGCTCCGCCCCGGCCTCCGAAGGCTATATCCTTACCCTTGACTTCTACGGTGAGCAGACTGACGACTGGCGCAACTTCCCGGAAGGGACTTTCGATGAAGACGACAGCCACAAGGCAGGCACATACTACAGCGCCAGCCAGTACAGCTTCGTATCCTACCGTGCGGCAGACGGCACAGTCACCGACCTGCAGCTGACCGGTGAGCCTGTCAGCATCGAATATGACGGGGTTTCCGGGACTTACACCGTCACGGCCAACTTCATAGACATGAATGACAACGACCGCACATTCGTATATACCGGCAGGCTGAACATATCCGACGGTACCGTGCAGTCCAACCTGCCGCTCATCGGCGATGATGTGGCATTCGACGGAGTGCCTGACAAGGACAACGACGGCAATCCGGACATTGACGGAATGACCGGCACCCCGGGAGATGCCATATTCTTCGGGGATGTATATGATATGGGAGCCGGGCTTATGGCCATAGAGATATATGACCTCAATGCATCAAACAACAGGGACGGCTACCAGATGTCCATAATGCTCATGACCCGTACGTCATTCCCTGATGACGGGATATATATTGATGAGATTGAATACCCTGTCAGCTCCTCACTTACATTCGGGACGGCCCTGACAGGAGTCGAAGGTGTCCTGATGGGCGGGATAGTGCCTTGGGGCACCTACGCCGCAAAGATTGAGAACGGGGAAGAAGTGGCATATTCATTCGCATCCGAAGGCTCCGTAGAGGTGTCGACGGTAACAAGACCGGGCGGTCAGGAATATTACAGGATAGAGTTCGACCTGATGTCCACCGACGGCCATACCATAAAGGGCGAATATGTCGGAGACATCATCTTCCAGGATGTTTCCGACAGTGACGACGGCAACGACGGATCCACCAACCTCACAAAGAGCGTGGAAACCGATCTCAGCTATCTGCCGTATGCCTCATGCCTGCCGAAGACCGAAATATATGCCGGAGGATTAGGCACCATCCCGGTTGAATCCATATACACCGGAAAACTTCCGGACGGCACATCATTCGAACAGGTGGGTCAACCATGCAGCTACCAGGTTCTCAACATCGGCCTTCCTACAGGATACTTCGAGTTTGACCCGAAATATCCTGAGACAGGACTTCTTCACGAAGGCGACTTCATCAGCCTCGACCTTCTCGTGGAGCCGGGTACTGAGACCAAGATCACTCCGGGGACCTACAATCTCACATCGAACCGTTATCCGGCCCAGATGAAGCCTGGAGTCTGCGTCCGGGGCTTCACGGGAGTTGCAGGAAATGACGGCACACGCTATCAGCACCTCGTCAACATCATCGGCAACGGCTATCCGTACGGGCTTGATGACCAATTCAAGACCTGGCTCGACAACGGCAATCCGGATCCTGACAACGAATATTTCCAGGAAAACGGACCGCTCAACAGGGCCACATTCGACCTGTTTGCCTGCATCTACGGAGGTTCTGTAACCATATCAGAACCGGACTCTGATGGCGACTACACAATTGTGATTGACGGTACTGATGTCCTGAACCACACCATAAAGGGATCATGGACCGGGCCTATATGGCTTAACGGAAACAGTGAAACCCCTGTGCAGCCGAATACAGGTACGGCGGCATCATCAGTCATGCTGAAGAAGGCAAGGTCAATGAGCCTCGAAGCTGTACCTTCTCTCAACGACATTTCATGGCCTGCAAAAAGATGGTCATTGGAATAATCCGCTGAATCAAGAAACCGCACCGGAAGGCGCTCCCGTATCCGGGCAGAAATGCCTTCCGGAAACGGTTCTCTGATTGTCTTTCGCTTATAAACAATGTAAATCAGAACATTATGAAAACGAACTATTTGTCGAGACAGTTTGTCTTGGCGGCGGCAGCCCTGACCGCAGCATGCGGGATGATGCTTTCCTGCTCGAAAGAACCTGCAGAACCGGAACCTGGTACCGGACCCGGTACAGAACCGGAACCGGCACCTGTTCTGGAAAACCAGATAGAATACAAAGGCGGAGACTGGACAGACATCCGCTCCGTGATATATGAAGTGACGGATACGGATCTGTACACATTCTGGCTCTCCCCGACCGAAGGTCTGACAAGCGTTGTGGCCATGGTGGAGGCAGATGACTTTCTGCTTGTGTCGGCAAGGAATCCTCAGGGAGCAGTCGATACTGAAACCGGAGAATTCACTGTCACATACGGAGACGATGTGAATGTTTCAGCGTCAGCCGGCAATGTGAATGAAATCAGTCTCTCCGTCAGCTTCACGGCAGGCACTCCTGCCACGCTCGGACTTGCTCTTGACCTTACCCTTACGGACGGCACCACCCTCAAGGCCGACTATGACGGCAGCTGCAGCGAAGCAGTCGAAGTGGAGCTTCTGAACCAATATGAAATGGACGATGTGGTATATGGACTCGGCAGTGCCGTGGCATGGCGGAATCATCAGGAAGCCGCCACAACATACTATCTGTACACCGGAAGCGGCATAACGGAATCCACTGAAGAATCCGCACTTCCGTCACCTGCCATCGTGGTCCATATTTCCGACGAGATGAAAGGGTCTGAAACTCCGGTAGACCTCAGTATGGTCACCGACGGCAAGGTGCAGATTGACATCCCTGACGGTTTCTCCACTGTGCCGGGTCCTATGACCGGCACCCTGTCAGTGTCCGAAATAGTGGACGGCAGCCACAACCGTCTCGTGCTCAGCCTTGATGTGACAGCCGGAGGAAAGAGGCTCCGTGCGAACTTCACTAATGAATACACATACGGATATAAGGCTTCGGACACATTTACGGTGACACGGCCAGGCTCTGAGCCGTTAACACGTGATCTGACGAAAGTATTCCTGTATACATCCGGGCTGCAGAGCATATTCATGCTCGGCGACGCCTCTGAAGCCGAAACTGCGGAAGGGCTCATGGACGGCACCAATGCAGTGAAGATAACCCTGGCAGGAGACGGAAATTCATTTGACATCAGTGAGGCTGGTTTTGCTCTCTACAATTATGAAAGCTTTACTACGGCAGATGCCGCCAATCTTTCAGGATATAGAGGCGTAGAAGGCGAAATATATACCGACCGTATCGGAAACAAGGCCTATCTGTATTACCATGTGGAATTCATAAGCGTCAACATTGATACGGATAGAGTCGTGGCTGAAGGCGAATGGTACGGGGAAGTGACATCTGCATCAGAAAATACGGATCTGACCCCTGTGCGTCCGTTCACTCCGACAATTACCATCATGGAACCGGAAACGGCCGAGACCGTTTTCAGTGCTGAACTTGACCGGGTCGAAATGCGGATGCAGAAAAGTTACAGCTTTCAGGGTTCGCCAGCGGACGATTATTATTACTTCTATTTCGTTCCGGTAGGAGTGGATGCGTCAAGTATCGGCAGCGACAGAATCAATATACCTTTATTGATGATCCCGACATCAACTGCGACAGGTGAGGATGTGACAGTAGGCGATACATCAAATGGGATCTTTTGGAATTTCAGATACTCCAGGACAGGACTTCAAGGCCTTAACTATTATAATTCAAGTTATGGTGCCTATAATTGCCCTCCGGACGCCACGGTCAATGTAATCAGGAATGCAGACAAGACATGGAACGTGAAATTCTCCATGACTGAATCCTATACAAACTATGGATTTCCGTCAGGATCCGGGCGTCAAGTTGTCATCGAATGGCAAGGCCCGTTGACAATTTATTCCGGGTCTGAAACCAACGATTATCCAAAAGAGGATTATTGACGGTAATGCTGACAAAGATTTGACAGAAATATAAAAACCATGGAAAGACCGGCAGACCGCCGATGAAAAAATGCTATTCCCTCCTGAGACCGGCTAGGACAAGTCCGGTGTCGGGAGGGTTATTTAGGGCCGGAACGGAAATGCGGGGCTTTCCCATAAACACCATTTTTGTTTAATTCAATATTTATGTTAAAAAAACTTCTATCAATGCTGACGGTCGCATGCTGTGCGGGGTTCACGGCCCTTGCCCAGCAGATGAATGTGACCGGTACAGTCACTGACCAGGCCGGAATGCCCATAATCGGGGCAGTCGTCCACATCGAAGGAGGAACTTCCGGTACCACTACTGACGAAAACGGAGGCTACGCAATCGAGGCTCCGGCAGACGGGACGCTGAATGTTTCCATCATCGGATACAAGTCACGGCAGGTACCCGTAAACGGGAGGGCAGTCATAGACATAGTCCTTGAAGAGGACACCCAGCTGCTCGATGAGGTGATTGTCGTGGCCTTCGGTACGGCCAAGAAGGAAGCCTTTACAGGGTCGGCCACCGTCATCAAGTCCGATGACATATCCAAGACCCAGCAGGCCAATGTGGCACAGTCCCTTGCCGGAAAGGTGGCCGGTGTGCAGCTGGCAAGCTCGTCGGGACAGCCTGGATCCAGCCCGTCCATCCGCATCAGGGGCTTCAGTTCCCTCAACGCGGGCAATGACCCGCTCTGGGTGGTGGACGGAATGCCTTATTCAGGTGACCTCAACAACATCAACCCAAGCGACATAGAAAGCATGACAGTCCTGAAGGACGCGGCATCCAATGCCCTGTACGGGGCACGCGGAGCCAACGGAGTGGTGATGATCACGACCAAGAAGGCAAAGTCAAAGGAAGCGGTCATCAACTTTGACGCCAAGTGGGGCGTCAACTCCCGCGCGGCACAGGACTACGAATATATAACGGATCCGGCACAATTCTACGAACTTCATTATACGGCTCTGAGGAACTATTACCTCGACTCGGGAATGAGTGCGACCGAAGCCCACAACATAGCCAACCAGAACCTCACAGGGCCGGCAAGCGAGGGCGGTCTCGGCTACATGGTCTACAATGTGCCGGACGGGCAGCAGTTCATCGGCGTGAACGGCAAGGTAAATCCTGCCGCCACCCTCGGACGGAGGATAGTATATGCCGGAGAGGAATACTATATCCAGCCTGACAACTGGACGGAAGAAGCCTACCGCAATTCTCTCCGCCAGGAGTACAACCTCAGCATAGGAGGCTCCGGGGACAAGACTTCCGTGTATGCGTCCCTCGGCTACCTCAATGACAACGGAATAGTGGACAACTCCGACATGGAGAGGATCACCGCCCGCATCAAGGTGGACTATGATGCCAAGAAATGGCTGAAGATGGGAGTCAATGCCACCTATGCCCGCTTCAAATATAACCGCATCGACGACAGCGGGGCAAGCAACAGTTCCGGAAACATTTTCGCCTACACCTCCACCATCGGCCCGATCTATCCGCTATACATGCGCGGCGGAGACGGGCAGATACTCTACAATGAGGACGGCATAATGATGTATGACTACGGCAGCTACGCCGGCATGGAAAGGGCCATATTCACCAACAGCAACGCCGTGTCAGACAACAAGCTGAACACACAGCAGGCCGAAGGAAACGCATTCAACGGAACAGGATATTTCGACATTTCGTTCCTGAAAGACTTCAAGTTCACCATAAATGGAGGCGTTTCCCTGGATGAGACCCGCTCGACAAATATCTACAACCCGTACTTCGGACAGTTCGCCAGCGAAGAGGGGCTCATCTCCAAGGGGCACCAGAGGCAGCTTGAATTCAACACTCAGCAGATACTGAACTATACGAAGCAGATAAGGAAGCACAACATCAATGTGATGGTGGGACACGAATATTACAGCGCCACCACATACGCGCTCTCCGCAAGCAAGAACCACATGCTCACCCAGGACAACGATGAGCTCGCAGGAGCCATCATAGACGGCCAGGGGGCGAACTCCTACAGGGTGGAATATTTCAATGAAGGCTACTTCGCAAGGGTGATGTACGACTGGTCGGACAAATACTTCTTCTCGGCATCATTCCGCCGCGATGCATCATCCCGTTTCCATCCGAGCCACCGCTGGGGAAACTTCTGGTCTGTCGGAGGAGCATGGAACATCACCGACGAGCCGTTCATGGATGTGACACGCAAGTGGCTGGACAACCTCAAGTTCAAGGCGTCCATCGGTTCGCAGGGAAATGACAACATCGGCAATTTCCGGTACACGGACACATATACAATAGAGAATGCCAACGGTGAAGTCTCCACGGTCTTCAATACCAAGGGCTCTGAAAACATCACATGGGAGACCAACTCCAACTTCAACACCGGAATCGAGTTCGGACTCCTCCAGGGCCGCATCTACGGAGGCATCGAATACTTCCTCAGAAGCACAACAGACATGCTTTTCTCATTCCCTGTGGCACCTTCAATGGGATATTCATCCTACTATGCCAATGTGGGAGACATGCGCAACAGCGGTATAGAGATAGAACTGAACTTCACTCCTGTGCGCACTGAAAAGCTGCAGTGGGACATAAACCTCAACATGACACACCTGCGCAACAAGATCACCATGCTCCCGGAGGAACGCCGCACCACAGAAGTGGAAGGATACCAGGGATATGTCAGCGGCACTTCATTCTATGGAGAAGGACTGCCGATGTACACATTCTACATGAAAAAATATGCAGGAGTGAATGAAGAAGGACTTTCTCTGTGGTATATGGACGAAACAGACGATGCCGGCAACCCTACGGGACAGAGAATCACCACCACCGACTTCGAACAGGCCACCAACTACCTTTGCGGCAATCCTATCCCGGATCTCTACGGAGGATTCGGCACAAGCCTCAGCTTCTACGGATTTGATTTCAGCGTAGCCTTCACTTATCAGATAGGAGGACTTGCATACGACTCCGGATATGCATCGTCGATGTACTCTCCTGCCAACCGGTCCACCGGAATGAACTGGCACAAGGACATCCTGAATGCATGGAGCCCGACAAACACTTCGTCCGACATTCCGAGGCTGCAGTATGAGGACCAGAACCAGAACGGGCAGTCAGACCGTTTCCTGATGGATGCAAGCTATCTCAACCTGCAGAACATCAACTTTGGATACACCCTTCCGGCAAGAATCACCAGAAAGGCCGGAATGGAAAGGCTGCGCATCTATCTCGCCTGTGAGAATGTATATTACTGGTCAAGAAGAAAGGGATTCGACCCGAGATATTCCTACAGCGGCTCGACCACCCAGGCCGGCTATTCTCCGGTACGGACAATTTCAGGAGGAATAAACATCCAGTTCTAAAGACTCTAAAAAACAGAAATCAATATATGAACAATATTTTGAAAATGACGGCTGCAGCCATATCCGCATGCCTGCTTCCGGCCAGCTGCATAAAGGAGGCGACCCCGACGGATGTCGTGACTGACAGCAATGTTTCTCTGGAGACCACCATACGGGGAATACCTGCCGCACTCATGCAGGCCGGATCGACCGGCTATGCCAACCAGGGGGCAGGATGGGATTTCTCCCTGCCTGCAATCCACCTTGCGACGGACTCCATGACAGGCGACATAGTGGTGACGGGAAACATAGGATACGACTGGTTCACCCAATGGGGGACCAACACTGCCCTGGGCTCCGAATATGCCGTGGGATGCCTTACATGGAACAACTACTACAGATGGATAATGATGGCCAACAGTGTCATCAGCCAGATAGATACATCAGACCTGTCTTCCCTCGATTCGGATGAGAGGACATATCTCGGATTCGCATACGCCTACAGGGCCATGTTCTATTTTGACCTCGTCAGGCTTTATGAGGCAAAGGAAGTGACCGGAGTGGACGGGTACACCATCCCTGAATCAATCCGCGGACTCGGAGTGCCGATCGTGCTGCCGGAAACCACCGAGGCACAGGCCAAAAACAATCCGAGGGCTACTGTGGACGAAATCTACAACACTGTCATCTTCCCTGACCTCGACATGGCGGAAGACCTGCTTGAGAACTACAGCGCACCGGACAAATATACCATCAGCCTGGCTCTGGTATACGGAATGAAGGCAAGGGCATGGCTCGAAAGAGGCTCCGCATTTGCAGATGCAGGGGCATCATCCGAATCCGTTCGGGCATTCACAGATGCAGCCGAATATGCAAGGATGGCAATAACGGCAAGCGGATGCACACCTTTGACACAGGACCAGTGGGAAGATCCTGACAACGGATTCAACAATGCCTCTTCCAACAACGCCTGGATCTGGGGGCTCGCACTGCCGAGCGAGAGCGTGTCGAACCTTTTCTGCTTCACGGCACACATGAGCTGTGAAAATGCATGGGCGGAATACCATGCGGGAAGGGGCATCAACCGCAATCTCTACAACAGCATCGACACCCGCGACTTCCGCCGCCACTCATGGCTTGACCCGGACAGAAGCAGTTACGACTACAGGAGCTGCCGGGATGATGCCGATGAATACTTCTCGGAGACCCTTGAAGACTATGCCAACATCAAATTCAGACCTGCACAGGGGGCATACCAGAGCTTCACGGTGGGCGGAGCCGCCGACCACTGCTGCATGAGGGTGGAGGAAATGTATTTCATAGAGGCGGAAGCCACCGCCCAGGCCGGCAACCTGAGCGAAGGCAGGAACCTGCTCAACCAGTTCATGACATCCTACAGGATGACAGGTGGGGCAACTTATGACTGCACGGCAAGGGCAGGGACATTTGAAGCCTTTCTCAACGAGCTCATGCTCCAGAAGAGAATCGAGTTCTGGGGTGAAGGCATAGTGCTGTATGACATGAAGAGGCTGAACATGTCCAGCCGCCGCGGTTATGTCGGGACGAACGCCCCGGCTTCCTACAGGCTGAATGTGGACGGCAGGGCACCATACTGGAACATAGTCATAACCAGAGGTGAAACACAGAACAATCCTGTGATAGCCACCCAGAACAATCCTGACCCTTCAGGGCTTGTGGAACTGTGGAGAGGATAAAGGACCATTAAAACCAATTCATAGATATGGGCAACATTAAGACATTAAAATACATTTTGGCAGGTTTTCTCATGACATTCCTTTATGCGGGATGCACGGAGGAACTGACCTATACGCCGGGAGCGGAAGAGGAGCCGGACAACTACGGAGTGTATTTCCCGACCCAGACCTCACCGACCGAACTGGACCTTGACCCTTCCGAAGAGACCAAGGTCACATACAGGATACGGCGCACCAGATATACCGATGCCATCACGGTGCCTGTGGTGGTGGAGGCAAGCCAGGAAGGCATATTCGAAATAGACCCGATAGTGTTCGGTCCGGGAGAGCAGGAAACGGAATTCACCGTATCCTTTCCTAAGGCCGAGAGGGGGACTGAATATTCATGCGTAATCCGCATAGAAGACCCGAAATACATTTCAATATACGGGACCAGGGCCACGAGCCTGTCATTCTCCGTGGTACGTGCCGGATGGGTGCGTCTGACCGGCGCCAACGGTGAAACTACAGGCAAATGGAGGGACAATACCGTCTGTGACATGTATTCCCTCAACACTTCCGGCTACAATCCTTATCCGGAAATAGATGTGGAGATATACGAAAGGGAGGACATCAAAGGATACTACAGGATGAAGGTCTACGGAGAAGCTCTCATGAGCGCCCTTTCCGGAGGCGGCACGGTGAACTATACGAGCCGCGACGTGTGGACTACCGTAGATGCCAGCGACCCGGCCAAGGTCTATATCCCGTACCAGACCACCGGACTCACCCTCCTGTCTGACGACGGCGAGCTCAGGATAGGTTCGTCGGTTGCCGAGAACTTCTCAATGGATGCGAGCGCAAGCCAGTACGGAACCCTTGAAAACGGTGTCATCACATTCCCGGCACAGAGCATCATGCTCGAACTTACCAACAATGCCGGCTCATTCTATTACGGCAACCGTGAAGGGATGCTCCGCATCATGCTTCCAGGCTATACGGCTCCGGACTATACCGTGACTCTCACAAAAGGAGCCCCTGCGGACGGTGCCGTGGAAATCACGGCCACCTTTGCAGCTGATGTCAGCCAGTTCAAGTACAGCATCGTCCGGGGTACCCTTGATGACGGGACCGCAAGCCTCAGGGCACAGGAACTGGATCAGGCAGACGGATTCGACGAAAGCATAATGCCTGACGGAACCTCGAAGGTGATAAGGGTGGAGAACCTCAGCACGGACAAATATACCCTCGTGGGAGCGGCATACGATGAAACCGGAGAAATGCACGGATATGCCTATATTCCTTTCGGATATATAGCACAGGGAGACGACCGTCCTGTCAAGCTGAAATTCGGACTTGAAGCCACTTATGAATATGCAGGACAGGGCATAAATCCTGACAATTCCGCCAAATTCTATGCGTATTTCTGCGGAGAAGAGGGAGAGGAGATCGAATCCGTGCGTTACGGGCTCTTCAGGACAAGCCGTCTCGCCGGAAGAAATCAGGATGAAGTGCTTGATGAAGAGGGAACCGACTTCACAGATGAACAGATGGAGCAGCTGAATGAGGGACATTTCAGCGTAATGCTTACAGGGTTGAACGGAGACAGCGGCTATACGCTTCTCCTCAGGGCTTCCAACGGCTATGTGACAGAAATCCTGTCGGACGAGATAACCACCACCGGAAAATTCAACCCGGGACTGGAAGTGTTCTACTATGAAGATTTCCTTGATGCCGACCCTCAGACATGGTCCGTGGAATACCTTACAGGCTCTGACCCTCAACATCCTAAGGAGTGGAACTACTACGCCTACAA
Source organism: uncultured Bacteroidales bacterium (assembly GCA_944323825.1). Classification (GTDB taxonomy): domain Bacteria; phylum Bacteroidota; class Bacteroidia; order Bacteroidales; family UBA932; genus Cryptobacteroides. The sequence goes on from CALUTY010000006.1 coordinate 161,466, forward strand.
CTTCAATGACGAAAATGCGGTACGCAGATATATCGGCAAAGTGACAATGAGCGTCAACGAAACTATCAGCGACGATGTCACCACCATCCTTGACGTTGAAGGACTTTCCGGCATAGAGTTCGAGGAAGGAGGACAGATGCTCGCCGGCCACATGCCGTCAAGCACATACTTCAACGGATACGAAGGTGTGATAGCCTTGTCACCGAACCCGAGCCAGACCAACATATATGACGGCAACACAGTGACAATAGGATTCATAGATGCGCTGGACCCTGTCTACATCTATTATTCACAATACTATTACATGTTCTTCGGCGCAGTCGCCGACGGCTACCTCTACTGTGTTCCTTCACCGATACTTGAAGACCAGGGATACTCATTCAGCTTCCTGTTCACCGGAAGCCAGGCCTCCCTCTACTGTCTAATGGGTGAAATGATGCTCGTGGATCCGGCCAAGGACATGGGAGGACTTCCGGGGGCACCGAGTGCGGCAGCCCAGGCCAGAATGGCAGCGATACGCAGTCAGGCACTGAAAGGCCGCATGCCAAGGAACTATGTGGAACTTCCTGAGTTCAGCACTGCACCGGGCGGTATGGCAGGCAACGGAAGGCCGGCACTCAACCTTGCGGTGAACCCGATGCCGGCTTCGGCTCCTGCGTCAGAAAAGGCTTCGGCCACAATCACCGTCAGGACAGCGGAACCGGGAGCAACGGCTGCACATGACGGCACGGTTTCCCGCACGGGAGTCAGGGCGAAGCTTGCCCGTTAATCCAACAGCATTGACATTCAACAAGTAAAGACAATATGAAATACAGAAACAGATTTCTGGCAACAGCATCCATACTGCTCGTATCATGTACGGCAGAAAACCTGCAGGAGCCGTCCGTCCCTGACGGCGGCCGGCAGGTGTCGGAAAAAATATGCAACACATCGGACGATGCCGTCAAGGGGACGCTCATAGCCAAGTTCAGCGATGAGGCCATACCTTTCCTTGAAGAGGCTGCGTCGCAGCAGACAGCCACCCGTTCCGTTGCCACCCGTTCCGGAATAACATCCATAGACGACATATTCGCCGACCTGAAGGTGACTTCATTCAAAAGGGTGTTCCCGGTTACTGAAGAATTCGAGGCAAGCACAAGGTCGGCAGGGCTGCACAAATGGTATGTGCTCACATTCGACGCGGACCAGGACCTTGATGAAGCTGCAGAAAAGCTCGCCGGTACCGCAGAAATCTCCACCGTCCAGTTCAGCACCAGACGGATGAAGACATTCACCGGGGAAGCATATCCGTTCACCGGGGATGCCGTGCCTCAGACAAAGGCCATGATCCGTTCCGACTTCAATGATCCGAACATCTTCTGGCAATGGCACTACATCAACAATGCCGACCAGGCGGTGTCAACCACTTCAAGGATCGGAGCCGACATCAATGTGGCGGATGCATGGAAACTCACCGGAGGTGACAGCCGCGTCATCGTGGCCGTAGTGGACGAAGGAGTCAAATACACCCATCCGGATCTTGCAGCCAACATGTGGACCAATCCTTCCCCGTCAAAGGCATACGGAAATCAGGACATCCACGGATGGAACTTCGCGGACAACGGCCCCATCACCTGGGATCTGACAGGCACTGACCAGTACGGGCAGCCGTCAAGCGATTCCGGACACGGCACCCATGTGGCAGGGACAGTGGCCGCAGTGAACAACAACGGCATGGGTGTGGCCGGAGTGGCCGGAGGCACCGGAAATGATGACGGTGTACGCATCATGTCATGCCAGGTGTTCTCCAGAGGTCTCAGCTCCACCGACCTGGCAGTAAGCCAGGCCATCAAATATGCAGCCGACCACGGTGCCGCCATCCTGCAGTGCTCTTACGGAAGCAACAACACCTCCATCCGTTCCGACAGGGAATATGCCGCCATCGCACCGCTGGAAAGGGAGGCATTGGAGTACTTCATGAGTCCGGAGCACAACACCTCAACTGCAATCGACGGAGGCATAGCCATATTTGCGGCAGGCAACGAAGGCCTCTCCCGTTCCAATTTCCCTGGCGGATACAGGGACTGCATTTCTGTGACAGCCATAGGCCCTGACTACCTTCCTGCATATTACACTTGCTATGGCCCCGGATGCAATATCGCGGCTCCGGGAGGAGAGACTGCAGGACACAGCGGCGCTGAGAGGGCAGGGGTACTCTCTACCCTCGTTTCTGAAGTCAGCGGCGGTGACTACGGTTACATGCAGGGTACATCCATGGCATGTCCTCATGTTTCAGGCGTAGCCGCCCTCGGCCTGTCATACGCCCTGCAGAAAGGCATAGAGGTCTCAAGGGAGGATTTCATAGCAATGCTTCTGACATCCGTGAACGATCTGGAATCCAGACTTGACGGCACCAAGACATCCGGAACCACCATCAACCTCGAAACCTACAAGGGACAGATGGGGACAGGACTGGTGGATGCCTACCAGCTCCTTATGCAGATAGAAGGCACGCCATGTCTCAAGGTTCCTCTCAACGAACTCCAGATGATTCCTCTCACCATGTATTTCGGAGGCTCTGCGGAAAACCTCACATACCGGGGTGTGGAAATCTCCGACGATGACATTGAGAAACTGGGGATGCCGGCAAAGCCGGAAATGTCCGACGGAAAGCTCATGATAAGGTGCAACAAGCCGGGTGTGGCCCACATCACTGTCAAGGCCATTGCCGGCGGCAAGAGACCTGGATCGGAAACCGTCATGGGAGGAATTGAAGTGACAAAGGAATTTGCTGTCATTGCCCGTGAAACAGGTGCGGCAAACGGCGGCTGGTTATAAACAGATTATTCGGAATCAGATGAAAAAATACATCCATATCATAATTTTAACATTTGCATCAGCTCTGTTCTTTGCCGGCTGTTCAAAGGAAACCGCCCCGGAAGTCGACAACGGCATCTGCGGCGAATGGCGCCTGACATCATGGAACGGGGCCGCCCCGGGAGAAGATTTCAGCGTATACATGGAACTTCTGCCTGACGGCAGCTTCAACCTGTACCAGAAAGTCTATACCTCTACATTTGACAGATATTCCGGCACATATACGGCAGACGGGAACGTATTCTCCGGCTCATACAGTGACGGAGAGCCTATGGCACTCTACAGCTATGAGGTGGGAGAGGACGGCAATACGCTTACCCTCACGGCAACAGGTACCGGAGAAAGCGATGTCTGCATCTATACGAGAACCGGTATCCCGGATGATGTCCGGTCAGCGGAAAACGCCCTGACAAAATCCGGTGCAGAAAAAGGAAGGAGATTCTTGTAGTCCTTCCTTTTACCATATACACAAACAAAACGGGAAAGGCTGGCTCTGAGGTCACCGGACATTCCGGGCTTCAGAGCCGGCCTTGTAATTTGCAGCTGCCGTCCTGATTCAGCTTCTGATTTTCTGCATTTCACCACATTTTTCTCTTTTTGCCCATTTTTTCTCTTTTTCATGGCAATATTTGTCAGAAAAAAAACATGCTGACAAATGTTTATGGAGCAAGATGCATAGGCATCAGGGCCATTCCGGTCACTGTAGAGGTGGACATGACGGCGGGGATAGGCATACATCTCGTAGGGCTGGCGGACACGGCGGTAAAGGAAAGTCTTCTGCGGACGATATCCGCACTGCAGTTCATGCGATACAGGATTCCTGGAAAAAAGATAGTCATCAATCTTGCCCCGGCGGACATCAAGAAGAAAGGCAGCGGATATGATGTGCCGATAGCTGTCGGCATAATGGCCGCTTCCGGTCAGGAAATCCTGCCTGATGCGGGGAAATATCTGATGATGGGGGAGCTCGGGCTTGACGGTTCAGTCAGAAAGGTGCCCGGTGCCCTTCCTGCCGTGGAACTGGCGGCGGAAGCCGGATTCAAGGGGTGCATCCTTCCCGAGGAATCAGCAATGGAAGCCATTGAATATGAGGCTGTCGATGTTTATGGTGTGAAGACTCTCGAAGAAGTGATACAGATAACTTCGGGCAGGGACTGCAGCCATCTGCTCATACGGAACCGGGGAAAGGCGGCAAGCGTGGAAGCTCTTGGAGACATCCCCGACTTTGCGGAGATAATCGGACAGGAAGGAGCCAGGCGGGGGCTTGAAATAGCGGCTGCCGGAGGCCACAATGTGATCATGATAGGTCCTCCCGGTTCAGGAAAGAGTTCGATGGCCAGGGCACTTGCAGGCATACTGCCTCCGATGGATGTGCAGGAAGCCCTTCAGACAAGCAAGATATATTCCGTGGCAGGCAAGGGTAATTCCTCCGGAGGTCTGATCCGCTCCCGTCCGTTCAGGGCTCCTCATTACAGCACATCGCTTCCTGCCCTCATCGGCGGCGGGTCGGAGTACATTATGCCAGGGGAAGTTTCCCTTGCCCACAACGGTGTGCTGTTTCTAGATGAGTTCCTTGAAGCACCCAAACGGATAATAGAGGCTCTCAGGAGTCCTATTGAGGACAGAAAGGTGACTATCTCCAGGCTCAGGACCAAAATCGAATACCCGGCGTCATTCATGCTTGTGGCAGCCGCCAATCCATGCCCCTGCGGATATTACGGAGAAGGCGACAGATGTACATGCACCCCGTCAAGGCGTCTTGCCTACATGTCCAGGCTATCCGGCCCCCTGATGGACAGGATAGACATCCACCTGTGGCTGCATCCTGTGGATACCCGCAAGCTTGTCGAAAGGGAGTGCGGAGAATCAAGTGCAGAGATAGCCGGAAGGGTGGCGGCGGCAAGGCAGATACAGAAGGAGCGTTTTGTCTCCGACGGTATTTTCTGCAATGCCGAGATGTCCATGAAGCTCACCGGACGGCACTGCAGCCTTGACAGAGAAGGAAAGGCCTTTCTTGAAAAACTCATCGGCAGCATGGGCTTCTCAGCCCGCGCCTGCTCCAAGATTCTGAAGATAGCCCGCACCGTCGCTGACCTTGATTCATCTCCGGACATCCGCATATCTCACCTGTCCGAAGCCGCCTCTTTCCGCTTTCTTGACAAGAAGGACCTGATGCAATGAGGACAAGATGTAACGAATGCATCCGGACCGATTGTCTTTTCCGGCAAATCTTCCTATTTTTGCCGGGTGCATTTCATGAATGAAGATGAAGCAGGAAGTAACGATAAGGGACACGGCCGATCTCGGAAGGGCGGCTGATGAATTTCTCCGGAAAATAGGGGAAAACAGGATAATAGCTTTCTTTGCCCCGATGGGAGCAGGGAAGACCACTTTCACCACGGCCCTTTGCAGCAGGCTCGGCGTGGAGGATGCGGTGTGCTCACCCACATTCACAATCATAAACGAATACAGGACAAGGGACGGGGAGCCTGTCTACCATTTCGACTTCTACCGCATAAACAAGACATCCGAGGCTCTGGACATCGGCATCGGGGACTATTTCTACAGCGGTGACTTCTGCATCATGGAGTGGCCGGAGAACATTGAGGAACTTCTTCCTGAAGAGACATTGCGGGTCCGCATAACGGTGAATCCGGACCAGTCCAGAACCCTTTCATGGGAGCAGGACTGAATCCGGAGTACATCTTCACCAGTATGAAACGGAAGTGAAATAGCCGTTGAATCCATATTCCTTGACCTCTCCGTCAATCAGCAGGGCGGGATTGACTCCAGGTATGGCAGGGTGGAGGGCGAGGCTGAAATGTCCGTCCGTTGCGCATCCTCCCGCATGGGAAAGGAATGAATATTTCAATGCATCATGCTCTGAATCGACAAGTCCCGACTTGTAGATGCGTAATTCATCATACTGTGTGTCAGTATACACGCAGTAGATGTCATCTCCGTCCACATAATGCCCGTGCATGACCGTCGAAGATGCCTGATAGTTGAAATCCAGTTTGAAATCCTTCCACAATGACGGCATGTCCATCGACCCGTCCGCGGCAAAACGCTTGATCCCCGATACATATATGCTCTGGCCGCCGTCATAGTGCAGCCTGCAGTCAAGGGTTTCCCTGGCGGAACCTGCCGGCACGGACACAGCCCTGTCATCAATGTAGACCACATGCCCGTTCAAGCCCTGTATCCTTGCCGTATAATATATTATCCCGTCATACAGAAGAATGTCGTCCACCTTTTCTACATCTGCAGCAGTTCCCACCGGTGTGACCTTGCCGTCGGACACGAGGTAATACCTTTCCTTCACACCATCTCCGGTCACGATCGGGTCAATATATGAAAACCATAATGTGCCGTTGTCCTCCGCCAGTCCGTTCATGATATAGCCAGATGTCTTGAACATCATGATCTTGCCGTTCCTTCTCCATGTCCATCCGTCAGCACCGTCCCTCGGCATGCCGAGGGTGTGCACATCTCCGTCCACCACCATGAATCCGCAGATCATTTCCCTTTCGGGATAACGGAAGAGCTCTTCCCCGTCCATCTTTATGACCGTTTCTGTTTCTGTGGAATAGTCTGTGTACAGATGTCCGTCCACGCATCTGTGCATATCTGCATCGGAAGCTACCATATTCCTCTCATCCGCTGAAAGTTCGACAATCCGTTCATCTCCTTTCATGAGGAATATTTCACACGCCACATAACCATAGTTCTCATCGGCATGCCAGTCATATCCTTCCGGGTACTCCACCCCGGTGACATACAGGTCCCTGCCCTCCGGCAACGGGGTAATCTGCCCGTCCCCGTTGCCCTGCCCTGTCCCGGGCACATCCTCAGGTCCCTCAATCTCGACCGTCCCGCAGGACACCGCAAACCATACCTGCACCAAAGCTGCAGCCGCATAATAAAACTTTCCCTTCATAGCTCTATAGTTTAAATGATTGTCCGAAAGAATCTCTTTTGCCCAAAGGAACATAAAAAAGAAAATGTCCCGAAATCTTTCACCACAGATTCCGGGACTTGACCACACTTTTCTCTTTTTATATGTTTTTTCTTTTTATGATTATCCGGAAAATATCCCTTGTTGCTGTTCCGGAGGGGTTGGCTTTTGCGGATAGGTGTAAAAATTTTGTCAAATTTTTTGCTTTTTGGAAAAAACGATGTATCTTTGCAGTCCAATTCAGAACGGTTGAGGCTAAAAAGGCTGATGGAATTGAAATAATCGGGGTGTGGCGCAGTTGGCTAGCGCATCTGGTTTGGGACCAGAGGGTCCTGTGTTCGAGTCACAGTACCCCGACAAAGCGACGGAGACAGATTGACCTGCCTCCGTCGCTTTTTTATATCTCCTTGACATCAAGTCGATTTTTTGGAGTATATTTGCAGATTGAGGCGGACTGCGGAGAGGCGGTCCGGATCGGTTCATATTTTTTCATATGAGGAACATAAGGAATTTTTGTATAATAGCGCACATTGACCACGGGAAGAGCACACTGGCGGACAGGATGTTGGAGATAACAGACACGCTGAGCAGCCGTGACATGGAGGCGCAGGTCCTTGACTCGATGGACCTCGAAAAGGAGAAGGGAATCACGATAAAAAGCCATGCCATCCAGATGGAATATGTGCATGGAGGGGAGAAGTTCATACTGAACCTGATTGACACTCCGGGGCATGTGGACTTTTCGTATGAGGTGTCGCGGGCAATCGCTTCGTGCGAAGGGGCGTTGCTGGTGGTGGATGCGACTCAGGGAATCCAGGCCCAGACGATTTCCAATCTTTATCTTGCAATAGAACACAATCTGGAGATAATACCAATATTGAACAAGATAGACATGGACGCCGCCATGCCTGATGTGGTGACTGACCAGGTGGTGGATCTTCTGGGCTGCAGGCCGGAAGATGTGCTGCGGGCTTCAGGTAAGACGGGGGAGGGCGTCAGGGAGATTCTTGATGCCATAGTTGAGAGGATTCCGGCTCCGGAAGGCGATCCGGAGGCTCCGCTCCAGGCCCTCATATTTGATTCTGTGTTCAATTCCTTCAGGGGGATCATAGCTTATTTCAAGGTGAAGAACGGCTCCGTGAAGAAGGGGGACAAGGTGAAGTTCTTCAATACAGGAAAAGAATACGAGGCCGATGAGGTGGGGGTACTGAAGATGAAGCTCTGCCCGCAGGACGAGATCCCTTGCGGAAGTGTCGGATATATCATTTCCGGGATAAAGACAGCTTCGGAAGTGAAAGTGGGTGATACTATAACACATGTGGAAAGGCCTTGCAGCGAGGCTATTGCAGGTTTTGAGGAGGTGAAGCCGATGCTTTTCGCCGGCGTGTATCCTGTGGAAACGGACCAGTATGAGGAACTGAGGTCCTCGCTGGAGAAGCTGCAGCTCAACGACGCTTCCCTTGTCTTTGACCCGGAGTCTTCGCTGGCGCTCGGATTCGGCTTCAGGTGCGGCTTCCTCGGACTTCTGCATCTGGAGATAGTGCAGGAAAGGCTTTTCAGGGAGTTCGGGATGGATGTCGTCACGACCGTGCCGAATGTTTCATATAAGGTATATACGACGCAGGGCGATGTGGTGGATGTGCATAATCCTTCGGGACTTCCTGCACCGACTCTCATATCAAGGATAGAGGAGCCGTACATCAGGGCGCAGGTGATTTCCAAGGCAGAGTTCTACGGGCCTATCATGAAACTTTGCCTCGACAAGAGGGGAGTGCTGATCAACCAGCATTACATCACTGCGGACAGGCTCGAGCTTACATACGAGATGCCGCTTTCGGAGATAGTGTTTGACTTCTATGACAAGCTGAAGTCCATATCGAAGGGATATGCCTCCTTTGACTATCATCTCATCGGATTCAGGGATGCGAAGCTGGTCAAGCTTGACATCCTGCTGAACGGTGAGCCTGCAGATGCGCTTTCGAGTCTGATACATCAGGACCATGCATATGAGTTCGGAAGGAAGATCTGTGAAAAGCTGAAGGAACTGATTCCGAGGCAGCAGTTCGACATTGCCATCCAGGCGGCGATTGGGTCAAAGATCATCGCAAGGGAGACAGTCAAGGCAGTGAGGAAGGATGTGACTGCGAAATGCTACGGTGGTGACATCACCAGGAAGCGCAAGCTGCTTGAAAAGCAGAAGCAGGGAAAGAAGAGGATGCGCCAGATAGGCACGGTGGAAGTGCCTCAGAGTGCATTCATGGCTGTCCTCAAACTTGACTGACGGGTATGGAAGTCGCCGTGCTCATGTCCGTCTTCAACAGGAGGGAGAAGACCCTTGCCTGCCTGTCGGCCTGCTTTGCCCAGTTCGAGGTGATGAAGCCGGACAGGAAATATTCTTTTTCGGTTTATATGACTGAGGACGGGTGTACTGACGGGACATCTGATGCAGTCTCAGAGTTCTTTCCGTCTGTGCATATCATCCACGGGGACGGCACATTGTATTGGAACAGAGGCATGTGTGCTGCATGGAATGAGGCGGCCAAGTCTGATCCCGATTTCTATATCTGGCTGAATGACGACACTATAATCAGAGACGGCGCCCTGTCGGTGCTGCTTGAAACATCTGCAGCCCTCGGGCACAGGGCGATAGTGGCAGGAACTGCTGCGGGTTCGGACGGCAGTCTCACATACGGAGGGCGGACTTCCGGAGGAAAGATCATTGTTCCGGACAGGACCATACCTGTCGGCTGCGACATCTTCAACGGAAATCTTGTGCTTGTTCCCCGGCATGTGTTCAAGAAATTGGGTACCATGGACCAGGTGTTCAGCCACAGTTTCGGAGATTATGACTATGGAGTGAGGGCGGAAAAGTCCGGAATCACATCCGTTGTGGCTCCCGGCATCCTTGCCTCCTGTGACAGGAATCCGGGGCTTCCGGCATGGCGGGACGCTTCCTTCTCCCTCAAGCAGCGTTATGCCGCACTTATGAGTCCTAAAGGCCGCCCTTTGAAGGAGCAGTTCATCTATGACCTCAGGAGTGCCGGAGTCATCAGGGCTGCCCTGCATTTCATCACTCTCAACATGAGAGTGCTTTTCCCTGTCAGAAGGAAGACGGAAACTGACTGATAATGCAAATGGAGCATTCCTTTCTCAAGGAACACTCCATTTAAACCTCAAAAATTCTTGAGGACTGAGGGGAGACTCTAAGTCAGAATTGCACACATTACCCAGAAGTCATCTTCCCTCAGATTGAGACGAATAAGATTCTTAACCGGGAACAAAGATCGGAAACTGTACCGTCCGGCATGTTGTCGTTTGTGTTGTTTTACTTGTTGTTTTAATTGTTGTAACGCGTAGAAGGGCATTTTGGGGAAATGAAGAAGATCAGATATTACATTGTGGCAATGAGGCTGAGAACCCTGCCTCTTTCGCTCGCAGGAGTCATCCTCGGACTGATGCTGGCGGCTGCCGATTACCATGTCAGATGGGGCGTGGTCATCTTCACCTTGCTTACCACTCTTTCCCTGCAGCTGTTGTCAAATGTGGCGAATGAACTTGGGGATGCGCTCAAGGGAACGGACAGGGCAGACAGGCAGGGGCCGGGATATACGGTGTCGACCGGACTCCTCAAGCCTAAGGATCTGAAACGGATGATATGGGCATATGTCATACTTTCTGTCTGCTTCGGCCTCGCGATGATAAAGAGCTCTTTCGGCACATTGCTTTCCCTTGAATCCATCCTGTTGATGATACTCGGCGCCTGCGCGATATCCGGGGCGATGAAATACACCCTCGGAAGCAATCCCTACGGATACAGGGGGCTCGGGGATGTGTTTGTCTTCATATTCTTCGGCATTGTGTCGGTGCTCGGATCCTATTTCGTGGCTGCGCACGACATACCGTCCTGGTATCTGCTCCTTCCGGCAGTTTCCATGGGGGCTTTCAGCGTGGCTGTCCTGAATGTGAACAATATAAGGGACATGAAGACTGATGCCGCCACGAGAGTCACTATACCTATAAGAATAGGGGAGAAATGGGCGAAGGTCTACCAGACAGCCCTGATAGTTGCAGGATGGGGCTGCATGTTTGCATATGCATTTTCACGGATGTACAGCCTGTGGCACTATCTGTTCGTGCTGACTATGCCTCTGTTTGTCATGCATGTGGCGGGGGTGTGGAAAAGGCACGGAAAGGATCTGGATCCCATGCTGCCGCTTCTGGTTGTGTCCACTTTTCTCTTTGCCGTCCTCGGAGGACTGGGATTCGTGGTCTTCCTATTCTGATGTTCAAGGCCTTTTCTTATGTTAAAGGGCAGATGCCGATGTACATGCGGCAGATTCCGAAGGTGAAGGACTTGTGCCGTATCTCCGAATATCCGCATCCGGACATCATCTTCATGAATGCCTCAGGTTTGGGAAAGTGCAGCACTGAGGCGGGAAGATATCTGTAGGCACCCTTGTTTCCGGACACCTTGCCTCCTATTGCAGGCAGGATATGCAGGAAATACAGCTTGTAGAGAGCCAGGAGCAGCGGATTTGAAGGGACTGACAGCTCCAGTATCACGAGTTTCCCTCCCGGCTTCAGTACGCGCAACATTTCGTTTAGCCCTGTTTCAAGGTGTTCGAAATTTCTTACGCCGAAGGCTACGGTCACGCGGTCGAATGTCCCGTCAGAGAAAGGCAATGCTTCACAGTCTCCTTCCTGCATGGAAATCATCTCGGAAAGGCCTTCCTTGGCTATTTTTTCCCGGCCTATCTTAAGCATTCCTTCGGAGAGGTCTATGCCGGTGACATGGCTTCCTGCAGCAGCCTTGCGGGCTGTCCCTATGGCAAAGTCCCCTGTCCCGCTGGCGACATCCAGTATATTTAAGGGAGTGTCCCTTTCCACGATTTCACGGATGGCCTTGCTCCGCCAGCTCTTGTCAATGTCGAGGGAAAGTATATGGTTCAGCTTGTCATAGTCCGGGGCTATGTCATCAAAGAGGTTTCTTATATTTTCTTTTTTCGGCATGTTCAGAAGCAGTTTTGGAATTGTCTTTTACCGGTGTTCCGAAGATTGTGCATCTGTCCGGGACGGGATCGTATCCGCTGCCGCCCCAGGGATGGCATCTGCCGAGCCTTCTGACGGTCAGGAACAGTCCTTTGACAGGGCCGTGCCGGCGGAATGATTCAAGGGCATATTCGGAACATGTCGGAGTGAATCTGCATGAAGGCGGTTTCAGCGGGGATATGCACGCCCGGTAGAACCGGATCAGAATGACGAAGGGGAAGATGAGGACTTCCTTCAATATTTCCCTTATCCTGCCGGTGTCCATGTCAGTCTTGTGCTTTTTCAGAACTGTTGATGCGGTCGATGATCTGACCCATCGAGGAGTATATCTCGCTGAAAGGCAGTATTTCCTTCGTGTTGTATACGAACATCAGGTCGGCATGGTCCGCAGTTGTGAGCTTTTCTTTCTGGAGGCGGTAGCTTTCACGCAGCCTCCTTTTCAGAAGGTTGCGTTTGACTGCCCTCTTGAAGAGCTTCTTGGGTACGGAGACCATTATCCTGTCGCAGTCCGCGTCATTCTTCGGCAGGCAGCAGTATCTTATGCATCCCGCCGTCCCGAACTTGCCTTTGGCAAGAAGCCGTGAAATGTCTTTCTTGCCGCAGAGCCGTTCTTTCTTGGTGAATGTCTTGCGGAGCCGGCTGTCCATCACCCGTTCTTTTCCAGATATATCTCTATTGCCCTGGAAACGGACGGAGCTTCGGCTGTAGGGGCCGAAATGGCTATGTCAAGCCCGGCTTCCTGCATGGCCTTGATGACAGACTTCCCGTAGGACACAAAGCGTATCCCGTCTGCCTTGAAATCAGGGAAGTTTTCGAACAGGGACTTGACATCGGCAGGGTTGTAGAGGACAATCATGTCATACGAACGGATGTCCGTGGCAGTAAGATCCTGGGACACGGACTTGACGAAGATGGCGCTTTCGTATTCAAATCCGTTTTCCTGGAATATGCGTGTGATGTCGTTGTTTGCCGAGTCGGAAGTGGCTATCAGGAACTTTTCGCCCTTGTGCTTGCTGCCGATCTGGGCAAGTATGGATGCCGGAGTACCGTCACCGAAGAAGATTTTCCTTTTCCTGTAGACAATGTGTTTCTGAAGATACATCGCCACGGCTTCGGTGCTGCAGAAGTATTTCATTGTCTCCGGTATCTTTATCCTAAGCTCTTCACAGATATGGAAAAATGCGTCAATGGTGGAGCGGGCGGAAAAGACTATCGCCGAATGGTCCAGAATGTTTATCCGCTGCGCCCTGAACTCACGGGATGACAGCGGCTCTATCTTGAAAAAGGGTATGAAATCAAAGTGTACTCCGTATTTTTCCGTAATTGATGAATACGGTGAAACCGCCTTGGGTGGCTGTTGGGAAATGAGAATGTTCTTGATGCTCATCGTTTTATAAACAGTATGGCCGAGGCCAGATAATTTAAGGCAATATTGCCGGGACCGTCAGAACGGCCATCGGCAAAATTTCAAGGGTGCAAAGATACAAAATTGCTGAAAATAGAGAGCACGAGTTTTTAAAAATCTGCATTTTCCTGAACAGGAACACCAGCCACACGGCTGCGCATTCGTAGACTATGGCCATTTTTACGGCGTGGTCCGTGCAGCCGGCGAATGACATTGCCCCTGCGGTGGCCAGAACAAGGATGGCGCTTGTAATGAAATATGTATAGAGGGCGTCATTAGCCGCTTTCCATGTCTTGCCGTTCATTCCTGAAGGCCTCATTATCTTTATAAGGAGACCTCTCACAAGCAGGAAGACAACAAGTGCGGCAGCCGTAACGGGAATCGATGTGAGGAGGCCGGAGTCTCCGATGAATGACGGGGACCAGACGCCATATCGTGCGGTTGTCACACAGAAGGCGGGAAAGAGGATGAGTGCAAAGCGGTTACGCTCCCGGCACATCTTTACGCTGTCTTCGATGTTGAGATTTTCCTTCCAGCGGAAAAGGCTGCCCAGGACCATCGGCATCACATTCAGTATGCCTTTCATGAAGATGATGAATACGGCCGCCATCAGTGCGATTATGCCGTCGGCAATCATGTCTCCGTACATGTCCGTGGACTGCCGGTCTGCAGCAGCCGTCTGACTGTGCGGCTCCGTCACCAGTTTTCCGGTCAGGAAGGCGCTGTCGGCCGGGAGGGTCGCCGTGGTGTCGGCCGCTGCTATGCTGTCGCATGAATATGCAGCAGCACTGTCGAATGCGAATGCCGCCGTGCTGTCGCTGTCATATATGCTGCCGTTCGCCATCAGTTCCCGCGTTTTGCCTTGTAGCCCATTTCATTCAGGAGGGCGGTGACCTTGTCCCGGAAATCTCCCTGGACGGTGATTTCCCCGTTCTTGGCCGAGCCTCCGACCCCGCATCTGACCTTCAGCTTCCTGCCGAGCTCCGCGAGGTCTTCTTCCCTGCCGATGAAGCCGCTCACAAGCGTCACCTGCTTTCCTCCCCGGTTCCTCCGGTCAATGGTGACGGTCAGCCTCTGGGCAGAAGGTTCCGGCGTGGCTGCTTCCTCCTCCGTTTCTTCTTCATATTTATATCCCGGGTCGGTCGAATAGACCACGCCGAGCCTCTTTTTCCAATCGTTGTCTGCCATGATGAGCATTAATTTTCTGCAAATATAATCATTCCGGGCAAGCTTTTTTGCATTGCTCTCGGTTTCTTTCTATCTTTGCCCGGTTGTAGAGTTTTGAACAGCTGATTATGGAGAAAAGAAAATTCGATCTTTGGAGCAGGGTGTCCGCCGCATTTGTCTTTGTAGTGTCGGCAGTCACCTACCTGATGACAATAGAGCCTACAGCGTCTTTCTGGGACTGCGGGGAATTCATAGCATCATCGTACAAGCTTGAAGTGGGGCATCCGCCGGGAAACCCTGTTTTCCAGCTGATAGCGCGGTTCTTCACGATGTTCACCGACAATATGCATGCTGCGGTGGCAGTGAATGCGATGAGTGCCCTGTGCTCTGCGCTCACGATATTTTTCCTTTATCTGACGATAGTCTTCCTCGCCAAGAGGCTGGTGAAACCGTCTGAGGACGGGAGATATACTGTGTCGCAGGCGATTGCCGTATACGGATCCGGCATAGTGGGTTCCCTGGCATATTGCTTTTCAGACACATTCTGGTTTTCTGCGGTCGAGGGCGAGGTATATGCGATGTCGTCCCTCTTCACTGCAATGGTGTTCTGGGCCATGACCAAGTGGTACGAGCAGGCTGACCGGCCATATGCAAACCGCTGGATAGTGCTGATAGCCTTTTTGATAGGACTTTCCATCGGCATCCACCTTCTCAACCTGCTTGCAATCCCGGCACTGGTGTTCCTCTTCTATTATAAGAAACGCGAGGACGGCCACTATTCTTTCTGGGAATATGTGAAGATTTTCCTCATCTCCTGCGTGATACTGGCCCTGATACTTTTTGTCATCATACCTTATCTTCCGAAGACGGCGGCATATTTCGACCTTCTGTTCGTGAACACTTTCGGCCTGCCGTTCAACAGCGGCGCCATCTTCTTCATGCTGCTGCTTTTCGCCCTCTGTTTCTGGGGCATCTTCGTGACGATGAAGAAAAAGAAGGTGTTCTGGAACACCGTCCTCCTCTGCTTCACGACGATAGTCATAGGCTTCTCCATATTTTCAGTGGTTGTGATAAGGTCTTCGGCCAAGACTCCTACCAACGAGTACCAGCCTGACAATCCTTTTACCCTTGTACGCTATCTCGCAAGGGAACAGTATGGCACCACGCCTCTGCTGTACGGACAGTATTTCGATGCCCCATATGACTGGAAGGAAGGGAAATACTGGGCTCCGATGGGCGACAGATACATACATGCGAACTCTACCGGCAAGCCTGTGTACCATAGCGAGGGCAAGATGCTTTTCCCGCGCATGTGGAACGGCACGGACAGCAAGTATATCGACTTTTACAATGCCTACATAAAGAAAGGAAAGCCTGTGCCCGGAGCGGAGCACAACAAGCCGACATTCGGCGACAACATGCGCTTTTTCTTTGACTACCAGCTGAACTGGATGTACTGGCGGTATTTCATGTGGAATTTTGCCGGCAGGCAGAACGAGATACACAGCCCGACACCTGGGGATATCTTCATCGGCAACTGGGAGAGCGGGATAGGGTTTCTTGACAAGGCCCGTCTCGGGGACCAGAGCGATGCCCCTGCCTATCTGAAGGACAACAAGGGCAAGAACCACTATTATATGCTGCCGCTTCTGCTGGGCATAATAGGCATCTTCTTCCAGTTTGCGAGGGACAAGAGGGGGTCGTGGGTGACTTTCCTGCTCTTCTTCATGACCGGCATAGCCGTGGTGATCTACCTGAACCAGCCTCCTTACCAGGTGAGGGAAAGGGACTATGCCTATGCAGGATCGTTCTACGCCTTTTCGATATGGATAGGGCTGGCGGTACTGGCGATATATTCATGGATAGAGAATGCTCTGTCCGGCAAAGGGGAAGCCGCATCCGCTTCCGGCAAATATGTGGCTGCCGCCTCTGCGGTTTCGCTTCTCTGCCTGGGAGTGCCGGTGCTCATGGCACAGCAGAACTGGGATGATCATGACAGGAGCAACAGGTACACGGCTGTCGAGATGGCGAAGAACTATCTCAATTCGGTCGGCCCGAACGGCATCCTTGTGACACACGGAGACAACGATACCTTCCCTCTCTGGTATGCCCAGGAGGTGGAGGGAGTGCGCACCGATGTCCGCATCTGCAACACATCCCTTCTCGGTACGGACTGGCATATAGACCAGATGAAGTATGCCTGCAACGAGTCTGCGCCTCTCGATCTGCAGATAGGGCCGGAGCAGTATCTGTACGGCACCAATGATTATGTGATCATCCATGACACCAGGGACCAGGCGCTTCCGATAGCCGATGTGATGAAGCTTTTCCGTCATCCGGAAGTGAAACTGATGATGGCGGACGGCAGCAAGGTGGACTATCTCATATCGAGGAAACTGATTGTGCCTGTGAACAAGGAGAATGTCTTGAAATACGGTATCCTCGACGAGAAATATGCCGACCAGATTCCTGACGAGATCGTGCTCACCATATCGAAGGACAAGCAGTTCCTCTCGAAGCCCGAGCTGTTCATGCTTGACCTCCTCTCCAACTATCAGTGGGACAGGCCGATCAATCTTCTCCAGATGGGCGGTGAGATCAATATCGGATTGAAGGAATATCTGATGTATGACGGGTTCTCGTTCAAGTTTGTGCCTATAAAGAACAAGATGAGCCTTTCAAACATAGGATTTTCCGACCCGGATGAACTTTACAGGATGATGACGGAAGTGTTCACATGGGATGCCCTCAAGCGCACGGATTATTTTGTGGACTACCAGAATGTGACCACCTTCTGCGGAGTGCTTTCGCAGCGCAGGCTGTTCTACAATGTGGCTGAGGAGCTTTATGAGGCAGGGGAGAATGCCAAGGCCGAGGAGATTCTGGACAAGTGCCAGGAGTGCGTGCCGGAGAGCAATTACCCTCTTGACCTCTCCTATCTCAGGACCGGCAATGAGCTGGCTGTGGTGCAGATGGTGGACCTTTATTACAGGCTGGGGGCAACGGACAAGGCGACGGCTCTTGCGGAGAAGTTTGCCGACGGTCTTCTCTCCTCTGTGGGCTTCTATATGGAGTTCTACGATTTTGCCAAGTCGAATTTCGAGGAAAGCTGTCAATATCTCTATTATCTTACGGACATAATGAGAGCCGGAGGGGAGACTGCTGCCGCCGATGCAATTGAGGACAGGCTTGATGCCCTGGTGGATGAATATGTTTCCTGACGGGGCTTTTGCCTTATCCGCCTGATTTCAGACATTTGGCTCCGGGAGTAGCCCGGAGCCTGTTTAAGATGACTTTGCTATGGAAGAGTTTTCATTGGCGACACCGACATTGCTCTTTTCAGCCGTGTCTCTCATAATGCTGGCGTACACCAACAGGTTCCTGTCGTATGCCCAGCTTGTCCGCAACCTCAAGGACCAGTATCTGCAGAACCGGTCCGAGGTCACTGCGGCGCAGATAGAGAACCTGAGGAAGAGGCTTTATCTTACACGCAGCATGCAGATACTGGGCATATCAAGCCTTTTCTTCTGTGTGATTTCCATGTTTCTCGTGTATATACACCTGAGGCTGCTGTCCATTTATGTGTTCGGCTTTGCGCTTCTGCTCCTTATAGCCTCCCTTGGTGTTTCCATCAGGGAGATAGTGATTTCCGTCAAGGCTCTGGAACTGCATCTGAAAGACATTTCAGACGGAAGAAAAAAAGAAGGCTGATTCAGGTATGCATTCAAAAAATTTGATTTTTTGAAATTAATGCATATCTTCGCGATTTGAAAACAGAATGTGGAGAGATTTGGCTGCTTGCAACCACACAAAAAAATGCTAAAATGTTGACTTTATGGTCAATCCTGCTTCGACCGTTATTCAATATTTATGTTTTTGTGTATATGGGCTCCAGTTTCTTGGAGCTTTTTTCTTGCCTGCAGGTCATATGGAGAGAGGGATTGGGGATGGCATTTCTGTTTCCCTGCCATTGTGACTGATTTAATATAACAAAATAAGGAAATGAAATATCTTTTTACATCAGAATCGGTGTCCGAAGGACATCCGGACAAGGTGTCCGACCAGATTTCGGATGCCATACTCGATGAATTCCTGAGGCAGGACCCGGAAGCGAAGGTGGCCTGCGAGACTTTCTGCAGCACAGGTCTTGTGGTGGTCGGCGGCGAAGTGAGGTCGGAGCATGCGTATGTGGACATCCAGAGCGTTGCCAGGAGGGTGATCAACCGCATAGGATACAACAAGGCGGATTATATGTTTGACGGAAATTCCTGCGGAGTGCTTTCTGCCCTGCATGAGCAGAGCCAGGACATCAATAGGGGAGTGGTAGTGGAGAACCCTGACGAGCAGGGGGCCGGCGACCAGGGAATGATGTTCGGCTATGCCTGCTGCGACACCGAGGACTATATGCCGCTTCCGCTTGCCCTCTCGCATTTTGCTTTGAGGATACTCGCAGACATCCGCAGGAACAGCCCTGAGGAGATGCCTTATCTGAGGCCGGACTCCAAGTCGCAGTTCACGGTGGAATATGACGATGCCGACAACCGTCCGGTGCGTATCCATACCATAGTCATCTCCACTCAGCATGACGAGTTCGTTCCAGAGGAGCTCGGACGGATGACCTATGCGGAGGCAGTGGCCCAGTACGGGGCGAAGAAGGTGGATGCCGCCATGCAGGCGAAGATCCGGAAGGATGTGGAGGAAATCCTGCTCCCGAGGCTTGTGGCACAGCTCCCGCCTCAGACTGCAGCATTGTTCAAGGGCGACTATATCCTGCATGTCAATCCGACCGGCAAGTTCGTCATAGGCGGCCCTCACGGTGACACCGGTCTTACCGGAAGAAAGATCATCGTGGACACCTACGGCGGCAAGGGTGCGCATGGCGGTGGAGCCTTTTCCGGAAAGGACCCTTCCAAGGTGGACAGGTCGGCGGCGTATGCGGCAAGGTACATTGCCAAGAACATGGTGGCTGCCGGAGTCGCAAGGGAGATGCTTGTGCAGCTCTCATATGCCATCGGTGTGGCCCGTCCGCTCAGCATTTATGTCGACACTTACGGCACTGCAGCCTGCGGGGCTGACGGCAAAAAGTTCAGCGACGCCTTCATCGCGGAGAAGATCGGGGAACTCTTCGACCTCCGCCCGGCAAGGATAATAGAGAAATTCCAGCTGAAAAAGCCTATATATGAGCCTACTGCGGCATACGGTCATGTCGGACGCAAGCCTTATAGGGCCAATGTGGAACTTCATGTCGGCGGGAAGAAAAACATGGAGAATGTGCAGTTTTTCGGATGGGAACTTCTTGATTCGGTCGACAGGATAAAGGAAAGTTTCGGCCTGTAAAAAATTTTTAAAATATTTATTGACACCGCGGATGCCCCTCAGGATGATTCCTTTGGGGCATTTGCCGTTTTTCGGAGGTAAACCGCTGCTTCCGCCACCGTCCCTCTGCTTTGAACTTACCCGAAATAATTTTATATTTGTGGCGGAATTAACTGATAACCACCGGGATTCTTCATTACAGACCATTCTGCGGCAGTTTTAACAAAAAATATATGAAACATTCAATTATTTCGTTTTTTATCCTTGCACCGCTTGTATTGACGACGGCATGCGGCGACAAGGGGGGGGATTATACACCTCTTACTCCTGACGGGAACAAACAGAAGCTCGATCAGGTCGGGATGCAGGTGTTGGACAGATTCAAACCGGAAGACCAGGCGGATCTGCTCAATGTGATAGACCAGTTTGCCGAGTACGGCGAGGCTCTCGGAGATGCTTGGGAGGAAAATCTTCCGGGCAATGCAAACGGGGCACAGGAGATGGCAGCAGCCGTGACCGGTCTTATGAATACGGTGAAGAGCGTAGTAAGTTCTGCCGATCTTTCACAGCTTTCGGCTCTCGCATCGCCACGGTCGGACCTTTACAATGCGGCAAGGTATTATGGGGTTTATACCTATAATACACAAAGCGAAACATGGACGAGGACTGCATCTTCCGATAGGCTGGAATTGAGATTCAACATGCCTGAAGATGGAGGAGAAGTGGTGGCAACGGCAAGCGCTTCAGGAGAAGAAGGCAGCGTAGAGGTGGACGGAGTCACTGTGGAAGTGCCGACGAATGTAAGCGCTTCTGTCACGTTGGCCGGAAAGGCCCTCTGCAGTGTGAGTGTGACGGCTGACTGCACTTTCGGCAACGGTCCGGTGAACCTGGACGTCAGCCTGACGGCAGGGACATACAGCTTCACTGAGGCATTGAGGCTCAACAGCAGCAACGGTTCAGTGAACGGACGGTTCACAATTTCTGGAGAGGAGATAGTGTCGTTCTCGTCGGCATTCAACGGACACGACATGACTGATCCGGGCAAGATTGAGGATGAGGTCAACAATGACGACAATTTCAGCCTTGTAAACGGAGCCGAAGCCAATGCTGTGATATTGAACTCCGTGTGGACAAGGGCAACTTGTACTGATGTAGCTGCTTATTTGAGCGCTTTGGAAAATCTTGATGAAAGATACAGCTATTCAAATACCGGCAGTTACAGCAGTTACGGTACATTGGAGTATAATAATGAGTATTGCGACCTGTTCAATCTCTACTTTGACGGAATTCTTTCATACGATTCGTCATTGCAGAAGGAAGCCGAGTTCGAAATGCAAGCCGTTGCTGATGACTATCCGGGCTCCACGAGTTATTATAGCGATGTAATAATCAGATTCGCTTCCGATGGTTCCGAATACAGTGTCGACAGTTATTTCGGCGAGGGTAATTTCGGAGGTCTTATAAATACTTTCGAAAGTCTTCTCGACAGGTATGAGGAGTATTTTGATTGGATTCAATTCTAACTCAACCATAGTGGCAGACGCCACAACTGAAGAAGCCGGCCTTTCAAGCCGGCTTCTTTATTTTATGATGACTTCTTTGATGTCGGAGCCGTAGCCGCACCAGATGCCGCGGCCTCCGGATATGTTGGAGGAGAGGTTGGAGGTGCTGGGGAAAAGGATGTTCTTTCCGTTGGAGATTTCGTTTTCATAGTCGCTCCAGAATCTGAAGCCGTCTTCGGGCAGCTGGGAAAGCTTGACATACACGGTGTCGCCTTTGGCGAAGAAAGGGGTGTAGGAGTCGAGCCTCGTGTGGCGGAAAGCCCTGTTGACGGTGAGTTCCGCATGGCTGTCCCCTGAGAACACCTCGTCGCTCACTGTCCCGAGGAAGGAGGAATAGTATCTGTGTTCCTCGCTTCTTATCATCGTGAATACCTTGTACCAGTTCTTTTCTGAGGGGTCATCCGAAAGGGATATCCTGATGCTGTACAGGGTGTCGCTCAGCTCGCTTTGGATGACTTCGACATCGTCTATCTTTGCCGGGGCGGGGATTCTGGTTTCGGCGGTCAGCGTCCTTCCTGAATATTCTGCTTTCAGGGTGTATTTTTTCCCGGCTTCGCCCCTGATTCTGGAACCGGTGTATATGAAAGGGGGATAGATCCCGTCGGACATTCTTCCGACAAGCACCTCTTCCTGTTCCCCGTCGCTGACTGTGACCTTGCCCCAGCGTATCGGGATGTCGCCGAGGGCTATTTCCGTTTCATCGGTGTTCGGGTCGAGCCTTATGCTCTGGGTGAGAATCACATTGGCGAAGCCTCCTTCTTCTATCCATCCTTCAACGGCAATCTGCTGTGTCTGGTCCTGCCCGTCCATCCTCCATTTTAGCGAGCAGGATGACAGGACTGCGAGCAGAGCCAGAGCGGAAAGTATATTTTTCATCATTTTCATCATTCTTAGAATTCAAGTCTGTAGCTCAGTGACGGCAGGATGGAGTATAGTGACTGGCCGATGAGGGACAATGATATGTTTTCGGTTTCTTTGTCATAGTACACCTTCACATCGAGATATAGGGGATTTTCCCGTGCATAGGCATTGTACACGGAGAGGTTGAGGCTGCCCTTGAAGCGGCGTCCCGTGTGCAGAAGGTATGTCGCGGAAAGGTCGAGCCTGTGGTAGTCAGGCATTCGGGCTCCGTTGTGCGGGCCGTATTCGTGTATCATGTTTTCTCCCACCATGTAAAGGGCTGTCGGCATGGTGAATGCCGTCCCGGATGCATATATGAACACGGCGGAAAGGTCCCATCTCCTGTGCGGATTCCATGTGACGGCCAGTGAAAGGTTGTGTCTGCGGTCGTGCTTTGAAGGGAATGTCTTCCCGTCCATTATTCCCGGGAAACTGCGTTCAGCACGTCCGAGAGTGTAGCTCAGCCAGCCGGAGACCTTGCCGTAGTTCTTCTTGAACATCAGTTCG
The DNA here is from genome assembly GCA_944323825.1 of uncultured Bacteroidales bacterium. GTDB lineage: Bacteria > Bacteroidota > Bacteroidia > Bacteroidales > UBA932 > Cryptobacteroides. Next base: position 184,186 of record CALUTY010000006.1, read on the forward strand.
ATGCCGTAGTTGTTTCCGGTGCCAGACATGAGGTGGTCTTCCACATTGTAGGCCATGTTGATCATGTCGAAGAGGGCGCCGTCGAATTCCAGCAGGCCTGAGAGCCTTTTGTAATATGCCTCGATGCCGTATTCGAACATCCCGTTGCCGAATGAATGGAAGAAGCCGAGCGATGTGGAATGGGCAGACTGTGGCCTTATCCTGGCGGATGCCGGGACCCAGAAGTCGGTCGGAAGCCCCATGCCTGATACGGACACCTGCCCCATGTATTGCCTTTGGAGTGCATATGCGGCCTGCATTCTCATGGTCGGGGATATTTCGTATGAAAGGGAAAGGCGCGGTTCCGGGCCTCCGTAGAATGGTGTCGTCCCGTGCAACCCGGACTGTACACAGCCGCTGTATCTGAGGCCGGCATTCAGCGTGAAGGCTGCTGCGAAGTTCACTGACCAGTCGGCGTATGCTCCGAACTCATGTGTATGGTAGGGTGCAGGGGGATTTCCGGCTGAGAAGCCGTAGAGATTGTCCGTGGCCGGATGTTGCACTTCCGTATGGTGGTACACATAGTCCCATCCTGCTTTCATCTTGCCCAGCGGCAGCAGAAATTCAAGGGTGCCCCGGTATCCTGCATCCATTATTGACGACGGCAGGCCGAAGGAGGCTCCTCCCTGGGCTATCTGCACATGGTTGTCGAACATGGAGAAATGGAGGCTGTGCTCCATGTCTGTCTTTTCGCCCGTCTTCGAGTCCCAGGTGACAGAAGCTGCGGCATTGTGCCATCTGAGTCCTGCATCTGCCTGATAGGTTCTTTGCGAGAATGCCATCCTGTCCCCTCCGTAATATCCGTTTATGCGGACACTGTTCCTCTCGTCAGGTCTGAATGCCCATGTGATGTTCCAGTCCTGGAAGAAATAGTCCGGTGCGGCGGCCCCGTTCATCACCCTGGCTATTCCGGAGAGCATGTAGTTGAAATATGAGGCCCTGCCGGAGAGATACATTGCCGACTTTTTCCCGATGGGGATTCCAAGCGTAGCCTGCGAAGACAGGAGTCCTACGTTCACATCCCCTTCGACCCTGTCGAGCAATTCATCCTTTACGGAAATGTCAACCACTCCTCCGAGCCTGCCTCCGTATTTTGCCGGGATGTCGGATTTGTACAATGTCGAGGATTTCAGGTGGTCGCTGTTGAAGATGGAGAAGAAGCCCATCAGATGGGCCGGATTGTACACTGTCGCCCCGTCAAGCATGATTGCGCTGTGTCCGGCATCCCCTCCGCGTATGTATATGCCGGAGTCGAGCTCTCCTGAAGTCTGTATTCCCGGCATGAGCTGCAGGGTCTTCATTATGTCATTGGTCCCGAAGAATTTGGGAAGTGTGGAGAGTTTGGACATGTCAAGCGAAAGATTTCCGGACATGAGTCCTGAAATCTGTTTTTCAGCAGCCCTTGTGCTGACAAAAGATGTGTCAAGCACTTCTGTGGTGTCGGCGGTGTCAGCCACCGGACGGTCCGCATTTTCCGCTAGGGCCGTCTGTGCAATACAGCCCAGGAGTGCCGTCAGGGCCAATGTCAGAAATCTTTTCACAGGTGTTTCCATTGCATTGTCTTTCAAATCCGGGTCCCGGATGCTTCTTTCCTGTCTTCAAAGTCTGATGTGGCCCTGGTCCAGTGGATGCGGAGCCCTTTGCGTTCCATGCCGCGGAACCAAGTCATCTGCCGTTTGGCGAACTGGTGGATGGCGATGGCGAGCCTGTCCCTCATTTCTTCATATTCCAGCTCACCCGTGAGGTAGAGGGTAACGAATTTGTATTCAAGGCCGTAATATATGAGGTCTTCGGCCGGGATTCCCCTGTCGAGGAGTCCTTTGACTTCTTCCACCATGCCTTCCCTGAGACGGGTGTCGAGGCGGCGGTCTATGCCGGCGTTGCGTTCCTCCCGGCTTACGAGGGTACCTATATAATAGGTGTCCTTGGGCAGGAAATGGGTGGTGTCCACCGGGTGGGACTGTTCGTATATGGCTATTTCAAGGGCACGGATGAGCCTTTTGCGGGTGTCGTAGTCCGTGGAGTTGTGCAATGGCTTGAGTGAGGCAAGTTTCCGGATGAGGGTTTCAGTGTCCTCTTTTTCGAGCCTGGTGCGGAGTTCATGGTCGGCGGGCACATCAGGCAGGGAATATCCGCAGGTGACTGCTTCGATGTACAGTCCGGAGCCGCCGCAGAGAATGGGGATGCCGCCCCTCTCCCGTATGTCGCGGTAGGCTGCTTCGAAGTCGTGCTGGTACTGGAAGATGTTGTATTTTGTCCCTGCATCGGCGATGTCCGTCAGGTGGATCGGAATCTCTCCGTATTCGGAAAGATCCTTGCCTGTGCCGATGTCCATGTCCCGGTACACTTGCCGCGAGTCGGCGGAAATGATTTCGGCTCCGGTTTCAGGGGAAAGCCTTGTGCCTTCTGCAGGCGTGATGCCGGACATCAGCGCCGGGTCGGAAAGCATGGAATTCAGCCTGCGGGCCAGATTCACGGCATATCTTGTCTTGCCGGAGGCGGTGGGGCCGAGGATGCAGATGAGGTCCGTTTCCCCTGCTGCATACATTTTCAGGATGGCTTCAGGGTCGATGCTTTCCGGCTGGGGAAGTTCAGCCGGGGGCGGCACTCCCTTTTTTTTGCCGTCCTTTCCATGTGTTTCCGTCTGCATTGTCCCTTTTTCCGGTTTCATCAGTATCGTGTAATGAAAAGCAAAAATACGCGATTATTCTGAAAAATCTGTAAATTTGCAATCCATTTGACAGAAAAATCAGGAGGACAGAGATATGCCGAAAGCTAAGAGCAACGTGGAAATAAAGAACCGCAGGGCCTCGTTTGACTACGAGTTCCTGGAGACTTATACTGCCGGCATTGTCCTCAGCGGCACGGAAATCAAGTCCATCCGTGCCGGGAAAGCCTCCCTCGTGGATGCCTTCTGCTATTTCAACAACGGTGAGCTGTATGTCAAGAACATGCATGTGGCGGAATACCACTGGGGCAGCTGGGGCAAGCATGACCCACGCCGCGACCGGAAGCTGCTCCTGAACCGCAAGGAACTGAACAAGCTCCAGCGTGCCGTGAAGGAAAAAGGGCTCACCATTGTCGCAATCAAGCTGTATATAGCCCAGAACGGCTATGCCAAGCTTCTCATAGCCCTTGCCCGCGGAAAGAAGGAATTTGACAAACGCCAGTCCATCAAGGAAAAGGACCTCCGCCGCGAAATGGACAGGGCAGGGTACTGATTCCGGACCTTTCGATGATGTGGTGCATAAAATACTGAAAGCAGGCCGTAAAGCCTGCTTTCATTGTGTTGTGGAGAATACGAGAGTCGAACTCGTGACCTCTTGCATGCCATGCAAGCGCTCTAGCCAACTGAGCTAATTCCCCGAATGAGGTTGCAAATATAATACTTTTCTTTTAAATGCAATACTGTCACAGATGATTTGTGTCTCAGGATGGTGTGGGAGGATGAAGATATAGTTGAATTTTTCCCGGCTTCAGGTCCATATCTGATTTTATTAATATTCTGTTAAAATTCATCTGAAAAATCATCCACTCACTTGTTGCTGTTTATAAAATGTCTATATTTGCCGCCGGAAAGATACGGTAAATCCATTATTAATTTATATTCCCACTTATGAAACAAACATTTAAAGGATTTTTGCTTGCACTTGCGGCAATGTTTGTAGGAGGGGGGTTGTCAGCACAGGTAACGACTTCAAGTCTCGGCGGACGCATAGTTGACGAGGCGAATGAACCGTTGGCCGGTGCTGCAGTCATTGCTGTCCATACCCCTTCAGGTACCCAGTATGCGGCTGTTGCAAATGATGAAGGCCGTTATGTAATCAACGGTATGCGTTCCGGAGGACCTTATTCTGTGGAAATCTCATTCATCGGGATGTCCACGATAGAGTTCCAGGATGTGACACTTAAACTCGGAGAACAGTATCAGCTTGATGCAGTGATGCAGTCTGCAAACGAACTTGATGCAGTTGTGGTCGTAAGTGAAGGCGCATTCAATGCCAGCAAGACCGGAGCAGGGGCAAGTTTTAGCCTGAGCGCTGTTGAAAACATGCCTACGATTGACAGGAGTATATATGATGTTGTCAAGTATACGCCACAGGCTTCTGTGAATAAGTCAGGAGGTATTTCTTTTGCCGGATCCAACAACCGCTACAACAGTTTCCGTGTTGACGGTGCCGTGGCAAACGATTCATTCGGTCTGGCATCATCCGGAACCAACGGCGGACAGACAGGTGCCAATCCGATTTCTCTGGATGCCATAGAAGAAATCCAGGTGGTCGTAGCTCCGTTTGATGTGCGCCAGTCCGGATTTACAGGAGGTGCCATCAATGCCATCACAAAGTCCGGTACAAATACAGTGAAAGGGTCATTCTACGGATATTTCAACAATCAGGATTTCATCGGAAAAACTCCAGGCGCGCTTTCAGAAGGTCAGACAAGGGAAAAATATACGGCCCAGAATACGCAGACATACGGATTTACGGTTGGAGCCCCTATAATAAAGAACAAACTTTTCATATTTGCCAGTGCAGAGTATTACAGGCAGTCCTATCCGAACATCTACACTCCGGCAAACGGCTCCTATAATGATGAAACTCTCAAGGAAGATGTGATATATAATGGACAGAATCTCGGTAATGTATTCAATTCGGAGATTGCGGATGCCATAATTGAACATTATGAGAATACATATGGAGTGGATTCAGATGAGAGCTACAGTCCTCATCAGGTGTTGACTACTTCCTTGAATGCCATGGCCCGCATTGACTGGAACATAAACGATTCGCATAAACTCATGGTGCGCTATCAGTTCATGGATGCCGATGCTGACCAGTACAGTTCATCTTCAAATGCCTATTATTTTAACAGGTCCTCCTACAAGCAGTCCAATCTGACTAACACCATAGTTGCGGAGCTCAATTCCCGCATTTCAGATGAGGTGTCAAACGAGTTCCGCGCAACCGCTGTTTTCGTGAGGGACAAGAGGTCTCCTGACTATAATGGCGCGAACATGTATATCCGTGACAATGTCACGATAAATATAGGAACTGAGTACTCTTCCGGAGCGAACTCAATGAACTCGAACACATTTACAATATCTGACAATGTGTCTATATTCAAAGGGAACCACAATATCACCGTGGGTACTCACAATGAGATCTACAGCTTCAACAATGTCTTCCTGCAGTATGCTTTCGGAGGATATACCTTCAGTTCTCTTGCGGATTTCTTCAACAACGAGATATATCAGTTCAACTACAGGTATGCGGATCCTACGATGGAGGGTGTGGACGGACCGAGATGGGCAGCCACCACATATGCCGCGCAGTTCGGACTGTATGCACAGGACGAATGGAAGCCGAACAGGAATTTCACTTTGACATACGGTCTGCGTATGGACATGCCTCTGCTTCTGAATAAGCCGACTGAAAATCCGGATTTCAACGCCTCTGCAATTTCCGCACAGTATGGAGAACAGGTGGGTGTGACACCGAAGGCATCAGTTCTCTTTTCTCCGAGAATCGGTTTCCGCTGGTATATTGACAATGCCCATAAGTCGCTGCTCAGGGGAGGTGCAGGTCTCTTTACCGGGCGTATTCCTTTTGTATGGCTTTCCAATGCCTACAACAATACAGGTATGGAGGCGAAGTCCATACAATATAACAATCCCCCGGCCGGCTTCCCTACGACAAGCAATCCGTATGACGACATCGTGCTCACCGGAGCCGCTTCTGCCGGCGGAAAAGCAACCATCAATACTCTCAACAGAAATTTCAAATACCCTCAGGTATTCCGTGCCAACCTCGGATTTGAGCAGGATTTCGGAGCCGGATGGAAATTCACATTTGATGCACTTTATTCAAAGAGCCTGAATAATGTGTTCTTCAAGAATCTTGCGCTGACCGACAGCGGTAATAAGGTCTATGGAGTGAATGCTTCGGCTGCCGAAGCCAATCCTGGCAGCATGGCCACATATTATACCGTAGACGACACATATAGTGCAGTGATTGCCCTTGACAATACGAATATGGGCTATACCTATTCGCTCAGCGCCCAGATTGACAAGCATTTCAATTTCGGTCTTGACATTATGGCCGCCTATACTTTCGGACATTCATACTCAGTGAATGACGGTGCCTCTTCTGTGGCTCTGTCCAACTGGAACAATTATCTGTCCGTGAATACCAACGTTCCGGCATTGTCCTACTCCCTGTTTGACAAGCCGCACAGGATAGTGGGTGTCATCTCTTATACATCCCCAGTATATGCAAGAATATTGAGGACTACAGTATCCCTTTCATACGAAGGGTCAAGTGGACAGAGATATTCATATACCATGGATGAGGATGTTGATTTCAACGGTGACGGAAGAACCGGCAACTCCCTGATGTATATCCCTACACAGGCTGAAGTGGGCATGATGAACTGGTCTGATCCTGCAGATGCCGCAAAATTCGAGGCGTTCATCCGCAGCGACAAGTATCTCAGGAATCACAGAGGACAGTGGTCAGAGCGTTTCGGAGCCATTGCGCCATTCGAGAATCATTTTGATCTCCATGTTGCCCAGGATTTCTACTATGACAAGAAGAGCGGCCGCAAGATTCAGGTTCTCGTTGACTTCATGAATATAGGAAACCTGTTCAACAGGGAATGGGGACTCTACTATCCTTCTGTGTGGTATCGTACGGTGTTGAATGTCACAGATATGACTACTGATGCTTCCGGAAACAGGACTCCGACCTACAGTTTCTACAGGAATGACATCGACTTCAGCGATTTCAGCTCAAGGTGGAGATGTCAGATCGGATTAAGACTCACTTTCTAAACAAGGGAAATCATGAAAAATACAATTAAAATATCAGTGTCCCTTCTTCTCGGCATGGCTATGGCGGTTTCATGCAAGGAGGAAGTGACCCCACTGGCTTCTTCGGTCAGCGTGGACAAGACTTCTGTCACTCTTGCAAGTGAAGATGTGACTCCGCAGACGATAAATGTCACTTCTGACGGTGACTGGCTGGCAGTGGCTCCGGAGTGGCTGAAAGTAGAACCGAATTATGGAACAGGCAATACTGTCGTGACATTGTCTGCAGGGGATAATCTTGATGAGGATGGAACTTTGGCCGGCACAAGGCGTGGAACGGTTTCGTTCGTAGTAAATGATGCTTCTGCTGAAGTGGCTGTCACACAGGAAGGAGATCCCGCAAAGGATCAGCAGAGGACATATGCAAAGGTTTCGGCTGTGACATCAGGAAAGGCTTATCTTATGGTGTCCGACCCCAATGTCGCCAAGCCTGTATCTTCCGGTGCAAATTATGGTTATCTCTATGTTACAACAGTGACTGTCGAGGATGAAATGATAACAATGGATGATTCCTCAAATGGTTTTGTCTTTACTGAAACAGATGGTGGCTATACATTGCAGGATACATACGGCAGGTACATGTATCAGTCCGGTTCGTATGACAACTTCAATGTTTCGGAAACGCTTCCGTCATCAGGCCATATCTGGACAGTTGAATTTCAGGATGACGGTACTGCAAAGATTGTCAATGTCACTACCGATAAATACATCCAATATGATTCAAGTTATAATTCATTTGGATGTTATTCCGGAGAGCGCGGCACTATGCCGGTTCTTTATGAGGAGCAACCCAAATAATAGCTGACAGGATACTTTCCCGCCGGGAGGCGGAAACCCATATACAGTTGTTTTCGACAAAGATAACTTGGGGAAGCCATCCGCATATGCGGATGGCTTTTTTGATGTTGTCAGTCGTTTCTTTTCCGGTTTTTCAGTTTCCGGTTTTCGAGATATACGGCCATGCAGGACAGGAAATAGTAAACTGCCGTCTGGGCGGCGAGCCCGCGGATCTGGGGTCCGGCCATGGCGAGGTCGGCACCGGCTGAGCTGATGTTGACGAAGGCGCGGGAAGCGAAGGTGGACGGGAATATGCATGAGAACAGTTTCCAGAACAGGGGGAAGTTGCTTGCCGGCCATGAGCATCCTGTCAGGAACAGGCATATCGGGGTGATGAACAGGAAAATGACAAATGCTGTCTCCCGGCGGCGGATGAAAGTGCTGAAGGTAAAGCTGAATACGATGCATGCAGGGATATAGGCGAGCAGGAGGATGAATATGTCGCCCGGATTCCCGTTCTGCGGAAGATGGAACAGGCGCGGTATGAGGACGGCGGTGTATATCCCCATGATGATGTAGATCAGCCAGTAGGCAGTGCCGCGGCCGAGGACGGTACGGTTGATGCCCCGGCCTTTGAGCCTGTCAGGAATCAGTGCGAAACTGTGGTTCTGTTCCCTCATGGTCCCTGTAAGCATGGATACCCCGAAGAACATTGTCTGCTGCAGGATTATCATCAGTACTGCCGGTATGAAGAACAGCGTGTAGGAGAATGTGCCGTTGTACGGAATGACAGCTTCCGTCTTTATCGGCTTCACCGCCTGGTCCGTCTGCCTGTCGCCGTACCCTGCGGCCGAGAACCTCTTTTCCTGGATGTCGTGCATTTCGCTGATCATCACATTGCCTGTGGCCATTGTAAGGTTCTTGTAATAGAGGAAGCTGCTCATGTCGGCATATGTGGATATGACGGCCGGTTCCATTGCGGCCAGCCTGTCGTCATAGTCTTCGGGAAACATGACTATCCCCTTCACTTTCCTTTCCATGAAAAGTTCTTCGGCTTCAGCCATGTCAGTGCATCTGTATGCCACATCGAGCTCCCTGGTGGCATCCATTTCCCGGATGAACCTGCGGCTTCCCGTGCCTCCTGAGCGGTCCACGACCGCAACAGGCATGCCGTTCAGGACACCCTCCCCATATATCAGATTGTAAAGGACAGGGTATACGAATCCGGCAAGGAAGAATATTATCAGGACGCCGCTGTCGCTGAATATCATCCTGAGTTCGTTGATGAAGATGGCGTTCCAGTCGGAGAGCCATTGTCTTATGTATTTTAACCTTTTCATCTTATCTGGTGTCAGTCCGTTCCTTATTGTTTCAGTTTTTCGGATAGTCCATCCGGTACCATGCCCTGCGGAGCCTGCGCCATACTGTGAAAGGCAGCAGCAGGAACATGAGCATGTATGTCATCTGCGCATGCCATCCGGCGAAACCGTTTCCAAGAATTGCTTCATGGACATGGAATTCATAATAATGCCTTAAAGGGAATATGGCGGAAAGTCCCTGTATATATGGAGGCATGGATTCCACGGGGAAAGTGAATCCCGTGAGTGAGAATGCAAGGGTGCTGAACATTGCGGCGATGCTTATGGCCACCCTGAGCACCGGCAGGGTGCCGATGATGAACACGGCCACGGCTTCACTTGCCAGGACAAGGAGGAATGTCATGAGGAACATGTTCAGTATGGATCCCCGTATCGGCAATCCGGTCTGCCGGCAGAGTATCAGGTCGCATGTGATGCCCAGCAAAGTGAAAAATACGGTGTATGGCAGAAGCTTGCCGGCAAGTGCTGCGGCCATTGAATCTCCGGATTTTTCCATGAGATGTACGGAGGTGCCGTATTTGAGTTCCGATCCCAGGGCATATACGGTGACGAGGATTATGATGAGCTCCAGCATGCCGGGAATCATCACATTTGAGAGATAGACCATATAGTCCGTAGCCGTATTTCCTATCTGGTGACAGTCGATTGTTATCGGCCTGACCTGTCCGATGAGGGCTTCACCGTTCATTCCTTTTGCCTGGAGGGCCTGCATCTGTACCGCTCCGGAGAACAGGTTTGTCATCGAAAGCAGGTTCTTGTACGACAAGGCTCCTCCCACAAAATAAAGGGTGTTGACATAAAATGTCAGGGTGGGCTGTCTTCCTGACAGCGCGTCCTCATACATGTTCTCAGGCAACACGCAGAATGCACTGATCTCACCTTTCTGCAGTGCTTTCCTGGCTTCCGTGCAGTCGCCGAACATGACAGTCCGGCCAAGCTGTGTGGCATCCAGCTGCCTTGTCATGTTTCTTGACATGGACGAGCAGTCATGATCCACCACCCCTATCGGCAGGTTGTCCGGAAGCCCTTCCTTCAGCAGGGTGAAGAAGAACAGCATGCTGAATGCCATTACGCATACCGGAGCCACGACATATATGGGTCTCTGCCGCATAAGCCTGATTTCCCTGCGTATGACGGCAATGGTGTTTTTTATGAATTTCATCATGACAGTCATTCCGGAAGGCAAGGCCTTTCCCCGTTATCCGTTATCCTCTGCGTCAGTATTGCCGTCATGCCCGGCCGAATGCCTTCTATGGGGCCTTGCGGGACTGCCCGCACTTCAAATGTCCTGGCATCGAAGCTTCCTGTGTCCCTGGTCGCTCTCCATGTCGCATATGATTCGAGGACACTGATATATGTGACGGTTGCCACGCAGTTGTCCATGCCGAGAGCCGGGATTGAGAGGGAAAGCCTGTCACCGGTCTTCATTCCTTTCAGCATGTCTTCCCTGATGTTGAATGTGAACCATACATCGTCAAGGTCTGTCACTGCCATTATTGGGGCACCCTGGCCCACAAGTTCTCCCGTTTTGGGAAATCTTGCTGATACGATCCCGTCTGCGGGGGAGGTCAGGCAGAGTTCACCCAAGTAGGATTCCACTTCTGCAAGGGCTGCCGCAGCCTGTTTCACGAGGGCTGCCGCAGCGGCCTTGTCTTCTTCCCTTGCGCCTTTGACTGCCATTTCATATTGGGATTTTGCTGCCGCACATGTTGATCTTGCCGCCTGATATTGTGCTTCTGCCTCATCATGCTTCTGAGCGCTTATTACCTTCTGCGCATACAGGGCATGAGCCCTCTCGTATGCTTTCCTGGCAATTTCTTCCCCGGCCATTGCCTTTTGCCAGAGTTCGTATGCGGCGGCGGTCTCTTCCTCCCTTGCTCCGGCGACCGCCTTTTTCTCCTGTGCTTCCGCCGTTGCCTTGAGGGCTTCAGCCTGCGCAAGTCTTGCCCTTGTTTCCGGGCTGTCAATGATGACAAGCGTGTCGCCTTTGCGGACATGATCCCCTTCTGATACGCAGAACCTTTCCACTCTTCCCGGAACTTTCCCCGATATCCTGTATTCTGTGGCTTCCGCCTGTCCCTGGATCAGTGCCGGTTCCGGTCTGGATACCGCGTATCCGATGAGGGAAACTGCCGTGACTATGGCGAGCAGTGTGGCTGCTCCTATGAGCAGATTGTAGTTTTTCTTCTGTTTCATGACATTTATTTTTTTTGTTTTTCGATTGTCTTATGCCATTGCATGTTTTACGCAAGCCGTTTTACCATGTCATTCATGCGCGGCCGTACCGGTGACCGGTGCCCGGCCTTCTGCGATGGCAAGGTCTGATGCGCACATCTGCAGTTCGATTCCTGCGTCAATATATTCTGAATGCGCCTGCATCCATGCCGTCTGTGCCTGCATGACGGTGTTGGCCGGCACTGTCCCTTCCGTGAAGCCTATCCTGGCGGTGCGCAGGTTTTCTTCTGCGCTGTCAAGATTGCTGCCCGCCATGGCAAGCTTTTTTAACGCCTCGTCATGCTGCATGCGCAGCCGGGCCACCTGAAGGCTTATGGTTTCCTTGGCTTCTTCAATCCTGTATCGTGTCAGGACGGCTTCCGCCTTTGCCTTGTTTACTTTCTGTCTTGCGCTGCATCCGTGTATTATAGGTATGCTGACGGCAACCCCTACATTGAATGTCCCGCCGAAGTCATTCCTGAACCCGTTGTATAAATTGGGATTCGACAAGATGTAATTGGCAGTGAGTGCCACATGCGGCATCATGTCGGCCCTTGCGATGGCAGTTTTCCTGTCGTATATTTCTGCCGCCAGTTCCAGGCTTCTTATTTCCGGTCTTGAACTGAAAATTTCGTCATTGCTCATTTCCGGAACGGCCTGTGGCATCTGCAGCCTGTCAAGTCCCTCGTCAGCCAGTTCTATGTCCGTATTGAGGTCCATGCCGCAGATCCTGCACAGGAGCATCCTGCTGAGCGAAACCCCGTTTTCGGCTTTGGTGAGCATCATTGCCGCTTCGTTTGCCTTTACTTTCACGGCAAGGACATCGGCTTCGGTGGCGATGCCTGCCACGGCCATTTTTTCTGCATCATCCAGAAGCTGGCGGAGCAGTTCATTGTACTCTCTGGCAAGCTGCAGTTTGCCTGACAGTGAAACTGTCTGCCAATATACCCTGTCAACTTCCGAAATGACAGCCCTGTATTCCGTTTCATATCTGGATTCTGCGAGATCTCCTGCCAGCGCGGCGGCCTTGTCTGCCGCCACAATCTTTCCACCCATGAATACGGGCTGCCTTAATGATACGGTACCGAGGAACATGTTGCTTATGTCCAGGTGCAGGGCGTCATTCAGTTCTGCCCCTATCGCATTGGCCGGTCCTGCCACATCGGTTTCGGACAGCTTTCCCAGGAGTTTCATCATTTCCGGGCTGTTCATGATAATGCTGCCTGTTTCCGGGTCGGCAAGGAGATTTCCGATTCCTTCTGCCAATGCCCCCTGCAGTGCATTTCCTGCATTCGTCAGCTTTTCTGACCTTTCCTGTCCTATGAGGTCAATGTCGCGGGCATTGTACATATAGCCTGCATTTATTGAGATGTCGGGAAAATAATTGGCCCGTGCAGCCTTTTTCCCGTATTCCGCGATGACGATTTCCTGCCCCGCCATCTTGAGGCTCCTGTTGTTTGCTGCAGCGGAGTCCCTGCACTCCTGCAATGTCATGACCTGTCTTGCTTCCGTGCAGAATGGAAGAAATGTGAGCATGGCTGCTGCAATGATTCTGTCTTTTTTCATATCCGTTTCTGTCATTTGTCTGTGACGGGGGTGGGGCGGATACAAAATAATTGCCCGTATGGCTTGTTTTTCTTTCTTTCTTATTGGCTCTAATAATTGTCAAAAGGTCGAAAATTCCTGTAAAAGCATTATATTTGCTGTCCCATGTCCGCCCTTTGCGGCATGCATATGTTTTACAATAAGGATGACAGGATGGCACGCACTTCTTCTCAAGACAGGACGATGTATACTCTGGATCTCATAAGATTCCAGCAGCTTTTTCCGATTTCAAATTACATAAGCATGGGGGATGACCTCTGTGTGGTGGATCTCAAATATGACCCGAACCTGAAATTTCTCGGACAGCCATGCAAGTTCGACGGTTTCATAGCCTTTTTCTGCATTTCAGGCGAATTCCGGATTTCCATAAACATGACTGAATTCAATGTGGTGGAGAACTCCCTGTTCATCAACCTTCCGGGCAACATTCTCCGTGTACTTGAAATCGATGATTCGCAGAAGGAAAACCTGCATTTCGTGGTCATGGCCATGACCAGGTCCTACATGCAGAGCATCAGGGTGGATATAAACCGGCTTGCGGGGAAGGGGGCCATGCTGTTCGACAACCCGTGCTTCATCCTCGGCGAGGAGGAACGGGCCGTGGCAAAGGATTATGTCATGCTGGCGATCAAGGTCCTGCGTTCCAATCTTATGCACAAGCGGGAGTGCATATCTTCCCTGATCTCGTCGATATTTTATCTTGCAGGCGGAATGATGGAGCAGAAGGTGGCGGACGCCTTTGTGCATACGGACATGAAAACCGGACATGGCAAGGACATTTTCAACAGATTCCTGTCTCTCGTCGTGGAATACCATACGGTTGAGCGTAATGTGTCCTTCTATGCGGACCGTCTCTGCCTGACACCGAAATACCTTTCGAAGCTCATCAAGAGTGTCAGCGGCTATTCTGCCCCCGAATGGATAGATGCATATGTCATCCTTGAGGCCAAGAGCATGCTCATGTATTCCGGATGCACAGTGAAGCAGATTGTCTCGGACCTCAATTTCCCCAACCCTTCCGCCTTCAACAAATTCTTCAAGAAAAAGACGGGACTCACCCCGGTCCAATACCGCAAGCAATGACCGGGACTGTTGTCATCTGTAAATGTGCTTCAACCAATATTCAAAGACGGGATCTTGAATTTCAATATTTTTGCCTGGTTGTATGTCAATAAGATCCTTTTGGAGCATGGCTTTTTTCAAACTTTTGATGTTTGCTGATGTCCCGAGATTGTATTTTGACAGGACTGCCCCTGATGAAAATTGCCTGACCCCGTCGGCAATGGCCATAAGAAAGTTTATCTGCCGTTCTGTCAATGTGTCTATAATGTTTGCGAACAAAAGGCTCAGTTGTCCTATGATGTCATAAAATGCATTTCGGACAGTTTCCCCGTTTGCCGCTGTTTCAGTTCTAAGCCAGACCTGCTGGCTAAGTTGCTGGGTATAGTATGGATGGTTTTTCATAAGGTCGGCTATCATTCCGCTGTGTTCCTCTGAAATGTGTTTGCCGCTTGCTTCAAATCTTGTCATTATGAAATCGGTCCATTTTTTCCGTCCGATCTTTTCAAGGAACATTATGTCTCCGAATTTATAGAACGGCATATCATATCCGCTGAAGATGTCAAGCAGCATGTGTCTTTTGCTACCGTAAAGGCAATAACATGTCTTTGTATGTATTTGCCAATGCGATCTCAACTTTTTCTGGAATTCCAGCGGTTCTTCATAATTCTGTATATTCTGGAATTCATCTATGCATATGATCATCTTCTTGTTTGATTCTCTGCATATCTTGTCCGGAAGATCAAGAATCTCGTCGTATGTCAACCTGTTTTCTTTGAAATTCAGCCCGAAAGACAATTCATAAGTTTGGGCAATGTCCGCCAGAGTTACCGTCGGCAGGAGCCTTCCCAAATATTTTCTTGCAGCAGACATGAAATTTTCCCATCCGGAGGCTGCTGTCTTCAATATTGTATTGGCGTATGCAGAATAAAACTGTTCTTCAGTTCGGCAGTTGAATATGTCTATCTGACAAGTCAATACATCGTCTGAGTCCTTAAATCGGGATAGAACCATATTGACCAGGGATGTCTTTCCCCATCTTCTGGGCGAAATGATAACAGTGTTGACAAGTCCGCAGAAATTATTGTAAAGTCGTTCCTTCTCCAGTTCCCGGTCTGTGAAATTGTCCCCGTCTGCTATTTTTCCATATATGAATGGTATTTCCATTTGTCTATGTTTTTATATGGCACAAAGGTATCCAATAAAAATAAAAAATCAAATCATTTACTTTCAAATCAGATGATTTCAAATTGAATGCTTTGATATATGTTTTAGGGAGCACAGATAAAGGAGAGTATGGGTGTTGTATTGTGAGTATTGTTTGCGGGAGTTATATTTGCAGACGGAAAATGTTATATGATTGCAGCTGTTGCATAAATTTTGACTGCTATGGAGATGTCATCTGGCGGAAATTCAATACATGAAGAGGTGCTTGCCCGGGCACGGAAGCATTATGATGAGGGTGTGTCCCTCAGGCAGGAGGTCCGGTTCGGCGAGGCCCTCAATGCTTTCATGTCTGCCATTGCCGCCGTTGATGAAGCCTTGTCAGCCGGGAATGCTGCCTGCCGCTCAGGACAGTCTCTCTCCAATGCTGCCGCCAGGTCCATGACAGACGCAGCGTCGGGCTCCGATTCTGCCGGCATTGATGCCTCCCTCCTTGAAATCCGTTCCCGCTCCGAAGCTTCCATAGGCCTCCTCCGCGAGATCATCGGCTTCGTCAACACCGACCTGATGAACCCTTAGGGGATTCATCATTGCCTGTCCATCCATCTCATTCTTCTGATTTCAGGTTACGGAGGGTGAAGTTATGACGGATTTTTGACAAGTCAATGGATTGGAGTTGAGGACAAGTCAGTTTTTTCTCTTTCTTTATAATTTTTTCTTTTTTTTGATAAAAAGAAATAAAAATGCAGGTCGCCGTGGGGATGCCATGGGACCTGCAGATATTTTTCGTTTTGTATTTTGAAGGGAGCAGATTCTGTGTGTTGTGGAATGTCAGAATCTGTCTGTCGTGCGGGGATGTCAGAACCTGTAGCGGACAGCCAGCGCCGGGATGAAACCGTAAAGGCCCTCGGTGTGGAATCCGGCATCTCCGTGACCTGCCCAGAAACCGAACTGAGGCTTCAGGTCAACTGCAAGCTGGAGAGGGAACCAGAATGTATATTCCAGACCTACCTGTCCCTGGACGGCAAAAGTGCAGGTCCTGTTGAAGCCCAATGCAAGGCCCGGTCCTGCATAGAAGCCCCATTCTCCCCTGCTTGTCCATGCAGGCTGGGCTATCATGAAATTGTAGGTGGATGAAATGTCAAAGCTGTTGAACCCGAATGTTCCGAGGTTGGCTTCTATGAAGTCGGCCCCGTTTACGGTGTGCTGATAGCTGGCTTCAGTGTTGAAGCCCCATCTGATACCGATTGCCTTAGGTTGTGCGGATGCAGCATATGCCAGACCGAGAGTCAGTGCCGCAATGATAAGAATCCTTTTCATTTTGATGTTTTTTATGGTTTGATGTTTCCTTCCGGTTGAAAATGCAAATCTCTATTGTTTGTAACAATTATGTTTTATTACACATTTTAAACAAAGATACCCAATCTGAATGGCAATTCCTAATAAAAAATGACAAATTTCAAGCGGAAGTGTGACAGATGCTTTGCAGGAAGCCCTGCCTGCCATGACAGGGCTAGTCATAATTTCTTTATCGGCTTACAATCCACCTGTCGATGTTGCGTGTGTCGCTGCTGAAGTTCACGCCGATGCAGAAGACCTT
>CALUTY010000007.1 GCA_944323825.1 uncultured Bacteroidales bacterium
AACTGGATGGTTCTACCGAACCTACTTTGTTTTAATTGTTAAACTTTTTAATAACTAGTCCGGAATTTTACCGGACAAGAGTGAAATTTTATGATTAATATTGCAGATACAAAAAAAAGCATATAACCATGAAAAAGATATTCCTTCTTTTGGCCGCTTTGTGCGCGATTTCCTTCATAGCCTGTCAGCCTGACAGTCCTGAATCTGACCACGATTCCGGCAATGAGACAATCGACCCTAATGAGGATATAACTGCTCAATTCGACAAGGATTTTGCTGCCAGATTGGAGTCTCATGGATATATTGAAGATGCAGACCATATCACTCGGGCGGATGTCATGGATATTACCGAGTTAGATATTAGCTATTGCAATTTAACTTCGCTGAAAGGAATTGAGTATTTTGAAGCGCTTACTCATTTGGATTGCTGGCACAATGAACTGACATCTCTGGACATCAGCAACAACACCGCACTGACTAAATTTTACTGCGACGGCAACCCGGGCAACGGCACCATATTCCCGGTTACCGCATGGTTCGACAATGGCTCAATTCCGGATGATTTCACCAAATACAATTGGGACTATAACGGAAATACCATTACCATCTCATATATCAAGAAAGAAACAGAGTGAACTATCCGGCCAAATAGTCTTGATTCGATACCTTTTTATTGCACATATGAAAGTTCGGACGGGATTGTATGGATCGATTTTATGGAAAATCAGGTTATTATACTCTTCAGATAATGACTGAATCAGAAGATGTTATGAAGGTGGATTTACAGTAGACTGAATATTATAAAAAAGCATGACTCGAAAAAAAGATTTTGCTGTCCTTGCAAGTCGGCGAGTCATTGGCAACCTTTCTGTACCGAGAGATTCAACCAAATGGTATATATATACCATTTGGTTGAAAAATTTTTCAACCAGGAGGTTGAATCAAATGAAAGTTCTGACCGATGACAATACCGGACGGTCATCTCTCCCATTTGTCGGGATCCCAGTCGGGGCTGACATAAGGCCCCTCATGGTCAATGAGGAAGGCGAAATAGGTAATCGGGATGCCTTGGGACAGGTATTGGGTCTCATAGAAGGTCTGGACTTGGAAGAGGGCGTCTATGGCGTCACGGCCGCAGACGGAAGCAAGAGGAGAGGCCAGGAGCTGACGGTAGGACTCTGAAGAAGGCAGACCAGAAACTGACGGAGTGAGAATGCCTGACCGGGAGGTCTGGCCAGGAGCTGACGGCTGGAGAGCCTTGTCCTTTTTCTCAAAGAAGCTTTCCGTGGAAGTGCCTGAGTTCCTGCCGTAAAGATCTGAGGTGCAGGCAAGGATTTCAAGCCCGTTCTGCTCAGCGATGGCACGGGTGTATTCATGAAGATAGCGGCTGTCGGTCTTGAGATGGACGATGCCTCCTTTCTTCAGGAAATTCCGGTAGCGGGAAAGAAACAGAGGGGAAGTAAGCCTTTTCTTCTCTCGGCCTATCTGGGGGTCGGCGAAGGTTATCCAGATTTCAGAAACTTCTTCCGGGGCGAAAAGGGACTCGATGAACTCTATCCGCGTACGGAGGAAGGCCACATTGCGAAGGCTGTGTTCTGTGGCATATTTTGCGCCTTTCCAGAGCCTTGCACCCTTGATGTCAACGCCGATGTAGTTGCAGCCGGGATTGCGCAGGGCAAGGTCGATGGTGTATTCGCCTTTGCCGCAGCCGAGCTCGACCACTATGGGACGGTCATTGCCGAACACCTTTTCACCCCAATGCCCTTTCAAAGGATGGTCTTTGCCCAAGACTTCATCCGTGCGTGGCTGGATTAGACATGTGAATGTGTCGTTTTCCTTGAATTTCCTGAGTTTGTCCTTTCCCATTATGCCCAAAATAATCTCTAACAGCAAAAAATATAAAATCTTATACTGCTACCGGGGCCTTGATTGCCGGCCACGGGTCATATCCTTCCAAAGTAAAATCTTCATACCTGAAATCAAAGATGCTCCTGACATCCGGATTTATCTTCATTACAGGAAGAGGCCGGGGCTCACGGGAGAGCTGCAGGGCCACCTGCTCGAAATGGTTCCTGTAGATGTGGGTATCGCCGGTGGTATGGACGAATTCCCCGGGCTGCAGACCGCAGACCTGTGCAATCATCATTGTCAGGAGGGCGTATGAAGCTATGTTGAACGGAACGCCGAGAAAGACATCTGCACTGCGCTGATAAAGCTGGCACGAAAGCCTGCCCTCTGCCACATAGAACTGGAACAGGGTATGACAAGGCGGCAGGGCCATCTTGTCCACTTCGGCAGGGTTCCAGGCAGACACTATCATCCTGCGGGAATCAGGGCTGCGCCTGATCATTTCTATCACATCAGAGAGCTGGTCGATGGAGCGTCCGTCAGGGGCAGGCCAGCTGCGCCACTGATGCCCGTAGACAGGGCCGAGATCCCCGTTTTCATCTGCCCACTCATCCCAGATGCTTACACCGTGGTCTTTCAGGTACTTTATGTTGGTGTCGCCTGAAATGAACCACAGGAGTTCATATATGATGGATTTGAGATGTACTTTCTTTGTGGTGAGAAGAGGGAAGCCGTCAGCGAGGTCGAACCTCATCTGATGACCGAAAATGCTCTGTGTGCCGACTCCTGTACGGTCTTCCTTCATCACCCCGTGCTCACGGATATGTCTCAAAAGGTCAAGATACTGCTTCATTTCACCTTGAAAGCAAAGATTATGGCCTCTTCATACACTTCTCCCGGACGCAGTACAGTGGACGGGTATTCAGGCTCATTCGGTGAGTCAGGGAAATGCTGGCACTCGATGGCAATGCCTTCATAGTCATTGTAGCTCCTGCCGCATTTGCCTACCGGACTGCCTGCAAGCCAGTTTCCGGTGTAGACCTGCACGCCAGGTTGCGTAGTGAGCACTTCGAGGACGCGACCGCTTTCAGGAGAATAAAGCTCTGCAGCAGTCTGAAGCTGACCAGGTTCTCCCCCGTCGATTATCCAGCAGTTATCGTAACCCTTGCCGTACTTCAAGGCAGGGAAATCAGCCTCAATGTCACGGCCGATAGGCTTCGCCGTCACGAAATCCATAGGAGTCCCTGCGACAGGCTCGCTTTCCCCGACAGGAATGAGGGTGTCATCAGTCGGAAGATACTCTGAGGCATTGAGTCTGAGTTCATGTCCGAGAATATTTCCGTTGCCTTCTCCGTTGAGATTGAAATATGCATGGTTGGTGAGGTTCACGACTGTCGGGGCATCACATTCTGCCGTCAGGGTCAGCCGCAGCTCATTGTCCTCGCTCCAATCATAGCGCACAACTGCCTTCAAGGCTCCCGGATAGCCCATTTCGCCATCTTCGGAATAATACATGAATTCCACACCGCCGTTTTCAACACGGCTTTCCCACACCTTGTTCTGAAAACCGTCCGGACCGCCGTGAAGATGGTTGGGGCCGTTGTTCACAGGCAGCCCATACTCTTTTCCATCAAGAGAGAAACGCCCTTTGGCAATCCTGTTGGCATATCTTCCCGGCACCTTTCCGGCACATGGCCCGTCACCGAAATAATCGAGAGGGTTCTTGTACCCGAGCACCACATCAGCCAGCCTGCCGTCCCTGTCCGGCACTGCAGCAGCCACAATCGCAGCTCCGACACTTGCCACCTGTACATATGCTCCGCTTTCATTTCTGAGCGTATAACGGAAAATCTCCTTTCCGTCTGAAGTCTTGCCCCAAAGTTCCTTTTCTATATTCATGGCTTTGACTATTTATGATCACATTTGTCTTCAACAACCACCGTGGATGGCTTCTCATCAACCTGTATCTTCTTGACAAGCCTCCCGTCTGAAAAATAGAAATATGTATTCAACATATATCCATACGGCATCAATTCCTTATAGCACAGCACTTCCAGCTCCTTGCCGTCCTCTGACATCAGATCCGATGAATACGGACGCCCGAACTTGTTCTCCACTGACTTGCGGGAATCCCCCAACGATATCTTGTCATTGGTATATTTTGTGCCATACAATGCGCCGCAGCCGCCCAAAAGCACAATGGCGGCAGTCAGAACTATTATTTTTACAGCTCCTTTCATACCATTCAAACAAACTTTAAAGATATAGACAAAATTCATCCTCACCAAATCTTTCTGCATAGCCATGATAAAGGTCATTCCGCAGCAAGGGAAGCGATATAGGAGAGAACTCGGGGTTCGGGGGCGTCCTTCATGATGACACGCTTGTCGCGGTCAAGGAGATAGAGGGAAGGGATGGCACGGACATTATAGAGGAGGTCGGTGCGGATGATGAGGTTGGGGTCGTAGCCGTTGTACCAGTTGTCGGGGTATATGGGCATGTATGAATACCAGGAGGCAATGTCCTCGTCGATATAGATGTTGACTACGGCGAGCTTCCTCTTTGAAATGAGCCTGTCCACTGCAGGGTCGGATTCGAGAGTCATGATAATGCTCTTGCAGGCTTCACAGCCGGGATTGGAGAAGAAAAGGAGGGTACATTCGGCCTCGATGCCATAGAGGGAACGGAGATTGCCGTTCTTGTCGGAAAACTCAAAGTCGGCGGCCTTTTGACCGGTCCTGTTCAGGGAACACATCCGGGCGGTATAGGCATATGATGCCCTCTCAGCCTCTGAAAAGCCTTCGTATTCCGACAGTCCCTCCGCCAAAGGCAGATAGAAATCCTCGTTCCGCAACGGGGAATTGGGGTCATACAGATATCTTTCGGCCAGGGCGGCAACAGCCTCGAATACATTGGTGGAAGTGTCCCGCCTTTCAAAGGATTCAATTCTTTCGTACAGTCTTTTCACTGATGCTTCCGCCTGCTTCAGATCCACCATTTCAAGAATCCCCGCATAGTCGGAGAAAGCCTGTTCAAGGTCGCCTTGCCGCACCCCGTTGACAAGGGCAGAATCACAGGCAAACACTGAGGATGTGTCAGTGAATTCATCCCAGAAATGTTCCGCCATATATTCCGCCGCTTCGGCCCTGTCTGTGATGACACCGGGAACCGTTGCTGACGGAAACTGCCGCGGAGCGGAAACCGCATCCTGCGACCGGCCTCCACATGAGCACAGAACCGGCAATACAGCCGGCAATATCAGCAAGACATTTATAATATTTTTCATATACAGTCATTTATCACAAAAATATCCATAAAAATGATGCTAAGAAGCATTTTTTTCGGATAATCGGCATTTTTATAGACAAAAATCATTGCTTTGGCCCATTTGGCATGATTTATTGCCGTTTTGTCATTATTTTTGCATTCCGGTGCGCCGGATCATATAAAACGGACAGAACCCCTATTTTTCATGAAATATTTCAGACTGTTGGCATTCATTGTTTTCCTGTGCTCCCCGGCATTGGCGAAAGCCCAATTCTACACTGTCGGGGATGACCCCGGACGGCTTAAATGGTACAGTATCGAAACTCCCGAATTCAAGATAATCTACCCTTCCGGACTGGACTCGCTCGCAAGGGTCTACGGAGGGCTGCTTGAAAAATACAGGATACCTGTGTCAAGGAGCGCCGGATATGCGCCCGGAGAAATGACCAGAAGGAAGATGCCGGTGATATTGCATGCCTACAATGCCCAGTCAAACGGTTCCGTGGCATGGGCTCCGAAAAGGATGGACCTGTTCACATCGCCGGAAGGCTACAAGGCGGAGGCAATGGCATGGGAAACCATGCTTGCGATACATGAATCACGGCATGTGGCCCAAATGCAGTTCGGAATGAGCTATGCGTTCAAGCCGTTCAACTGGATTTTCGGAGAAATGTTCACCGGAGCAGTGTCCGGGATATATCCTGGAAGATGGATGCTGGAAGGGGATGCCGTGGTGGCTGAAACGGCACTGACATCAGCCGGAAGGGGGAGGTCCGGAGATTTCCTCAACTATTACATGGCAGCCTTCGGCAACGGTGACTTCAGGAACTGGAACCGCTGGAGATACGGCTCCTACAGGTACTACACCCCGGACCATTATGCGCTCGGCTACATGGCCCTGAGCGGAATAAGATACAGGACCGGAAAAGCGGACATCACAGGCACATATCTCCAATACTTCTCCAAAAGGCCATACGATGTAATTTCATACCGCACAGTAAGCCGCAAACTCACAGGAAAAGGGTTCAGAAAGACCTTTGACGATACCATGAGGATGTACCATGACATCTGGTCAGAAGAAAAGGAAGCCCGGGCACCTTTCATGCCTTCCATACAGATATCGGACACCGTTCGCAGATATACCGAATATTCAGACATCATCTGCGCAGGCGGGAAAATCTATGCCCTGAAGTCAAGCCTCGGCAAGAGCAAGGCACTGATAGTTACCGACAGCACCGGAAAGGAAAAGGTCCTGACCGCCTTCGGAAATGCTTCCAGCCCGCTATTCCACACACCTGGCTCATCACGCATCTGGTGGAGTGAAAACATCTATGACGAAAGATGGAGCCAGCAGGTGAATTCCATAATAAGGTATTATGACATTGAAAAAGGCAGAAAACGGTCTTTCACAAAAGGTGGTAAACGGTTCTGTCCGACAACTTCCCCTTCCGGGGAATACCTTGTCACAGTGGAATATCCCGTGACGGGCGGCTCCGGCATCGAAATCCTCGACATCAGTACAGGCAGGCGGACGGCATACATTGA
The DNA here is from genome assembly GCA_944323825.1 of uncultured Bacteroidales bacterium. Lineage (GTDB taxonomy): Bacteria > Bacteroidota > Bacteroidia > Bacteroidales > UBA932 > Cryptobacteroides. Next base: position 6,661 of record CALUTY010000007.1, read on the forward strand.
CGCACCAGACTCGCTCCAGGTCACTGAAGCCCTTTGGCTCGGCAACAGGATGTTCATTGCCGGCATTTCCGCAAATGGATACGGACTCTACAGCATCGTCATTCCCGAGATGAACCATCAGTCGGAAGAAAGCAGGGAAATACAGGCCGACAAAGCCTTAAAAACCATATGGAACACCCTTCTCGCCCCTCAGCCGGTAAAAATCCGCAGACTCCAGGCCAGGGGAAAAGACATACTGTTCACATCGGACAGGAACGGCGTAAATGAACTCTACTGCTTTTCCGCAGAAAGCGCAAGGCTGACACAGCTCACTTCCACGGAGTATGGGGCCACTGATTTCTGTTTCAGCGAAGACGGCAAAATGCTATATTATGCCGCAAGCACAGACGGCGGCAAACTGCTCAAATGCACCCCGTCATCCGAACTTGCAGACAGGAAGGCCGCCTCCAGCGATATCCACAGATACAGGATAGCCGACGAACTGTCACGCCAGGAACGGGAACTTTCAGAAAATGACAGCACACGCAGCGTCACCGTCGAATTTTCAGAACCGGAGAGATACAGAAAATTCCCCCATCTTTTCAACATCCATTCATGGGCGCCTGTCTACTTCAACGTGGACAACATAATGGAAATGAGTTATGACAACTACTATGACCTGGCATCACTCGGAGCAGCGGCCGTCTTCCAGAACAACCTTGGGACAATGACAGGACAGATAGGATATTCTGCACATCAGGATCCTTACAATACTGAGGCATGGCGGCATTCAGGCCATGCAAAATTCACCTATACCGGACTTTATCCGGTGATAGAGGCCTCAGTGGACTTCAATGACAGGGCTTCAAGGGACTATAATTTCAACAGATACATCCTCGACGGCTCCCCATACATGATGTCGATGACCGGGGCAGGCTCCGGCAAGCCTTATGTGCAGGGAAACCTGTCAGCATACATCCCGTTCAACTTTTCTTCGGGAGGATGGTCCAGAGGAATCATTCCACGGGTGTCATATACACTTTCCAATGACAGGTATCACACCGGAATATGCAACTATGACCTTGTGCGGGACGAAAACAACCCGAATATCGCAACTCCGGCATTCAACAATGTGGAAGCAGGTAAAAAGCTGCTCAGACAGAGCCTCAGCGCCTCATTGCGCATGTACACCATGCGCACGACAGCGCATTCAGAAATATATCCGGACTGGGGTATCGGCATGGAAACAGGAGTGTCATTCAATCCCGGACTTGCAGGATGGTTCTCCCCTGTCGGATACCTGTATCTTTACGGATATCTTCCGGGAATCACACAGAATCAGGGACTGAGGCTGACAGGAACATGGCAGGGACAGCTGAAAGGCGACTCGGTATTTGATACGGGAGCCTTGAACACATTGCCCAGAGGACTTTCAAATCTCGGCGACCTGAGCAACATGATATTACGCTACAGACAGACTGCTAAGGTCACTGCAGACTACGCCATCCCCATTTATCTCGGAGACTTCAGCATAGGTTCAATATTCTACGGAAAACGGGCATTGCTCACGCCTCACTTCGACTGGACATTCTTCAACGGAGGCGGGCTCTATTCAGTCGGAGCCTCGCTTCAGATTGAATTCGGATGTTTCTTCTGGATAGGAGCCCCAGTCAGCATAGGAGTCACATGGTCCTACAACGGAGGCCCTTCCTGGAACAGCTTCCTGAGCCAGGGCATCCCGATGAACCGCCACTATGTCGGCCCTGTATTCAGTTTCAGTCTGCCGTAATTAAAAGAGCGGCTTTATGACACCGAACATTATCCAGGCCACCACCAGGGTGACCGCGATATTGAAAGTCTGCGCAATCAGGAATGTGTAGAGCGGTTTCCTGTTCTCCTTGCTGAATATTTCCTTGAAACGGGTCTCAAGACCTATGCAGACAAAGGCAATGCTGAAAAGTGTGTTCTGGAAGCCTTTGGTGACGGCTCCGGCTGTCTTTGCAGTGGTCTCGTCCATGCAGAAGCTGAACACGAGCGAGGCAAGAATGAAGCCCACCACAAACTTCGGAAACCTGTCCCAAATGACCCCGACAGTAGGCCTTTCCGCATGATTGGTCCCCCTGTATGACCAGAGAAGGGAAATGACGAAGGCAGCCACGCCGAGCAGGACATTCTGCGATGACTTCACAATCACGGCAGTCTTTGCCGCAGTCTCGCCTATCAGCGTGCCTGAGGCAGCCACAGCCCCGGTCGTGTCAATCGTTCCGCCGAGCCATGCCCCTGCAACTTCCTCGCTGAGCCCCATGAGATTGGCAAGCCACGGCAGGAGATACATCATCGGAATGGCTATTATGAGCACAAGTGAAATCACATACGAGAGCTTCTTGTTATCCCCCTTGATGACACCGCAGGTGGCGATGGCGGCAGACACTCCGCAGATGGACACGGCTGAAGAAAGCATCGTCCTCATTTCCGGGTCCACATTCATCTTCTTCCCCACCCAGAATGCAAAATACCATACCGAGAATACCACTATCAGGGACTGTGCAAGCCCGAATGCCCCGGATTCAAGCACCTCCTTGAAAAGAATCGTTGAACCGAGGCAGATGATGCCTATCTTGATGTAAAATTCGCTCTGTATGGCAGGTTTCATCCATTTCGGCACCCTGAACACATTGCTGACTATAAGCCCGAGTATAACGGCAAAAAACACAGGTTCGAAGCCGAGTTTCTTTACTGCCGGTATCGAAGCTATCAGCTGGGCTCCGAGCGTCAGGACGAATATCGCAAGAAGCGACGGGAATATTCCCTTGAGAGGCCTTTTCAATGCCGCCGAAGTGATATATGTGAGGACCAGCACGAAAAGGAACATGTACAGTGCTGAAATCCAGTCCTGGGCAGTATTCAGAGTCTTGGGCATTTCCGGCATGGCAGCAGGAAAAGCTATGGCCAGAGCCAGTATTATTGCACCTGCAAAGACTATGATCCAGTCCTCAGATGCGAATTGTCTGATCCATTTTTTCATTTTTGCAGCAGTTTGTCAAAGGCCGCAAAGATAATTGCAATTTATAATAACTCCAAATTTGCCTCAGCCTTCACAGATATGGCAGACAGAAAAACACAAAAGTTCACACGAGCCTGAACACATCTGAAATATGCACAAAGCCCCTCCTGCGGAAAAATTCATGCGCCCCTCCGTTGTTTTTGCCTGATTCAAGGTACACATCTGATATTCCCCTGCCTTTCAGCCATCCCAGAGTCTTCTGAAGAAGTTCTCCTCCTATGCCTCTCCCTCTGTACTGCCCGTTTACAAGGAGGTCGCATAGCACCCCGAAAGGGTCTGCACCGTCATCGGTGATTTCAGCCACGCAGAAACCTGTTATAAAACCATCCTCCTCAGCCACCATAATGACCGCGTCCGGAGAATCGAATTTCGCATTTATGTACTTCATCCACATTTCCTCCCCATTTCCGGCAGGCCGTGTCTTCAAAGTGCCGCCGGAAACATCAGCCTCGGCGACCCCCATCTGCAGCTCTCCATGTGAAATATATTCATTATGGGCATTTATGTGTGCCCAGAAAATGTCTTTCAGCACAGAAAGATCATCACGCAATGCAAATCTGATTTCCATCATTTCTCAAAAAATTTTCTTGCCCTTTCATATATGTTCCTCGTAGTGTTGAACAGAAGAAGAAGAAGCCCGAAACAGGCCAGAGCTGCAACAAACCACACGAGTATGGCGGCAGTCTTGCTTGATGTAAGCCCTATATATTCCACAAACGGCAGGTTGACATCCTGGAACAGTATCTCAAATGTGGACACCACCGAAATTATGGCAAGGATGAAGTTCAGCACGAAATCGGACCTTACGGATTTATAGTCGCTTATGTTATGGAGACTGTTGTCCACCATTTCCATCAGCTTGATGAGCCGCTTCTGGTCATTCTCTATGTCAAGCCGCCTGGTGGTCCTGTCGAACATCACCTTATGGGACATGAATTTCGAATACTTCACCACATTGAGCTGCAGGACCATCCTCGAAAGCCTCATGCTCAGCTCGGCATTGCGGGCTATGAGTTCTGAAGATGACATGTGTCCGGTGTTCAGAGTGGCATCCACAAGCTGGTCACTTGCATAATCAATGATGTATTTCTTCGCAAGGACCATTTCCAGTATGCAAAGATATTCAGGCCACGACACATGATAGTCCGCCCTCTCTTCAAGATGCTGCTCCCAGTCCACCGGCGAGCCTGCCCCACGCCTGCCGTATGTCCCGATGACTACGCAGACATTGGAATTGACCAGCACAAGATCATCAGTGTCTATGGCTATGTTACCGCCGCAAACCTCGTCGTATGCCTCCCTGTCGCGGTAAGGCCATTCTTCAGGATAAAGCGTCATCATTCCGATCAGTTCTTCCTTGTGGCACTCTCTGATATGGTCAACAATCTCGGCTTCAGACATCCTGTCATCCCTGTCATCGGCAAAAAGGTCGCCTCCGCCACCGTCCGGATGGCTGACATTCTCCCAGATGTCCACCATCGCATAATGGAAATCCTTATAGGAATTCTGCTCCTGGCATCTGGAAGACCTCTCATCTGCATACCTGTCCTCCTTTGACACGCTTGCCCTGTACGAGGTACAGCATTTCTGTATGAATCTCTTATATCTCACAGTAAGGTCATCGAACACCCTGCTGCAGCCCTTCAGCAGCAGATTGCTTTCCTCCCCTTCCCTGAGTGCATTTCCGGAAGAACCTATCTTCAGTCCGGTAATCCTGAAATCCTTTATTTCAAGGTTGATATTGGTCTCCTCCTCCCCTTCATTACGGCTCCAATGTTCTGCGCTCAGATGCGCGGAAAGAAGGGCTATTATATGGTCAGTGGAAGCAGGCGCGGAAAGGTTGCAAAGATTCCCGTCAAATACGAACCTGTATGTCAGGGACACCGTATATCCGAAAAGTATCAGCATCTCTACAAACACATGCCCCTTCATCTCCACCCTGTAAGGCTCGTCAAGCACCAGGGAAAAGTCAAATCCTTCAAGCCTGTACCTTCTGATATTCTCCCTGTCCTTACTGTCCATCACGAAGATGAGATGGTCGATGCTTTTCTTGACAGCATAGGACACAAGTCCTGTGGCACCTGCCTTTTCTTCATCAAATTCCTTGAATCTCCCGAGAGAAAACATCTGCATCAGGACAATTGAAAATCCGGGATAACGCAGCCCGTTCCCTTCGCGGGCGCAGTCATAGTCTTTCATGGAAGTCATAAGCCATCAAAATGAAAAATAAATAATTATGCGGAAGTAATTTATGCAAATTTAATTATTTGAAAACTGTTTCCTATATTTGGACCTCAAAAAAAATACAGCAGGTATGTCCATCATAAGAAAAGCAGATGCCGCATGCAGCAAATGCGGTACAAAAAATGAAATCACGATATACAGAAGCATAAACACGGCTGAAAACCCTGAATTGAAGGAAAAGGTCAGGGACGGGTCGCTGTTCCTCTGGAAATGCTCCTCATGCGGCCAGGCCAACCTTTCACGGTACGAAACCCTCTACCACGACCCTGACAAAAAGATAATGATATGGCTGCTTCCATCCGGTTCGGAAATATCAGAAGCGCAGATGCACTCGATAACCCTGCATGCCAAGGCCATAGGCCATTATACGCTCAGACTGGTGGAAGACACGGGGTCACTGATGGAAAAGGTGATTACATTTGACGCAGGACTTGATGACGCCGTCCTGGAAATATGCAAATATGTCACAAAGATGGAAATGGCCTCAAAAAACAGGGAAAAGGCTGCGGAAATCATGAACGCTCCGTTCCATTTCTATGCCCTCACAGGAGAGGACGGAGGGCGGATGATAACCTTCATGTACCCGTATGACGGGAAAATGGAGCAGGTCAGCATAGGCTACAATGTCTATGAAGACTGCACCGGAATCATGCAGAGAAACCCGAATATAAAACCAGGCGACGGATTTGAAAAAATCGACGCCGTCTGGGTACAGTCTTTCTTCAGATAGGCTTGGATTTCTGACATCACTGTTCTTCTTGAAACAAAAAATGAACCCGGAAACATATAATTTCCGAGCTCGTTTTTTCGCCTGCGGCAAGCTTATTCAAGTTTCCTTGCACCGTCACTGATTACGACATCATAGACTTTAGGTTCATGGCCGAACTTCTCCTTGAAGGCGGCCTTTGCCTTTGCTATGAAATTGTCATACAGCTCATCCTTGACAAGGTTGATGGTACAGCCTCCGAAGCCGCCCCCCATCACACGGGAGCCTGTCACACCGCATTCCTTTGCGATGTCATTCAGGAAGTCAAGCTCCTCGCAGCTTACCTCGTAGAGCTTGCTCATTCCGTGATGTGTTTCATACATCTTCTGTCCCACAGTCTCATAATCCCCGCGTTCAAGGGCATCGCACACGTCAAGCACCCTCTGCACCTCCTCAATCACATATTCTGCCCTCATGTAGTCTTCCTCTGAAACCTCAGCCTTCACCTCGTCCAGCCACTCTTTCTTGGCATCCCTGAGAAACTCCACTTCAGGATGATTCTTTCTGATGACAGAAGCGACATGCTCGCAGGACTCGCGCCTCTTGTTGTATGCAGACGAGGCAAGCTCATGTTTCACCACTGAATCAAGAAGGACGAGCTTGTATCCCTTAGGGTCAAACGGATAGTACTTGTATTCCATTGTTTTGCAGTCGAGCCTCATAAGGTTGCCCTTCTTTCCGAATACGGATGCAAACTGATCCATGATGCCGCATTTCACACCACAATAGTTGTGCTCAGTAGACTGGCCTATCCTTGCAAGTTCAAACTTGTCTATTCCGAGATTGAAAAGATAATTCAATGCAAATGCAAAAGTGCTCTCCAGAGCGGCAGATGAGGACATTCCGGCCCCGAGAGGGACATCGCCCGCAAATACGGTATTGAATCCCCCTATTTTCCCTCCCCTCTTGATGATTTCACGGCAAACTCCGAAGATATACCTTGCCCAGCTCTGTGAAGGAATATCCTCCTCTTCAAGTCCGAATTCCACATATTCATCGAGGTCAAGGGCGTATGCGCACACCCTGTTCGTGCCGTTCAGCTCGATTTCAGCAATCATCCCCTTGTCAATGGCTCCCGGGAATACATAACCTCCATTATAGTCGGTATGCTCACCGATGAGATTGATTCTTCCGGCAGAAGCAAAAAAATCTCCGTCCTTGCCGAAGAGAGTCTTGAATTTCTCAGATATTCTTGATTTCATCTTTTTTGGTTTATTATAGTTAATTTACAATTATGCGGATTCATCTTTCAAAGATACCAATATCCACGGATAAAACAAATAAATGCTTTTGTCCCGCTCATTCCGGTGCATCAGGAAATATTCTCAGCAATATAGGGCAATGGTCACTCACTCCCCCGATATACCTTGGCCCGGAATATGTCCTGAAGGGCTTCTCCCCCGGATAGGCATTGTCCCACACCGTCAGAAAAGGCACCATGCATATCTCCATCACCGACTTTCCGGCAATACCGGAAGAAACGATGAACATGTCTATCAAGTCCCTCTTTCCCCTGTATCTGATTGTCCCCTCCCCTTTTCTGTAGAGGCTGTCCGCCTTGTTGACAAGGCTTCTGCCGGAAAAGTCAAACAGAGGACTGTCAGGAGTGTCATTGAAATCCCCCATGCAGACAATGTCGGCAAGACCGACGGAATCGCACACCGAAACCATGGTTTCCATTGCCGCCATTCTTTTCGGTGCGGACACCTCAGTTCCGCCGTATTTGGATGGATGATGATTTACAAGGAAATGCATAATCTTGCCGCTGTCACTCCCCTGCACACGCTGCAAAGCCACATAAAGTATGTCCCGTGTCCGGAAATCCGGATATGAATCACTCCCCTGCCCGCTTCCATGCCTTGAAGGCACCCTCACCGGCCTTGAAACCGATTTCATGAAGACGGACCTACGGTATATGAGAGCCACATCTATCCCTCTTGGATCCGGAGAATCATAATGCACGGCTTCATAGTCATATTTACGCAATGCAGTGGAGTTCAGCAGCGCATTCAGCACAAACATGTTCTCCACCTCCGCAAACCCCGCCACATCCGGAATCCTGCCATATTCATCTTCCATCCACAGAAAGGTCTTGGCTATGACATTGCATTTCGTATAGAACCTCGACTTGGTCCAATGCCTCTCGCCGAAAGATGAAAACTCCCTGTCCGACCCGCTGCCGCTTCCGTCTTTCCAGTCAAAGAAATTCTCCAGATTCCAGAACATGACAAGCAGAGGCTCACCTCTCCGGTCTTCAGATTTTTCCACGCCGGCTGCATTTGCAGAAACTGCCAACAACAGACACAAACATTTAACAAACAACATCTTATTGACCATCTGTATAATCTTGAAAAGTGACTATCCGTAAAAATTCCCACTTGTCATCATCCCGACCATAGGGCGGAGCCCCGGAGCGGAGGAACCTGCGACACGCAAGGGAGTATGACATTGCCAATATGCGGACATAAAAGAGAAAATACAGTCAAAAAGAGAAAAATGTGGTGAAACCATCAGAAATGTGGCAATTTCTGAAAAGAATCCCTTACCTTTGCCAACCGGTTCAAGACCGGCAAGATACCGGTCACTTTTCAAATTTTAAAAGATTACATCATGTCATTGAAATGCGGAATAGTAGGACTCCCTAATGTGGGCAAGTCAACACTTTTCAACTGCATAAGCTCAGGCAAGGCCCAGAGCGCAAACTTCCCTTTCTGCACCATCGAACCGAACATCGGCTCCACGATAGTTCCGGACAAGAGACTTGAGGTGCTTGAAAAACTGTGCAATCCGAAAAGAGTAGTGCCTGCCACAGTGGAAATAGTTGACATAGCAGGCCTTGTAAAAGGTGCCAGCAAGGGTGAAGGTCTAGGCAACCAGTTCCTGGCCAACATCCGCGAAACGGACGCCATCCTGCATGTCCTCAGATGCTTCGATGACCCGAACATTGTCCATGTGGACGGAAGCGTGGACCCTGTAAGGGACAAGGAAGTCATTGACATGGAGCTCCAGATGAAAGATCTGGAAACAGTGGAAAACCGTCTTGCCAAGGTCCAGAAACAGGCACAGGCCGGAGGTGACAAAAGCGCCAAGAAACTCCACGAACTCCTTCTGCGCTACAAGGAAGCCCTTCTCGCCGGCAAGTCATGCCGCACCGTGGCCCTTGAAAACCAGGAGGAAGAACAGCTCGCCAAAGACCTTTTCCTGCTCACCAACAAGCCGGTGATGTATGTCTGCAATGTGGATGAATCAGCAGCTGCATCAGGCAACGGATATGTAGAGCAAGTCCGTGAAGCGGTAAAGGATGAAAACGCCGAAATCCTCGTGATAGCGGCCAAGATAGAATCCGACATAGCGGAACTTGAAACATACGAGGAAAGGCAGATGTTCCTTGAAGAAATGGGACTGGAAGAATCCGGGGTTGTAAGGCTGATACAGAAAGCTTACGACCTCCTCAATCTGCAGACATTCTTCACCGCAGGAGCAGATGAATGCCGTGCCTGGACCATCAACAAGGGCGACAAGGCGCCTAAAGCCGCCGGTGTCATCCATTCCGACTTCGAAAAAGGCTTCATCCGCGCCGAAGTCATCAAATACGATGATTTCGTTGAACTGAAGTCAGAAGCCGCCTGCAGAGCCGCAGGAAAGCTCGGAATCGAAGGCAAGGATTATGTTGTCCAGGACGGCGACATAATGCACTTCCTCTTCAATGTATAGTTCTTCCGCACAGGGCGAAACCCAGCGGCCGGAACGACACTTGAAAACATAAAAAAAAGCCGGGAAATTCCCGGCTTTTCTCGTATGATGGAGTATCTTGAATCCTAATAGAAACGTGCCCTGTTGTCCTTCACATCCACATCCTGCATCATGACAGGAAGGAGCATCTGAAGGCTGTACTGCGACATCTGTGAGTCGCGTGCCTTGGCATCATCTTCGGTGAAGAATGAACCTGTGTCATGACCTGTAACCTTGTAGACATAGACTCCGATATTGCCTGCGAGAGGACCTGAAATCTTGTCCGGCTCAGCCACTGATACGGCACCTATGAACTTAGGGTCAAGACCCTGTGAAGTGAGTGAGGCAAAGGTGATGTTCTCCTTGGTGCTTACAGTGGTGCCGAGGGTATCGGCTATGGTCTGGAGGTCATTGAGCCCGTTGATCTTTGCAGCTATTTCAGCAGCACGCTTCTCACCGAGCTTTTCCCTGTAGAGGATGTTCCTGATGCCGGAAGCAACTTCCTGCACTGTGGAATAGCCTTCCTTGTGGATGTCTTTGAGGGCGGCTACGAAGAAGTAGTTGTTGTTGACGGTAATGATGTCTGAAACCTTGCCTTTCTTGGCCTCGAATGCCCATCTTGTAACCGGCTTGGTCCCGTCTATCGCACCGAGCCTGTCGGAGCTTTCAAGCATCCTGTTGACAGGATGTGCATAAAGCCCTTCCTCTTCGACTGCCTTCTTGAAATTCTCGTATTTTCCGGCCGACTTGGCAGCTATGTTGTTGGCCTGGGAGTAATATTTGTTGAAAGTCTCCTTGCTTGCAAGCGCTGTCCTTTCAAGGATGGCAACCTGCTTCTTGAGCAGAGGCTCGGTCCTGTCGGTAACCTTCACGATATGTTTCCCGTACTGGGTGTCAATCACGAATATGTCGTTGAGAGGGGCAGTCATCACAGCCTCCATTCCCGGTATCATGTATGTCTGGGTCATCCAGCCTATGTCTCCCCTTTCAGCCACATTCGGATTCTGGTCGGCAGAATAGAGGGAAGCTACATTGGCGAAGGACTCGCGTCCGCTCTTGAGCACATTCACAAGACTGTCTGCCAATGCCTCCTGGTCGCCCTGGAGAAGGATGTGCTTAACGAACACGGAATCAGGAACCATTCTGGTTTCCATCACCTTGGCAACATAGAATGTGTTGTCCTTGGTGAATACCTTCGAAGTGCCCTTACCGTCATTGAACACGAAGTCATTGACATCTGAAGAGACAGTATTGAGCTCACCTGTCCTGTAGTAATACTCTGAATAAGGCCTGTCTGAATTCCTGAGAAGGAAACTCTTCATGTCAGCCTTTCCAGTGGAGGCAAACTCGTCATAAACCTTCATCACCTCCTCATTCGTTGCGGCTATATCCTCATCTGAAGGAACCACTTCGAAGACCACATATTCGATGTCGCGGCTTGCCTGCTGCCTGTACATCTCCTTGTGGGCATCGTAATAGGCCTTTATCTCCTTGTCAGAAACCACGATGGTCGAATCTGTGGCAAAACCGTAAGGTACCATGACGAATTCAACGTCAGTGGTATTGTTGTTCTCCTCTATCTCCTTGGCAAGCATCAGAGGGTTGGTGAAGTTGCCATGAGTGAAGAGAGAACCGTATTTTGCATAATACTGCTGCGTATACACGGTGTTCTGGAGATAATCCCAATACATCTTGATGTTTCCTGACGGGTCGTTCTGTATGTTCTGCACAAGCTCCACAAGCCTGTCCTTTGAGAAGCTTCCGCTCTCGTCAAGGAAATTCGGATCCTGTGCAATGACAGGGGACACCATGTCACCCGTGGTCAGGGCAAGCATTTCAGCTTCTCCCACAGCAATGCCGGCATTCTTTGCATTCCTGATGAAAAGATACCTGTCCAGCATGGACTGCCATGCGGCATTCCTTATGGCTTCCATCTGCTGCTCGTTGCGGGCGGAAGTCCCGGAGGTTATCTCGCTGAGAGTGGTGAAATTCTCCACCTCACTTTCAAAATCCTGATATGAAATACGTTTTCCGTTGATTTCACCCACATCATACTTGGATGACATCGAATTGGATACAGCTTCGAGTGTGGTTGGGTCAATGATGAATGAGAGCAATGCCAATGCTATGACAATGGTTATGAACACACCCAGCTTTACGCGAATTTTTTCAAGAACCGCCATCTTTTTATGTAATTTTTAATTATTTACTGAACAAATATGGGCTGCGAAGATAATAATTTTCCTGCAAATCATCACTATTTTTTTATAAGAGGACCTATAAAATTGACAGAATCCACTTCAACTTTCGTGGTATCCTGCACCACAAAGGCATAATTGTCGAAAGGCTTGAGAATGACTGAATTTCTTGCCCTTTCATCCGATTCCATCCCGTACCCTTGTATGAATCCGTCGGGAGAATGCATCCTGACATAACAGTCTGTATAAATCTTTTCATTCTTCCTGTCCCAATACAGGGTGTCAGTCTCCATGACTTCCTTGTTGATTATATTCTTCACCACCACATTGCCGAATGCCTCCCATTTCTCCCTTCCGTCCTTGAACTTCACATGCCTTGCATTGTCAGAAGTTATCTCAGTTTCGAGCAGCCCTTCCTCATCATAACCGTAGACGGCAAAACCTTCAGGAAAAAGTTCGTAGGACACCGTGTCCTTGTCATACCTCTCCATCACATCGGCCTCCATCCTCATCTGGAGCTTGCCGTTTTCACTCTGTACGACGAACATCTTGTCCACCGTCTGGACCGGGGCCTCGTCAAGGTTCAGCGAATCAGCGACGCCGAGGTTGCTCTTGCACGAATAAACAACGAAAGCAACCGCTGTTGCGGTTGCTGCCGTTCTCAATATGTATGGAATTTTCACCAAGACATTATTCCTGTGTCCTCACTGTGGTAAGAGCCCTCATGCCGCCGCATGATACAGTATAGGAATCACCGTCAGTGATGTTGTACATGAACGCCTCAGCAGTCTGAGGGAAGTATGTGCTGTACTGGCTGATGAGCTTGTTGGCCTCCTCTGCGAGGGTAGGGTCAGCGTTCCTTGCCTTCACGAGATAGTCTACAGCTACCCAGTACGGAGCCCTGGTCTCAATCTCATTTCCTGTACATACCTGTGAACCCCAGATGGTTCCGATGAGGAAGTAGGATTTTCCGGCATAAGATGAATCACATTCGATGGCCTTGAGGGCTGAATCAAATGCCTTCGAATTGAGTCCTGACTTGAAGCATGAAGTTGCAAGCTCGTAGTAGTATTCAGCATCCTGCTTGCTGTCGGATTCAGGATAAGCAATGGCCTCCTCCATATACTTGATGGCATTGTCCATATCATTCCTTGAATTGTAGAGACGGTAGAGGAAGTATGCTGAATTGTATGAAGGATCAAGTTCATGCATCTTTGTGGCTGCATTGAGGAACAGCTCATTATCTGTACAGCCTTCAGTTGAGCCCATCATCATCACTATGCTGCTCACTGTCTCAAGATCGTTCGGATTCGCCTCGAACCTCGGAGTGAAAAGCGCGATGAGATTGTCGCAGCTGGCTATCTTGCTGGCTATGAAAAGACTCTCTATGTCAGTCTTGACCTTTTCATTCTGCTGCTTTTCCATGTCATTCTTAGGAGTGATCTTGGATATCAGCTCAAGAGCCGTCTCATAGTCATTGATGACAGTCTCTGCATCAATTGCACCGCTCTGATAGAGATCTATTGCCGTCTGGACATTGAAAAGGAGGATGCTCGGCTTGGTATTGGACTGGTTGGCCTCTATTATTTCATTGAAACCGTCATAAAGCGCCTTCGGATCATCCTTGATATAGTTGATCATATCTAGACCCTTGTTGTTCAGAGCCGTTACCTTATATTTTGGATAATATTGGGCACGCGTATCATGAAGAGTCATAAGAGTGTCGACAAGCCCGTCCTTATACACAACATTCTTGGAATTCTTGCTGATGAGATACCTCATGAGAGTTGTACCGTCAATGAGCATTGTCTGGTTGGCGGTAGGAGGACAGAGGGAATAAGCCTTTCTCCAGTTCGGAATAGCAGAATCATAACTCTTCTGCTTGAAATACTCCTTGTAATAGGAGAGATATTTTATACATTCTGCACTGTCAGGTCCGTACTTGCCCTGAGCGAAGACAGATGTGCTGCCGATCATCAGCACGGCGAGCAGAGAAAAAATCAATTTCTTCATAATTTATCAGTTTTAATATCCTAATTATATCTCGGTTTCTGGAACCACAGGTCATGAATATTGAAGCCCACCACAAATGACGCATACCTTTCACGCACCATTCCACCTCTCAGACTGCCCCTCTGGCCGAGGTCCACACCCACTGTTATTCCATTGTACCACCTGAATACAGGCAATGTCACTCCGAATGTCAGACCGAAAGAATTCACCCTGTTTCCGTCAAAGAGGTAATATGATGTGTCATAATACACGCCCGCCCTGTAGGCACACCTCTTCAGGTAATATCTGATGTCATTCCTGTTCGGCACTATCTCAAAGCCTGCTCTGACCGAATGTGACACAGTGGAAGTGAATGCCGAACTTCCCACAGCCGCAAATCCCTCACGGGAATCCATCGCGCTCCTCCAGTCGGACATGAGCCAGTTGACCTCCACGCTCCACCTGTCACCGCCTCTCAAGGATACTCCGACTCCAAGTTCATCTCCGAACTTTATCCCGTCTGCACGCCCCAATGTGTCAACATTGTTTCTCAAGGTATCCGTAGTTTCAGTCGTATTGGCATAACTGTAGTCGGTAACCTGTCCCTTTATATTGGTCTTTAGCCGGTATGTGGCCCCAAATGTCAAAGAAAGCTCATTTCCGAGAGGCTGTTCGTACTGCACGCCGAATTTACCGGTCACGCCCCTCAGAAGCAGGTTGTATCCGTTGTTCACTGACCTGAACGAATCATCGGAATAGTTCATGTTGTACACCTTGTCCAGCGAGCCGAAATAATAGATCAGCTGGGCTCCCACCGAAAACCTTCTCCAGAATGTCACTCCTCCGCCGGCAAACAGCTGGTATATACTGCCTTCACCGTAGTTGCTGTAGGTGATGTTGCCGGTGTTCCCGATTATGTCCTGGTCCGTCACTACGGAAGAAAAATCGTATCCGACATCACTGAAAGGGGTTATTCCTACCATAAAGGCTGAAGACCTGTATATCGGGAAACTTATCACAAAGTCATAGATGTTGAATGTGTTGTTTCCCGACCTGAGCCTGGCACCGTCCAGATTCTGCCTGTAGATGGTGTTGTTTTCAGAGAGCCCGAAGTCAGCCATGAACGAAAGAGAATCCCTTGCAGTCAGTGAAGCTGGATTCAATATGTTGATGAACCTCTTGTTTCTGGTGGCAATCCCGACGCCTCCCATACTCTTGTTGTAGGCGGTACCCTCTTTAGAAATATTTCCTATTCCGTAAATGGAATACGGTGAAAATGAACCGTATGCACCATTATTGTTCTGACCGTGCGCCACAACTCCACACCAGAGGCATATACAGAATGAAATTATCCTATAAATCTTTTTCGACATAATCTTCAGCTATTAAAGCCAGCCCCATTAAAACAAGGTTACAAACTACAAAGATGGAGTTTTTCATTCTTTTTGCAAAATAAATTGCATCACCCCCCGTGAAAACCGCAATATTGTCGGGAAATTGTCCCAAATATCCCTCTATTTCAAATATTATGCCTGAAATTATGCCTGATTCTACCGAAGACTGCACATCCTTTCCCATGATGTCTGTCTGCACCGGAGTGTCGAGCAGGGGTAGGGACCTGGAATATCTGTTCAGGGCCTTGAATCTCGTCCTGCATCCCGGAGAAATGTTCCCGCCGAGATAATTGCCACCGGCATCAAGGAAATCAATGGTGAGAGTCGTGCCGAAGTCAAAGATGGTGCATGCCCTTCCTTTGAAAAGATACCTGGAGGCTATTGCAGACGCTGCCCTGTCCGGTGTGAAGAACAGGGGAAGCCCCTTGGATTCAAGTACATCCTGATGTCTGGAATCCAGGATGACAAGTGTACCGCATTCCTTTCTGAACCTTTCCTCTGTCTGCTGGGGAAGCTCCCGGACGGTAGATATGACCATTACCTCCGGCTTATCCCTCGAAACAAGCGACAGAATGAATTCGGACATCTTCTCACCCTGATATCTGAAAGTCTTGCCGAGAGTAATCCCGTCAGCCCATGCCGCCTTCAGGGCGGTATTCCCTATGTCTATAACAAGATTTGCCACCTTAAAACAGATTCGAACCGCCAAATTTATCAATTTTCCTCAAACTTCAGGCATTCAGCCCAGTTTTTTGAGCACGGAATATGCCTTCTGTATCGATGTCACATTGCGGACAAGTATCCGGAGCCTTTCGTCGTTCTGCTTCAGCTCAAAGAGAGGGGCATTGCGGTTGACCGCATCAAGTATGTCTGCAAATTTCTTTGACCTGTAATACTTTGACAAAGGATTGGATATGAAGAAGGCTATCATAAGACCGTTTTTGATTATGATCTTCTCGAAACCGAGCTTCTCGGCAAGATGTCTTATCTTCACAATGTCGAACAGTCTCTGCACCTCTTCCGGCATCTTTCCGAAACGGTCATTCATCTTGTCCTTCATTCTGTCGATGGACCTGTCGTCAGGCAGGGAGTCCAGCTCCTTGTATATTCTTATCTTTTCGGAGGTTATGCCTATGTAGCTGTCTGGTATGAGGGCCTCCTGGTCAGTTTCGATGGTGCAGTCCGACACCTGGACATCATCGCTGCGTCCTGAGGTAATTCCAGTCTCCACTCCGAGCTCTTCCATGGCCTCGGAAAGTATCTTCTGGTAAGTCTCCAGCCCCATGTCAGAAATGAAGCCGCTCTGTTCTGCGCCAAGCAGGTTGCCGGCACCTCTGATGTCGAGGTCCTGCATGGCGATGTTGAAGCCGCTTCCGAGATCGGAGAACGCTTCTATGGCCTTCAGGCGCCGCCTTGCATCATCAGTGATGGAGGTGAGGGGAGGAACTATCAGATAGCAGAAAGCCTTCTTGTTGGACCGTCCCACACGACCCCTGAGCTGGTGAAGGTCACTCAGACCTATGTTCTGTGCCTGGTTTATTATTATGGTGTTGGCATTCGGAATGTCAAGACCGTTCTCTATTATGGTGGTACAGAGCAGCATGTCATAGTCGCCCGCCATGAAGTCGAGTATCTTGTTTTCAAGCACTTTCGGCTCCATCTGGCCATGGGCGACACATATCTTCATGTCAGGGATGAGCCTGTGCAGGATGTCCTGGATGCCGGAAAGCTCCTCCACACGGTTGTGGACGAAGAACACCTGTCCGCCGCGGTTGAGTTCATAATTTATTATGCCGCGCACCTCGTCATTGTCGAAAAGCATGATTTCCGTCTGCACGGGGATGCGGTTGGGCGGGGGAGTGTTGATTATGGAAAGGTCACGCGCACCGAGAAGAGAAAATTGCAGAGTCCTTGGAATAGGAGTAGCCGTGAGCGTGAGGGTATCGACCGAAAGCTTCATCTGCTTGAGCTTCTCCTTTGCGCTCACCCCGAATTTCTGCTCCTCATCTATTATAAGGAGTCCGAGATCCTTGAATTCAAATCCCTTCCCAAGCAGCTTGTGCGTGCCTATCACTATGTCAAGAGTGCCTCTTTTCAGCCTCTCACGTATGTCAGTGACCTCCTTTGCCGTCCTTAGGCGGCTCACATAGTCGATATTGCAAGGGAAATCCTTCAGCCTGTTCAGGAAAGTGTTGTAATGCTGGAGGGCAAGGATGGTAGTCGGAACAAGGACTGCCACCTGCTTGCTGTCAGCCACAGCCTTGAAGGCCGCACGGATGGCCACCTCCGTCTTTCCGAAGCCTACATCTCCGCAGACAAGCCTGTCCATAGGGCAGTCGTCCTCCATATCCCTCTTGACGGCCTTCACCGCCTTCTCCTGGTCAGGAGTGTCCTCATACATGAAAGAGGACTCCAGCTCCTGCTGCAGATAGGAATCCGGTGAGAAGGCAAAGCCTTTTGCCGCCTTCCTCTTTGCATAGAGCTGTATCAGTTCCTTTGCTATGTCCTTAACCTTGGACTTGGTGCTTGTCTTCAGGTTCTGCCATGTCTTTGAGCCGAGCTTGTTTATCTTCGGCGGCTCGGAATCCTTTGACCTGTAGCGGGAAATCTTGTGCAGGGCATGCACCGACACGAATACGGTGTCATTGTCCTTATATGTGAGCTTGACCACCTCATGCACCCGCCCTTTGTCATCACGCATCCGGACAAGACCGCCGAAAATGCCGATTCCGTAGTCTATATGCACCACATAGTCGCCGATATTGAATGAAGTCAGGTCATTGATGGTGAGCTGCTCGCTCTTCTCCACCGTCCTTCTGATGCTTACCCTGTGGAAACGGTCAAAAATCTCATGGTCGGAATAGCAGCATATCCTGTCCTCATTGTCAATGAATCCGCTGTGGATGTTCTTCCCCGGGCAGAAATCAGGCTGTATACCTCCGTTCTGGACAAATATTGACCTCAGACGGTCAAGCTGAGATTCCTTTTCCCCATATATGCACACCTTGTAGCCGTTCTCGATCTTCTCCCTTATGTCGGCGGTCAGAAGTTCAAAATTCTTGTTGAAGGACGGTTGGGGAGCAATGCTGAACCTGAGCACATCTTCATTCTGGCTGGAAAGGGGAGTGTCGATGAACACATGTCTGAATGCCTTCAGGGCAGGAAAAAAAGCCTGTCCGGAGTACATGTCGGAAGAATCGAACCACACCGTGGACCCAACCGGGAGCCTTTCATAAATGAAGGTGTCATCCTCTCCGCCTTCCGAAAACAGGTCCGGGTATATCTCTGCCGAATCCGCTTCCCTCACAGAAAGCTGCGTGTTACAGTCGAATTCATTTATATTCTCTATCTCGTCCCCGAAAAAACTGATGCGGAAAGGGTTATTGAAAGAATAGGAAAAAATGTCTATGATGCCGCCCCTCACTGCGAACTGCCCCGGAGCCGCCACGAAATCCACACGCTCGAAGCCTTCATTGAAAAGGGTTTCCGATATCTTCTCATGGCTAATTTCGTCCCCCTTACGGAGCCTGAGCACCGAATCCCTTATCCTTTCAGTGTCGGGAACCGCCTCAGATATGGCTGACGGATAGGTCACTATCACCACAAGCCCGTCCCTTTCTTCCGCATAGTCCACAATCTTTCCCAGGGCCGAAGTCCTCTGCACCCCGAGCGAGGACTTGTAGTTGCTCCTTTCAAGGTTCTTTCCCGAATCCGGAAGGAAGAACACACGGTCTCCCTCTATAAGATTATAGAAGTCCGCCGTGCAGTACTCCGCGCTCTCCCTGTCCGGAAGCACGACCAGATGCAGTCCGGTCTTCATCACGGAGGACAGCACGAACCACCTCGCGGAAAGGAACAGTCCCGAGCAGTATATTTCCGAAAAATGACCGAGTCTTCTCTCAAGTTCCCCGGCCGTTTTGCCGCTTATTGACATCATTGTTGAATTTCTGTTGAAAACCTGTTAAAAAGCATGATGAAAAATAGTCAAAACTTTATTGTAATTTCCGGAAAACCGGTATATACGGAGCCTTCCGGAAAAGTCCAAAAATATTCATGAAAAGTTACAAATGACTTCCATCCGGGGTTCTCAACAATTTATTTTTAACATAAATCATTATAAAACAATATATTACAAATCTTATCAACATATCGACACCAATATAAACAACAACAAGTAAAAATATAAAAAGATTATATTTGTATGTTTTTTATGATGATGCCGCTGGCGGCGGAAATTTTAAACCGGATCTGATGATGAACGGACAATTCGACCCCCATAATGCAAATTCGGACAAAGATAAGGAATTTGACGGAATTATACGGCCGCAGGAGCTTGAAGACTTCAGCGGCCAGGACAAGATAGTGGACAACCTGAGGATATTCGTCAAGGCTGCGAAACTCAGGGGGGAATCCCTTGACCATGTGCTGTTTCACGGCCCTCCAGGACTCGGCAAGACCACCCTTGCACATATAATAGCAAATGAGCTCGGCGTGAACATGAAGGTGACATCCGGTCCGGTGCTGGACAAGCCCGGAGACCTTGCAGGTCTTCTGACCTCGCTTGAGGAAGGGGATGTGCTCTTCATTGACGAGATACACAGGCTTTCCCCTGTGGTGGAGGAATACCTTTATTCTGCAATGGAGGATTTTGCCATAGACCTTGTTATAGATAAGGGGCCCGGGGCACGTTCGGTGAGGATTTCCCTGAATCCTTTTACCCTTGTGGGCGCCACGACCCGCAGCGGGCTTCTGACTTCTCCGCTCAGAGCCCGTTTCGGAATAACATGTGCCCTTGAATATTATGATACGGATACGCTTGTGCGTATAGTAAAGAGGAGTGCATCCATATTAAAGATAGGTATAGCGGATGATGCGGCCTATGAGATTGCTCTCCGCAGCAGGGGAACTCCGCGAATCGCCAACTCGCTGCTCAGAAGGGTGAGGGATTTCGCGCAGGTCGTGGGCAACGGGGAGATAGACCTTAAGATAGCCAGATATGCCCTTGATGCCTTGAATATCGACAAGCGCGGCCTTGATGCCATTGACAACAAGATATTGAGGACCATCATCACCAAGTTCGGAGGCGGGCCTGTGGGAGCCAATACCATTGCCACTGCGGTGGGGGAGGACCAGGGTACTTTGGAGGAAGTCTACGAGCCGTTCCTTATAAAGGAAGGTTTCATCGTGCGCACTCCACGGGGACGTGAGGCCACAGAGCTTGCATACAGCCACCTCGGTATGGAGCGTTCCTCCGCCTCTGATGACGGGCTGCCTACCTTATTCTGAGCCTGTGTCAGCTGGCGTTTCGACCGGATAAGCATTATTAATCATATGAATCGCTGTCATATCATTGTACTTCTTCTTTTCCTGATGGCTTTTGTTCCGGTACGGTCGTCGGCCTGCACATCCGTAATAATACCCGGATGGGCTACGGAGGATGGGCGTCCGCTGATGTGGAAGAACAGGGATACAGACCATCATGACAACAGCATAAGACATTTCAAAGGTGAAAAATATTCATTTGTCGGCCTTGTCAACTCCGCTTCCGAAGGGGGAGAGGTGTGGATAGGAGCCAATACCGCAGGGTTCGCCGTCATGAATACCGCCTCCTATTGCCTGAAGAATGATGATGTGCCGCCTTCGGAGATGGACAGGGAAGGCAGGCTTATGTACCGGGCCCTTGAGATATGCGCCACTCTGGAGGATTTCGAAACCTTCCTTGACACCCTGTCAAGGCCCATGGGAGTGGAGGCCAATTTCGGCTGCATAGACGCTTCCGGGGGAGCGGCATGGTATGAAACGGACAACACGTCTTATCATAAGATTGATGTGAACGCCTGCAGCGACGGCTTCTATGTAGTGACGAATTTTTCCGTATCAGGGGATGCCGCCAGGTGGAAAGGCGTGGAGAGGTACCGGACGGCATACAGCATTTTCAGCGAAATGAAGGCTTCAGGAACCCTTTCAAGGCTTCATCCGCTCGACATCGTTGACAGCCTTTCCCGTTCCTACAGGCATGAAGTTCTTGGAATAGACCTTACCCGTGATGCTGAGGAGTTTCTTGCACGCACGAACGGCTATGCGGTGGACCAGGATTTCATTCCCCGCAGGTCCACTTCGGCATCGGTAGTGATAAAAGGTGTGCGTAAAGGTGAGGACCCGTCCCGTGCGGTACTTTGGACGGCCATCGGATATCCTTCCGTAGCCGTCACTGTTCCCGTTCCTGTGTCTGTAGAACCGCATGTCCCTTATGCTCTCAGCCGTTTCCCGGCATCGGAGGACCTCACCTCATTCTGCGGACTTGCCGGATATCTGAAAGGCCGGTATGTCTTCCTTGGCGGCGCCAGCAATTCAGCTGAATATGTATGTCTTTCCCATATACTCGGGGACACGGAATGGGCACGGTCGACATTGTCCTGCTGCAGGGACGCTGAACGGAAGATAAGGGAGGAATTCGAGCCTCTGTACATGGACTTTGTTTCCGGGGAGATTTCTTCGGATGAGTATCTGAGGAGATATGACTCCGTTTCTGAAGCATTTTTCAGAATATACAGGGAATCATTTGAGGATTATATACATTGGAAAGGACCTCTGCATATAAGATGATATTGATAATGGTTGAATTAATTGTTAATTCGCCCAAAAATCATTAAAATTGCGCAGAAATTTCATTAAACGATATAAAATGGCCGAAAAATTAATTTCTAAGATTCCTGAGGGTCCTTTGTCTGAGAAATGGACAAAGCATAAATCTCAGCTTCGGGTCGTCAACCCCGGCAACAAGAGGAAACTCGAGATCATCGTCATCGGAACCGGACTTGGAGGAGCGTCTGCAGCTGCTTCTCTCGGCGAGCTCGGTTATAATGTGAAGATCTTCTGCATCAGCGACTCTCCGCGCCGTGCGCATTCGATTGCCGCACAGGGTGGTATCAATGCTGCGAAGAACTATCAGAATGACAATGACTCGGTCTATCGCCTTTTCTATGAGACCATCAAGGGCGGTGATTACCGCAGCCGTGAGGCGAATGTCTACCGTCTTGCCGAGGTGAGCGGAAACATCATCGACCAGTGTGTCGCACAGGGTGTCCCTTTCGCACGTGAATACGGCGGACTCCTCTCCAACCGTTCATTCGGAGGTGCCCAGGTGAGCCGTACATTCTATGCCCGCGGACAAACCGGACAGCAGCTCCTTCTCGGTGCTTATGCCGCTCTCAACCGTCAGATAGCCGCCGGCACAGTGAAGAGTTACCCTCGTCACGAAATGCTCGATCTGGTCATGATCAACGGTGAGGCCAAGGGTATCATAGCCAGGAATCTCGTTACAGGTGAAATTGAAAGATTCGGCGCACATGCCGTGGTCATTGCCTCCGGCGGATACGGAAACACTTACTTCCTTTCCACCAATGCCATGAACAGCAACGGTTCGGCAGCATGGCAGTGCTATAAGAAAGGTGCATATTTTGCCAATCCTTGCTTTGCCCAGATACATCCTACCTGTATTCCGGTGCATGGCGACCAGCAGTCGAAGCTGACCCTCATGTCAGAGTCGCTCCGTAACGACGGCCGCATCTGGGTGCCTAAGAAAAAAGAGGATGTGGAGAAGCTCCGCAAGAAACAGATCAAGCCTTCAGACATCGCTGAAGAGGACAGGGACTACTATCTCGAGCGCCGCTATCCGGCCTTCGGTAACCTCGTTCCTCGTGACGTGGCTTCCCGTGCCGCCAAGGAAAGATGCGATGCGGGCTTCGGCGTGAACGAAACCGGACTTGCCGTGTTCCTTGACTTCAGCACAGCCATCAAGAGGCTCGGCGAGGACAAGATCCGCGAAAGATACGGCAACCTGTTCCAGATGTATGAGAAGATTACGGCCACCAACCCTTACAAGGAGCCGATGATGATCTATCCTGCCATCCACTATACCATGGGCGGAATCTGGGTGGACTACAACCTCCAGACCACCATTCCTGGACTTTACGCCATCGGTGAGGCCAATTTCAGTGACCACGGTGGAAACCGTCTCGGAGCTTCGGCCCTCATGCAGGGACTTGCAGACGGATATTTCATCCTTCCATATACTATCGGAGACTATCTTGCAGGACAGATCCTCAAGCCTAAGACAGACACAAATGCCCCTGAATTCGAGGAGGCGGAAAAGGCTGTCAGGGCAAAGATTGACAAGCTCATGTCCATCAAGGGCAAGCATACTGTCGATGAGATCCACAAGAGGCTCGGCCATATCATGTGGGAGTATGTCGGAATGGCCCGCAACGAGGCCGGTCTTAAGAAGGCCATAGGACTCATTCAGGATCTCCGCAAGGAATTCTGGTCAGATGTCTATGTTGCCGGTGAGAAGGACAACTTCAACCAGGAGCTTGAGAAGGCCCTCAGACTTGCCGACTTCCTTGAAATCGGTGAACTTATGGCCCGTGACGCCCTTCATCGCCAGGAGTCCTGCGGAGGACATTTCCGTGAGGAGATGCAGACCGAGGACGGGGAAACCAAGCGTGATGACGAGCACTTCATGTATGTCGCTGCATGGGAGTACAAGGGCGAAGGCAAGGAGCCTGAGCTTCACAAGGAGCCTCTCGTCTATGAGAATATCAAGATAGCTACCAGAAACTATAAAGACTGATTAAAATGGATTTGACTTTGAAAGTATGGCGTCAGAAAAACGCCAAGACAAAAGGGCATTTTGAGACCTATAAGGTCAAGAATATATCTCCGGACAGCTCTTTTCTTGAAATGCTCGACATACTCAACGAGCAGCTCATCCATGAGGGAATGGATCCGGTAGCTGTCGAGAAGGGATGCCAGAGCAGCGGCCCGGTATCTTTCGACCATGACTGCCGTGAGGGCATTTGCGGAGCATGTTCACTGTATATCAACGGCCGTGCGCACGGACCAGACGATGAAGTTACGACTTGCCAGCTCCACATGCGCAAATTCAAGGACGGTGACACCATCACCATCGAGCCATGGAGAAGCAGCGGATTCCCTGTAATCAAGGACCTTGTCGTTGACCGTCAGGCATTTGACAAGATTCTTCAGGCAGGTGGATTCATCTCCGTCAACACTGGCGGTGTTCCTGACGGAAATGTGATTCCTATCTCCCACGAGATTGCAGAGGAAAGCATGGACGGCGCAGCCTGCATCGGTTGCGGAGCATGCGTCGCCACCTGCAAGAACGGTTCTGCAATGCTTTTCGTTGCCGCCCGTGTAAGTTCTCTTGCTCTTCTCCCTCAGGGAAAGGTAGAGGCAGCAAAACGCGCAAAGGCAATGGTTGCCAAGATGGACGAGCTCGGTTTCGGTGCCTGCACCAACACCCGTGCCTGTGAAATGGAGTGCCCTAAGCATGTTACCGTTTCCCACATCGCCCGCCTGAACCGCGAATTCATCTCAGCCAAGTTCAAGGAGTAAAATCCATAAGGATTTCCTTTACATAAAAATAGTGTGATCCATTTGGGTCACACTATTTTTTATTGATTTTTACCAGAGGAAGTTGTTGAAAGGGTAGCGGCCGGCATGGATTTCGGCGACCATCTTGTAGAGGTCGGATCGGAGTTTGTCTATGCCTGTCCGGTTCTTTGCCGAGATGAATATGCATGGGGTGTTCTCCTTGGCTATCCAGCTGCGTTTGAATTCCTCTAGGGTGTAATTTTCCTGTTTTTTAGGCTCAAGGGAGAACTCGTCATACTCTTCATATCTGTATGCATCAATCTTGTTGAAAACGACGAAAATCGGCTTGTTTATGGCGTTTATGTCCTTGAGCGTTTCTTCAACGACCTTGATATGCTCCAGGAAGTTCGGATGTGATATGTCCACCACATGCATCAGGATGTCCGCTTCACGCACTTCGTCAAGGGTGCTCTTGAAGGCCTCCACAAGCTGGGTCGGAAGTTTTCTTATGAATCCCACCGTGTCGCTGAGCAGGAACGGCACATTCTCTATCACGACCTTGCGCACAGTGGTGTCAAGGGTGGCGAAGAGCTTGTTTTCAGCAAAGACATCACTTTTGGCAAGCAGATTCATGAGAGTGCTTTTCCCGACATTGGTGTAGCCTACAAGAGATATCCTGACCAGTGAACCTCTGTTTCCGCGCTGCGAGGCCATCTGTTTGTCTATCTTCTTGAGCTGTTCCTTCAGCTTGGCTATCCT
Organism: uncultured Bacteroidales bacterium; assembly: GCA_944323825.1. Lineage (GTDB taxonomy): Bacteria > Bacteroidota > Bacteroidia > Bacteroidales > UBA932 > Cryptobacteroides. The sequence continues at coordinate 32,185 of CALUTY010000007.1, forward strand.
GTCTTGGATGATTCGGCGGTCAGTTTCTATCTGGGTTTCACCCGGACCCCTCATTCCGATACCTCCCTTCTGTCTTTCAAGGTGGGTCCACATTCTTGTAAGCCTCGGCAGAAGATATTGGTATTGGGCAAGTTCCACCTGTGTCTTGGCGTATGCCGTCTTGGCCCTCTGGGCAAAGATGTCAAGGATGAGATTTGTCCTGTCGAGTATTCTGCATTCGAGTTCCCGTTCTATATTCCTGAGCTGGGTAGGGGAGAGCTCATCGTCGAATATGATTACATCTGTTTCGTTTTCGGCAATGTACTCTTTGATTTCCTGTAGTTTTCCGCTCCTGATATAGGTCCTGCTATCGGGTTTATCCACTTTTTGTATGAATTTTCTTCCGCTTTCCGCTCCTGCGGTTTCGGCAAGGAACACAAGTTCGTCAAGATATTCCATTACCTGGCGCTCATCATCGCCTTGCTTTATTACCCCGACAAAGACTGCCTTTTCTATCTTCTTTTCTTTGATTTCTATCATCTGCCCTGTACTTCTCTTTAGTTTTTCCGTCTTTTGCAGTGTTGTTTTGCATCCTGCTGCCTGTTATTTATACGAAACAGAGGCTGATCAAATTGATTGGTCAGCCTCTGAAATATTTCAAATCGTCATTATCTCAACTGGAATATCACAGGGAATGTGTAGGTTACCTTTACTGCACGGTCCCTCTGCTTTCCCGGAGTCCACTTAGGTGACATTGAAACTACCCTTACGGCTTCCTTGTCGAGGGATGCATCCACACCGCGGAGAACTTTCACATTGGTTACTCTTCCGTCAGTCTCCACTGTGAACTGGAGTGTCACACGGCCGGAAACACCGTTTTCCTTTGCTATCTCAGGATATACGAGCCTTTCGTTCACCCATTTTGAGAACGCGTTGGCATCACCGCCCATGAATGAAGGTTTCTCTTCCACAAGCTGGAAAGGGATTGCCTCTTCTTCTACTACTTCCTCTTCCACATTCTCAACATAGTCCATGATTTCAACTCCCATGCTGGAGTCATCTTCCAGATTCATGAACAGGTTGTCATCCACCTGGATTTCGTCATCGACGATGTCAATCTGGTCTGAAAGTACAGGAATAGCCGGGGCTGATGGAGGTGGAGGAGGGGTCTCCTGAGTGATAGGAACCATATCTTCAACTTCCACTACCTGTGTAGTCTCTTCAAGAACTGCCACCTGTTTTTCCTCTGTTGTCCATTCGAATGCGAACCAGACAATACCGAGGGCAAGCATGAGCCCTATTTCAAGGAAAAGCAGCTTCTTGTTTTCAAGATTTGCCTTTTCTGATTTCTTAACTTCCATATTGCTTGTGTTTTATTTCTCTTTTTGCCCGGTAAAGTTAGAAATAATAATTTTTATTTCATAATTTTTTCTTTATATGTTGTAGATTTGCGAAAATTTTGCACCATGATTACTTATCATTTTGAGCAGACCAAATTTGTATTCAGACAGAAGACCCTTACGAGCAAGTGGTTGCGGCTTGTTGCCGAGAGCGAGATACGCCGGATAGGCGACATATCCATCATCTTCTGTTCCGACAATTATATCCTTGATATCAACCGCAGATATCTCGGCCATGACTATTTCACGGATATCATCACCTTTGACTATTGTGAAGGCGACAGGCTGTCAGGTGACCTTTTTATAAGTGTTGACAGTGTCCGGGAAAATTCGGTCGAGTACGGGACAGAGTTCAAGGACGAGCTGAACAGGGTGATTGTACATGGTATTCTTCATCTGATAGGGTATGATGATCATACGGAGGAAGATGTCAAGGTGATGAGGTCGAAGGAAGACTATTATCTTTCTTTAAGGGAAATTCTCTGACGGAAGTTGTTATGGAGAACAGATATGATGTGATAGTCATAGGCGGCGGACATGCCGGCTGTGAAGCCGCGATGGCCGCAGCAAGGATGGGATCTTCAGTTCTGCTGATTACGATGGATATGGGCAGGTTTGCCCAGATGTCCTGCAATCCTGCAGTGGGAGGAATAGCGAAAGGACAGATTGTCCGGGAGATTGATGCGCTTGGGGGATATACAGGGATCGTGACTGATGCCTCGACTCTCCAGTTCAGGATGCTGAACCGCTCCAAAGGGCCCGCAATGTGGAGTCCTCGTGCGCAATGCGACAAGTTGCATTTCAGTCTGAATTGGCGAAAAATTCTTGAAAGTAATTGTAAATTAGATATTTATCAAGATACTGCGGTAGATTTTATTTTCTCTGGTTCGCGTATTTCGGGCTGCCGTACGACCACTGGTGCAATATTCAATTCTCAGGCAGTTATCCTGACGGCAGGAACCTTCCTTGACGGAAAACTTTTTATCGGCAGGAACAGTTTTGAGGGAGGAAGGATAGGTGAGCTTGCCTCCCATGGTCTGACAGCAAGTCTTGTGCGGATGGGAATAAGGACGGCGCGGATGAAGACCGGCACTCCGCCGAGAATTGACATATCTTCAGTGGACACTTCTGCCCTTCCCGTCCAGTCGGGCGATGAGCATCCTGAAAAGTTCTCATATCTCCCATACCTTTCCGCTGTCCAGAACGGGACTCCGCAGATGCCTTGCTTTGTGGTGCATACCAATGAGAGGGTCCATGACATATTACGGAGCGGCTTTGCTGACTCACCTCTCTTCTCAGGAATGATAACCGGTATCGGTCCAAGGTATTGTCCGAGCATAGAAGACAAGCTGCGGACATTTGCTGAAAAGAATTCTCACCAGCTTTTCCTGGAGCCGGAGGGCCGCTCGACAAATGAATATTATCTTCAGGGATTTTCTTCTTCGCTTCCTTTGCAGGTGCAGCTTGACGCCCTTCATGCAATACCTGGGCTGGAGAAGGCGAAGATCTTCCGTCCTGCTTATGCTGTAGAATATGATTATTTCGATCCGACACAGCTGAAGCCTACGCTTGAGCTCAAGAAGGTTGAGAATCTTTATTTCGCCGGGCAGATAAATGGAACCACCGGATATGAAGAGGCGGCTGCCCAAGGGTTGATGGCTGGAATCAATGCTCATCTGAAGATTCATGGCAGGGAGCCTTTTATTCTCAAGAGGGACGAAGCTTATATCGGGGTGCTCATAGATGACCTTGTCACAAAAGGTGTCGATGAGCCTTACCGTATGTTTACTTCAAGGGCAGAGTATAGGATTCTTCTCAGGCAGGACAATGCCGATCTCAGACTTACTCCTTTGTCGTACAGGCTCGGGCTTGCTGACAAGTCGAGGTATGAGTTTACTATGAGAAAATATGATTCTGTCAGTCGGCTGAATGCCTTTTTTGAAGAGGCATCAGTAAAGCCTGATACTGTCAATGATTATCTTGATTTTGTTTCTTCTGCCAGCCTTGCTTCAAGAAAGCGTCTTTCTGAAATTATAGTCCGTCCTCAGGTCGTTCTTTCAGATTTGATGAATCATGTTCCACGTGGAACTTTTGAAAGAAATGGTGTAGATCTTGACACAGAATTCAAGAGCCCGCTGTCATATTTTCTCAAAGATGGGAATGGATATTATGATGTATTGTCCTGCTTCGACAATGGAACGTTTAAAGAGTTTTTTGGAGAAGGGGTAGAGGAGTCTTTTGCTGATGCGATGAAAGTTCTCCGTTCCAATGCGGACTATCCTGTCGCTGAAATTTCTGACAGGAATCTTGATGAAAAGGTTACGGAAAATTACAGAAAGGAGATTTTGGAGTCCTGCGAAATTTCCATCAAATATAAGGGGTATATAGACAGGGAGCAGAAAATGGCCGAGAAAATAATGCGTCTGGAAAATCTCACCATACCGGAAAATTTCGATTTCGACAAGGTGGAGAGCCTTTCGATAGAATGCCGCCAGAAACTTAAAAGATATTCTCCACGGACCATCGCTCAGGCTTCTAGAATTTCCGGGGTTTCCCCGGCGGACATTTCAGTCCTGCTGGTGTATTTCGGAAGATAATTTACACTTACACCTTTACTTTTACAGGGACTGATTATGACTATGCCGTGGAGAATGGCGCGATAGTGCAGGATGGTGCTTCAAATCCGTCTTCAGACAGTCCGGTTATTGAAAAGTAAAATGCTTTATCTGGTCTTTAGTGGCAGGTTCTGTCTGAATCTAGGTGACGGTTTCTGCCGCTAAATCCTGTTTCTCTTGACGATGATGCTGATGATTCTTATCACAGAATAGGCGAAGAATATCCACCAGATTATCTGGTTTGTGGTGGAAAGGCGGTTTTCTTCAGGTCCAAAATAACCTCCATACAGGATTGCTGTTGAAAATGCGAATATCACCAGTGGGAAAATCAAGTTGAGTGCCCAGTGGTGTCTTTTCGGGGTTTCTTGATTTGTATTCATTTTTTTCTTTTTTTATTGATGTTCCACGTGGAACTATTAAAGTTTCTTCAATGCGAGTTTGATTATTGATTCCAGATTGGCGTCAGGATTCTCTTTGATTACTGCGGATATTGCCTTGTTAACATTTGCCTTGGTAAATCCAAGCAGGACGAGGGCTGTGACGGCTTCTTCCACGACGGCGTTGTTCCTGCTGCTGAGAATGACACCTGTATCGGCTCCTCCTCCTTTGACAATCTTGTCTTTCAGTTCGAGAATCAGTCTTTGTGCGCTTTTTAGGCCTATTCCCTTTATGCTTTTGATTCGGTTGATGTCTTCTGCGATGATTGCATTTCTGATTTCATCGGAAGTGAGGGAGGAGAGCATCATCCTGGCTGTGGCGGCTCCGACGCCGGACACTCCTATCAGAAGTCTGAAAAGTTCGCGTTCGTCCTTTGTGGCGAAACCGTAGTAGAGTTCTTCGTCTTCGCGGAGATAATGGTGAATATATACCACCACATCCTTGCGGCTTTCCAGCTGGCTGTATGTCTGGAGTGATATGAGTATCCTGTATCCGATGCCGTGGCATTCTACAATGGCATCGGTCGGCGTCAGTTCCACAAGTTCCCCTTTGATGTATTCTATCATTTTTTCTGGTTTATATGATTACTTCTAAAAGTACCCTTTTAAGCTTCCAACGGACGCAAAAATATGAAAATTCGTGCACATTGATGTCAACTGATTGTTGTTTTTGTTAACTTTGCCCGCTTGGATGCCTTATGGCATTATCCGGAAAGATGTAAGGTTATGGATGCAGAAGAAATAAGAAGAAATTTTCCGGCCCTCGGCCGTCAGGTCTATGGCCGACAGCTGGTCTATTTTGACAATGCTGCCACAGCCCAGCGTCCACGTTCAGTCATTGATGAGTGGACAAGGATTACGGAGCAGTGCAATGCAAATATCCATAGGGCAGTGCATCTGATGTCTGAGGAGGCTACGGCTGCATACGAGGCGGCAAGAGAGGCTGTGCGGAAATTCATCAACGCCGGCAGCCGCGAGGAGATTGTTTTCACTTCCGGGACAACGGCTTCAATCAATCTGGTGGCATTTTCTTTCGGTGAGGCATTTGTTTCGGAAGGTGATGAAGTGATTGTGACCGAATGTGAGCATCATTCCGACATAGTACCGTGGCAGATGATGTGTCAGAGAAAGGGGGCTGTCCTGAAGGTGCTGAAGGTGGATGACAGCGGACATCTCATGATAAATTCTCTTGACGGGCTGATTACTGACAGAACGAAGATTATGGCAGTGACGCATATTTCGAATGTGCTCGGCCTGGTCAATCCTGTAAAAGAGATAGTGAAAAAATGTCACGGGAAGGGAGTGCCGGTCCTTGTGGACGGGGCTCAGGGAATAGTCCATTTGAAGGTGGATGTGCAGGAGCTGGACTGTGACTTCTATGCCTTTTCCGGTCATAAGATTTATGCGGCTCCGGGGACAGGAGTCCTGTATGGAAAGAAGGAGTGGCTTGACAGGATGCCGCCTTATATGGGAGGGGGTGAGATGGTAGGGACCGTGAGGTTCAGCGGCACCACATATGCCCCGCTGCCTTTGAAATTCGAGGCAGGAACGCAGAATTTCGCAGGGGCGGCCACATTGAAACCTGCTCTGGAATTTGCAGCTTCCATAATGGATGATGCGGAGATTGTACGCAGTTTTGATGCAGTGAGGGATTATCTGCTGGATACACTTCTTGCCGACAGCCGCATCCGTCTTTACGGGGTTCCGGAAAATGCAGGGGAGAAGATACCTTTGTTTTCATTCAGTATGGACGGGGTGCATCATGAGGATCTGGCTCTGATTCTTGACAAGATGGGGATAGCAGTAAGGTCCGGGCAGATGTGTGCAGAGCCTCTGATGGACAGGTTCGGGGTGACGGGAATGCTGCGTGTTTCACTTGCCCCGTATAATACTATGCAGGAATCAGAGTATTTTGTGAAATGTCTTGACAAGGCAGCAGGAATGCTTTCCTGATGTTATTGAATTGAATGATGATATGGAAAAGTCTCTACAAGAAATTGAAAATGAAGTAGTTGATGAGTTTTCCATGTTTGATGAGTGGCTTGACAAATATGAATATCTCATTGAACTCGGAAAGAATCTCGGTGACTATCCTGAAGACAGAAAGACTGAAGACCGCCTTATAAAAGGTTGTCAATCAAGGGTGTGGCTTGACTATCGGATGGAAGATGGAAAGATTGTCTTCAGTGCTGACAGCGATGCCATAATAACTAAGGGGATAATCTCGCTTCTTATAAAGATATACTCCGGAAGAAGGCCCGATGAGATAGTTTCTTCGGACTTTTCGGTGGTGGACAGGATCGGGCTGAAGGAGAATCTTTCGCCGACAAGGGCAAACGGACTTGTCTCCATGATAGCGAAGATAAAGGAAGTTGCAGCTGAAAACCTCTGACAACGGCAGGGGAGCGGCCGGGTCTGAAAGGGCAGCGGCACAGATATTTGACAATATGGGGCTTAAAGATATATTCGGCAGGAAAAGGAATTTGTCCGCCGTGGAGAAAGAAGTCGAAAAGGAGAAACTTATGGCTTTGGAAAGGGATATAATAATGGCACTCAGACAGGTATATGACCCTGAAATACCTGTCAACATCTATGATCTCGGACTCATATATGAACTTAAGGTTGATGAGGACCATAATGTGTATATACAGATGACATTGACTGCTCCGAACTGTCCGATGGCGGACTATGTGGTGGATGCCGTGAAGGCTTCCGTGGAGGATGTTCCCGGAGTTGTCAGTGTAAAGGTCGAACTGGTGTTCGAGCCTGTCTGGGACAAAAGCAGAATGTCAGAGGAGGCTCTGGTGGAGCTGGGGCTGGATGACTGACCGACTGACAATGGCTGAAGCAGGCAATTCCGGCAGGGAAGTCATGCTTTATCTCGGACTGGGGTCGAATCTCGGTGACAAGAGGCAGAATCTTCTGGATGCCGTTAAGCGGCTAGATATGGCATTTGCAGTGCATTATGATGCCCTTTCCGATTTTGTGCAGACAGAGCCGTGGGGATTTGAAAGCGATGACCTATTCCTGAATGCTGCCGTAAGGTACAGGCTGTCTGTTCCACGGGGAACCTGCATGAATGCCTTTGCTCATGAAATCCTCAGAAAATGCAAGGCTGTGGAGGCTGAAATGGGGCGTACTGGAAAGCCTGAATATGATTCGGAAGGCAAGCGAATATACCGTTCAAGGGTCATCGACATAGACATACTTCTTCTCGGTGATTTCAGAATAGATGACAATGACTTGAAAATCCCCCATCCTTTTATGCGCGAGAGGGATTTTGTCATGATTCCGCTTCGGCAGATAGCATCCCGTCACACAATGGATTCCTTATTCATGTGATTTGGGTGCATTTTACGGATAATTGTCTATTTTTGCAGTTTGTTCGGACGAGGCATGCGGGGTTGGATTTGGCGGCTGATTTTCAGTGTGTGACTTTTTCTTTGACGAAAGATATTAATAAACAGATATTATGACACAGGATGAACTTTTCAAGACTTTGGTCGCCCATTGCAAGGAGTATGGCTTCATATTTCCTTCAAGTGAGATCTATGACGGGCTTGCAGCTGTCTATGATTACGGGCAGATGGGCGTGGAACTGAAGAACAACATCAAGAGATACTGGTGGGAGGCAATGGTCAGGCTTCATGAAAATATAGTGGGCATCGACTCCTGCATTTTCATGCATCCGAAGATATGGGAGGCTTCAGGTCATGTCGGGGCTTTCAATGACCCTCTCATCGACAACAAGGATTCCAAGAAAAGATACCGTGCCGATGTGCTTATCGAGGATTATATCGCCAAGCTTGAAGAGAAGATAAGAAAGGAGGTGGAAAAAGGCCGCAAGAAGTTCGGGGACGGCTTCGATGAGGCAAAGTTCCTGGAGACCAATCCCAATGTGCTCCGCAACAAGGCAAAGATTGACGAAGTGCGGAAGAGGATGAATGAGGCCCTGAATGCCAATGACCTGGCCGCTCTCCGTCAGATAATTATCGACTGCGAGATCGTATGTCCTATTTCAGGCACAAAGAACTGGACCGAGGTACGCCAGTTCAATCTGATGTTCAGCACACAGCTCGGCAACACTTCCGATGACACCAATGTCATCTATCTGCGTCCTGAAACGGCACAGGGAATATTCGTGAACTACCTGAATGTGCAGAAGACCGGCCGCATGAAGATTCCTTTCGGAATAGCTCAGATAGGAAAAGCCTTCAGAAATGAGATTGTGGCCCGCCAGTTCATCTTCAGGATGAGGGAATTCGAGCAGATGGAGATGCAGTTCTTCATCAAGCCGGGTACGGAACTCGACTGGTTCAAGACATGGAAACAAAACCGTCTTGCATGGCATCAGGCCCTCGGCATGGGTGACGGCAACTACCGTTTCCATGACCATGAGAAGCTTGCCCACTATGCAAATGCCGCCACTGACATCGAATTCAACTTCCCGTTCGGCTTCAAGGAGCTGGAGGGAATCCATTCGAGGACGGACTTCGATCTCGGAAACCATCAGAAATTCTCAGGCAAGAAGATACAGTATTTCGACTCTGAGAGCGGCGAAAGCTACACCCCATATGTCATCGAGACTTCAATCGGAGTGGACAGGATGGTGCTTGCAGTGCTTTCCAATTCATATCACGAGGAGCAGCTTGAAAACGGCGAAAGCAGGGTTGTCCTCAGCATTCCGGCACCGCTTGCTCCTGTGAAGGTGGCAGTGCTGCCGCTCATCAAGAAGGATGGTCTTCCTGAGCTTGCACAGAGCATCATGGATGATCTCAAGTATGACTTCAACTGCCAGTATGATGAGAAGGACAGCATCGGAAAGCGTTACCGTCGTCAGGATGCCATCGGTACCCCGTTCTGCGTTACAGTTGACCATGACTCTCTCAATGACCGCTGCGTGACTGTCCGTGACCGAGACACCATGACCCAGGAACGGGTGAAGATAGAGGACCTTCCTCACATCATCGGCTCCAAGGTCAACATGAGCAACCTGCTCAGGAAGTTGAAATAGTTTTATAATTATTTAGTGCGGCTCCTGCCTTTCGGGTGACTGGTGGTCATTTGAAAAGCATGGAGCCGCTTGAATATATAAATTATTTGTTTTCAATGTGTCACATGACATCGTTCATTTGCATTTGAACTTTTTTTATTCTAAATTTGATGTTCTTCAAAATTTATTATCCATAATATTTATGTTTATGAAACGATTCCTTATCTATGCCTCTCTTTCTATTCTATGGGGGGGGATTGTGCTTACCGGATGTAAAAAAGAAGAAGTGACCGGTGAAGATCCCGGAACAGATCCGGCAGAAACATCTGACTTCAGATTCGAGACCACCGACCTTACACAGGCAAGTTTCGGGGTGACGATCACTCCGGAAGATCAGCAGATGACATATTACTACGGGCTGGTATCAAAATCAGATTACGACGAATACGGAGGCGGAGAACTTCTCCAGCAGGCCAATCTTGAATATTTCGAATCGATTGCTGCAGAAAACGGAACCACACTTGACGAACTTCTCGTTGCGGAACTGCGCAGTGGCATTCAGGAATATTCCACCAGACTTCTTGACCCGGGTACTGAATATATATTCTATGCATACGGACTTTCTACTGAGGGCGAGGCTCTCACAGATGTCAACACATACGGATTTACTGCTCCGGCAGCAGAATTCATTGAAGGCGTTAAATTCGAAATAACAGGGACGGACATTACTCCGACTTCGTTCACCCTGAATGTCACTCCGAACAATCCTGACATATTTTATTTTTCTGATGTGTTCCTTGCTTCGCAGTATCAGGAATATTGCGGCGGAACTCCTGAAGGCATAGGTCCTTTCGTGGAGTCTTATCTTGAAACGATAAAGGCAAGCGAGAACTATTCACAGTATACCTGGCCATATATTGTTTCCGGTCTCACTTTCCGAGGAGCGTCATCTGACAGTGAAAGTTTTGTCAATCTGCTGCCGGAAACCACTTATTATGCCTTTGCAGTGGGTGTCGCCAATGACGGAACTGTAGTGACCGCTGCCACAGTTGCTCCGATTTCCACTTCAGAGACTCCGAGAAATGAATACAGCGTAAGCAATGAAAGGGTGACTGACGTATCCTATTCCGCTTCCGTGACAGCTACTCAGAGCGAGACATTTGCCGTGATGATGGAGCGTCGGTACTTTTTCTCTGATACGGATTCTGATGCTGACATCATCAGTGCACTTTATACTGCACATGGGGAAGACATCTCTGACTATTGTTATGCGGACAACGCCTATGTGTCATTTGATCATCTGATTCCTGGCGAAGACTATTATCTGCTGATTTTTGCCTGCAATCCGGACGGTTCACCGAAGCTCGATGAAGGCAAGGTCAATCTGATGAAGAGAGAAGTGAGGACACTTGCAGCGGAAAAGACAAGTGTACAGTTCGATGTATGGGTTAGCAATGTTGACCGTACCACGGCCACTGTCAATGTATCGGCTTCAGGAAGCGGGGCGGAGGATGAGACATACATGTTCAATTACATGACAGAGTCGGAGTACCGCGAACTGGAGAATGCCGTGGAGTACTGGGGAACTTATGATGATATGGATGAGGCTCTGCAGGCCCATATGAATGAGTTTTTTGATGCAAGGCTGCAGGAATATAATGAAGGTCATCCGGGTGCGGAAATGGATATGAAGGAATTTCTTTCCAGGACACTTGAGTACGGGGCCAGTACCATGATGCCTGTATCATACGGCCTTGAAGGACTTGAGTCAGGGGAAACCTATTATGTATATCTCTTCGGAGTCAAGGCAGACGGTTCATATACCACTTCTGCTGTCATTGAAGAATTTACAACTGTTGCCGATGTAGAGTGTGCCGCTTCCATAGGATTCATGTATAACCAATCACTTTATGGCGACAGGGTCTATCTTTATGTATATGGATATCCTTCTGGAGATTGGGACAGATATTATATGAAATTGTTCCCTGAAACGGATGAATGGACCGGCAAGACAAAGGACGAGGTGCTTGAACTTCTTCAGCAGGAGCAGGCGTTCACAAGAAGTGGATGGAGTGTAAACGGGTATGTCAATTTGAGTGCCACATGGTATTGTTACGGTGTATGTTTTGATACTGCAGGCATTCCTACTGATGTCTACAAAATGTCTATGACTGTCCCGGCAGATGGCGGAAATTCTTCAGGAGATCTTGTTCCGGAAATCTTGTCCGATGCAGTCCAGTCCGGTTCTTCTTCATCCATGTCACTCACAATGCATGACGTATACGGCTTGTTGTCTCCAGTGTCGTCTGCGGTTCAAATGAGGGCCTTTGAGCCTGTGGACCTCGACGGTGTGGACTTTTCATCCGCATTGCTCAGGAAATATGTGCCTGCAGCTCCTGTAGCTGACATCCATACGAGGCTCTAATCTGCAGATACAATGAAGAAGATATTGTTTCTTTTGGCATCGCTTTCCGTCGTGGCCATGTTGGCCGGCTGCGACGGAAAGGACACGGTGCCGGATTCAGGCGCCGGTACGGATGAAGGTCAGGGGACTGAGGATCCTGAAGTTCCTGAAGAACCTTCGACAGCAGAATACGCCGTCGGCGATTATTATGCCGAAGGTTTTGTGAAGGGGATAGTGTTCAATGTTGATGAGGCGGGAGAACACGGGTATGTAATGTCGCTGGACGAAACTGTCGCAGTGTGGTCTTACAGAAATGAAAGCGTCATGGACGGGACTCCTAGCTCAGACGGAAAATATAATACCGGCTGCGTACAGCTGATGTCCGACTGGCAGGAATATTATCCTGGCTTTGCATGGGCAGAACAGAAAAACGTGATGGGACTTGACAACTGGTATGTGCCTTCAAGTTATGAAATGACGCTTATATATACGGCATACACGGGACATGAGCCCGGTATTTCGGAAACGGATGAAGATACGGATGCAAAAGAATGGTTCAATGCCTGCATCACCGCCCATGGTGGCACTCCGTTAAGGGATGTGCTCTATTGGACATCGGGTGAACTGGGTCCGCAGATTGCCTATGTGTTTGACATGACCACCGGCAACAATAATCTGACCCAGGGTCTGGTGTACAAATCAAACGAATATCCGTTCAGGGCGATAAGCCGTTTCTGAGGTCATTGGGCGGATAAAAAACAGTTTAAAACAGGAGAACAATCATCAGATGAAAAGGATATTGTTTATTATGGCTTCGGCCACAGCTTTATTTGCATGTACGGAAGCGGAGCCGGATAATGTGGAAATCGGCGACGGTGACGGGGAGCTTGCAGCCCCGCAAGTGACATTTTCCGGAATAACCTCGTCCTCTTTTACCGCTTCCTGGGATGCGGTGGAAGGTGCAGAGGAATACAGGTATGAAGTCACATGGGATACCGGTTCCGGTAAGGAAATCATAGCCGTGGAGCCTGATTTCACAGGAACATCATTTACATTGGAGCGGCTTCAGCCGGCAACTGAATATTCCGTGAGGGTTGCCGCACGTTCCGGTGATGCCACATCGCGCAACTGGTTCAGCGGGACGGTGACCACGGGAGGTACCGAACTGTCGCTGGCCATTACTCCTGTGGAGAAGTATTTTGCCCGTGGCGGATATGTATATCCTGCGGCATCGGTAAGATCTTCGGATGAAGATGTATATTATTGGGTTTCCGCTGTTCCTTCCGACAATATGGACAATGCCTTGTCATGGGTACGTGAAGACATAGACAATAATATTTCATATTACGGAGGATGGGATGGCCTGGTGGAGTCCGGACTCATAATGAAAGGTTCGGGAGAGTCGGTTGGATTCAATTTCTCAGGATACGGTAATTTCTGTTTCGTAGCGGTTCCGGTAAGCAATACTGCATCCGGGATAACCGTTTCTTCAAAAGTTTATGAGAGTTATCCTTTTTTCGCGACAGGGACAGATACGGCCATGCCTTTCCCGGCAAATAAGAATGATTTTGTAGGTGAATGGATGCTTACGACTAATTCTACTCTTGTGTCAGAGGGAGGATATTATGTTGAAAATGCAGGAGAGATATTTCCTGTTACCATTTCACAAGCAGAAAACGGACTTGAACTGACAGGATGGGGCGGAGACCGTAACAGGTATTCTTCTTATCCTTTGGTTCTGGATTATACGCAACCGAATGATTATGGTGAGTTTACCATTTCTTTGCCACAGACCATCACAACTGACGGTGACGGAACTGAATGGAAATATTATTCATGGTTCACTTTTTATGACGGGGCAACAGGACATTATTACCGTTTTGACCCGGATGATTTTGATCTTGATTATCCTGAGTTGATTCAAGCGTTGACAGACGCATTTACCGGCTTTGTCGGGAATCTCAACAAGACAGTCATCAAGGTAATCGGTACGCAGTTGACGGCTTCAGACGGGTCAGGACTGGTTGTCAACGGATTGTGGCCGTATGGAACTGCTTCTGACGGAGAAGGTGTCTATCTCAACGGGAAGCATGAAGAACCTTTTGAGATTTATTTTCTTGTCAGGAAGGATGTTGCTGACGGGAAGATCCTTGAATTGCCTGACAGTTCTGCTGATGAAAACGCTGTAGCGGCTACCATGCCGTCCTTGTCCGTAGAAGCGGCTTCTGTGAGGCATAAGACGGCAGAGGATGCTTATGTCAGGATTGTCGGCAAGTAATCCTGCGAGAGTTCCGTGTATGGCGCGTCATAAGCGTCGTATGGAGTAGTTTTCGGATTTTAAACTGAAATGCCATATACCTTTTCCGTTGTCTGGATGGTATATGGCATTTGCTTTTATTTTATCAGCCGGTTCGTATTCCGGCAATGCAGATAGGTTTTCCCTGTCTTGTTGCTTGTTCAGGATATCTTTCAGTTCCGTTTCTTTACCTGAAAGCCGATTTTCAGGCCGTCGTAGTTGCTTGTGAGGGCAGAAAGGGACTTCAGTGTGGAGTTGTTGGCGGAAGATGATATCTTTCCGATGAAGTCGAGAAGCCTGTCGGCGTTGAAAAGGAATTCTGTCTTGTCCGTGCCTATGTCGACAGTGGTGTTGAGGGTAAGGAAGTCGAGCTTTTCACTTTTCCCGTATTTGAGCTGCAGTGTGTCTCCGTCTTCCCCTTTCACTATGGAATAAGTGCCTTTGAGCGTCTGTTTGAGGAAGATGTTGGTGAATGTGCTGTCAGCGTTGAAAGTATAGCTGAATGTGCCTTCCTTGAGGCCTATCTTCTGGAGGTATTCGTTGAGCTTGCTTTCAACCTGACTTGAAGCAAGGGTTGAGGCCGCACTTGCAAGCATGTTGTCACTCGTGAATTTGACAGCTGTTCCTGAATAGTCCCATGTGCCTTCTATGTCGTCCGGGGTGAGGTCTATCCCGAGACTTTCCGTCACTGAACCGACTATATCCTGCACATTCTCATTGTTTACGATGTCCTTTCCTTTGTTAAGGAGGTCTTTCAGTGACTGCCCTGCTGCTCCAGTCTCTGCGGCGAGTGCTGCAGCCATGATGGCTGTGATTGCAAGAAATCTTTTCATTGTCCTGTCTTTTTTGAAGCAGTTTTGCAGTTTTGCTGCAAACGGCTTGTGTGTTTTTCTTCTGATTTACCTTTGTCTCTCATTTCCAGCCCTGTGCCTTGAGCGGGAATTCCACTCCGTCAGGGGTGACTATCACAGCACCGGCTTCCGGCTTCGCAAGGTGCCCTATTATGTCAAAAGTCTGGAAGTCACGGCGGAATTTATCATGTTTCCCGATGGGTATGGTGAACATCAGCCTGAAGTCGTCCCCTCCGTTGAGGGCCGCTGAGATAGGGTCTATGTTGAATTCCTTGCCGAGGTCGAACATCTTTCCCGGGAAAGGTATCTTGTCTACATATATCTTTGCCCCGAGACCGCTGTCGCGGACAAGTCTTTTGACGGCATCTGAAAGTCCCTTTGTGACGAAATACCCGTAGGAAGGTATTATTTCCGCATTTTCAAGCTGCTTTACAACCGTAGGATTAACTTCCGGCTTCAGGTAGGCTCCGATGAGATGCCTGTATTCTTTCAGGTCGGGCTGCATGCTGTCGTCCTTTGTGGCATCGAATCTGCGTTTTTCCTTTTCAAGTATCTGAAGTCCCATAAATGCGGCTCCGAGATTGTCTGAAATGCAGATCAGGTCCATGCTTTTGGCAGGCATCCTCCTTTTGGCTGTCAGGCTGTCCGTTTCCCCGGCAGCAGAAACTGATATGCAAAGCCCGTTCTGTGACGGGATAAGGTCGAGGGCGAGTTTCTGTATCCCGTGTTCCTTTGCTGCGGTGCAGATTCCTTCCCAAAGCTCCTTTATCTGCTTGAAGTCCAGTTTTGCGGATATGCCGAGCGTCACAGACAGTGTCTTCGGAGAGGCAAGGGCGGCGTACAGTTCTCCGACTGTTGCCATAACACTTTTGTAGCCAAGGTGTTTGAGTGGGAAATAGGTAAGGTCGAAATCGATTCCTTCAAGAAGCATTCTGGAGGAGGAGCGCATCAGGTTGCCCTTTTTCCCGGCTTCAAAGCCGCTTTCTTCCCATGGGTGGTAGCCCGTTCCTTCAAAAAGTCTTTCGATGGCCTCTATCCGTCCTATCTCTGAAAATTTTTCTTCTGCCATATCTATATTTTTTTTGAATTTCTGTAAAACAAAATATGCTTACCCGATACAACAAGATGTAAATTTAGTCAATAAAATTTTCTGTTTTTTGTTTTTCGTCAAATTCTTCATAATTTTGAAATATTTAATTTTAAAACATCATTTATGGCAACAGTTGCATTTCAGGGAGCTCCTGTGAATCTTTGCGGGGAACTTCCGAAAGTAGGGGAAAGCGCTCCCAAATTCGGCGGGGTCAAAGGTGATCTCACTACGGTCCATCTTCCTGAATTTCTTGGCAAGAAAGTGGTATTGAACATATTTCCGAGTCTTGACACTCCGGTGTGCGCCGCTTCGGTGAGACGGTTCAACAAAGAGGCCGCTTCACTTGAGAATACGGTTGTCCTCTGTGTATCCAAGGATCTTCCTTTTGCGCAGTCAAGATTCTGTACGACAGAAGGGCTGGATGATGTCGTTGCACTTTCTGTGTTCAGATGCCATCATTTTGATGAGAGGTACGGCCTTACCATGACTGACGGTCCTCTAAAGGGACTTCTGGCAAGGGCAGTTGTCATTGTAGATGAGGAAGGGCGCATCGTGTATGAGGAGCTTGTCCCGGAAATCACGCATGAACCCGATTATGATGCGGCTCTGGCTGCGTTGAAGAAATAGTTCCGGATCTGTACGGACCGTTTCAGGCTTCTCATGGGATTTTCAGGCAGGATGGTCTCCGTATGGAGGTTTTATGTGGACGGCTTCAGGAACATGACATGGGGGAAACCTTTGTGGTACCTCATCATCCTGAAGCTGGTCATTCTTTTTGCCGTACTCAGGGTGTTTTTCTTCCAGCCGGTTCTTGCGGGAAAGACGGATGAGGAGAAAAGCGACCATGTGGGGACAGAACTTGCCGTGAGGGCTGCAGATGCGGAATGACCGTATCTGCATTTTCAGCAGTGATACATCTGCATTGATGATTTGTAAATAATTCTTTTGTATGGTTGATACAGCTTTGATAGGATGGTCAAGGGCACAGTTCGCCCTTACTGCATGCTACCATTGGGTCTTTGTGCCGCTTACACTTGGTCTGGCGGTCATAATGGCCGTGATGGAGACCCTTTATGTTGTCAAAAAGGACGAATTCTGGAAAAGGACGGCTAAGTTCTGGCAGAAGATATTCGGGATCAATTTTGCCGTCGGCATTGCCACCGGAATCATCCTGGAGTTTGAATTCGGCACCAACTGGAGCAACTATTCATGGTTTGTGGGAGACATTTTCGGAGCCCCGCTTGCCATAGAGGGCATCTTTGCATTTTTCATGGAGGCCACATTCGTGGCAGTGATGTTTTTCGGCTGGAACAAGGTGGGCAGGAAATTTCATCTCGCAGCCACATGGCTCACAGGAATAGGCGCTTCCATTTCCGCATTGTGGATACTTGTGGCAAACGGCTGGATGCAGCATCCGGTGGGGATGGAGTTCAATCCGGACACTGTCAGGCATGAGATGGTGGATTTCTGGGCCGTGGTTTCCAATCCGGTTGCAATCAGCAAGTTTTTCCATTCTGTCCTGAGCGGGTGGATGACCGGCTCAGTGTTCGTGATTGGCATAAGCTGCTGGTATCTCCTGAAAAAGAGGGAGATACGCTTTGCCAAGGCAAGCATAAGGGTGGCTTCTGCCGTGGGCATCATAGGTACGCTTGCAGTGATGTTCACCGGTGACAGCTCGGCACTGCATGTGGCAAAGTACCAGCCGATGAAACTGGCTGCAGCCGAAGGGCTTGAAGACGGAGGCCCCAGGGCTCCGTTCTCGATAGTGCCGGGGGTGGAGATTCCTGGGATGCTTTCCATTCTCGCAACTCATGATATAGACGGATTTGTGCCTGGTATAAATGACCTTCTGGACGGATATGTGGCTCCGGACGGGACTGAGGTGCTTTCCGCCGAGGCGAAGAAGGAGAGGGGAGATATGGCCCTTGCGGCGTTCAAGGCTTACAGGGAGAACAGGGAAACGGATCCGGCAGCTGCCGCAGAAGCGAAGAAGGTGCTTGAAGAGAATGTTGAATATTTCGGATACGGATATATAGATGACAAGGAAGAGCTCGTGCCGGATGTGTGGCTGGTGTATTGGCCTTTTCGCATAATGGTTGGACTTGGATGTTTCCTCCTTCTTCTGATGATACTGGTGCTGTGGTTCGAGCGCAAGAACAGGATAGAGAAGATGAGATGGCTCCAATGGGTGTCCCTGTGTTCCATACCTCTTGTCTATATGGCAGGGCAGGCAGGATGGATAGTGGCCGAGGTCGGCAGGCAGCCGTGGGCCATACAGGACCTGCTTCCGGTCAAGGCGGCTGTCTCCAGCCTGAGCAAGGGGGCGGTGATGACCACTTTCTTCATTTTTGTGGCCGTATTCACCCTTTTCCTTGTGATAGAGATAAGAATCATGATAAATGCAGTCCGCAAGGGGCCTGAAACAGGTGCTGAAGACGGAACTGCGGCTGTTGAAGGCGCACAGGCCGGGGACAGATGAGTCGGACTATAAAAAATGGAAGTTATGTTTGAATACGGATTTCTCCAGCAGTACTGGTGGTTCATAGTGTCTCTTCTGGGCGGTCTTCTTGTGTTCCTGATGTTCGTCCAGGGAGGGAATGCCATGATATTTTCAGCAGGAAAGAATGAGCGTCAGAGACAGATGATAGTCAATTCCACGGGCAGGAAGTGGGAGTTCACCTTCACGACACTTGTCACCTTCGGAGGTGCCTTCTTTGCATCCTTTCCGCTTTTCTACAGCACGAGCTTCGGAGGCGCTTTCTGGGTATGGGTGCTCATTCTGATAACATTCGTTTTCCAGGCGGTTTCCTACGAGTTCCAGACCAAGGCAGGGAACCTGCTCGGCAAAAATGCCTTCAGGATATTCCTTACTGTAAACGGCTGTCTTGCGCCTCTTCTCATAGGCACTGCAGTAGGCACCTTTTTCACCGGGTCTGACTTTACCGTGAACAAGGAGGCGGTGGGGGACAGCCTTGCTCCCGTGATCAGCGTATGGGGCAGCGGATGGCATGGCCTTGAGGCTGTCACGGACTTCAGGAATCTGCTTCTCGGTCTGGCTGTAATGTTCCTTTCCGCCACCCTCGGTTGCCTTTATATGATCAACAACATCGATGACAGGGAGCTTGTCTCCAACATCAGGAAGAATCTTCCGTGGGCTGCAGGCGGCTTCGTGCTGTTTTTCGTCGCTTTCATGACGGCAATCTTCCTTTCCGAAGGATATGCCGTGGATGCCTCAGGGACTGTATTCATGGAAAAATACAAATATTGGCACAATCTGCTGCAGATGCCGGCCGTGCTTGCAATCTTCCTTGTCGGGGTATTCAGCGCCCTTTACGGCATTGCCAAGACCATTTTCAAGGACGGCTACCGCAGGGGGATATGGTGGACTGGTGCAGGTACCGTATTTGCCGTCATGGCGTTGTTCATGCTGGCAGGATACAACGGGACGGCATATTATCCTTCATATTCAGACCTTCAGAGCTCGCTGACCATATCCGGGAGCTGTTCAAGTGAATTTACCCTGAAGGTCATGACCTATGTCTCGTTTCTGATACCTTTTGTCCTGGCATACATTATATATGCCTGGAGATCAATGGACAGTAAGTCCATTACGGCAGAAGAAATTGAGACCACAGATGACAAATATTGATAAAACACATAGAAAATGAAAATGCTTAAAGTATCACTTGCAGCCATCGCCATGCTCATTGCTTTCCAGCAGCCGATGGATTCAAAGAAAGTTTCAGGACCGGAGACATTGAAAGTAGTGTCCTTTAACATAAGGAACGGGGAGGCAAGCGACGGTACGAATTCATGGATATACCGTTATCCGGCAACGGCATTGATGATAGAGGATCAGAAGCCTGACATCATGGGGCTGCAGGAGGCATACAGCTATCAGGTGTCTTTCATTACTGAAAACCTGCTGAACTACGAGGCTGTAGGAGTGGGCCGTGAAGACGGCAGGAAGGAAGGTGAGCATATGTCCATCCTTTACAACAAGAAGACGGTTTCTCTGAAGAAATGGGGTACTTTCTGGCTTTCCGATACACCGGACGAACCTTCTCAGGGATGGGACGGGGCATGCAAGAGAACAGCCACCTGGGCATTGATGAAGGACAAGAGGAGCGGCAACAGCTTTCTGTATGTGAACACTCATCTTGACCATGTGGGAAAGGAGGCACAGAAGAACGGTCTTGCGCTTATCCTGTCAAAAATCGGTGAGATCAACAAGGACAACCTGCCTGTCATCCTTACCGGTGACTTCAATGTAAGGCCTGATGACCCGGTGCTCACTGAACTTGACAAGACAATGAAAAGTGCCAGGGCGACTGCAGCCAAGACGGATTCACATGACACTTTCAACGGATGGGGAAAAGGAAACGGTGTAATAGACTATATCTATTATTCCGGATTCAGTTCATGTCCTGAATTTGAGACAATCGTGAAGAAATATGCCGACAGGCAGTTCATTTCTGACCATTTCCCGATATTTGCCGTATTGGAGTTCTGATTACTCGTCCGGAACGGCAAAAGGGGCCGTTCCGGACGGATAATGCTGATGGTGACTAAGAAGAAGGAATTTCAAGTCTTGCTTATTTCTTCAGGACCTGGTAATGTGTGATGCCCATTTCCTTCAGGTCTTCTATCAGCGGCAGTGTGACGGAAATCTGGAATTTCCTTGAAAGGAATTCGATTCTGAATTTGGTCTGAGGATCATACAGGAACATGGTAAGCGGAACACCTCCCTTGTTTTTCTTGACCAGACTCACGAGATGTTCCCTGAATGAACTGTTCAGCATAGGCGTAGATACATATATGGCGAAGCCTTTAATGTATGTCTCCACTACATTCCCTAAATGGATTATCTTCTTTATCTTGAAGTCATATGGAGGATCGCCCTTTATTTTCCTGTCTTCCGGACTTCTGTAATATTTTTCTTCTATGCGGCCTTCAATGAAGACTGCGGAATTCTGTTCAAGACCTCCCTTGAAGGCTTCTATTTCCTTTCCAGACAGAGCTATTTCATAACTGCCGTCAAAATCCTCTATAAGAGCCCTCAGGAACGGTCTTCCGAAACGGTTGACACCAGAGTTCACAGAAGTGATGAAACCTCCTATATTCGCGTTTTGAGGGGATTTTTCACGGTCACATTTTGCTATCCTTGTGGTGAGCTCGCTGAGGTCGCAGGTGGTGAAATTTTCCATCTCGAAGGCATATCTGTCGAGCGGATGCGATGACAGGTACATTCCCACAAGTTCCTTTTCCTTGTGCAGAAGTTCAAGGGTGTCTTCTTCTCCTTGCATGTCAGGTATTTCCGGTCTTGTAGGCTTCACTTCCTCCATGCCGCCGAAAAGGCTTCCGGCTTCGTCCATGGTGTCTTTCTTGTACAGGTCTGCATATCTTACCAGAGCATCGAGGAAAATGTCTCCTGAAGAGCATGGAAGGTTGTATTGCCGCCTGTTGTAGCCGAAGCTGTCCAGGGCTCCGGAGTACAGCAGCGAATCGTATGCCTTCCTGTTGACTGTTCCGGCCATCCTTTCCGCGAAGTCAAATATGTCTGTAAACTGGCCGTTTTCCTCCCGTTCCTTCAGGATGGCTTTCACGATGTTGTCCCCGAAGCCCTTGATGCCGCCGAGTCCGAAGCGGATGTTGCCTTCCTTGTTCACGGTGAACCTGGCGTCACTCTCGTTGATATCCGGATTGAGCACCTTGATCTTGGACTTCTTCGCGTCGTCCATGATTTTCTTGATCTCATCGAGGTTGGAGAGGTTCTTGCTGAGGTTGGCTGCCTGGAATTCGGCAGGGTAATGCGCCTTCAGATAGCCTGTCTGGTAGCTCACCCATGCGTAGCAGGTGGCGTGTGACTTGTTGAAGGCATACTGGGCGAATTTCCTCCAGTCACCCCATATCTTCTCCAGTACAGGTTCCGGATGGCCGTGCTCTATCCCTCCCTTTATGAACTTGTCATGCAAGGATTCGAGCACATCCAGCTGCTTCTTTCCCATGGCCTTGCGCAGCTTGTCCGCCTGTCCTTTGGTGAAGCCCGCGAGCTTCTGTGAGAGAAGCATGACCTGCTCCTGATAGACTGTGACCCCGTATGTGTCCTGGAGGTATTCCTCCATTTCAGGAAGGTCGTATTCTATCTTTTCACGGCCCTGCTTCCTTTCAACGAAAGAAGGGATGTAGTCCAGAGGTCCCGGCCTGTAGAGGGCGTTCATGGCTATGAGGTCCTCAAATCTCGTCGGCTGGAGCTTCTGGAGCCATTGCTTCATTCCCTCGGACTCGAACTGGAACACGCTTGTGGTGTCCCCGCGTCCATAGAGCTTGTATGTCTCCTCGTCATCGATAGGTATCTTCTCAATGTCTATTTCTATCCCGTGACGTTTCCTGATGTTTTCAAGACATTCCTTGATGATGGACAGGGTCTTCAGGCCGAGGAAGTCCATCTTCAGCATTCCCACATCCTCGATGAAGCATCCTTCATACTGTGACACCCACACGTCTTCTCCTGTTGCCTTGTCCGCTGCTATGCTGATGGGAATGTAGTCCGTGAGGTCTCCGCGGCCGATGATCATTGCACAGGCATGTACACCTGTCTGCCGGATGCATCCTTCAAGCTTCACCGCGTATTTCAGGACATCCCTGGTGAGTTCAGAGCCGTTTTCGTATTCATTCTTCAGTTCCGGGATGTATTTCACGCAGTTGGAAAGCTTCGGCTTGAATTCCTTCTTGACCTTTCTCGTGACATATCTCTTGCTGACGGATAACTTTTCTCCCGGGTGTTCCGGATCATCCTTTTCAAAGGTCCTGACGGTTACCTTTTCCTTTGCTCCCGGCTCTTCGTTTTCGGCAAGTTCCACTTCTTCTTCCACTTCCGCCTCAAAAGGCTTGTCGGGAATCATCTTCGTGAGCTTTGCCGATTCATCCATCGGCATATTGCTCACGCGTGCCACATCCTTTATTGCCATTTTAGCCGCCATGGTGCCGAAGGTGATCACATGTGATATATGATCCTTCCCATAGGTGTCCTCGACATATTTGAACACCCTGTAGCGCCCGTCGTCATCAAAGTCGATGTCTATATCAGGCATCGAGATACGGTCCGGGTTAAGGAAACGCTCGAACAGGAGCTGGTACTTTATCGGGTCTATATTGGTGATTCCCAAGCAGTATGCCACAGCCGAGCCCGCAGCCGAGCCACGGCCCGGACCCACAGAGATCCCGTTGCGCCTTGCCGCCGCGATGAAGTCCTGCACAATGAGGAAGTAGTCCGGGAATCCCATTCGGCAGATGGTCTTCAGTTCGAAGTCTATGCGCTCTGCCTGCTCGGTGTTGAGCTCTCCGTATCTTCTTTCTGCGCCCTGATAGCACAGATGGCAGAGATATGCCACGGAATGCGTGAATGCCACCCCTCTGTCGTTTCCGTCCTTGTCGCATCTTCCCGCATCTATCACATCCTTGTATTTTTCAAGATATGTGTCCACATCCTTCAGGAAGGATTCCTCTATCTTGAATATCGGGAGCACGTGTCCACGGTCGATTTCGTATCTTTCTACCTTGTCGCAGACCTCGAGCGTGTTTGCGAGGAATTCCGGATGGTCCGGGAAGAGGGCAAGCATCTCCTCTTCGCTCTTGATGTATTCCTGCTGGGTGTAGCGGAGCCTGTCGGTGTCGGTAAGATAGGCATTTGTCGTGAGACAGATCAGCCTGTCGTGGGCCGGTCCGTCCTCTTTTCTCACGAAGTGGGCGTCATTTGTCGCCACTATCTTCACTCCGCTCCTCTTCGAGAGCTCTATGATGCCCTCAAGGGCTATTTTCTGTCTTTCGTAGACTTCCTGCGACTGTCCCGGAATTTCCGTCTTGTGCAGCTGGACTTCAAGGTAATAGTCGTCCCCGAACACTTTCTTGTGCCATTCTATCGCCTTTTCCGCCGCAGCCATGTCGCCCGCCAGAATGTTCCTCGGCACCTCTCCGGCTATGCAGGCCGAGCAGCATATCAGGTCCTTCGAGTATTTCTCCACCACCTCATGGCTTACCCTCGGCTTGTAGTACATGCCTTCGATATGTCCGGTGGACACTATCTTCATCAGGTTCTTGTAGCCGTTGTAGTTCTTTGCCAGGAGGATAAGGTGGAAATATGACTTGTGGTCCTTGTCCTTCAGCTTGTGGTCATAGTGGTTGGAAACATAAATCTCGCATCCCACTATCGGCTTAACATTCGGATGCTTCTTCGCAAACTTGAAGAACTCCTTCACCCCGTACATGTTTCCGTGGTCGGTGATTGCAATCCCCGGCATCCCCAGCTCATCCGCACGGTTGAACAGGTTTTCTATGGACGACTGCCCGTCCAGTATCGAATATTGTGTATGTACATGAAGGTGAACAAAAGACATGGTAACAGGTTTATTTTTTGTGTGATCGGTTCAGATGGACGACAAAGATACTGAAAAATCCACCGATGTCATAAGAAAATATCGGACCTTTCCGGCCTTTTTTCTGTGTCCCCGTTTAAAGGATTTACAGATAGGACGATTTGTTCTTGAATCGGAATATTGTGGATTCCGTGTGTTCCCTGTGGACAATCTGCCGTATCTGTTCTACGATTTCCGGGTGCTCTTCTGCCACATTGTGGTCTTCATGTATGTCCTTAGAAAGGTCGTACAGTTCGTATCGGGCCTCTGGATCCTTCGTGAAGTTCTGGATTATGCCTTTCCATTTTCCCATTCTGACGGCAATCTTGCCTCCATATTCATGAAATTCCCAATAAAGAAACGGATGTTCCTTTTGTTCGCCGTATCTGCCGCAGAATGCCGGATAGAATGAAATGCCGTCAATCTGTGTGTCTTCCGGCAATTGGGTTCCTGCAAAGTCAGCAAAAGTCGGCAACATGTCCCACATGGCTATCTGAAGGTCGCTTTTGACTCCCTGTGGAACTGTTCCCGGAGCCCGGACTATCATCGGCAGACGGATTCCTCCTTCATAAAGATCCCGTTTCATGCCGCGGAAATTGCCGCTGCTGCAAAAGTATTCGGGATCGGCCCCTCCTTCATTGTGTGGACCGTTGTCACTTGTAAAGACTATGAGAGTCCGTTCTGCTATGCCATGCTGTTCCAGCGTTTCGACGATTTGTCCGACATAAAGGTCAAGACGGGTGACCATTGCTGCAAATGCCGCATGAGGCTCAGATTGGGAACAATAGCCGGCCGGATCTGTTTCAGGACCATAGTCATTACCTATAAATGGCTTTTCCTGGAATTTTCCGCGGAAATTCCGGATGATTTCATCTTCCGGTACCGTTATTTCAGCATGAGGCAAAGTATAGGGAAGGAACAGGAAAAATGGAGTGTCTTTGTTTTCTCTGATGAATTCCAAGGCTTTGGATTGGATCAGATCAGGGGCATATTCTCCGCATTTCCCATCAACATTCTTTTCCAGCATGACTTTTTCTCCGTTATTCCATAAATGTTCGGGGTAGTAACGGTGTGCCTCGCGCTGGCAGTTATATCCGAAGAAGCTGTCGAATCCCATCTTTTCCGGGGCTCCTTCTGATCCCGGATATCCTAATCCCCATTTGCCGAATGCTCCTGTGACATATCCTGCATCCTGGAACATTCTTGCCATTGTATATGTGCCTGCAGGCAATGGAGCCTGACCTTCACCATCCTTGATTTCCTTGTTGCCCCTGATCCATGTGTGTCCGGTATGCTGGCCTGTCATGAGGCAGGACCTTGACGGGGCGCTTACCGCACAACCGGCATAATGTTCCGTGAACAGCATGCCTTCGGCAGCAAGGCGATCAATGTTCGGAGTTTCAAAAAACTTCTGTCCGGTACAGCTCAGGTCACCATACCCCAGGTCGTCTGCGAGAATGTAGATTACATTCAGTTGCTCCTGTGCCGGGGCAGAGCTGCATGCAGGAAGAACAGCAGTGGCCATAAGGGCTCCTGCAGATTTTATCGTTTTTGTTGTCATTATGTTTTAAATTATTGTTCACTGATTTCCATTGAAAACACCTGTCAGATCATCTGAACGAAAAAAGGGCGACCCTCCTGGCCGCCCTTTCTTCAGATATGAGGGTGAAAATTATTTCCTGTTCTGTGCATCTTTGGCTGCTTTTCTCTTTTCTGCCCAGCAGGTCACGTCATACATGAGCGGGGTGGCGATGAAAAGGGAGGCGTATGTGCCGACTGCAATACCGAGGATGAGGGCAACTGCAAGACCCCTTATGACTTCACCTCCGAAGATGGCAATGGCAACCATGACTATGAGGGTGGTCAGAGAGGTGTTCATTGTACGGGACAATGTGCTGTTGAGGGCCTCGTTGGCATTTACATCAAGCGGCATCTTAGGATGCAGCGTCTTGTATTCACGGATACGGTCAAATATGACCACCGTATCGTTGATGGCATAACCGATGATGGTCAGTACGGCCGCAATGAAGGTCTGGTCGACATCAAGGCTGAATGGCAGGATACCGGAGAAGAGGGAGAAGAAGCCGATCACGATGACGGCAGTATGGGCAAGACCCATGACTCCTCCGAATCCCCATGTCCATTTCTTGAACCTGAATGCTATGTAGACGAAGATTGCGAAAAGGGCGATGATGACGGCAATGATTGCGTCGCTCTTCATGTCATTCGCAATTGTAGGACCAACCTTGTCGGAACTGATGATACCGTTAGGATTCTCGAGGGTCGAAGTGAATTCACTCAATGTCAGATCCTCTGCGAAGAACCCTTTCAATGCATCATACAGTATCTGCTCTACTTCTGCATCCACTTCTGTGGACTCCTCAGTTACCTTGTACTGGGTGGTGATTTTCATCTGGCTTTCACCTCCGAACTGCTTCACCTCCACAGCTGATCCGTAGTTCTGGCTCTGGTCGGCTGCATCGGCTGCGCTGAATGCTGCGATGGTGGCCTCCCTGACATCTTCTGCGGATACCGGCTGGTCAAACCTCACGACGAAAGTACGGCCTCCGGTGAAGTCCACACCGTATGTGAATCCCTTGGTGAAGATCGACACAATGCAGATGATGATTACAATGCCTGAGATTGTATAGGAGTATTTCCTCTTGTTGAGGAAGTTGACATGCGTGTTCTGGAGCAGGTTGCGGGTGAACTTGTTGTCGAATGTGATGTTCTTGCCCTTTGCAATCCTGTCATCGAAGATAAGCCTTGATATGAAGATTGATGTCAGTATCGAAGTGATGATACCGATGATCAATGTGGTTGCGAAGCCCTGTACAGGACCTGAACCGAAGATGAAGAGCACGATACCGGTGATGATGGTAGTGAGCTGGCCGTCGATGATGGCTGAGTATGCGTTTGAGTAACCGTCAGCCACAGCCTTGCCGAGACCCTTGCCTGAGCGCAGCTCTTCCTTGATGCGTTCATATATGATCACATTGGCGTCCACCGCCATACCCAGAGTCAGGACAAGTCCGGCGATACCCGGCAGAGTCAGCACTGCCCCGAATGAAACGAGCGAACCGAGAAGGAGAAGCACGTTGCAGAGCAGGGCGACATCGGCCACGAGACCTGCGCCGTGGTAGAAGAATGCCATGTAGGCAAGCACGAGCAGGAAGGCGATGAGGAATGAAATGAGACCCGCATTGATGGATTCGGCTCCGAGGGACGGTCCCACAACCTGTTCCTGGATGATGGTGGCAGGTGCAGGAAGCTTACCTGACTTGAGGACATTTGCAAGGTCTTCAGCCTCTTCGAGGGTGAAGTTTCCTGTGATTTCAGAGCTTCCGCCTGTGATTTCGGTATTTACAACAGGATATGAATATACCATTCCGTCGAGGACGATGGCTATCTGTTTCCCGATATTGTCCTTGGTCATCCTTGCCCAGATGTTGGCGCCTTCGGCGTTCATTGTCATGGACACATGAGGGTTACCGCCGCTGTTGCCGTACTGTACGCGTGCATCAGTAACGACTCCTCCGTCAAGCGGTGCCTGGCCATCGCGGGATGTGGCTTTGATGGCCACGAGCTCGTATGTGTTGCCTCCCTGGATGTATGAAGACGGCTTCACTGTCCAGCAGGCTCTGAACTCTGCAGGGAAGAGGGCCTCGATCTGAGGCATCTTCAGCCAGCGGTTGATCTTGGCTGTATCTGCGTAACTTGCATAACCGATGCAGGCTCCGGTTGCCAGTCTTCCGTTGAACATTGCCGGCTGGAGTGCAGCGAAGAGCGGATTCTCTTTCTTGTACTGTTCGAATTCCTGTGCATCGGCAGCCTGGTTCTGCAGCTCCTCGGAAAGGAGGGAGTCTACGGAAGTTGTTTCCTCTGAAGATACAGCAGCTTCTTCTGCAGCATTTTCTGCCGGAACGGCTTCAGTTTCTGCGTTTTCCGTCTCAAGAAGCTGTGCAAGGGTGCTGTTGGCTTCCTGCAGGAACGGGAATATTTCGCTGTTGTCGTAAGTTGCCCAGAATTCAAGGGATGCGGTACCCTGGAGAAGCTTTCTCACACGCTCAGGCTCTTTCACGCCAGGGAGCTCGACAAGAATCCTTCCGCTGTTTCCGAGCTTCTGGATGCTTGGCTGTGTCACGCCGAAGTGGTCGATACGGTTTCTCAACACATTGAATGAATTGGAGATGGCGCTTTCCGCCTCACCTCTGATGACGGCAATCACCTCATCGTCAGTGGACTCAGGCTTGATCTTGTCCCTCATTTCGTAAGTACCGAAAATCTGGGCAAGCCTCTGTCCGTTGCCGACTTCGTTCCACGCCTCCTGGAAGAGGGTGATGAAGTCAGCCCTTGAAGTCACGCTGCGCTCGCTTGCCAGGGCAAGGGCCTGCGCAAATTCAGGGGACTGGTTGTTGCCGGAGAGGGCTTTCACGAGGTCTTCAAGCTGTACCTGAAGCATCACGTTCATACCTCCCTTCAAGTCAAGTCCAAGGTTTATCTCCTTTTCCTTCACATCCTTGTAAGTGTAGCCGAAATAGACCTTCTCGGTAGATACGGAATCAATGTACCTTCTGTTCTGTTCCTTCCTGATGGAATCAAGGTAAAATGCCTTGTCCTCATCGGCAACCTTGCTGAAGGCCGTTGACTTCTCTACCGCCTGTACTGCTTTTTCAGCATATTTCTCCGCCCTGTTTTCCTGTATACGGGTCACGAGGGTGAAAGAAAGCTGCCAAAGACAAACCAAGGCCAGAATTATCGCCACAAATCTGATAGCACCTTTACTTTGCATAACGTTTGTATTGTTAATAATATATTTGTTTTCAACAAATGGCCGCGCATGCCCTGTGCGTCGGCATTTCGGCGGCTTGACGCAAAATAGGGCACAAATTTACTATTTTTTTCTTATAAATAAAGTATTTCTTATTTTTGTTGGTTGGAAATGAGCAAGAAAAGAAAAATGAAAAATTATATCTCAGGGCTTTTGACGGTGATCTGTTGCCTCTTTTACTGCGGACAGTATCTTGCTGCACAGGATGGCCGGACCGGAGTTCTTGTCAGTCAGGCGGATTCATTGAGGTCGGAGTATCTGTTCGCCGAGTCTGTTGAAGCATGCAGGGAGGCCCTTGCTTCTGAGGCTGACACGGCAGCCCGTATGAAAATAGAAGACAAGCTTCTCCTTGGAGAGAACGGCATCAGCATGTCGTCATTTGTCAGCACTCCTTCCGTTGTGGCGAGACACAAATTTTCAATTGATGAGTTCTATCTGTTCTATCCTCTTCAGGACAGAAGCTGGAGGCCCGCCCCAAACCTGCTTGACACCTTGGGCACCCACCCTTTCAGCAAGGCGGCCTATGTGCCGGAAGGCAGCCGTGAGATATATTTTTCCGCTCCGGACCAGGAAGGGGCGATGAATATATACAGGACTGAATTGAATGATACCGTATGGAGCCTGCCTGCTCTCATAAATGAAGATATGACTTCATCTTCGGATGAGATTTACCCGATGCTTTCTCCTGACGGGAAAAGCCTCTTCTTTGCCTCTTCCGGCCTCTATGGTGTCGGAGGCTATGACCTTTACATGTCTTCTTGGGATGAGGACAAGGGTGAATGGGGAGTCCCGGTAAACATGGGGTTCCCTTATTCTTCTCCGTATGATGATTTTCTTTTCATCAATACCCCTGACGGGAAATATTCAATCTTTGCCTCCAACAGGGACTGTTCCGCCGACAGCGTCTATGTCTATGTCCTTGAATATGACAGCATGCCTGTACGCAGGGAGATAAAGGATGCATCCGCGCTCAGGGAGATATGCCGGCTGCTTCCTGATGGAGACCATGCCGGCGTGGACAGCGGGACTTCCGTTCCCGGGGTGCCGATTCCGGAAAGCATGGACACGAGGAAATACATGGACAAGATGTCTGAAGTCAGGTCTCTGAAAGATTCCCTGTTCAGCTGCATGTCACAGGTGGACAGATTCAGGGCTGACCTTGCTTCGGAGTCTGACGGAGATGCCCGCCGGGACATTGAGACGGAGCTGCTTGAATATGAGGCTTTGATCCCTGTGCTGCAGGATACGTTGAACAGGGCTTCGGCCGAATTGCAGAAGATAGAGATGGAATTCCTTTTCAATGGAGTCGTTATTGATCCGGACAAGATAGGAGCCGAAGCAGACAGGAAAGTTGTGGGTGCATCTTCTGGGTTCGCCTTTACGGAAAAGATACCTGGCGGACCGCTTTCCATGAAGTTCGAGGTGCCTGAGAAGAAGTTCGACTATTCATTCATGGTACTTCCGGAAGGCAGGTTCGCAGAAGACAACAAAGTGCCTGACGGCCTTGTTTATCAGATACAGATATTCACGCTGTCGCGACATGCGACGGTAGCCCAGCTCAACGGGCTTTCACCGGTCTTCGAATCCAGGACTCCTACAGGCAAATACACTTACCGTGTAGGCGTCTTCAGAACATACAATGATGTGCTTTCCAGATTGAACACTGTCAAGAAGGCGGGTTTCAAGACAGCCTATATAGTGCCTCTGAAGGACGGGAAGGTAATAAAGATGGCCGAAGCAAAGGCAATGGAAGCCGCAGCCAAACCGGTCTATCAGCTCAATATGCTTCCTGAAGCCGGCACTTTGCCGGATATCGCCCTGAAGGCCGTCAACCAGGCCGGGGCAAAAGATGTCGCCAAGATGGAGCAGGACGGGAAGACCGTCTTCACCGCAGGTCCTTTCTACAGCCTCCGGAAAGCCGAGGAAACGGCTGCAGCCGTAAGGGCCGCAGGAGTGCAGGAAGTTTCTGTAATAAAAATTGGAAATATCACCTCAAAATGATACATTTGTCCTTGATATGGCATTCATAATAATACTGATGGCAGTAGGTCTTGTGCTGGTGCTTGCCGAGATTCTGCTGATTCCGGGAGTCGGTGTCGCGGGTATTCTGGGGCTTGCTTCTCTCGGCGGTTCCTGTTTCTATGCATTCCATGAGTTCGGTCCGGGGACCGGAACAATCGTGACCGTCATAAATGTCGTGCTTCTTGTGGCACTCACGGTCTATGTCCTCAGGGCCAAGACATGGAAAAAATTAGCCTTGAACACCAATATTGATTCCAAGATCCAGTTTTTCGATGAAAATACCCTTGCGGTGGGAGATACGGGCAAGACACTCACCCGGCTTGCTCCGATGGGAACGGCGAAGATAGGTGAGAACAATTACGAGGTGAAGTCACTTGAGGGCATCATTGACCCGGGGACGGAAGTCGAAATTGTCATGATTGAGGACAACAAGATATATGTGAAGCCTGTAGAGAAGGATTTTTGAAATTATCATAATTAATTTGAATATATGGCAATGATTGCAGTATGGGTCGCCGTCGCGATAGTCGGCCTCATCATTTTTCTTTGGTTTTTCCCTATTACCCTATGGTTCCAGGCCCTCATTTCAGGTGTAAGGATTTCCCTTATCCAGCTTGTCCTTATGCGTTGGAGGAAAGTCCCTCCGGGAACAATCGTGATGGCCATGGTTACCGGAACGAAAGCCGGTCTGAAGCTGGACGCGAATGAACTTGAGGCCCACTATCTTGCCAAGGGAAATGTCCCTAAGGTGGTCAATGCCCTCATTTCCGCCGACAAGGCCAACATAGCCCTCGATTTCAAGATGGCTGCCGCAATAGATCTCGCCGGCCGTGATGTCTTCGAAGCCGTGCAGATGTCCGTCAATCCTAAGGTCATCAATACCCCTCCTGTCACCGCCGTGGCCAAGGACGGCATCCAGCTCATAGCCAAGGCAAGGGTTACAGTCCGTGCCAATATCCGCCAGCTTGTCGGAGGTGCAGGTGAAGAGACCGTCCTCGCAAGGGTGGGCGAAGGCATAGTTTCAAGTATCGGCTCCGCCGAAAGCCACAAGCTCGTACTTGAAAATCCGGACTCCATCTCAAAGGTCGTTTTGAACAAAGGGCTTGACTCCGGCACCGCCTTTGAGATTCTCTCCATTGACATCGCCGACATCGACATTGGAAAGAACATCGGCGCCGTCCTCCAGATGGACCAGGCCGAAGCCGACAAGAACATAGCCCAGGCCCGCGCCGAAGAGCGCCGTGCCATGGCAGTCGCCCAGGAACAGGAAATGAAGGCCAAGGCCCAGGAAGCCCGTGCCAAGGTCATAGAGGCCGAAGCCCAGATCCCTCTTGCCATGGCCGAAGCCTTCCGCACCGGCAACCTCGGCATCATGGACTACTACAAGATCAAGAACATCCAGGCCGACACCGACATGCGCGAGAATATCGCCAAACAGTAGCCATTGGCGCATTCCTGTGACATTGCTTCTTGCCTGTTTCGGGAATGTCTTATCATTGGTGAGACTTGTGCCATGTCATCAGTCCTGCACGAATAAGTGTAAATTTATTTGGCAGAAAGGAAGATTTAAGTTAACTTTGTCGTCCCGTTTCAGAAGCGGACCGCATTCCCGTTTCAAGATCGGGACGACATTCGGTTTACTCCTGGTGAGATGGGTGAGTGGCTGAAACCAGCAGTTTGCTAAACTGCCGTACGGGATTAACCGTACCGGGGGTTCGAATCCCCCTCTCACCGCAAGCAAATGCAGCCGGTCGCGAAAGCGACCGGTTTTTGTGTTTCAGCCCAGGCGCATGATTTGTCATGCAAGCCTTCGGCTGAAACATAAAAACCAAGATGCCCTTGGGCATCGGCTGCATTGCTTGCTGGGGCCTCTCCGGCAGGAGCCGGGGATGTGGCCGGCAAAGCCGGGCAAATCCCCCAGTAAGAGGTCCTATCCAGCAAGGAGTTGTGGAAAAATCATGCGCAGCATGGCTAATATCCTCCCAAACCGAACACCGAATCAGAATAAACCTTACATTTGCCCTCCGTCTACTGAATAAATTTTCAGATCATGTCAAAATTTGGTTTATTCGCCCTTGTCATTGCCCTTTTGACATCCATCGCATCATGTGACAAGGCTGAAGATCCGGATGTCTATTATGTGAAATATAAAGTCTACGAAAATGCAGAAAACTTGGAAATCGAGTATGTAAGCGTCAATACGGAAAACGGTATACAGAGGCTGTATGGCGATTCGGACTTCGAAGTTATCGTAGGTCCTGTTGAAAAGGGATTTGAAGCCTCGATGGTGGTCGAGGGATCCGGTCTCATGGAAGAATATGTCTTTATTGAAATACTTGTGAGCGTAAATGACGGTCCTTTCGCCCTAAAGCTGCAGGAAAGAGGCATTCTCGGGTTCGGCTCAAGTGAACCACTGCAAGGCAGCATGTCCGCCACCTACACCGTCGGCGAATGACGCCTTACAGGCGAAGCTCCACTATGAAGTCGATTTCTG
Source organism: uncultured Bacteroidales bacterium (assembly GCA_944323825.1). Taxonomy (GTDB): domain Bacteria; phylum Bacteroidota; class Bacteroidia; order Bacteroidales; family UBA932; genus Cryptobacteroides. Next base: position 66,011 of record CALUTY010000007.1, read on the forward strand.
ACGGGGCTTTTGACAGAAAAATGTCAAAAAAGAAAATTTTATAAAAAAAGAGAAAAATCTTCATGCCGCAGGCGAAGGTTTTTCTCTTTTTGCTCATCTCTTTGTTGCAATATACATAGATTTGCCCCATGACTTAAAACAAAAATTATGGAATGGCAGATTACAATGCAACGCTACGTCGACATCCAGACCGATTCGGGATTCAAGGCGGTTTTCGGGGAAGAGAGAAACAGGGAGGTGCTGATCGACTTGCTCAATGCATTCTTTCCTTTGCCTTCTCGGTGGCGATGCCAGAATCTCTGACGGAGATGACCCCCAAAAGGACGGATGCATTGTCAGGGAGTTCACCTTCCGGGAAAAAGACAACGGGAATGTGCCCGATGAAACTATTTTTTGTATCTTCGTGGAGTTGAACCGATTCCGCAAGAGCCTTGATGAATGCTCCGGCGGACTTGACGAGTGGTGCTATTCGCTGAAGCACGGGAGCACGATGACCGAGATTCCGGACCGGTTGAAGAAAAAGCCGTTCGTGCAGTTCTTCAGGGCCTGCGAAATCGCAATGTTTGACACCGACACAAAACTCTTATACGAAAAGGACATGATTACCGAACGAGATTACTACAACACCATCAACACCGCCAGAAAAGCCGGTATGTCAGACGGAATGGAGCGTGGTCTTCAGCAAGGTATGGAAAGCGGCCTGAAGAAAGGTCGTGAGGAAGGGATGCTTGAGGAGCAACACAGAATCGCAAGAGCAATGAAAGCAAAAGGTCTTTCATATCAGATGATTGCCGAACTGACTGGACTGTCTGAGGACGAAGTGACGGAGTTATAAATGGCCATCATTTCGGGTAATCATTCAAAAATGGAAGACCAACGAAGGACTGAATGAGTAACTAGTGCTATAGCGTCAGTTCCACTATGAAGTCGATTTCTGATGGGACTTTACCGAGCTTCAGGAGAACGCCGTCCTTGTCCTGGCTGAAAGCGACTTTGGTGCCGTCGTTGAGGCAGGTGGCCTTCCTTATTTTGCCGGAGGTGAACGGTATGAAAAGGGAATTGTCCTGAATATTCATTATGTGGACATAGTGTGTGTTGCCTTTCTTTGTCGTCACGCCCCAGTCATGAGGAGGGATGTCGCCGCCCCTGGTGCCTCGGATGGTGTAGCCGAACCTGTCCATCCATTCTCCGATGCCATTCAGGCGATTGATGGAGGCGGCAGGAAGGTTCCCGTCAGGCTGCGGGCCTATGTTGAGCAGGAGGTTGGCGTCCCGTCCGGCGGCGCCGACAAGATACTGCACAAGTGTACGGACGGACTTGTAGTCCTGGTCGGTGATTTTGTAGCCCCACATGCCGTTCATTGTCTGGCAGGTTTCGAGAGGAAGGGCGTCGCTTACATCCTGACCTGAAAGTCCGGCGGTGTTTTCTCCCGGAAGGTCACGCTCGAAAATCTGTATGTCTTCTCCCTCAAATGGGACCAGATGGTGGTTGTTGCCGACAAGGCAGCCTGGCTGAAGGCTGTGTATTAGAGAATAGAGTTCGTCATATCTCCAGTCAAAATCAGGATTCATATCCTGGTCCCAGTGTCCGTCGAACCAGATTGCACGCACCGGACCATAGTTGGTGAGCAGTTCGGAGATCTGTGCTTTCATGAAATCATAATAGGCGTCCTGGTCTACGGTGTCCAGCGGCCGTCCCGTGCCGAGTCCCGTCCTTCCCCTGGGAGCATCCTCCCTGCCCCAGTCAATGAGCGAATAATAGAAATGAATGGCTATTCCCTGCCTGTGGCATTCGTCTGCCAGTTCCTTGATGATGTCACGCTTGAACGGCGTGGCATCGATGATGTCATAGTCTGTCGCCTCGCTGCCGAACATGGAGAAGCCGTCATGGTGCCTGGTGGTGATGCAGATGTATTCCGCACCGGACGCCTTGATGGCCGACACCCATTCGGCTGCATTGAAACTGCCGGGATAGAACCCTCCTGCGAGTTTGGCATATTCCTTATAGTCAAGGTTTTTGTTGGTCATTGTCCATTCTCCAGTGGCAAGCATGGAATAGATTCCCCAGTGGAGGAAAATGCCGAATCTGTCCTCCCGGAATGCTTCCCGGGATGCGAGATTTTCCGGTGACGGTTTGTATTCGGGGGTTGCCGTTACGCCGGCCCGGGCAGATGTTGCGGATACGGTCATCAAGATGGCTGCTGCCAGAAGGAAATTTTTCATATAAATTGGTGTCAAATGTTTCAGCTTGTAGTCGGAAGTGTTAAAGTTATGAAATTTTTGCAAAAAAATAAGCGGCTCCGTTTTCAAGAACCGCTTATTTTCATTTATGTAAGCAGGATATTACCTGTACTGTGCGAATTCGATATCCTTTGCTGCCCTTTCGGCGAGTTTCTCGTCCTTGCCTGCTGCTTCAAGGTTGGCCTTGACTTCATCTGCCTTGCCCTGGCGTGCTGCTATGACAGCCTTGAGATAAGCCACCTTAGGGCTTGCGCATTTTGCTGAAGCGGCTGCCTGGTCAAGCTGTCCGTTGAGAATGTATGCGAGGGTCTTGTTGTGGCAGCATCCCTTTGCGTCAGCAAGTTTTGCTGCTGCATCGGCATATTTGCCGTCGAGGATGTCAAGCACTGCAAGATTCTCCTTTGAGGTCTGGTTTGCAGCTGCATTGAAGCATTTTGCGGCTTCAGCCTTGTTTCCTTCCCTGAGGGCAACTACACCCATTGCATTCTGCCAGTCAGCATCCTTTGCCTGAACCTTTGCCAGTTCGCTCTTGGCTGCGTCAACCTTGTTTTCGTTGAGGTAAACCACTGCGAGGTTGTACTGTGCACGGTCGCTGTTGTATTTTTCGATGGCCTTCTTGTAGACATTCACTTTTGCAGAATTGTCCTTTGCCACTGAAGCTGCGCGGAGCAGAGCCTCTTCGTCAAGAACATCGATATTGTCCTCGATAAGCTGGAGGAGTTCCTCGTTGGAGTAGTTGGTGAATTCTACATTTGCGATGAATCTTGCACGGCGGAGTTCAGGAAGGATCTCCTTTGCAAGGGTAGTATAGACTGCGGACATGTTCTTGATCTCCCTTTCACGCACTGCAGGATCGCTGTACATTGAAAGAACGCGGATGATGAGATCCTTGTCCTCGAGGTCTGACTGGGCTACGAGCTCCTGGAAGCCTTCCCAGTCCTGTCCGATGCTCTTCACATTTACCGGAGCCTCTACCTCATGGCCCTTGGTCACCTTGCTGAATGCCTTCTCGGCAGTGCCTGAACGCTTGTCTGAGAGCTTTGCATTGAGCTCCTCTCCTCCGTCCGGAGAAGCATAGGCAACGATGTCGGTGCTTGTGATTTCCTTGCGCTCGTTGGCCTTGATTTCATCGAGGGCAGCCTGGAAGCTCTTGATGGATTCAGACTTGAGCTGGCTGTTTCTTACAGTCGAGCTGTTGATGGTGTAGAGAATCTGGCCCTCGGCTGTCTGCTTGATGATTTCCTGATAGTTGTCGGCCTTGTAGTCCACCTTTCCGCTCTTGTCCACGAGCATGTAGGTGGTGTTGGCGCCGTCAGCGACTTTCTTTACAGGAAGATTCACTGTCTTGTTCTTGTATTTCACCACTCCGCGGAGTTCAAGGTAGCTCTTCTCCATGCCCGGAACATATGTGAAATGTACTTTTTCAGTAACTGTGGATCCGTCGGACGGAACGACCTTGTAGTTGTCGGTGACTTTCTCGCCCTGGTACATGAACGGTTCCATTGCGGCCTCACCGCCTTCATATACGATCACCGGAGTCACTTCCAGAATTGCTTTCGGATGGAAATAGTCGGCAGGATAAGTGACGGATACCGTGGCGTTTATTTCCCCGGCTACGACTTCAAGGACGGCAGGGTCACAGTTCACTGTCACATTCTCTGCCATGTCCGCCATTTTCTCAGGGGAGCTGCAGGCTACGGCAGCAAGTCCCAGGACGGCAGAAGACAAAAGTTTGATACCTCTTTTCATTTCAGTATAAATTATAATGGTTTGTTTCAGTTTCCCTTTTCCGTTTTAAGCGGAATCATTTTTAAGCGGAATCATTGCAAATATAGTCATAATTTTAAATTTTCGATATTCCTGCTATATTTTTCATGCCTTTTCTTAACTTTGCGCATTATGACAAATCAGGAACTTCAAAGTCTAAAGAACAAATTTGACATCATAGGCAATGATCCCGCCCTGAACCGGGCGCTTGAAATCGCCGTTGCTGTCGCTCCGACGGACCTTACCGTGCTGATATGCGGGGAAAGCGGCGTGGGAAAGGAGAATATACCGAAAATCATACATCAGTTCAGCCGCAGGAGGACCGGCAAATATTTCGCCATCAACTGCGGAGCCATTCCGGAAGGCACCATCGACTCGGAGCTCTTCGGACATGAGAAAGGCTCTTTTACGGGGGCCAATGAAATGCGCAAGGGATATTTTGAGGAGGCAGACGGCGGCACGCTTTTCCTTGATGAGATAGGGGAACTGCCGATGGCTTCCCAGGCCAAGCTGCTCCGGGTCCTCCAGTCAGGGGAGTTCATCCGCGTGGGCTCGTCGAAGGTGCTCAAGACCGATGTGAGGGTGGTGGCGGCAACGAATGTCAATCTCATGCATGCGGTTTCCCGGGGCAAGTTCAGGGAAGACCTCTATTATAGGCTGAACGCCGTGCCCATACTCATGCCTGCCCTGCGGGAAAGGCCGGACGACATACATCTGCTTTTCAGGAAATTCGCTTCCGATTTTTCGGAGAAATACGGGATGAGCAAGATTACCCTTTCCCCGGATGCCGTGGCCCTGCTGAAGAGCTACCGGTGGCCAGGAAACATCAGGCAGCTGAAGAATGTCGCCGAAACTGTGTCTGCTCTGGAGTCGGAGAAGCTTTCATCCAGGTCGGAAAGATGTGAGATAAATGCCGCCATGCTCGGCAAATATATACCGAAGGACGACCCGAACATGTTGCCGGTCAAGTCTTTCAATTCGGAGGACACCGTCAGCCAGTCTGAACGGGAGGCCATAATAAGGATGATTTATCAGCTCCGTCAGGAAGTGGACTATCTGAAGAAGGTGGTGCTCGGGCACGGGAATGCTCCGGTCCGGCAGCTTCATGCAGCAGGGATGCAGCCTCAGGAGCGGCGAGAGGAGGCGGATTGGCAGGATGCTGATGTGTCGGAGGTGCCCCAGACATTTTCCGGGCGGGTCATCCATCTTGGAGAGGGACCGGAAAGGCTTGTGGACGAGCAGCAGCAAGAGGACAGCCTTTCGCTCCAGAAGGCCGGCTCGGACCTCATAAAGAAGGCCCTTGACAAGTACAAGGGCAACAGGAAGCAGGCCGCAGCCGAGCTCGGCATATCAGAAAGAACATTATACAGGAAACTGAAAAACATAAATGATTGATATGAAGGTAAGACTGAAGACGATATTGTCCTCTTGTGCGTTTGTCCTGGTATTGCTTGCCGCCATGCCTCTTTTGCAGTCATGCGGAATATATTCCTTTTCCGGGACTTCTATCCAGCCGGATGTCTATACGGTGACAATCAATTATTTTGAATACAAGGCTCTCAGGGTGAACCCGACCTTGAGCAATGATATGACGGAGGCGCTTAAGGACCAGTTCCAGAGGCTTACCAGGCTGGAGCAGGTCGATATTGACGGGGATCTGGAGATATCCGGAGAGATCACCGGATATGATGTCCGGGCAACTGCGGTGACGGCAGACGAGGTAGCCGCGCAGAACAGGCTTACGGTCACCGTCAAGATATATTTCACCAACAGGAAATATCCTGAGGATGATTTTGAGAAATCGTTTTCCGCATATGCGGACTATGATTCCATGCAGTCTCTTGATGCCGTCGAGTCTTCCCTGTGCGAGGAGATAATCGACACTCTTATAGAAGATATATTCAACGCGACCGTGGCGAACTGGTGATGTGCATGACCTGCTGCATATTCCGGACAGGTTCCCTTGCATGTGGCTGAAACTGTTGTATTGTGGAAAGTTATGGAAGGATATATTGATCTGAAAAAATTGTCTATGGAGGAGCTCGCGGGGGTCGTGAATCTGTATCCTTGGTTCGGTGCGGCCAGGAAGGAGCTCTGTGTCAGAATGAGCCGCGCCGGAGGTGAAGGCTGGGGTGAAGCACAGTATGCCGATGCCGCCCTGTATGTCGGTTCAAGAAAGATGATAGCCGGCATCATGCGTTCTTCAGGAAAGGCTGACTGTTCTGACAGCGAAATCACCGAAATTCTCAGGAAGGTGAGTGCCGGCTTGAATGCCAGAAAGGTGCATGTTGCAGGAGGCGACTATTTCACACAGGAGCAATATGACCTTGTGAGACGGCAGGAAGATTCCGTGTTTTCCCGATTTGCCGCCATGTCGGACAAGCCGTCCGGAGAAACGCCTGCGCCGAAGGATGACAGCCTCGTCTTCTATACCGAGACTCTTGCGCAGATATATGCAGACCAGGGCTATTATGACAGGGCAATAGAGATTTATTCCAAACTAATTTTGGCATATCCGGAAAAAAATGCTTACTTTGCAGCCCTTATTGAAAAATTAAACGAAGAAAATAGATAACTATGGGTGTCGTATTTACTATTCTCACGGTATTTGTGATTCTTGCAAGCATACTTGTGACGATTGTGGTGCTGCTGCAGAACAGCAAGGGAGGCGGACTGGCAAGCAATTTCGCTGTCGGCAACCAGACTTTCGGCGTCCGCAAGACGGCAGACATTCTTGAGAAGGTGACATGGGGGCTTGTAGCCTTCATTTTTGTGGTTTCAATCGCAACGACTTTCGCTACGGGCGGTTCGGGCCGCAATGAGGTGGATGTCACGAGACAGATTGAAAATGCCGGCACAGAGCAGGTTCCGGAATTCCCTGCCGCTCCGGTTCAGCAGGAAGCTCCTGCACAGGAGGCTCCGGCTGCTGAGGCTGCCCCTGCAGAGTAGTCTGTCCCCGCAGCGAAGCATTGTAAATATAGGTCATACTGACAAAATGTCAGAATAAAGGCCGTTGGAATATAATTTGATGATAGCCGTCTGTTCTCATGAGCAGACGGCTATCTCAGGTTATGCCCGGGGCTTCGGAAGCCGTTCTGTGCAAGAGATTGAAAATATGGAGGATATGAATATGGAAAACAACAATAAGTTTGAAAATCTGAACAAGTTTGCCGTCAATCTGAACGAGAAGGCGGCGCAGGGAAAGCTCGACCCTGTGATCGGCAGGGACGAGGAGATCCGCAGGGTGCTCCAGATATTGAGCCGGAGGACCAAGAACAACCCTATCCTGGTGGGTGAACCGGGAGTCGGCAAGACCGCCATTTCCGAGGGCATTGCCCAGAAGATAGTGGACGGCCAGGTGCCTGAAAATCTGAAAAGCAGGAAGATATATTCCCTTGACCTTGGCGCCCTGATTGCCGGTGCGAAATATCAGGGTGAATTCGAGGAAAGGCTGAAAGGAGTGGTGAAGGAAGTCGTGGACAGCGACGGGGAGATCATACTTTTCATAGATGAGATTCATACTCTGGTAGGAGCCGGAAGGTCTTCCGGTGCGATGGATGCCTCCAACATCCTGAAGCCGGCATTGGCGAGGGGAGAGCTGAGGACCATAGGTTCCACTACCCTTGATGAGTATCAGAAATATTTCGAGGCCGACAAGGCCCTTGAAAGGAGGTTCCAGATGGTCATGGTGGACGAACCTACGCCTGCCGAGTCAATTTCCATCCTGAGGGGACTGAAGGAGAGGTATGAGAACCATCACAAGGTGCGCATCGAGGACGATGCACTGATTGCCGCCGTGGAGCTTTCGCACAGGTATATCACCAACAGGTTCCTGCCGGACAAGGCCATAGACCTTGTGGACGAGGCTGCCTCAAAGCTCCGTCTGGAGATGAATTCCGTGCCGGAGCCTATAGATGACCTCAACAGCAAGATCCGCCAGCTGGAGATTGAAAAGGAGGCCATCAAGCGTGAAGGTGTCTCCATGAAGATGGACAAGATAAAGGAAGATCTTGCCGAACTGAACAGGCAGAGGGATGTGCTGATGAAGAAATGGGAGGAGGAGAAAGGCATACTCTCAGGGCTGCAGGAGGCCCGCCAGAAAATAGAGGACTATAAGATAGAGGCACAGAATGCCGAAAGGGCAGGGGATTATGGCAAGGTTGCGGAAATCCGTTACGGCAAGATGGCCGAGACAAAGAAGAAGATAGATGAGCTTACCGCAAAGCAGGCTTCAATAAAGGATCCTATCATTACGGAGTCCGTAACCCCTGAAGATATCGCCGAGGTGGTGGCCAAATGGACAGGCATTCCTGTCAAGAGGATGATGGAGAGCGAGAGGGAGAAGCTGCTCCGCATGGAGGATGAGCTTCACAAGAGGGTCATCGGCCAGGACCAGGCTATTGCAGCAGTTTCCGATGCAGTGAGGAGAAGCCGTGCAGGTCTGCAGAATGAGAAGCGCCCTATAGGTTCGTTCCTCTTCATGGGTACTACCGGTGTCGGTAAGACAGAGCTTGCGAAGGCACTTGCGGAGTTCCTGTTCAACGATGAGAACATGATCACCCGTATAGACATGAGCGAGTATCAGGAGCGTCACTCGGTGAGCCGTCTTGTCGGTGCGCCTCCGGGATATGTGGGCTACGATGAGGGAGGACAGCTGACCGAGGCCGTCAGAAGGAAGCCGTACTCAGTCGTGCTTCTTGATGAGATTGAGAAGGCGCATCCGGATGTGTTCAACATCCTGCTGCAGGTGCTTGACGATGGGCGTCTGACCGACAACAAGGGCCGGACAGTGGACTTCAAGAACACCATCCTCATCATGACTTCAAATGTGGGTGCAGATGTCATCCAGAGCTATATGGACAGGCTTCCTGCTGTGGGTCTGAAAGATGCGGATCCTTCTGCCGAGAAGGCTGCCATGGAAAAGCGTGCCGAGATGCTGTCCGAGTGCAAGAAAGATGTCATCGACATCCTCAAGAAGACTGTCCGTCCGGAATTTCTCAACAGGATTGACGAGATCATCATGTTCGAGCCTCTGTCACAGAAGGATATCCGCGACATTCTTCATCTGCAGATGAATGACCTGAAGAAGAAGCTTTCTGAGAACGGCGTTTCCGTCACCTTCACGAAAGAGTTCGTGGACTACATGAGCACCAAGGGCTATGAGCCTGCCTACGGTGCCCGTCCTATCAAGCGTCTGATGCAGCGTGAACTAGTCAACCTTCTCGCCAAGTCCATCCTTGACGGCCATGTCCACCGTGACTCCGTCATCGAAGTCGATGTCCGGGACGGCCAGATTGTGGTCAGGGATAAGAAATGACCTTTGCTGCAATATTATTGAAAGAATGATCCGGTTTCCGGGTCATTCTTTTTTTATTTTATATCCACAATAATATCCCATGTTGTCATTCCGACTTCAGTGAGTTAACCATGAGGTCATACTGATGGTTGACGGTTTCCGGCGACAAAAAAGAGAAAAAACATAAAAATTCAGAAAAACCTTTCATCAAAAACAGAAAAACCGTTTTAGCTGCAGTTTCATCCAAATACATATCACATATCTTTGCGTTCAGATACTGACTGACAAATTCATAATGATTATGGCAACACCTATAAGAGAAACCCCGATTCTGAAAGGGAAAGATGCCCGCAGGTTTGACCGGGCCATGAAAAATGTCAAGCCAATGACTGAAGAACAAAAGCAAAGAATCCGAGCCGAAGCAGAAGCTTTTGTAAACGAAGTAACTATAAAAATCTAGAAGGACAGCTATGCGGGAATTGGTTCTATTGACCCCACGGTCTGTCATCAGGCCTTTTGATTGTGGAGATGATGACTTGAACAGTTTTTTGATGGAAGATGCCAAATCTCATTTTGAAAGCAGATTGGCATTTACCTATATTCTGCAGGACAAGATTGAAACTATAGCTTATTTCAGTCTGTTGAATGACAAGATTCTCAGAAAAAATTCGACTGGGTCCTCTTGGGAAATTATCAGGAATCTGTTTCCGCAGGAAATAAGATACGGGAGTTTTCCTGCTGTGAAAATCGGCAGACTGGCTGTGTCAAAGTCTTTTCAATATAAGAATATAGGAAGTAAATTGTTGTCATTTATCAAGATTGATTTATTGAAGTCGCCCAGGTCGGCATTCCGTTTTCTGACTGTAGATGCTTATTCTGATGCGGTGGGATTTTATGAAAGAAACGGCTTTGTGGAAATGCAGCCAGGCAGAAATGGTCAGACGAGTATAATGTACTTTGATATGGCAAAATTGCGATAATTGTTTATAATGAATCAGACCGCAGGTTCCCGGAATACGAGAAGTGCGGTCTGAGGCTTGTGTTCAATGTGAGATGATGTTATTGGGCATCCTTGACGCAGCGGAGCTGCTGTCCGGAAAGGATGCTGCAATAGGCTACATTTACCCTGCCTTCAGGGTAGATCTTGGTGAAGGTCGTCATCTGGCTGAAGAACTGTATGTCTGTCAATTCGGTAGGGTCGGAGGGGCTGTATTTTGGCTTATAGCATGTGGATGACATCATATAAGTCAAGGCAGGTGTACCATATTGGCCTTCCATGGTCGTGTTCCCGGAATATAATTGGGTAAGCTGGTAGCTTCCTGTGCCTGAATATCCGTTCCGGTTGCGATAACCGCTTCTGACATAGTTCCATCCGGCATCATCATAAAGACTGATCTTGCCTCCGCTGTAAGTTTCATCATAAAACAGTGCATTTTCATCTACCTGATTTCCCTCTTCTCCCGTGGCAGCTTTGTTTGAAAGGCCACAGAGGGCAAAGAAGTCGGCTCTTGTAGGGATATGCCAGCCCGGAGGGCAGATGCCTTGTGCTCCTTCGAATGAGTCGGCATTGTCAACAGTGACTTTCACTCCTCCGAGAGCGGCGTACATGTCATAAAGATATCCATTTTCTTTTATTGGTTCTTCGTCGGTAAGTGCGACGGCCCTGTCGGCATTGATTTTTGTCGGAGGAGTTGCATCATTTTCCAGTTTGTATGGAAACCAGATGTGACTGTCGGCAGCAGGATCATCAGACGGAGTGAACCCTTCCGGGACATAGCGCAGAGGCTCTGCCATCCAGACGGAGCCGTTTGAGAGGGTGACGGTTTTGTAGGTGTCGCCGTGGTAAGTAAATGTGCCGTCAGCATTTTCAACATAAGTTTCGTCGTCTGTTCCGGTACCGTTGCCGTTTCCATTTCCGCTGCCGTTCCCTTCCGGGTCTTCGGTGCTGCAGGCCACCATTGCGGCGGCTGCGAGCAACATTGTGAGATAAGATTTTTTCATGATGCTATTGTTTTGATTTAATATGATTGTCAAAATGTGTAACCGAATCTGAGGTTTTCTGACCAGCGGTCAGGACCGGGGAGGTATTGCAGGCTGAAACCTCGGGTGTAGCCTGCAGAGGCTTCCAGGTAGAGCCCTTTGCTGAAATTGAAGCGGAGGGCGAGGGCTGCTTCAAGACGGGGAGCTGTCATGTATTCGCTCTGGAGGTTGTGCCATCCGGTCAGCCGGTACGGCAGGTCTCCTGTGGATATGCCGCCTTCCGTTGTCCTTTCATTTTCGGAGCCCTTGCCGCAGCTGAAAGCCAGTCCTGCCTTCAGGTCGAACATTCTTATGCTGCATGTTCCCGAAACATAGCCTCGGCCGATGAAGTCGTTCCTTGAAAAAAGGTAGGGATACATCTGTGATGAAAGGCGGTAGAGATATGAAATTTCCGCCCCGCATCTTATGGAGGCCTTATCTGAAATCCATTCATAGCTTGGCGAGAAGGTGGTAAGGCGTCTTTCGAAGATCCGGTTTGAGCCGAGCTTTTCTGTTGTCGTCACCCCGTCAACAGTGTTCTGGACGAGCACATTCTCATTGTTGTTCTGGGTTTGCCAAGAAATGTCCATGCGCAGGAAATGCCGGCTTTCATCTTTCCCGAAGGCATATCCGATGCCGGCTTCTGCCTTGTGCCCCGGAAATTCGAACCATATCGACTGCTTTTCTCCGGCGGAACCGCTGCTGTAGAAATATGCAAGTTCGGCAAAGACGGATTTCCATTGGACCTGGGCGGCAGCCCCGTGGATGAATTCCTTTATGGGAAATCCGTTTATGCCTGATTCTGCCAGGTGCACTCCGCTGCCTTCCCATACTTCGTATGCCCCGAACATGAGTCCTTTGTCGAGAAAGGCGTAATATGTTGAGGATGATATGCCGAGCTCTTCAGCATCTATGGTTTCCGAGTTTTTGCCGAAAATGTAGGAGAGTCCGAGTGACAGGTCGCCGTCATGGTACATGACTGACGGGGATACGGTCATGTCAAGCAGGAAGTTTGAATGCCTGAGGTCTTTTCTTTTGGTGTAATTCGCTCCTGTATAATCCATTGCGGCTCCGAGCCTCCAGTGCGGGTTCAAGTCTGCCGAGATGCCTCCGGAGAATGAATAGGTCTGCATCGTCTTGTTGCCCGGGGTGAATTCCAATACATCAACGGGATAATATCCCGGACGGGCAGACATTGAGCCGTGCATCCCCTTTCCGGAAAAATTGTCGAATGAGAATGCCCCTGACATGGAGAATTTCTTCAGATGGACCATTGTTCTTGCCTCAGCTCCAGCATTCCACGAAGATGATGCCTGATAGGAATCATGGAATCCTCCGGAAGTGAAGTTGCCATGGATTTCTGCGTAGGATATGGTGACGGAATCTGTCCTCAGTCCGTTGATGTTATGTCCGAGGTTCCACAAATTGCGCCTTTCAATGCGCTCGAACGGTCCGCGCTCAATGAGTGTCCTGTCCGGAGCGCTTCCGTCCTGTGCCACCGTTCCGCCGGGAACGGCTGCAGCTGGCGATGCGGAGAGCATCATCCATATCACTGACAAGACTATGGCTGCAGGCATCCCGTGAATCCTGGAAAATCCCGTTCCTGTGAAAATTCTATATGTGGATATCTTATTCATGCAGTGACTGTTGAGTCCTTTCATAGAAATCATTGGATGAGTTGTTGGTGTCCATCAGCACCTCAAAGCCGAGGGAAGCCGAGGATTCTTCGTCAACATTCCTGTGGAGCGTGTGGCCTAAGTATATGTCCGAAAGGGTGACATATCCGGCATCGGTTGCCGGGCTCAGCCGTTTCCTGTTGTTGGAAGAGCCTCCATAGAAGACATCCACACCGTCTATTATCCATTCCAAAGGTATCTTGGCTATCCTGTCCACCGTGCTGCCCGGTTTCTGGATGATGGCATCGGAGCTGTTGACATATTCCTGTATCGTAGTGCCTTGTGCCCTGAAAATCACAGGGGCGGGGGAGAATACCGAAAAGGTATAGGCATTTGCCTGTCCCATTTTCAGCACCACATTAAGGTACCTGTCCTGAGAAATGTTGTTCCCGGGGGCCGGATGATATGCAGTATTCGGGAAATGGACATTGTTGTAGCACACGAAATACCCTTCCTTGTTGAGGTTGACCGACTGCGGATATTGCACGGTGTGGTCGATTGCCCCGCAGATGACGACCACGGCGTCTTCTCCGGGCTGGAGAGGAAATGAAGAGCCGTTTCCTCCGAACTGCCAGATAGCCTGGACCACAGGGGCGAAATCCTGGTAGACGGATGCCCCCGTTTCCGGGTCTTCGGTCACCCATACATTTGTTCCCTGGGAGTTGTACGGGTCAAGCACTCCGAAGCAGAGCCCGTCCAGATATTGCACTTCACGGCTGTTGTTGTGCAGGATGACATATTTGTCGTACTGGTATGTGCCTTCCTGCGGATAGGCGGTACATCCTCCGTTGTATATTTCCTTGAAGACGATTTCTCCGGACCTGGAGCCGATGAGATTCAGGGAAAGGGTCACATCCCTGTCCACCACATTGACCCTGTCAGCACTTCCGTTGAACAGGTATTCGTCTGTCCTGTCGCTGACAGTCACTCTGTAGCTTCCGTTGGAGAGCCGGACCTGTACCGACCCTTTGGAATCGGTTGCGGAGGTGTATCCGTGTCCGAGATTGATGTCTTCAATGTTCACTGTCACGCCTTCCCTTCGAAGGCTTTCTTTTCCTTCAGGCCAGACCACATTGACTGTCAGTGTATTCAATGACCCTGAATAAGGGTCGGCATTGTCTATGGAGGCGCAGGAAGGCAATATTGCCGCTGACATGATGGTCACCGTCAATGCGAGGCTGCTCAATATGTTATGATGTATCTGTTTCATTTTCAAAATTTCAGTCTGCATGTGAGTCCGTAATAAAAGTTGGGGGTGAAAATTGCTCCCACGCCGGTTGCCAGGGATTTCACTTCCTTTCTGGAGTTGGTGAAGTTGTTGGCGAAGAAGGACAGGGAGACATGGTTCCCGATTTCCTTCGTTATGCTTATGTTGGCCGAAAAATACGGCCCATAGCCGTCCTGTGCGAAGGTATATGCGTTGGCTGATTTCAATATGAGGTTGGAAAATGCAGAATTTTCCGCATTGGCAGCCGTGAATTCATGGATGTTGCCGTCCAGGTCCATATAGGCCACAGGCAATATTGCCGTATAGCTGTTGCCGTCATATATGCTGCCTCCTGTGGCCGTGTTGCTGCTTTCGCTCACATTGAAGGCATATTCCTTCCCGTTATATTCCGAAAGGTTGCGGGAGCGTTTCAGCAGGGACATTTCCAGACGGCAGGTGATGATTATCCTGGCCTGCGGGATATGGGTGATGGCCGTGATGTTTGCGTCAATGGAATGGGTACGTTTCCCGTTCCAGACATTGGTCCCGTTTCCGGAGGCATAGATGCCGACATACTGGTAGGAGCGGTTCTCCAGCATGGTATGTGACCATCCTGTCTGGTAATGCCAGTAGAGGGAATTGTCCATGTAGCTTGTCCATGCATAGTTGGCGTCTATCCTGAACTGTGTCCGGATCGGCCGTATCTCAGGGAAGTCCACTGTCAGTTCCGCTCCTGCACGGTGGATGTCAGCCCCGTTGTCGGCGTACTGTGAGCTGACGAATGTCCTGTCCGTGACACTCACCTGCATAGGAGTCCAGGATTCATCTTCAGAGCCTCTTATGTACACCATACCGGTCTGGCTGTCCACCTGTATCTGAGGATTGTCCGGCATGGTGAAGCCGTCAGGCATCTTCAGATAGTTGTATGAGAACGGTGTATAACTGTTGGAGTACTTGTACGGGTTGGCGGTCTTGTCATAGTATCCGACCAGCGACAGGGAAAAGCCGTTTTTGAAGCTGAGGTCGATTCCGAGTTCGGAATTCTGGCTGCGCTGCCATGTCAGGGAACTGTTATACAGCATGGTATATGGCTGTGTGTAATACACATACGATGTCTGGTCGCCGTGCGAGAATCCGAAGGTCTGTATGTCCCTGTAAAGCTGTTCAGGATAGAGGACATAGTAGGAAGGCAGCTTTTCGCTGACTCCCCAGCCTCCGCGGACGGCAAGGTGTTCCGTAAGCTGCCATTTGGCGTTGAATCTCGGAGAGAGGCTGTTGACATGGCTGTAGGCTGAGTTCCTTACGAAAAGACTTTCAAGCCGGAGTCCTGCCGAGACCCTCAGGCTCGTCTTTCCCACCGGCACTGTTATCTCTTCCTCGATATAGGTCGAGAGGTTGTGCATATAAGGGTAGTCCCGGTAAGGCCGCGGCCTGTAGCCGTTTTCAGCGAGGCTCGGGTCGAGGTAATATTCGCCTTCACCGACATTGCCGGTGGCTTTCCATTGCAGTCCTGCCTTGAGATGGCTGTTCACCTTTCCGAACTTGCGGAACCAGTCATACTTGATAGATGCGGCATAGTCAAGCTCCTTCGAATCTGTCATCCTGTCTGAAAAATATGAGAGAGGAAGCCTTTCCGCAAGGAAGTATCCCTGTTCCGTGGCGTACACCGCCGGCTGCATGGATGCGGATGAAGTGAAGAGATGTTCACGGGAAAGGTTGTCATTGAAATATACCGAGGCATCGAAGGACAGGTTGGTGATCCAGCTCCGGTTGAGCAGCCATATGAGGGATGTGTTCGCCCTGAACACATTGTCTCTGACCTTGGTGTATTCTCCGGTGTATGCATCCGGATCGTCCTTGGAGTTCATTCCCCCGATGTTTCCCGTGACGCCTGCCTCGAACCTGAGCACCTTTGCGAAGGTGTTGCTGTATGTGAATGACAGTCCACGGCGGGTGTAGGATGTGTACGGGGACATCAGTTGCCTTGTCGCCCTTGTCCATTCCCCGCTTACATTGAGGACTCCTCTTTCTTTCTGAAGGTCAATCCCTTTTGATGCCGATACCGAATAGGTTCTCGGATTGACGGAAAATGTGACATTTACAGGGGTCCGTCCCTTTCTCGTGTGTATGCGGACCATCCCTCCGTTGAGGTCCCCGTATTCTGCCGAAGGCACTCCGGCAATGATTTCGATGGATTCGATGTTGTCCACAGGGATGTTTCTTGTGCCGGTCCCGTCCATGGCCCCGAATGAGCCGTTGTTGCCGAGCCTTACCCCGTCCACCTCTATGGCAGTTCCGAAAGCCGCGTTTCCGATGGAAGATCCTCCGTCACGGACTGAAATCGTGTTGTTTGTCGTGAGGTCAGGATTGACAGTCTTCCCTCCGGGCAGAAGGGCCGCCACATCGGTCACATTTGACATCTGCAGGTGCTCCAGCGCGTTGCTGCCGAATGTCATGGTGGTGTTCATGTCCTCCTTGCTTCTCTCTGCGGTGACTACCACTTCATCAAGGGCGAGAGTGTTTTCATCCAGCCTGATGATCATGTCGACCATGTCGGTCCGGATATCTATGTTTACGGACTTTGAAACATATCCGAGGCATGAAAACTCGAATGTATATTGCCCTGCGGCAAGGTTTTCAAATGAAAATGCCCCGGAGTCATCCGACACTGTCCAGAGCCCTGTGCCTTTGATTATTATGGCAGTTCCGGGAATTGCCTCTCCGGTCTTTGAATCGGCCGTTGTCCCGGAGATGCTGCAGACCGGAGCGGCCTCCGCAGGCAAAACCGTTGAGATTGACAGCAATATTAGAAATATATATTTGTACAGACTGTTCATTTATTTGTTGTTTAACCGGCCATCCGGGAGAACCCTATTGTGTCATTCAATACAGTAATTTCTCTTTTGGTTCAGGCCTTCCGGACCGGATTTGCAAAGATATTTGAGATAATTTTTGCCCGTTATAGCCATTTGTAGTGATTTTGCGTGGCGGCATTTCCCAATTTGTGGTGATTATGCATCCGTTGCCTTTGGTGAAAAATTTTTATAGTTTTGCAAATCTGCGGACTTTCCGGAATCTGTTTCGGGCAGAAATGAGCGGAACCCTGTACCGCAGGGAATGGAAAATAATATTTAATTACCAATAAAATGATGAAACTCAAATCCATCCTGACCGCGGCCGTTGCGGGTGCGTCAGTATTTTTCCCGTCAGTCACCTCCGATGCCTGCACCAATGTGCTGGTGACAAAGGGTGCGAGTGCCGACGGCTCGTGTCTTGTTTCATATGCGGCTGATTCACATCAGCTTTATGGAGAACTGTATTTCCATCCTGCGGCCGACTGGCCCAAGGGAGAAATGTTGAAGGTATATGAGTGGGACACAGGAAAATATCTCGGCGAAATCCCGCAGGTGCGCCATACCTATCAGACTGTAGGCAACATGAACGAGCATCAGCTCATCATCGCGGAGACCACCTACGGAGGCCGTCCGGAACTTTTTGACAGCACCGGCGTGATGGATTACGGCTCACTGATATACATTGCCCTGCAGAGGGCTAAGACAGCCCGTGAGGCGATAGAAGTGATTGTAGACCTTGCCAATACATACGGATACTATTCCAGCGGGGAGTCATTCTCCATTGCCGACAAGGATGAAGTCTGGGTGATGGACCTGATAGGGAAGGGTCTGAAGATGGAGAACGGCAAGAATGTCAACAAAGGCATAGTCTGGGTGGCACGCAGGGTGCCTGACGGTTATATCTGCGCCCATGCCAACCAGGCCCGCATCAGCACTTTCCCTCAGAATGACCCTGAAAACTGCCTCTATGCTCCGGATGTGATTTCATTTGCGCGTGAAATGGGATATTATGAAGGTTCAGATGAGGATTTCAGTTTCTGCGATGCCTACAACCCTCTCGAGTTCGGTGGCATGAGAGGCTGCGAAGCACGGGCCTGGTCTGCATTCAACATCCTTTGCGACGGCCGTTTCGCATACGAGGATGAGCACGGCAACCTGATAGAGCATGACGCATACGAATATATCGACTATGCGATGGGCTATGACAAGACAAAGAGGTTCCCTCTTTTCGTGAAGCCGTCCCGGAAGATTACCGTCAAGGATGTGGCAGATGTGATGAGGGATCATTATGAAGGCACTCCGATGGATATGACCCAGGATATAGGGGCAGGCGGAAATGCACTTCCGTACCGCTGGAGGCCTATGGACTTTGAATATGAAGGCAAGACATATGTCAACGAAAGGGCCATTGCCACCCAGCAGACCGGCTTCTGGTTTGTCGGGCAGTCCCGGGGATATCTCCCTGACATGGTCGGAGGCATCATCTGGTTCGGCACCGACGATGCTGCCACTTCATGGCTCACTCCTATATACACCAATGTGACCGAAGTGCCTGAGTGCTTTGCGGCAGGAAACGGCAGCATGCTCGAATATTCCCCTACATCAGCGTTCTGGATGTGTAACAGGGTGGCAAATGCCTGCTACAGAATGTATAATGTGATGGCTCCGACTGTCAGAGAGAAGATAGATGCCTTCGAATATGCCCAGATGGAAGCTGTGAAGGAGATTGACAAGAAGGCTATGGAAGCATACGAAAGGGAAAAAGCCGCTCCGAAGAAACAGATACGCAGAAATGATTCCTCCCGGCCTGTAGTGGACCGTTTCGCCGGTACAAGGCAGATTCTCACGGAATATTCCGTAAATACCGCCCAGCAGATGTTCAGGGACTGGACCGAGCTTGAAGTATTCCTGCTTCTCAAATATATCGACGGGAATGTAAAGGAGCAGAATCCTGACGGCTCGTTCATCACCAACGGCTATGATGACGGCATCCCGGGAAAGATCACCAATCCAGGCTATACCGAAAAATGGAAGGAGTCTGTTGCCCGCGAGCACGGAAAGGTTCTGGAAGTCATTGAGTAACCCATGAAGTATCTGTATCTGATTGTATTCCTGGCATTTTCCTTCTCTCTGCGTGCAGATGAGGGGATGTGGATGATAAATGCCATCAATGAGGCTTTGGAGAAGAAAATGCAGGACAGGGGGCTTGCCCTATCGGCGGAGGAGATATACAATGCCGACGCCGAGGGGGCCTCTCTTTCAGACGCTGTGGTTTCCCTTGATTTCGGGTGTACCGGCAGCATGATTTCCCGTCAGGGGCTTCTGATCACCAACCATCATTGTGCATATTCGGATGTACATTCCATCAGCACTCCTGATCACAATTTTCTCGAAGACGGGTTCTGGGCGATGAAGTCCTCCGAGGAGAGGAATATCCCCGGGAAGAAGGCGTGGTTCCTGAAAAAGGTGATTGATGTGACTGATGAGGTGAATGCAATGCTTGCCGAGGCGGAAGCTGAAGGCAGGCATCTCGGCTTCAGGAAACTTTCATGGGAGCTGGAAAAGAAATACAAGGCTGCCACAGGCTACGAGGCCTCCTTGGCCTCAATGTGGGCCGGTTCACAGTATTGGCTTTCCCTTTATGAAGTGTATTCGGATGTCCGCCTTGTGGCCGCTCCTCCTGTGTCCTTTGCCGCTTTCGGCGGGGATATCGACAACTGGGAATGGCCGCAGCACAAATGCGACTTCGCCCTCTACCGCATCTATACGGCACCAGACGGCAGCCCTGCCGATTACTCCCCGGAGAATGTGCCGCTCGTTCCGTCAGCTGTTCTTGACATATCTCTTGAAGGATATCGTCCCGGGGACTTCACCATGGTTATCGGATATCCCGGATCTACAGACAGATACAGTTCCTCATATAAAGTGCGGTTCAAGGAAAATGCGACTCTGCCCGTCACCACCGGAATCCGTGGTGCGCAGATGGAAATCATAGACAGGTGGATGAATGCCGACCCCGCCGTCAGGCTGAAATATTCAGACTATTATTTCAGTCTGAGCAATGTCCAGGAACTGAATGACGGGGAAAGGGAATGTTACAGGAGATTCAATGTCGCAGAGGAAAAATCTGCCATAGAACGCGGTCTGCAGGCATGGATTGACGCCGAACCTGACCGTCGGGCAATGTGGGGAGGACTTCTGGATTCGCTGGACCGGAAATATGAAGCTTTAGCCGGCATGGAAAGGAACATAGCCGTCTACCGCGAGACCCTTGTCCGGGGTACAAGGCTGGCAAGGGCCAATTACAGGCTCGGGCTTCTGAAAAATGAAGTGCTGAAAGACCGGGGTGTGACTCCGCGCCGTATGATTGATTCTCTTCCTCCATCATCAGATGAGATAAACTGCTGCAGAATGTTCCGTTTCAAAGGAATAGATTATGCTGCAGTGAAGAATCTTCTGCTGAAGGAATATGACGGTCTTGACCTCAGGGTGGAGCGGGACCTCTTCCGGTACGCGGTGGAGAAATATTACACATCCTTTGACAGCACGCTCTGGGGCCCGTACCAGAAGGAGCTGTACAGCCGTTATTCCGGAAATGATTCTTGTGGTTATGATGCTCTCTGTTCCGCCGTATGGGACAACAGCTTCCTTACTGATACTGCCAGGCTGCACAGTTTCATCTCGGAAGACCATACCCTTGACGAATATCTTGCCGATCCGTTCTTCCGTTTCATGCAGGATGTCAGGATAGCCGATCTGAACCGGCAGTCGGCCCGGGTGGAGGGGCATCCGTCCATAGCTTCATTGAACAGGGAATATACCCATGCCCTATGGCAGATGCGGCGCGACAACGGAGAGATGCAATATCCGGACGCCAATTCCACCATGCGCATCACCTACGGCATTGTAGGCCCTCTGGAGCCTTCCGACGGCATAGTCTGTTCCTGGCGTTCCACGACTGCCGGCATATTGGAAAAATACGATCCGTCCACTTATGAATTCAATCTGAAAGACAGGCAACGGGCCTTGCTTGAGACTGCGGATTGGGGCTGGTGGTTCTCTTCTGATGATGTATCCGGCATACGCTCCGGCCGCATTGGCTCAGGTCCTTCTCCGATGTGTGTCAATTTCCTCACCGACAATGACATCACCGGAGGCAATTCCGGAAGTCCTGTCCTTGATTCCGAAGGCCGCCTCATCGGCCTCGCCTTTGACGGCAACAAGGAATCCCTCGCCGGTACCTCCTGGTACTCCGAAGGCTACAACAAATGCGTCTGCGTAGACATCCGCTACATCCTTTGGACCCTTGACAGCTATGCCGGCCTGTCCCGCATCATAGGCGAGTTGCAATTCTAAAATCGTAGTTTTGTTCTTTCGTGATTTATTGATAAATTTGTCCGGATTGTGAAATAGAAATGTTTATGAAAATGAAAATATTCGTGGGAGCGGCGCTTTTGGCGCTGTCTTTCATCTGTTCTTCAATGATGGCCTTTGCGCAGGAGCAGGAGCCGCCGGATATGCTTGAGATTGCTGAAAATGAGGCGGACAGGCTTCAGCGGCTGCTGGACTTGAACGGAGGGCAGGTGTTTTATGTTGATTCGACGCTGAAGCATGACTATCAGGCCATGCAGGAGGAGATGATGAAGCTGCAGGCGGCGAAGGTGTCCAACTCTTCAATGTACATTTCAGTGCAGGACAAGTGGATGGAAGCCATTGACCGGTCCTATAAGAAGATTTTTACGGAGGAACAGTGGGCGGCCTATCTGAAGAGCGGGGCAGCCAAGCTGCAGAAGGCCAGGGAGAAGCGCAAGGCAAAGGCTGAGGCCGCATTGGAGAAGCTTCGCGACCGTTGATGCCGGAGAAATGTGCGGCATGTTGCCTGCTTTATGAATTTGAAAGGAGGAGTATCGTATGGAATTTTTGGATGTGATTGATAAGAGGCACAGTGTCAGGAAATTTGCTGACAGGCCTGTCGAAAGGGAGATTCTGGATGCCCTGATTTCCGTGGCGCAGAAGGCCCCGTCTTCAAGGAACTGCAAGAGTTCGGCCTTTATGGTCGTTGAGGACAGGGACACGCTGGCGGCAATATCCGAAATGAGGGATTCCGGGTCTGCATTCGTCAAGGATGCCCCTGCTGCGATTGTGGTCATGGGAGACGAGACAAAGACTGATCTCTGGGTGGACAATTGCGCCATTTCGGCCACTTTTCTCCAGCTTGCGGCCACGGCTATGGACCTCGGCAGCTGCTGGGTGCATGTCAACGGGCGTCCTCGCAGCAAGTCGGATGCTTCCCTCGGCGACGCCGAGACTTACCTCAGGGAACTTCTCGGCATAAAGGACGGGATGCGTGTGCTTTGTGTAGTGGCTGTCGGCTATCCTGAAGAATGATAAATTTTACTACTTTTGCATCTCATTAATTTACGGAGGCAACATGAAAGAAAGAATAGATGCTCTCCTTGCTGACATTGAATCACTTGCATGCAAGACGGAGAAAGAGATAGAGGAGGCGAGGGTGCGCCTTCTCGGAAAGAAAGGCGAGATAACCAGGCTTTTTGAGGAGTTCAGGACAGTGGCTCCGGAGATGAAGCGGGAATACGGCCAGAAGCTGAACCAGCTGAAAAATGCCGCCACTGCGAAAATCGAGGCCCTGAAGAATGCTGCGGAAGAGAATGTTTCTGCATCCACTGCATATTTTGACCTGACCAAGCCGGGCGAGCCGTTCCCTCTCGGTTCACGCCATCCTGTGTCCATCGTCCGCGAGGAAATTATTGAAATCTTCCGCAAGTTCGGCTACAATGTGGCCGAAGGTCCGGAGATTGAGGATGACTGGCATGTGTTCGAGGCATTGAATTTCCCTCCGGAACATCCTGCAAGGGATATGCAGGACACATTCTTTGTCACTTCCGGGCATAATCCCATATTGTTGAGGACCCATACTTCCTCCGTACAGGTAAGGGCCATGGAGAGCATGTCTCTTCCTATACGCATTGTCTGCCCGGGCCGTGTGTTCAGAAATGAGGCCATCTCCGCCCGTGCCCACTGCATATTCCATCAGGTTGAGGGCCTTTATATAGATGAGAATGTGACCTTTGCCGACCTGAAGCAGGCCATACTCCTTTTCGCCCGCGAAATGTTCGGCTCTGATGCCCGCATCAGGATGCGTCCGTCATATTTCCCGTTCACGGAGCCTTCCGCTGAGGTCGATGTCAGCTGCAACATCTGCCACGGCAAGGGCTGCAATATCTGTAAGGGCACCGGCTGGCTGGAGATTCTCGGCTGCGGCATGGTAGATCCTAATGTCCTTGAAGCCTCCGGCATCGACAGCAAGAAATACAGCGGTTTCGCCTTCGGAATGGGCGTGGAGCGCATTGCAATGCTCAAATGGCAGGTCAAGGACCTCCGCAACTATTTTGAAAACGACTTGCGTTTCCTCAGGGAATTCGAGACATCCATATAATAATCAGAAATTTAATCACGGCTGATGAATATAGATTTTGACAAGATGGACCTTTCCGTCATCCC
The DNA here is from genome assembly GCA_944323825.1 of uncultured Bacteroidales bacterium. Lineage (GTDB taxonomy): Bacteria > Bacteroidota > Bacteroidia > Bacteroidales > UBA932 > Cryptobacteroides. The sequence goes on from CALUTY010000007.1 coordinate 89,593, forward strand.
CAATTTCAAAGGCGGAGAGAAGGAGTTGCATGCCCGGATGTTCTTCGACGGCACCAACCGCATCATGAAGGCTCGCCTCATTCCCGGTGCTTCCATCGGCATGCATACCCATGAGGGCACCAGCGAAGTCATCTTCATCACTTCCGGCAGAGGCTCTGTCATCTGTGACGGAGTAAGGACACCTGTCTCAGCCGGCCTTTGCCATTATTGTCCCGAAGGCCACACCCACAGCCTCATAAATGATTCGGATGCCGACCTGGAATTCCTCGCCGTCGTCCCTGCCCATCAGAAAATGGCTGAGTGAGTCCTTTTTTGCATTTATTCCAAAAATATTTTGGAGAAAAAGAAAATATGCCTATCTTTGCAATCCCAAACATCAGAAATGATGTTTCGCGAACAAGTTCTTAATAAAAATGCGGAAAATTTGTGCAAGGCGAGTGCAGAGAATTTATTCTATGCCGAGCCGCCGCCAAATTTAGCGCAAAATTTGAAAAATTTTGCGGAAATAGCTCAGTTGGTAGAGCACGACCTTGCCAAGGTCGGGGTCGCGAGTTCGAGTCTCGTTTTCCGCTCCAGAGAGGTCATCAGAAATGATGACCTTTTTTCGTATATATCAATGTGTTGCACCGTTCTGGCGTAACTGCGTTGCCGTTTCGGGATCACCAGTAAAAGTACGGTCATATTTAAGATTTCAGTGAAAATGCTCAAATATTGATGAGAAAACAGCGGATTTTTGTTTTCCCGACCGTATTATACGGACAATCTCAATTTTTGTCTAACTTTATCGGTCAAATGGTTATAATGGCAAGGCGTCGGTGGCCGGAGAGGGCTGCTGCGACAGGATATGGCTCGGATTGCATTCATAGACACTGAAATTGAACCGAAGACGGGGAAGGTGCTTGACATCGGTGGTGTCAGGGAGGACGGGGCGTGTTTCCACGGGAATTCGGTGGCGGATTTCACAGGCTTTCTGAAGGGGGCGGATTTCGTATGCGGGCACAATATCATAGACCATGACCTGAAATATGTCAGGGATGCGGTGAAGGCTGCCGGTGTGGCGGAAGGGAATGCGGTGGACACGCTGTGGCTTTCCCCTCTGCTTTTCCCGAAGAAGCCGTACCATTCGCTGGTGAAGGATGACAAGCTGCAGAGCGATAATTTCAACAATCCGCTGAATGATTCAAAGAAGGCGAAAATCCTGTTCGATGATGAGGTTTCGGCTTTCAGTGCATTGGATGGGGAATTGAAGGAGATATATTTCAGGCTTCTCGGAGGAAGCAGGGAATTCGGGGCCTTCTTCCGTGTTGTGGGATATGACGGCAGCGGTTCACGGGGACATTCCAAAGAGTTGCAGGACCATGTCAAGGAGCGGCAGGAAGGGACAATGTCGCGGCTGAGGAAGGGACTGATGTCCATATTCCGCAGTGAAGGCTCTTCTGAAGCGGAGAATGCGGCAGTCGCTGAAACGGCCGGCCTCATCAGGGCGAGATTCCAGGGAAAGATATGTTCGAATGCGGATATTGAAGGGATGGTCAGGAAGTGGCCGGTGGCTTTGGCCTATTGCCTGGCTTTGACGGATGTTCTGGACAGTGACGGCCATGTGCGTTCTGTTACTCCACGCTGGGTGCTGCATAACTGTCCGGAGGTCGAAACGCTCATGTTCAGACTCCGCAGCAGCCCGTGTCTGGAGGGCTGTCCGTATTGCGACAAGGCTCTGGACATACATGCAGGGCTGAAGAGATGGTTCGGGTTCAGTTCGTTCAGGGAATATGCAGGGGAACCGCTGCAGGAAAATGCGGTGAGGGCCGCAGTGGAGAACCGTTCATTGCTTGCGGTCTTTCCCACAGGCGGAGGGAAGTCGCTCACATTTCAGCTGCCTGCACTGATGGCCGGGGAAAATACGGGCGGACTGACGGTCGTTATATCCCCTCTGCAGTCGCTGATGAAAGATCAGGTGGACAATCTGGAGAAAAAGGAAATTGTCGAGGCTGTCACCATCAACGGGCTTCTTGACCCCATCGAGAGGGCCAAGTCGATAGAGCGGGTGGAGGACGGTTCCGCTTCGCTTCTTTATATCGCCCCGGAGTCCCTGCGTTCAAAGACGGTGGAAAGGCTGCTGCTCGGAAGGAAGATTGTCCGGTTTGTGATAGACGAGGCACATTGCTTCTCGGCGTGGGGGCAGGATTTCAGGGTGGATTATCTCTATATAGCGGATTTCATAAAGTCATTGCAGCAGAAGAAAAATCTGCAGGAGAGCATTCCTGTGTCGTGTTTCACTGCCACCGCCAAGCCGAAGGTCATCGAGGACATCTGCAGATATTTCAAGGACAGGCTTTCCCTTGACCTTAAACTGTTTTCCACCGGAGTTTCCAGAAACAATCTCCATTACAAGGTGCTTCCGGAGGCGGACGAAGAGTCCAAATATTTGACACTGAGGCGTCTGATTGATGAACGGACCTGTCCTGTGATTGTCTATGTTTCCAGGACAGGCAAGGCGGAGTCCCTTGCGGCAAGATTGGCGAAGGACGGATTTGCTGCCAGGGCATATCACGGCAAGATGGATCCGGACGAGAAGACGGCCAACCAGGATTCGTTCATGCGTGGCGATACAAGGATAATTGTGGCGACCTCGGCTTTCGGGATGGGTGTGGACAAGAGCGATGTGGGGCTTGTGGTCCATTATCAGATATCTGATTCCCTTGAAAACTATGTGCAGGAAGCCGGTCGTGCAGGTCGGGACGAGCATATAAATGCGGACTGCTATGTGCTTTTCAATGAGGAGGATCTGTCGAAGCATTTCATTCTGCTCAATCAGACTAAGCTGACCATCAAGGAAATACAGCAGGTGTGGACTGCCGTGAAAAGCCTTACGAAGATAAGGTCAAAAGTTTCTAATTCCGCTCTTGAAATAGCCCGGATGGCAGGCTGGGACGACGGGATGAAAGACATCGAAACCCGTGTCAGGACTGCAATAGCCTCCCTTGAACAGGCCGGATACCTGAAGCGCGGTCAGAACATGCCGAGGGTATATGCCACAGGGATTCTCACCGATACTGCGCAGGAGGCTATAGACAGGATAAGTGCCTCTTCAAGATTTGAGGAAAATGAGAAAGTTCAGGCCGTCAGAATCATAAGGAGGCTCATTTCAAGCCGCAGCGTCAAGCGGGCGCAGGGTGACGAGGCAGAGTCCAGGGTAGACTACATAAGCGACCACCTCGGGATTTCCAAGGAGCAGGTCATCCATATCATCGGCCTTCTCCGTGAGGAAAAGATACTTGCCGACACAAAGGACCTTACCGCCTACATAAGGAAAGGCGAAAATTCAGGCAGGGCCATGCACATTGTCCGAGATTTCAATGTGACGGAAAATTTCCTGCTTTCACATATTGATGAGCATGGTGTGCTTCTGGATCTCAAGGGCCTTAACGGAGAGGCGGAGCGTTCGGAATGCAAAGGAGTGGACTTGAACAGGATGAAGATTATTCTTAATTTCTGGTCCATAAAGAAATGGATAGAGAAGTCTCCGCATGGCAATTCAAAGAATTACTATAAGGCCAGATGCCTTGTCCAGAAAGATAAATTGGAAGAAAGGATGCGGGCGAGGCAGGAGTTGGCGGTATTCATTACTGATTATCTGTATGAGCGGATGTCCGTGCAGTCCGGTGTGCCTGACGGCGGTATTCAGGCTGCGGAAGGCGATGCCGTGCCTGTCGAATTTTCCGTACTCGGATTGAAGGAGGCTTATGAAAATTCGCTTTCAGTCTTTTCGTCGGCGGTTTCTTCTGCGGATGTCGAGGATGCCTTGTTCTATCTGTCGAGAATCGGAGCCATCAAGATAGAAGGCGGCTTTCTGGTCATATACAACGGCATGTCCATCGAGCGCCTTGTCAAGGACAATAGCCGACGCTATAAACTGGATGATTACCACAATCTCAGCGAATTCTATAAGAACAAGATACAGCAGATACACATCGTCGGGGAATATGCCCGGAAGATGATTGACGATTATGAAGGGGCTCTGCAGTTTGTTGAGGACTATTTCAGCCTTAATTATCCGTCTTTTTTAAGAAAATATTTCAAGGGAAGGCAGGACGAAATCACCAATACAGTCACTCCGTCGAAATTCAGGCAGCTTTTCGGCGACCTGTCTCCGGCCCAGTTGAAGATAATCAATGACCGTAATGCGAAATATATAGTCGTTGCCGCAGGTCCGGGGAGCGGAAAGACCAAGGTTCTGGTACACAAGCTCGCCTCACTGCTCATGATGGAGGATGTTAAGCACGAACAGCTGCTGATGCTGACTTTCTCCCGCGCTGCGGCAATGGAATTCCGCAGGAGGCTGTATGATCTCATCGGCAATGCCGCTTCGTATGTGGAAATCAAGACATTCCATTCATATTGCTTTGACCTTTTAGGCAAAACAGGAAGTCTTGAGCAGTCAGAAAAGGTGGTGGCTGCGGCGGTGGAGAAGATTGCCGCAGGAGAGGTAGATATGAGCCGCATCACCAAGACAGTGCTTGTCATAGACGAGGCTCAGGACATGGATGAAAATGAGTTCAATCTTGTCAAGGCGCTCATGGATCGCAATGAAGACATGAGGGTGATAGCTGTTGGAGATGACGACCAGAACATATATGAGTTCCGCGGTTCCAGTTCACGGTATATGGAAGAAATCCTGACTATGGATGGAGCCGTAAAATATGAGCTGTCGGAGAATTTCCGAAGCCGGCGTAATCTTGTGGCATTTTCCAATGCCTTTGCCGCTTCCATCACGCACCGTCTTAAAAAATATCCGATAGTGTCCAGGCGGGAAGAGGACGGAAGCCTTGCCGTTGTCCGCTACTGCAGTCAAAACCTTGAACTGCCCCTTGTCAAAGCCATAGCGGCTACCGGTCTTTCCGGAACCACCGCCGTGCTTGTGCATACCAACAATGAGGCGCTGATTGTCACCGGACTTCTCCTGAAAAACGGCGTTCCGGCCAGGCTGATACAGTCAAATGAGGACTTTTCTCTCGCCAGTCTTGCTGAAATCAGCTATTTTATGGGAATTGCCGGAATACACCGTGACGGACCTGTTGTAAGTTCCGAAGACTGGGCCGCCGCAAGGCGCTGCATGTCTGACAGATTTGCCCGCAGCTCCATGCTTGGAGTGTGCCTTGACATCGTGGATGATTTTGAAGCGTCCTGTCCAGATGAAACTTCCGGTTCAGGGCAGGGGAAAGTCATATACAAGTCCGATTTCGAACTTTTTTTCAGGGAGTCATCTCTGGAAGATTTCACCAGGGCCGACACCTCAGCAATCCTTGTTTCCACAATCCATAAGGTCAAGGGAAAGGAATTTGACAATGTCTACCTCATGCTGGACGACTTCAAGTGTTCCGGTGACAAGGAAAGGCGTCAGCTCTATGTCGCCCTCACCCGCGCCAAAAGCAATCTCAGTATCCATATCAATACCCCTCTGCTTGAGAATATCACAGCCCCCGGCCTTAAGCGTCTGGAGGACAGCACTGTCTATGAAAAGGCTGATGAAATGACCCTGTTGCTGACCATGAGGGATGTCAATCTCGGCAGCTTTGAATACAGCCAGAAAGTCGTTCATTCATTGGTGTCCGGTGATGCTCTGCAGTTTGGAACAGACCGTCTGCTGGCAAACGGGAAATTCCTGATGTTCTTCTCCGACCGTTTCAAGCAAAACCTTTCTTCCCTCCAATCCCAGGGCTATTCCATTGACTCAGCCGAAGCCGCCTTCATCCTCTGGTGGAAGGCCAAGGACGCCCCGTCCCCCATTCTCATCGTTCTCCCTAAAATCCATCTTGTCCGCCTTTCCCATGGTGGTAGCAGACATGCAGAAAATCAGCCTTAGAAGAACAGCAAATTTTTCGCCATTAATCCTGTCGAACCGTTTTGTCAGAAAGTGCGCTCTGCCATTCTCTTCAATCAGCGAACATTCTGTCATTTCTATGCCGCATTCCTTTACCAGGCGTGAAAAGGAATATTCAAGTCGTCCATAGTTCTCCGTTTCTCTGAAACCGGCTGTGGCGGATACTCCGTCCAGCTTGATAATGTAGTAATCAAAGCCGGCGGGAGCATCCGTCTGTTACGGATGAGTAAAAATCAGAAATGCTTATCCGTAAGTGGTCAAAAAATCGGGTTAAGGATGAGCAAAAGGGGCGGATTTCATGAAGGGACAGGTGATGGTCTGCCGGTTCGGGGCCGGCAATATGGAGGTCAGGCGGGAATGTCATCGTTTGGCGGGTCTGTCGTGTCAGTTGTCATGACTGCCTGCTGACGGCATATATTTTGTACTAAAAAACCCGTTTGGTCGAAAATTGCTTAAAATGAAAGATATTGCAAAGGTGCGGGAGTCGATTTTGGACTCGGCGAGCTGGCTTTTTGACAGGTTCGGGTATGAGAAGACCTCCGTGGATGAAATTGCCAAAAGGGCGCACAGGGCGAAGGCTTCCGTCTATTATTATTTTGACGGGAAGCTTTCCATTTTCAAGGCTGTGCTCAAGAAGGAATTTGCTGAGGTCCGTAAGGGGCTGGAGGATGTCCGGTCAAGATATTCGGACAATCCCAAGAGCCAGCTTGTGTCCTATCTGACAAAACGGATGGAGCTGCTCAATGCTGCGAAGGTGTATATCCAGTATATGAATTCGCCCTATATCTACGGCAGCAATGAGCTTTCGGAGATTGTCGGCGGGGCGCGTTCGGACTTTGATGTGTGGGAGGAAGACTATTTCCGCGCTCTTTGCGTAGATGGGCGCGAGGCCGGGGTCTTTTCGGATGCGGTGAAGCCTGAGGCTTTTTCAAAGCTGATGTCTGTCCTTCTCAAAGGCATCGAAATGCAGTTTTTCCATTCCGGGGACTATGAGTCCATGAAGTCCACATACGAAACGATGGTGGAGCTTCTGGTATTCAAAAGCACACCACCGGAAAATGCCGTTTCCGTACAATGAATTAAAAGACAAATATAAACGAAAAAGATATGAACAACAGAATTGCACACACTTTGGCGGCACTTGCGGTGGCCGCGGCATTTTTCACCGGATGTTCCAAGGAAGGACCGGGGAGATTTGAGGGAAATTATTCTTTCAATACGAGCGGGACGCTGACGCTTGTGCCTCAGGGTTCCGGGGCTGACACGGGGGAAAGCGGCTCGGGAGATACGGGCAGCACCGGAGGTACGGACAATTCATTGACTGTGTCCATCCCTTCGGAAGGAGGCCAGATGGACATAGTGACGGCGGACAAGAAGTCGGGGAACATGATAGTGACAATGCGCCCTCTCGGCGGCGGGGTGCAGGTGTTTGATGCCGTGGCTGACGGCAAGACCATCACCCTGCAGACTCTTGCAAGGGTTCTGGAGATTTCATGGAACGGAAGCGTGCTGCCGCAGACGGCGACGGCAAATGTTTCCGTGAGCGGCTATGGTGAACGGTATAGTGATGTCATCATATTCCGTCTTGACTATACCGGGACCTGCACGGCTCCTGACGGTACTGTCTATGACATAACTGAAAGCCGTGTGGACTGTGTGGCAAAGGAAAACGATTAGGGAGGGCCGGTCATGAACAGAAGTTGTTTCGGTTTTTTTGCGGCTTCGGCATTGGCTTCCGTCCTCGTTTCGGGATGCGGTCTCCGCAAGGATGGCAACAAGGTGCAGGAGCCTGTCCCTGTCCGTGTCGTCACCGTTGAGGAAACGGAAGGGGTAGGGGCGAGGTCTTATGTGGGGACCGTGGCACCGTCCAAGTCTGCCGTGCTGTCCTGCAGCTATTCCGGCACTCTTGTGCGGCTGGCTGTTTCTGAAGGCGACTTTGTCCGGAAGGGCGATACTGTGGCCGTGATCGAGTCCCAGTCGGTGAAGAGCATGAGGGACATGGCGCATGCCAGCCTCAGGCAGGCGGAAGACGGCTATGAGAGGCTGACCCAGGTGCATGGAAGCGGCAGCGTGGCTGATGTCAAGATGGTGGAGATAGAAACGCAGCTGAGCAAGGCAAGGGCTTCCGCCGAGGCTGCGGACAAGGCCCTGGAGGACTGCACGGTGAAGGCGCCTTTTGACGGGGTCATCGGAGATGTGTTCGTGGAACAGGGCGTAGACCTTTCCGTGATGGAGCCTGTGGTGAGAATCCTGGACATATCGTCTGTGAAGGTGGAGATTTCCGTGCCTGAAAATGAGTTTTCCGCCATGGACAAAGGTGACAGGGCATCGGTGAATGTCCCTGCGCTTGACGGCAGGACATTCGGAGCCGTGCTCAGGACCAAGGGGCTTGTGGCCTCTCCGGTGTCGCACAGCTACAGGTTTGACCTTGAGCCGGCTGAAAGGGTTCCGGGACTTATGCCGGGCATGGTATGCAAGGTGGTGTTTGATGATTCTTCATCCGGCATGGTGATACCTGCTTCTGCTGTCAGAACGGATATGGACGGAAGGTATGTGTGGGCGGTGCGTGATGGCAAGGTGCGCAAGGCCTATGTCACCATAGGAGGCTTTTCCGGCGAGGGCGTGATAGTGGAGAGCGGTCTTGCCGCCGGGGACAAGGTTATCGTTGAAGGCGGGCAGAAGGTCAGCGGCGGGATGTCTGTCAAGGAGATGGAATGAGTCCGGCATTTGCCGTCAGGCAGATTTCATAATGATTGAACAATGGATATTTCAGATATAGTAAGGGGAACGATCCGCCACAAGAAGATAGTGTATTTCATCGTTGCCGTCCTCATTGCGTTCGGCATCACCGGACTCGTGAGGATGAACAAGGATGAGTTCCCTACATTCGAGCTGAAGAACGGGCTGATTGTGGGCATATATCCCGGGGCTGATGCAGAAGAGGTGGAAGCGCAGCTGACAACGCCTCTTGAAGAGGTGCTGTTTTCATTTTCGGAAATCAGCAGGGAGAACACGACATCCTATTCCAAGAACGGGATGTGCTACATATACACCGACCTGACCACTCCTGCATCCACCAAGAATGAGGTCTGGTCAAAGATAAAGCTTAAACTCGATGCCACGAAACAGACTCTCCCGGCAGGGGTGCTTGCCGTGGCCGTGATGGATGATTTCAGTGCGGTGTCTTCGCTCCTGATAGCCCTGGAGTCTGAAGACAAGAGTTACGGTGAGCTTAAAGGCTATGCAGATGAATTGAGCTACAGGCTCAGGGAAATTCCTGACCTGGCGAATGTGCGGATCATAGGGGAGCAGAGCGAAGAGATTGCCGTCACCCTTGACATGGAAAGGCTTTCGTCATACGGCATCAGCCCTTCTTCCATAATGGTGGCCTGCCAGACTTCGGGCATGCAGCCTGTGAGCGGCACTTTCAGCACGGAATATGTCTCGTCCCCGATAAGGGTGGACAATACGGTTTCTTCCGAAAGGGAGATTGCAGACAAGATCATCTATTCTGACCCTGCAGGCAATGTGTTGAGGCTTAAGGATGTCGCCAGGATAGAAAGGCGGGTGCAGGAGCCGTCCGCAATAGTGGGCTACAACGGCAATTCCGCATTGGTGCTTTCGGTGGAGATGAGGCCGGAGAACAATATTGTCGCCTTTGGAAAGGAGGTTGACGGTGTGCTCGATGCCTTCGGGAAGACTCTTCCTGACAGCGTGGAGATAAGCAAGATAACGGACCAGCCGCAGGTGGTCAGGATGTCGGTGGTCTCTTTCATAAGGGACCTCGTGATTTCCATGCTTGTGGTGATAGTGGTGATGCTGATGCTTTTCCCGATGCGTTCGGCTCTCATTGCCAGCTCAGGTCTGCCTGTCTGCACGGCAGTGACATTGGCTGTGATGTATCTGACAGGGATAGACCTCAATACCGTGTCTCTTGCCGCCCTGATAGTGGTGCTCGGAATGATAGTGGATGACTCTATCATCACGATGGACGGCTACATGGACAAGCTCGGCAAGGGCCTGTCAAGGACGGAGGCGGCATGTGCAAGTGCCAGGGAACTCATCCTGCCGATGTGTACCTCCACTTTTGCCATCGGCCTGATGCTTTTCCCGATAAAGGGGCTGATTTCCGGCTATCTGGGAGACTTCGTTGCGACTTTCCCGTGGGTGATAGCCGTAGCCCTGTTCTCTTCTCTTGCATATGCCATCTTTGTGGTCCCTTCGCTTGAAGTGCGCTACATCAAGAGCCATACGGCCTCCGGCAACAATTTCTTTGTCCGCGGGCAGACCGCATTTTTCAACGGCATGCAGAAAGGCTACGAAGTGCTTCAGTCCGCCTGTTTCAGGCATCCGAAGATAACCATCCTCATCGGGGTGCTGACTGTGGCCCTCGGAGTGGTCATGTTCCTGAATGTCAATGTGCAGATGATGCCTAAGGCAGCAAGGGAATGCTTTGTGGTGGAAATATACCTTGAAAGCGGTTCCGGCATTGACAAGACCAGGGCGGTGAGCGATTCCCTGCAGAAGATACTTCTGAAAGACAAGAGGGTGGAGTCTGTGACGGCATTCGTCGGCTCCAGCTCGCCACGCTTCCATGCCACATACGCGCCTCAGACCCCTTCCCCGGATTTCGCCCAGTTCATAGTCAACACTGTTTCGACAAAGGCCACGGAAGCCGTCCTGAGGGATTACGAGACGAAGTACCAGCATTATTTCACAAATGCCCTCGTCCGTTTCAAGCAGATGGACTACCAGGCCGTATCGGCTCCTGTCGAGATAAAGGTTTCCGGGGCGGATTATGCCCGGATACAGCCTATAGCGGATTCCATCAAGCATTTCATGTATTGCAATCTTGACGACAGGCTGCAGTGGATACATACCAGCAGCGAGGGTACTTCATCCTTCGTGGATGTAAGGCTTGACCCTGACGAGTCGTCACGTCTTGGGGTGAACAGGGCAATGCTTTCGATGTCGCTTGCCGGTTCGTTCAATTCCCTTCCTGTGGCTACCCTCTGGGAGGGCGATGTGAAGGTGCCGGTCAACCTTTACAGCGAGTCAGTTTCGGACACCATGAGCTATGATGCGGTGGCCAACCAGATGGTACCTACTGTCGTGCCAGGCGTTTCGGTACCTCTGAGGCAGGTGGCAGACATCATTCCGGAATGGAGGCCGGAAACGTATGCGAGAACAGGAGGTGTGGAAACCATCACCGTCGGTGCGGACATGAAATACGGATGCAGCCAGCCGGATGCCATGAAGGCCATCAAGAGTTATATAAAAGAGATTGAACCGTCTTTGCCGGATGATGTCACCATCACTTATGGAGGGCTTTCGTCAATGAACAGCGATGTCACTCCGGAGATTCTGCTTTCCTTTATATGTGCCGTGGGAATATTGTTCATTTTCCTGCTGATACACTTTAAGAAGGTTTCAGTTTCTATCCTGACCATCGTGCTCAGCTCCCTCTGCCTTTTCGGCTCGTTCTTCGGGCTTTGGATTTTCGGTCTGGACTTCGGCCTGACCTCTGTCCTCGGCCTGATCAGCGTGGTGGGCATCATAGTCCGCAACGGCATACTGATGTTCGAATATGCCGAGGAGCTGCGCTTTGTCAAAGGCTGGGACATCAAGGAGGCTTCAATTGAGGCCGGGAAGAGGCGTATGAGACCTATTTTCCTGACTTCCAGCGCAACGGCTCTCGGGGTGCTGCCGATGATAATCGCGGGGGATGCTCTGTGGATGCCTATGGGAGTGGTCATCTGTTTCGGAACAATGCTTTCGATTGTGCTCATCACTCTGATAATGCCGGTTTCATATTGGCAGCTGTTCAAAAACTCAAAACAGGAGGTGTCGGCAAATGAAAAATAAAATCAGACATATATTTATCAGTTCCGTATTACTTGTGACCGTGCCCTTGCTGGCGACGGCCCAATACAGGACGGACATTCAAAGTGCTTCCGGTCCGGTTTTGGAGCTTTCGCTCGAAAGATGCAAGGAACTCGCATTGGAGAACAATCCGTACATCCTCAATTCCCAGCTGGATGTCTATGCCGCAAGGGCGCAGAAGCGGGAGGCCCTGGCGGAATATTTCCCGAAAGTGTCCGTCAATGCATTTTCTTTCTATGCCTTTGACCCGATGCTCGAACTGGGGGTGACAGACCTTCTCGGCAAGTCGGATTTCACATACAATCTCCAGAACATGGTCAATTCCCTGGCTTCAGTCTATGGTTTTGACCCGGTGTTCTCAACCATGCACTATGGCGTTTCAGCCACGGTGTCAGTCATGCAGCCGGTATTTGCCGGAGGCAGGATAGTCAACGGAAACAGGCTTGCGGCCCTCGGCGTGGAGGCGGCCGGCCTTCAGAAGGATATCCGTGAGAGAAGTACCGGAGAGGAAGTTGAAAAGGGATATTGGCAGGTGGTCGCCCTGGAGGAGAAGATGAAGACGCTGGACCAGATGCAGGGGCTTGTCGACACCCTGTACAAAGATGTCAGTTCCGCCCGGGCTGCGGGACTTGCCACGGAAAACGACCTTCTGCAGGTGCAGCTGAAAAGGAATGAGCTGAAATCCGGGAAAATACAGCTGAAAAACGGGATAAGGCTCGCCAAGATGAACCTTTTCAACTCAATAGGCGTCAAATACAATCCATACAGTACGATAAGGAATGATTCGATTCCATATATCGATGACATTCTTTTGACTGACAAGACAGACATGTTCGAGGCTCCGGAAAAATATTACCGTCCGGAGGAGGAAGTGGCTGCGAGACAGGAGGAATCGAGACTGCTTGAAATTTCCGTCCAGTCCAAACGCCTTGAAAAGCGTATGGCTATTGGCGAGGCCCTGCCTCAGATAGGCGTCGGGGCTTCATACGGCTATAACGATATGGGAATAAGCGACGGCAGGATGAACGGGGCTGTGTATGCGATGGTCCAGATACCGATTTCGGATTGGGGCAAGACTGCCCGCAAGATGCAGAGGTACGATGCCCAGCTGCAGAAGGCCGAGAATGAGAAGGAATATCTCGATGCCCAGCTTGTCCTGCAGATACGCAAGCTCTGGATAGACCTGAGTTCGGCATGGGACCAGCTGCAGGTGGCCCGTGAAAGCGTAGACGTGGCGGGAGAAAGCGTCAGAAGCCTGACGGCCTATTACAAGGCCGGGATGTCCCCGCTGTCGGAACTGCTTCAGGCACAGACCCGATTGCGTGAGGCTGCCGATGAATACACCGGACAATGCATCAACTACAGGATAGCCCTGCAGGCCTATCTTGACAGGACAGGGGAGAATTAGACATGCACCGAAATTTTCAATTTGGCATGTCCCCATGCCTTGACAAGTGGGAAATTAGACTTATATTCGCGACAGGAACATAAATTGCATCATGTGCCGTCCGGCCGGTATGCAATTAAAGGATAGGACATGAATTATTTCCATAAGAAGATGATGAAGCTGAGGGAGCGTTATATCGACACCCTCGGAAAGCTGTACGAATATTCCACAGCCATGTATGAGAACAATCAGCTCTCGAAGATGATAGGTTCCGACATGGGTTATACCTACAAGGAATTCAAGAAGAAATGTGACGAACTTTCGTCCCGCCTTTCGAGATACGGGATAGGGGCCGGGGACAGGGTGGCAATCCTTTCCCAGAACATGCCCAACTGGACGGTGGCCATGTTTTCCCTTGTGCCTTTCGGCCGTGTGTCTGTCCCGATTCTTCCGGATTCCTCCGAGAATGAGGTCACCAATATTCTCAACCATTCCGGCAGCAAGGCAATATTCATCTCCAGGCGTCTTTTGCCGAAGCTGAGCAAGGAATGCATGGAAAAGATGGTTCTCGTGATAGACATTGAGACCTTTGAAATCATCAAGAGGGACGATTCTTCCTTTACCTGTGACGGGTGGGTGCGTCAGCCGCAGCCGGATGACATTGCAACCCTCATCTATACCTCCGGCACCACCGGAAATGCAAAGGGCGTGATGCTCAGCCACAGGAATCTGTGTGCCAATATCCGCGCCTCGTTCCATGCCCACAAATGTACCGAGAAGGATGTGTGGCTTTCCATCCTGCCGATGGCGCACACATACGAGCTGAGCATCGGTGTGCTTTATCCGATATTCTGCGGTGCCTGTGTCTGCTACATTCAGAAGCCGCCGACACCGACCGTGCTGTTGTCCGCACTGAAGGAAGTCCGTCCGACCGTGATGCTTTCGGTGCCGCTCATCATAGAGAAGATATACAGGAACAGTGTCGTGCCTACGATCAAGGGCAGCCGTGTCCTCACATGGATGTACAAGAAGATGCCCGGACTCCTCTGCCGTCTCATAGGCCTGAAGCTCAAGTCTATCTTCGGAGGCAGGCTGAAATTCTTCGGAATAGGGGGCTCCAAGCTCGACATCCATGTCGAGGAGTTTCTCAAAAGGGCAAAGTTTCCTTATGCAATCGGCTATGGCCTGACTGAAACCGCTCCTCTCATCTGCAACGCAGGAGTGAAATACACCAAGCCGGGCTCCACAGGTGTCGCTGCATACGGAGTTTCTGTCAAACTGCTGGATGTCAATCCTGAAACTGGTGAGGGCGAAATAATAGCAAAGGGCGACAATGTGATGCTCGGATATTACAAGGACCCGGCCCGTACCCGTTCCGTCTTCACCGATGACGGATGGTTCAGGACAAATGACCTTGCCACTGTGGACGAAAAGGGCAGGTATTACATCAAAGGACGTCTGAGCAATATGATTCTGGGGCCTTCAGGCGAGAATATCTATCCTGAGGAGATAGAGAATGTCATCAACAATATGGATGAGGTGAACGAGTCCATTGTCCTCGAAAGGGACGGGCGTCTTGTTGCCCTTGTCCAGTTCAATGACAATATAATCGACTGGGACCAGGAGGGCGAGGACCAGTTTTTCGAAAAGCTGGAAGCACGCAAGCAGGCCATTCTCAGCTATGTCAACAAGCATGTCAACAAGTTCTCCAAGATCAAGGAGGTTGAAGTCATGAAGGAGCCTTTCGAGAAGACCGCCACCCAGAAGATCCGCCGCTTCAAATACAGCAAGAAGCCGCATTCGTATGACGATAAATCCGCCGAATCCAATTCCTCCTCCTCTTCCAAATCGGAATGACGGTTAAAACGCCTTGACTGCGTTCCGATTCCTTAGTGTACTTTTGCTGGTAAGCGCATAAAATAAATTTACCCCTCCATAGCTTTTTAGTGGAGGGGTATTTTTGTGGATAATCGTTTATATTATTGAAAGTCATCTTTTTGACGACTGTCTTTTTTTCCGCCGGTGCGTCAGAGCGCCAGCTATCACGCACCGGACCGTCAGTCGTTATTGAGCTGGATGATATCCACCTCATCCTCCCGGCTCTCTCCCAGCAGCCATTTGCAGTACCAGTCGGCCATCCTCCAGAAGAAATATTCGTTCATGTCCCCGAACCCATGCCTCTGGCCCGGCAGGATGAGCATGTCGAATCTCTTGTTGGCGCGGATCAGGGCATTCACGACACGGATGGTGTTGGCGGGATGCACATTGTCGTCGATGTCCCCGTGCACTAGGAGAAGGTGCCCCTTGAGGTTGCCGGCGATTTCCGGATTGGTGTCTATGTCATAGACAAATGTCGTGTCCCCCTTTTCTGTTACCTTTTCGAGTATGCCGTGGTGCTGCTCGCTCCACCAGCGGTTGTAGATGCTGTTGTCATGGTTTCCTGCGCAGGATACGGCAGCGGTGTAGAAGTCAGGATATTTCAGGATGGCTGCAGTGGACATGAATCCTCCTCCGGAATGCCCGTGTATCCCGACCTTGGTGCCGTCAATCCACGGATACTTTGCGGCAAGCCTCTGCACGGCAGTCTTCTGGTCTTCAAGCCCGTAGTCGCGGAGATTGCCGTAGCCGTAGTTGTGATACCATTTGGACCTGTTAGGATGTCCTCCGCGGTTGCCCACGGTAATTACTATGAAGCCCATCTGTGCCAGCCTGTCCGTGCGGGTCATTCCTGCGCTCCATGATATGTTGTTTGCCTCCACCTGTGGCCCAGGGTATACATATTCTATTATAGGATATACCTTTGTGGAGTCGAAGTCAAACGGCTTGTACATCACGCCGTAAAGGTCAGTGATACCGTCGGCGGCCTTCACCGTGAATCTTTCCGGGAGCTTGTAGCCCGCCTCGAAAAGCTTTGAAAGGTCGGCGGATTCAAGATCGGCAATCTTTTTACCTGAGGCATTGTACAGGGCGGAAGCCGGCACTGCATCCACGCGGGAGAAATTGCATACCAGATATTCGGCATTGTCGCTTGCAGTTGTCTGGACATCCATGTCCTCCATGTCCAGCTGCTTCATCCCGCTTCCGTCCAGGGATACCCTGAATGTGTGCATCTGATAAGGATTCTCATCCTTGTTGACTCCGCATGCGCTGAATATGACATAGCCTTTTTCTTCATTTACAGCAAGCACATCTTCCACATGGAAAGGACCTTCGACAACCGTTCCGGCCAGCGAGCCGTCCGCATTGTAGAGATAAAGGTTGGCCCATCCGTTGCGTTCGGACCAGTGTATCATCTGCTTTCCTCCGTTCACGAGCCTTAACGGACGGGCTTCCACATATGTGTTCATCCTTTCTGAAATCACAGTCTTTGTGGAGTCGCTTCCGACATCCACACGGCAGATGTCCATCCTTTTGAGGTCGCGGCTCATCCTCATGATGTAGAAGCCGCTGTTGTCGCCGAGCCATTCGCGTGACCAGAAGTCATCGTAGTCGTCCTCATTTGTGTCCGGCACTGTTTCAAAGTCTATGGTCTGGTCCTTGAATGCATTGATTTTCACCTGGCTGCGGCTCATGTCATCCGCATTGAACACATAGAGATATTCCTTAGGTCCAGGTTCTCCGGGCATCTGGTATTTGTAGGATTCGAGGGAAGGACGCGGATCGCTGAGAGAGTTTATCACCCAAAGCTCCTTGACTGCGCTCATGTCATATTTTACGGTAGCGAAATGTCTTGAGTCCGGCGACCACACGAGATAGTATGGGAAGAGCCTCTTTGTGGTGTCATTTTCCGTCCATCCCTTGTAGTTGTCTGCTCCCCAGAAAAATTCCCTGGTACCGTCATCGGTGATGCGGTGCTCGACTATGGTGCTGTCTTTCTCATCCTTGGCCGCTTTTGCCAGGTTTTCGGCGTCCATCCACCACAGGTCGGTATTTTTCGCATATATTCCGATTTTTCCGTCAGGGGATACATTCGCCCATGAAGGGTATTTTTCTTCCTCCTCTTTTCCTGTGATGTCGGTCAGCTTTCCGGTAGATATTTCATATTCAAACGAATATACTTTCTTTTTTCCGAACCGTTCTATGCGGGCAGAGTCCTTTTCCGGCAGGGAACTCTTTATCTCGAATGTGAAGACCTTGTCATCTTTCAGTTCGAGCTTTCCGATGGGAATGTGCTGTGCGTCAAACGGATCCTTGACAATCGTTGTAAGTTCCATCGCGAGTTTTTCCATGTCGAAGACGGGCTGTTTCCGTCCTGTCCTGGCGTCCACTATATAATATTGTGTGCCGTCTGAGGTTTTCCACTGGTACCAGAATTTGTCCTGGCTCTTGAACCATTTCGGATTCACCCTTGTCGAAAACACCATCTGCGCGATTTTCTTCTGTGAAAATCTTTCCGCCAGTTCATAGTTCGGCTTCGGGGTCCGCTCTGTCCCGTCCGCTGCCGTTTCCGCCTGTGCCTGCACTGTCATGCCTAATGCGGCAAGCACTGCTATTGTCAAATATGTCCGTTTCATGCTTTCTATCGTCAGATTTTATAATGATATTATCCCGGATAGTGCCCTTTCCTGTCGTTTTGATCGTAGGACAATGTCCGTAGTGGAGATACCAGTATGGTTTTATCACATTTGGCTCTTTCAATACAGTCCTTCCAGCTCTTCCCACGGGATTGTAATCCTGATGATGCCCATTGCATAAGGGGCAATTTCATACTGGTTGTAGATGTAGGTGACACCTTCTTTTGATACGCAGAAATTGCCGTTCGGCTCTATCTCCCTGATGAACATCATGGATGTGTCTGCAGGGCTTTCCAGCGCTTCCGGCAGGTGTGCCGAGAGCAGCCCCGTCAGCTTCCGGTTGTAGCCTTCCTTGAAGAAATCTGTCTCGACCACAGGTTCCCCGGTCTTCATGTCGAAGTTGAAGGCTGTTTCCGCAGTCATTCCATGCGCTCCTCCCGCAAAGACATATTTGCTTGTCTTGTAAGAAAATATGTTCTTGTGACTGCCGTAGAAGTTTCCTTTTATGTATTCTTCGTGCCTCATGGTCATTGACGGTATCTTTCCGTCTTCTATGTCTTGTGCAATGCCGAGGTTTTCTTCCCTGTATTCAGCCGTGATGTCATCGGTGTATGCCTTGATTGCCTCCGCCGGGTCCAGTCCCGCATATTCTTCCCCGAAATATTCTGCCGTGAGGAATGTCCCGACTTTTCCGAGCGCCGTCTTGTCCATGCCCGAAACCGGATATGACACGTTTATGTCCAGAACCAGCGAATCCGTGCCGCCTTCCTGCAGCGCTATGGCTGCATGTGAAACATAATCCTGTGTGCCGAATGTCCCGTTGCAGGACACAAGCACCGCACCGGCGCACAACGCCGCCCCCAAAGAGAAAAATGCCCTTTTCATTGTAATGCCTTTTAAAATTGCCCGGAGAATTTCTCCATAGCCCGCAAATATATCATAAATATCCCGATAAAATCCCCTGATGTCCGAAAAATATTGTCGGGATGTCCGGAGACTTTCCCTGATGTCGATGACATTGTCAATAAAATCGTTGCGAAATTATTGGTTTTTAAAATATTATGATTATCTTTGTGCCCCCGAAAATATCGGGGAGGAAACATAAATTATAGATTTACAATCATTTATGCCTACAATTCAACAATTAGTTCGCAAAGGGCGCGAGGTTATCGTCGAGAAGAGCAAATCCCGCGCGTTGGATGCTTGCCCTCAGAGAAGGGGCGTATGCGTGCGTGTGTACACAACCACACCTAAGAAACCTAACTCAGCAATGCGTAAGGTTGCCCGTGTACGTCTTACCAATTCAAAAGAGGTCAATGCATACATTCCTGGCGAGGGCCACAACCTCCAGGAGCACTCAATCGTGCTCGTAAGGGGCGGTCGTGTGAAGGACCTTCCGGGAGTGCGTTACCACATCCTTAGAGGAGCTTTGGATACGGCAGGTGTAGACGGCAGGACCCAGTCCCGTTCGCTCTATGGTGCCAAGAGGCCGAAGAAATCTAAGAAGTAACAAAACATTTTCACCTTTTTTATTTAATTTTTCACAACAATGAGAAAATCGAAGCCTAAGAAGAGGATTCTACTTCCTGATCCCAAGTTTCACGATGTGATGGTAACACGTTTCGTGAACAATCTTATGTTGCAGGGAAAGAAGAGTATCGCGTATTCTATTTTTTACGATGCCATTGACATGGTAGGCGAGAAGATGAAAGATTCTGACAAGGCTCCTCTTGATATATGGAGGAAGGCTCTTGAGAACATCACTCCTCAGGTTGAAGTGAAGAGCCGCAGGATCGGCGGAGCCAACTTCCAGGTGCCTACAGAGGTGCGTCCGGAAAGGAAGATTTCACTTTCCATGAAGAATATGATAGTCTTCGCCCGCAAGCGTTCCGGCCACTCGATGGCAGAAAAACTCTGTGCAGAGATCATCGCCGCCTACAACTGTGAAGGTGCGGCCTACAAGAGAAAAGAGGATATGCACAGGATGGCGGAAGCCAACAAGGCATTTGCACACTTCCGTTTCTAATCCCCAAAACAAGATTTGACGAAAATGGCAAGAGATCTTAAATTCACCAGAAATATCGGTATCATGGCACACATTGATGCCGGTAAGACAACTACCTCAGAACGTATTCTCTACTATACAGGCAAGACCCACAAGATAGGAGAGGTGCATGAGGGAGCTGCCACAATGGACTGGATGGTCCAGGAGCAGGAGCGAGGCATTACCATCACTTCTGCGGCAACTACAGCTTTCTGGCATTACAAAGGGGATACTTATCAGATCAACCTGATCGACACTCCGGGCCACGTGGACTTCACCGTGGAGGTGGAACGTTCACTGCGTGTGCTTGACGGAACCGTGGCCACATTCTGCGCCGTGGGCCGTGTGCAGCCTCAGTCTGAGACCGTATGGCGCCAGGCTGACAAGTACGGGGTGCCGAAGATTGCGTATGTCAACAAGATGGACCGTGTCGGTGCCGACTTCCTTGCTGTGGTTGACGAAATCAAGGAAAAGCTCGGTGCGCGTGCAGTGCCTATCTGCCTCCCTATCGGAGCAGAGGACAAGTTCCAGGGCATAGTTGACCTTATCGCGAACAAGGCTATAATTTACGATAACGGCGAAGAGCTCGTAAACTACCAGATCACCGATGTTCCTGCAGAGATGGCAGACGAGGTGGCCACCTGGAGAGAGAAGCTCATCGAGGCTGCGGCAGAGTATGACGAGTCCCTCATGGAGAAATTCTTCGAGGATCCTGACTCCATCTCTGAAGATGAAATCATCGCCGCCCTCAGAAAGGCCACTATCGACATGTCAATAGTACCTGCATGCTGCGGTTCTTCATTCAAGAACAAAGGCGTACAGTTCCTCCTTGATGCCGTGATGCGTTATCTTCCGTCTCCGCTTGACAAGGGTGCCGTAAAGGGTACAAACCCTCGTACAGGTGAGGAAGAGGAGCGCAAGCCGGATGCAAAGGAGCCGTTCTGTGCACTCGTGTTCAAGATTGCAACTGACCCGTTCGTAGGCCGTCTTGCCTTCTTGAGGGCATATTCAGGCCGTCTTGATGCAGGTTCTTATGTACTCAATACCCGTTCCGACAAGAAGGAGCGCGTGGCAAGGCTCTATCAGATGCACTCCAACAAGCAGAATCCTATCGAGTTCGTTGAAGCCGGAGACATCTGTGCAGCCGTAGGATTCAAGGACCTCCGTACAGGTGACACCATCTGCGTGGAGAGCAATCCTATCACCCTTGAGTCTATGGAATTCCCTGATCCGGTGATCGGACTTGCAGTGGAGCCTAAGACCCAGAAAGACCTTGACAAGCTCGGTCTTGCTCTCGCAAAGCTTGCGGAAGAGGACCCTACATTCACCGTCAAGACAGACCACGAGACCGGCCAGACCGTCATCAGCGGTATGGGTGAGCTTCACCTTGACATCATCGTTGACCGTCTCCGCCGTGAGTTCGGTGTCGAGATCAACCAGGGTGCACCTCAGGTCAACTACAAGGAGGCCATTACAGGCACTGTGCAGCACCGTGAGGTATTCAAGAAGCAGACCGGTGGCCGTGGTAAGTTCGCGGACATCATCGTTGAGATCGGACCTGCCGATGAAGGTACTACAGGTCTCCAGTTCATCGATGAGGTCAAAGGCGGTAACGTTCCGAAGGAGTTCATCCCTTCAGTGGAGAAAGGCTTCAAGTCAGCAATGGCCAACGGTGTCCTTGCAGGCTACGAGGTCCAGTCCCTGAAAGTGACCCTGAAGGACGGTTCGTTCCACCCTGTCGACTCAGACCAGCTCTCATTCGAGATCTGCGCCCGTCAGGCATTCCGTCACGCCTGCCCTAAGGCAAAGCCGGTTCTCCTCGAGCCTATCATGGCCCTCGAAGTCGTTACTCCGGAGGACTATATGGGAGATATCGTCGGAGACCTCAACCGCCGCAGGGGACAGATCAACGCGATGGATTCAGCCGTCGGCGGAGCCAGGATCGTCAAGGCATTCGTGCCGCTTGCAGAGCAGTTCGGTTATGTCACCATCCTCAGGACCATTTCTTCAGGACGTGCAACCAGCACAATGACATTCGACCATTATGCTGAAGTTCCGGCCAACCTCGCCAAGGAGGTCATCGAGAAGAGCGGCTACAAGAATGTTGACGAGGACGAATAACAGGGAATGTATAATTGGTATATAAATTATTGATATGAGCCAAAAAATCAGAATAAAACTCAAATCATTCGATCACATGCTGGTTGACAAGTCAGCAAAGAAGATCGTTGATACAGTCTCTTCTACCGGTGCTCGCGTGAACGGTCCTATTCCGCTCCCTACCGACAAGAAGATATTCACTGTCAACCGCTCAACCTTCGTCAACAAGAAGTCGCGCGAGCAGTTTGAGCTCAACTCCTACTGCCGTCTTCTTGACATCTACGAGTCTACTCAGAAGACCGTTGATGCCCTGATGAAGCTTGAACTCCCGAGCGGCGTTGAAGTAGAGATCAAAGTCTGAATTTTTTCTGTCTGTAGTCAGATAGATTTTACAGATTGAAAAAATATTGCTATATTTGCAGAGTTGTCCGGCTCACTCCGGGCAACTCTCAAATTTAAAGTTCTTTTGAACACCAAAGTAGACGAAGTTTGTTTTGAGGCAAGTTCAAGGCGGACAAGTGACGAGGAAGGGAGTTTGCTCCTGCAAATGACCGCCTGAGGATACGCCGTCCAACGCAGAAATTGTCCAAAAGAAACGAGTATACGGTCCCATAGCTCAGTTGGTTAGTAGCACCTGACTCATAATCAGGGGGTCACAGGTTCAAGCCCTGTTGGGACCACATTAAAAATCAAGAGGTTACAGATTCTTCTGTGACCTCTTTTCGTTTATGACGGAATTGTCAAATCATTATAAATGAAAACGGATATGATTACTTCGATCAAGGGGATCGCCCTGGACATTCCGGCAGAGTCACTTTTGCAGATGCAGGCAAGATACAACATGTTTGCAACCAGGGATGCAATGTCCCTCAATTTGAACATCCCGCCTTTTTCAAGGTTTTGCCTTTGACATTACATGTGAAATATGTTATTTTTGTAACATTGTGTAATGTCTATTTCTGAAATGCTGACCGAATCCCAAAATATTGAATTCAAAGAAAGCTGGCACGATGAATACTGGAAATGGACCTGTGGTTTTGCGGTTTTTCTACATCGGAGTTCCGCTATGACATTTCGGGCATTTGGACGATCATTTAAGTTTGAATATGGTTATTCACATTAAAGGAATAATTTAGCTAAAATGACAGGATATGGAAAAGGTTTTCAGCAGGAGCCGGCTAGCGGCTATGGCAGCGGCATTTTGTGTCTTTTCTGGGAATATGAAGGGGACGGAGGTGGATGTGATGCTGCCTGGTGCAGAGGTGATTCCGGTGCCGGCGCAGAGGCAGATTAAGTGGCATGAGGCGGAGATGGGGGTGGTGTTCCATTATGACCTGCATGTGTTTGACGGAAAGAAATATGGGCAGGGGACGAACAGGACGGAGCCTGTGGAAGACTACAACATTTTCAATCCGGAACATCTTGACACGGACCAGTGGATCAGGGCGGCGAAGGCTGCGGGGGCAAAGTTTGCAATCCTGACGGCCACGCATGAGACCGGGTTCGGCTTATGGCAGAGCGATGTCAATCCTTATTGTCTGAAGGCCCTGAAATGGAGGGACGGTAAAGGAGATATTATAAGGGATTTTGTCAATTCATGCAGGAAATACGGGGTGCAGCCGGGGATATATGTGGGGATAAGATGGAATTCGCTGCTTGGAATACATAATTTCAAGGCCGAGGGAGACGGGGACTTTGCCCGCAACAGGCAGGAATGGTACAGGAGATACTGTGAAAGGATGGTGGAGGAGCTGTGCACGAGGTACGGGCCGCTTTTCATGATATGGTTTGACGGAGGGGCGGATGACCCTGCAGGAATGGGCCCGGATGTGGAGCCTATAGTGGAAAAATATCAGCCTGACTGCTTGTTCTATCATAATGTGAACAGGGCAGACCTGCGATGGGGCGGTTCGGAAAGCGGCACGGTCGGCTATCCGTGCTGGTCGACATTCCCTTATCCATACAGCCATAACAAGAACAATGAATCTGCTGCCGCCCATAATGAGCTGCTGTCCCATGGAGACCCTGACGGAAAATATTGGGTTCCGGCAATGGCGGATACTCCGTTGAGGGGCTGGAACGGGAGGCATGAATGGTTCTGGGAGCCTGGAGATGAAGAGACCGTCTATCCTCTGGAACATCTGATGGAAATATACGACAAGTCAGTTGGGCGCAATGCAACGCTGATTGTGGGGCTTACGCCTGATCCGGAGGGGCTTATTCCTGAAGGAGATGTCAAAAGGCTGGAGGAATGGGGCATTGAAATAGAGAAACAGTACGGTTCTCCTCTGGCCGAGACTTCTGGAGCAGGCAACAGATTCATGCTGAATCTTAAAGACGGTAAAAGCAATAATGCCGGCAAGTCAGCGGAAAGTGATGTGGAACAGAACAGTCTGTCAGGGGATACCGGAAAAAACGGCAGGACGGTGGATTGTTGCATCATCCAGGAGGACATTTCAAAAGGAGAACGTATCCGTTCATGGAGAGTTGAGGCGAAGACTGATGGCGGGTGGAATGTGGTATGCAGCGGGACATCGGTGGGACACAAGCATATAGCGCATTTTCCGGCTGTAAGGGCTTCTGCAGTAAGGCTGATTGTTGATGAGTCTGTGGCAGAGCCTCAGATACACAGTTTCCGTGTATTCGGCAACTGAGCTATAGAAAAAGAACAGGATATGAACAGAAGACTTGTTTTGTCTGCAGGAGCGGCGCCATTGGCCATGGCGGCCTTTGCACAAGGGGCAGATGCAGGGAATGCCGGTCCGGTACAGGCGGGAAACTGCACGGAACGGGATGACCGTCCCAACATCATATTTTTCCTTGTCGATGACATGGGGTGGCAGGATACATCCGTGCCTTTCTGGAATCAGAAGACCAGATACAATGAGCTTTATGAGACCCCGAATATGGAAAGGCTGGCAGCTCAGGGAATGCTTTTTACCCAGGCATATGCTTCAAGCGTGAGCTCGCCTTCGAGGTGCAGCATGATGACGGGGGCAAATGCAGCCAGACACAGGGTCACCAACTGGACTTTGGAAAAAGGAGTCCCGACAGACATGGAAAGCGATGTGCTGGAACTTCCGGAATGGAACTGCAACGGGATAGCCCAGGTTCCGGGAACTGCCAATACATTTGTGGCCAAGTCGTTCGTTCAGTATCTTAAGGACAGCGGTTATCATACGATACATTGCGGCAAGGCGCATTGGGGAGCGATAGACACTCCGGGCGAGAGCCCTTATCATTTCGGGTTTGAGGTGAACATTGCAGGTCATGCCGCAGGCGGGCTTGCTTCATATTTGGGAGAGTCCCGTTATGGACATGACAAGGGCGGCAACCCGACTTCACTGATGTCAATACCCGGGCTTGAAAAATATTGGGACACCGATACCTTTGCCACGGAGGCGCTTACTTTGGAGGCCATAAAGGCTTTGGACAAGGCGAAAAAATATAATCAGCCGTTCTATCTGTATATGTCCCACTATGCAATCCATATCCCTATCGAAAAGGACAACCGCTTTTTCCGGAAATATAAGGCAAAGGGCATGTCCGACAAGGAAGCCGCATACGCGACACTGATTGAAGGCATGGACAAGAGCCTCGGGGATCTGATGGACTGGCTTGAAGAGAACGGGGAGGCAGACAATACGATAATCATCTTCATGGGTGACAACGGTGGGTATGCAACTGGTGAATATTGGAGGGACGAGCCTCTCTATACGCAGAACAGTCCGCTGAAATGCGGAAAAGGTTCGGCATACGAGGGAGGGATACGCGAACCTATGATAGTATTCTGGCCCGGCGTGACTGAACCGGGCAGCCGCTGCGACAGTTATATCCTGGCGGAGGACATATATCCTTCAGTACTCGACATGGCTGGAGTGAGATATGACGATGCTCCGCAACATATTGATGGAAGGAGTTTTGTCCCGCTTCTCAATGGGGCCGGTGACCCTTCGGAGGGACGGAATCTATATTGGAATTTCCCGAATCTCTGGGGCGAGACAGGCCCCGGAATCGGCTCGACCTGCACTGTCCGGAGCGGTGACTGGAAGCTGATTTATTTCTATGAGAGCGGAAAGAAGGAGCTTTATAACATCCCGGATGACATAGGGGAAGAAAATGACCTTGCACAGGAAAGGCCGGATATTGTGAAGAAGCTTTCCAAGGAGCTCGGGAAATATCTCAGAAAGGCAGGGGCACAGCGTCCGTCTTTCAAGGCGACAGGAATGCCGTGCCCTTGGCCTGATGAAATATAAAAGGTCCCAAAGTCAAAATGGTTCGGCCGGGGATTCAGTCCGGGCCGCTTAGCACCAGTAGAATTTCCTGACCAGGTCGGCTTCGTATTCCGGATTGTCCTTGAGCTTCTTGCGGAGTCCGGTGTCATCGAATGACCTTAGCCTTCTGATGATGCTTTCCGTCATGGCAGGGTGGAAGATGCCGTCGGCTTCATATATGCCGCGCTGCTCCTCCAGCCTGTCTGCGGAAGCGGCACAGGAGTCCGGCAGATGCGCAAGAACCGCTGCCTTGGCTTCGTTTTCAGCCTTATGGATATCCACATCGACATAAGTACGTTCTGCAGTTTCGAGAGCATTGTCAAGGCTTAGTCCGTATGCACATGCGATGCTTAGGGCGGAGAGCAGCTGATAGATGTCAGCAGAGCAGTCGGCAGAGCGGATTTCCATGGTCTGCTTGACAGAGGCACGCCCAGGTGCGGTGCTCCCCGTTGAGCCCGCTCCCGATGATGCCCCAGATGCGGAGCCGTTTATTTCTGCGAACATGTCCTTGTCCGTTGTCCATCCGAGAGGTATGCGCACGAGCACGGACCTGTTCCTGTCGCCCCAACATACATTCGTAGGGGCTTCCTGATGCGGCACGAGCCTCAGATAGGAGGTCGGGTTGGCATTTCCGAATGCGGTCAGAGACGGGGCCAGCTCCATAAGACCTGCAATGGCGCGGCGGGCGGTGCCGGATATCTTTCCATTGCCGTCCAGAAGCATGTTTTTCCCGTCTTTCATGAGCCTCATGTGTATGTGCAGGCCAGAGCCGGCTTTCCCTTCGGCGATCTTCGGGGCAAAGCTTACCTCCAGCCCGTATTCGTATGCGAGATTGCGGATAATCCATTTGGCCAGCATGATGCTGTCGGCAGCCTTCTCGATGTCCACAGGCAGGAATTCGATCTCGTTCTGTTCCCAGACCTTTCCGCCGGCCCTGAAGTTCCCGACTTCCGAATGACCGTATTTTATCTTTCCTCCAGCCAGCATTATATAGTACATGCATCTGGTCCGGAAGCTGTTGAACTTTGCGAACGGTGCAGATTCATGGTAGCCTTTCTGGTCTGTCGCAGGATACATCTCCAGGTCGCCCTCTTCCGGAGCAGATACATAGTATTCCAGTTCCCCCATGGCCTCGAAGTCCATGCCTGTCTTTTCCCTGAAGATTTTCTTCGCCTTTGACAATGTATATTCAGGTGAATATTCGAGCCTGTTGCCGTCCTTGTCGAAGTAGGCGCAGAGAAAACAGAGTGTAGGAAGTTCCTCAAAAGGGTCAATTAATGCCGTCGAAAGCCTCGGAATCACATACAGGTCGCTGTTTCCTGCCTCTATGAAAGGGAACAGGCTGGAGCCGTCCACCCGTTCTCCGCAAGTGAGCACCGAATGCAGATATTCTTCCGTATCAATGACAAAGTTCAGCGTCTTCAGCCGTCCGTCAGCCGCCGGATACATGAAATTTATCATCCTTATCTCATTGTCCCTGACGAATGTCATGATGTCCTGAAGAGAGAAGTTCCCGTCCTTTCTTCCTGTGAGTTCCGCAAAAGTATGGTTTCGTATGTCCATAAAAATTATTTTTTAGTGTTTCTGCAGTAATTAAAAATATTGTCGTAAATAAAATTTGACAAAAACAACGAAATTTAAACAAATTTTATAATAAAACAGAAAAAATTATAACAAATTTTCGCAAAATTTTAAAAATATAGAAATATGAATATTCTTGCGGATTTCACTTTCATTTCATTTTCGGGAGATAATTTTGCATCGGAAAATAAAAATGTTGAACTGAATAAAATATTGTTGCCATGAAAAAGAATCTTACTTTATTGATGGTCTTTTTTGCCGGATTTTTCGCTCTCCAGAGTTGTGATGAGAAAAAGATAGACTTTGACAAGCTGCCGTCCGCGGCGCAGGCATTCATTACACAGTATTTCCCGGGAGAGGAGGTCACTTACGCAGAGAGGGACAAGGATGACGGGCAGAAGGATTATAAGGTGCGGCTTTCTGACGGTACTGAAATTGAGTTTGACGAGAACGGAAATTGGACAAGCGTGGACTGCGGCTATTCCGCACTGCCTGATGGCATACTTCCGGCAGCGGCAACGGAGTATATCGCTGCCAACTATCCTGATGCCAAGGCCTATAAGGTAGAAAAGGAATATGGAGGATATGATGTCCACATAACCACCGGGCAGGAGCTTGTATTCAATTCCAATTGGGAATTTGTCAGGGTATCCACGGGCGACTGATTAGACATGAGCATCGTAAAACCGGTAAACAGACAAAAAGGAGAGCAGTCCTCAAACTTGGGCTGCTCTCCTTTTTGTCTGGAGTTATCAATGAAAATTATTCCGCGAAGGCGTGGCGGTAGCCGTCGATCTTGTTCCAGCCGCCCCGGGTGAAGTCAGGCACCTCGACAGGGGCATTGCCGTTCTCTATTGAAATGGCCGTCAGCTCGGTAAGGCAGCACCACTCTGCAAGGTCATAGACATCCATGTCGAGAGGGAGGCCGTTGCGCAGGCAGTAGATGAGCCTGTAGTCCATTATATAGTCCATGCCGCCGTGCCCTCCGACCTTCTTTGCGGTCTCTTCAAGCTCCTTTTGGATAGGATGCTTGTATTTCTCCATCAGGGCCTGCTTCACACTCTCAGGCACGCAGCTGTGGGCGGAAAGGTTTTCGATATCCACTTTCTCTGACCTGCCCTGTGCCGAAGGCACCGTCATCAGTTCTCCCACCTTGGAGGCATCCACCATATATCCCTCGACAGGGTATTTGTTGGCAAAGCCCTTTGTTCCGGTCAGCTGGTACAGACGGTTGTACGGACGCGGTGTGACGACATTGTGCTGTATCATTATCGTTTTGCCCTTCTCCGTGCGGATCATGGTCATGGTGTGGTCACCGTTCTGGAAATCAGGGGCAGCCTCTCCCCTGTGCTTCTCGTAATATTCCCTGCCGTTCACGGCCTTGGTATCCATAGATACGAGCACATTCATCTTGTCGCCCCTGTGGATGTCGAGAGCCTGGCAGACAGGGCCTATCCCATGCGTAGGGTACACATCCCCGCGATGGTCGCGGTTGTAGAGGAGCCGCCAGTCATGCCAGTAGGCATCCCAGAAATCTTCGAGGTTGTGGATATAGGCGCCTTCGGCATGGAGAATCTCCCCGAAAAGTCCATGCTGGGCCATATTGAGGGACGTGAGTTCGAAGAAGTCATATACGCAGTTTTCAAGCTGCATGCAATGTCTTCTGGTGCGCTCTGAAGTGTTTATCAGGTCCCAGATTTCAGCCATGCTCATCGCCGCCGGAACCTCTATGGCCACATGCTTCCCGTGCTCCATCGCATATTTCGCCATCTTGGCATGCACTTTCCAGTCAGTGACAATGTAGACAAGGTCGATGTCATCCCTGTCGCAGAGCTGCATCCAGGCATCTTCGGAGCCATAATATTCCGCCGCTGCAGGACGGCCGAACTGCTCAAGGATTCCGGATGCGCTCTCCACCCTGTCCTGCTCCACATCGCACAGGGCCACTATCTTCGTGCCGTCTATCTGGCACATCCTTTCCACTGCTCCGGGTCCGCGCATTCCGAGCCCGATGAAGCCTATCCTCACCGTATCGAGCGGAGGTGCGGCATAAAGGAGCATGTCTTCCTGTCCGGCAGGACGTTCAGGCACTTCAGTTCTGATGATGGAATATCCGGATCCTCCGGAGCATGAGGTCAGCAGTACTGAGGCCGTCAGATAAAGAAAAGTAAACAATCGTTTCATAGTAAAATAAATAAAAAAATGAAGAAATCTGTTAAAATTAGGATTAATTCTCCGGAATAAAAAGGGATTGACGAGGATGAGGTCAGACCCCTTTTCTTGTTTTACCGGAAGACCATTTGCGGTCAGTTGATGCGGATGCGCTGCCCGTCGGCCTGTACGGCATATACCTGAGTGTTCGTGATGTCGGCTGCGTCAGGGACGGTGAAGGTGGAGAAGTTCGAGAAATACACGAGTTCTCCGAGGTCTTCACCTGAGGCGGCAGGCTTGCGGAGCTCCACGGCCACGGCATTCTCGCAGCCTCTCACCGTGTAGGTTCGTCCGGAAATGCTGTATGAGAGCGACCCTGTTGAAACAGTAGGCCTCTTCTGGAATGTGGTGTAATACCCCATGTCGCAGTATTGTACCCCGTCCTTGGTGTTGCGGTCCTCGATATACTGGATCGGGGCGGCCTTACGATAGCCTTTTGCCGCGATGCGGGCCTTTGTCTCATTCACCATCGCCTCCGTGATATTGCATCTTGCGGAACCGTACTGGTCTATGGTCACATCCACCGGCACGAAGAATCCCCAGGTCTCGAAGAATTCCGTCAGGTCTTCCCCGGCGGCATCGCATGCCTTCTCAACGAATTTCATCATGGCTGCACCGACATCTTCGCTTTGTCCGAGATAGCCGTTAGGAAGAGGGTCTTCCCTGAGCATTCGGAACAGGGTCGGCCAGAAGTCGGTATTGACACCGCAGAGGTGATAATATATCCAGAGCTGCCAATTCATGCGCATGTGCAGTTCCGTGTCTTCCGCCTGATGGGTGGCCGTGCCCATCTGTTCCCAGTTCTCCTTGTTCACCCAGCTGAGAGCCAGTTCGCTGAGCATGTCCCCGCGCGAGCCGTACACTCCGAACCGATAGATGGCGTAGTTGGAGAAGAGGTTGTTGGATGATTCTGACGAGCCTTTCCAGTCTATTGCAAGCTGGTTCACATGCCCCAACTCGTGGGCAGGTCCCCACGTGTTGTCCTCGGCTGCGGTCAGCTGTTCGCGGCTGATGATGCGGTTTAGCGCCGTCGTGGCGAAATTGACCCTGCGGTTGGAGGCATCCATGTAGGCCCCGGGGTTGGTTGTGGACACTGCCATGACATGGTTGTTGAACCAGGTCAGGTCATCGAGTCCCATGAGTTCATGCTGCCAGCTTACGATGTCGTCCCACGCCTGAAGGCCTGACACTATCTGTGTCGGGGCATCCGTGCGGAGCTGCGAGGTGTGGAAGTTGAATATCATCTTCCTTCCCTTTGCCACGAAATATTTGTAGTCATATCCGGCAAGGAGTTCCTGGTAGCGGGCATCCGTCTGGTGCTTTTCAAGGTCGAAATAGCCCTCGACCTCACCGCATCCCGGCAGAATGTGCACCTTGATGGCTTCGGATGATTCAGAGAGAGAGGATGCGGTGTTCATCACATACAGCATGCCGGTGGCCGCGGAAGTGAAGGTGTTTACTCCTGCGGTGAGACTGACTTCCTGGTCTACGGTCTCGACATTGCCGGTGCCTCCGTAGTTAGGCCCGTAGCCGTCGGAGGCTTCCCCGTATGTGGCTATCGAGACACTGTGGCCCTCCGGAATCTTGTCCACGCAGACGATGATTTCGTCTCCGGGTTCCACATAGATGCCGGTAGGATTGTCCATGCGGGTGTAGAGCCGGGTGCGGAGCTGCGTGTTGAGGGTGTTGCTGCTGTAGGCCTCGTAGGTCGCTATGCGGAATTCCTTTTCTGCTTCGTCGTATGTGCCTTCCATGAGGCTTGCGGCCACTTCCTGTGCAAGATATGGCGAAAGCTGATAGAGGGCGGTGATGTCGTCGCGGGTCACATCTGTCCGGAGTTCGCTGCAGGAGAGGTCCGTGAATACATTCAGGATGGCGGCCTGCACTTCCTCTGCGGATGACTTGTAGAATTCCACTTCGGCGATGGCTACGCAGCCTATGCCGTCAGGATATGTGACGGTGTCGCCAGAACCGTCCAGGATTTCCAGTTTGATAGCCGTAGGCTGTTCAATGGTTTCAGGGAAATATATGGTCTGGATACCGCCTCTCTGTCCGAGATCAAATGGAGTGTCTTGTATGGCAATATAATCCTGGCTGTCGGCATTCTTGTAATAGATGTTGACCTGTCCTATTCTTCCATATGCATGCCCGGCATCAGTTGCGGAAGCTCCCCTGTGCACTATGGTCATATAATTGATGTCCTGCTCCCCGAGGAATGTGAATTCACATCTTACCGGGAATCTCGGGTCGGCGGGTTCTGCTTCCCACGGACTGTGGAAGTATGTGTCGTATTTTCCGTCATACAGATATGGAGAAGAGTCAGTCCCGTTGAATTCATAGGTGCTGTATGGCGTTGCCTTGGCGACCGTCGGAAACACCTGGTCGTCATCCGGTATTGCCGAGCTGCCCGGGTCTACCGTGGATGTGGCCTGGGTGACTGTGCAGGAGGCGGAAACATCGGAATATTGTTCATCGACAGCAGTGAAATTGATGACCGCACTGCGCTCGAACGGAAGCATATTGGCCTGGACGGTATAGGAATAGCCGGTCTGGGCGAATGCCTTGGTGACGGCATCAGTATTCTGCGTGATCCAGTCCGCTTCATCATCTGCATCAAACTG
This sequence comes from uncultured Bacteroidales bacterium, assembly GCA_944323825.1. GTDB lineage: Bacteria > Bacteroidota > Bacteroidia > Bacteroidales > UBA932 > Cryptobacteroides. The sequence continues at coordinate 122,089 of CALUTY010000007.1, forward strand.
CGGGGCGGATGTCGTATATTCGATGTTGGCGGTGACATTTATCTGCAATGTCCCTCCTGCCGAAGATATGTTCTGGTTGGTGACAAGGATGGCCGGGCCGTAGCCGAGCTGGGCCACAGTTATCGAGTGTTCCCTGCCTCCGGCCCTGACGGTTGCCGTGGCACGTCTCACTTCCGGCTCTTCGCTTTCCGTGACTGCGAGCATGAGTCCGGTCTCGTTGCCGTAGCTTCCTGCCAGCTTGCACCAGCTGTCGTCCGTGGAGGTGCATTCCCATTCGTTGGCAGGGATATTGGTCGTGACAGGGATGAATACGGTTTCCTGCCGCTGGGTGAAGTTGTATGCGAGGTATCCGTCGGATATTTCGAATGTCCCCGGCTCCATTCCGGCTTCGTCAATCCGGCAGCCGGTGGCCGGCAGTGCTGTCAGGAAGGAGAAGAGGATGGCGGTTTTTATATTTTTCATCGTTATATCGGTTTATTTGGTTGCTGTCATAAATTGTCTGTCACGGGATCACCGTAATCAGTTTGACGTGTTCGCCCCGTAGAGCCTGAGTCCGCTCAGTGCTGTACCGCTGTCTCTCTGCCGGAGGTCTCCGAGAGCACTTACGGCTATGCCGAAGCGGATGTATGAGAATGGAGTTTCACTATGGAATGCAGGCAGTGTGCACCATACCCCGGCATCGGCCGGGAGGCCGGTTGCCAGTTCTCCTATTTGTGCCCATGACCCGCCGTCTTCTGAGTTTGTTCCGACTGCATTCTGGTCACTGGTTACACCGATGACTATATGTGTCGGGACACCGTTGTTGTTGCTCGTTCTGGTCTGATAGCTCAGCACGATGTCTGTAAGAGGTTCGGACAGGGAAATGTCAATATAATGCCCGTAGATTTCATCTCCGGTTGTTGTTCCGTTGTAGTTTGAATGCCACCAGTTGCTTGTCGGATCGCTTACCAGTGCGATGAGTCCGGCCCCGTCCCCGCTTACGGTAAACGGTGATGAAAGCATGCTTTCAGTCAAAGTTATCTCATCCGGGTCGAGCCTGAATGTAAGCAGCCAGTGTGCGTCGTTTTCGCTGACTGCGAATTCCGGCTTGCTGCAGTCCGTGATGGTCACAGGAAGCATGTATTCGGTCAGGAGTTCGAGTTCATTCCTGTTCACTGTGACGGAGAATGCGCTCCGGCTGCTTCCGGTAGTGAACGGTACTGTGGACATGGCCGAGGAAGAAGTCCCGTCTTCATCCTCATAGGCCGGGCTGAATGAGTAGGCATCGGCCGGAAGGAGGGTGTAGGATGTCCCGTTTTCACCATTGTATGAGGAGAGCCAGTCCTGGTCCTCGGTGCCGACTGTGACATTGAAGTCCCATCTGTTGTCCATGCCGAGGACGGCATTGTTGGAGTAATCATTGCTGAGCGGGCTTCCGCTGGTGTAGTAGTTGCTGACCACACCGGTGTTGGCAAGGCTCAGCTGCGGGATGTCTATGGTCGGGCGGATGATGATAATGTTGATGTCCGGGCTGACCTTCGGGTCTGCGTAGACCTGCAGGGCAAGGACATATGTATTGTCCGGATTGGCCTCTTCGAGGGCGCTGATTTTATTGGTGTGCATTCTCACCTTGACTACCTGCCAGCTGTCTGAGGAGGTGAATGTCAGGGAGACGGGCTCTTCTATGGCGACCGTTTCATTGTCATATTCCACAAAGTCCCAGTATTCGCCGGGAAGCTGGGTGTAGTCCGTGCCGTTGTCCATGTTGTAGATGTCTATCTGTGTCCGGTTCATGGAAACGACGGTGGCTGTGGCCGTCCCTTCAAGGTCCCGGCCTCCCTTGCAGACAGGGATTTCATACCAGGTGTCTTCTCCTACCCTGTACAGAGTGATGTCCTGCTCGCCTCCGTTCCGGAAATATATCATGGTCTGGTAGTCCTCCAGATATTCATTCCGGCTGTCTTCGCAGCCGGTGAGGAAGGCTGCGGCGGCGAGAATGAGCAGGCATGCCGTTGATTTCCTGTTTTTCATATTTTCAAATTTTTATATTCGTCTTTGTATGCGATTGATGCCTTGTCATGGCTACCATCTGTAGTTCTGTGTGAGCATGTTGTTCCTGTCGATCTCTCTCTGCGGGAACGGGAAGAGGTAGTCCTGCGGCCTGAAAATTCTGGTCTCGAAGGCTGTGCGCTGCCAGTATTCGTCCGAAGTGACGGTGCCTGAAGCTGCCGCTGCGGTGTTCATTCCGTACATCGGGCCCCCGTCCACATCTTCGGCAATCAGCCATGTGCGGGTGTCGTAGTACCTCAGCCCTTCGAAGGCAAGCTCCACGCGGCGTTCCTTGCGGACGAGCTCCACAAGTTCGTCTATGCCTGCATTCGGGTATGCATCGGTGATCGGTGCCATTCCGGAGCGGTCCCTGAGCTCTGCCCAGAGTTCCATCGCCCTGTTGTGGTCCACGCTTTCACCGGCCACTCCGTTGCGTTCGCATTCGAGGACGGCTTCGATATAGTTGAGATAGATTTCGCCGAGGCGGAATGTCGGGAAGGTGATGTTGCCCCACTGGTTGTTGTTGTATGAGTTCAGGCTATGGTCATAGTAGCGGTTCACGAGATAGCCGGGCTTCGGGTAGTCGTGCGAGGTGTGGGCATTGGCTCCCTGACAGAATGAGATCAGGGTGTATGAGTCCCCGTATTTCCACCAACTGTCACCCCAGAACACGCTCACATAGAAACGTGGTTCCCTGTCCCTGTACATCACCGGCCAAGAGCCGGATGAATAGGCATTGCCTGCCCCGAGGTACGTCATGAAAGGGTTCTCGAAATTGGCCTTGGTGAATTCGCTGGCCGGATACCCTGACTCGGAGTCGATTATCGGGCTGCCGTCGCCTTCGTATCCGGTGATCGGGTAGCGTCCGTTGCTCATGGCGTATGCGTCCACCTGCTGCTGGGTCGGGCCCCATCCTCCGTAGGCAAACGAGCCTCCGGTCGAGAATGAAGGGGCTGTGTGTACTCCCATCGTGTAACGGCTGTGGTAGCCGCCTCCGGAGAAGATGATTTCGCTGTTCCAGTTCTCATGGGTGATGCCGAGGTAGTTGAGATAAGGATTATCGCTTTCGTCCCGGTAGAGTGAATAGGTGTTGAGGTCTATCACGGCCTTTGCGGCATCGGCTGCTGTCAGCCATTTCTGTGCATTGTAGGTCTGCGGGAAGAGCGGTGTACCGTCAGGATTGACGACGCCGCTGTACATGGTGTTGCCGTTGTACTGGTCGCGTGCGCTGTAGAGCGTGAGGCGGGAAATGACCGCAAGAGCCGCTCCGGATGTAGGGAGTCCCATGTTGCCTGAGGAGTATGACTCAGGGAGCAGGCGGGAGAGTTCGGTCATTTCGGAGACTACATAGTCCACGCATTCTTCCCAGGTGTTTCTCGGGCGTTCAAGTTCGGCTGCAGTGGCGGTGAAGTCCATGAGTTCGTCCCCGACAAGGAATATCGGACCGAAGTCCCTCATCAGCAGGAAATACATGTAGGCCCTGGCCCAGCGGGCACAGTTGTACCACAGGGTGAGATCCGACTGGAGGGCTGACGGGTCGCTGCAGGAGAAGACATTCTGCATGAAGATGTTGCAGTCGCGGATGCCTTCGTAGTAGGTGTTGAAGTTGCTGTTCGGCAGGTTGGATGCGTTCCATGTGCCGAAGTTGATGAGCTGGTATGAGCTCCATGCCCATGTGCAGGAGCCTTCGTCGGATGCTCCGGATTCGTGCCTGTAATAGAATATGTCGTCAGTAGGCAGGTAGCCCATGCAGTTGAAGAAATATTGTCTGGTGGTGCTGACCCTTTCCCAGATCTTTTCAAAGGTCATGGCTTCGTCTTCCTGCCTGTCGAGGAAGCTGTCGCAGCTGCAGAAGGCTGTGAGTGCAAGTGCCCCGGAGATCAGATATTTGAATATATTGTTCATTTTCATGTCTGTATTTTAGAAGTTAGCATTGAGACCGATGGATATGATCCTGTTAGGCGGGTAGCTTGCGCCTTCTCCTCCTCCCATTTCAGGGTCCCAGAGCTTGAATTCACTGAAGGTGCACAGGTTGTTGGCCGAGACATAGAATCTGAGCGACTGCAGGAATCCCGTCTTGGCCAGCACCCGTTTCGGGAGAGTATAGCCTATTTCGACATTCTTCAGCCTGAGGAATGCTCCGTTGCGCTGCCACCATGATGATGTCTGGCTGTTGTTGCCGTAGCCTGCTGCAGAGCCTACGCTGAGTCTCGGATATACCGCATTGGCGTTTTCTTCAGCCGACCTGTCCGATCTCCAGCCTTTGTCCCATACATCTTGCTGGATGGCGGAGCGTTCGAGGTTGTTGGAAGAGAACGGGGAACGGATGGAAGAGCCGCTCATGAAGAATGACACATGGGCGATGCCCTGGAAGAAGATGTTGATGTCGAGCCCTTTCCATTGTGCGGTGGCTCCGAATCCGTATGTTATCTCAGGAAGTGTGGTGTAGCCGAGATAGATCTGGTCCTGGGAGTCGATGCGGCCGTCACCGTTGATGTCGGCATATCTGATGTCTCCCACGCGGTATTCGCCGAAGGTCTGTTCAGGGCTGTTGTCGATTTCCTCCTGGCTCTCGAAGAGTCCCACTGCAAGCAGTCCCCACGGTTGGGTGCCGCCCACGCCGTATGGCTTGCCTATGCGGTTCTGGTATTTGTATTCCCAGTCCGGTTCGTCGTTGTTGAGGAGTTTGTTGCGGTTGTATGTGAAGTTTCCCCTGGCGGTGAGGAACCATTCTCCGAACTGTTTGTTCCATTCGGCAGTCAGATCGACGCCTTCGTTCTGGGTCTCTCCGATGTTGACATACGGGAGCTTGCTCGAATTCTGGAGTCCTGCAATGGCCGGAAGTCCTCCGCGCTGCATGAGGATGCCGGTACGGTGTGTCTTGAAATAGTCCGCCTGGATGGTCAGCTGGTTGAAGAGGGTCATTTCGAGTCCCACATCGAGCTTGGTTTCCTCTTCCCATGAGAAGTCAAGGTTTTCAGGGCGTCCCATTGCCAGTCCCGAGCCGCCGGTATCGCCGTTCTCGCCCATCGTGAACGAGTTGCCGGTGATGATGGTGGACATGTAGAGCCAGCGGTCATCATTTCCGAGGTCATCATTTCCGACCTTTCCGTATGAACCTCTGAACTTCAGGTTGTTGATGACATTCTTGACCGGCAGCCAGAAGTTTTCTTCCGAGATTCTCCATCCCAAGGATACGGCAGGGAAGAATCCGAAGCGGTGTCCCTTGGCGAAGTTTTCGGAGCCGTTGTAGCCCATGTTGAACTCCAGCAGATACTTGTCCTTGTAGGCGTATGTGGCGCGGGCTGCTATGCCCTGGTTCTTGTATGGGAGAGAGGTCTCGGCGTCTGTGACTGTGGTTGTAGGGTTGGGGTTATCCGTGCCGAATGTCCTGCGGGTGATGGTATGGTTGTAGAGGAACATTGCCCCCACCCTGTGCTTGTCGGCGAAAAGCCGGTTGTAGTTGATGGAGGCTTCAAGGTAGGTGGTCATTGTGCTGGCCGCCCCTTTCGTGAAAGCGAGGGTTTCCGACCCGGAGTAGATGGCATTGCCGTAGACAAGGTTTCCGAGTTCGTCGCGGCCTGTGGCATGGAACTGCTCCGGCTCCTTGTATCTTCTCTGCAGCTGGGTGTTCCATGCGTCCCAGGAGAATTTCACATTGGCCGAGAGGCCTTCCGTGATCATCCCGAAGTTCTGCGTGAGTCCGACGAGCGACTGGGCGGAATTCCAGAACTGCTCCCTGTAGCCGGAGTGGACAAGGAGGTTCCACGGGTTGTAGCCTGTGGCCGATGACGGGGCGGAAATGGTTCCGTCGGAGTATTCCACCGGGAATGCGTTCGGGGAGGTCAGGAATGCGTAGCTCCAGATGTCCGACGTGGCCGCTCCGGGGGAGAAGCTCTTTTCGTAGATGTTTGCGAGATTGAGGTTCAGCACCGTGGTGTTGGTCAGGTTGATGTCCAGATTCGCGCGGAAGTTGAACTTGTTGTAGTTGATGGACGAGTCGTAGTCATACAGATTGCCCGCGTTGCGGAAAATGGAGGATTCGTTGTAGAAGCTTCCCGACACATAGTAGCGGGCTATCTCTCCGCCTCCCGATACCGACAGGTTTACTCTCTGGTTGAAGGCCACATCCTTGTAGAGGGCATCTATCCAGTCCACATTCGGATACAGGTCCGGGTCACTCCCGTTTGCGTACATTGCTATGTCGGCATCTGAATACCTTGTCGTGCCGCTTGCTTCGTTGTACATCCTTGCCCATTGTTCAGAGCCGACAAATTCAGGCATTTTCGTGGGCGAGGTGATGCCCGCTTCGGCCCTGACCTTTATCTGAGGCCGTCCGATGTTTCCTTTCTTGGTGGTGATGATGATGACGCCGTTGGCTCCGCGCACTCCGTAGACGGCAGAGGCCGACGCGTCCTTCAACACGGAGAAGGACTCTATGTCGTCCGTGTCCACAAGGTCTATGTCCCTTTCCACACCGTCAACCAGCACCAAAGGAGAGGATGAGCCTTGGAATGACGATATTCCACGGATGTAGAAGTCCGCCGCCCCGTTCTTGCCCGGCTCTCCTGACCGGGTCACCGATACGATTCCGGCGAGCTGTCCGGCAAGGGCTGTGGAAAGTTGTGCGGAAGGCAGCTTGAGATTCTCTACCTGGACTGTGGAAATGGAGCCGACCACGGATTCCTTTTTCTGGGTGCCGTAGCCGACCACCACCACTTCGTCCATCAGTTCGGTGGCCGGTGTCATCTGGAAATTGATCACGGACTGGTTTCCCACCACGATTTCCTTGTCCTCATATCCTAACATTGAACAGACGAGGGTTCCGCCGAGATTTTCCAAAGTGATGGTGTATTTTCCGTCAAGGTCTGTCATGGCTCCGTTGACGGTGTTCTTTTCGAGGATTCCTGCGCCGATCATGGGTGCTCCCGTTTCGTCGGTGACGGTTCCCGTGACGGTGATTCTCTCCTGTGCGGAGACGATTGCCGGCAAGAGTGACAGGAACAGTATTATTGTCGCTGTCAGCCGGCAATGAATGATTAAAGGGTTATTTCTCATGTCAGTTTGGTTGGTTATATTATCAGGTGTCTGTGCAGAAGCAGACCTGAAAGCGCCCTTGATGGCCGGATGGCATTGTGCAGGGCACTTTTAAGTCATTGGAAACTTATATGAATGATGATATCTTTCCCGGCACCGGATATCTCCGGTAATGATAAAGATCCGTCCGGAATGATGAAGCAATCTGCTCCGGAGCCGTCATGTCAATGGTTGTAATGTTCCGGGGAGGGGAAGTGCAGTTCCGTACCGAAAGGAAGAATATCGGGCAGAATGCCGATATTATGTACGGAGACGGTGTAAGTGAAGCTTTCATAGTGTCAAGGTATCATTAATGCGGTTACGACAGCACTATATCAGGCTTTCCCGGAGGTGAATCCTGTCTGTCATTATGGATTGGCTGGCACAATTTAAGCGAAAATAATCAAAAAAACAAATTTTTTTTGTTTGTATTGCGGATAAAAGGATTTTTCATAACTTTGTGCCGCTTATGGTGAATCTTTCATTCATATCAATGATGTCCAAGCGAATGCATCGCTAAGATGCATAGGTTTTTCTTTTGCCTCACCGTGCGCGGGATGCGCAGGCGGCGTTTATCTCAAGGGACATTTTTCAGGACATTAATATCTTTATCCGACCGGACAATAGGAATCTGGAGCAGTTTTCCGACATTGATATGATAAGATACGAGTACACATATAAGGACAAATTTGATTTTGAGGCAGGGGGCAGCGTGAACGGCCTGAGGCTTGTATACCATGCTTCGGGTCTCCGGCTTGCCGTGGAAGAGGATTGTGCCGAGGGCAGGGAAGGACATGCTGAAGGCCGCAAGGTGATCTGGATCTGCCATGCCCTTACCGCAAATTCTGATGCGGAAGAATGGTGGCCGGAACTGGTGGGGCCGGGAAAATTCTTTGACACTGAAAAATATATTGTGGTATGTGTCAATATGCTCGGCTCGGCATACGGCTCGTCCGGACCTTCTTCTCCCATGCTTTCCTGCCAGTCCCGGGCCGGAGCCAATTCCAGTGCTGAAAGACCATATTATTTTGATTTCCCGCTGATTACGGTCAGGGATATAGTCAGGGCGAACATTCTTGTGCGCAAGCATCTCGGCATAAGGTCAATAGACCTGCTGGTGGGCGGTTCCATCGGCGGCTTTCAGGCGCTCGAATGGGCAGTGATGGAGCCTGATGTCATAAGACAGGCTGTGTTCATTGCCTGCGGGGCAAGGGCCACTCCGTGGCTGATTGCGCACAACGAGTCGCAGAGGATGGCTCTGGAAGCGGACCCTTCGTTCAGAGCAGCAAAGAACCTGAAAGGCGGTGAAGCAGGGTTGAGGGCGGCACGCTCAATGGCCCTGATTTCTTACAGGAGCTATGAGGGGTACAATTCCACGCAGGAGGAACAGTCGGAAGATACCGTATTTGCCGACAGGGCCGGATCCTATCAGCGTTATCAGGGGAAGAAGCTTTCAGACAGGTTCGATGCCTATTCCTATTATTATCTCACCCGTTCGGTGGACAGCCATAATCTCGGGCGCGGCCGCGGCGGTGTCAGGGCTGCCCTTGCCTCCATCCGGAGCCGGTGCATTGTGGTGGGGATAGACAGCGACTGTCTTTTTCCCGTGTGTGAGCAGAGGCTCATAGCGGAGTCCATTCCGGGAGCGGAATACCATGAGATAACTTCCCGTTTCGGTCATGACGGCTTCCTGCTGGAATATGAGCAGTTGAAGCGGATCATTGCACCTCTGCTTGATGATTCCCGACTGGAATGACTGCTAAAGCACCTTGGCTGAATGATGACATGGCAGAGGTATTTTTACAGACAGGCTTAAAATTAAAGATTGAATAATATGCAGGTATTGAAATTCGGCGGCACTTCGGTGGCCAATGCCGGAAATATGCAGAAAGTTGTAGATATTGTGGCCGGGGCCGTGGACAAGGACAGGACCATTCTTGTCTGCTCTGCGATAAGCGGATGCACGGACACTCTCATAAGGATAGGGCATCTCGCCTCGGAGAAGGATGACAGCTACAAGGATTTGATAGACAATCTTCAGCGGACACACCATCAGATAATAAAGGAACTCCTCCCGCTTGAAAAACATGAGGATTCCATCGAGGTCTGCGACGGCCTTTTCGAATCGTTGAGGGGGATTGCTCAGGGAGTCTTCCTGCTCGGAGAGCTCAGCAATGCGAGCCTGGATGCCATCCAGGGACTCGGCGAGCTTCTTTCCACAAAGATAATGGCCACCAAGTTGGCTTCCATCGGAATATCCACGAAGTGGATTGATTCCAGGGACATAATAAAGACTTGTTGCAGAGGCGGTAAGAATGTGGTGGATACGGAGGTCACATACGCCAATGTGGTGCGTATGACGGAAAACAATCCCATCACATCGCTTTTTGTGGTGCCGGGATTCATCGCTTCGGACAGGCACGGGAGGATGACGACTTTGGGCCGGGGCGGTTCCGACTATACGGCTTCGCTCTATGCTGTGGGCTGCAAGGCGAGGATTCTGGAGATATGGACGGATGTGCCGGGCATGATGACGGCCAATCCGAAGATAGTCCCGACAGCCCGTTCCATCAGCCACATTTCCTACAGGGCGGCCCTGGAGCTTTCCCATTTCGGTGCCAAGGTCATCTATCCGCCTACAATCCAGCCGGTTGTGACCGAGGGAATTCCTATTTATGTCAAGGATACCTTCAATCCTGCCGCTCCGGGGACCCTCATAGAGAATGACCCTCCGAGGGGCAAGGACAAGCTCATAGGCATTTCCAATTCGGACAACATCGCCCTCATCTCCCTTGAGGGCAGCGGGATGGTCGGAATCCCGGGCTTTTCGAGCCGTCTTTTCGAGACATTGAGCCAGAATGACATAAACATCATACTCATCACCCAGGCATCTTCTGTCCACACTATGTGTGTGGCGGTGTCGGAAAAGGATGCCGAAAGGGCGAAAGAGGCGGCGGACAGATGCTTTGCCTACGAGATTTCCCTCGGCAAGCTCAATCCTCTGAAGGTGGAGAAAGGTTTTTCCATAGTCTGTCTCGTGGGTGACGACATACTCAACCAGTGCGGGGCCACGGGGCGCATGCTTGCCGCCCTCGGCCGTCACAGCATTTCCATCAGGGCCACGGCTCAGGGCTCGTCCGAAAGGAACATATCCGTCATCATCAAGTCGAGGGATGTCAACGCCGCCATCCAGTATATCCATACTGAATTTTTTGACAAGACCGCCGTCAAGGACATCAACCTTTTCATCGCGGGCTACGGCGTGGTGGGCAAGGCCCTCGTGGACATCATCAGGGCAAACGGCGACAGCATAGCATCGAGGACCGGGAAAAGGCTGCATGTGATAGGGCTTTCCAACAGCCGGAAATATGTCATAGACATGTCCGGACTCGACCTTTCGCGTGCTGAGGAGTTGCTGAAGACCGGCAAAAATGCAGCAGACGAGGCATATTTCGAGGAACTTGCCGGGATTTCTCTTGAAAATTCGATTTTCGTGGACTGCACCGCAAGTTCGGACATTGCCTACAAATATATGAACCTCTTCAAGAGAGGGTATTCTGTGGTGGCCTGCAACAAGATAACATTTTCCGCTCCTTTCAGGCAGTATCAGGCATTGAAGAATGCGGCTCTTGAAAACGGGGCTTCGCTCAGATATGAAACCACCGTGGGGGCGGCCCTCCCGATTCTGGAGTCGATTGCCCGCAGCGTCAACAGCGGTGATGAAATACAGAAGATAGAAGCAGTACTTTCGGGAACATTGAATTATATATTCAGCACATATCGCGGAGGCGAGGGCGGCACTTTCGCTGAAGTTGTACGCAGGGCGCAGGAGGCAGGGTACACCGAGCCGGACCCGCGTCTGGACCTGAGCGGAAGGGATGTGCTGAGGAAGCTGCTGATTCTGTCGCGTGAGGCAGGGGTAGGGATAGACGAGCAGGATGTGGAGATTGACCCTATACTCGGTCCGGAGTTTTTCGGTGTGAAACAGGATGCCTTCTACAGGTTGCTGGATGAGAATGAGCATGTCTTTGCGGAGCGTTATCAGGTGGCAGCGTCGAAGGGCTTGAGGCAGAGGTATATCGCTTCATTGGTGAAGGATCCGTCCTCACCGCGAGGCTACAAGGCGAAAATGTCGCTTGAAAATGTCGCAGAAGGGCATCCTCTCTACAATCTCTGCGGCACGGACAATGCAGCCATCATCACCACGGATTTCTATCCTTCACCTCTGGTCATCCAGGGTGCGGGGGCAGGTGCCCGCCAGACGGCATCGGGAGTGCTGAACGACATATTGCTCTGATTAAAAAAATGGAAAATCTAATAAGATGTCACAGAAATACAGATTTGAAACCCTCCAGGTGAGGGCCGGACAGGAAATAGATCCGGTTTCGAAGGGGACAGCGGTTCCCATTTACCAGAGTACTGCATATACATTCGATGACATGCAGTACGGGGCAGACCTGTTTGCCCTCAAAAGGCCGGGAAACATATATACCCGCATAACGAATACCACAACAGAAGTCTTTGAAAAGAGGATGGCTGCCCTGGAAAACGGTGTTGCCGCCGTCGCTACGGCTTCCGGACAGTCGGCTGTCTTCCTTTCGGTCCTGAACATCTGCGGCCATGGAGACAACATCGTGGCTTCGCCGTATCTTTACGGAGGCACTTTCACCATGTTTGAAATCACTCTGAAGGAGATGGGGATAGAAGTCCGCTTTGCCAAGAGCGACCATGTGGATGACCTCGTGGATCTTGTGGACGGCAGGACAAAGGCGGTATATCTGGAAAATCTCGGCAATCCGGCATTCAATGTTCCTGATTATGAGCCTATAATCGAGATGGCACACAGGAACGGCATCTGCGTGATGGTGGACAATACCTTCGGCTGCGGAGGCTACCTTTTCCGTCCTCTCGAATGGGGTGCGGATGTCGCCATCCATTCCGCGACCAAATGGATCTGCGGCCATGGGACTGCCCTCGGAGGTGTGGTGGTGGACGGCGGAAATTTTGACTGGACCAACGGGAAATACCCTCTTCTTGCCGCCCCGTCCCCGAGCTATCATGGTCTTGTCTATGCCGATGTGTTCGGCAATGCTGCCTTTGCAGGCCGTGTGCGTGTGGACGGCCTCAGGAACATAGGAGCCGCTCCGTCCCCGTTCAATTCGTTCCTCATGCTCCAGGGGCTTGAAACCCTGTCGCTCAGGGCCGAGAGATGCTGCGCAAATGCCCTTGCCGTGGCGGAATTCCTTGAAAAGCATCCGGCTGTCGAAAGTGTCAACTATGCCGGTCTTGCAAGCAACCCGTACAACGCCCTTGCCAGGAAGTATCTCCGCAACGGTTTCGGAGGCGTGCTGACCTTCAGGGTAAAAGGCGGCTTTGAAGCTGCTGCGGCATTGGTGGACAGACTGGAACTGATACTCCATGTCGGCAGTGTAGGCGATGCCAAGTCACTCATAGTGCATCCGGCATCCACTACGCATTCCCAGCTCAGCGAGGCGGAGCAGGTTGCTGCTGGGGTATATCCGAACATGCTCCGGCTTTCAGTGGGCATCGAAAATGTGGATGATCTCATTGCCGACCTTCAGAATGCATTGAAATGATAAATCAAACCAAATCTTATATACAATGAAAGTAGCAGTTGTGGGTGCCACCGGTCTGGTCGGCACCAGAATGTTGGAAGTGCTCGCAGAGCGCAATTTTCCGGTGACGGAACTCTATCCGGTGGCTTCTGCCAGGTCTGTAGGCCGTAAGATCATATTCAAGGGAAAGGAATGGACAGTGGTAAGTGCAGAAGATGCCATTGCGGCAAGGCCAGATGTGGCCCTTTTCTCCGCAGGTGCTTCCGCATCAAAGGAACTTGCCCCGAAATTTGCCGAGGCAGGCTGCCGTGTGGTGGACAACTCCTCCTGCTGGAGGATGGACCCGACCAAGAAGCTCGTCGTGCCGGAGATCAACGGGGATGTGATCGGTGAGGATGACATGATCATAGCTAATCCGAACTGTTCCACCATCCAGATGCTCCTGCCGATTGCCCCTCTCCACAAGTCATACAAGATCAAGAGGATAGTGGTTTCCACCTATCAGTCCGTGACCGGCACCGGCTACAAGGCCCTGGACCAGATGGAGGCAGAGCGTTCCGGCAAGAAGTGGGGAGAATATCCAGCCGTGTACCCTTATCCTATCGATGAGAACATCCTGCCTCATATCGATGTCTTCCTTGAGAACGGCTACACGAAAGAGGAAATGAAGATGGTCAACGAGACCCACAAGATCATGAGAGATGACACCATCACCGTTTCTCCGACTACTGTGCGTGTTCCTGTCAAAGGCGGCCATTCCGAGTCGGTAAACCTTGAGTTCGAGAATGAATTCACTCTCGATGAGGTCCGCCGTCTCATTTCCGAGATGCCTGGCTGTGTACTTCAGGATGACCCTGCCAACAATGTCTATCCTATGCCTCTCTTCGCCTGGGGCAAGGACGAGGTCTTCGTAGGCCGCATCCGCCGCGACCCTTCAGTCAAGTACGGACTCAATCTCTGGTGTGTTGCCGATAACCTCCGCAAGGGTGCCGCCACCAACGCCGTCCAGATTGCCCAGCTCCTCATTGACAAAGGTTTCCTCCCTAAGGAGTAGCCTCCTCCGCCGTTGAGCGAGGATTAATAATTGCCCATGAGGTAATTTGTTACAGCTCCGGATAGTTCCGGACTCTCATACGCAAACAAAGGAAGAATGGCCCGCAAAGCCGTTCTTCCTTTATTTGACCGTTATGCCGATATTCGGGTTCACGATCCATTTTCCGGTTTTCGCCGCCCCGTCGTAATTCAGTATTCCCTGTTCCCTGAGGTATTTTATATCTCTTTCTATCGTTGGTTTGGATATTTTTAATCGCTTGGACATTTCCACGCGCGTAATCTTTCCGTCAGCTTTTATTAGCTCAAGAAGTCCATTTTGTCTGGCAGTGATGACGACTTCATTTTGGGCATCATTTTGGGCATCATTTAGAGGATCAATATCAGTCGGAATATGTTGTTGTCAATTGTGTTATCCCTATATGATCGGGCGCTGCCGATAAAGTTAAATCCATTGATTTTCTTTGAGATTCATAAAGTTTCACTATCTTTGCCGCCCTTTTGAAGATTTGGATATGGCATCGGAGACAAGAAAGAGTATGCTGCATGGGGTGCTGCTGATAGCGCTTTTCTCGTGTGCGGCGTTTTACATTGCTGATTTTGAATTTGTCAAGAAGCTTTCCTTCAGTCCGCTGATTGTGGGCATCGTTCTGGGAATGCTCTATGCCAATTCGTTGAGGAACAATCTTCCGGAGACCTGGGTACCTGGGATTAAGTTCTGTTCGAAAGAGATTCTGCGTCTGGGAATCATCCTTTACGGCTTCCGTCTGACTTTCCAAAGCGTGGTTGAGGTGGGGCTTGCTGCCATCGTCGTTGACCTTATCGTTGTCACCGTCACCATTTTTCTCGGCATTCTTCTCGGCCGTCTTTTCAAGATGGACAAGGACCTTTCCCTGCTCACTGCCACGGGCAGTGCCATTTGCGGGGCCGCTGCTGTGCTCGGGGCGGAATCCGTAGTGAAGCCGCAGCCGTACAAGACCGCTGTGGCCGTTTCCACTGTCGTGATTTTCGGGACGATAGCCATGTTCATCTATCCCGCGTTGTACAATGCCGGTCTGCTCGGCCTGTCCGATGTGGAGATGGGCATCTATACAGGCTCCACCCTTCATGAGGTGGCCCATGTGGTCGGCGCAGGGAATGCCATGGGCGACCATATTTCTGACATTGCCATCATTGTCAAGATGATACGCGTCATTCTCCTCGCTCCTGTCCTCCTCATAATGAGTTTCTTTGTCGGAGGCGGTTCCGGACAGAAAGATGCAACAATCACCATTCCGTGGTTCGCCTTCGGATTTGTCGCCGTCATTGGCTTCAATTCTCTTAATCTTTTGCCTGAAGGCGTCGTGAGCGCCATCAACAGCTTTGACACTTTCCTCCTCACCATGGCCATGACTGCACTTGGTGCCGAAACCAGCATCGACAAGTTCCGTCAGGCCGGTGCCAAGCCATTCCTCCTTGCCCTCGTCCTCTTCGTATGGCTCATGGCCGGCGGCTGGCTTCTCTCCAAATGGCTTGTCCCGATTCTTTAGCCGGCAAAGCAAACTTGTTTGCATTGCTCTCGGTTTCTGCGTATATTTGAAAGATGTTGCGCAGCAGAGGGGGCGGAGACTCCGGGCGGAACAGAAATGAAAAAAGATTGATGATATGTTTGACAGGGACATTTATGTGGCACGCAGGCGGAAGCTCATGGAGAAGATGTCGGCCGGTGCCGGAGACAATGGAATAATTGTTTTTCTCGGGAATGCTGAGGCACCGCAGAATTACAGGGGAAATGACTATAAGTTCCGGCAGGAAAGTTCATTCCTTTATTATTGGGGAATCGATGAGCCGGGATTTGCGGCGATCTTGGACCTTGACAGCGGAGATGAATGCCTCTTCGGTGATGATGTGGACATAGATGACATCATCTGGATGGGGCCGCAGGAGTCGGTGGCTTCGAAGGCGGCACGGGTCGGGGCTAATGTTTCCGCTCCGGCTGCGGACTTTGACAAGGCGGTGCTGAAGGCAAGGGCAAGGGGAGCGAAGATACATTTCCTGCCGACATCGAGATATTACAATACATTGAAGCTGTCACAGCTGCTGGGGGTGACTCCGGAGGCCGTGCGGAAAGTGGCGCCTGCGGACAGGCCGCTTGAGGACGGGATAGTGTACCATGCCTCCCTTGAACTGGTGAAGGCGGTGATTTCGATGCGCCTTGTGAAGGAGCAGTGCGAAATAGACGAGATTGACAAGGCCTGTGAGATAGGCTGGCTGATGCATACGGAAGCACGGAATGCCTGCCGCCCGGGAGTGCCGGAACAGGAGATTGTGGGCAGGATGGAAGGCGTGACCATTTCCAAGGGATGGGGAGTCTCATTTGCCACAATACTTTCCCAGCATGGGGAGACCCTGCACAACCACAGGCATGACGGCATCATTACTCCTGGCAATCTGCTTGTGATAGATGCCGGAGCTGAGAGCAATACGCACTATGCATCCGACTTCACCCGTACCCTGCCTTGCGGAGGAAAATTCACTCCGAAGCAGAAGGATGTCTATGATATTGTTGCAGACTGCAACGAACTGGCTTTCCGTCTGGCAAAACCGGGAGTCGCATACAGGGATGTGCATCTTGCCGTTGCAGCCAGGATGCTGGACGGGCTTAAGGGGCTCGGTCTGGTGACGGGTTCCGTGGAGGATATGGTTGCCGAAGGCATTGCCGGACTTTTCATGCCGCACGGGCTCGGACATAATATGGGCATAGATGTGCATGACATGGAAGATCTGGGAGAAGACCTTGTGGGATATGACGATGACCAGAAGCGTTCTCCTCAGCTCGGCCTCGGTTCGCTCCGGATGGCCCGCAGGCTTGTTCCGGGACATGTGATCACGGATGAGCCGGGCATATATTTCGTGCCTGCCCTCATCAGCAAATGGAAGGCCGAGGGCACGGACAAGGGCATGGTCAATTATCAGAAGCTCCAGTCGGAGTATCTTGATTTCGGTGGAATACGGCTTGAAGATGACCTGCTGATAACGGCTGACGGCTGCCGCAGGCTCGGTTCACGGAGGCTGCCGATAACTTCGGAAGATGTTGAAGCGGCAATGCAGGCTTAAACAGGTGCGGGCTTGTTCCGTTGTTCCATAGTGACGGGACGGCAGCGCCAATAGACAGGAGTTTTATGGAAACAGTAATAGCGATACTGGCGGTGCTCGCCGGTATAATAGGCATAATAGGAAGCATCCTTCCGGCTTTGCCGGGGCCGCCACTGACCTGGGTCGGCATGCTTCTGCTTTATTTCTGGGGCGGGACCAACGGTGACGGGGAGCCGATGTCACTCACCATCCTTCTGGTGATGCTGGGCGTGACCATTGCCGTGTCCATTATAGATTATATTGTCCCTATGTATCTTACCAAGGCCACCGGAGGCAGCAAATATGCCTCCCGAGGGGCTTTGGCAGGGCTTATCCTCGGGTCTTTCATTGTTCCTCCCGTCGGCATGATTCTCGGATCCTTCATCGGTGCGTTCCTGCTGGAACTGTACTATGCCAGAAAGAGTTCCGGAGATGCGTTGAAGTCGGCAGCAGGATCTTTCCTCGGTTTCATCCTCGGCACAGGACTGAAAATCATCGCATGTTGCGTGATGATGTATTATATTGTCGTATATATCTGATTACATTATATTTTAAGCCTTTTCCCGATAAGTTTTATATTATGAACAGATTTGTTGATCATATGTTCAGAGCATCGCTGGCTTCAATGACACTTTGTGGCCTGGTTTCCTTTACCTGCCTTACGGCATCGGCATCGTCCCCGGCTTATGGCCCGGGTGATATTATTCCTGTTCCGGCTGAATATGAAGTCTCATCAGGGATTTTTTCCCTTGCAGGTGAAAAGACATTTTTTCTGACCGGGGACAAGACATTCGGTACTGACGACCGAGCGGCAGTCGCGGAGGCTCTGAAGTCATTTTCTTCAGGGATGGAGGAATCGGACAATTCCCGCTCGGCAGATATTGTTGTTGTCGTGGACGGAAAGAAATTCATGAAAAAGACATCCCTTGAGCATGCGTCACTGGATAATGTAGCTCTTTGGGGAGAGGCTTACAGGCTGGAAGTGACTCCGGACCGGATAACGGTATATGCGGCTGACGCTGCCGGGGCTTTTTATGCGCTCCAGAGCCTTGTGCAGATGGCCGGACCGGATGGCACTTCAGATATACAATGCTGTGTGATTGATGATGTGCCGCGTTTTGAGTACAGAGGACTGCATTTCGATGTCTCAAGGCATTTCCGTTCTAAAGAGTTTCTGATTAAGCAGATGGATGCCATGGCCATGCTCAAGCTCAACAGGATGCATCTTCATCTTACAGACGGGGCCGGGTGGCGCATAGAGATAGAAGGGTATCCGAGGCTGACGGACTTTGCAGCATGGAGGCCGTACAGGAAATGGTCTGACTGGTGGGTGTCTGACAGACATTATTGCGAAAAGGATGCTGCGGGAGCATACGGCGGCTATTATACCCGTGAAGACATAGAGGAAATATTGGCCTACGCTGCTCAGAAGCATATTGAAGTGATTCCGGAGATTGAAATGCCCGGACACAGCGAGGAGGTGATTGCCGCCTATCCTGAGCTTTCATGCAGCGGAAAACAATATGGCAGCGGTGATTTCTGTCCTGGCAAGGAAGCGACTTTCACATTCCTTGAAGATGTTCTTTCCGAGGTCATGGAACTCTTCCCGTCAGAGTATATACACATAGGAGGTGACGAGGCGTCCAAGTCGGCATGGAAGACATGCCCTGACTGCTGTCGGAGAATGCAGGAGGAAGGCTTGGAGAATGTTGATGAACTTCAGAGCTATCTGATACACCGTATAGAGGAATTTGTCAATTCAAAGGGCCGGAAAATCATAGGATGGGATGAAATACTTCAGGGTGGTCTGGCACCTAATGCCACAGTGATGTCATGGCGTGGCACTGAGGGCGGCATTGCCGCGATGAAATCAGGACATGACGTGATAATGACCCCCGGGGCTTTCTGTTATCTTGACTACACCCAGGATGCTCCATTCAAGGAGCCTGTATCTATAGGCGGCTATATCCCGCTTTCCAAGACATATTCATACGAGCCGGCGGAGCCTGGCCTGACAGAAGCTGAACTTTCGCATCTTCTCGGAGTTCAGGGCAATCTCTGGGCAGAATACATCCCTGATGACAGCCACGCCGAATATATGTATTACCCGAGGGCATTTGCAATAGCAGAGATCGGATGGAGCAGGCCTGAGGACAAAGACTATGAGGATTTCCATAGACGGGTGCTCTCTCTTTCGGAACATCTGTCAAGTCTCGGATATACCATATTTGATCTCAAGACAGAATATGGAGACAGAAAAGAAAGCCTTGCACCGTTGAAACATCTTGCCGTAGGATGCAATGTGGATTATTCCAGCCCGATCAACAGCCAGTATCCGGCATCGGGAGAAACATCTCTTGTGGACGGCATCCTGGGCGGATGGACCTACGGTGACAAGAAATGGCAGGGATTCCTTACGGACTTTGATGTGACCGTGGACCTCGGGTCGGTACAGCCTGTTCATTATATCGGTGCCACCTTCATGCAGGTCGCTTCGGCATGGGTATATCTTCCGGAGAAAGTTGACATCTATGTGTCGGAAGACGGCAGTGACTTCCGTCTTGCCGGCTCCGTATGGCGCGACCTTTCTTCCAAGGCGGACGGCCTGTTCTTCAAGCAGTACGGCATCATCTGCAATGAATCAGCCCGTTATGTCCGCATCCATGCCGACAACAGCGGAATAGAAGGTGCATGGCTCTTCACAGACGAGATTGTGGTGAACTGATTCCATGACATCAGGAGCTGAATAAATCTGTTAATCCGGCGTTTGCTGCAGGACACAAAAAATCCCTCTCGAAGAGGGATTTTTTGTGCTCCGGACGGGAATCGAACCCGTACGGGCATTGCTGCCCACGGGATTTTCTTGCTACTCTTGCTTTTACACAAGCCGGCTTCATCCGAAATGCTAAGCCGTTGTAGTCTGGACTATTTCATGACCATGCACAATGATTTGTGTTTAGGCCCTCCCTGTATAGTCTCTGCGCCATTTATCAACGTGGTGTTAAATTTAGTAAGTCATCGCCAAAGCAGATGTTTCCATCTGCGAGGTTTCTGTTTGTTAGGGGAGTTCTACTCACAAAGTTTCCTTTGTAGCACTCTTGTTGTTCCTGCCTCTATAACTGTCCGTCAACGCATGGCAGTTAGGACATAAAATTTCAAGGTTTTCTATCCGGTTGTCATGGTTGTCACCGTTTTTATGGTGAATCTCCAACGGGATGTCAAATCCTTGCCATTCAGTTCTTCCGCATCGTTCGCATTTCTTTTCTTTCAGATGGTCTTGAAATAATCTTTTCTTCAATTTGAAAGATTGGAAAGTGGAACCTTTTATCAGAATTTCTGACAAGTCTTTTGGTTTGACAGGTTTGAATTTCAGTCCTACATTCCATCCTTGACCTCTGAAATGAGAAATGTCAATATTGTATTTGGCAATGGCATTATGCATAATTCTGTAATTGCCTCCGCTTGGGACCAACCCTAAAATCCTGCACATGCCAGCGATGCTGAAAGAACTTTTTGCCGCTGCCTTAAAATCTGCTTCGCTTCGTTTTGTCTTCATAATCTTCAATTATGTGAACCGATGCAAAGTTGACGGAGAATCAGGAGAGCAAAAACATTTCAAAGTCCCGCGTGTCTACCTGTTCCACCACCAGAGCGATGGTGCAAAGATAGTGAAATTTTGGTGAATCCACGAAGAAATGCTAAATTAGCGGAGATAATGGGGGCATATTCTAAATTCATAATTATGGAAGACAGATTGATGAAGAATCCGTATTATGCAAAGGCGATGGAGTTCATCAGGACGACGGACCTCAATTCGCTTGAGAACGGGAAACATGTGATCGACGGGGAAAACCTGTTTGTAAACATCGTTGACAGCAATATGAAGACTCCGCAGCAGGCCCGGCTGGAGGTGCACGACAGATATATCGACATACAGGTGCCGCTTTCCAAGCCGGAAACATATGGGATCAAGCCGCGCAAGGACTGCATGGAGCCGGACGGGGTGATGAATGAGGAGAAGGACATACTTTTCTATAAGGATCCGGTCGAAGAGACGATGACGGCTGCCCCGGGAGAGGCGGTGACATTTGCTCCTGACACGGCGCATGCTCCGCTGATCGGTGAAGGAACCATCCACAAGGCCATTTTCAAGGTAAAGGTCGTTGATTGACGGTGTGAGTTTGGCTGCCTGTTTCAAAGAAGGTACTGCCGGATCTGGCTGCAAAGGACGGCCAGGTCCGGCATTTCATGTATATTGTTCTGAAAATCTGCCATGGAATGTCAGAAAAGGTTCTGGTGACAAGGTGGCGGTCATAGTACATAGCCACAGTTTTGATTTTCTGTCCTCATGGGACGGATACAGTTGGATCAAAAGGCATATCCTGAACATGAAATGGCACTGTATGATCCGCAAGGCAGACCGTTTCATCGTCTTTGACAGACTGGCTGCGGAAGAGCTGGTCAGGTATTATTATGTGCCAAAGTCAAAGATATCATTGACAGAAGATGGCACTGTCCTGTATGATGTCCTGAACAGCCTGTCCGGCGGAATGCCTCTGGCCAGGGGCTGCTGTTGGCCGCAGATTCCGGGACAGGCCAGGAAAGGCATTTAAGGTGCTTGCCCGGAATAATCATTTTCACCTTTTCGACAAAATGTTTCATCCGTTGTCCACAAATGCCAATGTGGCAGCGCTGATGCGGGTGTCTTCAGTGTAGACGGCTCTCAATGCCAGGAAACATGCGTGGATGGTGGCTCCGGTAGTGAAAACGTCATCTACAAGCAGGATATGCCCGGCAGCCGGAGGATTTGCCAGGAATTTCTTCTTTATCCTGAATGCCTGTCTGACATTTTCCATTTTGCTCCGGACATCCAGTTTCGTCTGGGTTCTTGTTTTCCTGTGCCGCATCAGGATGTCTTCCCTCAGTGCCGCGCCGAGTGCCGCAGCCGTTTCAGAAGCTATGACGGCGGCCTGGTTGTATCCGCGTTCCCATCGGCGCCTCCAGTGCAGCGGCACAGGTATCACCATGTCGACATCAGAGAATTGTCCGGCATCTGCGAGCTTTTTCCCTAGCATCTTTCCGAAATGCCGTCCAATGCCGATGTCACAATGGTATTTCAGCCTGTGAGGAATCTTTCTGTATGCGGATTCTCCCCGGTAAAAGAAGAGGGATGCGGCGTATGCATATGATTCCGCTTGGATCAGCAAGTCTGAATTCTGGCGCTTCGAAGTGATGATATCTCTCTGTATCATTTCGTTAAACCTGTCGGCCATCCTGTTGTGTGGCATGTTCCAATTGTATGTGAAAGGAAAGTCCGCCAGGCAATATATACAGATGAACTTTTCATGAAGCAGCAGTGTCCTGCCGCACACGGCGCAGTATCTCGGAAGAATGATGTCGCCTGTGGCGGCAGCTGTTCTTGCCGCGCAGTTCCCGAGGTCCGAAAGGAACGGAAGGATGATTTCGGCGATATGACTTTTTGACCTGACCATGTTTTATTTGACGGCAGTTGGACGAATATTCCATCAAATATAGGGACAAGGTGTTGAAAATGATTTTTTGAACGGGGATAAGGCATATCAAAAAAAGAAAAACTTTTTTGGTGTGCCGCAATTTTTTCTTTTTTGATGTTTTTTCTAATTTTTATCGTCCAGTGTGCAATACCATAAAGGATATGTTTGCGGATAAGTATATGTAAAAAAGCAGGACCGCCAAGAAATCTGGCGAGCCTGCTTTTCTGTCTGAAAGTCTGCCTTTTAGCAGTTCATTGCGCCGCAGCAGTGGATGACCTGGCCGCTGACGTATGATGAGAGCGGGCTGGCGAGGAAGAGTGCCACATTGGCCACATCCTCAGGTGTGCCGCCTCTCCTGAGCGGGATCTGCTTTTCCCACTCCTCTCGGATCTTGTCGGAGAGGGCGTTGGTCATGTCGGTGATGATGAAGCCCGGGGCTATGCAGTTGGCACGGATGCCGCGCGGTCCCATTTCTTTTGCGATGGACTTCGCAAGGCCGATCATGCCGGCCTTTGATGCAGAATAGTTGCACTGGCCTGCGTTGCCGGATACGCCCACAACTGATGACATGTTGATGATGCTTCCTTCACGCTGCTTTGCCATGATCGGGGTTACGGCATGGATGAAGTTGAATGCTGATTTGAGGTTTACAGTAAGGACGGCATCCCACTGTGCTTCTGTCATTCTCATCATGAGTCCGTCCTTGGTGATGCCGGCGTTGTTGACAAGAATGTCGATGCGGCCGAATTCGCTGAGGATTTCATTCACGACTGTGTGTGTCTCTTCGAAGTTTGCCGCATTTGAAGCATATGCCTTCACTTTTACTCCGTACGCCTCGATTTCCTTTACGGTGGCTTCAGCAGCCTCGTTGAGCACAAGGTCAGTGAATGCTATGTTTGCGCCTTCAGAGGCATATTTCAAGGCAATAGCCTTTCCGATTCCTCTTGCCGCTCCTGTGATGAGGGCGACCTTTCCGTCAAGAAGTCCCATTTTCGTCTGGTTTTTATTGAATTTAACTAAAGTGTTTTCCATATTTGACATGTCCGGACAGCATATTTCCCATGTCAGACAATCCGGAATTTCCGCAGAACATATCTGTTTTGCGTCTGCCAAATCCGACTGCAAAAATATCTATATCAATTCTATTAACCAAAAAATCTTTTGATTATCTGCATGATTGCCCGGAATGACCATGTGAAGACTTCAGGGATTATACCGGAAAGATCCGTAAAAGAAATTTCGGTAAATTTCGAAACAGTTTCTAAATTTGCCTCCGGCAAATAAAAAGTTTCTATTGTTATGGCAAGCGAGATAAGAAATCCTGAACTTTGGCCTGACGGCCGTCTCAAAATAGAATGGGTAAGGCACCATATGCCTCTTTTGAATGGACTGGAAAAGGAATTTGCGGAGGAGAGACCTTTCAAGGGACTCAAAATAGCGCTTTCAGTGCATCTTGAGGCTAAGACTGCATATCTTTGCGAGGTCCTGGCCGCCGGCGGGGCCGAAATGTATGTGACCGGAAGCAATCCGCTTTCCACACAGGATGATGTCGCCGCAGCCCTTGTTCATGAGGGAATGAATGTCTTCGCATGGTATGGAGCAACGGCGGAGGAATATGACGCGCATATAAGGAAGGTTCTTGAGCCTGGCCCGAACATCATAATAGATGACGGAGGTGACCTGGTCCATCTTATGCATTCGGAGTTCAGACATCTCATTCCAGGAGTGATCGGCGGGTGTGAGGAGACTACGACAGGCATTCTCCGCCTGCAGGCCATGAACAGGGCAGGGGAACTCCTTTTCCCTATGATGCTTGTCAACAATGCGGACTGCAAACATCTCTTTGACAACCGTTATGGCACAGGCCAGTCCGTATGGGACGGGATCAACAGGACCACCAACCTCATCGTGGCAGGGAAGAATGCAGTTGTCGCAGGCTACGGCTGGTGCGGCAAAGGTGTCGCCATGAGGGCAAAGGGGCTCGGGGCCGAGGTCATTGTCACCGAGGTGGATCCGATAAAGGCGATGGAAGCGGTCATGGACGGTTTCAAAGTGATGACAATGGAGGAGGCAGCCCCGCTCGGTGACATTTTCATTACCGTCACCGGTTGCGATGCCGTCATCACGGAGAAGCATTTCCGCCTGATGAAGGACGGTGCCATCTGCTGCAATGCCGGTCATTTTGATGTGGAAGTGGATGTCAAGGGACTTGAGGGCATCGCCAGGGAGATAAGACCTGCCAGAAAGAACATCACCGGTTATCTGCTGGACAATGGCCGCCGTATCTATATACTTGCCGAGGGCCGTCTTGTCAATCTTGCCGCCGGAGACGGCCATCCTGCCGAAATCATGGACATGTCATTTGCCATCCAGGCATTGAGTGCCCGTCATCTTGTAGCAGACCGTCAGGACATTTCCCGTGAGCCGGGCGGGATGCTCAACGACGTGCCGCGTACCATCGACGAGGAGGTCGCCCGCCGCAAGCTTTCAGCATGGGGCTGCCGGATCGACACCCTCACTCCGGAGCAGAGGAGATATCTTTATGGTGAGGCGTAAGTCCGTTGAACTGGAACGGGTGGCTTCATTGTGCTTTGACGACTGACAGCATCTTGTTTCATTTTTATTTTAATATGAATGTAATATGATACATTTCATTAAGGTGTCCGGTTGGGCCTTGCTCTGTGCCGGAATGTGTTTTATGGGGCAGGCTTCTGCCGGTCAGACTCTTGCGGCTCAGGAGAGACCTGTGTACCTTGACCCGGAAAAACCGGTTGAGGAAAGGGTGGAAGATGCCCTCGGCAGAATGACGCTTGAAGAGAAGATAAAGATCATTCATGCACAGTCCAAGTTCAGTTCAGGAGGAGTGCCAAGACTTGGCATTCCGGAAGTATGGACCACCGACGGCCCTCACGGTATCCGTCCCGAGGTTCTTTGGGATGAATGGGACCAGGCGGGATGGACGAATGATTCCTGTGTGGCTTTCCCTGCCCTGACCTGCCTTGCCGCCACCTGGAACACCGAACTCGCGCATCTGTATGGCAAGAGCATAGGCGAGGAGGCCACTTACCGGGGCAAGGATATGCTTCTCGGTCCTGGTGTGAACATTTACAGGACACCGCTGAACGGGCGCAATTTTGAATACATAGGAGAGGATCCTTATCTTGCCGCAGAAATGGCCGTGCCGTATATACAGGGAGTCCAGGAAAACGGTGTGGCAGCCTGTGTCAAGCATTTCGCACTGAACAATCACGAGGTCAACCGTCACAATACCAATGTCATTGTCGATGAAAGAACATTGCATGAGATTTATCTTCCTGCGTTCAAGGCGGCTGTGCAGAAAGGCCATGCCTGGGCGATAATGGGAGCATATAACCTGTACCGGAATCAGCATTGTTGTCATAATTCTTTTCTGCTGAATGATATATTGAAAGAAGACTGGAACTTTGACGGGGCTGTCGTTTCGGACTGGGGCGGTACCCATGACACTGATGAGGCCATCCGCAACGGTCTTGACATGGAGTTCGGCACAGGGACTGACGGGCTGCGGTCAGGGGCAAGGAATGCATATGACAGCTACCATCTGGCATTTCCATATCTGGAGAAGATCCGCAGCGGAGAAGTCGGCACGGAGGAATTGGACGACAAGGTCCGCAGGGTGCTCCGTCTGATGTTCAGGACATCCATGAATCCTTATAGGGGCTTCGGAAGCTTCTGTTCGGAAGCGCATTACTCTGCTGCCAGGCAGATCGGGGACGAAGGCATTGTCCTTCTGAAGAATGAGGGAGGTCTGCTTCCTCTGGACCTTGACAATGCCGGGAAGATACTTGTGGTAGGGGAGAATGCTATCAAGATGATGACTGTGGGAGGCGGAAGCTCGTCGCTGAAGGTGCAGAGGGAGATATCCCCTCTGGATGGCATCCGTGAACGGGCAGGCAAGGATGTGGAAGTCGTCTATGCCAGAGGCTATGTCGGAGATCCGTCCGGGGAATATAACGGTGTCACCACAGGTCAGAATCTGCAGGAGGACCGCAGTGCGGAAGAACTGATTGCCGAAGCCGTGGAAATGGCGAAGGATGCCGACTGTGTCATCTTCATAGGAGGACTCAACAAGAGCTGGAAACAGGACTGCGAGAATTCCGACCGCGCCTCTCTCGGCCTTCCGTACGGCCAGGACGATGTCATTGAAGCCCTTGCAGCAGTGAATCCTCGTCTTGTAGTGGTCAACATATCCGGAAATGCCGTGGCGATGCCGTGGATTGACAAGGTCCCTGCTGTCCTGCAGGCCTGGTTCATCGGTTCGGAGGCCGGACATTCCATAGCAGATGTCCTTTCCGGCGATGTCAATCCGTCCGGGAAGCTTCCTTTTACATTTCCCGCACGCCTTGAGGACTGCCCTGCGCATCTTCTCGGCGACTATTGCGGCAAGTCGGCCAAAGACACCGTGGACATAGAATACAAGGAAGGGATCTATGTCGGATACAGATGGACAGACAGGCAGAAGAATATAAAGCCTCTGTTCCCGTTCGGCCACGGATTGAGCTATACTTCATTTGCATACGGCAATCCTGTGGTTGACTCTTCCTCAATGACAGCTGACGGTACTGTCACCGTAAGTGTCGATGTCACCAACACCGGCTCTCGCGAAGGCAAGGAAGTGGTGCAGCTTTATATATCCGACAGAAAGTCGTCACTACCCCGTCCGGTCAAGGAACTCAAAGGCTTCCGAAAGATAAGCCTGGTTCCAGGTGAGACGAAGACCGTGTCTTTTACAATCTCTGCTGATGCCCTCTCATTCTATGATCCTCAAAAGCACGGATGGGAGGCAGAACCAGGGAAATTCGATGCCATCATAGCTTCTTCGTCTGCAGACATCCGTGGCAAGGTTTCATTTGTTCTTCAGTGATATAAGCCCTCTGTCACAATCTTCAGTGCGAAGCTTGAAACAATAATCCCGCAACGGTTTTTCCGAATCCGTTGCGGGATTAATTTGCATTGCGTCTAATACCATGCTTCTGCCGGTTCCGGCCCCATTTCGAACTCTACCGTCGCTCCTGACATTATCTGTTCATGGGTGATGAAGCTTCTGCCGTATGGCTGGCCGTTGACCTTCACCGATTGGATGTAGATGTTCTCCCTGCTCACTTCCGGAGCAAGCACGGTGAATGTCTTTCCGTTTTCCAGATGCATCCTGACTTCAGGGAAGAGAGGCGTGCCGATTTCATATTCGCCGCTGGCCGGATTGACCGGATAGAAGCCCATTGCACTGAACACATACCAGGCCGACATCTGTCCGCAGTCCTCGTTGCCGCAAAGTCCGGCAGGTGCGTTGAAGTAGAGCTCATGCATCACTTCCGCAGCATATTTCTGCGTTTTCCACGGCTGTCCGACCTTGTTGAAAAGGTAGATGACATGGTGGCTCGGCTCGTTTCCGTGTGCGTATTGTCCGATCATTCCTGTGCTGAACAGAGGAAGTTCATCATCGGCTGAAGGGTTGTAGGTGAACATGCTGTCGAGCTTTTCAGCAAACCTTTCCTTGCCTCCGGTGAGCTCTATCAGCCCTTCAATGTCATGCTGCACGGACCAGAAATAATGCCATCCGTTGCTTTCGCAGATGTGGGCGGTGTATTCGTCCGGCGAGAATCCCGGCTGGAACTGCCCCTTGCTGTCCCTCGGCTGCATGAATCCGGTCTGAGGGTTATAGACATTCCTGTAGTTCTGTGAGCGGGCGTAGAACTCTTCTGCCACATCTTTCTTTCCCATCTTTTCCGCCATTCTGGCTATGCACCAGTCATCGTAGGCATATTCGAGCGTGCGGGAGAGTGACCAGTTTTCGGAGTTGTATTTGTCAGTGACATCGTATGGCACATAGCCCAGTTTCTTGTATTCTCCGATGCCTCTGTACCAGTCGAGGTTGGCAGTGTTCACGCATGCCTCCAGGGCCTTTTCAGCATCGAAGTCTCCGATGCCTTTCAGGTAGGCGTCAGCAATGACCGGGACCGCATGGTAGCCTATCATCATGTCTGTCTCGCTGCCCCAGAAGTTCCACACCGGGAGCCTTCCGTTCTGCTCATAGAATGCGATGAAGGACTTGACCATATCATTCACGCGGGAAGTCTCCGTATATGTGAAGAGCGGATGCGATGCCCTGAAAGTGTCCCACAGTGAGAATGTCCCGTAGTTCACCCATCCGTCTGTCTTGTGCAACTGTTTGTCAGGACCGTAATATGTGCCGTCCACATCGCTGTATATGGTCGGGGCTATCATGGAGTGATACAGGGCGGTGTAGAAGTTTACCCTGTCATCCGGGTCACCTCCTGTGACTTCAATTTTGCCGAGCTGGCTGTTCCATTCCTTTTTCGCTGCTGCAAGATACTTGTCAAAATCATCATGCGGAGCCTCGTCGGCCAGGTTCTTTGCCGCCCCTTCTATGCTTGTTCCGGAAATGGCCGTGGACAGGATTATCTGCTCTCCTTCGGCGGTGTCGAAATCAAAGCGGGCTATATAGGCCTTCCCGATTTTCTTCCCGTCCTTCTCGATGTCCTCTATCTTGATGTCCATCGCATCGAACGGTTTTGAGAATCTTGTCTTGAAATATACTTTCTGGCCTCTTGCCCATCCGTCTGAGAATCTGTAGCCTTGTATTGTCTGCTCGTCCATGGCCTCGATGTAAGAGTCCTCCGTGAAGTCCCAGTTCGTCGCCTTTTTCAGATCAAGGAAGACTGCAGCTTTCCCTCCGGGGAAGGTGTATCTCTGGATGCCGCATCTTGGCGTTGCGGTGAGTTCCACATTGATTCCGTAGTCTTTCAGCAGCACCCTGTAATACCCGGCGCTTGCCTCTTCGTCTTCATGGGAGAATTTCGAGTGGATGCCGAGCGGGGCCTCCGCCTCCTTGTACGGCAGGGTGACAGGCATGAAGGAGATGTCATAGAGATCCCCGGCTCCTGTCCCAGAAAGGTGAGTATGGCTGAACCCGGCTATCGTACTGTCCGGATAGAAATATCCCGCTATCCTGTCCCACCCGGGCAGCCCGTTGTCCGGACTCAGCTGCACCATTCCGAATGGGGCCTGTGCCCCCGGATATGTGTTGCCTGTGTAGTCTGTCCCTATCAGCGGGTTCACAATCCCGGCATAGTCTTCCGTCTTATCCGATGAGCATGACACCGCCGCAATCACCGCTGCAGACAGAAATATTGCTTTCGCCTTGTTTTTCATTGTAAAAATATGTGTTATTTCCCGTCGAGGGAGAATGAATATGGCCTTGCCTCAGGTCCGGTCGCCCTCATCGTGTCAGGCTCGGAGGACATGGTGAACCTGATGTCAGCCCCGTTCATCAGCTCCTGATGTGAGAGCCATGTCTTGTCATACTCCTTCCCGTTGAGTGTCATGCCTGAGATGTAGAAGTTCTCCCTGCTGTTCTCCGGAGCGGAAATATGTATCTTCTTTCCGTTTGCAAGGCTGACCGTGACATCCTTGAACAGCGGTGTGCCGATGATGTACTGGTCTGTCCCAGGGCACACAGGATAGAATCCGAGTGCGGAGAACACATACCATGCGGAGGTCTGTCCGTTGTCCTCGTCCCCGCAATATCCGTCAGGCTCCGGCGTGTAGAGCTTGTCCATCACATTGCGGATATGGTACTGTGCCTTCCACGGCTGTCCGCCCCAGTTGTAGAGGTATATCATGTGCTGCACAGGCTGGTTCCCGTGGGCGTAGTTGCCCATGTTCATCACCTGCATTTCACGGATTTCGTGGATCGTGAAGCCATAGTAGCTGTTGTCGAATACCGGCGGTATCTCGAACACTTCGTCAAGGTTGGCGCAGAAGTTTTCTTCGCCGCCCATCAGTTCCATAAGTCCTGCCGGATCATGGAACACGGACCATGTGTAGTGCAGGCTGTTCCCCTCAGTGAAGTCGCCGCCCCATTTGAGCGGGCTGAACGGTGTCTGGAATGTCCCGTCCTCGTTGCGTCCGCGCATGAGGTGGTCTTCGGCGCTGTAGAGATTCCTGTAGTTCATCGCATGCTGCCTATAAGGCTCCAGCTCTTCCTCGCTCTTTCCGAGAGCTTTTCCGAGTGTGTAGATGCACCAGTCATCGTATGCATATTCAAGTGTGCGTGCCGCACTTTCGTTGATTCCCACATTGCAAGGCACATAGCCGAGCCTGTTGTAATAGTCCCATCCGAGCCTTCCGGTGGACGAAACCTCAGGGTGCACGCTGTTGGCACCGTGTGTGACGGCTTCCCAAAGCTTTTCGATGTCCTGGCCCCTGATGCCTTTCAAATATGCGTCAGCTACCACCGAAGCAGAGTTGTTCCCGACCATGCAGCCCCTGTGTCCCGGGCTTGCCCATTCAGGCAGGAAGCCGCTTTCAAGATAGGCATTCACGAGCCCCTCCTGCATCTTTTCGTTCATTTCCGGATAGACAAGGTTCAGAAGAGGGAAAAGACAGCGGAAAGTGTCCCAGAATCCCGTGTCGGTGAACATATATCCCGGCAGCACCTCCCCGTTGTAAGGGCTGTAGTGTACAGTTTCTCCTGCTGCATTGATTTCAGACAGGTTGCGCGGGAAGAGCACGGACCTGTAGAGGCAAGAGTAGAATGTCCTGAGGTTGTCTATGTTGTCATCCGACACGGAAATCCTGCCGAGAATGTCGTTCCAGCAAGCCCTGCCTTCAGCCTTGACAGCCTCAAAAGACCTTCCGGCCACTTCATTGAGGTTGATTTCCGCCTGTTCCACGCTGATGAATGAGGAAGCCACCTGCAGGTTCACCTGCTGTCCCCTGGCCGTCTTGAATCCGACGATTGCCCCTGCATGGTCAGTCTTGACTTCCGCCTCCTTGCTGAGGTCAGCGGCCTTGGTGACCTTTCCGTCCTTCACCGTAGCCACATATTCAAAAGGCGTGTCGGAAACAATCACGAACCAGTTCTTGAAGTTCTCCGGCACTCCTCCCGAATTTTTCGTCGTATATCCTATGATCTTCTTTTCCGAAGGTATCACCTTGACGAACGACCCTTTGTCGAATGCATCCACCACGAAGTATGACATTTCCCGTTCAGGGTATGTGAATCTGAACGAAGCCGCCCTCTCCGTCGGCGTCAGCTCTGCAACCACATCATGGTCTGCTAGATAGACGCTGTACCAGTAAGGTGTTGCCGTTTCCGACTTGTGCGAGAACCAGCTTGCCCTTTCTTCCTCATCGAACACCGGTCCCGTAGTCACCGGCATTATCGAGAACTGCCCGTAGTCATTTATCCACGGACTCGGCTGATGTGTCTGCTTCAGTCCCCGTATCTTGTCCGCAGAGTAGGTATAGGCCCATCCGTCGCCCATCTTTCCTGTCTGAGGTGTCCAGAAGTTCATTCCCCACGGCCTCGCCGTCGCCGGATAAGTGTTTCCCGTGGAAAGTTCAAACTTTGACATCGTCCCCACCAGCGTGCTCACATGGTCTACCGGCTCTGCCGCCGTCTGCGTCTGTGTCGTTGCCGAGCATGCCCCCAAAGCGAGCATCCCCCCTAAGAATAACAATCGAGTGGTCTTCATACCTGCCTGTTATAAAATGTTATTAGTTATGACTGAATTATCCAATCCCACAAAAATAGACAAAATAACCAACAGCCCCAAATCAAAAATTAAAATTGGATATTTGCAAAATCTCCATCTGTTCACTAATTTTGTTACCGCTGTAAATTTTACCGCTGTAATAAAATTTTCAAGCCATGAAATTCTACAACAGGGAGGCAGAAATTGCCAAATTGCGCGAAATACGCAGTTTGTCTTACAGTGACCATTCAAGGCTGACGGTCGCGACAGGCCGCCGCAGGATCGGCAAGACTTCGCTGATAGTCACTGCCATGGAAGATGAGCCGTTCGTATATCTGTTTGTCGGTCGCAAGAACGAAGCGTCATTGTGTGCCGGCTATTATTCATGCCGTATGTGATCCTGACTCTCCTTTCAAGGATGAGGGCAGGAATCTTCTCATCGATGAGTTCGGAAAGCATTATGGCACATATTTTTCGATTCTTGATGCCATTTCAAGCGGCATAAATACTCAGTCCGGCATAGCTTCGATGCTGGGCGAAAAAAGTATCGGCGGACATCTGAAAAAACTGGAGGAAACCTACGGCATCATAAGGAAAATGCGTCCTATCCTGTCAAAAAAAGGGACTCAGACTGTCAGATATGAAATATCGGACATGTTCCTGCGTTTCTGGTTCCGGTATTTTGAGGGCAACCGTACTTTAGTGGAAATGAATCAGTACGAGGTGCTGGAAAAATCATTTCCGCTGACTATCCCACATGGTCCGGAAAGACTCTCGAAGAATATTTCAAGCAGCAGTTCATCGAAAGCCATGAGTATCGGGACATCGGCTCATATTGGGAAGCCAAGAAAAGCAGGGAGCAGAATGAAATCGACATCGTTGCATTGAAGCTGGAGAAAAACAGGGCCGTTGCCGTCGAAGTCAAACGCCAGCGCAAGGAGTTCAAGCCCGCCATCTTTGCCGAAAAGGTGCAGCATCTCAAAGCCAAGCTCCTGCCTCATTATGACATAGACCAAATCTGCCTCACATTGGAGGACATGTAGTTCTATTACCATTCGAATACTTATAAAGCGCTTGAAAAAGAAGATACCAAACTGTGGCATTATGGCCCTGTTTCGTTGTATCAGGAGTTTCTTGAGAAGCACTGAAATCCATAAGGGCGCGTATGCTGATAAAAGTCCACAAATTTGTGGTCCACAAGTTTGTGGACTTTCTTTTTTATTTCTATCTTTGTTTTCAAATACAATGAGTTATGGGAAAGGCATTCATATTCGGGGTATCTGTTTCAGGAGAGAATTTTACGGATAGGGTTGAGGAGACAAAAAGGATAAGGATGAATTTTGAGAACGGGTTGAATACAATCCTGATTTCACCGAGACGAATCGGCAAGACATCCCTTGTGAACAGGGTATGTGACTGTATGGCTGATGTCGAGGGTATCCAGACAGTGAGAATGGATGTTTATGACTGCAGGAATGAATACGATTTTTATAATAAATTTGCGGCTTCAATCTTGAAGGCGACATCGTCCCGGATGGAGCATGCCGTGGAAACAGCAAAAGAGTTTCTTGGCAGGATTGTTCCGAAAATCTCGATAAGCCCTGACCCGGCGAGCGAATATTCCATATCATTGGGAATCAGACCGAAGGATATTTCTCCGGAAGAGGTGCTGTCGCTTCCGGAAAGGATAGCGGAGAAGAAGGATATCCGTCTGGTCATCTGTATTGATGAATTTCAGCAGGTGGGGGATTTCCCGGATTCTGTCAATGTGCAAAAAAGGCTGAGGGCTGTGTGGCAGCATCAGAAAAGGACTTCTTATTGCCTTTATGGCAGCAAGAAACATATGATGGAAAATCTTTTCCAGAGCAGGAGAATGCCTTTTTATCAGTTCGGGGACACCATATATCTCGGAAACATTCCCGTTGAAGAGTGGGTGCCGTATATCCGTACTCGCTTTGAGGCTAAAGAGAAGAAGATTTCTGAGAATCTCGCCGCTGAAATATGCCGTATGGTGGACAATCATT
The DNA here is from genome assembly GCA_944323825.1 of uncultured Bacteroidales bacterium. Classification (GTDB taxonomy): domain Bacteria; phylum Bacteroidota; class Bacteroidia; order Bacteroidales; family UBA932; genus Cryptobacteroides. The sequence continues at coordinate 156,009 of CALUTY010000007.1, forward strand.
CATCGTATGTTCAGCAGCTTGCATGGAATGTGATGATTGAGACAGAGTCGGAGGCGACACGGCAGAATCTGAAGGACGCCGTGCATAAGCTTATAGCCCAATCTTCACCTCTGTTTATCCAACAGGCGGAAAATCTTTCTTCATATCAGATGAATTTTCTCAAGGCGGTGAGCGCCGGCATAAATGACGGTTTCGGACGGCGGTCTGTCATTGAAGACTTCAATTTGGGCTCGAAGTCCAACATTGCCCGCCTGGTCAATAGCTTGACAGATAAAGAATTAATTGATAAAACCAAGGCCGGTGTCTTTTTTGCGGATCCTGTCTTCCGGCTTTGGTTCCAGTCAGAGTATGGTACTGTTTCGGCACATTTCAGCGGTTTACTTTGACAGTCCGGTCACGCATTCCGGCAATATTGCATTTCCCATATCATTCTTTGGCTTGTTTTTGAGGAACAGGACAGGAATTATGTTATAATTCTTTGCGAAAGGGAGCAGTCCGGCCTTGCGGAGCAGTTCCGCTGTGAGCAGTCTGCCGTTTTCCTGTGCGGTCCATTTGCATTCACCGACAAGAAGATACTTCTTGTCAAGCGATTCCGCCATCACATCAAATTCAATTTGTTCGGGCTTCCGCTCTTCGTTAAGTACCGTTCCCCACCAGCGATGTGCCTTGCCATACAGAATACCATTGATGAGGTTTCCGGTGACAGTATCTCTGCAGAGTTTTTCCCATTGAATGCCCACATATTCCGGGAAATGGGCGGCCAGCGCCTGCTCAACGGGAAAACGGCGTTCCAGTTCTATGAATGAACGGTTCGGAACGACGAACTGATAGTAAAATGACATAAACGGATCGGCTATCCTGTACAGGCTTTTTTTCGAACTTTTCTCATCTGTACCAAAGGGCACTTCACGTTCTATAAAGCCGAGATCTATGAGTTTCTTCAATGGCCTCGAAAGGTTTGTGGCCGGTTCATTGCTGCGTGATGCAATCTCCGAGAGCCGGTTGGCTCCATTGCCGATGTATGACATGATCGTCGAGGTCTTGACAATGTCTTTGATATCGTCCTGAAAGAGTTTGACAGGTTCTTCGTAAAGGGTTCCGTTTACTGACAGGATATTATGCCATAAGGCATCTTCAAGCGATGCGTTATTTTCTCTCAGTTCCCAATAACGGGGTACACCTCCCCATACGGCATATTCCTCAATTGCCCTTGTCGCATCAAGCCCCAGTGCCTCCTGAATATATGGCAATCTTATGGGCTTGAATTTCATGATCACATCGGCACGCCCGTAAAGCGGGGCTGTGGAGTCCAGAAACAGCCCATACATCATATTCTGAGACGACCCGCAAACCACAATGTTGTACTTCAGGGATTTCCCGTCAACTAATTTTTGAATGACAGACGGCAGTTCAGGAGATTGTTCCACAAGATATGGGAACTCATCTATGCACAAGGTAAACCGGTTGCCGGCGCGGTAATTCACTGCCTGAAGCAGTGCCTCCCAATCAGGATAGGAAAGCTTGTCAAAATCCGGAAGTATCTGGGCAACGACTTTGGCCAGCATTGACCTCTGATGCTGACTTTCTGAACGGTCAGCAAGGAAATATATGTCATTTTCAGACAGCACCCGTTTTATTAGTGTCGATTTCCCCAATCGTCTTCGGCCATACAATACGACCAATGACGATTTGTCTCTCGAAAGGGCCTCTTTCAGTCGGGAAGTTTCATCTGTCCGGTCAACGAATTTCATGTTTTTGGTAATTATTATGCAACACAAACATAATGTTTTTCGCGCATAATTCCAAATCCCAAGCGGCAAAAATCACAGGTTTGTGGAATTTCTTGTGATTGTCAGGCGGATGGAGAGGGAGTTGCCGGAGGAGTCGACGACGGTGATGATGTGGGGGCCGGGGAGGGGGCTGACGGTCATCTGGTGGATGTACTGGGTGCAGCCGAGGTAGCTGTTGTCGAGGTGCCAGTAGACTTTCTCGGCGGGGGTGCTGTGGGCGAGGTTGCAGACGAGGCCTTTCAGGGAGCCGTCGAGCTGGCGGGGGATGAAGATGGTGCTGCCGTTTTCTGGGTAGATGAATTCCATGGGGATGAAATTGTCATTCCTTACTGTGCCGGGCTTTCTCGGAGGTAGGGCGGTGTATTCGGGGTGATGCTGGCGGTAGTACCATTCCATTGCAGGGGGCAGGAGAAACATGTTTACAGTCTTTGCCCCTCTGTCCCCGGCGGTGGTCCTGAATCTTCCGTCTGCTGTGAGTGTCACCGGCTTGTGGTATGGGCATGGGGCGCTGCGGAGGGCCGCCTTGGATAGATGCAGGGTGTCACAGGTTGGACAATACGGGCCTTTGAGGCAGCCGGATTCCGGGCAGACCTCAGCCTCGGCATATTCGCCATAGACGGGGGCTTCGAACCATCCTGTGGGAGGAAGAATGTTGAATATGTCAAACATGACGGGGCCGGCAGTCCTTGCTCCTACAAGCCCGGGCACGCCTTCGCCGTCGGCATTGCCGGCCCATACGCCGACTGCATATTCAGGGGTGACGCCGACAGCCCATGCGTCACGGAATCCGTAGCTCGTGCCGGTCTTCCATGCCACTTTCCGCACGGAGGAAACCATTCTCCAGTCCATTTCGTCTGGGCGGTTCACTTCCTTGAGGGCCTCCATTGTCCACCATAGGGATGTCCTGTCATTACCGCCTCTCAACAGCCTCCTTGCCATTTCGGCATATATTGCCGTGATTTCATAGAGTTTTCCTTCAGCCCCTCCGAGAATGAGAGAGAGCCCGTAATCTTCTGCCGGTCTTGTCAACGTGGTCATCCCGGCATCTTTAAGCAGGGTGTAGAATTTCGGCACCCCGTATCTGCGAAGCATGTGCACTGCCGGGACATTCAGCGATCTGGCCAAGGCTTCATCTGCAGGGACAGCCCCGTAGAACTGCATGTCGAAGTTCTGCGGGGAGAATCCGTTGATGTTGACGGGTATGTCTGGCAGCAGGGTCTTCGGCAATATTTCGCCGTCCTGCAGCAGGGCACAATAGAGCAGGGGTTTGAGGATGCTTCCGGTGCTGCGGGGGGCCTGCAGGATGTCCACCTGGCTGCCTTCCCGGCCGCTTCCGTAGCCGGTGTTTCCGCAATAGGCGAGGATTTCTCCGCTCCGGGTGTCGATGACCACTGCGGCAAGGTCTTTTATTCCGCTTCTGGACAGTTCGTTGTTCCATCTTTCCATGATGTTGTCCACCCGTTTCTGCAGAGCGATGTCTATCGGTGACTCTATCCTGCCGTTATCCATCCGGACACCTTGCATGGCTCCGTTTTGCAAAATGGTGCTGCCGGATATCGTGCCTGCTTCCCGCCTGGAAATGGCTCCTTGGGTCTTTGAAAGCAGGTCCATAAGATGAGGCGCGTACTGCGGCAGCGGCAGCGGTTCGTCGGGCAGCGGTTCTGCGCAGGCGAGTCCGCATGTTTCCGCATCGATTTTCTTCCTTTCAGCGAGCCGTTTCAGAAGCCTGTCCCTTTTGGCTTTCAGCTGTTCCCTGTTCTTGCCGGGATGTATCATGGATGGCGCATTCGGCAGGACGGCAAGGGTGGCCGCCTCTCCCCACGACAGTTCGGACGACGGCTTGCCGAAATATCTCCATGAGGCTGCCTCCAGTCCGACCACATTCCCCCCGAAAGGTGCATGGGCGGCGTAGAGTGTCATGATTTCGTCCTTGCTGCATTTCAGCTCGAGCCTTGTGGCAAGGATACATTCGATGATTTTCTGCCCGACAGTCCGTTCCCTCTGCCTTGAAAGCCTGATGACCTGCATGGTGAGGGTGCTTCCTCCGCTGACTACATGGCCTGCGGAAATGTTCCTCCATGCTGCTTTTACGAGGGATACGGGATTGACTCCGGGATGCACCCTGAACCATCTGTCTTCAAATTCCGTGATGGCCACGGCGAACTTTTCCGGCACAGTGTCCGACGGAGGGAATCTCCACTGTCCGTCTTCTGCAATCCGGGCACCCAGCAGTTCCCCGTGCCTGTCTGTCATGACGGTCGAATAGCATGTTCCTTTGAAAAGGTCTTTCGGCAGGCAGAACATATAGGTCAGGACTGCAATGCACAGCAGGCCTCCGCAGCAGACCATTACAGTCTTTCTGCGGAGCCGTCTGTCGCCGGCGGGGCTGCCTGCAAGCGGCTTCTGCTCCCGCCCTTTTGCCGTAGTCCTGCCCGACATTCCTTATCGGGTCACCTTTGCCGTGCCGGAGCCTGTGCAGGCGTTCACGGCAGGGTCATACATCTGTTCGCAGGTGACTGCAGGGCGGATGAACTGCCCTTCGTATGCCGCCCTGAGCCTTATGGTGAATTTCTTTCTCGTCCCTTTCGGAAGGTCGAAATATATCATGGTCCTGTCATCCCTGATGTCCATGTAGTCATATTGAGCCGAGCCGGAACCTGTGCCAGAGTCCAAACCGGAACCAACACCGTAATCCCCATCCGCAGCCTCCGTGGAGCCGGCATTGAACATCCTTCCATTGAATATCTCCCAACCTGACGGTATCGGGAAGGTGAGTGCAAGTCCGGTGTAGTCCGAGACTCCGGATATGTTGGACACAGTGACCGTGGCCTTGAAGTCCGTCCCCTGTTTCAACGATGCCGGGGAAACAGGATTGCCGTCCAGGTCGCTCCATGAAATGTTCATTTCAATCCCTGATGCCGAGGCCGGTATCGCAGTGCCATAAGTTGGCCTTGACTTTACGGACAGGGTGACATACAACGGACCTTCGGACAGGTTTCTGACCGTTGCCTTGCCGGTGGCAGGGTCCAGGGCGGCAGTGTATGCCGATGCGGCCTTCTCCACTTTGGCAGTTTCTGTCTGGACAATCTCTGCCCTGATGGCTCCGGTGTTCAGAGTTTCAGCAAGGCGGCCCATTGCGGCTGCCGTGAATGCGGTGTTCTGGGTGGTGTACCATCCTGAGGATGAGAATTTGTCCGCCACTTCCCCGGCAAGGGCCACGGCTCCTGACATGTCCCCGGCGAGGACCATTGTCTCCAATATCATGGCCTTGTCGCGGAGGGATGAGCCGTAGGTGACATTCGATATGGAGTAGTCCGCCACATCTGTCTTCAGCCCGTGGATCATTTCAAGGGCAATGACTTTCTTGCCTGTCAATGCGTATGCGGCGGCAAGCCTCCAGCGGGATTGGAGTGACAGCCCTTCCATTTCCTTCATCCTGTTCATGGCTCCCGTTTCCGCAGATGAGGCGAGGGCAAGGGTGTAGAGCCGGTATGCCTGCATGAGGTCATACAGATTGTTTTCTCCTGTGTTGCGCCAGTTGCGGACACATTTTTTCTGGAAATTCTTCCATGCGGACATCACTCCACCGTTCACTTCGTATCCGTTTTCTTCGGCGAGCTGCATGAAATGTCCGGCCATTGAGGTCACCCACTCGTCTGCCGATGCCCTTCCCGGCCAGTAGGCGAAGCCTCCGTCCGGAAGCTGCCTGCCATACAGTTCGTCAAGCAGCAGAGGGATGAGCCTGTCTGCCTTGGCGGCATTCTCGGAAGAGAGAAGCTTTTTCATTGAGAGCAGGGCGATGCCTTTGGCGGAAATCTGTTCGGTGCAGCTGTGCTGATATTCTGACAGATAGCTGAAGCTGCCGTTGAAGTCTATCGAAGGGAAGCCTGCAAGCCCCACATTGACTGAGCATCCGTCTGACGGCTGCCATGCAAATTCACGGCTCTCTCCCGGAGCTATTTCCTCCGCCTGCAGCGTGGTGACGGACGGATTAGGATTCCTTACCTGCACCGATACCGTTTCAGAAGCCGTATAGCCGCCTCCTGTCGCCGTCACAGTCACTTTTGCCGTGCCTTCTTCCATCTCGGATGTCTTCAGTCCGAAGCGGACAATGGTGTCGCCTGTGCCGTCAAACCTTATGGATGTCCTGTCTGTGCCGGATATTTTTGCAGGGCCCTCTGCCTTTACTGACACAGTCACATCAGCCACCCCTTTCTCCATTGCAAACACATTCACCGGCAGCGTCACATCTTCTTCCTGTCCAAGGACTCTCGGCAGGGTAGGCAGCACCATCAGCGGCGTCCTGACAGGCACGGTCTTCTCGGCATTGCCGTATGCCCCTTCATTCCCCGCCACAAGCATCACCCTTACGGACCCCACATACATCGGCAGGGTCACCTTGTGGACATTTTCCTTCCCGTTGAGGGTGAACGGGCCGAGATATTTCACCACGGCATTGAACCTGTTGTCCTGTTTTGCCTCCTTGTTGATGGTCTGGTCGCCTCCGATGCCTGTCAGTGGCACGAGCTTGCCTCCGAATGCACCTATCACATCGTCGTAGAGGTCCCAGGTCTTTACGCCGAGGGCCTCGCGGGCATACATGGCATTCCACGGGTCAGGTGTCTTGAATGCAGTGAGGTCCAAAAGGCCTTCGTCCACAATGGCCAATGTATATGTCATTTTTCTGCCCTCCTTTTCGCTCACCCTGATGCTGAATTCCTCCAACGGGCGTACTGCGTCAGGCATTGACAGCTGCGGGTAAAGGTGCGACCTTTCATTTTCCACAAGCACTGGCTGGACTCCGTACATCCTCACCGGAAGGTCGTTCCCGGTGTTGCGGTGCTTCTGCAGCAGGGAGATGTGTATGTAGAAATTCGGGCTCATTTCCGGTGTCACCGTAAACTTGAACGGCGTGTCCTCCTTTCCCGAAGTCTTCACCCATTTTCTGGATATCACCCTGCTCCCGTTCTCCAATGAAACCAGGGCCATTCCGCCCTCGGCTGCCGGGATGAACACAGTGGCCGTTTCCCCTGCCTTGTATTCTTTCTTGTCAGTGGCGAATGTCAGCATGGTCAGGGCGTCCGGGTCTTTCTTGTCGGACCTGCCCCTGTAGGCAGGCCAGTCCACCATGATTATGCCTCCTGACGCATGTCCTCCAGTGACATCCTTGACATAGACGAGAAATCTGCCCCATTCCGGATAGTCAAGCCTGAACGGGATTTCGTATGGCTTCTCCGAGGATGTGAAGCTGCCTGTGCTGTAAGGCTTGGCCGCCGTCCCGTTCACATACGAGTCGAGCTCTTCCGCCTTGCTTTCCCACCACCAGCTCCAGTCCAGTTTGAATATCCTGTATTCCACCCTGTGTCCTGACACCGGTTTCCCGTCCTTGTCCGTGACGATGACAGGGAATGAATGATCCTTGTCCGTTTCTATATAGCCGTTGTCCGATGCCGGAAGCTTTATCCCGACATACGCATCGTAAGGGGAGAAGAGGGCTGTCCTGGAAGTGATGCTTTCGTCACCGCCTGCTTCCGAAACCCGTGAAATGAGGGTCGCCCTGAGCATGCCGGGAGCGCCTTCAAGCTTTGGAACCATGAAGTCCTTTGACAGTCTGCCTCCATTGTCCAGACGCCCTTCGAGCACCTGCATTTCAGTCCCTGTGAATGTCGAAGCCGGGTCTGAGAAACTGTAGCCCTCATACCCCTTGAATGTCTTTCCTGCCGGTGCCAGTGTCATTTCCACCTTGCAGTCCAGCCCGCTTGCCGCGGGTCCGGTGAGCCACGATGAGGCCAGGTCGAACCTCGTCTTTTTCCCGCTCTGGAGCACCTCGTCCGAGGCCTTCAGTTCTATTTTCAGCCTGTTCGGCTTGATGCTCTCTATCATCAGCGGTTTGTGGAAGGAGGTGCCTCCCACCTTGAAATATGCGTTCCATGTGCCCGTAGGGTCGTCCGGCAGGGTAGGGATGTGGAACACATGGAAGCCGTTCATGCCGTCCGTATCCGTCATCCTGCTATAGAATTGTCCCTGAGGAGTATAGAGTTCCATTGTCACAGGGTGGGAGTCAGGAAGTGCATTTCCCCTGTCCTCAAGGACCATGGACACATGCAGAGTGTCCCCCGGCCTCCAAACGCCCCTCTCTCCATATATGAAAGCTTTCAGCCCTTTTCCGGTCTTTACACCGCCGGTGTCGAACCTGCTCAGTGGCTTTTCGTTCCCGTCCGTCACTTTCAGATAACTGATGGACTGTCCCCGTTTTGCAGTTATGGCAAATGCCTTTCCGTCAGGGATTATCTCTGCGAAGCCGTCCCCGTCCGTCTGTGCCTTGCCTATTTCCTGGAGCTGGTAATTGTAGACAGTGACCTCGGCATCCTTGACCGGACGGGCGGTCAGTATGTCGTTTACGGTGATCCATATTTTCCCGCCGTCGGCAGATTTGGAGATTATTCCGATGTCTGATGTCATGAGATTGCATGAAGGAAACCTGTCCGCCACCATATAATAGGAAGGATGCAGAGGATTGTCCCTCTCTTTCCATTCATATTTGTCCCAGTCGTAGAAAGATTCATAATAATACGGCGAAGGGGTGTCCCAGACGAGCCTGTCTTCCTCGGACAAGTCGTCAGTGCCAAGACCTGTCATCCATGTCCGGCTGCCATCATTTCCTGCAGCCGCATTTCCGTACAGGGAGTATTCCGGACGGAAGGATAGCCTGATTCTGTATATGGCACCCGCTTCCTGCCTGAACAGCCCTGAGAGGTCAACTGCGAAGTCCTGCCATTTGTGCAGGTCCTTGCCCGGGTCCCCGTCGAGCCTGACCGTCTTCCTGCATATCAGCCTCCCCGAACGGCGGAGCCCGTTGTCCCCGTCAAGTTCATTGTCCTGGAGGAATGTCAGGATGTTGTTTTCATAGATTCGTATCACAGACACATCCACCGCCGAAAGGTTCACCGCCCTGAACGGAAGCATCAGTTCCGAAGCATCCGGCAGTATATTCCCTTTCAGCGGAATTGTCACCGCCGGTTTGATCCTGTTGTCCGTGAATTCCTTTTTCAGATTTCTGCCGAGCCTCTGTCCGTCCGCGCTTCTCACCCCCGCTGCCACCCTGACGATGATATTTTCTTTTTCGGCTTTTTCGTAGAATATCTTTGCCAGATTGTCCTTTATGTCAATATAATATTTCCCGGCATTTTCGAGTTCGAAAAGCCCTTTCGGGTCCATCGTTTCGTCCAGAGGCTGCGAAAAGCATACATTGATGAAAGGAGTGCCGCTGCGGTCGATTTTTGATCCGATGATGCGGAATCCGTTCATGGCAGGTATGGTCACTTCCTTTTCCTGCCTTGATGCGTATCCAGCCGGATTTCCGTCAAAGACAAGTTTGATCTTTGAGGCCTTGTCCTTTCTCTGCAGTCCGGACACCGTAAACAGCACCGAATTGCCGGTGTTGCCCTGCATGGTGTAAATTTCCGCAGTCTGCCCGTCCGCCTTGCATGAAAGCATCCCTTTGGCGGTTTCAGCGTCAGCCGGGCTGCTGAATGTGATGTGCCCGTTTATCTTTGCTGTTTCCGGAGAGTCTGCAGGTATGATGACTTCGTCCACTTTCATCACCGCTTCCTTTGCCGCCGTTGTGAAGGAGAATCTGAATACATCAAGTCCTTGGCTGCCGCTGTCTGTGATTTTTCCGAGTTTCAAAGATGCATTATACATCGTGCCGGGCTTCATTTCCCCTTCATCGGGGATGAATTCCAGGGCATCCGTACCTGATGTCCGCACCGTTCCTTTCATTGCAGGGGAGAATGTGAAAAGCCCCTCCAGCTCTTTCTCCTCCATTCCCGACAGGACCCCGGCATCGAGGGGTGCCGTGAATACGACCTTTATGGGGGAACTGCTGTCGGCGACCCTGCCGGAATAGGCCTTGATCCATGTCGAAAATTCTGTAGACGGCATCTCCTCATGGCGTCCGCATGACAATGCGAAAAGCATGGCCACTGCCATGAAAACCGTCCTGATGGCATAGTGTAACTTTTTCATCAGATCGGATTTTAGTAATGATTCTTCAAAAATAACAATATATTTATCGTGTTGTAATTATTTGGAGAAGATTTTGCCTGTTTCGCATCTTCTCTGCGATCATGCAAAGAGCCGTATCAAACTCTTATCCTTGTAACAGCCGTTATATTGTCCATGCTGCAGGAAACAAATGGCAGGACAAAAGAAATTGTCAGAAAGAAATTTTTGATCTTTTTCATAAGCGGCAAGTTTAAAAATGTATTACACTGCAATATACCTTCAGGTCATGGTCAGAATCGGCATACCGGTACAAATCATCATGCAGCAACAATTTTCTGCTAAATCTAGAAATAATATCTGACAATCGTCAAGCTTCCGGGTGATGATACTTTGCGACAATCGCTTGTCCGTTCAATAATTATCCGTATTTTTGCAGGTTCGGTATCATTGGTACCTGGAACAGGAATGAAAACAGCCGGATTTCTTTGATATGGAGAAAAATATAGACCTTTTTCTGGAAATGCTGAACATTGATTCCACTTCTTCAAAGGAGCGGACTCTTTCTGAATTTCTGAAAAAGAGACTTCCAGACGGGCGATGCAGGACTGAAAGCTTTGAAGTGGGAGACGGGACGGAGAATCTCCTCTTTTCGTGGGGAGATCCTGAGGTGTTTTTCTGTACGCATCTGGACACGGTCCCGCCGTATATCCCGCCGGTACTTGAAGACGGGGTGATGAGAGGACGCGGCAGCTGCGATGCGAAAGGACAGATATTTTCAATGTACATGGCCTGTCTGGAACTTGCCGATGCCGGATATGACGGGTTCGGGCTGCTCCTGCTCGCAGGGGAGGAAACAGGTTCGTTCGGGGCGAAAAGTTTCAGGAATGTGCATCCCGGCGGGAAATATGTCATTGTCGGTGAGCCTACTGACAACCGCATGGCCTCCGCGAGCAAGGGAACGAAGTCCTTTGAAGTGACCGTTACCGGCAAAAGCTGCCATTCCGGCTATCCTGAATATGGGCTGAGTGCGGTGGAGCTGTTCGTGGACTTTGTCAACAGGTTGAGGCTTGTGGAGTTCCCTGCAGATCCGGAGCTCGGTGCCACCACATGGAATATAGGCAGGCTTGAAAGCTCCAACCCTCAGAATGTGCTCAGCAGCCGTCTTTCATTCCGCCTCTATTTCAGGACCACATTTGCCACTGACGGTATGGTGGGGGAGGTGATGGACAGCTTCCGCAGCAGTTTTGTCGACATCGTTCCGTTCGGAGGGGACACTCCGTCCAGATATCTGACCTTGAACGGGTTTGAAACGACGGTAGTGGCTTTTGGCAGTGATGCCCCGCAACTTTCAAACTTTGAAAACAGGATTCTGTGCGGTCCGGGCTCGATACTTGTAGCGCATACACCTTCCGAACATGTGTTCATGGAGGACATCAGCAAGGCTGTTGAGAATTATGTCAGGATGTACCGTATGCTGAAAAGCAGGAAATATTGATTGGTAATAAATTATATTTATCGGACAGGTTATGATAGTAATGAAATTCGGCGGCACCTCTGTCGCGAATTACGAGGCGATTACCCGCATGATATCGATTGTGCGCGGGAAATTGGATGAAAAACCGGTGGTGGTCGTGTCGGCTCTTTCCAAGGTGACGGACCTTCTCTATAAGATTTCTGACCAAGCTGCTCTCCGCAACAAGGCAGAGGCCGACAGGCTTCTGAAACAGCTCCGTGAGCGTCATATCGGACTTGCAAAGGAACTGATGCCGGACAATGCGGAGCTTTGCGCCCAGGCCTGTGACAAGGTGAACAGGATCTGCGACAAGCTTGATTCATTTGTTGCGGCAGTCTGTGCAGTGGGCGAGCTTTCTGCAAGGAGCAAGGCCATCATCATTGCCAACGGGGAATACCTTTCCTCCAACATCATCTGCTGTGCCATGAATGCAGGCGGAATCCGCACAGGATATATGGATGCCCGCACCATGATCATCACAGATGCTGATTATCTCAAAGGCGAGCCGGACATGAATGCCATAGCCGAAAAGGTGCCTGGCATAGTGTCCGAAGCATACAGGGACAACGATGCCGTCATCACCCAGGGCTTTGTTTCAGCGACTGCCGACGGCGAGCCGACTGTCCTCGGACGCGGCGGTTCCGACTACTCCGCCTCCCTAATCGGCATGGCGGTGGATGCCACACGCATAGAAATCTGGACAGATGTGGACGGAGTGCGCACAGCCGACCCGCGCAGGGTGCAGAACACAAGATGCCTTGACAAGATATCGTTTGAAGAGGCAGCCGAGATGGCACATTTCGGTGCCAAAGTATTGCATCCGCTCACAATCGAGCCTGCAGTGAAGAAGAACATCCCGATCTATGTGCTCAATTCCATGAATTCTTCAGGGGAGGGAACAGCGATTCTCCAGAGCACCTTCATTGAGGACGGTGTCAAGTCGGTGTCCTGCAAGGAGAACATCCATGTCATCAACATCTTCTCCACGAAGATGATCAACACTTCCGGCTTCCTCACCAAGGTGTTCGAGATTTTCAGCGAGAACAAGGTGTCCGTAGACCTCATAAGCACTTCCGAGGCCAACATATCAGTCACTGTGGACTCATCGCAGAACATAGATGCGGTGGTCGGCAAGCTTTCCGCATTCGCTGATGTCTATGTCGACTCCGACAAGTCGCAGGTGTCTGTCATCGGCAAGAACATAATCAATCTCAAAGGGCTTCTGGAGCAGACATTTGCGCCTGTGAGGGACTGCAAGATATACATGATTTCCCAGGGTGCCTCGTATGTGAACATAAGTTTCGTAGTGGACAGGACAGTGCTCAATGATGTCGTCCAGCAGATTCACAAATATCTTTTTGAAAAATGAAGGTCGTAATAAGCGGTTACGGAAAAATGGGGAGGATGGTCGAGAAGATCCTTTCCGCAAAGAATATTGAATGCGCCGGCAAGAGCGAGAACATACAGGAGTTTGACAAGGCTGTCGCGAAAGAGTCCGTCTGCATAGACTTTACTGTTCCCGAAGCGTTCAGGGCCAATTACAGGTTCCTGGCGGAGAATTTCAAGGCTGTCGTGGTCGGCACCACAGGCTGGGGCGACATTAAGGATGAGGTTGTCTCATATTTTGAAAAATGCGGCACGCCGATGATATATGCCTCCAATTTTTCCGTGGGGGTCAATGTTTTCTTCGCCGTCACGGACTATATTTCATCGATGCTCGGAAAGGCCGGAGGCTACAGCCCGTACATACTTGAAATGCACCATTGCCACAAACTTGATGCTCCGAGCGGCACAGCCAAGAGCCTGGAAGCCATCGTGGATGCCAATATGGGTGTCAAGTCAGATGTCGAGGCGGTGCGTTGCGGAGAGATACCGGGAATACATACCGTCGGATTCGAAGGAAATGTGGACCGGATCACGCTGAAGCACGAGGCATTTTCCCGGGAAGGATTCGCCGAGGGTGCGGTGCGTGCGGCCTTGATGACGGAAAGGCTTACCGGAGTTCACGAATTCAAGGAACTGCTTTTTGCAGACTTATTATAATAATTGGATTATATGAAAGAATTGTCTTTGTCGGGCTGCGGCACTGCGCTTGTGACCCCTTTCAGGAACGGTGAAGTGGACTATGACGCATTTGCCCGTCTGCTTGACCGGCAGATTGAGGCAGGAATACATTTTCTCGTGCCTCTCGGAACGACTGGCGAGACTCCTTGTCTGGATGAGGAGGAAAGGATAAGGATACTTGAACTGTCCAAGGAAAAATGCGCCGGCAGGCCGGTGATTGTGGGCGGGGGTACCAATTCCCTTACGCAGACAGTCAAGAGCATGAAGGTGCTGGAGCCATATGGTCCAGATGCCTTTCTCATCGTTGTGCCTTACTACAACAAGCCTACTCAGGACGGCATCTATGAATATTTCAAGGCCGTGGCAGACTCGACAGACAAGCCGATAGTCATGTACAATGTCCCTTCAAGGACAGGGGCCAACATGACGGCAGAAACTGCTCTCCGTCTGGCGGAGATTGAAAATATTGTGGCAGTCAAGGAAGCCTCAGGCAATTATGCCCAGATATCCGAAATAATAGGACATGCTCCGGAAGGCTTTTCCGTGCTCAGCGGAAATGACGACGAGACGCTTTCGCTCATGGCCACCGGGGCTGCGGGCATCGTGAGCGTTGCCTCCAACATAGCTCCGCGCATGATGGTCGAGCTGGCCGAAGCCATGCTTGCCAATGACATTGTAAAGGCCCGTGGACTGCATCACAGGCTGATGCCTCTGTTCCGTAACTGCTTCATCGAAAGCAACCCTGTGCCGGTGAAGGCAGGTCTTGCCGCAATGGGCCTTCTTGAAGAGGAATTCAGGCTTCCGCTTGTCCCTGGCACCAGAAAGACATACGACATCATGCGCCGCACCGTTGAAGACCTCGGCCTTATATAAAAGGAAATTTTATGGAAAAGGAATTGGAAAGATTTTATGAAGTGTGCCGCGACCTTGAAAGCGGCAGGGTCCGTGTGGCCGAGAAGGTTGACGGGGAATGGAAAGTGAATCCGTGGGTCAAGGAAGTGATTCTTTCGGGCTTCCGTTATGGCCGTCTGACAGACATGTCCCAGGGCGCCTTCCCGTTTTTTGACAAGGATACAATACCGGTCCGCAGCTTCACCAGGGAGGACGGTGTCCGCATCGTCCCGGGCGGCTCTGCAGTCCGCAGGGGCGCCTATCTTGCCCCGTCCGTGATAATGATGCCTCCAGCATATGTGAATATCGGCGCATATGTGGATGCCGACACGATGATAGACTCCCATGCTCTCGTGGGGTCATGTGCCCAGGTCGGCAGGCATGTGCATCTTTCCGCTGCTTCACAGCTCGGCGGTGTCCTGGAGCCGGTCGGTGCCCTGCCGGTGATCATTGAGGACAATGTGTTCATAGGCGGCAACTGCGGCATTTACGAAGGGACCATCGTCCGTGAGAATGCGGTGATAGGGACAGGCGTGATAATAAACTCATCCACGGCCATCTTCGATGCCACTACAGGAGAATACATCAGGGCCAATGAGAACGGGCAGATGATCGTTCCTGCCGGAGCCGTCGTCGTGGCCGGAAGCCGCCCTGTGACAAAAGGCCCCGGAGTGGACAAAGGCATCCATCTCTACACACCGGTGATTGTCAAATACCGTGACGGCAAGACCGATGCTTCCGTGACTTTGGAAAACCTTCTCAGGGACTGATTTAATGTAATGTCCGATGGAATTATCGGACAACCTACTAAAGAAGCAGGACTTGTCCTGCGACAGTCCTCCCGGAGAGGGAGGAAAAAGGAGGGTGA
This sequence comes from uncultured Bacteroidales bacterium, assembly GCA_944323825.1. Taxonomy (GTDB): domain Bacteria; phylum Bacteroidota; class Bacteroidia; order Bacteroidales; family UBA932; genus Cryptobacteroides. The sequence goes on from CALUTY010000007.1 coordinate 171,142, forward strand.
CGCCCCTTGACAAGGGGCTGTCGCGAAGCGACTGGGGATTAAGACAGACGGATTTCGAAGAAATCCATAACGACAGTTCGACGAATTCCCTGGGCGCGAGTATAATGAATTCGTCGAACTGACGTTATTTTTATGAAATACGGAAATTTATTTTCTGAGGATACATATTCATTTTTCCGCTCTCCGGTGAGGGACATCTTCAAGAAGGTGGACCTCAATGCCATCCATTCATTTGCCGGAGGCTATCCTTCCTCCGAGACATTCCCGCTCGATACTTTCAAGTCCACGATGTGCGCGGTGATAGACAAGTACGGCGGCAAGGCCTTCCAATACGGAGCGACACAAGGTGTCACCGAACTTCGGGAGGTACTTTCGCACAGGTACGGAGTGCCGATGGAGCGCATACAGATCACATCGTCATCTCAGCAGGGCATAGATGTCTGTACGAGGATTCTTGCCGACCCGGGGGATGTGATCCTCACTTCCAACCCTTCCTATCTCGGCGCCCTCCAGTCTTTCCGTTCCTACCGTGCAGATGTCCGCGGGGTTGCACACGAGGATGACCCGGACCGTTTCCGTGCCGCATACGAGGCCGCCATCGGAAAGGCCCTTTCGGAAGGCAGGAAGATAAAGTTCCTCTATATGATTCCGGACTTCCAGAATCCTTCAGGAGAAACCCTTTCTATCAAGGAAAGGGAGATTCTGGTGGAGCTTGCTGAAAAATACGGTTTCCTCATCGTTGAGGACAGTCCTTACAGGGAATTGAGATACAGCGGCGAGCCCGTCCCGACCATATATTCCCTTGCTCCGGACACTGTGCTGCACCTGGGGTCCTTCTCAAAGATATTCGCTCCGGGATTCAGGCTCGGGTGGATATTCGGACATCCGGATGTGCTTGACAAGATATATGTGTGCAAGCAGTCGCTCGACCTCTGTCCTCCGGTTTTCGACCAGTATGTCGCTGCGGAGTTCATGGGATCCGGCAGCCTTGATGCCAATCTTCTCAAAAGCATTGACCTGTACAGGAGCAAACGCGATCTGATGCTTTCGCTTCTTGAAGAATATATGCCTGAAAATGTGACATGGACCCGTCCGGACGGAGGACTTTTCCTCTTCCTCACTATGCCGGAGCATTTTGATTCGGTGTCATTTTATGACACTGCACTGAGCAACGGCGTGGCATATGTTGCAGGTTCATTTTTCCGCACCGATGGAGGCGGCCGCAATACCATGAGGCTCAATTTTTCCTTCATGACGCCTGAGCGCATCAGGGAAGGGATTATCCTGCTTGCCGACCTTTTAAGGAGCAGGATGTAATCCTGTGAAAGTCCTCCCTGCGAGGGTCGTAAGCGTTTTATGCGAATGTCCACCGGACATTCGCAAGCGAGCAGCAAAGGGAGGGTGACGCCCCTTGGAAAGGGGCTGTCGCGAAGCGACTGGGGTTTAAGACAGACGGATTTCGAAGAAATCCTTAATGGCAGTTCGACGCATTCCCTGGAGCTGAGCATTATAAATTCGTCAAATTGACATTAATAATATGGAATTCTATAAATATCAGGGTGCCGGGAATGACTTCCTCATAGCGGACAACAGATCCGGTGCCATCAGCCTTTCTCCGGAAGGGATCGGCCGTCTCTGTGACCGGCGCTATGGTGTCGGGGCAGACGGCCTGATGCTTCTTGAAGACAGTCCGGAGCATGACTTCAAGATGGTTTATTTCAACTCCGACGGCTCCGGAGGCATGATGTGCGGCAACGGCGGACGCTGCATGGTGGCTTTCGCCGCTGACATGGGCTGTTCCAGCTTTGACTTCGAGGCGGCTGACGGGCCTCATTCTGCGCAGATACTTTCGGCTTCGGGCCATGAGAAGACTGTCCGACTGAAAATGAAGGATGTGTCCGGAATCAGGATGATTGACGGCAATTCCTATTTTCTTGACACCGGAACAAGGCATTATGTGCGCTTTGTCCCGGATGTTGCAGAGTGTGATGTGGTAGGTGAGGGCCGGAGGATAAGGAATCTTCCTGAATTTGCCCCGGTCGGGACCAATGTCAATTTTGTTTCTGTCATGCCGGGCGGACATTCTGAAAGTTTCCGCTCCATAATGGTGAGGACATACGAAAAGGGCGTGGAAGACGAGACCTTTGCCTGCGGCACTGGCATCACGGCTGCTGCAATCGCTTCGTTCTGTCATAGTTATGAAGGCCACAAGCCGGAAGACATCATCAGGTACGAAGTGTTTGCCAAGAAGGACAGGCTTGCTGTCGATTTTGTCCCGTCCCTGTCCGGCAACGAGGAGAACTGCCGCTTCACTGATGTCTGGCTCACGGGACCTGCCGTATATGTTGCAAAGATAATTGTCTGAATATTGAAATATTTTTCCCTTTTCATGCAATGTTTCATGCCGGTACGGATTTCATTATGCAGAATGATATGGAATAGTTTTCGTTGGAAGACGATAAAATCTTATTTTTGCATTTGTTTTTACCGTTCCGGCCTTGCCGGACAATAAAAATTTATTTATGAAGAAAATATTTCCTCTGATTGTGACTGCGATGTTTGCCGTCTCATGTTTCAATGATGTCGGATATGAAGCCAGCTATACTCTTTATTCGACATATGACGGGACGGAACAGGTGTTTACAGATCTTGCGCAAGGTAGTGCAGCGGCTGACTCCGCAGCAGCCGTGTCAGGATTTTCCTTTGGACCGATAGCCTATTATAATACCGTCAGCCAGGAGGGAAGCATGCCTCCGAAACTTTCGGATGGCGGCTGGATCATATCGACGTCAAATTATCCAATTGATATTCTGTTGTCACATGTCAATTCCGGGAACAGCGGTGATGGCGGTGACGGCAGTGATACCGGTGACGGCGGGACAGTGTCTCCATCTGTTGACTGGCAAAGCAAGCTCACCGATTATTGCGTCAGCGACACGACTGATGCTGCAGGCGGGTCGAATGGTGTGTTCCTTGTCTACAATGGAAACGGAGCGACACCGGAGCATGATATGGAGTTCCTGCAGTCGACCATCGGTACATGCACCGTGTCTTCGTGTGCCATAAACACTACAGCGAAAGTGGCCAAGTATTTCAAGACAGAGGCTGTGCAGGGTGATTATTTCAAGGTCATTGTAACCGGCCATCTCAACGGAAATTCAACCGGGAGTGTGGAATATTGTCTGGCAGATTACAGAAGCGGAAATCTCGACTCATTGAAGACTGAATGGAAGACTCTGAACCTGTCAAAACTGGGAAATGTCCAGTATGTTGACTTTGACATTGAATCAGTAATGACAAATGCTTCCGAGGCTCTTAAATATTTCTGCATGGACAATTTTATTGCGTCCATTCATGTTAAACAGTAATATTCTTAGTAAGAAACCGGATAAAATAAGAGGTATCAGATAAGTTTGTCCATATCAGGTCAGACAAGTCCGTCCGGAATGATCATCGTGAGGATCCTGTTGTCTTCGTCCACGGAGATGATGAGATCCTCATGCAGCGGTATCATGACTGTACCTGAGATTGTGCCGGCTTCGATGCACGGGTTGCCCGGTATGTCGAAAAAGTCTGATATTATGCCCACTTCATTGTGGTTTTCATCGAACAGAGTCCATCCTGTCAGGGTGGACAGGTCTGTTTCGTCGAATCTTTCTGGATTGTCGGCTTTCATGTAGATGCTTTTTCCTGCGGCTTCTTCTGCATCTGCCAAGGTAGTTATGTCCGTAAGATGTACAAGGGCCTTGTTGTTGCCCCTTCTTGTGAATGAGTCTATGAAAAAAGGAACCGGCAATCCATCGTAAAAGATGAACACCGGTTCTTCAAGGCCGATATCTTCGGGTGCGATGTCACGGAAGCCTATTACAAGCTCCCCATCGGTACCGTTGGATTTCAATACCTGGGCTATCTTCTGCAGATTATGTGTGTCTGCTTCGGACATCAGGCTTCAGGATTCTCTGCTGGAGTTGCGGCGGCTTCTGCTTCAGCTGCGGCGGCTGCTTCCTGTGCGGCCTTCTCTGCTGCTGCAGCCTCAGCTGCTGCCCTTGCGGCCTCTTCAGCCTCAGCTTTCTTCTTTGCAAGAGCCTCTGCCCTTTCCTGGTTTACCTTTGCCTCAGCCTCAGCTGCTGCCTTTGCGCTGTCAGCTGCAGCCTTTGCGAGCCCTTCTTTCTTAGCGTTGATCTTCGCGTCCCTCTGTGCCTTCCATTCGTCAAACTTCTTGTCAGCCTGCTCCTGGGTGATGGCACCTTTGGCTACTCCGATCTGGAGGTGCTTCCTGAGGAGGACACCTTCATAAGAGAGGATGCGGCGTGCAACGAGGGTCGGCTGTGCACCTACATTCAGCCATGCAAGAGCCCTGTCTGCCTTGAGGATGATGGTTGCAGGGTCAGTGTTCGGATTGTAGGTACCGATCTTCTCGATGAAACGTCCGTCGCGAGGTGCGCGTGAATCAGCCACAACAATGTGGAAGAATGCGAAATTCTTCTTTCCGTGGCGCTGTAAACGAATTTTAACAGCCATTGTTAACCTGTTTTTAGAAAATTAATATTTTACCATGCTTTCCTTCCCGAGGAAAACGGCGCAAATATACGAATTTTTCATATATTTGCAATGCACACTCAATCACATCAATAATTTAAGATGAAAAGATTTTTAGTCCCTGCCGTCTTTTCCGCGGCAATTCTGATGTTTCCGGCATTTCTTCATTGTGAAGAACCTTCCTGCCCGGAAGATCCGGACAATATAGTCGGCGTCTATTTCGTATCTCATGAAGGTGAGGAAAGCCGTGTCCGCATTTTCCGCCAGCCGGATGACACCTATTCAGCCCAGGTCCTTTGGATAAAGGACAGCCTTGACCGCGACGGCAATCTCCGTCTCGACACAAGGAATCCGGACAAATCCCTCCGCAATGTCCCATGTAACAGAATCATAATCATGAAAGGTCTGAAATACGATTCCGAAAAGGGGCGTTGGAGCGGCAAGGTCTATGACCCTACCCGTGGCATCCGGGCCAACGCTGCCTGCAGCTTCGACCCTGACGGCCGCCTCCGTGTCCGCGGCTCCCTCCTCGGCATTTCCGAGACCGTCTGGTGGGAAAAGCTGGAGTGAAAAGAACGGGCAATTCTGAAAAATCGGGGACTTTTTCCGGAGAAATCGCAACTTTCAGCAATAAATCAAAAAAAAGTTTGCAATTATACAAAAACGATGTATCTTTGCAATCCCAAAACCGAAAAGCGGATGTGGTGAAATGGTAGACACGCCACTTTGAGGGGGTGGTGGGCGTAAGCCTGTGCGAGTTCGACTCTCGCCATCCGCACCAAGCCGGGCGGTCAGATTTGATGTCTGACCGCCCGATTTTTTATGCCCTATCTGAATGTCAATTATGCCGTTACAGTGAGCAGAAGAACGACACCAGGAACGGGACGCTGAAGTCTGAGACGATGCCGCTGATGACGGCGGCTGGCATGAAGCGGTTTCCTGTGTATTTCAATATCACCGGGAGGCATACATCCATGGCGGTGGCTCCTGCCGAGGCGATGGGGGCGAAGGGGCTGACCTTTTTTGCCAGGACAGGAGTGGCTACGAGGGTGAAGAGCTCGCGGAATATGTTGGTGAGGAGGGCTATTGTGCCGAGTTCTGCAGCAAGCTGTGCGCCGAGTGAGGCTTCCATGTATTGCGAAATCAGTATTGACGAAAGGGAATAGTAGCCCATTCCGCTTCCGACGGCAAGGCAGTCTGTCACTCCCCAGCTTCTCAGGAACAGGCTTGCAGCGGCGGAGAAGGCCAATGTGCCCAATATGCTTGCGGCCGGGAGCAGGAGTAGCTTCGGTTTCACGCTTGTGATGATGCTTTTCAGGTCCGGATTGCTGCCTATGCTTAGGCCGACCAGGAACATCAGGGCATAGAGTATGTACATTGTGATGTTTTCATCTTCAGGGTCGAAGGGGAGCCAGCCAGCCCATCCTGCGATGCATCCCGCTGCAAATACCGCCAATACTGCCAGTGTGCCTTTCATGCTTTCGATAATTATGTAATCAAGTTTTAATTAAGGGGTCAAGAAGAATTTTACAAAGTGTCACTAAGCCATGACAGACTTTATTCGGAATCTGTTGACCTTTCTTTGAAAAACACCTTATATACAATTGTCGCGGCGATTACGCTGCCTGCAACGCCGAAGACGGCAAGCACGAGGGCCTGCAGCCCGATGCCGGACAGATTGCCTATCAGTTCCTTGTCTGCTCCGATTTTCAGTCCGAGCGAAAAGAGCATTATCCAGATGACAACCGACACCGCCGTTCCGCATTTTCTCATCAGGCGGACATTTTTCAGCAGATATCCAAGTCCGACACCTGCGAGCATTGTCAATATTATTGAAATCATTTTCAGTTTATCAAGTATTTTATCCGTCTTTCCGATTTTCCGTTTTCTGGAAACGGGCTGCAAAGATAGGTTCTTCTGCCGAATCCGCAATTTTTATCGGTATTTCGAAATAGTTTCTAACTTTATGGAATAAATTGATCCGATATGTCAAAGTCAGGTTATATCCAGCGTTATCTTCTGATAATCCGCATCGTGCGGAACAACAGATACATTTCTCTTGAAGAGCTTATCCGCAAGGTAGAGGACGGCCTTGCCTATTTCGATGACTCAGGGAATGTCGGCGCTTCACGCAGGACCATTCTCCGGGACATAAAGGAGATCCGTTCCGGGATGAACATCAGCATAGAATATTCCCGGCAGGAAAACGGATATTATATCCCCGAAGATGAGGACCAGTTTGCGGACATTGAAAGGGTGCTGGAGCAATATGACCTGATGACATCCATGCATGCGCGGGAGGAGCTTTCTTCCATTGTCTTCCCAGAGCGGCGGAAAGCCCGGGGAACTGAACATCTGAGTCCTCTGATTCATGCAATAAAGCATAGCCTTATGGTCGACTTTGACTATGTCAAATTTGACAATGCCACCTCCCGTCGCCGTCATGTAATGCCATACGCCCTCAAGGAAAGCCGTGGACGCTGGTATCTTCTTGCCATCGAGTCCGGTGACAATGTCCGGCATGCAGGAGAGATAAAGAGCTGGGGCCTTGACCGTATCCGGGACCTGAATGTCACAAAGACAAGATTTTCCAAAGACCCTTCCGTTGATCCGGAAAAGGAATTCAGGGATGTGTTCGGAGCCTGTTCCAACAGCGAACTTCCTGTCGAAGATGTCGTCTTGTCCTTCTCTCCGAAGTCCGGCCGCTATAATGACGCCTTCCCTCTGCACGAATCCCAGGAAACCCTTGTGGACGACGGCAGGGAGTTTCGCATACGCCTCCGCGTAAAGCTCACCCGTGACTTCATCCAGGAGCTGCTTTCGCAGAGCGAGGACCTTGTCGTGATTTCTCCGAAACATCTCCGCAAGGCGCTCCGCGACATCTACAAGAAGGCCATGAAGCGGATGGAGTGACAAGGTCTTTAATGCTCTTTTACCAGGTGGCTTATGAATTCATTGACATCTTCTTCCCGTGTGGCCCAATTTGTGACGAAGCGTACTGGTGTTTCCTTGTCTTTGCGCGGTCCCCACAGTTCGAAAGAGGCTATTTTTCTCAGCCTGTCTATTTCTTCATTCGGGAGATATACGAATTGCTGGTTGGTCGGGGAGTCTATGAAAAGCCGGTAGCCATTGTCTGTGAAAGCCTTTTTCAGTTTCATGGCCATATTCACTGCATGGCGGGAAATTTCCATGTAGAGCCCGTCAGTGAAAAGAGTTTCAAACTGCACTCCGAGAAGTCTGCCTTTGGCAAGCAGTGCCCCATGCTGTTTTACAAGCGGGGTAAAGTCCCTCAGAAGGTCAAGTCTTGTCACTACCACTGCCTCTCCGAAAAGAGTGCCGATTTTTGTCCCTCCGATATAGAACACGTCGCATAGCCTGGCAACGTCTTTCAGCGTCACATCCGTCCCGTCTGCCGCAAGTCCGTATCCAAGCCTTGCACCGTCCAGGTAAAGAGGGATTCCGGCTTTTCTGCACACCCTGCTGATTGCTTCAAGTTCACTGAAACTGTACAGTGTCCCGAGTTCTGTCGGATGTGAGATATAGAGCATTCCCGGGGTCACCATGTGCATGTGTGACTCGTCTGCATAAAAATCTTTTATATATTTTTCAATATCTGCGGCCTTTACTTTCCCGTCGTATGATGGAAGAGCCAGCACCTTGTGCCCGGTCGATTCGATTGCTCCCGCCTCATGCACATTGATGTGTGCCGTATCCGCCGCCAGCACCCCCTCATGCCTTGCCAGCAGTCCGTCAATGACCGTGGCGTTCGTCTGTGTCCCTCCGACAAGCAGAAATACCTTTCCCGTTTTCCCGTCCAGCCCGCAGGCTTCCAATATCAGCTTCTTTGCGTTTCCTGTATATCTGTCATTGCCGTATCCAGGAGTCTGTTCAAGATTCGTTTCCATCAGCCGGCGCATCACTTCCGGATGCGCCCCTTCCATGTAGTCGCAGTCAAAATGCAGCATTTCCCAAGTCCGTTTTATATAATCAGCGTGCAAAGATAAAAGATGCTTCCGGTTCTTGTGAAATAATTTAAAAAAAACGGGCAGTTGCCTTGAATTTTGATAAAAATCCAAAACAGTTTCTAATTTTGCGGTCTGGTTCCGGAAGGATTTTCCGGAGACTTGCAGGATTTTCCTGCTGATATGCCTACAGAAATCAGGATTATGTCAGAAAAACATATTATAGATATGCAGGAATGGACCAGACGGGACCATTACCTCTATTTCGGGTCTTTGGATGACCCTTATTTCGGCATTACGGCTAAAGCTGACTTCACTTCATGCTATATGCAGGCAAAGCAGGACGGAAGGTCCTTTTTCCTGTACTCCCTTCATAAGATATTGAGGGCAGCGAATGCCGTCACAGAGTTCCGCTACAGGATTGAGGACGGGAAAGTCGTACTTTATGACCTTGTCGGGGCCAGCCCTACAATCGGAAGAGAGGACGGGAGTTTCGGTTTCGGCCTTTTCGAGTATTATGAGGACAGGAAACAGTTTGTCAGCCAGGCAGAAAAGGAGATAGACCGTGTGAAGGCCGCTTCCGGGCTGTGTCTTGGGGAAGGGGAGGCCAGGAATGACCTGATTTATTATTCTTCAATCCCTTGGATGGATTTTTCCGGCCTAAAACATGCCGGTAAGATGTCCAAAGGCCAGTCCGTCCCGAGGATATCCACGGGAAGACTGGTGCCGGTCGAAGACAGGCTCATGATGACCGTGTCAGTCGAGCTTAACCACGGCCTTGCGGACGGTTATCATGTGGCGCAATTCTTCAGGCTGCTTAACATGTTGTAAAAGATATTCATATTTTCTACACCGTATGGCGGCACGAAAGGACAGATGAGTATGACCATCCGAGGTTGTTCCGTCTGGGAAGTTTTTCCGAACCGGAGGAACTGGTGCTGTAGAGCTTTGTCATTTATTCCGGGCAAGGCATATTGTCTCCAGGTCATCGGGGACATGGACAGTGCCGCTGAAGTTGCGCTTCGCCTCGTCCCCGTACCGTTTTTTGCGCTCCTGCAGGCAAGTGTCTTCGGTGTGGTAGAGGACAAGGTTTCTGACATGGAGCCGTTCCGCAATGACGCCTGTGTCAAGAGCCGTGCTGTGGTTCTTCTCATAAGGCTTGAAGATATCCCTGTCGTCATACAGGCAGAAAGCCTCGCACATGAGCCAGTCGGCATTTTCAACATAGCTGATGTTCTGTTCGTTGAAAGGTTCATCCCCGAGGCAGACAAGAGACTGTCCGTCGGACAGCACAGTCCTGAACCCGAACTGCTTTTCCTTGGTGGACCTTACATCGAAGCACTCCATGGGGAAGGCTCCGGCATCGAATTTCTCCCCGTCATGCACTTCATGCATCAGCACGGTCTTCCCGATGCAATCAGCGTATTTCCTGTGCAGGGTCATGCGGCAGATGTCGGTGAGGACTCTGATGCTCTTGTCGTGGCCGTAGATGTTGAAGACTCCTTTGTATTTCCCTTTGAGTATTTCCTGCATTATCACCCTGACCACCCATACCGCGCCGAGTATATGGTCTGTGTGCGCGTGCGTTATGAACATGTCGTGGATGTCTCCAAGGCGGATGTCTGCTTTTTCCAGCTGCTGCAATATGCCGCTTCCTCCGCCGGCATCGACCAGGAGCATTGAGCTGCGGTCTTTGATGATGAAGCAGGTGTTGTAACATCTGGTCACTACGGCGTTCCCTGTGCCGAGCATGATGATCTGAGGAGTTTCCATGTGATAAATATGAACGGTTTCTTATACCGCTGCAAAGATAGTCCGAATCAGTGAAAGTTTTGTAAGAAAACTCAAAAGTGATAATTCGACCTCCGGAATCTTTTGGTATGTGTCATGATATGGCATATGTCCGGGTTATTTTTGCGCTGATTGAAACATTATATGCCATGACGGTGTTGCGGGTCATATCCTTATGAAACTTGATAAGATAGAGACATTCTGCATGAAGGGCGGGATTTGTAATGTCGTATTCGGAAGACCGGTATGGAATAGCGGCCTGAGACCGTATCTGAAATCGGACAATACTGGCAATCTCCGCTCTGAAGGAAAATTTATTATAGCAGGTACAACATTGTATTTTTGCCGAAAAATTATAATCTTTGTACTCGATACTGGAATAATACAGTCGAATTACAATACTGAATGCCGCGGAGCAGAGAATCCGCAAAGCGAGTTAGGCTATATCGTGCCTGACTCGCTTTTTTTTTATTAATTATTTAAAACAAAATAAATTATGAACATTTTCATTTATTCAATCTACTTGTCGGCCCTCTGGGCCAGTCATTCAAGGTAATCAAGAAGCGGGGCAAATTGTTTGTCGAGTCGGATTTCTCCCTGTCTGAAATAGAAACGCCTATCAATACTCACTATCAACAACCTGCCGGAACTGAAATTTTGACGATATAAAGAGTTGAAGATATGAACTTTGAAGCATTGGCCAATCAGATAGATGCCATTCAGCATACTTTGCAGGCACAGGCAGCACACGCTGTCAATCTTGCCCTTACCGCGAGGAACTGGCTGATAGGGTACTATATAGTGGAGTTCGAGCAGAACGGAGAGGACAGGGCGGCATACGGGGAACAGTTGCTGAAGAAACTGGAGTCGAGGTTGAATACCAAGGGACTTACAGAACGCAGATTTCGGGAGTTCAGACGGCTGTATCAGGTCTATCCTCAACTGCAAAGTGCAGTAATACAATATCTTAACTCAAATGCTGAAATTCGGCGGTTGGCGACCGCCGAATTCAAAGAACCAATTCGGCGGTTAGTGACCGCCAAATCTTCAGATGCAATAACTCCGTTATCTACAGTGTCTTGTAATAGTGTCGAGCCGTGGATGATACCTGCCGACAGACTGTTCAACAGGTTGTCATCTACGCATCTGACAACGATTTCAGAAATCGACAACCCTGTCAAAAGGGCGTTCTATGAAATGGAAACAATCAGAGGCTGCTGGTCTGTCAAAGAACTGGAGCATCAGATACACTCCCTATATTATGCGCGCAGCGGACTGTCGCAGAACAAAGAAGCCATGTCTGCATTGGTGCAGCAGCAAGCAGCACAGTTGCAGCCTAAAGATGTTATAAATACACCTGTTACCCTGGAATTCCTTGGTCTGAATGACAGGGCATTGGTGACCGGAAGCGACTTGGAGCAGTCAATACTTGACAATCTGCAGAACTTCCTGCTTGAAATGGGACACGGCTTCTGCTTTGAAGCCCGTCAGAAACGCATTCTGAAATGCCGAACTGTGACCTGAAAAGCGTGCGTAACTTGCAGATAGCCATTAAGAAGTTGAACGACAGCACGAATAAAGGGAAAATAAAAGACTGCGGTATTGAACGGACGCACATAAATGAATGACGGAATTTCCTTACCAAAGCAGACTAAAGAAAATACGAGCATAATAGTTTACGAATATGGATAAAGACATTATCCCAGAAGAAGTCAATGCCGAATATCTGAAAGGATTTATATATTATGTCCGGGGTGTTCGAGTAATGCTTGATATGGATTTGGCTAAAATCTATGGTTACAGCACCAAAGACTTTAATCGTCAGGTCAAGAACAATATTGAGAAATTTGAACAAGACTTCATGTTTCAGTTGACCGATGAGGAGTGCGAAATCTTGAGGTGCAAAAATTCCACCTCAAGTTGGGGAGGTCGCAGATACAATCCATACGCCTTTACGGAGCAAGGAATATATATGCTTATGACCGTCTTGAAAGGTGAGCTGGCAACCAGGCAAAGTAAAGCCTTGATTCGCATCTTCAAGCAGATGAAGGACTACATTGTTGACAACCAGCCGTTGTTGGGACAGAGGGAATATCTCCAACTGTCTTTGCAAACAACCCAGAACACACAAGACTTGCTTGATTTGCGTAAATCCTTATCAGCTGTTGATGACAAGGTTGCCAGTATAATAGACACATTGGGCAATGTTGTAACGAAGTCGGAACTGGCGAATGTCATGCTTGACTTTAGCAACCCTACCGTCAGAAGGGACTGGCTGATACTCAACGGCCAACCTGTAGAATCCGATTTGGCTTACCAACAGATTTTTCTGAATAATCCAGTATTAGTGCTACGGTAAAGTCTTGCTAAAATGAGATTTCAAGCATAGCATAAGTAAAATGCAAATCGTTGAATTTTATCGAAATCCAATTATACTTTTGCCCCATCGTTCCGATACGGGAGTGGTGGTGCAGTCGTTTATTATACTGCCGGAACGGTTGCGCCGGACAATCCGGCAAGACCATAGCATGGATGAAACGGCTCTGCACATGTTCAATCTTGCCAAATCGTATGAGCCTTTCATATAGGAGGAGACGATTAGGTTTTTCTGAAAAAATATTAACTTGCATGACTAAATAGAGTAAATTGATGAGTCATGTCAAAGCAAGGTTACATCCAACGGTATCTATTGATTATCCGGTTGATACGGAATCACCGGTATATTTCGCTTCCGGAACTTATCCGCGAAGTTGAGGACGGACTTGTATATTTTGATGATACTGAAGATATCGGCATTTCCAGAAGAACGATTCTGCGAGACCTGAAGGAAATCCGCTCGGGGCTGGGTATCAGCATAGAATACTCCAGGACTGAAAACGGCTACTATATACCTGAGGACGAAGATCAGGTCTCCGACATCGAAAGGATATTGGAACAATACGACCTCATTACATCTCTTCATGCCAGGGAAGAACTGTCTTCAATCGTCTTTCCGGAAAGGAGGAAGCCACGTGGTACTGAACACCTGTCGCCATTGATTCATGCTATCAAGCGAAGTCTGGTAGTGGAATTCACGTATGTGAAATTCAACAATGCGGTCTCGCGTGTACGCAGCGTTATGCCGTATGCTCTGAAAGAGGGCCGCGGAAGATGGTATCTGCTCGCAATCGAGATAGGGGAGAATGTCCGCCATGCCGGAGAAATCAAGAGTTGGGGACTTGACCGCATCAAAGATTTGACCGTCACCGGGAACAGGTTTACGAAAAATCCGGCGATAGATCCGGAAAAAGAGTTCAGGGATGTCGTAGGAGTCTATTCGAACAATGATCTTCCCTCAAAATTCCGTATTGTTCCGGAAAACTCTTTTTTGATTAATTGAAAAGCCGGTATGATTGGCATAATCATCAGAAAATTTCCGGAATCCAAAACTGTTTCTTACATTTGTTGAAATAGAAATACTGCAACACTTCATCTTGCCTGTTGGAACCTGACAAATTTCAAATTGATGCAAAAGATGAAGTCTGCTTACGCATAGCGTGGGCATTCCTGTCGTGCATCAAAGGTTTTGTCAGGACCTCAACAGCCGCCGGGATTGCCCACGCTTTTCTGTCGGCAAAGATGAATGGCCACAGTGCCGCAATATGACACCCTGCGCGGTAATTTTGCAGGAAAACAGGAATAACATTAAAAAACATAAATAATGAGCGAAACTAAAAACACATTCAGGAACAGGGCTTCATTTGGGAAACGGATAGAGTACAATTTTATTAGTAAACTACTTCTTGCTGGCTTCGATGTATATACACCATTGGTTGATGATGACGGAATTGACGCGATTATAAAAATAGAGATTGAAGGAATAGAGAAATTTATTAAAATACAAGTAAAGGCAAGATCAATAGAAGGAATTGATGACAAGTACAAAGAACAGAATAGTGCATTTTTCCCGGCAATAAAACACGACAAGGTCAGGAATGATTATTGGTTTATCTTTTATTCTGAATATGTGGATAAGGCGTGGATGCTTTCTTCATCGGAATTCATAGAGGAGTCAGATTTGGTTAAAAGCGGAGAACATAAGGGGTTGCGTGGAATAAGATTTAGCAAAAAAAACAATAAAAAAGCTATACCAAATGAGAAGTATGATAAATATCTCATTGATGACAATTATGAGTTTTTGCGTCTAAAAAAATTTTACGGACTTTAAAAGAAGATAAATGGAATTAGGATAATTATTTGCAATTTTTTTGCAGAGTGTCGTAGTCTGGCACTGATGATGACGATATTTGCATTATAAAATATAAGCCTCTATGTTTTTGAACGTTGCTGCCAATTTGAGCCATATGTCAGCCAAAGATTTGGATGCTTTTACAAAATATGTAACATACTTAATCAATAGTTCGTTAAAAATCAGCCGAGCCTAAGCGGCTCTGGCAGTAAATAAAATGAGTTCCTTGAAAATTTTG